>DELI01000023.1 GCA_002354335.1 Sphingobacterium sp. UBA2700 | reverse complement strand
ACCTATTTCAGGGATGGACAAACATCTAACATCTCATATCTAATGTCTAAAATCTATCCGAACGCCATAGGTCTAACTACTAAATACTAACTACTAAATACTAATTAAAATATTCTTATAGTTAAATACTTATCAATATTCTGTAAAAATATACTTTTCTTATTTAGAATCGATTTAAATAATATCTATATTTGACCTAGGGTACATTATCGAAAAGCGGTAATTACTTTTTTCAAACCAATAAGAAACTATGTTAATACAAGCGAAGATTGCAAATCAGTCGGAATGGCTTTTTGCGGAGGAATTACCAGATAAATATCGTGCTTTGCACACACTTTCGGAGCGGGAACTTAGTATTCAACATACGACCATTCGAATCAAGAACTATCAATTATCGACGGATGGTTTTTTTATGCTGCATTCGGAGTTCCATTTTGCGGAGGATACAGCAATTGAGACCCACATTGAAGGGGAGGCTGTCATCTGTCAGTTTATATTGTTAAAGAATCAGGCTTGCTCGGGCAACGGCAGAAACGGAAAATGCTTTCAGGGATATCATAATATTCGGTTTATTCCGTCGCAGAAGCAGTGCTATCCGGTCAAAGCGGGGCAGGAGTACATCTACTTCCTGATTGTGCTTTCCAAGGACTATTACCTGAAAATGGTCGACACCAGCTCGCCTTTGCATGAAGAGTTTATGGTCGCTATGGATAGGGGGCAGACGGCATCGCTGATGAAGGATAATCTATATATCACGCCGGAGATGCGCAGCAGCATCGACCAGATTATGGAATGCCGCTATGAAGGCGCTTTAAAGCGCATGTTTGTGGATGCACGGGTGATGGAATTGATCATTTATCAGTTGGAGCAGTATATGCTGTCTTTGCAACAGCATCTGCAGCTGGAAACCCTGCCTGATGATTTGGAGAAGCTGGAGCTGGTGCGGCATACCTTGGAGCAGAATTTTACCAATCCGCCGACGCAGCGCGAGCTTGCGCGGAACGCGGCTTTGAACGAGTCGAAATTAAGAACGGGTTTCAAGCGTATGTATGGCACGACGATCTATGATTTTGTTAACCGACTGCGCATGATGGAGGCGCGCCGGCTAATTACCGAGGAGCGCAATACCAATATGAACGAGATCAGTATGCTGCTAGGCTTCAAGCATCAGGGGAACTTTACAAGAGCGTTTAAACGTTTCTACGGCTTATCACCAAGCGAAGTGAGTCTGTGATTTCTCCGGATTAAATAAAATTAACGGATTGGATAAAATTAAAAACGGAAAGGACAAATCAAAAAACGGATAGGATAAAGCAACTAATCATTTCAATAAGCATCTTTGTGTATAGTTATTTAGAAAGATTATAAATAAGGAAGATGCTATTCCGAGATATTAAAATATTTATTCGAGCCGTTGCGATGTCATATTTACTACTAATAATTAATACCCTTTCTGCTTCTGCCCAATCCGGTATCCGGGGCGACCTTCGCGGTCGCGTATTGGACAGTTTGGGACACGCGATAGCTGGAGCAAGCGTGTCCCTCTTTCCTGACGAGCATCTTCGAATTACCGATAAACAAGGCTTCTTTACTTTTAACAATTTAATCGCTGGGCGATATCAAATCGTTGTCCAGGCATTAAACTATGCTAGTTATTCCGATCGGGTCGATATTGTTGAAAAGCAATTGACCCGTTTGGAATTAGCATTGGCAAAGGCTGAGAAGCAGCTCGAGGAAGTACAGATCAAGGGGCACTACAAAGTAGTCGACAATCTTTTGAAAGCAGGACTCGCGGGCATGCCGGTAAAGGTGGTCAGCCGTGCAGAAATTGAAAGCATGGGTAGCCGCCGCTTGGATGAGGTGATGAAGGAGCAAACGGGTGTCGCGGTAGTCAACGATATTTCGGGTGGAGCGCGCGCAACGGGCGTGCAAGTTCAGGGCTTCAGCAGCAATTACATCATGGTCCTAATCGATGGGCAACCGATGATGGGTCGGAATTCCGGGAATTTCGACCTCTCACGGATCTCCGTTGCCAATATAGAACGAATTGAAATTATTAAAGGTGCTTCTTCCTGTCTTTATGGTAGTGATGCTATGGGTGGTGCCATAAACATCATTACTCGACATGGGGCCACACAGGCGCAAGCACAGGCGGCCGCATTTTACGGCTCTCAAAATACGGTCGATGCGACTGTGGAGGGAGAGGCACCTTTTTCAAACAATCGCGGGTCGATTGTCCTTTCGGCGAATTATTACCAAACCGATGGTTTTAATACCGATCGCGGGCAATTGTTAAGCCGCAGCACGACTTTTCCCCCTTATAGTAATTATAGCCTGCAGGGCCGAGTGCGCTTCGCCGCGTCAGCGAAGGGTATACTCGGCCTGTCGGCACGCTATGCCGCGCGGGAGTCGGAGATGATGCAGGCATGGGCTGCCGACCTGGCCATAAAAGACAATCAAAGCGATCAGGACATGAACGCTGCACTGAGTTATGACCATCAATGGAGCGAGAAGCTGCGTACAATGAGCCGTTATTACATCACGCGCTTCAAGAGCGATATGCAGGCCCGTTGGCTCGAGCAGGGCATAGAAGCCGCCGCTGAAGAGTTTGGACAGACCAACCATCGGCTGGAACAGCAGTTTAGCTATCAAGCCTTCAGGGGATTAAGCCTGACTGGCGGACTAGGCGGGAGCATCGAGCTCATGGACAATGCTGCATTGGATGCAGAACGCAGGCTCCGTACCGCTTTTGCATTCCTGCAAAGCGAATGGACCATTCTGCAACCCTTGCGAGCAACAGTAGGTCTGCGATATGACCAAACAAATGTTTACAACGGGCGCATCAGCCCCAGCGCGGGTTTACAATACCAGCTTACCGAAAAGCTCCTGTTGAAGGCAGGAACTGGCGCCGGATTTAAAGCTCCAGACTATAAAATGCTCTACCAGGTATTCTATAACCCTACAGCAAATTACCTGGTGGTCGGCAATGAGCGCCTTCGGGGCATTACAGACGAAATGTATAAAAATGGTGAGTTGAGCGATCGGAACAGCTATCTGGTCAACCTGCTTGCAGGAAACTTAAAAGCGGAAAAAAGCTGGTCCAACCATTTGGGACTGACTTGGAACCCGCGGAAGAATCTGCGAGCAGAAGTATCGCTATTCTATCACCGCATAAAAGATCAAATAAATGCTGTTAATGTAGGAACCGGCACCTCTGTTTCCCAAATCTATACGTATAGAAACCTGCCCTCTGTAGAAAATAGAGGTCTGGAGTTTTCGATGAATTATCAGCTGAGCAAGGATTTGAATGTTTCCCTTGGCTATCAGTATCTCGAGGCAAAGGATCGATCTGTTGTCGACAGTATCCGCGCGGGGCGTTATCCCTACAATCAGTATAACAACGCGCGCACTGGCGAGTACAGAGCAAGTAGGGAGTCGGATTATTGGGGAATAGAGGACCGTTCCAGACATATGCTGAACCTGAAAGCGCATTATACGTATGCGCCCTGGAAGAGCAGCATCAGCATCCGTGCGAACTACCGCGGGAAATATCCGTTCCAGGAAACCAATGGCAACCAGTTTATCGATGATGGCGACAAGTTTGTGCCCTACCATACACTGGTCAACCTGACGCTGGATAAGAGAATCCTGCAAGATCGTGTGACCTTCCGCGTCGTAGCTGACAATCTATTTGATTTTACGAGCCGTTACATGCTGGGGCAACCCGGCAGGGTCATGATGGCCGGATTGACTTATAGATTTTATCAAGATCAACAGAAAGGACTGAGCCGATGAATATCATGAAATACAATAGGGGATATTTGTTTAGTAAGCTCATCGGCCGCTACATCCTGCTTGGCATGTTGCAGAGCCTTCTGTTGATCAGCTGCGGCAAAGACGAAGATTGGCGCCCCAACTTTGAAGACGGCAAGAGCATCGTTGTCTACGACCTGCCGGGAGATACCGAGGCATCGATGGCCTCCGGCATTGAAGGCAAAGAGAACCGCGACTTCCACATCTTTTTGTTCCGCTTCCGCGATCAAAAGCAAATATGGATACGCAATGCAGCAGATTCCATGCGCTGGCTCAAAAGTAAAGATTGGGATCTGGCCTTTACAGGGCCCTACAACTCGGAGCTTTTCTTGAACAATGCAAATAAGCGATACAATCCAGGCTATCAGGGCGAGGCCGAACATACCGCAGTCGTCTTATTGCGGCAGGCCTACGAAACGCTGGATGAGGCACCTAGCGATGCCGAGTTCGAGCGCAGCGAGGTCAATAAGATAGGCTGGGCATCGAGCGAGGCGTCCCAAGGATGGTTCCGCTACAGCTTGGCAACACATATTATGCAGGGGCTTCCCAATCGCTGCTATGCCCTGCGCTTGCCCGATGGGCGATTCGCAAAACTGCAGATGATTTCCGCCTATAAGGGTAATCCCGATGCGGTAACCAATATGAATTGGCCGGCGCCATACTTTACATTCCGCTATTACGTACAGCAGGATGGAAGCAGAAAACTTAAAACTAGATCATAATTAAATAAAGCATAGCAATGAATAATCAATTAATGAAAGGAAACAAGACAAAGGCAAGCTGGAGGATGCTGATCCTGATGGGCTTTATGCTGATGGCGAGTTGTGACAAAAATGATGAACCGACGCCGCCGCCTGTTGATCCGCCGACACCCACCGAAACGGTAGCCTTCAATAAACTGATTGAGGTACGGAATTTCGGAGAGAACTTACCAACAGGATCCGCACCGACAACAGATCAATCTCCTATATTTTTTAGCCTGGAAAGTAACAAGGGCGCAAGTCCCGATCATAAGCTGACAACCCGCTGGGATCTTTCCTTCTCGGGGATATTTAGGGGGGTAATCAATTGCAATAATAGTCGTGGCGGTCAGGGCGCCCATGGACCTGGGAAAGGGGGCATTATGATCGTCAAGAAGAAGTTTGAGGAAGTTATTGATGTTCCTGCGGAGAGTGAGTTCCAAGATGGCACCGGAGGATTCAGTTCCGACGATTCAGGAGTATGGGGCGAAGGATTGGGCTGGTATCTCTATGATTTTAACGGTAATATTATTGGCGATGGTTCGGCGGAGAAAAAGCATATTGCTTATCCCATTATGAACCATACCCTGGTCGTGCGTACGGCCAATGGGCATTATGCGAAAATCAAGATGCTGAGCCTCTACAAGGATCTGCTGGATCCGAAAACCTGGCTGCGAACGTCGCCAAGTCCATACTTTTCTTTCGATTATGTATTGGTGAAGGCAGGAAGCAAGAAATTTGAAATCAAATAATAAAACAATCCATTATTAGCAAATAACATGAACAGATTTACAGCAATATTAAGCCTCCTATTGATGGGTTGGCTAGGAGGGGCCTGCACCAAAACGGAAGATTATGATCCCCTTCCGGAGGATAAGATTCTAGAATACAAGGTTATCAATCTGCCGGATGGCGATGTGATTTATGGCGCGGTGGACAATCAGCAAAATACGATTACAGTATATGTTCCGCTCTATCTGGGGTTGTTGGTTATCGACCCGGTAATCGAAGTTTCGCCAGGCGCAACACTACAGGAGGGTGTCGATCCGGTCAATGTAGATACCAAAGATAAAACCTATACCGTCAAGGCGGCTAACGGGTCTAGCCGAACCTATAAGCTACAGATTTCCACACAAAGCCCAAATGCTTTAAAAGTTAGATGGCGGGATTCGCCAGGCAAAATTCAAAAGTCTGGTCCACGAGGTTCTCTACCTCGTATTATTGGGAATTTTGGACAAAGAAACCCCAATTTGATACGCGTAGAACTCATTGCTAAAGCAGATCAGAAAAGATATGTGATGAACACCAGCGAAGCCGGAGTACATATTGATGGCTGGGAATATTTCATCAGTTTTAGTTCTATTGGCTCATCTTCTATTCCTGTCGAAATCCTCGCGGGTGAATATAACGTCGAAGTCAGCTCATTTGGTCATACCGTAGTTTTAGAAGATCCGCTGTTGATTGAATACAAACAGCCTGTCCCCTATATTCCTTATTCCGAACTTAAGTTTGATAGAAAATCCGACTGGGAGATTATCCCGATGTCCTACTTTTTAGGTCCGAAAAAAGTGACCGCGACTGTCGCTGAAAAAGAATATGAACTAAAAATCAAAGAATGGACAAGGAGAAAGCTGATTGTTAATTTCCCTGCCGATTTTCCTAAAGGGGAACTAGGCTATGTGCCGGTTAAATTTGATTTTGAAGGCTGGGCATCCATAACCAAATATGCGAATCTAATAATCACCGAGTAAACTATTTATAGGGCGTTAAAAAACGTCTTCGAAAACCCTTTTATAATTATAATAATAATTTTTTTACAATCAAATTCATTTTTATGAAAATTCAATTTAAAAAAAGCTACAGTTCATTAATGGTCGCTGTAGTATTGGCCTCAGGCTTATTTACTGCATCTTGTAATAAAGATAGCGATGTTGCGCCGTTGGAATTTAATCAAGCCAAAGCAAATATTAAAGTAACCATTCAGGGCAAATGGGGCAACCCGTCAAAGCCTAATGAATGGCCAAAAGTATATGTTAATCTGAAAAGCCCACTATACGATGGTAGCAAAGATAACGCACAGGTTGTTTTTGAAAATCGTGTCAACGGAAATATATCTCCTAACGGAAATTATAAATTGTGTTATGTTAAAAAAGACATTAATACAGTGAGCAAAGCCGACTGGAATCTTCAAGAGGCTTCTGTTTCTACGGTCGGATATAAGTACGGAGAGACTGTTAAAGGCTGGTACGAATATGATGTTGCTACCCACGCAAATGTTGCTCTGGAGAATGTTACAGTTCTTGTTGGAACTGAGGCAGAGGGCGCCAAATTCGCGGTTAGATTGTTAAGTTTCTCCGAAATTGAGCAATCTGGTACTATACCAGGCCCTAACGGAAATTTACGTGTAAAAGGAAATATCAATATAGAGTTTAAGCCGCTCTAGTATTCCAAATGCCCTATTAATTTTTCCGGAGAGGTTTGTCGAAGACGTTCCTCTCCGGTTCTTAATTTTCTAAAAAAAAATAAACTGTGTACCAAACTGCACTAGGAATGATGAATAATTCTATTAAAATTAACTTTTCTATTATATTGCTTTGTTTCAGCTTTCTAGCTTGTAAAACAGAATATACCGCATTACCTTTCAATCATATTGAAAGCTTTAAGATCACAGATGCAGAGGGTAAACTTGTGTCAGCAAGTATCGTAGGCGATCGTATCGTCCTCTACTGGTCTCCCTATCAGGAAATCCCTGCAAGTATCAATCCACAAATACAGCTGGCTGAAAATGCCATCATTAGACCCGCTTCCGGTGATAAAATCGATCTTTCAGAAAATCAACCTGTGAAATATACGGTGACGGCACAGGACGGGAAGACTAAAACCTATAATCTTGAGTTTTTCTTTAATCAACCTTATATCCGCTTGAATAAGCGTGAGGTGCCAATTACGATTTATCCATCAACAGTTGATATAGGTGTAAGCGGTGAGTATTTCTTGCCTGAAATCGAAAAAACGAAAGCCTTTCTAATTGATGCGACGAAAAAAGAAGTGCCCTTAAAAATTAAAGAAATCAAAGCGCCCACTTCAATCAATATGGAGCTCCCAGAAAATTTTGAGGTTGGGTTTTATCAGATTCGCATTATTTCAGGTATTCGTTCAGCAGTTACGGAACCATTTGAAGTAGAAGCTCCAATAATCGGCGGATTATTTCGCCTAGATTTTTCTGATGGTCCAAATAGGGATGTTCGGGCAGGTGATAAATTAAGAGGTACGTATCATCCAGATTGGGTGGATAAGCACTATAGTGGAACGGAATTGAAAAGCGCAAAATTTGTGCTCTATGACATAGAATCAGAAAGCGAAATTTTTTATCCTGCTGAACTCGTTGTCAATAAGGATAAAAAGGAATATGAAATTACGATTCCAAAAGAGCTTCCCAAAGGTCAATTACAAAATGTTCAACTGTTTGATCAAACGGATAAGTTTATGGCAAATTTTAGCGTATACAATCTAACGCTTGTTGAGTAAAGAGTTCTGATATGCGTTTTTTGTGTCCCTTATCGGTTTTTATGCTCTTTGCTTTCTTTTCCTGCGGAAAGGACAAGCCTTCAGACCCTATTGATCCGTCGCCGCCTGTAGCTCCCCCTCCCACAATATTAACCTTAAGGGAGCAGTATAGTCGAGCTATTGCCTCCTGGCCAACAGCGAACTGGGATGAGGGAATCGAGCGTCGAGAATTGGCAGGTATGGTTGATAATCCAAATATGGGTAAGGAGAAGCCGGCGCTGATTGCTTTAGGGAAAGCCCTATTTTGGGATAATAATGTGGGCAGCGGAACAAGATCCTGTCTGTCCTGCCATAATCCCGAAAATTACTGGACGGATGCCAAGCGCACTGCGGATGGTATTGCCACGCATCATCGCAACACCCCGACCATGCTGAATGTATGGACTTTGGAGGGGCATCTCTTCCACGATGGTCGGGCAAAGACCTTCCGGGAGCAGATTGCTGAAGCGATTGAATCGCCCATCGAGATGGGTGGCAATACCTATACCTTGCCGGCAAAATTGCAGGCGGTTCCTGGCTATGTGCGTATGTATGAGGAAGCCTATGGTACGCGCGTATTGACACGCGAGGGTTTACTGGATGCCATTGCTGCCTACTCTAAAACCATTAGCAGCGGTATCACTGCATTTGATCGCTTCGTGGCTGGAGATTACCAAAGCCTCAACGATGAGCAGATCGAAGGCTTGCACCTGTTCCGTACCAAGGGACAATGCATCAACTGCCATAATGGTCCCTTCTTTACGGATTTGAATTACCATAACCTGGGTTATGCGGTGGATGTTTTCGGGAAGTTGGACGATGGACGTTATATCGCTACGAAGAATAAGGACGATTTGGGAAAAATCCGTACGCCGGGTCTGCGCAATGTGGTACATACGCCGCCTTATATGCACAATGGCTCCGTAGCAACATTGACGGAGATTATTTCGCTATTGAGCCAAAAGATGCCTCAACCACCGGGACAGCAGATTCACGGGGAATTATCACCACATATCAAAAGTTTAAAACTAAGTAGTAAGGAGCAGGATGCGATTCTCGCTTTCCTGAATGCCTTGAGCAGCGAGCGACCTAATGTTCCGGCTCCTGAGCTGCCCGCTCCTGTAAACAGTATAGAATGAGAGCCATCATCAGATCAGTCGGTAGAATTCGGCTATTATGCTTATGCATGCTGCTATGGGCAGCTTGTAAAAAAGACAATCCTCCGCCGCCGAGAGAGGAAGAGATTGTTACACCGAAATATGGCAGTCGTAAGGAGATGAGCTTGGACTCGATTTACCTCTACGCGAAGCACTGTTATTATTGGAACGAGGCTTTGCCTTCTTATACGGAGTTCGATCCCCGAGCGCAGTTTGCTGGCATCAGTCCTGAGGAGACTGCCTTGAGCACGTCATTGTATCGCTTAAGTCAGTTTTCTATGCATCCTGGGGGAAAGCCCTATGAGTGGACCCGCATGGAAGGACGTGCGAAGTATTCCTTCCTGGAGGTTCGTGCGCAGGGTTCCGCTAGTGCTAAAAGGCTGGCATCTATAATCAACACAAGTGCTTCAGTGCATTTGGAAAGCGACACTGATATCGGCTACCTGCGGCTCCATTCCTTTCCACGATTGGCGGCAGTTCAGGGCGATCTAGATCGCGCTTTCGCAGCAATGGCAAGCCAGAACATCAGTACGCTGATTATCGATCTGCGCTTCAACGGAGGCGGATATATCGAAACGGCCGGCTATGTGGCAGACCTTATTGCGCCGAAGGAGCTGGAAGGAAAGGTAAAACATACGGAGCATTTCAATACCTTGATGCAGAACGGCCGCGCAAGCATGCTGAAGCAGCAAGCCTACCTGGACAAGGATGGCAGAACCATGACCTATAAAGGGCGTCTGGCTACGATGGCAGATATTGATTTCTCCGTCGCTGCGAATACGAAGAAATTCCAGAAAAAAGGCGATCTCCATAGCATCAAACGTCTGTACTTTATCAGCAATTCGATGACAGCCTCCGCAAGTGAGCTCTTGATCAGTTGCTTCAAACCTTATTTACCGATCCGCTTGGTCGGCGAACGAACCTACGGTAAGCCCGTAGGTTCTTTTGCTATCCGCATTGACCGCTATAACCTGTACCTCGCTACACTGCAGCTCCGAAATGCGAATGGCTGGGGCGACTACTTTGATGGCATTCCCCCGGATGTTGAAGTATTCCCCGGAACAACTGACTACCAAATCGGAAGCCCACAAGATCCCTTTCTCCAGGCGGTATATAAGGATTTAGGGATAGAATATGTCGGGCAGGGAAAAGAAGCACAATACAAAGACCTCAAGCGTGCTAAGGCAAAAACTTTAGACCTTTCCAGCATTGCCGCGGGCAAAGTGGAAGCCCTGATGATTAAGGAACAGTTTAAGTTAAAGGAATAGAATTAGTATTTAGACTCTAAAATCTTATGTCTAAAATCTAATATCTAATCGTCACTCATTTGTTCTTCCTTGTAGTGGATTATCATTTTTCTTTTTATATGTCTTTATGCCTAATAAGCTGTAAAGTGGGCAGAAGCCCATCATGCTGGTTAATATGAGTATTCCAGCAAATACCATCAGAACGATTGATATGGTTCCGGTGATTCGTTCGGTGAAGAATAGTACGGCAATTACGATTGCAACAAAAACACGTATTCCTCGATCTATGTTTCCTATATTTTGTCTCATAGCTGTGTGTGTTAGTGTGATTGTATAGACAAAGATGGCTAATGAAGGCGCTGTTTGTCAGTGACTTTTATCACACAAGGGAAATTATTTCTACTTTATTACGAAATAGTTTAAGCATGTCGCGCTGTTCGAGTTGCTTCAATAGTCGGGAGATCACCTCGCGGGAGGTGGATAGCTCGTTGGCAATTTCCTGGTGGGTGATGTTGAGGATATTGCTTTGTAGACTTTCCGTCTTCGTGCTTAAGTAGCTGATGAGGCGTTCGTCGATCTTTTTGAAAGCGACGTTGTCCAAAGTGCTCAGTATTTCGTCGTAGCGGAAATCAAGCATGCTCAATACGAACCATCGCCAGGCCGGATAGGTTTCATACCATCGTCGGGCGACCGCGGAGGGGATTCCGATAAGCTCGATATCCTCTTCGGCAATTGCCTTAATATTGGATATTTTATCCATCATCATTGTCGATAGCGAAATAGCACAGGACTGACCTTCCTTGATGTAATAAATAAATAATTCCTGACCGTCTTCATTCTGTCGGATGACGCGAATGTTTCCTCGTAGGACCAGAGGGACGATTTTGATGTACTTGTGAGGTTCGACGAGTATGTCGCCCGCTTTGAATTCGAGCCGAATACCCTCCCTCTCAAACTCCGCCCGCAATTGTGGCTGGAGTAAGAAGTCAAATTTCTCCGTAATCATATTAAATAGTGTAGTGTGTAACCTAAATATACGAAAAGGAGCGCTAAAAAGTATTAGCTGAAATGTTAAATTCTAGGGTATGCTTTTAGGGATGGCTAGACTGTCAATATATTCAGCATTCCGATCCCAGCCTGCGTCGATCCGCATTTTCAGGCTGTCCGGCAGATCTCGAAAAACTTCCTTGTAGTAGGTTTCAAAATCTTTCAAACCGTCAAAATATAGATCCTCCGGACGCGGGGTCTTCGGTTGGAGTTTGGTTTTGCTAATGATGTGATCCTTGGTCGCCGTGCGTAGCCATACAATGATATTACCGGCATTGGCGATACCAACTAGGAAGGTGAGTCCCTTGGCATTACTACTATAATGATAAATGTTTTGCATATCTCCGGTTTTTGCGGCTTCCTTGAAGTACTTTCGAATTTCGGCAGTTGGAAGAGCGATGCTGTCTCTATAGTAGTTTTTAGAGCGGTAATCCAAATATTGTATGACAAGACGCTTAGGCAGAAGCTCGGAGGAGTAGGTTTCTGGGAAATAATACTCCTCGCCCCACTTTGCCCGATAGAATTCGGTGTTTTCGGCATTGATGGAGATGAAGTCATCCGGGTTCTCGGTGTCGAAGTGTAATTCACTCAAATGGACAGGGTATGACTCGGGTAGCATGGCGCTAGCAAAATAATAAAAGCGATCCCAAGGTTTGAAGACGATGGTTTTATAGCCTGCGTAACAAGCAAGTAGCAGGGCTAGAAGGATATAAATCTTATTGACCGTATTGATTTTCATGGCTTAGTGATTAAATCCTTTTCCCAATTCGGACGCATACCAAAATAGTGCGGACAATAATAGCGTAATGAGCAGCAGAATGCCGAACAGCCATTTCACCCATCGGTATTTTTTATCGTGATAAGCGAATGCGAAGATTCCGGTAAGAATAGTGATGCTAATGAAGAAGGCGAAAAAGCTGAGTATGTTATCAGGGTCGTGATGATAGGCTCCGCCAAAACATATGATAGCAAGCGTGCAATTGAGGAAGATGAGTCCAACCGATAGGATGACGTTCTTTCTTTGCTCGCTCTCTTTACTTAATTGCTCCCTCATAGCTGATAATTTACTGTTGAATATAAGATTTTTCTTGTGTAATAAAGCTATGGGAATCCGAAGAAGATTTGACATCTATGAATAAATGCCCTAACTTCGTAGCGATATGGATAAAAAAGCAATATATCTAACGAGGTCATTTCCGCAGCTCATCATGCTGATGGCGGTGATGCTGTTCGTATTATTGACCTCATGTCCTATCAAAAGTAGCATTAAGAGCCTTGCGGGTTTTCCAGTGAATACCGAGCAGGGTGCTGCAAAGAAGAATAGCTATACGTCACGCGTGCTTGTCGAGCAGTGCAGCGTATTTGAAAGCAGCTTAACACAACAAGTGAGCAAGCTGTCGCCGGATGCGAAGCAAATGATACCGATGATGTTGTTTGCCGTTGCTTTTCTTTTCTTGCTTGCTATATCCGATAGGACCACAAAGAGCCATTACTCCAATGGCGATTTTCCAAATTCAGGACCTATACCCATTTTCCTGAAGTACCGCAAGCTGCTTATTTAGTACCCTTTCATCTTTTTTAGGGTTAGCACTTCTGCTAACAGAGTATTCGTATTTATTTTTTAATCGAAAATAACCGTGCATTGCTTTGCAATGCCGTTTAATCAAATTTATATGAGAAAAAAGATGGTACTGAGCGGTATTTGCTGCTTGGTCGCATGGAGCAGTACGGCAATCGCTGCTCAGGATACCTTGGGAAATTCGAATACCTTGGGTACAATTTGGCCGCAAATAGAATCAAGTTTTCCGGGTTTTGCGGCAAAGAATGCCGCTATTGCGGTTGCTTTGCAAAAGGAACGTGCGTTGCGAAGCAGTATGCTTCCACAGGTGAAGATGCAGGCGCAGCATAGCTACGGCACGTTTGAGGGTAGCTCGGGAGGTTTTTTTCCGCAACCCGGCTTCTTTAACGTCAGTGGCAATGCGGGCCTTCGTGGAAGTGAGCTAGCAGTCAATAACTTCGGATCAGCAACAGTTGAGTGGGATCTGATCACATTTGGAAAACAAGGTAAAGAAAAAGAAGCAGCGAGGACGGCTGTTCTGCGTACGGAGACGGATAAGGCTGCTTATCTGTTGGATTTAAAGAAGCTGAGTAGCGAGCGTTATATCGCATTGCTGTACGACGAGTCTAAATGGCGCTGGTCTGCAAAAAACGCACAGCGGCTGGATGATATCCGTAGGATTACGGCAGGTTTATCGTCCGCAGGATTAAGGCCTGCGGCAGATAGTTTGCTAGCATACTCGTCCTACGTGCAAGCGTTGGGCGAACAACAGCGATGGACTGGCGCGAAGGAGGCTTCGCTAATCAAGTTCTTAGCTTTGTTTCAGGGTCAGTCGCTGGATTATCAGGCCTCCTTGGATCGCTTTTTAGGTTTGACAGCAGCGAAGAACGGCGATGTTTCGCAAGCAATTACTCATCATCCTTTTTTGGAAAACTTAGCGCAGGCATCAACCTATCACCAATTGGAAGCTGAAGTGCATAAGCGATCTTCGCTGCCTACGGTGCGCCTGTTAGGGGGCTATGCCTATCGAAGTTCCGGAATAGGACAAGATGGTATGGTTTCGGGTGCTTGGTCGAATGGTTTCAAGAACAGCACGAACAATGTGCTGGCGGGCGTAGGTTTAGTTTGGAATCTGAGCAGCTTGCAAACCAACAAATACAAGGCCGAAGCGAGCAGACAAGAAGGGGAAGCGGCTAAAGCCTTGCATGAGCAATATAGGCAAAGTATGGAGGCCAACCTATCAGCGGTGCATCAGGAAATCACAATGCAGTTTGCACGCTTAAAGAACAGCAAACTTGCTGTACAGCATGCACAAGATGCTTATCAGATGTACCTTGCACGCTATAAGAGCGGTTTGATTGCTTTAAGTGAACTGCTTCAGATTTCGAAGCTATTGGAGGAAGCCGAGCAGAAGCATATCGCTGCAGCAAAATCCTATTGGATTCTCCTGGCCGAGGAAGCCTCCTTGAACAGCAATTTTGATTTCGTCTTTAATAACCTTTAATCCACAGCTATGAGTTTAATTAGATTTGCCTTAAGAAAGCCTATCGCTATCATGGTTGCGGTAATGGCTATTGCCTTTTTTTCCTATACGACGATCAAGAAGATCAATGTAGATATTTTTCCGGAGGTGGAGCTTCCGGCGATTTACATCGCGATGCCCTATGGGGGTTTATCGCCCGCCTATATGGACGGCTTTATGTCCAATGAGTTTCAAAAAGTCCTCCTATTTGTTTCCGGGGTTAAGAATATAGATTTTAAGAGTATACAAGGTTTATCGCTGATGAAGCTAACCTTCTATCCAGGGACGAATATGGCGCAGGCGGCGGGGGAGGTGTCGACCTCGGTATCCCGGGCGATGGGATTCCTTCCGGCGGGCGCTGTACCACCGATGGTGGTTCGTTTTGACGGGAGTTCTCTGCCGGTTGGTCAACTGGTGTTTGAAAGTGAGCAGCGATCGGTGAATGAGATTCAGACTTTGGTAATCACCAAAGTGCGGCCTATGTTCGTCGAGATCCCGGGTATTACAGCACCAGCACCCTTTGGTGGGAATATTCGTTCCATCGTGGTCAACATCGATCCGGAAGCGATGCAGGCGAATGGCCTGAGTCCGGAAGAGATTACGCTTGCTATCAGCAAAAATAGCTTGCCCTCTCCGGCGGGCAATATTCGCATTGGCGATGAGAATCTGATGGCACCCATTAATTCGATTGCCAAGGGTGCCGAGGAGTTCTTAAATACGCCGATTAAAACGGGAGAGTACCGGACGATTTATGTTCGCGACGTCGCTCGCGTAGAAGATGGCGCCGACCAGACGGTGGGTTATGCTTTGGTGAATGGGAAGCGCTCGGTCTACCTGCCGATTATCAAGAAAGCCGATGCCTCTACGCTGACCGCCGTGGATAACTTAAAATCTTCTCTTGGAAAAATAAAAGAACAGCTACCTGAAGATGTGGAGGTACGATATGAGTTTGACCAGTCGAAATACATCGAGCGGGCGCTGACGAACCTGATTCATGAGGGCATATTGGGCGCCATATTTACAGGCTTGATGATTCTTCTATTCCTGGGGGATTCGCGTGGCGCTTTGATCGTCGTATTGACTATCCCGATTGCGATATTAACGGCAGTCATGGTCTTGTATCTGTTTGGACAGACCATAAATATCATGACCTTAAGTGGGCTAGCCTTGTCGATCGGTATTCTCGTGGATGAAGCGACGGTTACCATCGAGAATATACATCAGCATATGGAGCAAGGAAAAGCAAAGCCGCGCGCAATCGTCGATGCGCTTTTGGAAATCTCTATTCCTAAGCTTTTGATATTGCTGTGTATCCTGGCGGTATTGACGCCCGCATTTATTATGAACGGTATTCCGAAGGATATGTTTATGCCGCTTTCTATGGCTGTTGCCTTTGCAATGATTGCCTCTTTTATTGCTTCACAGACCTTTGTGCCTATCCTGGCCAATTGGATGATGAAATCGAAAAAGCATGATAAGCAACAAGGGAAGCGGAAGCGCAAGCTATTCGAGCGCTTCAATCTACGCTATTCTTCGCGCATGCGTCGCTGGTCGGGTCGGGCATTGCCCTTGTTCTTGGTCTACCTGCTGCTTGCTGGCGGTCTATCGGCCTTGTTGCTTACGCAGGTAGGGATGGATGTGATGCCGGTTTCGAACTCCGGGGATTTCCAGTTGCGGATTCAGGCGCCCCAAGGTAGCCGATTGGAAAAAACGCAGGCGCTGGTACAGGGGGTGACTGAGGAAATAAAAGCGCAGTTGCCAGATAACGCTGTGAATCTGACTTCAGCTTATGTTGGTCTGCAGCCTCCAGGCAACCCAATCAACCCGATCTTCCTTTTTACCAATGCCTCGCATGAAGCTGTTCTGCAGGTTTCCGTCAATCAGGGAATTTATAAGGGATCGGTTGAAGCACTTAAGGAGCGTATTCGAATTGCTTTAGCGGCTAAATTTCCTGATGCGCAGTTCAATTATGAGCCGATGGAATTGACGGAAAAGATCATGGGCCAGGGCGCAATGACGCCAATAGAGGTGAAAGTAGGTGCTAATCAGGTGAAGGTAGCCTATACACATGCAGCTAAGATTGAACAGGAGTTGAAGGAAGTGCCTTATTTACGGGATATCCGCATTGCGGAGCCTATCCACTATCCGACTTTGGAGATCGAAGTCAACCGGGATTTAGCGGGGCAGTATGGATTGACGATGCAGGATATTACGAAGAGCTTAGTAACAGCGACTTCGTCTACTCGCTTTACCGATAAGAATTTGTGGGTGGATCCTCGCTCGGGTCTGGTGTTTCAGGTGCAGGTGCAGATTCCGGAGGCGTTGATGTCGTCGGAGGAGGCTTTGCGCGCTATGCCCTTGAAAAAGGGGAGTTTGCGTCCGGTGCTGGAAGACGTTGCGACAGTGAAACGAGTAACAGCGCCTGCACAGGTCAATCGGAAGGGACCAAATCGCTATGTGACGCTTATTGCGAACATTTATGATATGGACCTGGGGACAGCATCGCGGGCAGTGAAGCAGGCTATTGCAGATGCGGGGGATGCTCCTCGTGGAACCTCGGTCTGGACGGAAGGAACCTTGCAGTTATTGGACGATACGCTGGATAGTTTATTGGCAGGATTGGGCTTAGCAATAATTGCAATCTTCCTGATGCTTTCGGCCTATTATCAATCATTCAAAGTACCCCTGATTATTTTGTCGGTTCTTCCTGCCGTAATTGCCGGTGCTTTGTTGCTGTTGTTCTTAACGGGTAGCACGCTGAACTTGCAATCTTATATGGGGATCATTATGTCTTTAGGGGTTTCTGTTTCGAATGCGGTGCTATTGATCAATCAGGCGGAGTATTTTAGGAAGCAAGTGGGCTTGAGTCCCGCAAATGCGGCGCGCATGGCGGCTTCCTCGCGCTTGCGCCCGGTACTGATGACTGCGGCAGCCATGCTTGCCGGTATGTTGCCGATGGCCATTGGAATTGGTGATGGTGCGGAACAGATTGCGCCTTTAGGAAGAGCGGTAATTGGCGGGTTGATTGCATCGACCTTTAGCATTCTGCTTCTATTGCCCCACTTCTTTAGTGCCTTGTTGGCTAAATCGTCAATTGCGGATCCTTCGCTGGACCCTGATGATACCGCGAGTCCTTATTTTCAAAAACAAATACATTCTTAATAGCGAGACTATGAAAACTGCATATCAACATATAATCAAGCAAGCTTTGGCGGTATCCGCCCTGCTTGCACTTTTTACCGCCTGCTCTTCGGAAGCAAAGCATGAGCAAGCGACAAAGGAAAAGCCGCCTGTGGTTGCGTCCTATCCGACGGCAGAAATACAGCTGATGAATCCGGAGTATCAGCTATCGATTCCTGCGGAATTGAAGCCATACGAGCAAGTCGCGGTATATGCGAAAGTCAGTGGCTTCGTGCAGCGCTTGTTGGTGGATCGAGGCGACCGCGTGCGTAAAGGACAACTCCTGGCAGTCTTGGAAGCGCCGGAGATGAACCAGCAACATCTTTCGGATAAGTCGACGGAGCAGAAACTCTACAACGATTACCTGTATTCGCAACAGGCCTATGAACGATTGAAGCAAGCGTCGGCCACTAGCGGCGCCGTGGCAGCGATTGAATTGGACCATGCAAAGAGTGCGATGGAGAGTGCGAAGTCGGCCTATGAATCTTCGAAGGCAGGATCTGCTCATTCTTCGCAACTTCAGAAATATCTTCGTATAACGGCACCTTTTGATGGCATTATCACGGAGCGAAATGTGTCAGTGGGTGCATTGGCAGGCGCGAATGTCGCGCAGCCCATGTTTATGATG
The DNA here is from genome assembly GCA_002354335.1 of Sphingobacterium sp. UBA2700. Taxonomy (GTDB): domain Bacteria; phylum Bacteroidota; class Bacteroidia; order Sphingobacteriales; family Sphingobacteriaceae; genus Sphingobacterium. Next base: position 195,051 of record DELI01000023.1, on the reverse strand, counting down.
GCGCAGGGGAACAAACTACGTCTGACTTTAGCACTGCCGGAGAAACATGCCTCATCCGTACAGGAAGGGATGAAGGCTAGCTTTCAGGTCAGCTCCCAACCGGGCAAGACCTTCGATGCGGTGCTCTCGCGTTCGGCAGGGATGCTGAATCAGCAGGATCGATCATTAACGTTGGAATTCGATGTCAACAATGCCGACGGAGCGCTACAGGGTGGTGACTATGCGCAGGCTAAATTGCGACTTCAACGCAGAAGTAGTACCTTTTGGGTGCCAATGAAGAGTGTACTTCAAACGCAAATGGGTACATTTGTAATGACCTTGAACAATCAGGAGATAAAAAAGGTGCCTGTCAAGGAGGGAATTCGCCAGGACAGCTTAGTGGAAGTGTTCGGTGATTTAGCAGCGACAGATCTTATTTTGCTGAAACCATCGGACGAGATTAAAGAAGGGAAAGTGCAGCTTTAAGCAAAACGGGAACATTAAATTAAAGTATTAGAAAAACATCATATCTTATTTAAAATGAAAAGAACATGGCTATCTGCTTTCTTCGGATTAGCAGTATTAGGATTAACGGCTTGCGGAAACAGCAACGAAAAGAAGGCAGACACACAGGATAGCGCTGTTGTAAACAGTGATACTACACAACAAACAGCACAGACGACGAATCCTAATATTTCCTTCCTTGATGAAAAAGGAAATGCTGTCGATCTGAACTCTTTAAAAGGAAAAGTAGTATTCATCAACTTTTGGGCGACATGGTGCCCTCCGTGTATCGAGGAGTTACCTTCTATCGACAATTTGCGCAAGGAATTCAAAGGGAATGACAATGTTGTTTTCTTGATGGTGGATGTTGACTCAGAGATTGAGCAGTCTACTGCCTTTATGAAAGATAATAAATATGACCTACCGGTCTTTATTCCAAATAGTGAGATTCCTTCCGATTTCCTTGCAGGCGCGATTCCTACAACCGTAATCCTCGATAAGCAGGGTAATATGGTCGATCGAATGGAAGGCGGGCGCGATTATAACACGCCGGAAATGAAAGAGAAGTTGAGCAGCTTAGCCAATAAGTAGGTATATCTTATGTCGAAATCATCGAATAAAACCCGCACGTTTTTCAAGGAGCATGGCTTCAGTATTTTCCTGGGCCTTGTTGTTATAATCATGCTGGTTTCTCCCGATGCTAAAGCTTGGGCAATTCGTCAGCTGATGAAGACGGGAATTTTCAACGCCAAGATTGAAGAAACGGCGCCAGCGGACAAGTTGGTTCACGATTTCTCTTTTTCGGATCTGGACGGCAACATCGTTTCGACGAATCAACTAAGAGGAAAAGTATTATTTATTAATTTCTGGGCTTCTTGGTGTCCCCCTTGCCGGGCAGAGTTTCCGTCGATCGAAGAACTATATCAGAAGTTTAAGGGTCATCCGGATGTTGTTTTCATCATGATCAATCAGGACGATGAAGCGGCGATGGGGAAGTCATACCTTGATAAAGAAGGTTTTACTTTTCCTATGCATAGGCTACACGAGCCCTTGGCGAATGAAATCTATACCGGTTCGCTGCCGACGACTTTAGTTATGGATAAAGCGGGGAGCATCCGTTTTAAACATGAAGGCTTCGCAAATTATGGGTCTTCTAAGTTTATTGCGCAGTTGGAAGAATTGCTTAATAAGAATTAAAGTCAACTAAAAGTGATAGGCCGTTTCGCTTTTTGTTTCGGACAATACGAAATAGGTCTGTACAGTGTTGACATGCGGTAATACAGCGAGCTTATGTCGCAGGAACTGATGGTAGGCTTCCATGTCTTTGGTTGCAATACGCAGCATAAAGTCATAGGAGCCAGCCATTTGGTAACATTCCATGACCTCCGGGAATTTGGACACTTCCTTTTCAAATTCGCCTAAAACTTCAAAGGTATGTGCCTTTAAGAATACTTGCGAGAAAGAGATGAGCCCGATTCCGACCATATGTCGATCAAGGATAGCTACAGTTTTTTTGATATAACCTGCTGATTTGAGCTTCTTTACGCGTTCGTGGATTGCAGCGATAGACTTGTGCAGCTTCAATGATAGCTCTTTATTGCTTAACGTCGCATCTTCTTGGAGAAGCTTGAGCAGCTTCACATCCGTTTGGTCTAAATCCATCTTCTTTATATTTTTCGGACTTCTGAATTGATATGGGTAAATATCTGAAAATTTAATTGAATAATACCATATAAACGATAAAATTTACTGAATATCTACTCAGGTGTTGAATAATATCTTGTTTTGAATCACTTTTGTATTATTGACAAATAACGAATAATACCTAATACAATTAACTTTTAATGATGATCGAGGAAGCAACAGTTAGCAAATGTTTATCTCCTGAATTGGATAGTCGCTTTAAGCACTTATGGTGTTTAGTGGGCAACACACCGATGTTAGAACTTCAATACACTTACCAAGGTAAGCCAGGGAAGATTTATGTAAAGTGTGAGAACTATAACCTAACGGGAAGTATCAAAGATCGTATGGCCCTATACATTTTGTATAAAGCATATGCTGACTGCCAGATTCGCCCAACGGACATGATTGTTGAGGCGACAAGTGGAAATACAGGAATTGCATTTTCGGCAATCGGAAAAGCCTTAGGACATACGGTGAAAATCATTATGCCGAACTGGTTGAGCAAAGAGCGTATCGACATCATCAAGTCGATGGGTGCGGATATTCAATTGATCAGCAAGGAAGAAGGTGGTTTCTTGGGAAGTATCAAACTTAGTGAAGAATTAGCGGCACAGGGCGGTGTATTTTTGCCTAGACAGTTTGAGAATCTTTTCAATGCAGAAGCACACGAATTGACAACCGGTAAAGAGATTGCTTTGCAATTGCAATCTCAAGGATTAGTTGCAGACGCTTTCGTTGCTGGAGTTGGTACAGGTGGTACAGTAATGGGTGTGGGCAAGCAATTGAAGAACTACAATCCTAACGTACGAATCCATCCTTTAGAGCCGCAAGAAAGTCCTACTTTAACTACAGGATATAAAGTTGGAGCTCACCGTATTCAAGGTATCTCTGATGAGTTTATTCCTGCTATTGTTAAGTTGAACGAGCTTGATCCGGTAATTTGTGCTTCTGATGGTGATTCTATCATTATGGCGCAAAAATTAGCACAGCAATTAGGTTTAGCGGTAGGAATCTCTTCCGGTGCTAACGTGATTGGTGCGATCAAATTAAAACAAGAGTTGGGTGATGACGCTGTTGTAGTGACATTATTATGCGACGATAATAAGAAATACTTAACTACAGATTTAGTTAAGGAGCAACCAGTTAAAGAGGGTTATATCTCTACTGATCTTGATTTTACGGGATTCCATCCAATTGCAAGATTAGAAAAACCATTAATTGGTTTCAATAAATAGTCTTTTGTTTCATACAGCTGTTGTTGGCTGTTAAGTTTTCTAGTAGAAGTTAGCCGAGTTCCAGCTCGGTTAACTTAATTTTTGTAATTAACTTAATTTCAATAGAACCGAATTATGAAGTATATTTTTCATGTTTTATTAATATTGACGCTTTTCTTCGCGGGAACTGTGCAAGCACAAGAGGCTGATAGTTTGATCAGCTTAGACGATGTCGAGTTCTCCTCGGGAGCAGATACGCAAGTATTGGATACTTCCCTAACGGAAGATGTTGTATTCACCGATGGCCAGGATTCAGTTGCTCAAGATACGACGGCTGCAAGCGCTGTTGCTGCTACTGCGGCTCCGGAAGAGTCTAAATCCCTATGGGGAATCTTTATTGCCGGTCTAATCGGCGGATTCGCGGCCTTCCTGATGCCTTGTATTTTCCCGATGGTGCCTCTCACGGTATCTTTCTTTACCAAGAAATCAGGCAGCAAGGGCAAGGCGGTATCTCAAGCCTTTTTATATGGCTTATTCATTATTGTAATCTATGTTGCATTAGGAATGTTGATCACCATCGCTTTTGGCGCAGAGGCATTGAATGCCCTGTCTACCAATGGTATCTTCAACTTCCTATTCTTCCTGTTATTGGTGGTGTTCGCGGCTTCTTTCTTTGGAGCTTGCGAAATCACTTTGCCAAGTTCATTCGTGAACAAGATCGACTCCAACTCGGATAAGAGTGGTCTGATTGGCTTGTTCTTTATGTCGGCTAGTTTAGCCGTGGTTTCCTTCTCTTGTACAGGACCTATCATCGGTACCTTATTAGTAGAAGCAGCAACAAAAGGCGAGCGCTTAGGCCCTGCCGTAGGGATGTTCGGATTCTCTTTAGCATTGGCTATCCCATTCGTACTGTTCGCCATGTTCCCTTCTTTATTGAAGTCATTGCCAAAATCAGGCGGATGGTTGAACAGCGTAAAAGTAGTATTGGGTTTCTTGGAGCTTGCGCTAGCGATGAAATTCCTTTCCAACGTGGATTTAGCTTACAATTGGCAGCTATTGGACCGCGAGGTCTTCTTAGCGCTATGGATCGTTATATTCGGTTTAATGGGCTTATACCTATTAGGAAAGATCAAGTTCTCGCATGATAGCGACCTGCCTTATCTTTCTGTTCCGCGTACGGTTTTGACCATCATTGTATTCTCTTTTGTAGTCTACATGATCCCGGGGATGTGGGGAGCACCATTGAAATCGATCGCAGCCTTCCTTCCTCCAATCGGTACACAAGACTTTGATTTAAGTTCTGCGACGCATGCAGCACCAGCGGCTTCAGCAGACGCGAGCAGCAGAAAGCATTACACACATTTCCACAGCCGTGCGACCATCAAAGGATTCGATCCTTACTATGATTATGATGAAGCATTGGCAGCAGCGAAAGCGCAGAATAAACCCCTGATGATCGACTTTACAGGCTGGACCTGTGTCAATTGTCGTAAGATGGAAGCTTCGGTTTGGTCGGATCCGAAAGTACGGAACCTGATCAATGAGAACTTTATTCTGGTGGAGTTATATGTAGATGAGCATGATTTGAAATTACCGGAAGCAGAACAATATGTTTCCAAAGAAACCGGCAAGAAGATCAATACCGTTGGTAAGAAGAATACCGACTTCCAGATTACCCGTTTCCAGAGCAACTCACAACCTTTGTATGCGATCGTAGGTGCTGATGAGCAGCTACTCGTTCCGGCAAGCGGTGCAAACTATGATATCGATAGCTACGCAGCTTACCTGCAAAGCGCTATAGACGCTTATAAAGCGAAGTAAAGCGCTTTAATTTTTTCGTAAGAAAGGCGCATTGTCTGAGGATAATGCGCCTTTCTTTTTGCATCGGGATACGGTTGAAGGTCTTAGCTACCTTCAATCTGTCTCTCCTTTTCTTAATCCATTGTACAACCTAATCATAACCCTTTGCGAGCGGTTATGATTGGGTTATACATTGGGTTTGAAAGGGCTTTGCATTGGGTTTAAGCAATCTCAGTCCTGATTTATTATTGAACAATTTACCTCGGCATTCCCTCGTTCTTTTCCTGATTTGGATGTGTTTTTACGCAGTAACCAAGACTAAATTTACGTACTTTAGCCAATTAAAAGCAGACTACCAAGTGCTAAGAATGCTAATAGATAATTAGATGTACCCAGAGGCAACACAACTTACACAGGAGCAACATGGACACACGATGCATCATAACGGTGCCATTTCCAGCGATGGAAACTGGATTGTGTTTGATTACAGAAATGACGATACACATATTGGCCGAACAGGGACCATCGCAGTATTAGACCGGCGAACAGGCAAGCAGTTTCCGATTTATCAAACGCTCGGGCAGTCAATCTATGGGCCTGGTGTTGGGGCGGCGTCCTTTAATCCCTGTGCCAATCAGGTTGTTTTTATTCATGGCTTGCTCGATGCGGATAAAGAGAAACCCTATGATATCACCCGTCGCACGGCGGTGATCGTCGACTTAGAACACGAGATGCAGGCTTCCTATGCCGACAGTCGTGATTTGCTGGCTCCTTATGCTGCTGGTAGCCTGCGAGGAGGAACGCATTCTCATATGTGGAGTCCGGATGGGAAGATGTTAAGTTTTACCTATAATGATGAGCTTGTTGATCCCCACTTGCGGATGGTTGGATTTATGTTTCCTGTGGAACAGCCAGTTAAGGTGAGAGATAAGCGTGGAAATGTTCAAGGAAATTATTACGCTGTGATTGTTTCCAATGTAACGGACAGTCCCAAGCCAGGGTCTGACGAAATTAATAAGGCGTTCGATGAATGTTGGGTAAAGTGTTCATCGAAAGATGGCGCTCGTTACAGTATAGCTTTTCAAGGTATTACCCTAAATGCATCTGCTGAAACAGTCACTGAAATCTTTGTAGTTGATGTTGATTTGGATCTTGCGTTAGCGGATAAGTTGGCTGTCGGTACGGAAGGTGAGCGTCCTAGAGTTCCACAGGGGATACAACAGAGACGGCTCAGTCGAACTACTCATGGCTTGTCTAACCTTCGACACTGGCTGAGAGCGAGTCCCGACGGAGCGTATGTTTATGCTTTGGCAAAAGATCAATTCGACAGAAATCAAATCGTGCAGTGCAATACTACTACGGGGGAATTAACTTTTGTTTCTGATTTCAACTTTTCGATTGCATCTCCGTTTAATATAGATACATCCGGTGATTGGATGACTTTCATTGCAGATAATAAACTATACGTCTTTCAGATCCATTCGAAAGCTTTGATGGAATTAACGACTCACAAGCTAGAAGAGGGACAGCTCGTCGGAGCGCCATTATTTGATGTGGATGGGAGAACGGTTTTTTATAATCAATTTGTAACAGGAACCGATGGAGAATTTATCCAAATAAAATCCGTGAATTATTGAAAAGTGTAACGATTTGTTAACAAATAATTTACGTTAGGCCTTTTCTTTTTTCAGTATTTTTATGCTTTAACCTAAGCATAATATTACCATGAAAATTACAACTATTAAGAACGCCTTCAGGCTTTCGCTTTTAGGAATTTCGTTAAGTGTATCGTCCATCTCAGTATCTTTTGCTCAGTTGAACGAGGTGAAAATATTTGCTCATCGCGCTGGAGCATATGAATATGATGAAAATACTTTGTCGGCATTTAAAACAACTTATGAGCAAGGCATGCGTGGCTATGAAACCGATGTTCGTATCACCAAAGACGGACAGCTCGTTATTTTTCATGACGATAATCTAAAACGAATCGTCGGAAAGGAAGGAGCAATCGAAGATCTGACCTTATCGGAAATAAAGAAGCTTAAAACGTTAAAAGGGAATGAAATACCAACCTTAGACGAAGTTGTTGCGTACTTTAAGGATAAACCTGGAGTTTACATTGAATTTGAAATGAAAACCAACAAACCTTTGTATGATGAGGCAAAGCTTCATGAATATTGCGACATGCTCTACAACAAGGTCTATTCGAATCGCCCGCAAAATTCAGATTATCTTCTTACGTCCTTCGATAAGCGCCCTTTGCGCTATTTAAAAGCTAAATATCCGGATGCAGACCTCATGTTTATCAAAGGCGAGGCTTTAACACAGGCATTAATCGACGAAACGAAAGAGCTTGGAATCAAGCGTATTGCTGCTAATATTTCACAGACTACGCGCACTATGGTGAAAGATGCTAAAAAGCAAGGTATGACCGTAAGCTTGTGGCCGGGGCGTTCGGTGGATGATTTCCTGCTAGGATTATCGCTGGGATCTGATTATTTATGCACCGATGTGCCTATTGAAGTATCCAATTGGGTAAAGAACAATGCAAGTTGGATCAAACTAAAATAAAATTAAAGCCGGCAAGATGGCCGGCTTAATTTTAAAAAAGAAGTTTGCTGATCATATCTTGACATATGAGATGAGTTCGAGGATATTTTATCCGGAAACAGGCTGTTTATTGACAATAAACTAGCTAAGCCACTCAGCAAATGAATAGTTGATGGTTTAGGTAGATTCGTTATTCCTTAGATAGTTGTGTGATACTTCGAAAGCATATGCGCTTGCCATTTCTTAATAATAGCGCATACCTCATAAGCTTCTTGCTGTTCAAAAGAATGAAGAAGCGATTCTAAGGTCAATGTAATTTCTGAAATATGAATAAAGTTTCCTTCTTCATCCCGATAATCGCTCAGGATATCCAAGAGGACACAATGGGTTTCAAATTCTCGGAATTTACGCTGATAATTGCGGTCAGCATTTAACCAAAGATTTTCAAATTGGAAGCCAGACTCAATGTGTTTATGACAAGCTTGCTCGTATTGATTACGACGTGTTTGTAGCTCTTCTTTCATTTTCTCGACACTGTCCTGCAGAGAATCATACATGTGGGAGAGGTGGAGTTGCACTTCCTTGTGTTGTGAAATAAGTGGCATAACATTATTTTTTGATGCTCGTAAGTGTTTTAACAAATAATTAGCCGATTGGTTTTCGGTAGATGATTGGTTTTGTGATTATTATACTAATTTAATACATATTCATCGTAAAAGAAATATATTTGACAATATGATAGAAAAAAGTATTAACGGCATTCACCTAGAAATTTGTGCGAATTCGTTATTCTCAGCAAAAGAAGCGCAGCGGGGAGGAGCTAGCCGTGTTGAATTGTGTCAAAATCTGGAGAACGGTGGGACAACTCCCTCGTACGGACAAATAAAGCTCGTACGCGAAGCATTAGAGATTGGCGTCCATGTATTAATCAGACCACGCGGAGGCGACTTCCTTTACTCGGAAGAGGAATTCTCGGAAATGAAGGAAGACATTCTTTATTGTAAAGAGGTCGGTTGCGATGGTGTCGTGATCGGTATATTGAAACAGGACGGAGGGGTAGATAAGGTTCGCATGCAAGAGCTCGTCGATTTAGCAAAGCCGATGTGTGTCGTTTTCCATCGCGCATTTGATCGATGTGCAGAGCCGCTAAAAAGCCTAGAAGATATTATCGAGTTGGGTTGTGATCGACTCTTAACTTCCGGATTACAAAATTCGGCATGGGAAGGTAGAGAGCTTATAAAATCTTTAGCTGATCAAGCCGACGGTCGGATCGAAATTATGCCTGGTGCAGGAATCGATGAGAGCAACGTGAGAGCAATAATCGAATACACGGGTGTAACGAGTGTACATTCATCTGCGAAGGTCGTGGAAGCTTCTAAAATGGTCTATAATCAAAGGAATGTAGCCGGGATGGACGAAGCTGTCATCAGCAGCTCTTCTAAGAGAGTCTCTGAACTTATAGAACAAATAAAAAGCCTTTAGTTTTCACTAAAGGCTTTAAATATTTTAAAACAAATGCTTATTTAGCGTCAGCAGCTAATTTGTTTAAGATCTCATCATTTTTAGCGATTTGACCCTTTGCAGACATTTTGTTTTTTGAACCTAATTCAATATTACGTCCAAGTTTCAAAAACTGTACTTCAACACGTGAAACAGTTTTATTTCTTCTATCTTTTCTTTTTAAACGTGTAACTCCCATTGTTGTTAATATTTTTTCTAATGTTCAAACGAGGTCGGAAGCGGATTCGAACCGCTGTAGGAGGTTTTGCAGACCTCTGCCTAGCCACTCGGCCATCCGACCCTTTTACCCTTACAGGCATGCAAAAATAGGATTTACTTTTCACATATAAAAACCTTTTTTGCTTTTTATTCTACGAATCGCTGTTTTAATTTCTAACCTTCTGATTTTAATGGTTTTAATGGGGGATATTCCAACAATGCCTATTTCTATAAGGATTCAATAATTGATTATTCAAATATTAAACATACATAAGGTGCTGATATTTAGGTTTTTATTAAAAATTCGTTTCGTTTTTATTTTTTTGGTCTAAACTTTGTAAGTGTGTTACCATGTCAGCGTAAAGTTGACCTATTGAAAAAGAAAAATTAAAGAATATGAAAAAATTATTACTATCATTCGGAGCTGTGGTATTATTAGCAGCAGGAGCTCAAGCTCAAACTAGCTATGGTTTAAAAGCTGGTGTTAACTTAGGTAAATACTCTAATGTTAGCGATCTTGAAAAAGATTACCAAAAAAATAACGTATCGTTTTACGTAACAGGTTATGCTGACCTTCCGGTTGCTCCACAATTTTCGATTCAACCAGGAGTATCCCTACAAGGTAAAGGCGCGAAATACGAAGCGTCTGGAGATAATGCAAGCGGATCTTTATCACGTAATGTAATGTCTATCGAGGTTCCAGTAAACGCAGTTTATTACATTCCTGCAGGTTCGGGTAATGTATTCTTAGGAGCTGGTCCTTACATTGGTTTCAACATCTCAGGTAAAGATAAATGGGATGGTTCTTTAGGAGAAACTGGTGGTTCTGGCGACAGAAAACTTGAGTTCTCTGGCGATAATAAGGACATGAACTTAATTGATGCAGGTGTTAACTTCCTAGGAGGTTACAAATTAAACAACGGTTTCTTAATTAACGCTGGTTACGGTTTAGGTTTATCTAACTTAAATCCAGGTGACGGTGAGAAAACATCAAACCGCGTATTATCATTCGGAATTGGTTTCCAATTCTAATTGAAAATAATATCTTATGTGAGAAGGCAATCGAAAGATTGCCTTTTTTTATGTTTATTAAGTAGCAATTAGCAGTTGCTAGTTAATAGTTAATCCCAATCCTGATTATCCTTTTATCTTTCCTTTCTTGGTTTAAAACTAATTCACCTTATTTGTTTCCGTCCAAACGCTAAGGTTTCAGATCTTAAATCTTATATCTAAACAAAAAAATCCCCTTTACTTTTCAATAAAGGGGATTTTTGTTTTCTCAAAGAAATCTATCACACTTTGATTTCAACTTCAACACCTGAAGGTAATTCTAATTTCATTAACGCATCAACAGTTTTAGAGTTTGATGAGTAGATGTCTAACAATCTCTTGTAAGAACATAATTGGAATTGCTCACGTGCTTTTTTGTTAACGTGTGGAGAACGTAAAACTGTATAGATTTTTTTCTCAGTAGGCAATGGAATTGGACCACTAACAACTGCACCTGTAGGTTTTACTGTTTTCACGATTTTCTCAGCTGACTTGTCAACCAAGTTGTAATCGTAAGATTTCAATTTGATTCTGATTCTTTGGCTCATTATATATTTGTTTTTAAAATGACCCCCGATTAGAGCTATTTATAATCAGGGATCGGTTGTTTTGTATGCTAATATTAGTCTTCTAGACCTTTTACTTTACCTTTTGATTTCGCGATAACTTCTTCAGCTACGTTACGAGGTGCTTCAGCATAGTGGTCAAACTCCATCGTTGAAGTTGCACGACCTGAAGTGATAGTACGTAATTGAGTTACATATCCGAACATCTCTGAAAGTGGTACTAAAGCTTTGATAACTTGTGCACCGTTACGTGAGTCAAGACCTTGCATCTGTCCACGACGACGGTTTAAGTCACCCATTACATCACCCATGTTTTCCTCTGGAGTCAATACTTCAACTTTCATAATAGGCTCCATTAATACTGGAGAACATTTAGGTAATGCTTGGCGGTAAGCCATTTTACCAGCTAATTCGAATGACAATGAATCTGAATCGACTGCGTGGAAAGATCCATCGATCAAACGTACTTTCATTCCTGATAGTGGGTAACCAGCTAATACACCATTGTTCATTGATGATTCAAATCCTTTTTGTACCGAAGGAATGTATTCTTTTGGAATAGCACCACCAACGATCTCATTAACGAATTGAAGAGGTGATTTAACAACATCCCAATCTTCGTCAGCAGGAGAGATAACAACTTTGATATCCGCGAATTTACCACGACCACCTGATTGTTTCTTGTAAACTTCACGGTGCTCAGATGTTCCGTTGATAGACTCTTTGTAAGCTACTTGTGGAGCACCTTGGTTAACTTCTACTTTGAACTCGCGTCTCAAACGGTCGATCAAGATATCTAAGTGAAGCTCACCCATACCTGAGATAACTGTTTGACCAGTTTCTTGATCAGATTTTACTACGAATGTAGGATCTTCCTCAGCTAATTTACCTAAAGCGATACCTAATTTATCTACGTCAGCTTGAGTTTTTGGCTCAATCGCTAAACCAATTACTGGCTCAGGGAAAGTCATTGACTCAAGGATGATTGGGTTTTTCTCGTCACAAAGAGTATCACCAGTTTTGATGTCTTTGAAACCTACAACTGCACCGATATCACCAGCACCGATTCTTTCGATAGGGTTTTGCTTGTTAGCGTGCATTTGGAAGATACGAGAGATACGCTCTTTATTTCCTGAACGAGTGTTCAATACATAAGAACCAGCCTCTAATACACCTGAGTATGCACGTACGAAACATAGACGACCAACGAATGGGTCAGTAGCAATCTTGAAACCTAATGCCGCGAATGGCTCAGATTCAGATGGCTTACGAACGATCTCTTCACCGTTACGTGGGTCAGTACCTTTTACAGCCTCTTGGTCAAGAGGTGAAGGCAATAACTCCATAACGAAGTCAAGCATTGTTTGTACACCTTTGTTTTTGAATGATGATCCACAAACCATAGGAACGATTGCGTTGTCTAAAACAGCTTTGCGTAAAGCGTCTAAGATTTCGCGCTCTGTCAATGAATCTGGATCTTCGAAGAATTTCTCCATCAAAGATTCATCATATCCAGCAACAGCTTCTAATAATTTCTCACGGTATTCAGCAACCTCGTCTAACATATCGTCAGGAATTGGAACTTCTGTAAAAGTCATACCTTTATCAGCTTCGTTCCAAACGATACCACGGTTGTTGATTAAGTCAACTACACCTTTGAAGTCGTCTTCAGCACCGATAGGTAATTGAAGCGCTACAGCCTCAGAACCTAACATCTCTTTCACTTGTTTTACAACTTTCAAGAAGTCAGCTCCTGAACGGTCCATTTTATTAACGAAACCAATACGAGGAACTTTGTAACCATCCGCTAAACGCCAGTTAGTCTCAGATTGAGGCTCAACACCATCAACAGCTGAGAATAAGAATACTAACCCGTCTAATACACGTAATGAACGGTTTACCTCTACAGTAAAGTCCACGTGTCCCGGAGTATCAATTACGTTTACTTGATATTTTTTATTACGGTAGTTCCAGAATACAGTAACAGCCGCAGATGTGATCGTGATACCACGCTCTTGCTCTTGCGCCATCCAGTCTGTAGTAGCAGAACCTTCGTGAGTTTCTCCTAATTTGTGGTTAACTCCAGAGTAGAATAAGATACGCTCTGTCGTTGTAGTTTTACCAGCATCGATGTGGGCAGCGATACCAATATTTCTAACTAATTTTAAGTCTTTTGCCATATTAATTTTGCAGTTTGCCTATTGGCGTTTTTTGTTGCTTTGTTCTTAAACAAATACACCGACTCTCGATAATAAATATTCTATTATCTAAAGTCGGTGTAATCATATTTGATTCTTTATTTTCAAAATTAGAATCTGAAGTGTGAGAACGCTTTGTTAGCTTCCGCCATCTTGTGCGTATCTTCTTTCTTCTTTACAGCAGCACCTTCACCTTTAGAAGCTGAAATAATTTCTCCTGCTAATTTCTCAAACATCGTTTTTTCACCACGCTTGCGAGCATAAGAGATTAACCATTTCATTCCTAAAGCGATCTTACGCTCTGGACGAACTTCCATAGGAACTTGGAAGTTAGCACCACCAACACGACGAGATTTAACCTCTACAGCTGGCATAACGTTGTTTAAAGCTTTTTTCCAAGTCTCTAAACCGTTCTCTTGCGTTTTTGATTCTACTAATTCTACAGCATCGTAAAAAATAGAGTACGCGATAGATTTCTTACCGTCGAACATCATGTTATTTACGAAACGTGTTACCTGAACGTCATTAAACTTTGGATCAGGTAAAATGATTCTCTTTTTTGGTTTTGCTTTTCTCATTTTCTTTTCCTCCGTTTAATTATTTCTTACCTTTTGTTGGAGCAGCTGCTTGACCTGGTTTTGGACGTTTTGTTCCGTATTTAGAACGACGTTGGTTACGGCCTGCTACACCTGATGTGTCTAATGCACCACGGATGATGTGGTAGCGAACTCCTGGTAAATCTTTAACACGACCACCACGGATTAACACGATGGAGTGCTCTTGTAGGTTGTGTCCTTCTCCTGGAATGTAAGCATTCACTTCTTTTCCATTCGTTAAACGAACACGAGCTACTTTACGCATTGCTGAGTTTGGTTTTTTAGGGGTAGTAGTGTATACACGCGTACACACACCTCTTCGCTGTGGACATGAATCCAACGCTGGTGACTTACTCTTATCAACCAGAGCTACTCTACCTTTTCTAACTAATTGTTGAATAGTAGGCATTTACCTGTTTTGTGTTTTTAATTTGTGTAAAATTAATTTTTAAGTCTGCAAAGATATAAAGAATATTTGGATTCGTAAAGAGTTGTGCGATAAAGTTTTTAAATAAAACGGATGTTCTGATTGCACCGCCGTTTTCTAGCAGTTTATGATAGTTCGGCAAAGGTATTTTTATATTGTCAATCTTGCTGTACGGAATCTTATAGAGAAATCGATAAAGTGATATTCGATTTCGATTAAACTACAGCAGAAACTCCCTTTAGCTACAAATGGAATACATTTAGCGCAATCTGCCGAAATTGTGACGAAACATATTGTTTAAATAATTTATGTGGTATATAATTGAGAAACAAATTATGAAATTAAATAAATTATGAAAGAATTTGCACTAAAAGCGATCGCTTTGCTCTTTATAGTTCTTACTGCCTGCTCGAAGGGAGAAAAAGAAACCAACGGTGCGCCGATCGTTCCTGTCGATCAGACTTTTCAATCGGATTACAGGTACAATTTAAACGTTGTCTATTTCGTCCCTAAAGATGTGGTGCCAAATCCGGGCTACGAAGAAAGGATTAGTAAGATCATGATAGCAGGACAAAGTTATTTCCAACATTGGATGGAACATTGGGGACTTGGCGCTAAAACATTCGGTCTGCTAAAAAATAAAGATAACACGCGTATTAAAATCCATTTAGTAAGAGGTGATAAGAATTCGACAGCTTACACCGACGATGCAGCTATAGTAGAACACGTCAATGCATATTTTTTAGCCAACCCGGCGGCATCTGCAAGTGATCATTATTTAGTTTTGACAGCCGTTAATAAAAAGCTCGATCAAGGGGAAGTCGTCCCACATGAAATACCGTTTTATGGGACGGGAAGGTGGTGTTATGCGTTGGATTATCCCGGTATGAGTCAGGATAATCTTGGTAAACCCGGGCTCGTGGGGGAAAAGGCAACAGTTTATATTGGAGGATTGCTTCACGAGATGGGGCATGGAATTAATCTTCCACACAATGGACCGACCGCCAGCCAGTATGCTAGCTCCGAATTTGGGATGACCCTAATGGGGGCAGGGAATTATACCTACGGTAAATCGCCAACTTTTATAAGCTTCTTCGATGCCGCAACCTTGAGCAATTGTCAGGTCTTCAGTAAAGAGGCTAAAGCGTTTTATGGATCCGCAACAACGAAAGTTGATCAAATTTCTGCGGCTGTGGAAGGATCCGAAATTGTTGTAGAAGGAACTTATACGACGAACGTCGTGCCGTCACATGTTACAATTCGGAATATTTTGGAGTCCGACCCTGAAGGTTATCAGTCAATCACATTTACGAAAAAGGCCAACGAAGACAATAGCTTTAACCTGAGAATGCCAATTTCAGAGTTTCGGACCAAAGCTAATATGAATTATACGCTCCAGATCTTTCTTCATCACAAGAACGGTTCAAGCTCTTATTTATTCTATCCTTATAAGTTCGTTAATAATATTCCTGTAATAGATATCGGAACCCGACCGCTATTAGAAAGAAAGAATTGGACGGTTGAAAGTGTCAGTTCTTTTCAAGTAGGTTATCAACCAACACGCGTACTGGATGGAAATGAAAAAACCTACTGGCATACGAGTTGGTCGAACCCTGGTAGCCACCCACATCATATCACTATTAATGTTGGAGAGAATCCGGTCGTAGCAAAAGGTGTGTCGTATTTGACACGTCCCGATAATACCGGGGCGGCGGCAAAAATTAAGGAATTTAAGGTAGAGATTAGTATGGATAATCAGCATTGGGAAGTGGCCTATTCAGGTCGTGGGGCGCTCAACGGACGTCAGTATTTTCCTTTTGCTAACTCAAAGACTTTTAGGTATTTTAGAATCGTCACAGTGAATGATTTTAAAGGTGAGAATCATGCCTCTATAGCAGAGCTCGATCTCTATTAGCAGGCGATAATAAGTTGCTCGAAAAAGCTTATAAAAGATACTTTGAATACGAAGCCCCGTCATTGAAAAATGGCGGGGCTTCGTTTTTTTTCTGTTATGTGAAAGACAATTGGAAAACAATATATCTTTCTATCATGTAGCTCAGCTTTGCATCGCTTTCTGTTTGACCTGCCATGCTAACTAATCAACGTAAAGTCAATCTGTCTTTTCTCAAGATCCACTTTCTTGACTTTGATTTGGACTTCATCGCCTAGTTGATATACTTTTTTCTTTCGTTGGCCGATGATTGCGTAATTCTTCTCGTCCAAGGTGTAAAAATCGTCGGTGATATCGCGGAGGCGAACCATACCTTCACACTTGTTTTCTTCGATTTCTACATACATACCCCATTCCGTAACGCCCGAGACGATTCCGGTGTATTCAACGCCAATTTGATCTTGCAGGAACTCCGCTTGTTTATACTTGATAGATGCTCTTTCGGCTTCCGCTGCTTTCTTTTCCTTCAGTGAGGAATGCTCGGCCATCTTTTCATAGTGTTCTGCATTGATCTTGTTGCCGCCCTCTAAATAGTATTGCAGCAGACGGTGAACCATAACATCGGGGTACCGGCGGATAGGAGAGGTAAAGTGAGTGTAATAATCAAACGCTAAACCATAGTGGGATGTCTTCTTGGTGGTGTAGATCGCTTTTGCCATCGAACGTACGGCAAGGGAGGTGAGCAGGTTCTGTTCCTTCGAGCCCTCGATCTTCGTCATTAAGCTGTTCAGCGATTTCGCCGTTTCTTTGTCCGACTTAATAACTAATCGGTGTCCGAAGCGCGATGCAAACTGTGAGAAGTTTGTTAAAGTCTCTGGGTTCGGAACATCATGGAAGCGGTAAACAAATGGAAGTTTGTTTTTACCACGTCCTTGCTTGCCGATAAATTCAGCGACCTTGCGGTTTGCAAGAAGCATGAAGTCCTCGATCAACTTGTGTGCCTCCTTACGTATTTTCGTGTATACCCCAATTGGCTTGCCGTTTTCGTCTAAATGAAATTTCACTTCCTCCGATTCAAAACTGATCGCTCCATTCTTGAACTTGCGGTCGCGAAGGATAAATGCGAGCTCATTCAGTTTTAAAATGGCAGGTGCCAACGAATCCTCTTTACCTTCGATGATTTCCTGTGCTTCCTCGTAACTGAAGCGGCGGTCCGAATGGATTACCGTTCTTCCAAACCATTGGTCGATTACGTTAGCTTTGTCGTCAAGCTCAAAGACGGCCGAGAAACAAAGTTTGTCCTCGTTAGGCCTAAGTGAACATAGGTTGTTTGAAAGTCGCTCAGGGAGCATCGGAATAACTCTGTCAACCAAATAAACCGAAGTTCCTCTTTCGAATGCTTCCTTGTCTAATGCGGTGTCCGGAATAACGTAGTGTGATACGTCAGCAATATGAACACCGATTTCGTAATTCCCATTCTCTAGTACTTGGTAAGAGATGGCGTCGTCAAAATCTTTTGCATCCGCCGGGTCGATGGTGAAGGTCGTGACGTTTCGGAAATCTTTGCGTTTTGCGATTTCCTCGGGGGTGATATCTTCAGGGATGGCTTTCGCTTCTTTTTCAACTTCCTTCGGAAATTCCAAAGGAAAACCGAAGTCCGCCAAAATCGCGTTCATCTCTGTGTTATTTTCTCCTTTTTTGCCGAGTACATGTTTCACACGACCAATTGGATTCTTAGCATTCTTTGGCCATTCGACAATCGATACTAAAACTTTCTCACCGTCCTTCGCTCCATTCAAATTGTCGAGCGGGATGAAGATGTCGTGCAACATTTTCCTGTCATCTGGCAGGAAGAATGCATAGCTGTTGGACATGTCAATTGTTCCGGTGAAGTCGGTCTTCGCGCGTTCTAAGATTTCGACAACCTCGCCCTCGCGCTTCCGTCCTTTCTTGCGTTCATAAACATGGACTTTCACACGGTCACCATGTAACGCTTGGCGGAGTTTTCGAGGCGCTACATAGATGTCATTTTCCAGCTCATCTTCTGGTACAATATAAGCCGAACCATCGGCTGTCATATCGACCTTTCCTGTGATATATACATTGAGTTGTCGAAGCTTGAATTTGCCTCGCTCGGGTTGTTCAAACTGACCTGATCGAGTGCCGTCATTCAGTATGTCGGCGATAGCAACTTTGGCGTCCGTATCTTTAACATTTAGTTTGGCGGCAACCTGCTTATAGTTGAGTGCTGTGTTTCCTGATTTTTCAAAAACGTCTACGATCAGTTGGGTTAAAACTTCTTTGTAAGGGTTTTCTTTTTTTGATTTCATATGTCTGTGTTGTGTTCCAAATTAAACGGAACGATGTTACTTGTCATAGGGTAGGAGAGGTCCTAAAATTAGTGGGTCATGTAAGGCCACTTGCCCTTCTTGACAATAGAACTAAGGTACGTAAAAACTAGTTCAAATTTCATGCTAGTTTTACGACGCCGGTACACTTCTTTTTCGGTTCGTTTATAAAGTAAATAGTAAATTTATTTTAGCAATCCTATTTATCTGAATTATAGATTATTATTATATGTTTGCTAAAACTAAATTAACGTCATTGGTTGTGTAAATGATTGATTTATAGGATTTTGTTAAATTTTGATGATAATAAGCCTCTTTCTAATGCGATTTGCTAAAATTGAAATGTAAATGTATTTGTTTTAATATATAATTGTAACTGTCTATAAAATAAAGAAATATAATTTTAAAAGCTAAATATTAGCAAATGATTTTTAGATGGTGTTTAGCGCATATTTTGGCTCGACGTTGAGGCGATAGAAGTTTACCCTCTGATATAGATCAATGGGTGAAAATTACGAAAAAAAGTCGAGTTTCTTGTTTATTTTTCTTTGCACTGCTCGCACAAACCTACTGCATTTACTGCGATAGAGTGCAAGGTGAATCCTTGAGGAAGATTAATTTTTGGGGCGTTCGTTTCGTCTAAGCAGAACACCGAATTACATGCGGAACAAATGAAATGAACATGCTGATCATGGTGATTATGCTCGGTGCATTTCGTCGAACAGAGCGCATAAGTCGCTGTACCGTTTAGGTCGAAAACTTTGTGTAGAATACCTTTTTCTTCGAAGCTCGCAAGTATCCGATAGAGGGTAACTCGATCGATCTCAGTGCCCAATATTTTTTCCAATTCGGGTTGGGAAATCGCTGAAGTTTTAGTAGAAATAGTGTCCAAAACACGAAGCCTCGGCTGGGTAATTTTTAACTTATTTGCCTTTAGAATTCGAGCGAATTCTTCCTGTTGATGATCTAAATTTTCCGAGTCCATGTCCACTTTCATAAAGTTAAATTTACGAAATATTTACGTGAATAAAAAAGCCTCCGAACTTGCAGTCGGAGGCGTCAATATTTACTTATGAAGCTTGCTTATTTGCCAGCAGCTTTTGCGTGGTCAGCTAAGAATGTTGCCAATCCGCTGTCCGTTAATGGGTGTTTCAAAAGGGCTGTGATTGCAGATAATGGACCTGTCATTACGTCAGCTCCAATCTTCGCGCAACCTAAAATATGAGCACTGTGACGTACTGATGCTGCTAAGATTTGAGTCTGGAAACCGTAGTTATCATAGATCTCACGAATCTCTTCGATTAGGCCTAAACCATCTACAGAGATATCATCTAAACGACCGATAAACGGAGATACGTAAGTTGCACCTGCTTTTGCAGCTAGCAAAGCTTGGCCAGCAGAAAATACCAACGTACAGTTTGTTTTAATCCCTTTTTTACTAAAGTATTTGATCGCTTTTACGCCATCTTTAATCATCGGAACCTTTACAACGATCTTGTTATCCAATGCCGCTAAAGCTTCTCCTTCTTTAATCATACCTTCGTAATCCGTAGAAATTACCTCCGCACTCACGTAGCCATCAACGATTGCACAAATCGCTTTATAATGATTAATTACGTTTTCTTCGCCAGAAATACCTTCTTTAGCCATTAAGGAAGGGTTTGTTGTTACACCGTCTAAAACGCCTAAATCTTGCGCTTCTTTGATTTGCTCTAAATTAGCGGTATCAATAAAAAATTTCATGTTGTAAAGTGTTGAATGATTGTGTTTATTCTTGTCCTAAAATAAGCTAATCGCTTTGTTGCCACAAAGGTAGCTATATTGTTTCAGATTGAAAAGATGAACATACACTAATTGACGCTTATGTTCCTCCTATCATTAGCAACATTCAAGTCTAAATACTAATTACTAACTACTAATTACTAGCCATTAGTTTTCGTATGCTATATAAAAACACTACATTTATCGTATTAGGGCAAACTCTTTAGGTTGCTTTGGGTTACATTATATAGGCGACCCGATATTCATGCAGTTATTTAGATCATTAGCATATCCGAACTTTAGACTTCACGTCATTGGTCAAGCGATCTCGCTTTTAGGGACCTGGATGCAACGCATCGCCATTAGTTGGTTGGTTTACCAATTAACGGGCTCTGTTTTCTGGTTAGGGTTCGTCTCTTTTATCTCCTTATTACCTTCTTTAGTGCTCTCACCATTTATCGGAGCCTTCGTCGATCGACATAAGAAATACAGATTAGTATTCATTACACAGATTGGCTTGATGATACAAGCCGGATTGCTGGCCTTATTGGTTTATTTGAAACTCGAATCGGTACTTTATCTGTCAATTTTAGGATTTATTCAAGGCGTGATCAATGCTTTTGATGTACTGGGACGACAATCCTTGCTCGTTTCCTTGGTCGATGATAGGAAGGACTTGCCGAATGCAATTGCATTGAATTCGTCGATATTTAACGCCGCCCGCATGGTAGGGCCTGCAATCGGTGGGGTCTTGTTATCCACGTATGGAGAATTGGCCTGTTTTACGTTGAATTTCATCAGTTTTATTCCTGTTATCATCTGTTTGATGCTGATGAACGTGCAGGAAAAGGTCATCATAATTCCTAATGAAAGTGCTTTTGAAGGGCTTAAACATGGCTTTGAATACCTGAAGCGTTCGCCACACATTATGTCCCTCATCATCATTTTAACTTTTTCAAGTCTGTTGGTCATCCCTTATACTTCCTTACTACCTGCCGTTGCTCGGGAGCTATTTAATGGCGATGAACGTACATTTTCTTGGTTTGAGAGTGCTGCAGGATTAGGAGCGATGATCGGGGCAATTAATATGGCACGCTTAAAATCTGGCGATAATCTTCGGTACAGGGTTCTTTTCTCTGCTTTAGCGATGGGGATTTCCTTAGCTTTACTGGCATATGCGCAGTATCTGCCGGCAGCATTGTTCTTCACCATGGGCGTTTCTTTTGCTATGATGATGCAGAACTCGTCGATTAATACCTATATTCAGACCCACGCAATGCCTGCCTATCGTGCTCGGGCGATGTCCTATTATGTGATGGCTTTCCAGGGAATATTCCCCATTGGTAGTTTATTAACAGGAGCAATAGCGGAGATTGTCGGCATAAAAAACACCCTCTACATCATGGGTGCATGCGGGGTGCTGATATCTGTTGGTTTCTATATTTACCTAAGACTTCATATTCAACGACGCTTATTTAAAGCTAATTTCCGTTGATTTAGCCGGAGCTCATTTTTCTTATAATCGATAATTGCTCCATAGGCTTTTAAAATATCCCCGCCTAGAACACCTATTACAGGATCTATTCCAATTTGCGTATAAGCATAATTGATTGAGCTCAAATCCAGAACGGCAACTGTGAAATTCTTCACCGACCAATCATGAAGTTTCATTTCCGGAATATTAAGCATAAAACTTTCCATGGTATTGGTGCCTAATCCAGTAGATAGAATGTCCGTGTTTTGAAAATTATCTTCAGCTAAGCCCGAACTTAGGAGCGTTTGTTTGTCTAATACAGTCTTTGAAGCACCAGTGTCGATAACAATCTTAAATGTCTTATCGTAGATCGTCGTTTGGGTTATAATATGAAAGCCATCGGCTTGTAGGCCGATGACTTCAAATGGGATTTTATACATGTAAAGTATAGGTTTTATGTCTGTTCCTTATTTCTTTAAAATACCCTCATCGTAAAGAACATCGTTCATTTTTCGAACTGCGTCGGCAGAAGCATTAAACAGTTCTTGCTCCTTTTCAGAAAGTTCCATAGGGACTATTCTGTCCCAGCCTTTGTTATTAATGATTACTGGTACTCCAATATTAATATCTTCCTGTCCAAATTCACCTTCCAAGAAAACGGACGCTGTGAACAGTTTATTTTGATTTTTTACAATGCTTTCTACCATCGAAGCTGCCGCTGCACCTGGTGCATACCATGCTGATGTACCGATCAATGCTGTCAATGTAGCCCCACCGACCATAGTTTTCTTAACGATCTCGGCCTCTTCTTCCTCTGTTAAAAAGGATGAAACTTTTACGCTGTTCCATGTAGCATGTTTAATTAATGGGATCATCGTTGTATCGCCATGGCCACCGATCACAATTGCGTTTAAATCATTCGCCGAAGCATTCAATTTATCACTGATTTGATATTTGAAACGTGCCGAGTCTAATGCACCACCCATTCCAATGATTCGATTTTTTGGAAGGCCACTCGTTTTCAATGCTAGATAGGTCATCGTATCCATCGGATTGGAAACAATGAGGATAATGATTTCTGGAGAGTGTTTAATCAGGTTTTCCACGACCGATTTAACGATTCCTGCATTCGTTCCGATAAGCTCTTCACGCGTCATACCAGGTTTACGAGGAATTCCGGAAGTAATAACGGCTACAGCGGAGCCTGCCGTCGCTTGATAATCATTCGTAACACCTTTGATATGCGATTCGAAGCCTAATAAAGCAGCGGTTTGCATCATGTCTTGTGCTTTACCTTCTGCGAAGCCTTCTTTAATATCAAGCAGCACAATTTCTTCTGCTACATTGCGTCTTACCAGATTGTCTGCGGTCGTTGCGCCAACTGCGCCTGCACCAACAACGGTTATTTTCATAGTATTGGGGTTTGTATTTACCCTTAAATGTAATAAATTTTATCGTGAATCACTTGTAAAATCCCCTTAAAATTTCGAATAATGCGCTATGTCACAACTTGATTGGTGATTCTTTCCACTAGAATGGATAGCCAATCGCCAGGTTGAATACTAAGTTATCCCGGCGCCAATCACGCTCACGTATATCAATATACTTGAACACCCAACGGTCGCCTTTATCGCGATATGGAACACGGAACGGAATCGCAAAATCTGTCCGTATAACTAAGAAATCTAAATCTACCCGCAATCCGACACCGCCACCAACGGCAAGCTCCGATAAAAATGCTTTACTGAATTTACCGCCCGGTTTGTTCTCATCCTCACGCTGTAACCACACGTTTCCGGCATCGACAAAGGCCGCCCAATGGAACATCCCTGCAATTTTTGAACGGTATTCGGTATTTAACTCCAGCTTTAAGTCTCCCGTTTGATCAGCGAAGAAATTATCCTCTCCGATATTTTCGGGAAGGGACGATCCTGGACCTACTGAACGTGCTCTAAACGCACGTAAACCATTAGGACCACCCGTATAATATTGTTTCAGATAAGGTAGGGAACGGGAGTTACCATAAGAGTAACTTGTTCCAATCATAATGCGGGATGCTAATTGGGAAGATGCCGAAAGCTTCATATAATGACGTAAGTCAGCCTCTGCCTTCACAAATTGTGAATACGCCGTTCCGAATAATTCTTTGATATTGCCTTCTTTGTAGTCTGCCCCTTGAATTAACCCCAATATATTCCCTGACGTATTTAAGCCGGCTTTCGCATAGAAAGTGTGCTTTTTATCCTCCATGGTATTGGTGAAGGTATAGGTATAGTTAGGACCGAATGAGAATTGTGGATCAACGATGTGGCGAAGGGTAGGAACAGTATCCATCTGCGCCCTATACTCATCGGAGATCCCGCGAGGCTGTACATAGATAATCTCTGCAAGCGTTAAATTATGTTCTTTCTGTTCGTTCTCTTTCCATGCATATCCGAAGTTCGTCGTAAATGAATTTAATGTATAAGCCGTTCTTCTGTTCAGGAATTCATATCCAACCTTTAAGAAGGTTCTAGGGATATATCGTCGTCCTGGTGCCCATTTGTAGGGTGAAAGTAATCTTGGCCAGTTAATTGAAACCTCAGTACCGTAGCGGATATAGCTGGAATTCAAATTAACATTACCACCGGTTTGCGTTTCATATCCACCGAAAACGGAAAGTGTCACCGTTTCAAAACCTTTGAAAGCATTTTTAAAGGTCCAATTGATATTGGCTTCCGTACCATTATATACTGCAGCAGTCTTTGCGATCAATTCTAAGCGCAGGGCTCTACGCTGCATTGGTGTCAGATAATAATAAACGTCGAGCGTATTGGTCGAGTCCGGACTATCAACAAAATCGTTCTTCACAAACTTAAATGCATTTAAGTTAACCAAGTGGTTGATTGTTTGTTGATGCTCCCAACGATTATATAATTTTCCGGGCTCCAAGAAGATATGATTTGCCAATACCTTCTTACGAAAGCGATTCTCACGATCGATGATGTAATACTTATCATCGTATTTTTCTGTGCCGCGAGGAATACGTCGTCTGTTTGAACCTGTTGTTTCCCGGTAATTAGGGAAGATATAGATATTGCCAATCTTTTGCGGCGTCTTCGCCTTTTCAGGCGTCTCCGGTTTGATCGTCATGAACATATCCACTTTATTATTCCCTATGGTACTATCCACTTCCACTAAGAAATTGTCGTCGCTAAAGTAGTAATAGCCTTTGTGCTTAAGATCATTATCAATACGTTCTCGCTCTGCTAGGATAACATCTAAGTTGTAATTATTCCCGGGTTTTAAAAAAGTCTGGTCTTTCGAGTCATGAATGGAACGCCCAATTTGTGTTGTACTGTCAATATCAAACTCTGTCTTATTAATCCGATAAATTTTACCAGGAAAGGCATCGTATCGAACCGTAGCAAATTTGCCATCGATCAAAGTATCCGAGGTAACGCGTGCTTGAAAGAAACCGAGGTTCTCCATCTTACCACGTAGGAGGTTCTGATTGTATTCACGATTGACATCGCTTAACAATACCGGTTCTTCACCATTGCGCTTTAACCATTTGCGCACAAAGTTATTTGTCGAATCTGGACCACCGCCCATATTCCACATCCCTAATTTGAAGTAAATGCCAGCAAACTTCTTATTCGGTTTCGGCATAAGCGACGATTCTAAAAAGGTTTCAAACCCTTCTCGGCGCTCTTCTGAAATAGAGTCATGATGAATGACTACATCACCTTCCTTATACAGCTTTTCGTTCTCTGCAACATATTTAGTGGGGTTACAACTGCTAAGCAATAACCCTAAAAAGCAAGGTAAAATTAGTTTATTTCTCATTGGATTCCCCTTCCTCTTCTTCATTTTTTATCGCAGCTTTCTTCGGCTCGGTTACTTTGCTGGTATCAGGCAAATTCCTCGTGCTGTCTTTTTGTTCTTGTTGTTTTTTCAATTCCTCTTGTTGTTCGCGCTCGATGCGTTTTCTGTATTCAGGGCTGTGCGTCATTAAACTATCGCGAATAACCATACGAACACTATCACGATAAACTGAATCCGTATCCATACGTTCAACGTCAAATCGTTTTCTAAATCCTCGGCTGTCCGTATTGTAAGCCGCAATCGCTTTCGAGCTCATAAACAATTCTCTAAATCTGTCATAGCTCATGTTGATGATAAAACCGATACCGGTTTCAACAAATTGCCCTTGTAGGGTAGCCTGATATTGATTCTTACGATACACGCGCGCAAAATAGCGACCGTCTTTCGATAACTGATAATCAAGAGAGATATCACCCGCAATATTGGTAGCTTTTTCTCCTGGTCTAGAGTTTCCTTCTACCTCGAAGTTTGAGCCAATCGTAATCTTCAATCGATCATCAAATAACATTTTCGAGATACCGACATTCAAATCCGTACGCGTTTGCGCGGACCCTGTCAAGTAGTCTTCCTCCGAATTTAAGTTGAAATCTAATTCCACTCCTTTGATCAGATCGGATGCTAGATTATTCAATTGACTCGTTAAGAAAGAACTCACGGTACTTCTGGCTAATGATTCAGCGCCACCTCCCGATAAACTCTCAAATGGATTATTAGACATAAAGCGACCTAGCGCAATCAGCGAGAAAACCTGCTTGTTAAGCTCTGCTGGATCTTCACGTATGTTGGCTAAGGCAATATTTACCTTGCTGATGACATCTTGTGAAGCTACTGCATTATTTTCATCCACATCGATATCAAAGTTGATTTGTGGCTTGAACAATTCACCCGTCAAGATCAACTTCACGTTAAAAGGAATACGTTGTTTATAAAGATTCTGACTCTCTGCGCCAATTTGATTTTGAACTAGCTCTAATGTCGCGAATTTGCCAGAATAAAGGGCCGTGATATTCAATCGGGCATCAAGTGGATCGCCATTCCATGTGATGGTACTACCTTTCTGAAACCTAAAGTCTTTCGATATCGGGCCGAATGAAAAAGTATAATTACCATCTTCTACCGTGAAAGTTCCAGACATTGTAATCTTATCGTTGGCATCAATAGTGGTATTGATCTCAGCGATACCTTGAATATTCAATGCATCCTGTGTTCCTTCATCGAGGATAATTTTGAACTTAGCGTCCGGATCGGTACTTAAGTTCAATGCAATGTCATAGCCCGATAGGGTAGTCGCCGTCGTCATAGAGTCCAGCTTCGCAAATACGTTAGCACGGGCCGTGTCACTCTTATCCACGAACTTAACCACTCCATCACGCTGCGTTACTCCAGGATCGTCATTCGGTACGATAAAGTTAAAATCCGTACGATCATTAGCCTTCACATTACCGTCAATCCTAGGCTTATTTAAGTCTCCAGTGATACGCAGATTCGATGTGATATACATTTTTCCGAAAAACATATCGTTGTCTTCACGCGTCGAATTCATGACTTCGAAATCATCAGTTGTCAGATTCAAATTAAACGCAAAGTCCGTATAAGTGGATGTTCTGATCGATCCATTCAAACGACCAACATTGTTTCTCGAATCTACTAAGTTAAATTGACGGAAAGTAATCCCCTGATCGTTAAAGTAAACCTTCTGATTATCAATCTTCATGTTAGAGTTCAACATCGAGGCATTAATAATCGCATCATTGAAGGTCAAATCACCATTTATTCTCGGTGCAGCCGTCGTACCGGTTATTTTCAAAGTTCCTGACAAGTCGCCTTGTGATCCCTTAAGCTGCCCCATACTGAAGGCTTCGATCGTTTTGATCGTCATTGGTTTAAGATCCAAGGTGGCATCGATTTGCATATCGCCTTCCGCAGGGATGATGACATCAGCAATCAATTGAACATCATTTCCATTCTCCGTAATTCGAACGTCCGCGGAGTAAGTGTTCTCTTTGATGTTATTTACCTTCAGCATCACATTACCAATCGTATCTTTTCCGAAGAAGAACTTTTCAATATTCAAGTCGGATACGAAAACAGGATTTGCTTCCAACCGTGAAACCGTTGCTGTACCGTTGATCCCACCGCCTAATGTCAGGTTTTCCGAATTCAACATCCGCGTAATGGTTTCAATACGGAAGTTATTAAAGGTTAAATCGATAGGGGAATTCAGTGTCGAGTCTTTCGATTGAATAATCATCTCCTGACCATCTTTAGAAAGATGGAAATTATTCGCTCGAATGCCTGCGCTTCCGAAGGTCAATAAGTTGTTCGGATTGATGCCCCACTTCTCATAGTTCAGCATCAAGCCGTCTTCTTTTAACGAGAAATTGTAGTTATTGGCATCCACCGACATATTAGCACCCAAATGGTACTGTTCTTTATCTTCTTTATCTTTTATCCAAAGACCTAGGTCAACATTGTTTTCTACGACATTCCCACTCAGTACCGTATTGCGCAACTCTACACCACTAACTTTGATATGTTCAATCAAGGCATTATAGTACATTGTGCTGTCGACGGTAATAATATCCATACCGATATTCTCCACCTCCGTACCATCGTACATCACTTTAGGAGCGAGCAGTTTTGCCATCAAGGCTTTATCCTCGCTATTAAATGATCCGTCTAAGGTTACATCTTGTAACTCCTCTAATGCCGGGAAAAATTCTCGGATAATCCGCGCATTGTTCAAGCGTGCACTAAATTCAAATTGCTGTGGCGAGTAGACAAGCGGAGTTTGATTATTGGAAGGATTGTAATAGGTTCTGATGATATCCTGGACCGATGCGCCTAACTCCGTCAACTTATACTTACCAGCAAGATGCGCATTCAAGAACTCGGAACTTAAAATCAGAATATTTCTACCCGTATCAGCCTGAGCGGTTAACGCTACGGTATCCAACACATAGCGATCATCATTATAGGCGATAGACGAATTGGCGATCCGTAAGGAACCATTTAAATGATCTAAGTCAAATGTCTCGAAGTCGGCGATGATTTTTCCGTGATAACGTAGGTTTTCATCCATCAACTTCAGGTTCTTGAGGTTGATGCTATCGATCATCATCTCGGCGTAAAGCCTAGGATATTGGCCTTGCATATTTGCCTGAATGCTCGCATTTAGTTGAACGTTCGGGTCAGGACTATGTAAATTAGCCGATATATCTCCGCGATTTGCGGTAAAGTCAAAATCAATATCCCGGTATCCATAGCCCATTGCATCGAAGCGCTTTAAGGTTCCGGTCGCATCAGCAATCATCGTCTTAGGATTCAAGCCAGTTCCCTTCACCTGCGCCTGGGCAGCAATATAACCTAAAACGGAATCTTGCTTTAAGAACTCACCCAAATTGAAATTATCTACCGATACAAAAGCATTGTAAGTCGTATCTCTACCCATGTTCAGGGTTCCATTGACTGTAGCATTTCCCTGTTCTGTAACTAATTTTAGATCGGTGTCAAAGCCACGCATTCCACCTTTGAACGTACCAACCAAACTAATATTCCTCGGCAATTGTATACTGTCGGGCAATAGGGAAGGGGCAATCAGTCGGTTCAGGTCGGCACGGCTAGTCGTCAATTTCCGGATATCCAGATCCAGATACATCTTGTTCATATCGGGAAGTCCTTTGATATGCGCTGAGGCGATAAGATGCGTGTTATTCAAGGTTTTGAATTCGACTTTTGGAATTCTCAAATCGTTCAGTTTGCCTAATACTTTTCCATCGATATAGAATTTCTTGTTCATCAAAGGCTTCATGGTTTCCTCTTTCTCGAGGTCAGGAGCCAAATAGCGGATATCGCGCATATCGATTTGCGTCTTCTTCAGGGTCGCTTCAATAGTGACATTGCTCGGGTTTTCCGAAACAGCCGCTAATGAAGGGTAAGAAACTTTGATGTTATCTCGGATGATGGAATTCGGTGTTTCGATCAAGAAATCTTTAACGATTGCCCCGGTGTTTGTATAAACGAAATCACCTTTCAACTGCCTTAGTTCAAATCCTGAATGATCCTTTACAGCAAGATTTGCTAAATTTCCGGAAATGGAATCAGCAGAATAGTAGACATTATCCATCGCACCGGCAAGGTCGGTCAACTTCAAGTTAAAGTAATCTAGTCCCTTCATTCTCGGTTGGTTATCATCTCTAAACCAAACGTTTGTTCTGGCGATGCCAATTTTGTCAACTGATACAATCCAGTTGACAGAACTGCTGTCAGCACTATTAGATTCTGGTTTCGGAGCCGATTTCCCAAGAAATACCTCGGATTCTGAGTCTGTTAATTTTACTTCCTTCAGTTTGACTAACTCTTTGTTTAGATCAATCTGATCTACGTTCGCGATCAGTTCTTTGATGGTAAACTTGGTGTTGATGTTCGATGCCTCGTCATCGTACTGTATATAAATATTCTTCAGGCCAAGTACTTCCGTCGCCAGATTTGGCAAAAGCGATGTTGCTTCCACACTGGGGTCATTGATCCCAAAATCGGAGGCATCGGGAGCTTCCTCTTCCGAAACAACCCGCCATTGCTTAATCCTCGCCTGCAAACCGTCGATATTGATCTTCGGCATGTTGAATGTCATATTCTTGGTGAGGTCAAATGTTTTAATGCGGGTATCGAAATGGTTAAGATAAAGATCGGCTGAGGTGCCAATCACATCATCTTTGTAGACAAATTTAATCCGTTCAAACAGTACCTTATCGATATCGAAAGTTAATGCGGATGTGGAATCCGCTGTTGCAGTACTTTCTTTTTCCGTTGCAAAAGCGCCGACGATATAACTGAAGTTGAAGGTGCTGTCTGGTAGTTTACGATTGATTTTCGCCGTAATCCCTTTCAACTCAAGCTCTTCAATCTCGACAGTGTTCTTCAGTAATTTGAACATGTTGATATCCACGAGCAGCTGTTCGCCGGCAATCAATGTATCCTTAGACTGATCTGCAAAAAAAACATTTTCTAAGACTAGTTTTTTAGGAAAGGTAATATTAATATGGCCGATATCTACCTGCGTACCGATCTTATTTTCCAAGTAGTTCGTCACCTTGCCTACAATATAGTTTTGGACAGCGGGTAACCTGACGAGGAAAATAACCAGTAATAGCAAAGCGATGATGGAACCAATTATCCATAAGAAAGTTTTGATTGCAATACGGCCGAATTTATTCAAAGCTGGAGTTCTCTTGTTTTGTGATTATCTTTTTATACTTAGTATTAACATAATAAAAGGGATTTTGTTTGTTTTACGACAATTAAACGCCCTAATATCCTTACAAATATAGCTTTTGCGAAGTAATATGTGCTAAAATATTGCTAATCAATCCGCCGGTAGAATATTCTAGTTAATTAGTATATTTATTGTTTATAACATCAATCTAAACATAACCTAATATGAAAAGGAAAACATTTATCGGAAGCATCCTCGTGGGTGCGGCAGCAACATCCGTTTTGAACAGCTGTGCAGAACCTAAAACTAATCATACAAATATGGATACATCTCTATCAAAGGAAACGATTGTACACTCTGTGTATTTTTGGCTGAAAGAAGGCATTACAGCAGAAGAGGAGAAGGATTTCCTGAATTTCTTTGCGACGCTCGCGAAGATTGAAGGTATCAAAGAATTAAAGTATGGCAAGCCCGCCCCGACAACCCCACGCCCTGTTGTCGACAATTCCTTTTCTTATCTCCTCTTGGTTACCTTCAACAATATGGACGAAATAAATGTGTACGAGACCCATCCGGAGCACCTCGCCGCAATCGAAATCTACAAAAAATACTGGACGAAGGTAGAAGTAAGAGATGCGATTCTGATGTAACGAAATGCACACCCTAATCAAACCCAAATCATAGCCCTTTCCGAACGGTTATGATTGGGGTTTGTATTGGGTTTACATTGGGTTTACATTGGGTTTGAAAGGGGTTTGAGTTGTAGTTGTCTTGTAGAAATAGTAGTTAGTAGTTAGTACTTAGTAATTAGACCTATGGCGGGAATAGATGTGAGATTTGTCTTTGAACCAGGAAAGGAAGGATAAAAGGATTGGCAGGATCGGGTCTAATTTCTATGTCTGATATCTAAAATTTCATATCTAACATGTAGGTGTAAGACCATTGGTCGTACTAACTACCAGGAAAGGAAGGATAAACGGATTGGCAGGATCTAATATCTAATATCTCATATCTATTCCCGCCATAGGTCTAATTACTAAGTACTAAGTACTAAGTACTATAAACTAAAAGGAGATGCATTTTGCATCTCCTTTTAGTTTATTAATGTACTTCAATGTCTCTTGGACCTTCATGCTGCTCTGGGGCAGCTTCTTTTTCAGCTTCTGTTGGTTTCTCCGAACGTTCTACTGTGATTTTACACTCCGTTAATAATGCTGCTAGTGCACCTACGGCAGCGAATATTGGTGCTAATACCACACCGATAACGCCTAGAGTCACAGGGAAGCTCATGATTTCTTTTCCTGACTTGTCGGAAATGCTGATCTTTGTAACATTACCTTCTGCAATTAATTCTTTAACTCTTTTTAATAAGTTCTCACCTGTAATAGTGAATGTTTCTTTGATTGACATATCTCTTCTTTTTATTTGATTAACAATTATTTACCTTACTTGTTTAATTTGTTACTCAAAAGTACGTGAACTTCTTAATATGTATAAATAGGAATAGGTCAAAAGAGTATAAAATTCGGTGAATTACACATTTTATTCGGTGAATACGACGGGGCTATTTCAACTCCTGATAAAGTATCATAATTGCCATGAACAGGACAAAGTAACCGAAGAAGGGTTTAAGCTTAGCACCGTCGACCTTTTGGCTGATCCAACTTCCGAGCAGCATGCCGCCAAGTGCGATTGCTGTTATTTCGAGCAATAGCGGCCAGTGTATCTCCTCTATATTGTTGCTGCTGACGAAACCAAAAAGTGAGTTCAGTGCAATGATCAATAGGGAAGAACCGATGGCAGTCTTTACCGATAATTTATGGAAGATAATTAATGCAGGTATAATTAAAAATCCGCCGCCGGCGCCAACGAGTCCTACTAATAGTCCAATCAATAAGCCTTGAAAGATGACTTTTCCGATTCGATTATTTGTTGGATCGATGTGGTCTGATTTTTCTTTTTTCCAAATCATATTGATGGCAGCGAAAACCATCAGAACTGCAAAAAGTAACATCAGGAGCATGTCTTTACTTAGCATCCAGCCATTAATTTCGATAATATCATTCGGTATAATAGGATGTAAATAACGCCTCGCGATAAAAACGCCAAGAATGGAAGGGATTCCGAAGAATATGGACGTTCTAAAGTCTACTTGATTTTTCAAAGTATATGGTATAATACCTGCCAAGCTGCTAACTCCGACGATAAATAGGGAGTAGGTTGTTGCCAAATAAGGATCGATGGCAAACAGATATACCATAACCGGGACAGTTAAGATACTACCACCGGCGCCAATCAACCCCAATACCAATCCGATACCTATCGCTGCTATAAATCCTAAAATTTCCATTCCTTAAATAATTTGATGGTTCAAAGGTGACAGTTTCGCTTTGCTATTTTGGTTACCTTTGTTACAGAGGA
Organism: Sphingobacterium sp. UBA2700; assembly: GCA_002354335.1. Taxonomy (GTDB): domain Bacteria; phylum Bacteroidota; class Bacteroidia; order Sphingobacteriales; family Sphingobacteriaceae; genus Sphingobacterium. The sequence continues at coordinate 161,785 of DELI01000023.1, read as the reverse complement.
AGATTACTGACCTAGAAATGATGAATGAAGAATCGATGGTAGCTGTGAATCGGTGTAACTTATGTTACCATCGGACTAGCATAGGGGCAGTACCTTTGTAAAAAAATGAAAGGAAATATGGAATTAATTTTAGGACCCTGGCCCTGGTATGTGGGTGGATCTCTTGTCGCGCTAATCATGCTGGCATTAATTTATTTAGGTAAAAGCTTCGGATTTTCATCGAACTTCAGAAATATCTGCTCAGCGCTGGGCGCTGGAAAGTCCTGCAGCTTTTTCGACTTCAATTGGAAGGCGCAAGGTTGGAACCTTCTGTTCCTCGCAGGCTCTATTATAGGGGGATATGTTGCGGCTCATTATCTTTCCGATAATCAGATTCCGGCAATTTCTGAAGATAGCATCGCCCAATTAAAGGCGATGGGATTTGAATCTGCCGGTGCGGCGTACTCGCCTTCGGAGATCTTTGAGCTAATGAGTGTTAAGAACGTTCTTATTTTAGCCATTGGCGGACTATTGATCGGTTTCGGAACACGTTATGCCGGCGGCTGTACATCCGGACACGCAATTTCGGGTTTGAGTGATTTGCAATGGCCATCCTTAGTCGCGGTCATCGGATTTTTTATTGGCGGACTGGTTATGGTCCATGTATTATTCCCTTTAATCTTCTAATAAAGTCATGAGAAAAGTATTATTTATCCTTTTAGGAATATTGTTTGGTGTGGTTATGTATAAAGCGGAGGCCGCATCTTGGTTTCGCATTTATGAAATGTTCAATTTCCAATCTTTCCATATGTATGGATTTATCGGAACCGCACTTGTTGTCGGGGTTATTGCTGTGCAGCTTATAAAGCGTTCGCAAGCAAAAGATGCAGATGGGGAAAAGATTGTTATTGCAGATAAAGCCAAATCCATTCCGCGTTACCTAATCGGTGGTATCTTTTTTGGATTAGGCTGGGCTTTAGTAGGAGCCTGTCCGGGGCCAATCTTTGTTTTACTAGGCGCCGGCGTGTATCCTATGCTTATTGTTATCGCATTTGCTTTGCTAGGCACTTATTTCTATGGTTTGTTGAAGAATAAATTACCTCACTAATCTATCCTGCTGTGTAACATTTGTAACTGTCTATGCAGAATTTAAGCTATAGCTTTGTTATATTATGAAAGTTTCTATCGCCCTTCGGTTAATATTGGACGATAGCGACAAGTTTTAAACGAAATATAAATTTAAAGATGTTTTTTCAACAAGTTTACGACAAGACGCTAGCACAAGCTAGTTATTTTATAGGCTGTCAAGCAAAAAAAGTGGCAATCGTTATTGATGCGCAGCGCGATGTTGATGTTTATCTGGAAATCGCAAAGCAAAATAACATGGAGATTACGCATATCGCAGAAACGCATATTCATGCGGACTTCCTTGCCGGATCTCGTGAACTGGCGGAGTTGACAGGGGCAAAGTTATACTTGTCGGATGAAGGCGGTGCGGATTGGCAGTACGAGTTTGCACACGAGGGATTAAAGGATGGGGATGTTATTAAAGTAGGGAACTTGAGCCTAACGGTGATGCATACCCCGGGTCATACGCCTGAAAGTATCAGTTTCATTCTTCGCGACCATCCTGCTTCCGACGAACCTGTGATGATCTTTACTGGAGATTTTGTCTTTGTTGGTGATATCGGTCGTCCTGATTTGTTAGAGGAAGCAGCAGGCATGATCGGCACCAAGGATATCGGTGCTGAGCAAATGTTTGCATCCTTAAAGAAATTTGTCGCATTACCAGACTACGTTCAAGTATGGCCGGGTCATGGCGCGGGTTCTGCCTGTGGGAAAGCTTTGGGAGCAGTGCCAAGCAGTACCGTTGGATATGAGAAAATCCGTAACTGGGCATTCCAATTCGGCGAAGATTATGAGGGTTTTAAGAACTATCTATTGAGCGATCAACCGGAGGCTCCTACCTATTTTGCAATGATGAAGAAGCTAAACAAGGTGGATAGACCATTATTGGTAGAAGTGCCTACGCATCCTACAATTTCCATTGAGGAGGGTTTGGCGAAGTCGGATAGCATTTTAGTGGATACGCGCAATAAGGTAGAGTTTGCTAAAGGACATGTTAAAGGGGCTATTAACATTCAGAACAATAATTCGCTAGCGAATTGGGCGGGATGGATGTTGCCTTATGATAAAAACCTAGTGATCGTGGCTGAAGAGGGGCGTCAGGAAGAAATTACGCGCAAGTTAATGCGTATCGGGATGGATCATATCGAAGCATTTGTGACCGATCTATCTACTGTTCCATTGTCAGAGACAAAATTAGTGGATGCTGACACGGTAGAGTCTTGGAAAGACAAGGAGGATACGGTATTGTTTGATGTGCGAGGAAAGACAGAGTTTGAAACCGCTCATATTCCTGGTGCGATTCATAAATTTATTGGTAACTTACAGAAGAAATTGCCGACAGAGTATAAAGACAAGAATATCATTATACAATGTCAATCGGGTGACCGGGCTACAATTGCAGCATCTTTCTTAGAGAAGAATGGCTTTGAGCAGGTTTATAATTACGCAGGCAGTTTCCTTGATTGGAAAAACAAAGGGAAAGAAACAACCTAGCAAACGCTCTATGAGTTTAATAGCAGACGCTTATCAAAATATATTAGAACCCGCCTTAATCGAAGAGATTGAGGCGGTTGCTATTATGCGGACTTTCGAAACTGGGGAAGTCATTATTGATATTGGACAGTATGTACGCTCGATGCCACTTTTGATTGACGGGGCGATTAAGATTGTACGGGAAGACGCAAAGGAAGGGGAGATTCTTCTGTATTATTTGGCGAAAGGAGAGACCTGTACGATGTCGATTGCCTGTTGCGTTGGGACGAAGAAAAGTGAGATCAGAGCACAGGCAGAGATGCCCACATTAGTGGCGATGATCCCTAATCAGTATCTGAATGAATGGCTCGCCAAATACAGTTCCTGGCGCGAGTTTATCTTGAGCAGTTATTCTTCGCGAATGAATGAAATGCTGGGTGCAATTGATAATCTGGCTTTTTCGAATATGGAAATGCGTATTATGAATTATCTGAAAGAAAAGGTAAGACTTACGGACAGCCCTATATTAACACTAACCCATCAGGAAATTGCGTCGGACTTGAACAGCTCTAGAGTCGTGGTTTCTCGGATATTGAAAAAGCTGGAAAATGAAGAGCAGATTGTGTTGCTCCGTAACGAGATTAGGGTGCTGGTCTAAATGTACGTCGCAAGTTTTCCTTTGATTGATTCGATAAATCAGTGTTGCTGCTTCAGAGGATGCATGCAAGTTTTTTAAACGATAGTTTTTCCATATTTTAGGGAAGAGTCGTTTTTTATTCTAAAATAAAGTTGATGAATCTGAGATACCCAATTACCCTTTTATTTTTAGTTTTCTCTCTCTTTGCCGCCATGCCGTCAATTGCGCAAGAACAGGAGCCCGTATCGATGGACAGCAGTATTTCGTCTACTGACTTGGCGCTTATCGATCAGGATGGCAAATTGGTTAAGCTGTCGGAGATGAAGGGGAAAGTAGTTGTGCTGAATTTTTGGGCAACTTGGTGCCAGCCCTGCATTGCAGAATTACCTTCGTTAGAAAAGCTTTATTCGTCTTTAGCTTCCGAAAAGGATATTGTATTTGCCGCGGTCGAGATGGATCAGGATCCGGAGAAAGCTTCAAAATTCTTTAAAAAACGAAAATATAGTATTCCCTTATATTCTTTAGGAGCTGCGCTTCCGTCCCATATGCAGACAAACTCTATCCCCATGACGATAATCATCGCAAAGAATGGAGAAATGGTGATAAAAAAGATTGGTATGATCAATTTTGAATCGCCGAAACTTCGCAATAATTTGCTTCAGTTAACGAAAGAGCGGAGCGACATTTCTTATCTTTAGTTGAAAAATCTTTCGAAATAAGCGTAGAGGATCGTTTTTTTAAATAAAATTAAACACAGATTTAATATTCTATTAATAACCTGTCTTTATTTTTGGCTAAAATAAAAATAACCTCTCTAATGAAATTCACTACAGCCCTAGCAAGTTCGTTGCTATTAAGCGTTTCTTTTCTTCAGGCACAGACTGATGCTGGTATCATGCGCTTACAAGAGTTCGCATATCCTGCGAAACGTACGATTTTAAACATCCCGAATGTTAATGGCCTACAGGTATTGAAATGTGATTTCCACATGCATACTGTATTTACCGATGGACATGTATGGCCGAATGTTCGTGTTCAAGAGGCTTGGCGTGAAGGATTGGATGCAATTTCCTATACGGAGCACATGGAATACAACCCGCATTCGAAAGATGTGAAAGTGGATCATAACCGTTCGCATGATTTAGCGGTAGAGTTAGCTAAAGAGAATAACATTGTTTTAGTAAAAGGCACGGAGGTTACTCGTAAAACGCCTCCAGGACACTTTAATGCGTTGTTTATTCAAGATGCTTCGACCTTAGTTGAAAATAATGACTCTGCCTTAGACCAGGAAGCAATCGATAAGGCAGCCGCTCAAAAGGCCTTTATTTTTTGGAATCATCCGGGTTGGAAGGCAAGCAGCATAGCAGGCTCGTACGAATGGATTGATTTTGTTGAAAAGATGTATCAAGAGAAGAAACTTCACGGTATTGAAGTAGTGAATGGATTAGGCTTTCATAAAAAAGCGTTGGATTGGGCGTTAGATCGTAATTTGACGATCATTGGAAATACGGATATTCACAACCTTATTGCTCATGATTATAATATTGGACAAGAGGGGGTGCACCGCACGATGACGCTGATCATGTCAAAAGATCGTTCAGCAGCCGGTATTCGTGAAGCGTTGGAAGCTGGACGTACGGTTGTATGGTCAAGTAATTATCTTTTTGGAAAAGAAGAGCATGTTAGAAATCTCATGAATGCCTGTGTTTCGATCAGTGCTCCTTATTATGAGAAGACAAATAAAAGTGCACAAACGACCACGAAGTACTATGAAATTTCAAACAATTCTGATCTGTATTTTGAATTGGAGCTGAAATCGGGGAATGGCAGCAAACGTATTGTTTTATACCCAGAGTCTAAGCAAATCCTTACTGCGGAAGCGGGACAATCGAAACTAACCTACGAAGTCGTGTCGACATTTATCCGTAGCGATAAGCACTTGATGTTTGATGTAAAATTATAATTTTCGGCTAACCTCTTACAATTCATAATCGAAGTCATCCAGCTCATGTTGGGTGGCTTTTTTTTGCAAATATCTATTTTCAAAGCTCGAGAAGCATCCTTACGCTGTCTTGTATCGCGAGGGGAAAATCAAAGGTTTTTGTCTTTCGAGACGTCGCTCAGTACCATTTAATATACTGTTCTCATCAACTTTACAATTTCCTTACATAAATCTGATAATCTACCATTAGGATAATATTGTCTTAACATTGAGGTAATATTGAAACCTCAATTTTGTAGGGATGAAACAAAAGATTATTAACTATTTTTCAAGTTTTTGTGTTATTTCCTTATTGTTTTTCAATTCGTGCAGTACCAATACGAACTCAATAAAGATGAAAGGCTCTGATACTGAGGTGAATTTGGCGGTTAATCTTGCCGAGCAATTCACGGAACTTGATCCCACGTTCAGTATTGCTATTTCAGGCGGTGGTTCTGGTTTAGGAATAACATCTCTTATGAATGGTCAAGCCGATATTGCGAACTCATCGCGCCCTTTATCGGATGAAGAAATAGAGCAGTTTAAGGAAAAAAATATTGAGCTCAAGACGATTGTTTTCGCGGAGGATGCGACGGCATTTGTTGTTCATAAAGATCTGCCTTTGGAAGAGCTTACTGTAGATACACTAGGTTTGATTCTAAGTGGTAAGATCAAGAATTGGAACGAGATTATCGACTTCGACGAGCCTATAAATATCTATGGTAGACAGAGTAGTTCCGGTACACATTCCTTTATCAAAAAGAAGTTGAAGATTGAGTTTGCCAATACTGCTAAGGAGATGACGGGCAATGCACAAATTATTGAGGGTGTAAAAGCCGATAAGACAGGTATCGGTTATGTGGGGGCAGGCTATGTTGCTCATGATCCGAACAGCAGTCAGAAAGTGAAGATTGTAAAGATTCGCGAGAACGCTGCTGCAATCGCTTATTCTCCGCTGGACCCGGAGGCCATCAATAATAGTAAATATTATTTCCAACGCCCTCTATACCAATTTGTGTTGGCGAAATCTTGGGAAAAAGTACGTCCATTTATCAATTTCGAACGCGGTGGAATCGGTAGAAAGCTCATTGAAGAGCACGGTTATTATACCTTAGAAAATCAACAACATGAAATATAAAACACGACTGTCTTTAGACCTCTGCTTTAAGTATATTTTTAAAGCAACAGGACTACTGGTTCTGGCATTATTGGGCGGTATTCTCGCCATGTTAGTTTATAATTCTTTTTCTTTTTTCTTAGATGTCAAACCATTGGACTTCATCACAGGAATGGAGTGGAATCCAACGGCGAACGATCCTAAATATGGCATGCTTCCTTTGATTCTAAGCACAACGTTGGTAACATTCGGTGCTATGTTGATTGCTATTCCATTAGGTATTGGTACGGCAGCATTTATTGCAGAGTATGCAAGTCCTCGAGTTAAGAATATCTTGAAACCGACTGTTGAAATGCTGGCGGCTATTCCGTCGGTTGTAATTGGTTTCTTAGGTATTGTTGTCGTAAGCCCTGGTATCGCGAGTTTGGCTGACCTATCGAATGGTTTGAATGCTTTAAATGGCGCTATCCTTTTGGCAGTTATGGCTTTGCCTACGATTATTACTGTTGCGGAGGATGCGATTCACGCTGTTCCGAAAACTTACAAGGAAGCTAGCTACGGTGTGGGCGCGACGAAATGGGAAACATTGAGAAAAGTCGTTATTCCTGCTGCTGCACCTGGTATTATTGCTGCGGTTATGTTGGGCGTGGGGCGTGCAATCGGAGAGACAATGACCGTGCTTATGGCAACCGGTAATGCTGCATTGATGCCGACCGGTTTCTTCGACTCGGTGAAGACAATGACGGCGACCATTGCAATCGAGATGGGCGAGGTGCCTTATCAGACGACCCATTATTTCGCGCTTTATGCAATTGCGACAGTTTTATTTATGATGACCCTAGCGGCTAATATGTTAGGCGAGTATTTCATTAACCGTTTTAGAAAATTCCATGCAGTATAGATCATCGAAATTATCTAAGGTTGTAGAGTGGGGTACTCTATTGACTAGTACCATCCTGGTTTGTTTCTTCTTAGTTGTTGTTATTTGGGAAATTGTTTCCAAAGGTGCGGGACAGCTTTCCTGGGAATTTGTTTCGTCGGTTCCAACCGATGGAATGACAAAGGGTGGAATCTTAACTCCGATTATTGGAACGGTCTTATTGACATTGATTACGGCTATATTCTCGATCCCTTTCGGTGTATGTTGTGCGATATATTTGCATGAATATGCGGAGGACAGTTGGTTGACCCGAACGATCAGAGCGTCTATTCGTAATCTTTCAGGCGTACCGAGTATCATATACGGATTATTTGGTTTAGCCTTATTTGTACAATCGATGGAGCTTGGAACTTCCTTACTGGCTGCCGGGTTAACTTTAGGATTACTTTCTTTACCTTATATCATCACCACGACCGAGGAAGCATTGATGCGTATTCCGAACAGTACGCGCGAAGCTGCGCTTGCTGTTGGGGCAACGAAATTCGAGACGATTAAGGATGTGGTTATTCCATCGGCGATGTCGGGGATCTTGACGGGCGTTGTATTGACGTTGAGCCGCGCGGCCGGTGAAACTGCGCCCATCTTATTCACGGGTGCAGCATTTTATATTAACGGCACTACGGGTTTTATCAATCAAGAATTTATGGCTTTGCCATACCATTTATATATGTTATCAACGCAGCATCAGTCTATCGATGAGGTTCGCCCTATTGCTTATGGGACGGCACTAGTACTCGTTGTTGTTGTCTTTTTATTGAACCTTACTGCGTTCTACATTCGTTATAAGTATAGAAAAAATGAAGTCTAAATTATCAGCTGAAAATTTGAATATCAGCTTTGGAGCAAAGCATGTATTAAAGAATGTTAATATTTCATTTGCAGAGAATGAGATTACAGCATTGATTGGACCTTCGGGCTGTGGCAAGAGTACGCTGCTGAGAAGTTTTAACCGGATGCACGACCTGTCTCCGGATGCCAAGATCGACGGAAGTTTGAAATTGGAAGATCTTAATCTTTATTCCAAAGGTGTTCCTGTAACGGAAATTAGAAAACGCATAGGGATGGTCTTTCAAAAGGCAAATCCTTTTCCGAAAAGTATTTATGATAACATTGCTTATGGCTTGAAGATCAATAATCTTCCACATGATAAGGGGGTGATCGAGAAAGCCCTGCGCGAAGCTTTCCTCTGGGAGGAAGTGAAAAATGACTTGAAGATGCCGGCAACCCGCTTGTCCGGTGGTCAGCAGCAACGCTTATGTATTGCCAGAGCTGTTGCTCTACGTCCTGAAGTGATTTTGATGGACGAACCATGCTCCGCTTTGGACCCTGTTAGTACCTTGAAGATAGAAGAGTTAATCACGCATTTAAAGAAAAATTATACGATTGTGATTGTGACGCATAATATGCAGCAGGCACAACGGATTGCTGATAAAACCGTATTTATGTATTTGGGTGAAGTAAAAGAAGAGGGTCCGACACAACAGATTTTCGGAAATCCTTTGAATGAAATGACCGCTAATTATATTAACGGACAGTTCGGATAAAAGATAAAACTTGATATGCACATTTGATATTGATGCAGGATAGCCGACTTGAAAAAGTCGGTTTTTTATTTACTTTTCGGGCATGACTTTATAAGTTGGATCTTCCTGAATATTGACTTCAATGATTCCTTTGGCATTTTCCAACAGCTTAATAGAGTCTTTGCTTAAATGTCGCAGTACGACCGTTTTCTGTAGACTAGCATAGCGAGCCGTCAATTTACTAACAGCATCGATTGCAGACATATCCACTATTCTGGATTCTCGAAAATCGATAATGATACGGTCGGGATCCTGTTCAGCCTCAAACTTATCCAAGAAGTTAGTGACGGACCCAAAGAAAAGCGGACCGTATATTTCGTAAATCTTATTGCCATATTCGTCGTTTGATTTCCTTGCGCGAATGCGTACAGCACTATCCCAGGCAAAGACGAGCGCAGAAATAATGACGCCGACGAGCACGGCTAATGCTAGGTTGTGTAGCACAACCGTAATCGCTGCGACTAAAATGCCGACAAAGATATCGGATTTTGGCATCTTGCTCAGCATTTTAAAGAAACCCCATTTGAATGTGGTAATGGCGACAATCATCATCACACCCACGAGTGCTGCGAGTGGTATCAATTCGATAAAAGGCGCGCCTACCAAGATGATAATGAGAATAGTTATTGCACCTATAAACGCAGATAGTTTGGTTCTCGCACCTGCATTGATATTAACTAGGGTCTGCGCGACCATAGCGCAGCCTCCCATTCCTGTGAAAAAGCCATTGACAATATTCGCTGTTCCTTGCGCAACAGCTTCCTTGTTTGAAGAGCCTTTTGAATTGGTCAACTCATCCACCATACTAAGCGTTAATAACGACTCGATTAAACCAACGGAAGCCATAATCAACGCATAAGGAAATATGATTTGCAAGGTCTCTAAATTGAAGGGCACAGCGGGGATATGAAATGGAGGGAAGTCTCCGGCGATGCTCGCTATGTCCAGCACCTTTTTCGTATCGATATTCATAAACTGAACAACTGCAAATACAATAAAGATTGCAATCAAAGAAGAAGGTACTGCTTTGGTAATTTTAGGGACTACTAAAACGATCGCTATAGTCAATGCTGTTAATCCTAACATGGTATAGAGCATAGATCCTGTCATCCAATGCGCTACTCCGTTTTCGACGATTTTGAATTGTTCAAGTTGCGCCATAAAAATGATGATGGCGAGTCCGTTTAGAAATCCAAACATGACGGGTTGCGGAATGAGTCTGACAAACTTGCCAAGTTTAAAAGCACCAACCATAATCTGTAATATTCCCGCTAATGCTACGGTTGCAAATAGATATTCAACGCCATGTGAACTGATTAATGCGATTAAGACAACGATAGTGGCTCCAGCGCCGCCGGAGACCATACCGGGTCTGCCCCCAAGTATGGAAGTCACTAAGCCCATGAGGAAGGCTCCATAAAGTCCCGTCAATGGACTCAAGCCAGCTAAAATTGCGAAGGATAGGGATTCTGGAATCATCGTCATCGCGACGGTTAAACCAGCGAGTATCTCGGTCTTCCAATTGACTTGTCTTAGATCTTGAATCGAGAATTTGAACATGAATACGTTTTGTTGGGCCATTAAAAACAGACAAAGATAGGTTTTAGGAATTGAAGAGATTTCAATTTCCGAGTATTTTTATTGGTATATGGGTCTGGTTAACTGTTAAATATTATCACACATTCGGATTTTGGCACGGTTGTTTCATTTTTTTAACGTATTTGATTTTAAACTCGCTTTGTGCTTTAATAGGAACATGAAAGTTTTTTGTAGCGTTATACGATTTTATACGTTTATCTAAATAAGAAAAATATATTATTTATGGGTAAATTATTGTTAGTATTAGGTGTGTCGATGATGATTGCGAGCTGCAGTTTGAAAAATTCATCTGATTCTTTTAAGGAAGAAAAATCATTAAGAGTGGAATTTGTCGGAACAACGACACCGACTATTTCAAATACAAAAGGAAAAGCGACCTTGTTTGCGGTTGCTGCTAACCTGGCGGATGCAGCAGCGACGGAGATAGCCGTTGTTGATTTTGATGCTAAAGCAATTCCATTTAATGTGGATTTCGAGTTGCCAAAGGATTATCTTAATCTGATAGAGCCTAAAGTCAGAAAAGGAGACTCGGTAAACTATTATGTGGCGATAGCATGGGACTCAAATGCTGATGGGAAGATTGAGGATGGTGATGTGATGATCGATTTTGATAAGCAGTTTCCTCATGTGAAGCTTGGAAAACAGACTCAACAGGTCTATGTAAAATAGTTAATTTAGGATTCGTTAATATATTAAGGCCGCCTGATTCAGGAGGCCTTTTTTTGAAAGTTGCTGTTTTCTAACCTTGTGCTGTACCTGCTCTTACTACAGAATGCCTTGTAAATGCTTCCATACATTCTCTGCAAGGATAAGCTGGCCCTCTTTTGTAGGGTGAACAGCATCCTGTTGATTCAACTTAGCTATCCCTGCCACATTATCAAGTAAGAAGGGTACTAAGGTCATGTTTTTTTCCTCCGCAAGGGCAGGGAAGATTGCTTCGAATTCTTTAAAATAGGCTTCACCCATGCTCGGTGGAACTTTCATACCCGCCAATACCAGTTTACAGTTGGGATAGGCTTTGATCACCTTATCGACTATTTCTCCCAGATTCTTCTTTGTTGCCTCGGGCTTGATGCCTCTGAGCCCGTCGTTCGCACCCAACTCCAATACAAAAACATCAATAGGCTCTTTCAGCAACCAATCAATGCGATCCTTTCCTCCAGCACTTGTTTCGCCACTTAAGCCAGCGTTGATACAATTATAATTCAATCCTAATGAATCTATTTTCTGTTGAATCAATGCGGGGAATGCTTCAGTTTGATTTTCTAATCCTAAGCCCGCAGTTAAACTATTACCAAAGAAAACGATGTTCTGTTTTTTCTCAGCAGCTGTTGTTTGCTGCATTACAGTATCCTGTTGTTGCTGAGAGGTTTGTTGGTTTTGAGGATTATTGCAAGCCGCAAGTAAAATTATGGCTGATAGAATTGAAAAAGACGTTTTGATATAGTTCATGGAACTAAATTAACCAAAAAAAGATATACTTTTAGTGGTATATGTCTACTATGATCTTAGAATTACAGCATGTTTTCAAAAACTACAGCTTAGAAGGGAAGGATATTCCGGTTTTAAAAGATATCAATATTCAAGTGGAAGATGGATCAACCGTCGCTATCGTTGGCCCGTCGGGGAGCGGAAAATCTACGCTTTTAGGTTTGTGTGCTGGTCTTGACCAAGCCTCTGATGGGTCCATTCGTCTGAATGGAATTGAATTAAGCGGGTTGAGTGAGGATAAGCTTGCGCAAATACGCAATGAACATGTTGGATTCGTTTTTCAGAACTTTCAGCTCTTGCCGACACTTACGGCGTTGGAAAATGTGATGGTTCCGATGGAGTTAAAGGGGATTCGCAACAATCAGTCAGTTGCTATGGAGCTTCTGGAACGTGTTGGTCTTGCTGCTCGAGCCAATCACTATCCATCGCAGCTCTCCGGAGGCGAGCAGCAACGTGTATCGCTTGCCCGTGCTTTCGCAAACAAACCGAAGATTTTATTTGCCGATGAACCTACTGGGAATTTGGATGCAGAAACGAGCCAGATTATCGAGGAGATGCTTTTTGAGCTTAACAGAGCATCCGGGACGACGCTTGTCATCGTGACACATGATCTTGAATTAGCAGCAAAAACACAACAGGTTATTCCCATTAAAGGAGGGCAGATTCAATGAATTGGAGATGGATTTTCTTAATGGCCTGGCGGGACAGTAGAAAGAACAGATCACGTTTATTTCTTTTTATCTCTTCTATTATTCTAGGTATTGCCTCTCTAGTTTCCATGAATTCTTTCAATCGGAATCTGAAGGTTGATATTGATAATCAGGCAGCAGAGTTGATCGGTGCGGACTTAGCTTTGGAGAGCAACCGGAAGCCGACGGAGGAAGCTTTGGCATTTATCGACTCGCTTAAAGAGGTCAGCTTAGGATTTGCTAAGGAAGAGCGTTTTATGTCTATGCTGCGTATTCCCAAGGCGAATGCCTCCCGCTTTGTTCAGGTCAGGGCACTTGAAGGGCCATATCCTTTTTACGGCGCAGTTGAAACTCATCCGGATCAGGTTTTTAATGACTTCGCGAAGCATGCAGGTCTTTATATAGACAATTCACTTTTTTTGCAATACAACGCTTCCTTCGGCGATACGGTTCAGCTAGGGTCTAAGAGCTATCCTATTCTGGGAAGCATCACTTCGCAACCTGGTCAGAGTGCTTTTTCGGGTGCAATGGCCCCAAGCTTGTTTATCCCATTGGAGCAGCTGAAAGACGCCGGACTACAACAGCAAGGCAGCCGCATTGAATACCATTTCTATTTCAAATTGCCCAAGAATTTCGCCATCGATAAAAAAATAGAAAACTGGAAGGATAAGCTTAGCACGCTCCAGCTACGGAGTTCGACCATCGCGACGACGAAAGAAAACACCGGACGCTCCTTTGCTGATATGGCTAGTTTTATGGAATTGGTAGGCTTTGTTGCCCTCTTGTTGGGCTGTATCGGTGTATCTTCTGCCGTTCAGATCTACGTGCGAGAGAAGTTGATGTCTGTTGCTATTCTTCGTTGTTTAGGAACGACCGCAAAACAAGCATTCTTTATCTTTCTGATCCAGTTTGCCGCCATCGGTTTGATCGGAGGGATTATCGGCGCTGCCTTAGGCACGGCAATTCAGTACGCCATCCCGTTTGTGATGCAGGATGTTCTTCCGGTACAGTTGACTACCCAGGTTGTATGGCCTGCAATCTTTGAGGGAATCATTATCGGTTTAGTAATTGCGGTATTATTTGCTTTATTACCATTACTTTCCGTTCGGCATATCTCGCCGCTGAACTCCCTGCGCGTTCAGGACGATGAAGAAGGGCTGTTTAAAGATCCTTTAAAGGGGTGGATCTATGCTTTGATTGCTGGCTTCATCGTGATGTTTGCCAGGATTCAAATGGAGAATTGGACGCAGACCTTATTGTTCAGCCTAGGTATAGCACTGACGTTCTTATTACTCTACGGAGTAGCCAAAGGTTTTACCTGGCTGATTCGTAAATTCTTCCCTTCCAGATGGCCGTACCTTTGGCGACAGGGGCTTTCCAATCTTTGGCGCCCGAATAATCAAACCGTAATTCTGATTGTTTCTATCGGCCTAGGCACTACTTTAATCTCAACGCTATACTTCGTTCAGGATATTCTACTAAAGCGCATTGCTGTCTCCGCCGAGCAGAATGAGGCAAATATGCTTATGTTTGATATTCAACCGTCGCAACGTGACTCTCTTCAATCTATGGCGAAGGGCGAAGGATACCCAATTTTGGAGAGTGTTCCTATCGTGACGATGTTTATTGAGCAAGTGAATGGCACATCATTAAAGGACGTATTGAAAGATACGACTATTGAGATTTCTAATCGCGCGTTTCGTGGTGAGATCCGAGCAACTTACCGAGACAGCCTTTCTGCATCGGAAAAGGTGACGAAAGGGAAGTGGGTGGGGCGGGTGGCCCCTTCTGATACAGCCTCGGTATCTTTGGACGAACGCTATGCGGAAGGAATTGGGGTAAAGGTCGGAGACGTATTGACCATGAATGTACAGGGAATGCGGTTAGCCGCCAAAGTGAGCAGCTTACGTCAGGTTGATTGGAATCGCTTTCAGTCGAACTTCCGTATGGTCTTTGCCAAGGGCAGTATCGATGATGCGCCTCAATTCTATCTTATGATGACCAAAGTGTCGGGAGAACGGGAGGCTAGCCAGTTTCAGCAGAAGGTAGTGAATCAATTTCCCAATGTATCGGTAATCGATATGAATGCGATCTTGGTCATCTTAAATAATATTCTCGATAAAATTGGCTTCATCATCCAGTTTATTGGCGGTTTCAGCATCCTGACAGGTATTGTCGTTTTGATTTCATCGGTTCGAATCAGTAAATACCAACGTATTCGTGAGAATGTGTTGCTCCGGACCATAGGAGCAAGTCGGAAACAAATATTTCTGATTACCATTAGTGAATACATGTTCCTCGGTCTATTAGCGGCTGTAACAGGTTTGTTCATCTCGCTTATAGCGAGTAATATTCTAGCTATTTTTGTGTTTGAGAGCGCTTTTGTTCCTGATATCGGCTTTGTTTTGCTTCTAATTTTATTAGTTAGTACAATGACGGTCATCATTGGGCTTTTAAATAGCTTATCGGTTTTGCGAAGATCACCTTTAGAGGTGTTGAGAAGCACTTAGATCAAAATTAGCTAATAAGTTTTTAGGATATTAAGCTGCGCAGCGGAGGCCATTCGATGCGCAGGCTAGTTTTTTTTGATTTCTCTTGAACCTTTTTCATGGTGGATTGTTGTTACAACGTATTCATAAATCTCAATCCACTTTACTATGAAAAAACAGAATAAGTCAAATCCTAAAACAGCTCAGATTGATGCTCATGTTGTTGATAATCAAAATCGAACCATGACCACGAATGATGGGGTTCCTATTCATGACAATAATAATACGTTAAAAGCTGGAGAACGCGGTCCTTCTTTATTGGAAGACTTTATCTATCAGGATAAACTAGCTCATTTTGATCGCGAGCGAATTCCTGAGCGCGTAGTTCATGCGCGTGGTTCCGGAGCACATGGTGTTTTTGAAGCTACGGCAGATATGAGCAAATACACTAGAGCGAAGTTCTTACAAAAAGGAACGATTACCCCTTTATTTACGAGATTTTCTACAGTAGCGGGTTTTAAAGGGTCTACTGATCTCGCACGTGATGTACGCGGATTTTCTGTTAAATTTTACACCGAAGAAGGTAATTACGATCTTGTCGGAAACAATATTCCAGTATTCTTTATTCAGGATGCTATGCAATTCCCGGATGTCGTACATGCGGTAAAACCAGAACCAGACAAAGAGATTCCGCAAGCCGCTTCTGCCCACGATACCTTTTGGGACTTTATTTCATTGATGCCGGAGTCTGCTCATATGTCCTTATGGGTTATGTCCGACCGCGCTATTCCTCGCTCTTTGAGAATGATGGAAGGTTTTGGTGTGCATACCTTCAAGTTTATTAATGACCAAGGTAAAGCAACTTTCGTAAAATTCCATTGGAAACCAAAGTTGGGAGTTCATCAGGTAGCATGGCAAGAAGCACAAAAGATATCAGGATATGATGCCGATTTTCATCGCCGTGATTTATGGGAGGCTATTGATAATGGCGATTTCCCACAATGGGATTTAGGCGTACAGTTGATTCCGGAAGAAGATGAGATGAAATACTCTTTTGATATTCTCGATCCGACTAAAATAATTCCAGAGGAACTTGTGCCCGTTCAGATTATAGGAACGATGACCTTGAACCGCAATCCTGAAAACTTCTTCGCGGAAACCGAGCAGATTGCATTTGATCCAGGACGTTTAGTACCGGGGATAGACTTTAGTAACGATCCGCTCTTGCAGGGAAGAGTATTTTCTTATGCTGATACACAGAATTATAGACTGGGCGGTCCGAACTTTCATGAGCTTCCGATCAATAGGCCTGTGAATGGGAAATACAACAACCAAAAAGATGGTTTCCACAGAACTGACGTGTTAAAAGGCAATGTCAGCTATTTCCCAAACAGCTTGGGTGGAGGTTGTCCTTATCATGCCATGTTGAAAGGAGAAAAAGGTTTTGAGTCGCATGCGGAAAAAATAGACGCGAAGAAAATTCGCGGGCGTTCAAGCTCCTTCGCTGATCATTTTACGCAGGCGCGCTTGTTCTTTAACTCACAGTCCGAAGCGGAAAAACAACATATCATCAGCGCCTTTAGTTTTGAGCTGTCAAAGGTGAATTCTGTAGCAGTGCGCAAGCGAGAATTGGCGATCTTGAATCAAATCGATAAGAAATTAGCGAGCGCTGTTGGTAAAAACTTGGGATTAGAACCTCCTCAACAGTTAGATGAACTGACCTTGCAGTTTGCGCGTCAAAATCATCCAAACTACCCGATTAAACCGAATAAGCCCGAAGTTGAGAAATCGCCAGCATTGAGCATGGAAACCAAAGCGGGAGAGGGTAGTATAGCAACACGGAAAGTCGCTTTCCTAGTGGCTGATGGCGTGAGCAAGAAATCAGTCGACAAGATGAGAAAAGCTTTGAAGGCAGAGAAAGCACAGGCCGTATTGGTCTCAACGAAAGTAGGTGCTTTGAAATATAAAGAAGGTGATACAGAAGAAGTACAGCATTCTTACTTAACGGATGCATCGGTTTGCTTTGATGCATTCTATACGCCGGATGGAGATTCTGTAAACATATTGAAGACAGAGCCGGACTATGTTCAATTTATCAACGAAGGATACAGACATTGTAAGGCTTTGGCATTTGCCAAAGGTGCAGAGTCTTTAATCGATCTAAGCTATATTAAAATGAAAGGACTTGATAAAGGCGTTGTGCTCGAATCTGCAAATAATTTAACAGGCGATTTCATCGAAGTAATGAAAGGACATCGTGTTTGGGAAAGAGAATCAGATAGAAAAGTACCAGTTTAAAAAAAAAGCAAACCTTTTTGATTTAGAACTGTTCTCTATATAAATCACATTAATAAACATTAAAAAGGAGAAAGAGTATGAACAAGTTAACATGGAAAGGCCGTTGGAACGAAATCAAAGGAAAAGTAAAGCAAGAATATGCCGATCTTACTGATGATGATCTACTTTACGCAGAAGGAAAAGAAGATGAGTTACTAGGCAAACTTCAAAAGAAAACAGGGAAGACTAAAGAGGAAGTTGAATCTTGGTTAGATAAAATGTAATCGATTTAACTTCTGAGTAGTCAGATATTGAAAAGTGGAAATTTGGATGAAAACGAATAGAAGCTTTTTAAAAAAGAGAAGGGTTGTTCATTATGGACAACCCTTCTTGATTTATGATTTTAGCTCTAAGATTAGCCCATATTCATAGGCCATTTTTATGGCAGAACTCAGATTTGAAGCTTTAAATTTCTCAATTAAATTCTTTCGATGGCTCTCTACCGTGTGGTGACTGATAAACAGTTTGTCTGCAATTTGAATGGTCGTTAATCCCATTGCCGCCTCGACTAAAATTTCTCTTTCACGTCGTGTCAGTTTCGGGACGCTCTTCAACTCGCTCTGATTTTTTTTATCGACAATACTCTTGGTTTGAGAGCACATAAAACGCTTTCCATTCAGAATGTGCTGAATACCCAATAGAATTTCATCAATGGAGGAGTTCTTCTGTATATAGCCTTCTGCACCCTCTTGGAAAGCTGAATTGATAACCGCATATTCGTTATGCACACTAATAATGATAATGTGCATAGCTGGATAGCTTGCTCGTAATGGACTGATCAGCTCTAAGCTATTCGTGTCCGATAGGTTGATGTCCAATAATAGAATATCAATCTTTTCATGCTTCAATGCAGCCTGCAACGCCTCAGCGTTGGGGTAACATCCTACCACGGTTAAATCTTCCTCTTTCGATAGAATATTTCTTAGACCCTCTAATAATAAAGGGTGGTCATCAGCAATTGCAATGTTTATCATACCTTGTTAGTTTTTGGAAACTGAAACTCTATACTCGTTCCTTGATCGATTTCTGAATTAATTTGCACTGTTCCTTTTAAGAACTCTACCCTCGATTGTATATTATGCAGTCCGGCAGATTGGTTGATTTTAAGGGCTTCCGGATCGAAGCCTATGCCATCATCTTCTACCGTAATCTGATAATTTTTTTCTTCTTCTACCACTTGAACCAGAATCTGCGCCGGCTTGGCATGCTTAATCGCGTTATTTACCAATTCCTGAATAATCCGATAAACGATGAGCTGTTTATCAATTGATAATTGATTATCGTAATGTAAAAACTGTACATCCACGTCTAAGGTATCCGTTGACATACGGCTGGCGTAGTCTGATAATGCTTCTTGCAATCCATATTTCTGCAACAGATCAGGCATCAGGTTATGGGCGACACGCCGTAGCTCATCAACTGCTAGATCCAAGTGCCCCATCGTCTTATCCATGGTGTCTTTGTTGTTGTCGGTAATACGATCATTTAATTGGGATAGATGAAGCTTTGTGCCGGATAGTAAGCCGCCTAATCCATCGTGTAAATCGCGTGCCAATCTGCCGCGCTCCAATTCTTGTCCATGTAGCATCGCCGTCAGTGTTGATATTTTGGAGTGCTGACGTTCTTGTTCGAGCGCCAGCTGATGGAGCGCATCATTCTGCTTCATATGTTTTGAACGCTGCTGATAAGCATACAACAGAACCAAAAACAAGAGAAAGATCGTCCCAAAGGAGAGGATAAAGTAGGTGTTTATCTTTTCTCTGAAATTGATTTCCTGTTGGTAATTACTGATTTCGGCCGCTCTGTTCTGCGCTTCTAATTTCGACATGCGCAAGGCCTGATTCTGTTTTTCAGTTTCTAATTTCGCCAATTCCAACTCCTTTGATTGGTTGTCTTGGATAAGCTTCATGTTTTCCAGATCTTGCTTCTGCTGAATCCCAAGTGCGGCCATCAAGCTTAACTGCTGCTCTTTTTTCTCGGATTCTAATTGAAGATTCTGAACCTGTTGCTCCTGCCGTCCCTTTTCAAACTGTGCTTCCAATCGCTTGCCTAAATTTAATTGCTCCTGATCATATACGCGCTTGAAAATCTCGATATACTGCTTGTAATAATTGACAGCCTCGTCATATTTCTTCTCTTTCTCGCTGATGTTCGAAAGACTTTCATAGATACTCATCAATACATTCTGATCCTGATTGCTTGAGTTATTGATCTCGGAAAGCGAGGCCAATAGATATTCCTTAGCTAATGCGGGGTTATTTTCCTGCAGGGCCATTTCCGCCATAATTCCGTAAGCTGACGACACATGATTATGTTCATTGCTCTGTTGCCCTTGCTGCTTAGCTAATTCGGCATATTTTTTAGCTTTCGCTCTGTACGATTCGGGATAAGATCGCAGATAAAGATGCGCAAGATTGCTCGAGACGAAGGATAGATTCGAGGAAAACGGAATCTGATCTCTATTACTCTGATACGTTTCCAGCGCTTGCAGATAATATTTTTCAGCCAAATTCCGATGTTTCAAGTCCGAATCATCTTTCAGAAACTGTTGCTCGTGAAGATATCCTAAAGACATATACCCATCAAATATCGAAGACGGATCCTTTTGTTTTATCGCCAAGTCCAAGGACAACTTAGAGTACTTTTCCTGCAATTCGGTTTCATTCCAATTGGAATATATGGCCGTCAATTCTTTATAAACGGAAGATTTTCGACCTAACAGCGTATTTGAATTCGTTGATCGATCCAAATATTCTAAAGCGGTAACAAAGCTGCGAACAGCTTCTGCTTCCTTCAATTGCCTTGATTGAATCCACCCTTGCCCATACATAACATAGCCTTTGGTTTCATTATCCAACGTTCGAGCCATATTCCCCCTCGCTTTCGCGATTTGGATATTCGCCTGCGCCGGGTTTTCAGCAATCTGAAAATTGATGGCTAAAACCGTCTGCAGATAGGCAACGTATTTGGCTTCCTTTAGCTTTGCCGCAGATGCGATATTATCGTTCAGTAGTTTAAACGCTTCATCAACCTGATCGTTGAAAAATAAAGCTTGCGCATATTTGCCGGTCAATAAATAACGTTCCGGGCTATTTGCCCCACTTTTTTTATACTGCGACGCCAAATTACTGAGCAGGTCCTGAGCCAGCGCAAATTGCCCCAGTGAAATCAGAACAGATAAAATCATTATCCGAACGAAGTACTTTGCTAATATGGCATAGGGTTTAAACATGAACCTGTAACAGTATTTATTCTTTTGCGAAGATAGGTCTTTCTTTCAGAATTATTTTCCTTCTACGCGCTCGCCTTTCATATTAATAACGTATTGATCTTCACCGTTCGGATCCTCTGCAACGATCGCTTCACCACTCGCGAATGTTCCGGCAGCAGTGTATTTAATGGGAATTACAATTTCACCCAACGGATTGATGAAACCAAATTTTTCACCTTGCTGCACAGTAATCAATGGCGAATCTTGCGATAGCGAGATATAGTCATAGCCATCTTTGACCAATTTATTCGTTTTTAAGTTGTAGAGCCCCATTCTTCCCTCGTGGTAAACAACGAAATTTGTTTTATTGAGTTCGGTAATCATTTCGTATTGAAACGGAATAATCGTTTTGCCCTGAGTGTCGATTATTCCCCAAAGATCATCTTTCGACACGGCTGCTTTACCATCAATCATCGTCGCAATCTGATCATATTCCGGCTTTAGCAATATTTTCCCTTCCTTATTAATTAAGCCTACCTTTCCATCTTCACTGAAAAGATACTCTCCTGAATTATAATCCACCGCAACATATTCATAAGTCAAGGGAACAACAGGCTTCCCATTGATATCAATTAATCCAAATCTGTTTTCGGAATCGGATGCGATAGCAACGCCATCTCGATAGTAATCGATAAATGTGAATTGTAAACCCGTGATATGTTTGTCATCCTCGTCTGCCAGACCATAAAGCGTGCCTTCATCATTTGAATAGATGAAGCGGTTATCCGCCAGCTGCATGCCTGCTAAGGTACCGATTGAATCCGCGTCATTCGCTTCTTCTTCCTCTAAGTCCAAAAACGTGTAGTCTTTTGGAACTTCAAATTCCGATTGCTCTAGATCAACTTTCGAAGCCTGTGTTACAACAAATCCGTTTCCTGCACTCGTAAATTCCAATACCGCGCCTGGAATCAATGACAACATGTCAAACTCCCCCCAATAAGCCGAGGGGATAGCCTCTGTATACCAAAAATCAATAATACTTGCCTCAACACCCTCTGCGAAAGACTCGATACGCAACTGAGCGAGTTTACAATCATAACCTGCAATTTTTTTGGTCTTTCCCTCCACAAAGTCAAAACTCATCCCTTCAATATCTTCCATCTTCATATTTCCAGTGCTTACCACTGTATATTGTTGGGAATCTGGGAATATGATAGAACCTATATTCGACTTTTTGTCTACTAAATAAATTGGGCTTTCCAAAGTACTCGGTGACACTTTGATCAGCTTATCATTAACGTAGACTGTTTGGAAAGCTTCTATCTCGGCTAATTCGGCATCCTTTGGCATTTCCGAAGCCACAAATTGGTAGTCTAATTTGAAAAGTTTGTGCATCTGAGCATAAGTAGACCCTAGTGAAAATACACATAGGGAGAGTGAAAGAAATAATGATTTCATAGTTTGCATTTATCTAAAACAAAATTGCCAAATTCTTCCAGATATCCATATCCCTGATTATGGCTAATTTGCTACCTTAGCAGAAATAAATCTAATCCAGCAGCTATGAAAAGTGTCTTTCTATTCTTGTGTTCCGCTATATGTATGTTGTCTATCAGCGCCATACAAGTCAAGGCGCAGGAGAAGAAGCCCAATATCATTTTTATATTTTCCGACGATCATGCCTATCAGGCAATCGGCGCTTACGGGAACAAGCTAGTAAACACGCCGAATATCGATAGGATTGCAAATGAAGGGGCATTATTCGAAAACTTCATGGTCACCAATTCCATCTGCGGGCCATCGCGCGCAAATCTCCTCACCGGAAAGTACAGCCATAAAAATGGCTACCTCGCCAACGAAGGGAAGTTTGATATCAACCAAACCCTGTTCAGCCGATTGATGAAGCAAGGTGATTATCAGACAGCTTGGATAGGGAAGTGGCATCTCGGATCCTTGCCAGGCAATGCCTTTGATGATTGGAAAATCTTACCCGGGCAAGGATACTACTATAACCCAGATTTTATCGATTCCAGGAATGATACCACTCGATATGAGGGCTACGTGACGGATATCATCACCGAGTTTGCGACGGATTGGATGGATAATAGGGATAAGGAAAAGCCATTCTTTTTAGTTGTTGGAGAGAAGGCAACCCACAGAGAATGGCTGCCTGCGATTGAAGATTTAGGGATTTATGATGATGTTGAATTCCCGCTGCCGGAAACATTTTATGATACCTATGAAAACAGAAAAGCCGCAGCCGATCAGGACATGAGCATCGAGAAAAGCATGCGTATTTCGGACGACCTAAAAGTACATGCCAAGTTTGGACTATCGGATGAAGAGGCTGCGGCGAAGCGCAAAAGTATAATACAGCGGCGCTATGGCAATAAAGTGTTGAACGATCGTGAGAAACAGACCGTAGAACGCTTGGTCTATCAGGGAATGTACGAACGCCTGAATAAGGAGCAAGCTGCCAAGGTACAAGCTTATTACGATGAAATTGCCAAAGATCATGATGCAAAAAAACTATCAGGGAAAGCTCTTACAGAGTGGAAATATCAGCGTTATCTGAAAGATTATCTGGCAACGGCAAATTCGCTGGATCGCAATATCGGAAAGCTATTGGATTATTTAGATCAACATGGTTTGGCGGAAAATACCATAGTAATCTATGGCTCCGATCAGGGCTTTTACCTCGGCGAGCACGGCTGGTTCGACAAACGTTTTATTTACCAAGAGTCTTTAAAAACTCCATTCCTCATTCGCTACCCCAAGGTCATTAAACCTGGAACAAGATTTAAACAGCAAGCTTTAAATATAGATTGGGCGCCGACCTTATTGGAAATTGCCGGAGTTTCCGTACCTTCGGATATACAAGGAACATCTTTCCTTAATCTATTGAAAGCGAACGGAAAGATTGTAGTGACGCGTGAAGCAAGCTACTACCATTATTATGAGTTTCCACAACCGCACCATGTTTCTCCGCATTTTGGAATAACGACAGCGCGTTATAAATTGATTCGTTTTTATAAAGGGCAGGATACTTGGGAGCTTTACGATTTAAAGAAGGATCCAAATGAGCTGCACAATATATACGGACAGAAGAAATACGAAAAAACTGTGCAGCAGTTAAAAAACAACCTAAAAGAATTAGTGATAAAATACGACGATCAAGACGCTGCAAAAATTTTAAATCAAGCAGATTAAACATACTCACCAACCAAATCAATTAACCTTAAATCCACGAACGAATGTCGTGGATTTTTTTTATTCCGGCGTATAGCTCCAAAGATCGGTATCCTTTCGGAAGTACAGTTTTTTGTCCTTTCCAAGGATCATCAGGGAGGCATTATCCCTTAGCTTTGTAAGTTTCTTACTTTTCGGGTCGAAGCTGTACATACTATCGGAAAGCGTGAAGTAGATCATGCCATTCGGATGATATACCGCTAGACCGTTGCGCCAAATATGGCTCGGATAGCTCGGATAGCGATAGACAGGAAGCTCATAGACCACTTTCTTTTGATCCGGGTCGTATTCGAAGAGCGTGCCGTCTGCGAATCCCCAGATATGTCCGTTAGGTCCGGAGAACAATCCGGATATAGACCAGTAATCGGCTATACTATCCGTCCATAATACTTGCTTGCGCTCCGGATCCCATTCGAAGATCTTTCCTCTTTTTTCTGTCGGTAGAATACCTAATCCCCCGGAGATGGATGATCCACCGAATACGCGGCCATTATGATTCAGCAGTGAAACAATGGACTGATTAGGAATCACGTTTTCAAATGTCTTGATTTGCTCCGTCGCTGCATCAAGATGGCTTATCGTTCCGCCTAATTCGCCATATGGAGGCACTGTTCCAAAGATCAATTCGTTTCTATTCGCTAGACTGATCACCGCAAATGGTCGGTCTTGGTCTTGGATCTGTCCGAGATGTTTGGGGTTTCCAGAACCCACTTTCCACGGTTTCGTCAGGTCGTAAGAATAGATATGCGCTTTGGTGTAGATGCCGAAATACAGTTTATTGTTCAGGCTGCTCATACCCTCCGTCTGATGGAGACCCGGGTATTCTTGATGCGCTCCGGTTTTGGGGTCATAGCTTCCGTGCTGCCCTGCAAGATAACCCGCACTCCAAACCTTATCGTCCGGCCCCCAATAAATCGTTTGGATATGGATAGGCGAGTTCGGCACGTCGAGGGTCAGGCTATCTTTTTGCTTTGTTTTCGGATTGATACGATAGACGAGCTGCGCATTGCTGAAAACCTGATATTCCCCCTTGCTGGTCCATGTTCCAGCTTTTCCCGCTCCCTTGATATCGCTAATTGCTATGGGTTTGGCGTTCTTATTTCCTAAATCTAACGCGTATACTTGAGATCGCGACGTATAATAAATCGTATTGGACTTCGGATCTTTGACCACAGATTTCATGTCGAAGGGAGGAAGCGAGCGCAGGATTTCTTTCGATTGTATATCATATACAAAACTCTGCGAGTTTGTATTGCTATTGATAAAGCCAAGAATTAGATCCTTTCCATTCACGTTGTACACAATGTCCATATCGTAGAAAAACTCCTTGAAGTCTTTGACATGAGGTAGCAAAACGGTTTTTTGCTTTGTCTTCGGGTTGAGGAGAATAAACTTGGCATTCGATCCGGTCCCGGCATAAATTTTCTTATCCTTTTTATTATAGACCAGCCCGCGAACGTAATTCTCGCCGGCGTATATCGGTCCGTCGGAGACTTCTTCAAATCCCGTCTTGGGATGATATTTGAATACCAAGCCATCCGGATAGGTTCCACCGTAGATTGTGCCATTTTCAGCCGGATGTAAATCCCAAACGACCTTTTGGTTTAGTTCCCCTAAGGGCACTGCGGTAGGCTTTTGATCTCCCAGCTTGTAGGAGTAGATGTGACCATTTCCTGTGGCATATAGGATATTATCCGTCGATACGGTCATATCCCAAGAACCATCAGTACCCGTTAACTCGGATTCTAATATTTTATTTCCGGTACTTAAGTCATAGCCCAATATCCTCCCTGGGATTCCACGAACCACCGTAAAAAGATATTCTTTACCATTTTTATCCTTCATGAAATGGCTTCCTTGCACTGCTTTCGCAAATACTTGAGGACCGTGATTCTTAAACTGAGCTTGGCTAGGCGTGAGGAAGCAGCAGAGGGAGAGAGCTAATAATAATGATGTTGTCTTCATGTAAGTTTAGGGTGTTCTTTAGCGGCAAAAGCGCTTATTTATTTGTTAATTCAGTAATGCTTAAAGCATTGATAACGGCAGAAGCATCTGGAGATCCTGTAGAAAGTTCAAAACCGATCAAGAGTTTTCCTTCCTTTGTAGGTTTCAACGCTTCGAAGGATATTATTTTGCCTGTGTTGAAGCTTGAATTCAAGGATTCTTTCTTCTTAACGGATGCTGATTGGATGTAATAATTTACGGGAATCTGTTTGCTGTTTTGTCCAGCATAGATCCGGATTTCATAGGATTTTGAAACATCTAGACCTGCTATCTCGATGAACGGGCTCTTCTGATTTTCCTGATCTACCTGTACCGTGAAGTAAGATTTGGAAACCTCTGTCGGCATCTTGAATTTTGTCGCAGTACGTTGCGGTCCATTGGCCGCGCGAGCATCGAAGTTCTGCAATAAGCGAATAGATACATCGGTATTCTTGTTTCGACTATCGCTCAAGTCAGAAAGTTTGGTATTTGCTCGTTCAAATAAGAAAGAGTTCCATCCCGGCATGACAAGGTCAGCACCGAAGTTAACTTGGACAGTTTCAAACGGTATTTTATCCAATTTTGGGACTTGCTTTGTCGATGGGGTTTCTTTAAAAGGATTTTCCACGGCATTGATAGCTGCTTCACGTGCTATCTCAGCCTGCGCATTGCTCAGGTTGAACGGTTTGAAAGGATTGCTTTCCAAGTCTCCGAACAGACTCTCGTACCATGCGCAAGCGGCAGTAAAACGGCCAATCTTTAAATCCAGATGATAGCCTTCTCTGGTGAAGTTATCCTCGATATAGGATGTTCTTCCATTTTGAATCGCTGTTCCCGAAGGGATGAGGATATCTACCGGAATGATGTTCTTCACTTCTTTTGCCACCTCGACAATCTGCTGGAACATGTATTTCTGGTCACGATTATACTTCTCAAAGTTCTTGGTCGATGCATTCTTCGCATAAGCCCATGTTTGGTGATACGCATATCGAACAGTGGATATCGGATAATTCGCTTTCACGTATTGGAACAATGCCGGTAGATCTTTCTGTACGGAGGGCAAATCTCCGGATAGGAGGCTAGCTTGTTGAAAACAGATAATATCCCAATTTTCATCTTTTAATGCCATAAGGATTGAAGTCTTTCGGGTATTGATCTTTGCACCATCAATAAATGTCTTCCGGTAGTCGTAAATGGCTATATCTTCGAGCGCATTTTTAAGATGGAAATCCAATGGAGCGCCCCCACGGAATAAATTGCCAATCACTAATGGCTTCCCCGTTTGTTTGGCCAGATCGTGCAGGTAATATTCAACGCCGTCGTCAGAAAAGCTATTTCCAATGACCAATACCTTGTACACTCCATCATCCAAAGGGTCAGCGATCTGGAATCGCTGACCTTCGAATGAAAGGGTGCCAACTTTGTTGACAATAAATTTCGAAGCTTGGTTATTCACGGGCAGTAAATACTGCTTTCCGGACTTTTCCCATTGGCCTATTTGTTTCGGTGTTAGGCTTATCGTGTCACCTAGGAACAGCAAGCTATCTTTTACTTGTGCTTGAACTGCTTGCGATAGCATGGATATTGAAAGGCTTATACATAAACCTATCCACTGGAGTTTCATATCAAATATTTAAGTTCGTTTAACTTATTGTATTATTTTACTTTTTTCCAAATCACCGCATCGGCAATCACTCTGCCGGAGCTCTGTACAGCTTTCACTTTCACATAGCTCTTTGCGTTCTTATTGATCTGATATTCGCCTAAATCAACCCATTCACCCGATGCCAAGCCAAGGCTTTTAATATCGGATTTATTGATAGTAACCTGCTTTTTAGACTTTCCATCAAAGATTTCAAAGCTTAATTGCGCTGCAAGTGCCTTGTCTTCGGCGATGTAAAAGTAAATACGGTATTTTGCGGTCTCTGCGATGTTCGCATGGAAACTGATCGAAGCATTCTCATTCTTTTGATCTAAAGCATACTTGTTCTTTACATATCCGCCACGAATCGTTTCCCATTTGCCAGTCACCGTAACATGATCCTTATCCAAGTTGTCAACCAAAATTTCAGGCGTACTGCCATCCGCTAGCGGATCCGTTTGCAGTTTGTTGATTAGTTTGTTGACATCGATATCTTGAACAGATTGCTTATTATCAATAGCTTGTGTCGCTGCTGTCGCCGCCGATTGCGCTAATACCATGAATACGGGTTCCATACGGATAGATCCAAAAGCGATATGCGAGGATGACATACATACTGGAACTAATAGATTAGAACACTCTTCTGCCTTTGGGGTGATCGCTTGGTAAGAGATTGGGTAGGGTGCAGGTACGGGTTTCTGAACATCCCCCTCATTTTTTACCATGCCGTTCACGACCAAACGTTGTATATTATGAGAGTCCATTTGGTAAGCAGCCATGCCGATTGGGTCATCGATTACTTCCTCACCTTCGCAGTGTTTTTGAGTCATCACTTTGCGACCGATCATGCGGCGCGCTTCGCGCACATATAATTGGTTGGAGAAACCATTGGTCTCCTTGAACTCATCTTTACAAAAGCCCCAAGATTTCATCTCCGCGCGGATATGTGCCGGAACGCGCTCATCGTGACTTAAGAAATAGAGCAAGCCCTTGGTATAGTCCTCATGCTTCTTCCAAATCGCTTCTCTTGTTTTAAAATCACCTTCCGGATAATCGTAATTCTCGCCGATCATGTCGGTTGAGAAAGCGCCAAAGTTGTTGAAGTCGGTCTTGCCATTAGGCATGTACTTAATCAAAAAGCCGCCTGTATGTCTGTATTCTTTCTGTCCGTTCGGAAGATCAACGATATCCAAGTTGCTGAAGATTGTTGTCCATTTCTCTTTAGCGATCTGTCTTAATAGCAATTCAAATTGCTCTGGATTGTAGTTGTCCGGTTTGCTAAATGGAATCTGATTGTTCTTGTCTTGCGTTAGGGTCAAGCGGAAGTTGTAAGCCTGAATCTTTTTATCCGCGGAGCCATGTGCTGCGAGTTTCTCGTTCGAGATACCCCACAGTAAGCCGCTTTCCGGTTTGCCAGGAATCTTGTAAGGGTCGATGCCATCAGGGAATTGGTGGATTTCTTGCAGTTGTACCCCATTCTGACTTTCGCCATATTGAGAAATTGCCTCTCGACCCACGGCATAGCTAACACCCGCTTTCGCCATCAGATCACCTTCATAGGTGCAGTCGATAAACATCTTCGCTTTAATACGCAGTTGTTGATTTGAAGCATCGTTCTTACGAACGACAATTTCTTTAATCGTATTTCCCTCTTTAATGACTTCTTCCAGCAGATAATTTTTCTCTATATCCAGCTTAGCAGCTTGAATATAATCGTTGAAGACTTTACTGGCCACATGCGGCTCGAATGTCCATTGTTCAAAGCGATTATACTCTTTACCTAATCGATGGTAGAAATCACGCGCTAATCCGGTAATGGCGAACTTATTCCCGATGTCTGTTGCACCCAGACCGCCAGTCGTAAGACCGCCCAAGTAGTTGCGCGGCTCAATAACAAGGGCTTTCTTGCCTAATTTATTCGCCGTGTATCCGGCGATAATTCCGGCAGAGCTACCGCCGTAAATACAGATGTCGACCTCTACAGTCTTACTTCCAACTTGAGCAAAGCTGGACATACTGAAGACCATAAAGCATATTAATAATAGCTTTTTCATAGGTAAATATTAGTAGTTCTTATTTTGTGTAAGGTTAGGGTTAGTTTCCGTTTCAATGCGCGGGATAGGCCATACATAGTCTCTTTCAGCATTAAAATTACGCTTCTCGATAACACGCATCTGTGCCCTGTTGGCCACTTGGCTATAGTTCGGCGTTCCGTTTTCATCGATAGTCGGTGCATTGGATAACCATCCGGTACGGATACGGCCTAGCAGGTCGCCCGGCATCACCTGATGCGCAATATTCCATCTGCGGATATCAAATAGGCGAAGACCCTCAGCCGCTAATTCATATTTTCTCTCTTTACGCACGATCGAACGCATCTGTGCCTGCGACTTTCCGGCACTGATTGCCGGCATCCCTACAGAAGGACGCTGTCTTACCTGATTGATAGCTTCATAAACCGAATTATCAATCTGATTAAGCTCAGTCTTCGCCTCCACGTAGTTCAAAAGCACTTCAGCATATCGGAATAAAATGGCATTCAACTCCGAATTGGAACGGTCGATAAAATCCGCAGGATCAGCATATTTACGCCATAGATATCCCGAGAATGTCGCGAATGCATTTGTTGCATCGGTGTTCGCAATGCGCTTAGGTGTCGCTTCTCGATAATCCCAGGTCATCGTACTATCCGGATGCGTTTCAAAGATAACGCCGAGCGAAAGTGTCTGCGGTAATACCACCGTCTGCGTCAGTCGGGGGTCGCGATTCTTAAATGGTTTATTGGGGTCAAATAACGGTGATTTATCGATATTCAAACCGTCTATACATTCGTAAGAATCCACTAAGGACTGAACCGGTATTTTATTCGAAAAGCCCTGCATCAATCTCGAGTAGAACTGCGAGGAGATACCATGCGTCGCTAGACCTCGCTTATATTGAATTGCCCAAATAATCTCTTTGGAGGACTCGCCAGCATATTTAAACAGCTGCTCAAAATTATTGTGCAGTTGATACTGATTCAATTCCATCACCGCCTTTGCTGCATCGGCAGCTTCCTGATATTTCTTATTGAACAAAGCTGATCTTGATTTTAAGGCGAGGGCGGCGCCGCGTGTTGCGCGTCCTAGATTATTGCCCGTAGCGGTTGTTGGAAGCGAGCCCACGATAGCATCGATTTCCGACATGATAAAGTCGTTCACAGCTTCTTTGGATTCTCTCGTCACGTTTTTCGAATCGGCAAGGGAAATCGTTGTGGTCAGCAATGGAACACCACCGAATAGCTCGTTGAGGGAGAAGTAGTAATATGCTCGTAGAAATCTTACTTCGCTTATTCTGCTGTTCAGGGTTTCCGCAGGAACAACTCCATTCAAACCTTCGACTTTATCCAAGATGGTATTGCAGCGCTGTATCCCCACATACAGTAAGTTCCAGAAATCAGAAGTGAAATCATTGTTTGCGTCGGCATTTCCTAAACCCATAATTTGTAAGGCATTCGTGTTTCTTTCCCAACCAATATCGGATGCGTAGTCTATCGTCAAAGGGAAAGGCATAGGTGTTGCCTTTGGCGCTTGATATAGCGCATTGTATGCGCCCGTAATCGCCATATTGAGTTCCTGTTCATTGGAAATAAAAGTCTCCGTAGAAGGGCTATCCAAAGGATATTTAATCAGGTAATCTTCACTACAGGAGTAAAGCGAAATACTGAGTAGCAGTCCTAGTGTATATGATAATGTTTTTCTTTTCATGATTCTTTAATTAAAACTTGGCACTTAATCCAAAACTATAAACTTTCATTTGCGGATACCATCCACCGGTACTGATCGGACCTTCCGGATCATATCCTTTCCAGAAGTTGGTTTTCGTAAATAGGTTCTGTCCGGACGCGAAAATGCGTAAAGCACGCAATGGCATATTTGCTGAGACCGGAAGTGGCACAGTATATCCTAATGTCACATTCTTCAATCTGAGGTACGCCGCATTCTTCATCCAGAAAGTAGAGTTTTGAATGTTGTTATTCTCGTTAAAGGCGAAACGAGGGAATGCCGCGTTCGGGTTCTCCGGAGTCCAACGATCTTTATGTTGTTCTTGAATTGTCCCGCCCTGATAAAAAGGCATAATTCCTTGTCCATACAGGTATCCATCTGCTTTTCCTACACCTTGGAAGAATAAGGCAAGGTCGATTCCCCGATAGGAAGCGCCTAAATTTGCGCTGTAAGTATAGCGTGGAATCGGGCTTCCCATAATAATCTCATCGGCTGCATCAATCTTGCCGTCGCCGTTCTGATCTTTGTATTTGAGATCGCCTGGCGCGATGTTACCAATTTGTTTTGCTGAAGTTGCTACTTCTTCCGCCGAACTGAAATAACCGATTGCTTCATAGCCATATAGCGACCCGATTGGATGCCCTTCATGGTTTACGGTCAGACCTGTACGCAACACGCCGCGCATGTCCAATACTTTATTCTGCACATCCGAAAGGTTGACTGCAACGTTGTATTTAAAGTCGCCGATTGCATTGTTGTAAGCAACAGAGACGTCCCAACCTTTATTTTCAACGACCCCAGCATTTTGGAATGGTGGCGTAGAGAATCCCAGGTACTTGGAAATATCTAATTGCAATAAAATTCCAGAGGTCTTTCTATAGAAATAATCTGCCGTAATGTTCAGGTTTCTCCATAAGGTCAAATCAAGACCTAGGTTGCTTACATTGGTCGTTTCCCATTGAATATCCGGATTTGCCATCGTCGTCAATGCCGCACCGGTACTGATGTTCTCTCCAAAAGCATAGTTGGTAGAACCAATGTTGAAATATGAGGCAAAAGAGTATAGACCTGTGATATTTTGATTACCTAATTTACCCCATGAACCGCGGATCTTCATGTCGGAAACAACCGAGCTCAGGGATTCCATAAAAGGCTCCTGGCTAACGCGCCATCCGGCAGAGAAAGAAGGGAAGAAAGAAAACTTATTCCCTACAGCAAATCTTGATGATCCATCATAGCGAGCGTTAGCTTCGAAAAGATATTTCCCTTGAAAGTCATAGTTTAAGCGTCCGAATACCGAACGTAGCGACCACTCTGAGGAGTTTCCGCGCGCTAAATTATTTTCTTGATTTCCAGCATTCAACTCCTGCAATTCAGGGATCAAGAAAATCTCGCGATAGCCTGATAAGAAATTATCGCGTTGGTCTTCCTGCTGGAAACCTGCCATCACATGGAAGTTGTGGTCTGACGCTAAGGTCTTCTCATAGGAAACAACCGCACGTAGGTTGTTGTACCAGTATTGACCATAGCTTTCCGTTAAGCTGTTTTTCTGAGGAGTCAAATATGCTTTATCGCCATTCCAGTAATAGGACTGTACGGTATTATAGAATTCCTTTTCATGATTGATTTCGTATTTCGGAGAATACACCAAATTGACAGTCATCCCGTCGATAGGCTTGTATTTTAGGTCGATATTGAAAACCGAATTCATTGGATTTTCCAGGTTCAGTCCGCCATCACGAGCTTTTGCTATGGGGTTATCGCCATTCCATCCTTCGCCATATTGACCTGTCGATAGTATCCCCGCTTGATTCGCCGGGATACGGCGCATCCAATGGAAAATGTTCCCCGTTCCTCCCGCAGGCTCTTTCAATTCCGATTTGGTGAAGAAAAAGTCTAAGGCTGCACTGATCTTATTGGAGATCTGCAGGTCACTGTTCAAACGAAAGTTATAGCGTCTGAAGTTTGTGTTTTCTAGGATACCATCCTGATCAAAGAAACCTAAGGATCCCAAGACTTTTACCTTTTCCGATCCACCTTGTGCAGCGATATAGTGGTTCTGCATGAATGAATTGTTTTTCATCGTCAGGCTTTGCCAATCGGTATTTGGGAAGCGGTCTGGATTGCTTTCCATACCAGCCATATAATCTTTAATCATCTGCTCGGTAAAGATGGGGCTCTTGCCAGTATTGGTATAAGCTTCATTCAATAAGTTCATATGATCCAAGCCACTAACCATATCCGTCATTTCCGTTGGTGACTGCCAGCCCGCATAGTTATTATAATCTACTGTGACGCCTTCGTTCTTTGCCCGTTTGGTAGTGACCAAAATGACACCGTTTGCCGCCCGAGAACCATAGATTGCAGCCGAAGAGGCATCTTTAAGAACGGAGATATTCTCAATATCATTGGTATTCACATTGTTGATATTCCCTTCGACCCCGTCGATCAATACCAAGGGGTTGGCATTGCCTAAAGTTCCGATACCGCGAATACGCAAGCCCCCTTGGTCGCGACCTGGCTGCCCGGAGCCTTGTGTTACTGTCAAGCCTGGCGCCGCACCTTGTAAAGCGGTAGATGCCTGTCCTACGGGTTGTTTCGTTAGTTGCTCACTTTTTACAACGGCTACTGCTCCCGTTAAATTTACTTTCTTTTGCGTACCATAACCTACCACAACAACTTCATCTAAGTCGCTTACCTGTGGAGCCAAGCTGATGTTGAGCACCTGCGAAGCCGAAGTTACTTGTCTTTCTACAGTGGCATAACCCACCAAGCTAAAGCGCAGTGTAGTAGGGAAGGAGCTAATGCTGATCTGGAAATTACCGCTCGCATCCGTGCTCGCACCTTGTTTGCTTGTGACATCCACGATGCTTACGGCCTCCAAAGCCGAACCGTCCTCCGCTTTCACAACGCCACGAAGGGTTTGCTGCACGGGAGCAGCATTTGTAATACTGCTGCTTGGCGTGGAAACTCGTCTAGCGGGTCTATTGACTTTATTGATAAGAATCGTTTTATCCTCGATGGTATATTCGTAAGGAAGATCCTTCAACAGCGTGTTAAGGAACTGCGTGACACTCGCATTGGAAATATTGATATCCATTGGCTTGAGTGATTTCAAGTCTTTCAAATCATACAAAACCACAAAGTTGGTTTTGTCTTCAAGGTATTTAAATGCACTTTCGACTTTTGCGGCTTTCTTTTTATAGGAAAGCTGTTGAGAAAATGACTTCGCTTGCAGTTGGAAGCTTCCAATAACAAGGAAGATGCATAGGATTTTAAAAATCATAATTTGATATCGAATACGGGATAAAAAAGTATTGATAAAACGAATTGGATAAGGATTTATCAATCCTTGATAGTTTTTCATAATATTGTAATCTATAATGTTTTAAGTTTGGTTATTATTCCCAATAATTTTACTAGACATTATTTGGGGAGATGGGCCAACATCTCCCTTCTTTTGCTAGTCGTCCGACTATCGCTATGGCGGACTTGCATTCGTTTTCATAGACATACTTGAGGTTATTATATCGGTTGTTTGTTATTTGCGTAGGCTACGTTAAGCTTCCTATCTGCTGTCAAATTCGTCTGTATGTTGAAATTGTTTTCCAAAAACTTTTGAAAGGTGGATAATTTAAGTCCGCGGCTCATTCTGCCTCCCATTTCGATAGAAGGGATGTCGTTTTGGTAAACAATTTCCACATCATACCAGCGGCTGATATTGCGCATACATTCCTGTAAACTCATGCCGTGCAGATCGATAATCCCTTCCTTCCAAGCGATTGCCGCATCCGCATCGATCGATCGGGTGGCCAAAGCATTGGAGCTGGTATTGAACAGGGCTTGCTGATTGGGTTTCAGAACCGTTTGCTGTTCGTTTGCACTCACCCGCAAAGAACCCCCTTTTAGCGTCGTTTTAATTATTTTCTCATCCGAGTAGGCATTGATGTTAAATTCCGTACCGAGAACACGTATTTCCTGCTCTCTAGTACGGACGATAAAGGGCAGGTTCTTGTTCTTTTGAACTTCAAAATAAGCCTCACCTTTCAGATTAATTGTTCGGTTCTGCTTGGCGAAGTCTGTCTGATAGCTGATCTCGCTCCCCGCGTTTAACCAGACTTTAGAGCCGTCGGATAATTCCAGATTATACTGTCCGCCATAGGGAGTGACGATTCTGATCGTTTTACTGCTTTGTATTCCTGCTAGTGCAACATCGCCGTCTTGATAGCTGATACTGTTATCGCCAATAATTAAACCATGCTCGCCATCTTTCAGCAGATGTTCTTCACCGTCGATGATAATCGTTGCTTTATTGCTGCCGGGTTCGATGTCGTCTAGCGGGGCTAATTGTGCCAGTTCCGGAACTTCTGCTTGCTGGAGCCCTTGGTAAGTGAAAAACCCAGCAAGGATAAGCGACGCTGCAGCTGCCCAATACCACAAAGGCTTGATCCTTCGCTGTGCTATAGGTTCTGCCTCCTGAATATCTAGGGCAATACGTCGACGAAGATTCGCATGTACCGACGAAATCCGGTTGTCGACAAACTCAGTTGGTAGCTCTGCTGTATTTTGATCGATAATTTCGCGTACCGAAGCGCCGAACGACGCATCATCGCAAGTATCGACCAAATGCAAAAGCTCTTCAAATTCTGATTTGGAAACCTTATCGTTTATATATCGGTTAAGAAGGAACGTGATCCTTTCTTTATTCGTGTCATTCATCAAGATAATCTAAGTTTTGGTTGCTTACTTATCTTTATATACGAACGACTAGAGCGAATGCACTATTGAGAAATGAATTATTTTTAAATGATTCGAGACAGTCCCCAATGAAAGCTTTTTCAAACCCATATCAAAGCCCTTTGGAAAGAGGTTTGATACGGCTGATAAAGGGTTATGCATTGGGTTTGAAAGGGCTTTAAGCTGACGAAGCCTTTAAGCGCCCTCGTATTTCGACTGTATGTAATTTTTGATGTCTTTCATGGCGTTGACCAGCTGATTGCTGACAGTATTTACAGAAATGCCAAGCATCTTGGCGACTTCCTTATAACTTTTGTTTTCAATATTGCATAGCGTCAGGATCTCCTTTCGTTTGGGCGAAAGGAGTTGTATTGCTTCGTTTAGGATCCGTTGTTTTTCTTTGTCGAAAATCGATTCCTCCGTGTGTAAATAGAAGCCGATGGAGGATGACCATAGCTCTTCTTGCAAGGCTTTGTCGCGGCTCGCTTTTCTGAAATGGTCGATTGCCAGGTTGTCCGATATACGGCAGAGAAGGGTTTTCAGACCCCGATCCACTTCCAGCTGCGCCCGCATATTCCAGATCTTCAGGAAAACTTCCTGGAGAATTTCTTCCACAATTTCCGGGCTCTTGATCAGTTTGAAAATTCGATTATAGAGAAGCGGTGCATATTCAAAATATAATTGATCAAAAGCCGTCACGTCCCCCTTCTGCAGGGCTGTGATGAGTTGTGCCATATTTATTTCTTTTTGCATTGCTAATTTCGATAAACCTGTTTCTTAGTGATTTACAAATAGATACGTTTTCCTTCCTTTGCGCTTTGATAAATAGCGCAGATAAGTTCGACCGATTTTCTGCCTTCGGCGCCGTCGATAAATGGCGCACGCCTGTTTTCGATAGCGTCTATAAAATCTTCAATCTGTAGCTGATGCGCATAGTGTCCGATAGCCATCGGATCGCTAACACCGCCTGAAACTACGGCCGTCTTTTCAGGGTTTTCGTCGGACTCCTGATCCTGGAAATCCCAAAGCGTCAGGCTGTTTTCTTCGAGGATGGCCGAACCTTTGCTGCCGATGATTTCGACACGCTTAGCCGTGCCAGGATAGGCTGCGGTTGAGCATTCAATTGTTCCCAAAGCGCCGCTTTTGAACTGTATTTGTGCTACAACCGTATCCTCGACTTCGATGTCCTGATGCAATCTGTTTGCTGCGAGCGCGGTAACATGGTCCACAGCACCCATATACCATAAGAGCATATCGACGGCATGTATACCTTGGTTCATCAGGGCTCCGCCGCCATCGAGTTCCCATGTTCCTCGCCATGCTGCAGATGCATAATATGCCGGACTGCGGTGCCATTTTACATAGGCTGACCCAATGACCAGGTCGCCAAAGCCACCTTCGTCGAGCTGTTTTTTGATCTTGATGCTATTTGGATAGAAGCGAGTAGGGAAGATGGTGCCGACTTGAAGCACTTGCTGCTCGGCCAAGGAGATGATGCGATCGCATCGTTCTGTCGTTATTTCTAGCGGTTTTTCGATGAGGCAATGTTTTCCCGCGCGCAGCGCTTTCTCGGCGGCTTCCAAATGGGCGCCGGATGCAGTACATATACTTATAATATCGATGTTCGGATCTTCTAATAGTTCGTCGATGGAATGGTATGCTTTGCAAGCATATGTTTCTGCGAAGGCTTCCGCTTTTTCTTTCGTTCGGTTATATACGGCGAGCAGCGTAGCGTTGGGAATAGCGGCTATTGCTTTGGCATGTATCGCTGCAATGGCGCCGGTTCCTATGATTGCAAATCCAAAAGTCTTTTGATCCATCTTATCATATTTTTAGGTTACTAGAAAATTCAGCATTCTGCTGATGTTCACTTAGGTAAATTGTTTCACTGATTTCGGACGAGTACCATCATTTTTCGGAGGGGATTTTCTTGCTCAACGGAGCTTGTTACATTTTCCGTTAACGTACCCCTGTTTAATGACGTTAGATTATTGTCTAGTCAGCGATTTAGGTCGAAAGATAGAAAAATTTAAAGAAATTTCTTGTAATCAATTTTGATTTGCCCTATATTGGTCGAAATCATAATCCTAAAATCAAAATAAGATAACATATTCGTCGGGTCATTTTGTGCCTAAATGCATGAAAAACCTTGTATTGAGCGGCGGACTGTAAACGTTAACGGTAAAACGGAAATTGTAACAAACGTTCTAATTTCTAACCGATTTTAAGAGTGAATCAATAACCAAATTAAACACTTATATGATATCAATTAGACCCTTAATGCTAATAGTTTTCCTCCTTTTGTTTGAGGTAACTGCTAGAGCACAAGAGCGGAGTTCTGTGACTGGTACGGTTCGGAATTCGCAAGGAGTACCTTTGATGGGCGTTAGTGTGTCCAACATCGGCAAGAGTGGGGAGACTCAAACAGATGATAAAGGCGCTTTTCGCTTAGATGTTAATTCCCTAAACGATTCTTTACGCTTCTCTTTTATCGGATTCAGTCCCTTGCGCGTGGCAATTAACGGCCGCACGACGGTGAATGTGACCCTGCAGGACGATGCAACCGATTTGGATGAGGTTGTAGTGGTGGGATATGGTACCCAAAGAAAAGGACAACTGACGGCATCTGTGGATGTTATTTCGAGCAAGCAATTAGCCGATCGTCCAGCTACAAATGTTGCAGATCTTATTAAAGGGGCATCGCCTAACGTGAATATCGGTATGGGGATGCGCGGTGGAGAACCTGGTGCAGCGAGCTCGTGGAATATTCGTGGCGTGGGGTCGATTGCAGGTGGAAGTGCACCCTTAATTCTTGTCGATGGGGTCGAGATGGATCTAAATGCGATCGATCCGGAAACTGTAGATAACGTGTCCATCTTAAAAGATGCGTCTGCATCAGCGGTTTATGGTTCTAGAGCACCTTTCGGTGTGGTATTGATTACCACCAAGAAAGGAAAGATGGAACAGGGAGCGAAGTTTGATTATTCCAATAATTTATCTTTATCATCTCCTTTACATTTGCCGAGTTTCATCGACTCCTATACCTGGGCAACTGCGTATAATCAGGCGAATGCAAACGCCGGTTTAACCGCCGTTTACAATGAAGAGCAGATGAAACGCATCAAAGGATATATCGACGGTACTTTCCCTTATGAATATGATCCGGAAAATCCAATTGACAACGTATTTGCTGGTCGTCGAAATGGTAATGCCAATAACGACTGGCCGCATATTCTAATGGGGAAAAACTCCTTCAGTCAAAAACATAATATCAATGTTTCCGGTGGTAGCGGAAAGACACAATACTTCTTATCGGCAGGATACAATAAACAGAATGGTACATACGCATTCGGAAATGACTATTTTAAACGCTATAACTTGATGTCTAATGTTTCTACCCAAGTGGCGGATTGGTTCAGGATCAACTCTAGTTTAAAATGGGCAAATACAGCAACGAATTTCCCTATGGGCGAAACGACTGTGGGTCGCGAGCATACTTTCCGGGAGATGCTCATGTTTGCACCAATGATGCCGTATTATAACATCAATGGATCGATTCAAAGCCCCTTAGTACGTTTGTTACAAGACTCCGGTCGCGATAAGAAGAGCAATAACGATTTCCTTGCTACGATTGGAGGGGAAATTGAACCCATCAAAGGTTGGGTGACCTCGGTCAATTACAACTATAATATTAAGAATACGAAGACGAGTCTGAATCCTAAACCCGTAATGGTGGAACTTGGAAATGGCGCTTTTGGAAACATTGGAAAGCCGAATGCATCGTATACTGCTGGTTACTATGAGTATGTCTATAAAGTATTGAATGCGGTGACCTCGTATGAAAAGCAAATGGACGATCATTATTTCAAGGGTATGCTAGGTTTCGAGCAGGAGGAAAATGTGTACTCTGGATTGAACGCTACAGGTACTGCACCTGTCGTTGATGACTACCCATCCATCTCTACCTCATTGGGCGGTATTTTGGCCGACGATAATATGAGCCATTGGGCTACTCGTGGAGCTTTCGGTCGTTTGAATTATAACTATCAAGAGAAATATCTGGTAGAGCTTGCCGGACGATATAATGGTTCATCGAAGTTTCCGAAGGATATTCGATTTGCATTTTTCCCTTCGGCATCCTTGGGATATGTAATTTCAAAAGAGGATTTTTTCGAGCCTTTAAGAGATAAGATCAATAATTTAAAAGTTAGAGCGTCTTACGGTTCACTGGGTAATCAGAACATTGCGAACAACTTATATGTTTCTAAAATTGGTATCGTTCCGGAACTTGACTGGATTATCAATGAGTCAAGACCACAATCATCGCGTATTCCGGCCATCATTTCTGATGAAATAACCTGGGAGACTATTACGACCCT
Organism: Sphingobacterium sp. UBA2700; assembly: GCA_002354335.1. Classification (GTDB taxonomy): domain Bacteria; phylum Bacteroidota; class Bacteroidia; order Sphingobacteriales; family Sphingobacteriaceae; genus Sphingobacterium. Next base: position 121,377 of record DELI01000023.1, on the reverse strand, counting down.
AAATTTAGGTGTTGATATGTCTTTGCTTAATTCTCGTCTAGGATTTTCTTTCGATTGGTACAATCGCGAGACTGATAAAATGTTGGGAAAAGCATTTGACCTGCCTTTCATCTTAGGGGCAGCCGTTCCTCAAACCAACAATGCGAAGCTCCGTACTCGTGGATTCGAGCTTGTAGCGACCTGGAACGATAAATTGGACAATGGAATCGGATACAATTTCAAAGTAACATTGGGCGATAGCCGCACCCAGGTTTTAGAGTATTTAAATACAACGGGTCAGATTGATACCTGGTACATCGGTAAGAATTATGGAGAGATTTGGGGATTTGAAACCGATGGTATCATCCAAACGCAAGGAGAGGCAATGGCAGATCAATCAAAATACCATGCGAAATGGGGGCCAGGCGATATCAAGTACAAGGACCTGAATGGCGACGGAATCATCAATGATGGAACGCGTACTTTAGAAAATCATGGAGACTTAAAAGTGCTTGGAAATTCACTTCCACGCTATAACTATGGTATCACCGCAGGCATGAATTGGAAAGGCTTTGACTTCAATATGTTCTGGCAGGGTGTTGGTCGCCGTGATTTTTCGCCTGAAAACACCACACCGTTATTCTGGGGGATGACTACAGCATGGGGCAACTCGGGTCTATATAAAGATTCACCAGCATTAGACTATTGGCGACCTGCTGATGAGACCAATATCTTGGGTCCTAATACGGATGCTTATTTGCCAAAACCATACTTCACTACGGAAACCAATAAAAATAGACTTCCGCAATCCAAGTATATGTTGAATGCAGCATATCTGCGTTTGAAAAATGTTCAACTTGGATATACCTTACCTGAATCGTTAATCGGTAAAATGTTCAGTCGCGCAAGAGTGTATTTCTCGGGAGAAAATTTACTGACGTTCTCTAGTATGCCAAAAGTATTCGACCCTGAAACAGCAGTAGCATCAGACAGTCGAGAAGGTGGCTATTTGACGAGCGGTGTGATCTATCCAATGAGTAGTACATTATCATTCGGTTTAAACCTTACCCTAAAGTAATGATTATGAAAAATTTTCTTAAACGATCGAGTATATTATTATTGAGTTGTGCGGCACTGATTTCCTGCAACGACGATTTTCTTGAAAGACTGCCTTTAGATGAAGTGGCAGCAGAAAAATATTTTACAAAGCCCTTGGATCTGGAGATCTATATGAATCAGTTTTACAATGCTTCTTACTTTCCAAAATATCCAAATTATGGAGCGGACTTTAACAGTGATAACATGGTTGCCGCCGTTCCGGATATCCGTTTACAAGGCACAAGAACAGTATCTCCTACCGGTAATATGGGCTATGCGAATGTGCGTAGTTTAAATTACTTTTTTAAAGAATATAAAAAGCTCGAGGGAACTCACAGTTTCGATAGCTACAAACAATACGTCGGTGAAGCCTACTATTTTAAAGCAGTTACCTATTTCAACCTATTGAAGCTATATGGAGATATTCCATGGGTGGATAATGTGTATGGTACATCATCTCCGGAACTCTATAGCCCTCGTTCACCACGAGAATTTGTAGCCGATCGGATTATCGGCTGTTTGGACTCGGCAGCGATGTATTTGAGCAGTGATAAAACGAATGGATACAGCCGGATCAATAAATGGATAGCCTTACTGATGCAAAGCCGCGTCGCCCTATATGAGGGAACTTGGCAGAAATATCATAATGGTACTGTATTCGGCGTAGCAAACGCTAATCCTAATAAGTATTTTGAAATTGCTGTAAAAGCGAGTGAAGCGGTTATGAATTCGGGTCTCTATAGTGTTTACAATAGCGGTAAACCTAAAAGCGACTATTATGATTTATTCACAAAAAGGGATTATACAGGGAACTCCGAAGTATTGTTTTGGCGTCGCTATGATAACGATTTGTCTAGAGGGGATGCTGACTTCACGAACGACAGAAACTTCAGAATGGCTCAGCCGGTAGGCCGTTCGATGGCAAAGGAGGTTGTTGATCAATACTTGATGATTGATGGCAAGCCAATTACCGGAAATAGCCTATTCGGCGGATATAGTACGATTACCCAAGAATTCCAAAATCGCGATCCAAGATTGGCACAGACGATTGCTACACCAGACCAAGTTTGGAAAATAGCGGCTGACGGTAAGACGCAAAACTGGTCGGTAATTTATAGTTCTTTAAATTCAAGAACAGATTTGGAAGCTCCGACAGGTTATATTATTCAGAAAGGTTATGATCCACATGTGATCTATCATGTACAGCAATATGAGGAAACACCGTCCATTCTTTTCCGTTATGCGGAGGTTCTGTTGAATTATATTGAGGCAAAAGCGGAGTTAGGTATTGCCACACAAGCGGATATTGATAAAACAATCAAGCCCTTGCGCGATCGCGTTGGGATGCCAAATTTAGTAATTGGAAGCATTGCCAGCGACGCGAAGTGGGAGTTTCCGACTTTAACTCCTCTGTTGAATGAGATTAGACGCGAGCGTCGTATCGAATTGGTCGGCGAAGGTTTTCGTTGGGATGATATCGCACGTTGGGCTGCGGCGGATGAGGTAATCGTCGGCAAGCGCCCGCATGGATTCTTAGCGAGTCAGATTAAGGTGAATCCTTTTCCAGTTGACCAGAACGGTTTCCTTGATCCTTACCAGAAGGCAATTCCTAATGGTTATGGTTTCAAGTTAGGTAGAGATTATTTAAGCCCTATTCCGGAGAATGAACTTGTCTTAAACGACAAGTTAACACAAAACCCAGGATGGTAAAGATTTTCGTTTAATATAGGTTTGAATGTCCAAAGCGGTGGTAAGTGCCAGCTTGCCACCTCACTTTGGTCTTAAGCTAAAAGAATGAGCACATTGAAAAAGACGATTCCATATTGCTACTGTTGCGCTTTGCTATTTATGGCTATGCTGCAGCCTCTTTTCGCGCAGAACAAGAAGGATAAAAAGGCTGTATGGGCAGAAATAAGTTCGTATTTCAATGCTCCTGCTGCTTTCGAGAATCAATATGGCGATTACAAATCAGTGCTCATCGATGAAGAAGGAAAGGAAATCCAGAGCAAATCAGCTTGGGCAAAGCAAAGAGAAAAGATTAAAGCGAAGTGGATGAATCAGATGGGGCAATGGCCTGCATTCTTAGAAGATCAAAAGCTTCAGTTTTTAGACACGACCGTTCGAGAAGGGTATACGGAATATGTGGTGGCTTTTGACTGGTTGCCCAATCGGAAAACTCAGGGATACTTATTGGTTCCCCATACAAAAGGTAAGAAAGCAGCGGTATTGACCGTGTTTTACGAGCCTGAAACTGCTATCGGTCGTGGCAAAGCCGAGCGAGATTTTGCCTTGCAATTATGCAAGCAAGGTTTCATAACCTTATCTATCGGTACTGCCGAAACAACGAACAATAAAACCTACTCCTTATACTATCCATCGATAGACAAGGCAGAAATACAGCCGCTCTCTGCACTGGCTTACGCTGCTGCAAATGCATGGTATGTATTGGCAAATTATAAGGAAGTCGATTCCAAAAGGATTGGTATCATGGGGCATTCTTACGGTGCCAAATGGGCGATGTTTGGCTCTTGCTTATTCGATAAGTTTGCTTGCGCAGTATGGTCAGATCCGGGGATCGTATTTGATGAAACCAAAGGTTCGGGTGTAAATTACTGGGAACCTTGGTATTTGGGGTATTATCCACCACCTTGGCAAAATGCGTGGAGACAGACCGGAATGGTTGATGGCGCAAAAGGCTTATATCCTAAGCTGATGAAATCAAAGCAAGACCTGCACGAGTTGCATGCTTTAATGGCTCCGCGCCCATTTTTGGTATCCGGTGGTTCGTCGGATCCTATCGATAGATGGATTCCATTGAATCACACGATTAAGTTGAACAAATTATTGGGATATGAAAATAGAGTCGCGATGACCAATAGACCGGAGCATTCGCCGAATGCCGAATCTAACCGTCAAGCCAATCTATTTTTTGAATATTTCTTGAAGTAAGGGGGATAAAATGGCTAGATTTAAGATCGAAAAGCACGATCGAAAGGATCGAATCGTAAGTATCTACAACCTTAAATAAACGACATGGACCTAAACAGCGAATTTGATGTAATTGTTATTGGCTCAGGAATCAGTGGTGGATGGGCAGTGAAGGAATTTACCGAAAAGGGATTTAAGACGCTCTTGATCGAAAGAGGGCGTATGGTTAAGCATATAAAAGATTATCCAACGGCGAATATGGATCCTTGGGAATTTGAACACCGAGGGCAGAAGACCAAAGCCGACGTTGCAGAGAATAAGCTGATCAGTAAGCACTACGCCTATGGCGAGGCGACAAAGCATTTTTATATTAAAGACGAAGATCAAGAGTATATTCAAGAGAAGCCTTTCGACTGGATCCGCGGATTTCAGATTGGCGGTAAATCGCTATTGTGGGCAAGACAAACGCAACGTTGGAGCGACTTTGAATTCAATGCACCAAAGAAATATGACTATGCAATAGATTGGCCGATTCGCTATGCGGATCTAGCACCCTGGTACTCGCACGTTGAAAAGTTCGTCGGCATCTCGGGTAATCGGGACGGTATTGAAAATATGCCGGACTCAGAGGTCGTTGGGGCCTTTGAGATGAACCAAGTGGAGAAAGCTATCGCAGATTCCATTGATCGGAACTTTACAGACCGTAAAGCGATCATTGGTCGTTCTGCGAACCTAGCGGTGATTAAGGACGAGCAGAAGAAGCAGGGCAGAGGGCAATGTATGGCGAGATCGCTTTGCGAGCGTGGTTGTCCTTTTGGGGGCTATTTCAGTTCTAATTCGTCGACTATCCCTTATGCAGAGAAAACAGGCAATCTGACCATCGTAACGGATAGCATCGCTGAGTCGATTATCTATGATGAAAAGACCGGAAAAGCTTCGGCTGTACAGGTTATTGATGCGAACAGCAGAGAGAAGAAAATATACAGAGCGAAGGTGATCTTTCTGAATGCAGCAACATTGAATTCGAACCTAATCCTCTTGAATTCCAAATCCGAGCGTTTTCCGAATGGCTTGGGGAATGATAATGGGCTGTTAGGGCGATATATTGCCTTCCACAATTATAGAGGCAGGATTACAGCCGATATTGATGGCTTTGAAGATTCTTATTATTTCGGGCGCCGGCCAACACAGGTTTTTATCCCGGCATTTAAGAATATTCACAGCGATGCGGAGACATTTAAGGGCTCTTACCTGATTGCTTATTCTGCGAATCGCGATGGCTGGGGTCGCAATCCGGGTTTGGATACCCTAGGGGCTAGCTTTAAAGATGCCATATTGGAACCGGGAGGCTGGAAGATTTCTATGATGATGCAAGGGGAAGTGTTGCCGATTTATGAGAATCATGTACGCTTAAGTCCTGATAAGAAGGATAAATATGGCCTTCCACAACTTATTACATCCATTGGTTATTCGGATAATGATGTGGCAATGATGGAGGACTTCTTTAAAGAAGGGACTTCCATTCTGGAAAAGGCCGGTTGTAAAAATATTAAGAAGCTAGATCAGCATATCGCTTTCGGGCGGCAGCCGGGTTTGGAGGTCCATGATGTGGGCGGTGTTCGTATGGGCGAGGATCCTAAGGATTCCTTGTTAAACAAATACAACCAGTTGCATCATTGCAAGAATGTATTTGTGACCGACGGGGCATGTATGTCCAGTGTTGGTAATCAGAACCCTTCGCTGACTTTCATGGCATTGACTGCCAGAGCTGTTGATTATGCAGCGGATCAATTGAAAAACGGATATTTATAATGATATTTCAACCTAAACCATTTATTAAAATTTTAATTTTCTCTTGCCTCTTTTTCACAGCATGCAGGCAAACGGATCATAACTTCATCGTGAAGGATATCCCTGTGGAATATCTTAAACTTGATAACAGCTACGTAGAAGTAAGTACCGTGGCAGAAGGTTTGTCTGTCCCATGGGGGATGGACTATGTAGACAATAAGATTCTATTTACCGAGATTGCAGGCAAAGTGAAAGAGCTGAATCTAACGACGGGAGAGCTGAGAACGCTTTTGGAGATTGAGGACGTGTTCACCAGAACGACGCCCGGCTTATTGGATATTACCATCCAAAAGAATTCGAAAGATGACCCTTATGTCTTCTTAAACTATACGAAAAAGCGGGACTCTTTGGTGGTTTCAACCCTTATGCGCTATCAATACAATGGTTCTGAACTCATTAATCCAACGGAAATATTAAGCGTTGCAGGTGCCAATGGGCATAACGGAACACGCCTTTTGATCGATAAGAACAATATTCTTTATTGGGCAACCGGGGATGTCGCGGATAACAATATGGCGCAGGATTCGACTACCCTAAATGGCAAAGTACTGCGCATGAATCTAGATGGCACTGTGCCGGCAGACAATCCTATTCCGAACAGCTTAGTATATGCCTGGGGATTCAGAAATATTCAAGGGATGACTTTAGATAAGGATGGCAATCTCTTCACTGCAGAGCATGGCGATGCTATCGAAGATGAAGTCAATTGGGTTCGACCTTTGCACAACTATGGTTGGCCTCTAATCGAAGGTAAGCACGATACGGATGAGGAGCTAGCTATTACGGCAAAGACTAAAATGACAGAGCCTATCCGATCATGGACTCCAGTGATCGCTCCGGCAGGTATGGCATATTATAACCACGATGAGATTTCGGACTGGAAGAATTCTTTGTTGCTCGTGACCCTTAAGAGTCAAAGCCTTCGTGTGCTTAATCTGAATGAAGACCAACATAGCATCAAAGAAGAGCATATTTATTTTGGCAAACATTTCGGCCGTATGCGTGCTGTTTTGGTACTTCCAAATGGCGATGTGTTACTTTCCACGAGTAATAGAGATTGGAACCCTCAGCCAGGTTTTCCAAAGGAGAATGACGACCGTATCATACGCCTTCGAATTACCGATCAGAAACCGCAGTCGTTTTTACAAGAGGATCCTAAAGTTACGGCTGCAGCGGGCAATAACAATGCTGCGGTATTGTATAAGAATTATTGCGCATCCTGCCATAAAGAGGATGGCAAAGGCGTCGCCAACTCCTTCCCGCCGCTCGTGAATTCTACGCGTATAAACGACCTGACAGCATTTACTAAGTTATTGCTGGAAGGGACAAAAGAAAAGAAACCAATTAATGGTGTAAGCTATGAGCAAAATATGGCGAGCTACTCATTCTTAAAGGATGAGGAACTCGCAGCGATAATCAATTATGTGAAAACCGAGTTTGGAGATAAGAAAACAACGACTCCGGCGGCCGTAAAAGCACTTAGAAAATAAATAACAATGAATAAAAACTGGTTATTAAAAGGCCTATCCATATTAGGTCCGGGGATTGTAACAGCCGCTCTTGTTTTTGGGCCTAGTAAGATGACGATTACTTCCAAAATGGGAGCAGACTATGGCTTTGAGCTCATCTGGGTTATCATACTTGCCATATTCTTCATGCTCATATTTACGAATATGAGTGCTAGAATCGGGCAATATAACACAGACTCGCTATTAACGTTGATTCGCAAAAAGATAGGGAAGTTCGGAAGTATCTTTATCGGTGCAGGAATCTTTCTTGTCGCCATCTCCTTTCAAGCGGGGAATTCCACAGGTGTTGGGATTGCGATGGGGGAAGCTACAGATACTGATGCAAAGATCTGGATCATCGTATTCAACTTGGCGGGTATCTTATTACTGTTCTTCAGATCCTTTTATCAGGTATTGGAAAAAGTGATGCTGGGGTTAGTGATCCTGATGCTTTTCAGTTTTGTGTTGACATTGCTATTGATTCAGCCTTCGTTCAGCCATATTGCTGATGGTTTGATTCCGCATATTCCTAGCGGTTCGACCGGTTTGATCGTAGCCTTTATTGCTTCTTGTTTTTCATTGGTAGGGGCATTTTATCAATCTTATTTGGTTCAGGAAAAGAGGAAAGCGAATGGTTCTGTTGCAGGCGAGCAACTCTCGGAAGATAAGCATGCACAACTAAGTAGCACCATAGGGATATTGATATTAGGAATCATGAGTGCAGTTGTGTTAATCTGCGCGGCGTCCGTACTTCATCCAAAAGGATTGAAAGTTAACTCGGCATCAGAAATGGCGATGGCATTAGAGCCGCTATTTGGATCGAACGCTAGCCACCTGTTTCTGATAGGATTATTCGGTGCTTCGTTCTCCTCACTAATTGGGAATGCCGCCCTTGGAGGTTCTATGCTAGGAGACGCTATTGGCTTGAAAGGAAACTTGAACAATAAATACGTCAAGATGCTGATTGCGATTGTCATGGTTTTCGGAGCAATCATTTCCTTATTGTTTAGCAAGCTTCCACTAGAGCTTATTGTACTAGCGCAAAGTGTCACGATATTCTTGGTGCCATTTACCGGAATAGCGATTTATTGGATTGCCAACAGTGAAGATATCATGGGCGAGCATAAGAATAATATGTTTCAGAAGATAGTTGGATTATTGGGTCTACTGTTGGTGATCGGCTTAGCGGTATTGAATTTTAAAGTATTAGTATTATCATAAATGTTTGTTATGGATTTAAAAAAATTGGAAGAAAAATACGCTGTACCTTCTAAAGAATTAGTGGAAGACGTAAAGCAGATTGAGGGTGATATCATGCTATTGGGCATAGCAGGCAAGATGGGGGTGAGCATGGGCAAGCTTTTAGTTGATGCGTTGAAATTAGCAGGTAAAGACAATAAAGTTTATGGAGTATCCCGTTTCTCAGATCCGAAGGCGAAGAGCCAGGTCGAAGAGAGCGGAATTATCGCCATCGCATGTGATTTGTTGAACGACGAACAGCTGTTTAATTTGCCGGATGTCGCCAATGTAATTTACCTGGCAGGCCATAAATTCGGCACTGTTGGTAATGAGGATTTTACTTGGGCGATGAATACTTATCTGCCGGGCCGTGTTTCTGAGAAATTCAAAAACGCAAAGATCGTTGCCTTCTCCTCAGGCAATATACTTCCTTTTGTGAAATTAAATGAGGGTGGTGTTGACGAGGATGCTGTTCCAGAACCTATCGGAGAGTATGCGCAATCTTGCTTAGGGCGCGAGCGTGTATTCCAATATTTCGCTAAGAAGAACAGTACAGCCATGCTAATTTATCGTTTAAATTACGCTGTTGACTTCCGTTATGGTGTGATTATGGAGATCGGAAAGTCCGTATGGAATGAAAAGCCTATCGATTTACGCACGGAGAATGTGAATGTGATCTGGCAGGGTGATGCCAATGAAATTGCTATCCGTTCTTTATTGCATTGTGAATCGCCGGCGAAGATATTAAACGTGACGGGTCCTGAAACTCTTTCTACGAAATGGGTAGCTAAGGAATTCGCTAAGCTATTTCGCAAAGAAGCAAAGTTTGTTCATGAAGCCGAAGGAACTGCTTTATTGAATAATGCTTCGGAGTGCCATCGCTTATTTGGTTATCCAAAGGTTACAATCAGAGAAGTGATCGAGCTTAATGCTGCTTGGATTCAAAATGGAGGCGAAGAGTTCGGCAAACCGACGCACTTCCAGGAAAGAGGGGGACAATTCTAATGAAAAAGCTGACAAAAGAATTAAAGGATTTCTTAATGGAAGGGCAGGTCTTTCCTGCGCATCCATTAGCATTGAATGAAGACCGTACTTTGGACGAAGCAAGCCAGCGACGCCTAACGCGGTATTATATGGAGTCTGGCGCGGGCGGAGTTGCGGTAGCTGTGCACTCTACGCAGTTCGAGATTCGCGATCCTAATATCAATTTATTCCGCAAGGTATTGGAACTCGCTGCGGAGGAAATTGATAAAGCAAATCTAGATCGTCCTTTCCTTAAAATCGCAGGCATCTGCGGGCCTACGGAACAAGCACTCGAGGAAGCGGCAATCGCTGTGGAATTAGGATATGACATCGGATTGCTAAGTATGGGAGGGCTACAGGGCTGGACGGAGGAAGCCATCTTGGAGCGCGTGCGCAAAGTGGCACAGGTTATTCCGGTATTCGGATTCTACTTACAGCCTTCAGTGGGCGGCCGTATCTTCTCTTACGAGTTTTGGCGCTCCTTTGTCGAGATCGAAGGCGTCGAAGCTATCAAATGTGCATCTTTCAATAGATACCAGACTTTAGACGTGATGCGCGCATTGGCAAGCTCATCGCGTGCTGATGATGTCGCAATGTACACAGGAAATGATGACAATATCGTCGTTGACCTATTGACAACATATGATTTCCAGGTAGATGGATTGAGCAAGTCGATCGACTTCCGCGGTGGGCTATTGGGCCACTGGGCGGTATGGACAAAAAAGGCTGTAGATTTAATGCAGCAGATTAAGCAAGCGAAAGCCTCCAAAGATTATCATCATTTAAATGCTTTATTGAGCAAAGGTGTGAAAGTTACAGACAGCAATGCGGCATTCTTCGATCCTGCTCACGATTTTCATGGATGTATTCCGGGTATCCATGAGGTACTGCGTCGTCAAGGCCTATTGAAGGGCATCTGGTGTCTAAATCCCGATGAAGTATTGTCAGAAGGGCAGGCCGAGGAGATCTCTCGTGTCTACGATAATTATCCGGAATTGAATGATGACGCGTTCGTCAAATCATTCCTAGCGAAAGATAACGCTTAGTCCTATTATAGGAGCAGTTTCCGTCTTACAAATCCTGCAACACGGAAACTGCACCTTTAAACATAAACTCAACTGATCTTTCATAGATCGTTTCGTCGATATCGAAAGTCGGCGTGTGTAATTCCGAAACAATTCCCTTCTCTTCATTTCTCGTTCCTACAAAATAGAATAAAGCAGGATACTGCTGCGCGTAATACGCGAAGTCTTCGGATGCCATCCAGGTCGGAACGGATAAGCTATTTTCAGCACCGTATAAATTGGTCGCAAGCTGCTGCATTTCAGTTGTGAGTTCAGGGTCATTATATAAGGTCGGATAGCCGCGCTTTATTTCGATCTTTGCCGAAGCACCATATGCATCTACCGTCTGAACGATCATATTCTCAATTTTCGCTAGTGCCGATGCTCTCCATTGTTCGTCGGTCGTCCGGAAAGTCCCAGCTAAATGGGCGGTCGTAGGGATCACGTTCGCTGCGCCATCCGCAATTACTTTTCCAAAGGATAGAACAGATGGAATCCTGGGGTCAGCATAGCGGGAAACGACTTGTTGCAAAGCAACTAATAACTGCGCCGAGATAATAACCGGATCAATATTCAGCTGCGGTTGAGCGCCATGCCCACCTCGCCCCATAATATCAATATAGATCTCATCACTGGATGCCATCGCATATCCCGACTTAAAACCGAAAGTCCCCAACGGCAACTGTGGCGATACATGCTGCCCAATTACTTTTTGAACTTGATAGCGATCCAGAATACCGGACTCCACGATTGCCGACGCTCCGCCTGGAATTCTTTCCTCTGCCGCTTGGAAGATCAAAACCACATTTCCATTCAAAGTGTGCTTAATCTCATTCAGCAAAGAAGCAACACCCAACAGGTTCGAACTATGAAAGTCATGACCGCATGCATGCATCACGCCTTTATTTAAAGAAGCATACCCATGCTGGTTCTCTTCCGTAATGGGCAATGCGTCAATATCGGCTCGTAGTGCGACGCTTTTTTCGGATGAACCATTCCCACGAATAAACCCAATAAGTCCCGTAGGGGATACCTGTTCATAGGGAATACCCATTTCATCAAGCACTGAAGCGATATATTTTGTTGTCTCTTTTTCCTCAAAAGATAGCTCCGGATGCTGATGTAGGTGTCGGCGCCATTGAACGACTTTTTCTAGGATATGCTTATCCTGCTTTTGAATATATTCAATAGGGATCATGCTTTTTGTACTTTTCTGATTTTCAATATTGTAGATGAGCTTGTAAATACCTATCTTGTATTTCGAAGCCAAAGTAAATTTAAAAATAAATTCAAAAATATCTTGCAAGCCTTTCAAATTAATCTTATATTCGGGTACGTACACAGTAAGACAGCACTGTCGCACGCATCTACAATTATAATTTAAATTATTATCAGCCTTATGCAGCCCATTGATTATATCGTCATTGTCGTATTTTTCATTCTCCTGATTGGGATCGGTATCTACAGTTACTTCAAGGTATCTTCATCCGCCGACTTCTTTACCGCAGGAGGGAAGCTCCCTTGGTGGTTGTCGGGAATATCACATCACGTCTCCGGCTATAGCGGCGCAGTTTTCGTGGCGTATGCATCTATCGCCTACACCCACGGATTTGTAATGTACGTTTGGTGGGCTTTGACGATCGCAATTGCCATGATCGGAACAATCGTCTTTATTGCACCCCGATGGGCAAGGCTGCGAACAAAAACCGGTATACAATCGCCAACAGAATACTTAGCGACTCGATACAACCTGCCAGTTCAACAATTAATGGCTTGGTGCGGAGTAATTGTTAAGTTATTTGATGTTGGAGCTAAATGGGCAGCAGTAGGGATCTTATTAAACGCGTTCATGGGCGTTCCTATCGTTACAGGTATTATTCTTTCCGGGGTAGTGACCTTATTCTATGTGACGTTAGGAGGCCTGTGGGCCGATGTACTAAACGACTTCATGTCATTTCTCATCCAGGTAGCTTCCGGCTTAGTCATGTTTTTCGTAGTCTTAATGCACTTGGGCGACGGGGCATCCGGTGTGTTTACCATGTGGGATCGTCTGCCGCCGGAAAATAGCAATTTTTTCAACTCGCCCTATACGGTAGGCTTTGCGATGGCATTTTTAGTGATCAACTTCTTCAGCTACAGTGGCGGAACCTGGAACCTCGCGACGCGCTTTATTTCATCGCCGTCGGGCAAAGACGCCAAAAAGGCGGCCATCCTTTCCGCAATCCTTTACCTTGTTTGGCCGTTGATCCTTTTCTACCCAATGTTCGCTGCGCCTATATTCTTCCCGAATTTAGAAAAGCCGGAGACGTCCTATTCCTTAATGGCAATGGAGTTTCTACCTCCGGGGCTTCTAGGCTTGTTAGTTGCATCGTTATTCTCGACAACATTATCAATGACCTCATCGGATGCAAATACCATCTCTTCTGTGATTACACGTGATATACTGCCCGTAATGATTAAGAAAGTGAAGACATTTGATAAGAAGAAAATGTTGCTCACGGCACGTATCACGACCTTTAGTTTTCTGGTTTTAACCATCATTATCGCCTTCAACGCACAGACATTCGGTGGTGTTATTGGTCTTATTGTATCTTGGTTCGCAGCCTTATTAGGTCCTATTTCCATCCCGATGATTCTCGGTCTTTTGCCCTATTTCAGACACAGCGGGAGTACAGCGGCACTGCTCTCTATCATAGGAGGTTTAGCAACCTTCGTCATCCTAAAGCTCATCGGAGGTACAGGATTGGCGGTCGAGTTAGCCGGACCACTGATTACGTCGCTGGTACTTTATATCGGCTACGCATTTGTGGTTAAAAGCCCCGTACCTGAAAAGACGGAGAAACTCTTAGAAGCCATCAACGAAGAATAATACTATAAAAATGAATAGCATACAGATAAATAGGCAGACGGCGTTAAACAATGAAACGCTAAATAAGATGCTCGAACAGTATAAAAAGTACCTGTTCGAAGACTACCTGCCTTTTATCAATGAATACCTATATGATCAGGAACATGGTGGCTACTTTTGGAATACCAGCTACCATGGCGAACGACGTAGCAGTAATAAGCGCACTTGGTATGATGCGAGAGGCACCTGGGTCTATTCCTATCTGTACAAAGTCTCAGATCCGAATCCGCTGTATTTGGAGCGTGCAAAACAAACGCTGAAGCTACTGTATCAGGCAAAAGATACACAGGCACATTTCTGGCCTTGGTCTTACGACAGGGAAGGAAATGACCTGAAAGAAAGAGAAGGGGATATCTACGGAAATCTCTTCGTCGCAGAAGCGCTGGCCGCTTATTCTGATGCCAGTGGCGAACAAGATGCCTGGCTCGAAGCAAAAAATATCCTACAAGAAGCTTTTGCGCTTTATCAAACCAAAGAATATCGCTATCTTTTGGAGTATTCACCTACGAAAGATTATCCCGAAGCGGAAGAGATATTGGGGCATTACATGATTGTATTGCACTTATGTACGACCCTGCTGCGTCTTCAAGACGATGCGGAACTCGAAGAGATTTCAGATTATTGTTTGGAAGCCCTGCTGCAGAAGCACTATGATGCAGAATTGAATCTCATGCCCGAGCTGCGAAGCAAAACGGGCAGCGCGCTTGGCGAAAATTTAGACCAGTTTGTCTACATCGGTCATGCAATTGAAACCTTGTGGATGATTATGGACGAGGCGAAGCGCCGACAGGATCAGGAACTCTTCGATCTTGCCGCCTCTCGCTTTAAATTTCATGTAGAGGTAGCAAAGGACGACCTGTTTGGTGGTTTCTTCCACTGCTTGGATCATGCGAAGGAAAATAGGTTCCTCCTAGACAAAGTCCTTTGGGCACAAGAGGAAGTTATGGTCGGATGCCTGCTTTTAATGGAGGAGCGTGCTGACGCATGGGCATACGATACTTTTCAGAACACACTGCAGTATTTGCAGCAACATTTTATACTTGATCATTTGCGCTATCGCCCTTGGAAAATCAACGGAAATAGACAGATGAATCGACAAGAGGAGGGAACAAGGATAGAAAACTATCATCATCCGCGGCATTTAATGTACGGCATTTTAACCTTCCAACAGCTGATAAACAGAAATACCTTAAAATTAAATAGCTATGAAAAATGATGTTAGCAGAAGAGGTTTCATAAAAACTACCGCAATGGCCTCGCTCGGAATCGGCATGCTCGGTCCAAATACCAAATTCTTTGAAGGTCTTTCCGCTTTACAAAAAGGAAAGCGCGTCGGGATTATCGGATTAGATACGTCGCATGCGACGGCATTCACCAAATCCTTAAATGGAGAAAATCCTGACCCAAGATTTAAAGGGTATAAGGTGGTGGCGGCTGTAGCACAAGGTAGTAAGGATATTCCATCGTCTATCGAGCGCGTTCCGAAATACATCGAAGAGGTAAAGAAGTATGGTGTTGAGATCGTTAAAGATATCAATGCACTATTGAAAAAGGTAGACGTGGTTTTATTAGAAAGCAACGACGGCAGGGTGCATTTAGAGCAAGCCATACCGGTTATCAAAGCTAAAAAAACCTTGTTCATCGATAAACCAATCGCGGCTTCTTACAAAGATGCGAAACAGATATTTGACTTAGCGAAACAAAATAATGTTCCGGTATTCTCCACTTCATCGTTGCGCTACATGGAAAAAGTAGTCGAAATAAAGGGAGGAAGCGTTGGTAAAGTGTTAGGTGCTGATACGTTCAGTCCGGCAGCTTTAGAACCAAACCACCCTGACTTCTTCTGGTATGGAATCCACGGCATAGAAATCCTATTTGCATTGATGGGTACCGGATGTGAAAGCGTAACACGCGTGCATACCCAAGGAACAGACGTCGTAGTCGGAAAATGGAAAGATGGTCGCATCGGCACATTCCGCGGCTTGCGTGTTGGAAAGCATGATTATGGCGGTACTGTTTTTGGCGAAAAAGGAAATACGACCCTGGGGCAGTTCAAAGGTTATGATTCCCTCTTATTGGAAATTATCGCATTCTTTGAAACCGGAAAACCACCCGTATCTGCTGAGGAAACTTTAGAGATCTGCGCGTTTATTGAAGCGGCAGACGAAAGCAAGCGTCAGCAAGGAAAACCTGTATCATTAGTAACATCATAAACCTAAATAAGATGGAAGAATCTCGTAGAAATTTTATCAAGAAAGCAGTCATTGGCACAACAGCCATGACCTTTGGAGGCATATTGCCGTCATTCTCGGCAAAAAGCTATAAAAATATTATAGGAGCAAACGAACGTATCAATATTGCGATGATGGGCGTCAATGCACGTGGTAAGGCGCTGGCAAATAACTTTGCCCTGCAACCCAATTCACAGATTACCTACATCTGCGATGTCGATTCAGGAGCAATCAATCGCTGTATGCCGGAAGTCATGAAACGTCAAAAACATCAGCCGAAGACCGAAGGCGATTTCCGCCGAGCCTTGGAAGATAAAGACGTGGATGCACTAGTGGTTGCGGCGCCGGATCATTGGCATGCGCCTGCCGCCATTCTTGCTTCGTCGGCAGGAAAACACGTGTACTTGGAAAAACCATGTAGCCATAACCCACATGAGGGCGAGCTGCTGATTGAAGCCGTAAAGAAATACAAAAACGTAATCCAAATGGGTAACCAACGCCGTTCCTGGCCAAATGTTGCGGCAGGAATTCGTGAAGTGCATAATGGTGCCATCGGAAAACCATATTTCGCGAAAACATGGTACACAAACAATAGGGCGCCGATTGGTATAGGAAAAGAAGTCGCCGTACCGAACTGGTTAAACTTCGATTTGTGGCAAGGTCCCGCACCGCGCCGGGCTTATAAAGACAATATTCTTCACTATAACTGGCACTGGTTCTGGCATTGGGGAACTGGCGAGGCCTTGAACAACGGAACACACTTTGTCGATTTAGCACGCTGGGGACTGCAGGTTGAATATCCAACGCGTGTGACCTCTGTTGGTGGCCGCTTTGCACACAAGGATGACTGGCAAACACCAGACACACAAACGATCGGTTTAGAATTTGGAAACAACAGTATGATTACCTGGGAAGGCAGAAGTTGCAATGGAATGAAAACCGACGGAGCGACGGTGGGTGTAGTGTTCTATGGCGAGAAGGGTTCTTTGCAGATCAACGGCGATAATGCCTACCAAATTTTCGACTTGAACAGTAAATTGCTGAAGGAAGTTCGTGATACAACAAAAGTCGAAGCGACTAGTTTAACGAATCCATCACAGCAATTAGATGCTATCCATATTCAAAATTTTTTCTCAGCAATTAAAGACGGTTCTGCCTTAAATTCAGATATTATTGGCGGACATCAAAGTACGCTGCTTGTGCAGTTGGGCAATATCGCACAACGTACCGGTCAAGCACTTGATATCGATCCGAAAACAGGGAAAATACTTAATAATAAGGATGCTATGAACAAATATTGGAAGCGTGAATATCAAAAAGGATGGGAGCCACGCGTCTAAAAGGCGGGCAGCACGTTGAAGTCAGAAAGCTGAAGTCAAGCCTCATCAGGCTAATTTGAAATACAATCGCTATGCGGTAAGCTACTAATTAGCATAAAAAATGTTTTTTAAGTTAATATGTTTTACTGGTTATTTAGCTATATTGTCGATCAAATCATAGGAACGGGTACATTGGATATATATGGAAAAAAAGCAAAAAGAGTTAAACGGGGTTAAGGAAATCGCTAGAAGAGCGAAAGTGTCCATTGCAACTGTCGATAGGGTACTTCATAATCGACCGGGGGTTTCGGAAAAAACAAAACAGAAAATCCTCGAGATTATCAAAGAGTTGGATTATAAACCCAATATCCTTGCCCGGCGACTGGCATCGTCGAAAACGATGCACCTCTATACGCTGATTCCAGAAAAATCCAAGGAAACTGACTACTGGGATGTGCCATTGCAGGGGATTTTTCAAGCAGAGAACGAGATTAAGCTCTATAACGTGAAGGTATCGAAGTTTTTCTACGACATGAACGATAAGCAATCGTTTATCGAGCAGACCAAGAACATTTTGAAGCAAACGGATATCGATGGACTGCTTTTAGCGCCAGCTTTTGTTGACGAGGCAGTGGCCTTTACTGAAGAATGCAAACGCAGGAATATCCCATTTGTCTTTATCAACTCGGACATCCCGCAACAGAAGAGCTTGAGCTATTTTGGCCCAAACCTATTCCATAGCGGACAGACAGCGGCACACCTGATTCAATACCTGACGAAGGAAACCGATCAGATTCTACTGTTAAATATTGCGAAGGACATTGATTCCGATCACCACATCTTACGTAAGCAGGAGGGCTTTATGAACTATTTCAACGAGAACAACCCGCGAAATATCATTAAAGAAAATCTATACGACACCAACTACGCTGCGGTCAAGAAAGCCTTAGCCAAAATCGTCAAGTCAAACCCTGATTTGCATCTTATATTCGTTACGAATTCCAGGGTCGCCCTTGTCGCAAAGTTTCTGCAGGAGATAGGAAAGAATGATATTTTGCTCATAGGATATGACTTTTTGCCGAACAACATAGCATACTTAAATCAAGGGATGATTGATTTTCTGATCTGTGAGAAACCACAGGAGCAGGCATACCGCGGAATCAAGGCGTTGTATCGTTTTCTGATGTTTGAAGAGGATCAGGAAAAAGAATATTTCATGCCGATTGATATTATACATCGCGAAAACCAACAATTTTATAAGAATTAGGAAGTCCGATGGCAAAGCAGTAAAAACCTTGCTGCTTTGATTTCTCATCGGGTACCTACACTAATAAGAATAAAACCGTTAATCTAAATTTATCTAAACCTATGGATGTTAAAGAACTAGAAGTGGGTACACTAAAAGTGTACACTTTTGAAAATAGAGAGGAGCTAGGTTTGTATGCCGGAAAAAAAGCGGCAGCACGAATTAAGGAACTACAGAAAACGCCCGATAGGATTGTACGCATGATATTTGCTTCAGCCCCCTCGCAGCTGGAAACCCTGGCTTGTCTACGTACGGACGAGGGGATAGACTGGTCTCGCGTAGTTGCTTTCCATATGGATGAATATGTCGGCATCGAGAAGGCACATCCGCAAAGCTTCGCTAGCTTTTTAGAACAAAATCTTTTCAATCAAGTAAATATCGGGCAAGTTCATTTCATCAATGGCATCGCCGCCGATCCGCAAGCTGAATGCGAACGCTATGAAGCACTGTTGAAAGAAGCGCCGATCGATATCGTATGCTTGGGAATAGGTGAAAACGCACATATTGCATTCAATGAACCCCATTTAGCAGATTTCGCTGATCCGCACTATGTAAAATTGGTCGACTTGGATCTGACCAGTCGCCAACAGCAGGTCAACGACGGATGCTTCCTCACTTTGGAAGAAGTGCCAACGCATGCCATTACGCTGACCGTACCGGCTTTATTTGCTGGAGAAAGTTTGTTCTGTATGGTGCCCGGTAGTACTAAAGCGGCAGCAGTGCATGCGACCCTCAATGGAGAAATTACAACGGAAATACCATCTAGTATTTTGCGGACACATCCACAGGTATCCCTGTTCATCGATAAGGATAGTGCCGCGCATTTAAACTAATTTCAAAATGAAAAAATTAGCTATCGCCTTGCTTGTCATTGCTATTTTAAATTCCTGTAAAAGCGAAAAAGAAACATCATCGGACAAATTAACGCTGATGACACTAGATCCCGGTCATTTCCACGCGTCTCTGATCCAAAAGAGCATGTTGCCGGGCATAGACTCCGTATGCTATGTCTATGCACCTAAGTCATTAGGCGTTTCAGCACACTTGGCCTTGCTGAACGGGTATAATATTCGTGAGGAAAACCCAACAAGTTGGAAGGTCGAATCCTATATCAATGCTGATTTTTTGGAGAAAATGCTGGAAGAGAAGCCTGGAAACATTGTGGTGTTAGCAGGTAACAATAAGCGTAAGACAGACTATATCCATAAATCTGTTTCTGCTGCGCTGAATGTGCTTTCGGACAAGCCGATGGCGATCAATAAAGATGGATTCAACCTGCTGATTGACGCCTTTGATGTCGCGAAAGAGAAGAAAGTGATGCTTTATGATATCATGACCGAGCGTTATAATATTTTTTCCATTCTGCAAAAGGAATTAATACACAATGCCGACTTATTTGGAACATTGGAGAAGGGTACCCTAGAGAATCCGGCCATCATCAAGAATTCGGTACATCACTTCTATAAGGAGGTTTCCGGCAAGCCTTTGATTCGCCCAGATTGGTATTATGACGTAGAGCAGGAGGGGGAAGGCATTGTGGATGTTACGACACATTCCATCGACTTGATTCAATGGCAACTCTTTCCAGAAAACGTATTTGATTACAAAGCAGACGTTGAAGTTCTAAACGCAAATCGCTATCCTACGCAAATTAGCTTAGCACAGTTCAAGCAATCTACTGGCGACGCCGCATTTCCGAGCTTCCTGCAAAAGGATGTCAAAAACGATACGCTAAATGTATATGCGAATGGCGAGATAAATTATTCCCTAAAGGGAGTACACAGCAAGGTGGCTGTACAATGGAATTATCAGGCTCCTGAGGGATCCGGTGATACCCATCTTTCCCAAATTCGCGGAACCCGCTCTATTGTTTCCATAAAACAGGGCAAAGAGCAGAATTATAAACCACGTTTATACATTGAACCGGCTGCAGCTACCGGATTTACAGAAGATGACAAAAAAGCTATAACGGCGGGTTTCGAAACTATAGCCAGTAAATACAAGGGTTTAATGCTCAAACCAGAAGGTAAAGGCTATGTGATTGAGGTGCCGGCAGATTTATTGGAAGGACATGAAGAGCACTTTGCCCATGTCGCTAACAAGTTCTTCGATTATGTTCGCACGGGGGAGATGCCAGAATGGGAGAAATCCTATATGCTTACGAAATACTATATAACAACAGAAGCTTTGGCAAAAGCCAAAACATTAAGATAAACGATGTAATTCGATTCTAAACCTAAAAATAAAGCGGTCTCCTCAGGATCGCTTATTTTTTTTAGTCGACAATCTGACGAACCTTAGTCTGCTTAAAGCCCTTTCATAACCCTTTCATAACCCTTTATAACCCCAATCAGAACCGCTCGGGATTGGGTTTGATTAGGGTTAATATGGACTGAAGTTTGGGAGTGGCTTGACGTAGGTATTTAGATGGTTTGTCTGAACCAGGAAAGGAAGGCAAGTTTGTCTGAACGAAGAAAGGAAGGATTTAAGGATTGGCAGGATATTACGCCATAGGTCTTTATACTAAGTACTAACTACTAAATACTGTCTTGAACCAGGAAAGGAAGGATTTAAGGATGATCAGGATCGGGTCTAACTACTAAGTACTAAGTACTAACTACTATTTCTGAAAAAGTACTTTAAGGCTTTAATTGATACTCTTGGATTAAGAAATCAGATGGGATTTTCAATAATTTCGAGAGATGCCGTATCATAGACAAGGTGAGTGGTCGTTTATAATTCAGGATCTTGCTAACGGTGCTTTTGTTTCCTAATTGAGATGCCGAATATCCGAATTCTTTCATTCGGATTTTAATCATTTCAATAGGGTCAATTTCTGTAATAGGGTATTTTTTGACTTCGTAATTTGAAATCAAGGTAACCAAAAGCATCTTTTCTTTATGTTCAACCGTACCGCGCTTTGAATATTTGATTTCTTCAAATCGTTTAAGGGCATCTTTATATTCACTATCATTTTCTAATAAATACCACATAGCTAAATGTTCTTTGCATCTATTTTATCATATTCTGCATGGGTTCCAATAAAGCGAACGTCCACATAACCGTCTTCATAGGCGACTTCAATAATTAATCGGAATTTATTGCCAACAATTTTGAAACGAGCCCTATCTGCACTGATAATCTTTGCTGTTGGAAAATCGTCAATGATGTCCTGGCTTTTCAACCATTGTGCACTTCTGACCAGAATAATCCAAGCGTCAATCCCTTTTCTGCTGCTAGCATGTTTCTTTTTGAAACGATCTAGAAGTTCCAATTTTAGGATAATCATAACGCAGTGTAAAAATAAGTAAAAGTTTCCAAATTGGAAACTTTCATACAACAGTTCTAATATTAATATTCCTGACTGTTTTCTCTGTTTTGTAATTTATAGCGCTGTAAATCAGCTGTATATATCTTGTTTTAAAAATAATCTACTAAAATAGTAGACTTTATTTTCTATTCCTGTTATATTTGTCAAAAGTTATTCAATTGGCGTTGGTAACAGCAAGTAAATTATTTATTAAACTAAATCATTCTCAATGAAAAACAATCTATCTAAACAAGCATTTTTTCCTTTCAAACAATCTCATCTTTCTGCGCATTTCGGTATGCGAATGTGTCTTTAGTTCATTCCCTAAAAAGAAAAAAGGGAAGCAACGCTTCCCTCGAATTCAATAATGAAACAAGTTTTCAATTGGCGTTGGCACTTGTAAGTATTCACTATTAAACTAAAGCAAACATATGAAAAATATTGGAGTACTTCGGTATTTCAGTTTATTGCTATGGGCGTTCAGCTTGTTCAATGGCTCGCTGCACGCGCAGGATAAACCCAAACCTATCATCAACGCATCTTTAGAAGGTGTTGTTCTTGATTCCTTGACCCGACAACCTATTGAAGGGGTCACCATACAGCTTGATGCGGTCACCCACGCGGTGAAAACCGATCAAGAAGGACGCTTTCAATTTGTTACTGGACAGAAGCTGCCCTTTACGATCAAAGTAAGCTTCCTCGGTTATAAGACGAAGAATTTAGTAGTCGAAGTATCACCTACAGAAATCCTGTTAAGTCCAGCTTCGGAAGATCTGGATGAGGTTGTCGTTGTCGGCTATGGCACACAGCGACGCCGTGATCTGACAGGGGCAGTAGCTTCCGTTCCGGAAAGCTTTTTGAAACAAAAAGTAAGCTCTGTCGATCAGTCGCTAAAAGGTGCTATCTCTGGCGTACAAGTTACGCAGACCTCCGGGCAACCGGGCGCAGGCGTTAGCATCCGTGTTCGGGGCGGTGCATCCATTCAAGGAGGAAATGAGCCGCTTTATGTCATCGATGGTTTTCCAGTTTACAACCAGTCGGAAAGTACTGGTGTTAACAGCGGGACGCCGATCAACCCCTTAGCGAGCATTAATCCTAGCGATATCGAAAGCATCGAGGTGTTGAAGGATGCGGCGGCAACCGCGATCTATGGCTCTCGCGGTGCGAATGGTGTGGTAATCATCAGTACGAAGAAGGGAAGGGCAGGTCGCGTACAGCTTAACTACGATGGGAGTAAAGGTTGGCAATCTGTCGTCAAACAAATCGACGTGTTGGATGCGCCATCCTTTGCCCGCCTACGGAATGAAACACTGTATGATACCAACCCGAGCAGAGGAAAATACCAATATTTATCGGAAGAGCAGATTAGCCAAATGGGCGAAGGTACCAATTGGCAGAACGAAGCTTTCCGAGTGGGAGCGGTGCAGAATCATCAGCTATCATTAACGGGTGGAGCAGAAAGAATTCAGTATTATTTAGGCGCCAATTACCTGGATCAGGAAGGCGTGGTGGTCAATACAGACTTCCGTCGACTGGGTTTTCGTTCCAACCTGCATGCTAAGCCATTCGAGCGGTTGGATGTTTCCGCCAATCTAACCATTAATAAAACGAATTCGCAGATTGCTCCGACGGGTATTATCAATTCCTTATTGATTATGCCGCCAACAGCAACGATCTATGAGGCGGATGGTTCATATACGCTACGGAATCCATTCGAGAACATCTTTGCGAATCCGATTGCAACACTACTGGAGACCAGTAATCAATCGAATAATCTACGCGTGCTAGGAACTGCCTATGCGCAATATGAATTGTTAAAAGGCCTGTCTGCTAAAGTATTATTTGGAGTAGACCTGAGCAATAGAAATGATAAATTTTATCTACCGTCATATATTTTTGAGGGGGCAGGAACCAAAGGGACAGCCAACTTGGGGAACTTAGAGAATCAAGCTTGGTTGAACGAAAATACCCTAACATACAACAAGAGCTTCGGGAAGCATGATCTGAACGTGCTGCTTGGTTTTACGCAACAGGAGAGCAGAACGAACTTGTTTAATGCCGGAGCTTCGAGTTTTGTGACCGATGAACTTCTTTATAACAGCCTGCAGAGCGGGTCGGTCTTAATCCGCCCTAACTCGGATGCGTACGACTGGGTATTGCACTCCCTATTGAGCCGCGTAAATTACAATTATGCGAGTAAATATTATGTTTCCGCAAGCATCCGCCGCGACGGGAGTTCGCGTTTCGGAAGTGCTAATAAGTGGGGTAATTTTCCATCCCTAGCCTTTTCATGGCGGGCGAGCAAAGAAGACTTCTTTGCCGGCCTATTGCCGACGATCAATGATCTGAAAGTTCGAGCTAGCTTCGGAGCAACAGGAAATCAGGAGATCGGTCAGTACCAGTCCCTCGCGACACTCTATGCGTTGAACTATTACTTTGGTAATGCGGTGCAGACGGGATTTGCCTCGCAACGTGTGCCGAATACCGAGTTAGGATGGGAAACGACCTATCAATATGATGCGGGTATAGATTTGGCTTTCCTGCAAAATCGCATACAACTATCTGCCGATTATTATTACAAGCGCACAAAAGATTTGCTGCTCAGCGTGGAAATTCCTTGGACTTCGGGCTACGCAACTTCTTTGCAGAACTTCGGCTCTGTCAGCAACAAGGGCGTGGAGCTGAGCCTCAAGAGCAAAAATATACAGGGAGCATTTAATTGGGATTCGGATTTTAATATTTCTTTTAACCGAAACAAGGTGTTGTCGATTGGCGATGGATCGGATCGCTACATCAGCGGGAACTACCTGATTGCTGTGGGAAAGCCATTAGGCACATTCTATGGAACCGTAACGGATGGTATTCTACAAGTGGGTGAAGAATCTACTAAAGGAGTTTATACGGGAAATGCAAGCCCTAAGGCTGGCGATCGTCTATATAAAGATATTGATGGCGACGGCAAGTTCACTACAGCAAACGACCGCGCGATCATTGGAAATGCGCAACCTGATTTTATCTTCGGCTTCAGCAATAACTTATCCTATCAAGGTTTTGACCTGAGCTTCTTGATACAAGGTACGGTCGGTAATCAGATTCTGAATATCAATAGGCAGAACCTGGAGATGTTTACCGGGCAGCAGAACGCATCGCTTGATGCTTTAGATCGTTGGACTCCGGATAATCCTTCGCAGGTCTATCCTCGGGCAAAGCTTGATCCTGCACCCATCTTCTCCGATCAATTTGTCGAGTCAGGAACATTCATTCGTTTGGCGAACCTACGATTTGCTTATTCCTTACCTAAAACTTGGCTAAGTTCAGCCCATCTTGATCAGGCACAAGTTTACTTTGTCGGACAAAACTTATTGACCTTGACGAACTATCGCGGCTTTGACCCAGAGGTAACCTCGGGCAGCAATGTACAGATTGGAACCGATGCGGGAATCTATCCTGTGGCGAAGACCTTGTCGCTTGGGCTTTCATTAACCTTTTAATATCCTGTCATGAGAAAAAGATATCTACCTATTATCCTATTGTTTTCCCTGCTTGCTTCTGCTTGCTCGAAGTTGGACGAGCATCCTCGTGCTATTCTCGTGAATGAGCAGTTCTATCTCGACGAAGCACAGGCTGTTGCAGCGGTTACCGGAACCTATAGAAAGTTATATGAGTCGGGGCAGTCCCTGTATAATGGCTTGTTTCAGATTGGCGTAGAGATGGCAACCGACGACTATGAGGCGGGTCCGCGTGCGCGGAATGCCCATGTTAGAGCCATCAGTAATTTAACGCATGATGCTTCGAATGATCGCATGGAACAATTATGGAAGCAAAGTTATGATGCCATCAATGCTTCTAATCTTAATATCGTTGCGATAGAAAAGATTCCCGCGGACAAGATCGACGCGACGATTCAGAAGCGCTTGATATTGGAAGCGAGATTTTTGCGCGCATTGCATTACTTCAATTTAGTGCGCTGGTTTGGCGATGTTCCATTGCAGTTGCAGCCCATAGCAAATCTCAGTAAAGAGGAGTTGCAGGTGACGAAAAGTACGGAGGCGCAGGTTTACACACAGATTATCGCTGATTTGCAGGCTGCCGAGGCTCTACCCAATTATAAAGCGTATAGCGATACAGACAGAGGACGCGCGAGTTCTGGCGCTGCAAAGAGTTTGTTGGCCAAGGTTTATTTGACGCAGAAAGATTATGCGAAGGCGAAAGCTAAGGCTGCAGAGGTGGTTGAGCAGGAGGGCTATGAGCTATTTGAGGACTTTGCAGATGTGTTCCATGTAGAGAAGAAGAATGGCAAGGAGCATATTTTCTCGGCACAGTTTAAGGGAAATGTAGGCTATCAGGGCAATGCTCTGGCAGGGCGCTCAGCACCTGCTGATATCCCCGGGATCAATGGCGATTATGCGGATGCACTACATGTGCAGGGGGGCTTGTACGAGGCCTTCGAGAAAACAGACGCACGCCTTGCTGTGACTTTTACGCTCGGAAAAGTATCGCCAGTCGACGGTAAGTATTATGCCCTTCCCACGCCGCAGTTCAATAAGTATTACGATGAATCGGTTATAGGCAATCAAAATCAATCTTCGAAGAACTTGCCCATTATTCGGTACGCGGAAGTGCTGTTGATCTATGCGGAGGCAGAAAATGAATTAAATGGACCTACTGCTATTGCAAAAGACGCCTTGAACGCGGTACGTAGGCGGTCGAAGGCTAGTTTGCTGACAACTAGCCTCAGTAAAGATGCTTTTCGAGAGGCGGTTTTTGAAGAACGACGTAAAGAATTGGTCTATGAGTATCAGCGTTGGTTTGATCTAGTGAGGCGCGGTGCGGACTACTACGTCGCCAAGCTGAAAGCCGCGGGTAAGAATAATGCTTCTGCTCGACATCTGCATTTTCCTACTCCACAGCGTGAATTAAACCTTAACCCAAATTTGAAACAACATCCAGATTGGACAAATCATTAACATTATGAAGAGAAAGAACATTTTCCTAAACACAGTGCTGATTCTTCTTTCGCTATCGGTATGGGCGCAAGATAAAAGACCAAATATTATATTGATCCTGGCAGATGATCTCGGTTATTCGGATCTGGGATCATACGGGTCGGAAATTCCGACCCCTAATTTAGATCGCCTAGCGAAAGAAGGGCTTCGTCTTCGCGAGTTTTATAACAACTCCATCTGTGCGCCCACCAGAGCATCGCTGTTGACCGGGCAGTATCAACATAAAGCGGGCGTCGGTTACTTTTCTAATGACCTCGGACTTCCGGCATACCAAGGTTATCTGAACAAGGAGTCCTTAACCATTGCTGAGGTGCTAAAGGAGAATGGCTACATCACACTAACCTCCGGTAAGTGGCATGTGTCGGGGAAAGGACAAAGTTATCCTTGGGAACGGGGATTTGACTACGTCTATCCTCGCGATGATAAGAATGCAAACTCCGGAGCCCCGGGCCTTCGAACCCCTGAAACAGATGCGGAGGGATATCCAACACAAGCAACCTTTTCGACCAACTTGATCACACGGAATGCTATAAGTTTCTTGGATAGTATCAAGAGTCGACAAGAGCCTTTCTTTCTGTACCTAGCCCACACGGCTCCCCATTGGCCGCTGGTTGCTCCAAAGGAAGATATCGCCCGTTTTAAAGGTAAATATGATATGGGCTGGTCGGTTCTTAGGGAGCAAAGACTAAAGAGGCAGCGCGAAATTGGTTTGATACCGGCAGGACTGACCCCATCGGTTGCTGATCGCGACCTGTACGATTGGGAGAAACTGACCGGGGAACAACGGGCTGGTTGGGCTAAGAAAATGGAAATATTCGCAGCGATGGTCTATCGTTTGGATCAAAGCATCGGCGAGCTCTTAGAACGATTGGAAAAGAACGGACAACTGGATAATACGCTTATTGTCTTCCTTTCTGACAACGGTGCACCTGCTGAAGATTTGGTTCGCTGGCATCAAGGGTCTGATAGAAATAAGGGGGCTATTGGGACAGTGACTTCTTATGAATCGCAGAGTAAGAATTGGTCCTATGCGAGCAACACGCCGTTTAAGGCTTTCAAAGACTACATGTATGAGGGAGGAATCAATACGCCGTTTATCGCATGGTTCCCGGGACGAATTCAGCAGGGGAATATCAAGCAAGGAACCGGGCATATTATTGATCTGGCACCTACATTTTATGAACTGGCAAAGGCGAAGTATCCAGAAGCTTATAAAGACACGAAAGTGAATGCGCTTGCTGGTAAAAGTTTGCTACCCTTGCTTACGAGCGAGAGCCAACAGGTGCAGCGGCAAGAAGGTTTGTTTTGGGAGCGAGCGGGGAATAGAGCCGCGAGGGTAGGAAAGTGGAAGTTGGTTTCGACCTGGCCTTCGCAAACCTGGGAGCTGTATGATTTGGATAACGACCCGACGGAGACTAAGAATGTAGCGGCTAAGCATGAGCAAGTCGTGTCGCGCCTGGCACAGGCTTATGCGAATTGGGCAAAAGAGACAGGCGTGGTGGATTTTGCAGAGCTTGAAAGTAGAGAGCCGGCATCTATGAAAGAGTTCCGGAAAAGTAAAGTGCAGGAAGTGGAATAGGGCTTAATTAAGTAAGCAGGTTGAACTAGATAAATACCGCCCTTTGTTATTTTATTTCAAACATTTCTAAATTAATTCTATTTTAGAAATGTAAAAGATAATTAATAACTATGGCATCAGGCATATTTGCGGTATTGGATGATATCGCTGCATTAATGGACGACGTGGCGGTAGCCAGCAAGTTGGCAACACGTAAGACGGCGGGTATTTTAGGAGACGATTTAGCTGTTAATGCAGAAAAGGCGACAGGTTTCTTAGCAACGCGAGAAATCCCGGTGCTATGGGCAATTACCAAGGGCTCTTTTATCAATAAGCTGATCATTGTGCCAATCGCCTTGATTCTGAATGCAATATTTCCGATAGCGATTAAGTATATCTTGATCCTCGGTGGTTTTTACCTTGCCTATGAGGGTGTGGAAAAGATTGTACACTACCTGTTCCATCGTAAGAAGGAAGGGCATGAGGTTATCCAAAAGAATGTGGAGCAGGGGGAGATTGCGGAGAATGCGAAGATAAAATCGGCCATTACGACAGACTTTATCTTATCGGTAGAGATTGTGATTATCGCCTTAGGAACGGTGTTAGACCAATCATTGCCCATTCAGATTCTGACCGTTTCTGTAGTAGCTATTATTGCAACAGTCGGTGTGTATGGAATCGTGGCGCTAATTGTCCGCATGGACGATATGGGTTATAGCCTGATCAAGCGTTCTAACGATAAAGGATTTGCCGCTAAGTTCGGGCATGCGCTAGTGAAATTATTACCCTTGGTGATTAAATCCTTAGGCGTTATCGGAACGATTGCTTTGTTGATGGTATCGGGAGATATCTTCGTTCATAATATCGACTATTTGCACCATATGTTGCCTAGCTTGCCGGGCATTGTAAAATCTATTGCAGCAGCAATTGTTGGTGGTCTACTTGCTTTAGGATTGGTGACTGTCGGCAAAGCATTATTCGGCAAGAAAGATAAAGCGCACGCATAAGAATTAGTAGATTACTAAACATAGAATAATACAATGAAGAGAGAGTTCTTTTAAAAAGAGCTCTCTCTTTATTTTATGTAGAATAGCCGTTTTATCGGATTTAAATACTGTTTGTAAAGCTTTATGAACAAATACTCCCCCTTTTAAACCGATATGAACACCTGAAAATACCGTCCAGCATGCATCTTCGTTTTACTGATTTAGAACCTATTTACTATGCTGAGAAAAACCTATCTATCGTTTATTCTATTAATCGGGCTTTCCATTGTTGGGAATCTGCAGGCTCAGACGAGTCAGCGGCTCATCAACGATTGGGAGTTTTTGCGCTCTGATCTCGGGGGGATATGGGAAGGGATTCGTCCTGTTCCTGCCGGCGCGCCGGAGTCTGTACCTATATGGTCCAAAGTGCAATTGCCACATACCTACAATGCTTCCGATGCGGTGAATCCACATGAGAATTATTATCAGGGTCCGGCATGGTATAGAACCAACCTTTCAATTAATAATCCTTATGCCGACGGACGTGTTATTTTACATTTCGAAGGCGCTGGGCAAAAGAGTAAGGTTTATGTCTATGATCAGTTGGTGACAGAGCATGTGGGTGGATATGATGAGTGGTACGCGGATATTACGGATGCGGTAGCCAAGTTTAAAGCATCGGAAGATGCCAAGCGCTTCAATGGCAAAGTGCCTGTATTGATTCGAACAGATAACTCGCGAGATCTGGAGATGATACCTTCAGACCTTTCGGACTTTACGTTGTTTGGAGGGCTGTATCGTTATGTCAACTTAGTATACGCTCCGAAGTTATCGGTAAAACATATCTTCTCGGAAATCAGCCTTCAGCCTAATTTAAAGGGTGCTAAGGTGACACTCAAAGGGCGCTTTTGGAATCCTGAGGGTGTAAAGGAAGCGATTTTGCAAACAAAGATCTTTGATCCGAAAGGGAAGCAAATTATTAATAAGAAACAAACTGTTTCGATTTCAAATGATGGTAATTTCAATCTTGACCCTCTTGCT
Organism: Sphingobacterium sp. UBA2700; assembly: GCA_002354335.1. Lineage (GTDB taxonomy): Bacteria > Bacteroidota > Bacteroidia > Sphingobacteriales > Sphingobacteriaceae > Sphingobacterium. The sequence goes on along the minus strand of DELI01000023.1, from coordinate 91,022 downwards.
GTATCCAATCCTAGCTTATGGAGTCCCAACCAGCCAAATCTTTATCGTGTGGAGATTTCGGCAATCGTAGGAAAGGATACAGCTACTTTAAAAGAGCAGATTGGATTCCGTTCTTTTGAATTTGTTGCATCGGGTCCATTTCATTTAAATGGTGAGCGATTATTGCTACGCGGTACGCATCGGCATGAGGATCATGCAGGCGTGGGGCAAGCGATGACCGAGGAGCAGATATGGCAAGAGATGCGAATGATGAAGGCGATGGGAGTAAACTTCATACGACTAGGACATTACCAGCAGTCTAGGATTGTCTTGGAAGCCTGCGACCAGCTGGGGATATTGGTTTGGGAAGAGATACCATGGTGTAGAGGGGGATTGGGCGGACCTGTCTATCAGGAGCAAGCTCGCCGAATGCTGACCAATATGATTGAGCAGCATTATAATCATCCATCTGTTATTATTTGGGGCCTTGGAAACGAGAATGATTGGCCTGGCGACTTCAATGAGTTCGACCAGCAGAAGATTAGAACCTTTATGACTGACTTGCATCAGCTTTCTCATAAACTTGATGACTCCAGAAAGACCGCAATTCGCCGTTGCGATTTCTGTAAAGATATTGTGGATGTCTATTCGCCTTCCATTTGGGCAGGTTGGTATCGTGGGGTATATACGGATTACAAAACTGCGAGTAGAACCGAGTTTGAGCGGGTTAACCACTTCCTGCATGTAGAATGGGGAGGCGATAGCCATGCGCGCAGACATTCAGAGACACCAGATGAGGGACTTTCGGAAGTGATGCGCAGTACTTCGGCCGATGAGCGCGCAGGCGATGCCTCGCTATTCGGTGGGCCAGCGAGAGTATCAAAAGATGGCGATTGGAGTGAGAGTTACATCGTGAATCTAATTGATTGGCACCTGAAGGAACAAGAGACCATGCCTTGGTTAACCGGTACGGCATATTGGCCGTTCAAGGATTTCACGACGCCGGTTCGTCCGGAGAATCCAGTGCCATATATGAATCAAAAGGGAGTGGTCGAAAGAAACTTGAATAAGAAGGAGTCCTATTATGTTTTCCAATCCTATTGGACGGAGGAACCTATGGTCCGTATCTATGGTCACAGCTGGCCAACACGTTGGGGCGATGAAGGACAGGAAAGAATGGTTAAAGTGTATTCGAATGCGGAAGAGGTTGAGCTATTTCACAATGGTAAAAGCCTTGGGAAGAAAAAACGTAACTCGCAAGACTTCCCTGCTGCAGGCCTTCGTTGGATGGTAAAGTTTGAAAAGGGGAAGAATGAACTGCAGGCGATTGCTAAGAAGGGGAAAGTTATGATATCGGATGAGCTGGTTCAAGATTACCAAACAGAGAAATGGGGTAAACCGGCTAGCATAAGTTTGAATGCTATCGAAACCAAAGGTGATACAGTATTGTTGGAAGCTAACTTTTTAGATGCTAAGGGAGTTCCTGTGCTAGATAGTCGTGAGTATATGGAGTTTGCATCTGCGGGTGATGGTTTTCTTATCATCGATCAGGGTACATCTGATGGAAGCAGTCGCTTGCAGGCTTACAATGGACGAGCGCTGATCCGTTTTGTGCAGACTGGAAAGCATGCTGTTGTATCCGTGAAAGGTGATTACATCAGCTCTACACTCATAAATATTACAGGCGAAGATAGAGATATGACGAGCACTGTCGTCAATAGCCTTCGCCCGGAGGTTCTGAATGCTGCTGAAAAAGCCTTAGCGGAGCCAATCAAGACGATTACTTCGGCTACTAGCGAACGTAGCCTGGGGACTAAGAATGACTTCTACTCGGAAGGCGATTACTGGTGGCCGAATCCAGCGGATAAGGATGGGCCGTATATTCGTAAAGATGGCATGAGCAATCCGGATAACTTTGTTGCTCATCGGGAGCTCGTGATGCGATACGGCGATATTATAAGCGATCTGGTATCAGGATGGTTGCTGACCAAGGACGATCGCTATGCGCAGCGAGCTATCGCACATGCAAAAGCATGGTTCGTAGTCAAGGATACCCGCATGAATCCTTCCATGAACTATGCGCAAGCAATTAAAGGAGTAGCATCCGGACGAGGCATCGGTTTAATTGATGGAATTCACTTTGTTGAAGTAGCGCGCTCGCTAGAGCACTTAAAAACGGCTGGCAAGCTCAACGAGAAAGACGGAAAGGCGATTGAAGAATGGTTTGCTTCCTATCTGAATTGGATGAATACTCATCCTTATGGTCTGGAGGAAAAGGCAACAAAGAATAACCATGCTTCCTGTTGGTTATTGCAAGCAGCAGCCTTCGCTCGCTATACGAACAATCAAGCGATGCTAGACTCTTGCGTTCAACGCTATCAGGAGGTCATATTACCCAATCAGATGGCTAGCAACGGTAGTTTCCCCTTGGAGATCGCAAGAACCAAACCTTATGGCTATTCTCTATTCAACTTAGATATCTTTGCGGGCATCACGCGTATTCTTCAGAAGCATAATCCGCAAGCAGCAGCGATTACCGTAGATGGGAAGAACCTAGAAAAGGGCATTGATTTCATGTTTCCTTATGTTGTTGACAAGACGAAATGGCCATACGAAAAAGATGTAATGTACTGGGATAATTGGCCGATCGCACATCCTTTTTTGCTATTCGGAGTATTAGATTTCCAACGTGAAGACCTGTTGAACGCCTGGTTGAAACTGCCATTGGATTACAGTGAATTAGAAGTTCGTAGAAATTCGCCTATGAGGCATCCATTGATCTGGATTCTCTAGAAATAGGCTTAGGATTGCAAATAAAGCAATTTCTACCCCTCTTTGAGCAATTTCTACCCCTCATAAATATTAACCAATCAAGACATTTGTCTTACCGGGTCTGCTCGGGAACTTATTTTATCCAAATTAAAACCTATCAGTTATGATGAGATCATGCATCCACCTCAGTAGGAGCTGCTGTATCATAATTGGACTTATTTTTCTTGTTCAATTATCATATGCGCAAGCTCTGCGAACTATTCAAGGAGTGGTACGTCTGCAAGACGGAACTGCTGCTGCGAATGTCAGTGTATCCATTAAAAACAGTCAACAAGGGACTTCAACAAACGAAGCTGGGGAGTTTCGTTTGCAAGCCTCGAATGCCGCTGTTCTACAGTTCAGGCTTCTTGGTTATCAAACTCAGGAGGTCACTGTCGGAACACAGTCTTCCATCAATGTTGTCTTAGTTGAAAATCAAGAGAACCTCGATGAGGTTGTCGTGGTGGGCTATGGCACACAAAAGAAAGTTAATTTAAGCGGTGCGGTGAGCCAAGTCGCCGGGGAAGAGCTTGTCGACCGTCCGAATGTAAACCTTACGTCCGCCTTGCAGGGCGTATTGCCGGGAGTAGCCGTAACACGCAGTAGCGGAAATCCGGGGGATGAAGGTAGTGGTATCCGCGTTCGTGGATTTAGCTCCGCGAATAGTATGTCGGCATTGGTATTAGTCGATGGTATCGAGATGGATCTGAACTTAATCAATCCGGATGATGTAGAGTCTATCTCCGTCCTTAAAGATGCTTCAGCATCGGCAATCTATGGGGCAAGAGCCGCAGGAGGCGTTATCTTAGTAACGACGAAGAAAGGAAAAGCGGGCAAGCCCGTATTGAATTACAACAACTACTATGGTATTAACATCGCAGCTCGTCGTCCGGAGCGTTTAGACTCCTGGGATGAGCAATTATTGATCGACGAGGCACGCTTAAATGCAACCGGCAATCCAGAGTTCACGGAGGAGCAACGCGAGTGGTTGATGAATCCGAACTTCTCTTACCGGCCTAATCCGACACAGGATCGCTGGGAGTTTTTCGGAAACAATAACTGGATTAAGGAGGGGATGAATAAGTACAGCGATATGCATAATCACAACCTGTCCCTAGGCGGTGGTGGCGAAAAAGTTACATATAATGTTTCCGGAGGATACTATAATCGTAGCGGTGTGCTACGTTATGGTCCTGATGATAACGCTCGTTATACCTTTCGTACCAACCTCTCGGCGGAAGTAAACAAATACGTGCAATTAGATATCGCCGCAAATTATGTAGGATCTGAAGTTAATCAGAATGCTTATGGAACGCAGCAGATTATCAACAGAATGTACAGAAGTAGAACGCGCCAAAGCCTGTATGTTCCAGCGGAAGATATTACAGGGCAGCCGTTCAATGGCGACTTGCAGATCAACCCGATCGACATCCAGCAAAACGGGGGGCTCTACAGACGTCTTTACGAATCTTTTACCGGCAGAGCCAATTTAAAGATCAAGAATATTGTAGAGGGGCTTACTGTCGATATTATAGGTTCTAGAAACCAAGACTATTACAATATGCAGCGCGATCGTCGGACCATTATTTGGTATGGACGTACAACAAACACCATCCGTTCTAAAGTAAATGACCCGAACTCGACAGAGCGCGCTAAAAACAGAGGCTTCCTAAACAATCTGCAGGCGGTAGCAACCTATAACTTCAAGGTTGCGGAAGATCATAATTTTACCCTGCTGGGCGGTACGTCCTTCGAGGAATATCGCAAGGATGAATTAATCGCCGGTGCGCAGTCATTGATCACCAATGATTTCTATAGCTTAAACTATGGTAATCCAGCGACAAAGACCAATGGCGATGAAATCCAGACATGGGCTATGGGATCTTACTTCGGTCGTTTGAACTATAATTACAAAGAGCGCTATCTATTAGAAGCATCCTTTCGATATGACGGTAGTTCGCGATTAGCGCCAGAGAACCGTTGGGAAATGTTTCCTTCTTTCTCGGCAGCATGGCGACTAGATCAGGAAGAATTCATGAAAGGTCAAACCTTCTTCGACTTGTTAAAGATCAGAGGGTCTTGGGGGCAATTGGGTAATGGCGCTTCCCTAGGATTGTACGATTTTATTCCCTTGTTGTCTTCAGGCTTGCGCGAAAGTGCTAATGACAACCCTTATCTCGTATTCAATGATGTTCGCGAGCAATACCTATTCCAGAAGCAGTTAGCATCTCCGCAAAAGACTTGGGAGGTTGTGCAACAAAGCAACATCGGTCTAGACCTAGCGATCCTTAAGAATCGCCTTTCCTTTACGGGAGACTACTACGTTAAGCGCAATAAGAATATGCTGGCGGCATTGAACTTACCATCTATTATTGGTATAGATGTACCATTTTTCAACGTGGGTGAGTTAAAGAGCTGGGGATGGGAATTTGATGTAAAGTGGAAAGATAAAATCAACGAGTTCCGATATTCCGTAGGATTCAATCTATCGGATAACCAGAACGAACTGGTGCGCTTCGATGGTCGAAACATCATCAACGAAGGTGTTGTTGATTTATTGGAAGGATATCCGATGAACACCGTATGGGGTTACAAAACAGACGGTTATTTCCAAACCAAAGAAGAATACGACGCTTATAAACAACAAGTGAACACGCCTTTCTTCCCGAACAATGCCGGTGCAGGAGATGTGAAATACTTGGATGTGAATGGCGACGGCGTTATTTCCGCGGGCGAAGGGACACCAAATAGTCCTGGAGACTTAGTAAACTATGGCACTTCAAACGGCCGTTACTTCTACGGCTTCAATATGGGCTTCCAATACAAGGGATTTGACTTCAGTGCCATGCTACAGGGAGTTGCCAAGCGCGTGTTTGTGATTTCGACAGAAACCTTATCACCGATGTTAGGTACTGCTGATCTGCCATGGACCATCCATATGGACCGTTGGTCGCCGGAGAACCCGGATGCCACTTTCCCACGCATGTACCAAACCAGCTCGCATAACTACCGCCCGTCTGATAAATGGATACAAAACGGTGCGTACCTACGATTGAAAAATATTCAATTAGGCTATACATTGCCATTAAAGACAGAGGCAATCCGCAAGTTGAGAGTATTCTTCTCCGGACAAGATCTATGGGAAACCACGAAAGTAATGGAGGTCTTCGACCCGGAGGTTCCTAACAACGTAGGAGCGACCACCTATCCGTTTTTCCGTACCGTTTCTTTTGGCCTTAATCTGACCCTATAATCTCCTGTCACATGAAAGCATTAAATTCTATTATAACCCATTTTGCTCTTGCTGCAGCCTTAAGTATGACTGCCAGCTGTAGCTTAGACCGATTCCCGGAAACCACATTCTCCGACCAGGAGTTTTGGAATACCGAATCTGATTTAAAATTTGCCGCAAACCGCCTATACCAACAATTGGAAGGCTTTGAGCTGGATAATCGTGGCGATGACAATGTCAACCAAACGGTCAACCTGATCAGTAATGGTGCATGGAGCATCCCCAGCACCAGTTCGGATTGGTCACAGCCCTATGAAATGATATTCACGGCAAACAATATCCTGATCAAAGGCGAGAAGGCGGGTGTAGCCGAGGGAATTAAGAACAGATACTTTGCGGAAGCAAAGTTCTTCCGTGCATATGCCTATTTCCAACTGCTTCAGCGCTATGGCGATGTTCCATTCTTGACGAAGACGCTAGACTTCAACTCGCCCGAATTGAACATGGCACGAACCCCTAAAGCAGAAATTGCACAGCAACTTTATCTGGATCTTGACTATGCAAAAGACTGGCTTCCGACGGCGAAGTCTATTCCAGCGGCCGACTACGGCCGCGTGAGCAAGAGTGCTGCACAGGCACTTAAGGCACGCATCGGCCTGTTTTTAGGTACTTATGCGAAATACCATGGCGGATCTGATGCACAGCCCCATTTACAGCAAGCTGTTGATGGGGCTAGCTATGTCATGGGGCAGGGACATCAACTGTTCTCAGACTACGCTAAATTATTCAATCAAGAAGGTGAAGGACCGGCGAACAGCGAGAATATCTTAGTAAAAATCTACGGTGTCAATGCATCCAATGTTATCTTAGCTCACAACTACTCGCGCGATTTAGAAAATGGTCGTGTGGCGGTAACCCGTAACCTCATTCGCCAGTATCTCTATACCGATGGTCTGCCAGCCTATAACGAGCGCAATGAACTCCGACCTGTAAGATCTACCTTCTACATTGCTGAAGGTGCTGAGCCAAGCTATAATGCGGTTCTCGATAACCGTGACCCACGTCTTGGATTGACGGTATTTCGTAACGGAGAACAGGCCTACAAGGGGCCTTGGGTGCCAACGACAACCTTGGGCGCTCGAACTGCTTATGCTACCAAAAAGGGATTCAATATACCAGATTGGCAAACCTCAGGTTCGGCAACGACAGATAGAATCCTGATTCGCTATGCTGAAGTGTTATTAACGTATGCCGAGGCGAAATACGAACTGAACGGATCCATCTCAGACGATGATTTAGACAAGAGTATCAATCTATTGCGCAAAAGAGTAGGGATGAACGTAAAACTTTCCAATGCATTTGCAGCAGCGAACCAGTTGAGCATGCTTGAGGAGATCCGCCGGGAAAGGAATGTCGAATTAGCACTTGAGGGCTTTCGTTATCCCGATTTGATTCGTTGGAAGTTGGCAGAAAATGCATTGACGCAAAATATCCTCGGCGCAAAATACAACGCTACAGATTGGGTTGGAGCGGATATCAAGAATTTGAACTTAAATGCCGACCAGATTCTGATCGTCGAGGATAAAAGCACGCGTAGATTTAACCCCGCAAAAGATTATCTATACCCGGTTCCATTGAATGAGATCTCATTAAGTGGCGGTGCAGTAGTTCAAAACCCTAATTGGAAATAACATGAAAAAGAAAATCAATCATATTAGAAATAAGGCTGCGCAAGTGTTGCTACTTTTCCTGGCGATGACAAGTCTGTTTGCCTGTAAAGAGGATCGGGAAGTATTGGCGGGTTTGCCAGAATATGAACATCATTACTACATCGTTTACATGCCGAACAATAACTCGGCGGTAACCGTTAAGCGTTCGCAGACGGCTTTACTCGAACTTCCTGTTCAATTTTACTCCGAATTTGAACGTAATTACGATGCTGTTGCGCAATATGTAGTCAGTGTGGAGGGTATCAATAACCCGGCGGAATTGGGGAAAGACTTTGAAGTTGTAGATGCCTCAGGAAACAAGATTAGTCCGATAGCAGGCAAATATCAAATGGTATTTCCCGGCGCGAAGAAAGCACAGGCTAAGATTTACATCAAATTACTAAATAACACGGCTGCAACCGGACGTCGTTCTGTTGCGATTAATCTTGTTGATAATATTCAAGAGCAATTCCGGGTCGATGTCTTTTCTACCGCGTTCAAACGTACTGTTAATATAGATTAATGGTTTTAATAGGTTAAAGCTGTACCAACCCGAGCAATTGGGTTGGTACTATTTGTTTTAGGATAAACGTAAATTTGAATATTAGCACGAAAATTCCTATTATGTTGTACCAAATAAGCCTAGTATGAGACGGATTCTGTGTTCCCTGGTATTCTTTTGTTCCTTGCTATCACTGTCGTATGCGCAGGATGCTCGCTTTTTCCACTTGTCTACCAAGGACGGATTATCGCAGAGTACGGTTTTTTCCATCCTTCAAGACCATCAGGACTTCATTTGGATCGGTACCCGCGACGGTCTTAATCGTTACGATGCCAATAAATTTAGAATCTACAGAACGGCCCTTTCAGATAGCAGCTCGCTGTCGGATAGTTACATAACCAGTCTGTTCGAGGACTCCAAAAAGCGGCTGTGGGTCGGTACAGCCCTCGGGCTGAATCTATATTTTAGAGATACCGACGATTTCAAACGCATAGCCATCGGCAGCAATCCTTCGGTCGAACCTCTTATTTATGCCGTTACAGAGGATAAGAAAGGCTATATCTGGGTCAGTAGTAATCAGGGCTTGTATCGCATTCATATGACAGCGGATGATATCAGAGTACAACTGGCTTTCAATGGTCGAAATATCAGTAATCAATCCTTTCCCAACAACGCCGGAAATATACAGCAACTTTATCAGGATCAGCAGAACAGACTTTGGGTAAGTACAAACGGTGGACTTTATGTATTCTCGGCGGGCGGACAAACCGGTTTAAATAAACTCATCTACAGCTTTCAACGTAAAGCAGGGCAGCTCAACAATGAGGAAGTACGCTTTGTGTATGAGATGAAACCGGGGGTATTCTGGATTGGCACAAAAGAGGGCGGAATAAACGTTTTCCATGAGGCATCGAAATCATTTTCTTATTTAACGACTAAAAGTTCCTTCAATGAGGGGGCAACATTGAGCAGCAACGATGTCCGCAGCCTAATAAAAGATAAAAGAGGCGGCTATTGGATAGGCACAATCAATGGTTTGAATTATTACGAGGAAGGCAAGGGATTCAAAAACTATCTCAAGAAGGAAAATGATATGAACTCGCTCGCGGATAATTCGATCAGGCCTATATTTCAAGACCGCAGAGGTTCGATCTGGATAGGAACCTACTATGGCGGAATAAGTGTTTATGATCGTGACCTGCCGATCTTCCAGCATTACAGCAAGGATGGCCGCCCCGCGAGTCTTTCCTATAATGTAGTCAGTGGAATAGTGCAAGATAAGCAGGGTGGTTATTGGATAGGTACGGAAGGCGGAGGACTGGATTATATGAATCCGGAGAAAAGGGTTATCCGGCATTATAGCCATCAGCAGAACCAAGCGTCTTCTTTGAGCAATAATCATGTAAAGCATATTTTTATCGATAGCAAAGCCAACGTATGGATTGGAACCTATTCCGGCGGATTGAACATTCTTAAGCCTGATCAGCAGGGATTTGAATATATTAGGCATGATCCCAATGATGCAAGCTCACTTTCCAGTAATAATGTCTACAGCATTAAGGAGGACCATCAAGGTCACCTTTGGATAGGCACCTACGGAGGGGGATTGAATCTGAAGAAAGCAGGAACAACAGGCTATTACGAACAATATATGCCCGGTAAGCGCGCGCCCTACAATCTCTCATCAGAAATGGTACGTACCGTCTTCATCGATTCGAGAAAGAATGTCTGGGCCGGCACCGAGAATGGACTGAATGTGAAGTGGGCAGGTAAAGAGGCTTTTGATGTTTTCTTCCCAAAGGTAGGAGATATACATTCCATCAGTGGCTCCATTATCCTCAGTATTTTTGAGGACAGTAAAGGAAGGTTATGGATCGGAACTTCCAAAGAAGGCTTAAACTTATTTGACTATGAGAAGAAGCAGTTTAAACGCTATTCGCAGAAGGATGGATTGCCGGGAAATAATATTGTCGGTATTTTGGAGGATGCCAATAAACTATGGATAAGCACCAACAACGGTATCTGCTCCTTCAATCCGGAGAAGGGAGAGTTTGCCCCATTCAATATGAAGGACGGATTGTTGGGTAATGAATTTTCCATCGGGGCAGCGTTTAAAAGCAGTGATGGTGAGATACTATTCGGAGGGACACATGGTATTACCTCTTTTTATCCTCGCCAAATCGGGAGCAGCGGATATCGCCCGAAAGTGACCTTCACGGATCTTAGAATTCATAATCAACCCATTGATCCGCAACCTGGGACATTGTTGCCAATCCAGTTGGCGGTGAACCCTAGTCTTGAATTGCCCCACAACAAGAATACTTTCAGTATCGACTTTGCCACGTTAAACTACGTAACACCGGAGAAGAATAAATATGCTTACAAGCTCGAGGGATTAGAGGAGGACTGGAATTATGTCGATATCCCTACAGCAACATACACCAACCTATCGCCTGGAAAGTATACGCTGTTGATCAAAGGGGCGAGCAATGATGCAGTGTGGTCGCAAGAAATAAATAGATTGGAGTTGACTATTCTACCACCTTGGTGGTTAACCTGGTGGGCAATCAGCATTTATGTATTATTGGGCTTAGCCGTATTTTACATCATCATACGGTTCGTCAAATCCAAAAGTGAGCTAAAATATCAATTGGAGCTCGTCAATCTGGAAACCGCGCACGAAAAGAAAGTCGCAGAAATGAAGGCGAACTTCTTTACGAATGTATCACATGAATTGCGGACGCCGCTGATGCTAATTCTAAGCCCCTTGCAGCAAATATTGTCGAACACTGCGGACAATGATAACAACAAGCCGACGCTGCGTGTGATGAAGAAAAATGCACAGCGCTTATTGCTGCTTGTAAATGAGCTGTTGGATGTTAGAAAAAGTGAATTAGGCTTACTAAAATTAAAAGTTGCTCGATATGATCTGCATGCGGTTATTCTTGATGTGCTCGAATCCTTTAAAAATGATTTTGAAAGCAAGAAAATAAGCGTTCAATTGGAGGTTGAGGACGAATTACCCGATGTTTGGATGGATATCAATCAGATGGAGAAAGTCTGTTTCAATATACTTGCCAACGCATTGAGGTTTACACCGGAGGGCGGCGAGATCAAATTATCCCTGTCGCAAATCGAAGCGCAGGATAAATATCCGGAGGGGATGCTTCAACTTTGTGTTAAAGATTCCGGACCAGGCATTCCGAAGCATGAATTGGAGACGGTATTTGAATTTTTCTATCAAGGCGATCAAAACCTATACAGCAAGAAATATAGCAGCGGGATCGGCCTCTCTCTGGCAAAAGATATTGTATTGCTGCATCATGGTGAAATCTTTGTAGAAAGCCAGAGCGAGGAAGACGGACAACCCTCGTACAGCAGTTTTTATATCTGTATTCCACTAGGAAATGCCCATTTGAAAGCAGAGGAAATGTTGCAGGATATTCCTCAGAACCAATCCTCGCCAAACAAAGAGCTAACCAATACAATGGCACAAACTGCCACTTTACAAGCCGACGAAGTGAGCGAGATTGCTGAGCATATTCCGTTAAAGGAAAGGAAAATGGTGCTCTTGGTAGACGACAATGAAGAAATACTACAGTTTCTTTATCGGCAATTAAACAAGAACTATCAGGTGTTATTGGCGAGAGATGGCGAGCAAGCATGGAGACAGGTCTCGGAAAATTTACCTGATCTCGTTATATCCGATGTCATGATGCCAAACGTCGATGGTATCAGTCTTGCCAAAATGATGAAATCGAACGCGACGACATCGCATATTCCTGTAATTCTACTCACGGCGCTTTCGTCCAGCGAGGATATGAAAACAGGAATGCACGCCGGCTCCGATGATTACCTCACCAAGCCCGTAAACATTGAAATTCTGGCGCTGAAAATTCAGAACATACTCTTCACACAGCAGAGCTTCAGGAAACACTTCGTCAAAGAATATCTATTAAAAGATAAAAAGGAGGAAGAGGAAACTGCGAACGAAGAAGTTATTTTCCTCAATAAACTCGTCAGCTTTATCGAAGAACATCTAGCCGAAGAAGAACTCAATGTAATGCAGCTCGCCAATCAGATTGGAATGAGCAGACCCGTGCTCTACAGAAAGGTGAAACAGCTGACCGGCCTCAGCATCATCGAAATGATCAATGCCGTTAGACTTCGAACCGCCAGCACACTGCTCGGAAATAAAGACCTCAGTATTGCTGAAGTAGCGTATTCCGTAGGTTTCTCCGACCCCAAATGGTTCAGTAAGACCTTCAAAGCTTTTTACGGAGTTACTCCCTCACAGTTTATTAACCTGGAAGTGGAGGAGAAAGTGAAGTTGATGAATGCGAGTAAATTGGTTAAGTAGTAGTTAGTGTTTAGTAGTTAGTAGTTAGTAGTTAGTAGTTAGTATTTAGACCTATGGCGTCCTTTCTAAATTGTATCTTTCGGTTGGTTTGAACCTTGGGTTAGCGAGTTGGTCTTGAACGAGATAAAACGGTCTAATATCTCATGTCTAATATCTAGACTAGAAAGAACGCTATAGGTCTAAATACTAAGTACTGACTACTAGATACTAAACGCTATCCATTCCCCATTCACACCCATACCATAGCCCTTCCAGAGCGGGTTTGATACGGATATGAAAGGGTTATGAAAGGGGTTTAAAAGGGTTTTAAGATGAACGAGACTTATTCCTTTTTTGATTCAAAGCAATAGCTGATACCAATTAGATTCTCACGAATACAGAAAAAAGAACAGCAGATATGCCTGGCAAATCTGCTGTTATCAAGATCTTGAATTAAAGCGTGGAAAGTTTATTTAATATTTTCTTTCACGAAGACAATCTCTTTATAGTTATTCTTTTCGAATAGAATTCCGAGTTGATTTTTATTGATCAATACGAGATCTGAGTAGGCGGAATAATCGCCTATCATATCTTCAGGAGCTTTGGCGACGATTTTGTTGAAATACCAAGTTTTACCCTTGTCTTTGGATAGTCTGAGGGTTAGGTTATTGCGTCGGGTTTGATCGGCGGCATTGAGATGGGCGAGGATAAAGTTCTTACCTTTTTTCCAGGAAAGTACGGATGCTTGATTGATAGGGTCGGGCAGGTTGGGGTCGGCGACTGAGGAAGTCCATGTTTTTCCGCCGTCTATCGATCGCGATACGATACGCAACTTAGGATTGAGTTGTTGATTCCTGGAACTCATATAGACTTCGTTTTCATCGACCTGCGCGGCCATAGACTCATTCGTTCCGGCATAGGGCACATTTTCACTGAGTTGAAATGTTTTTCCATGATCATCGGAGTAGAAGGCATGCGCATTCCAATCTTTCCCTTGCGGATCTGGTGCTCCGGCACTGTGATTTGCCGCGATATATAGGCGTCCCTTATTCGGACCGCTAACGAATTGGAAAGCGTGTCCGGGAGTATTGGCGTAAGTTCGCCAATCTTCCTTAAAGTTATATGCAGGGTTGATTTCGGGTTGTTTCGGGCGATGTGTAGAAGCCGTGATATTGATTGCTTCCGACCAAGTTTTTCCGCCATCGATCGAACTGATGTACCAGTTTTCTCTTAGCCCCTTTCCTTTTCGTACTTCACCCTCATGGTTGTTCCCCGTATTATAGAAAAGGAAGATTCGGCCATTCTTAAAATTCGGATCTAATAGATCGACCACAGCAGCAGGATTGCCGGCCTGCAGATTTTCATAATCTACAATTACTTGCAAGGCGCCCCAGGTTTTCCCTTGATCTTTACTGATTTTACAAACGATATCGACGTTTCCATAATCGCCGGCATGGTCAACGCGTCCTTCGGCTATAGCCATCAAGTCGCCGTTCTTATTTTTTACGATGGCAGGGATTCGATAGCTGGCATATCCGTCTTCGCCAGATTTGAATACAGTTGTTTCTTGGGCTATACTGCCAACATAGCAGGCTAGAGCAAGTAAGCTGAGGTAGATTTTTTTCATAGGAGAAAGGCTACTCTGTTATTTCCAACAATCGGTCGCGCAATAATAAGCAGGCACCATAGGCTGCTAATTTTTCGCCATTGGAAGACAGGGTAATTTTTGTATCTCTATTTACGATTGAAAGTGAATATTTGTTGATGGCATTTTTCACCGGCAGGCTCAAATATTCGCCCGACTTAGCAAGGGAGCCACCGATAATAATCAATTCGGGATTGAAAATATTGATCAGCGAAGCGATTCCACGACCTAATTTATCGCCAATATAGTTTATAGATTCAATCGCGAGGTTATCATCTTTTTTAGCAGCGAGAATAATGTCATTCAGTCGGATATCCTGTATATCGCTAAATTTCTTGGTTAGCGTGCTTGTTGCTCCTGCATTGATTTCTTCAATTATTTTCGTGCGCAGCGCACGGCCGGAAGCTTCAGTTTCTAAACATCCTTTTTTACCGCACTTACAGATGATTTCATTATCAAAGATCGGAATATGACCAAACTCGCCGGAGAATCCGGATTTACCATAATATAGTTGTCCGTTAATCATAATCCCTAGACCAATTCCGTTATCAATATTGATGTAAAGGGCATCTTTCTCGGTGCCTAATATTCCGCTGGAAAATTCGGCATAGGACAGTGCTTTGGTATCATTTTCCAGGTAAGATGGAATGCCCAATTCCTTTTCGAAGTAAGTTGACAAAGGATCTTCGTAGAAATTGAAGTAACTATAGGAATAACCTGTTCTATAGTTGATTCGACCGGATAAGTTGATACCAACACCCAGAATATGCTCTTTGTTGACGGATTGCTTATCGATAAACTCAGTGATATTAGCACAGATCACCTGCAAAGATTCTTCGTTGTTTTCCAGTTGGAAGGGGATATCCTCTTTTTTAGCGACCAGATCTTTCTTCAAATTAATCATGGCAATACTGAGGTTTTCCGTTCCAACCTGCACACCAATAAAATATGCCGCGTTAGCAACTAAGCCATAAGAGTTTGGTTTTCTACCTACGCTTGCTGATGTCTTGCCGTAGTCTTTGACCAACTGATCGTTGATGAGTTCTGTGACGCACTCATTTATCTTGGGGATGCTGACATTGAATTCTTTGCTCAATTCAGCAATCGTTGCGGTTTCATTCTGTGCGAAATAAGACAGTATCTGCTTTTTAAGCCTAATGTTTTTATAGGCTACACCGGAATTGGCGCCGAGCTGTCTTTCGTTTAGAAAATTTAAGGTCATGATAATTTACCTATCTGTTATTATGGGGTAATTGTATTATACTGCGATATTAGTAAAAATATTGATATTATTAAATAATTTTAAAAACAAGTTTTAGGTTTTAATATTTTTTTAATATAATTGGACGATTTTATGAACAATGGGCATAAAACATCTACCCATGAAAATCATTAGATAAAGGTAGCGTATTATTGGCGTTATCTTTATTAATGATGGCTTAATATACCAAAAATATCGAAAACCTTAATTATACTACCGTGAAAGAACAAACCAACAACAAAGTAGCGCATCCATTGACCTGGATTCCATCAACCTGGTTCGCTATGGGGCTGCCTTTTGTTGCCTTATCGACAGCCGCTACCTTGATGTATAAAAACCTAGGGGTTTCAGATGCTAAAATTGCTTTTTGGACCTCCTTGATCATGATGCCATGGACGTTAAAGCCGCTGTGGGGACCTTTTTTAGAGCTTTACAAGACCAAGAAATTTTTTGTTTTTGTAACACAGATCTTGACGGGATTGTTGTTTGGTTTGGTAGGGATCTCCTTGCAATTAGATGCTTTCTTCAGCGTGTCAATCGGGATATTGGCCATTATCGCTATTAGCGGTGCAACCCATGATACAGCTGCTGATGGAGTCTATCTGAATGAGCTCAGTGCAACGCTGCAGGCGAAGTACGTAGGCTGGCAAGGAGCGTTTTATAATATTGCCAAAGTGTTTTCAGGGGGCGCGTTAGTGTATCTGGCAGGACAGCTGGAGAAAAATATCGGTGTTGTGAATGCCTGGATGATTGTCATGTTTGCCTATGGATTGATTATGATTCTGTTGGGGATTTATAATATGCGTGCTATTCCTTCCGGACAGCCGGCTGCTCAAACAAGCTCATTAAAAGAGGGTTTTTCAACGTTAAAAGACGTGATTATTTCATTCTTTCAGAAGAAATATATCTGGTTTAGTTTAGCATTCATCGTATTCTATCGTTTTGCTGAGGGACAGGCGATTAAGATTATCCCCTTATTTTTCAAAGCCTCACGCGAGGAGGGAGGTTTGGGTTTAAGTACCTCGGAGATAGGCTTGTTGTATGGGGTTTTCGGCGCGATAGCATTTGTTTTAGGATCTATTCTGGCTGGAAATTATGTCGCAAAGAATGGACTGAATAGAAAGACCTTATTAGTGCTTTGTGCATTTTTCAATATCCCATTTGCAGCTTATGCATTCTTGGCGATCGCGATGCCAACGAATCTTTACCTCATCGCTGGAGCAGTTATCGTCGAATATTTTGGCTACGGGTTCGGGTTTGTAGGCCTGATATTATTTATGATGCAAAATATCGCTCCGGGAAAATATAAGATGGCTCACTACGCTTTTGGAAGTGGTTTAATGAATTTAGGCTTTATGATTCCATCGATGATTAGTGGTTATTTGAGTGATCATCTAGGGTATAAAGAGTTTTTTATCTGGGTATTAATTGCAACGATCCCGGCATTTATCGTCAGTTGGTTAGTGCCGCTACGCAAGCCAGATGACAACGAGGAGATCGCATCTGATCAATAGTTGTCTCGCTATCTATTTGTATAAAATATATTAATGACCAGTATGTTTTTAAAATAATTTAAAAATATATTGGTCATTATTGTTTTTATTTATAATTTAGTTCCATAATAGAACCTATTATATGATCTACCTAATTATGAGGGCTTCAATTTAAACCCGCATAGTTAAGACAACAAACCCTATATGAAGAAGATTTACTTACTGTGCTTTATTCTTTTCTTGTCGAGTTCCCAGCTTATTTCACAAATAAAGACTGATATCTTAATAATTGGTGGCGGTGCTAGTGGCACGATGGCTGCCATCCAAGCGGCGCGTATGGGCGTGAAGTCCGTTGTTGTTGAAGAAACAGTCTGGCTTGGTGGCATGTTGACCTCAGCGGGTGTTTCGGCTATCGATGGTAATCATAAGATGCCTTCCGGTTTGTGGGGAGAATTTAGAGAAAAGTTATATCAGCATTATGGTGGGCCAGAAGCGGTGGAAACCGGATGGGTTAGTAATACCCTTTTCGAGCCATCGATTGGTAACAAGATACTTCAAGAGATGGTCGCGAAAGAGCCAAACATTCAGGTCCTATTCGAGACACACTGGGCGAATCCACGCAAAACCGCTAACGGATGGATTATCGATCTAAAGACCAGCAATGGTAAATCGACCAAGGTAGAAGCAAAAGTTTTAGTCGATGCGACCGAGTTAGGAGATGTTATGGCGGCCTTAAAAGTTCCGTATTACTTGGGTATGGATAGCCAAAGCTTAACAAAGGAAAGCTTTGCATTGCCCGAAGGAAATGATATCGTCCAGGACTTGACTTATGTGATCACCTTGAAGGATTTCGGAAAAGGGGCTGATAAAACAATCAAAAAGCCAAAAAACTACGATCCGGCTGAGTTTGCAGGATGTTGTGATGTGTCAGATCCTGCGACGCACTTGAAAGATAATAACGATTGCTATAAAATGCTTACTTACGGCGCCCTGCCGAATAATAAGTTCATGATTAACTGGCCGAAGAAGGGAAATGATATTTATCTGAATATAGTCGAAAAAAGTCCGGCTGAACGTGCTAAAATGTTGGAAGAAGCGAAGCAGATGACCTTGCGCTTCGTCTATTATATTCAAAACGAGATCGGCTTCAAACATCTAGGCATAGCTTATGATGAATATCCAACCAAAGATGGCTTTCCAATGATTCCCTACCATCGGGAGTCCAGACGCTTGAAAGCGAAATCGTTGTTTGCGCTTCAGCATATTATGACGCCGTTTGATACCGAAGAAGCATACTATAAGACGGGAATTGCGGTTGGTGATTATACGATCGACCATCATCATTACAAATATGGAAATGCGCCGGAGATCGATTTTGTTAAGATTCGCGTACCTTCTTATAATGTTCCGATGGGCTCCTTAGTTCCTGCTGACTTTGACGGTTTAATCGTTTCGGAGAAAAGTATCGGTGTCAGTAATATCGTCAATGGGGCGACGCGATTGCAGCCTGTTGTTTTAGGCATTGGCCAAGCATCAGGTGCCCTGGCAGCGGTTTCAGTAAAACAAGGAAAACAACCTTCGGAAGTTTCCATTAGAGATGTGCAAGCTGCCTTATTAGATCATCAGGCTTACATCATGCCGTACATTGATGTGCCATCTACTGATCCTCACTTCAAAATTCTTCAAAAAATCGGTGCTACAGGCCTATTGAAAGGTGTTGGTGTGCCATACAAATGGGCTAACCAAACCTGGTTTTATCCGGAACGTGAGGTTAGTCAGTACGAATTGATGCAGGGCCTTCGCCACTATTTTCCAGCGTTGAACAATAATTGGGACGCTTCTGGCGAGAGTCTCAACCTAAGCGGAATGCGCGCGATGCTAAACTATGTGAACAAGGATGTTTCGGAGGATGCGCTTCGAGGTATCTTAAAGGGAGAGGAGATTGATGTCATCAACAATACTAGCAAGCTGAATAGAAGAGCCGTAGCGGTGATTTTAGATAAGGTCTTAAACCTGTTTGATCAAGAGATTGACTATGCAGGAAATTTGAAAAACAAACAATTTTAATAAACTAGTTAATTAAATTATGAATCATCTAAAAAAGAGTAAATCTTTGATTTTTAAGATGTTCTGTTTGATGTTCTTACTGATGCAAACGGCTGCTTCCTATGCGCAGTCTATTGTTCGCGGTTTGATCAAAGATGAACAGAACGCTCCGATCGCTGGGGCTACTGTGAAAGTAAAAGGTAAAAGTCAAACAGTGATGTCTGACGAACGGGGATCGTTTGAAGTTCAAGTGGATGCTTTGCCAGTTACCCTTCAAGTTCAGTTTCTTGGCTATCAGTCAAGAGAGGTGTTAATCAATAACGCATCGAACAACAACATTACCTTATCATCTGAGGATAATGCGTTAGAAGAGGTGATGGTTGTTGCCTACGGAACGCAAAAGAAAGGGACGATGGTAGGATCTGTTGCTCAGATTAAAGGGGATGAACTGAAGCGTACTCCAACCCAAAATATTACAAATACATTGGCAGGTCGCTTGCCAGGATTAACGGCTGTACAGCAGTCAGGGCGTCCGGGAGCGGATGGCTCGTCACTTTATGTTCGGGGTATTGGAACCTATGGTTCGAATCGAAGCCCATTGGTGATTATCGATGATGTGGAAAGACCTTCATCGACATTAGCGTATTTAGACCCTAATGAAATTGAATCGATTTCCGTATTGAAAGATGCTGTTGCTACAGCGGCCTACGGTGTGCAAGCAGCCAACGGTATTATCATCGTTAAGACTAAATCTGGTAAAGAGTCGCCTGCGAAGGTATCGTATGATTTTTCTTACAGCATTGGCCAAAATACCCGCTTTCCAGAATTCCTGGATGGACCAGATTATATGACCTGGTACAATAAAGGTATTGAAGTCGATAATGATTTCTTAATTAATACAGGGCAGGCACCTGCGGCGCTGGTTTATTCGCAAGACCTAATAGATGCCGTTCGTAACGGTACGAATACCAACCCTCTATTTGGAAATACTGACTGGGTCGGCATGTTAGTTGGCAATAATTCACAATCGCAGCATCATTCAGCTACGATTTCGGGAGGAAATTCAAATACGCAATATTTTGCGGCAATTAACCATATGGATCAAGATGGGGTTGTGGATAATACGAACTTTAAGCGTTATAACGTTCGTACAAACTTAAACAGCCGCTTAACAGATTATTTATCGGTTGGATTGAATGTTGGCTTGCGTAATCAGGTTACCAATACGCCGGGTATTTCTCCGGATAATACGGCTTATATGAATCCATTCTATCAAGCGGTTCGTACGTTGCCAAACTTGCCGATGTTTGCGCCGAATGGTTTGCCGACTTCGTACAACTCCAATGCGGGCTATGTGAATCCATTGGCAGCAGTGGAGCGCTCAGGTTATCAAAAATATAATGGGAATGTGTTCCAAGGGCAAGCCAATGTTACCCTTCGCGTTCCGGGCGTGGAAGGATTACAGGCGAAAGTGCAAGCAGCATATGATTACTCAAATCAGGAAAGCAAAACTTGGTTAACTCCATATGAGACCATGGGACGCGGTAGAGATCAGGTTAGCGGAGATTTCGTTGCGCTTTCGACTTTACCAGGTATTACAAAAAGTACATTGCGTCAGGGTTACTCTGCCAGTTATAGAAAGACGCTTCAGGCAAGTATGAACTATGATAAAGTCATTGCTACAGATCATAATCTATCCGTTTTAGCACTCTATGAGTTTTCTGGCCAAAAAGGCAATTTATTCTCAACAGGTGCAGCAAACTTCCCGATTGATATCATTCAGGAAATTAATTATGGTTCGAAAGATCCTTTAGATTACGTCATGCCTACAGGTTCTTCCGATGCAGAGCAAGCTCGCGCTGGTTTTGTAGCACGTGTAAACTATGCTTATAAGAGTAAATATTTGTTAGAAGCGGCTGCACGTTGGGATGCTTCAGCAAACTTTGCTCCTGAAAATCGTTGGAAATCTTTTCCAGGCGTAGGTTTAGGTTGGGTTGTTTCTAACGAAGACTTTTTTGCAGACTTGAAAGGAATCAACTACTTGAAGTTGAAAACCTCGTACGGTAAATCGGGTAATGACCGCGCACAAGTAGGAACATTCCCTTATTTAGCGACATTCGTTCAAAATACAGCGCCTGTCGTTGTGATTGACGGTAAGCCGGTAACTGCTATTTACACCTCGAATATTCCGAATCCAGCATTGAAATGGGAAGAGTCGACGATGTTTAACGTGGGTTTTGAGTCCTTCTTTTTCGATAACAAGCTAGGTTTCGATTTTGAATGGTTCTATCGTTATACAACCGGGATTTTAGGAAGTGTCGGTAGCTTGTATCCAGCCTCTATCGGGGGATATTTTCCAAGTTTGGCGAACATTGGCGAGATGGACAACCGCGGATTCGACGCACAGATTAAGTATAATGATACCTATGGTGACTTTCGCTTAGGGTTGACGGGTAATATTAACTGGTCGAAAAACAGATACCTAAAATATGAAGAACCGGATGGTACCCCATCTTATTTAAGCGTGATTGGTCGCTCTGTTGGCGAAAAGACGGGTTTTGTTGTTGACGGTATGATTCAAACCTGGGAGGAAGCAAATAATGCGATGTCGCCGAGCTCAGGCATTATCGCGCCAGGTTCATTTAAGTTTAGAGACTTGAATGGCGATGGTCGCTTGACCCGCGCGGAGGATATGACTTTCATCGGTCGTTCAAACGTCCCTGAATTAACATTCGGATTGAACATCGATATGGCCTATAAAGGTTTTGATTTCTCAGCCTTATTCCAAGGCGCTGCTTTGGCGGATGTAACCCTAGCAGGAACTTATGAAGGTTCTTCCGGTACGACTGGTGTTGATGACAATACGCCATTTACTAGAACATTCTACGGTTTTGGTAACTCACCTTACTTCTTAGTAGAGAACTCCTGGACACCAGATAATCCAAATGCAGAATTTCCACGCTTAAGCTCTTATAAAGCGACAGGTATGTCGGCACATAATGCCAACAAGAACTCGGCATGGATTCGTAAAGGAGATTACTTACGCTTGAAGTCGGTGCAGTTAGGTTATACTTTGCCTAAAACATTAACGGAGAAAGCGAAGATCGAAAATGTTCGTCTGTTCGTAACAGGTTCCAATTTATTTACTTGGGATTACTTGAAATATTTAGATCCAGAGATGCCAAATGTGAACAACGGTTTCTATCCACAACAACGAATTTATTCATTTGGTCTTAACGTCACTTTTTAATCATTGATCATGAGAAATTTAAAAGTATTAAAATATAGCGCGATGGCATTATTTTCTTCGGCATTCATTAGTTTGAATAGCTGTAGTATTGACGTCATCCCACAAGATAGATATGTCGAAGAGAATATTTGGGCAGATCCTTCGACCATCGAATTATACATCAATGGAATGTATGCGGAAGTGAAAAAGTTCCAGTTCGGTTTGTTTCCCAATTTAGGTTATGATAATGCGATGGACGCCTTGGCCGATGGCATGAAGTTTACTTCGAATACGCCGGGCAATGGTACGGTGAATATTTTGATATCCAATGCGAATCAGTTTTCACCGGCAAGTGTTGGATTGAACTATTGGGGCTCGGGATATGATCGGATTCGTCGTGTCAATGAATTTATTGGCGGTCTGAAAACCAAGTCGCAATTAAGCGAGGAAGATAAGGTAAAATATGAAGCAGAAGCACGTTTTATCAGAGCCTATGCTTATTTCTGGCTAGCGAAACTACATGGATCTGTTGTTATTTTTAATGACATCCAGCAGTATGCTAACAAGGATAACCCACGGTCGAGCGAAGAAGCGGTTTACGACTTTATCCTTGAAGATCTAGATTTCGCGGCAGCAAATTTACCAAACAGCAATAAAAGTGGGCGTGCTGGAAAAGGGGCAGCTTATGCGCTTCAGTCGCGTGTAGCTCTATTCGCAGGTTCAATCGCAAGGAACGATAAAAAGCAATTTAATTCAGACCCTTTAACAGGGATTAATGAAGCGAAAGCGAACGCTTATTTCACGAAATCTGCGCAAGCTGCACAAGCGACTATCGACCTGGGGCTGTATGAGCTAGATGCGAACTTCCAGTCTATTTTTACAAATAAGAATACGAAAGAGGCAATTCTTCGTGTTGATTTCGTTGCTCCAACAGTTACCCATCAATATGATTTAGGCTATGCTCCGCCAAAGGATGCGTTGGGAAATACCTTGGTTTACGGGGTTCCGACTGCGGAATTAGTGAATGAGTTTGAGATGAAGGACGGTAGTAAGTTTTCATGGGATAACCCTGCACATGCTGCAGCACCATATGCGAATCGCGAGCCTCGTTTCTATGCGAGTATTCTTTATAATGGTGCTACTTGGAAGGGTAGAACAATTAATACAAGTATCGCCGATGTAAACGAAGGCTTTATACCATTTGGTCAACAGGGAGATCCGAAGCGTACGGTTACCGGTTACTACGCGCGAAAAATGTTGGATCCTAACAACACAACTTTTGTTGTCAATAAGAGTACCCAAAGTTGGATTGAACTTCGTTTTGCTGAGGTTTATTTGAACTTAGCGGAAGCAAAAGCGCAGCTTGGAGAATTTGCGGCTGCTTCTACGGCATTAACGACCCTGCGTGAAAAACGTGGCTTACCGGCTGCTTCGCTGCCAAATCTTTCTAAAGCTATGGAGGTAATAGAACATGAGCGTACGGTAGAATTAGCTTTTGAAGGACATCGTTTTTGGGATTTGCGTCGTTGGAGAAAAGCGCACATCCAACTTAATGGCAAAAAGATGACAGGGCATAAGCCAACACCGAATGGAACAAGCTTTACTTATGAAGTGGTACCTGCCGATGCAAGTGATCGCAGTTTCACAGGCAAGTTATACTATTTGCCAATCCCTGAGGGTGAAGTACAAGTCAATTTAGGATTAACACAAATTCAAGGTTGGTAATCTTTAACCAATAAAAATTATGAAAAAGATTATAAAATATACACTGGCAGGCCTTTTACTAGCACTGACATTCGGTTCTTGTCAAAAGCCAGATTATGTGGAGCCCAACAATAAGTCAGAAATCGCTGATTTTTATGCAACCTTAGAGGGTTCCGGGCGCGAAAGATTATTCAATAGTCGTATTAGCAATGATACAGTCTACGTCAATATAGACTATTATTATCCAATTAATTCGGACAATGAGGTGGACTTGTCGAAGGTGCTTTTGAAGGCTTCCATACCGGTAGATTCGCGTATTGAACCCTCACTAGAAGGTATTTCGGATTTAACAAAACCTATTAATATTTCAGTTATTGCGGGAGATGGGTCTTCGAAACAATATGTAATTGTTGCGAACAAAAAAGGGAATACGGATATCGTTAGAGCGAGCATAAATTTTGAAGATCAAACAGGTGTTCCTCAAGAAGTCGATGCAATCATCGTTGGGGATGTGGTGAATTTCTCGATTGTGCCAGGTACGCAGATGCTGAATCCGAAGCTTACTTATTCCTTAAATAAACATGCACAGGGTTCCATTACCAATGGGTCTACTATCAGTCTGGCTAACACTTTGCCATTCACGGTGACTTCTGCTGGCGATGCCAAGCGTACATACAGCCTAAAAGCTGTGGATGCGGTGAAGCTTCCTAAAGGAATTCGTGCAAACAGTGCTAAGATTATGTTTGCAAAGAAACTAAACGCTGATTTAGGGATTACAGTAAACAACATGACCAATAGCTTAGCAGTTGTTGGTAAACATTTGGTGTTGAACATTAGAGGTGAAAATTCCGTTTACATCAATGCCTTTACAGGCGAGCGGTTGGGAACAATCGATCTAGGCGATAAAAAGGGAAGTCTAAAGAACTTCAATAATACGTCTGACGATGCCGGTAATTTGTTCCTGAACAATTTGGTTCCTAATGACGGCAATGTATTTAAGCTATACAGAGCAACTTCAGTTAATGCTCCATTGCAGCCATATATACAATGGGATGCTGCTGGTAAGAAGTTAGGAAGAAGAGTTTCCATTATTGGAGATGTGACGAAGAATGCGTTGATTACGGCTCCTTTCCACGGCGAAGGCGACAAAACCTTTGCTCGTTGGCAAGTAAAGAATGGCGCGCTGGTTTCTAACACGCCTACCATCGTTACGATAGGTGATTACCAATGGTCTAACAATAACATTGACATCATTTATACAAATCCATTGGATCCAACAAACGAGTACTATGGCGTAGGTTATTCGGACAATAGACTTGCTCGTTTCAACGGAGTGACTAACTCAGTTGCTGCAACTTTGGAAAGACTGGAGCCTAATTTTATTGCGAATTCTGTAGACTTCGTCAATTTCAACAATGGAAAATATGTTGCTTACAACCATGTCAACAGTTTTGATTGGGGATCGGCGGATCAAGTTTTCTTGATTGATACAGAAGGAGGGTTCTCAGGAAACCCATCGTTGGCAACAACACCTGGCTTGGTTTGGGCGGCGCCGAAAGGTACTTACGGTCGTAGCGGTACAAACCAACCATCCAATGCAAATGGTACAGGCGATGTTATTATGGCTGTATCGGATAATGGATTCTATCTATACTTATACTTTATGTTCACTAATGGTTATGTAGTGGGTGTTCAGTATGACTGTGTGGATTTATAAGAAAACGGATTATTTGTCTTTTAGTAGCAATGAACACATTGCTGCTAATTAAAAGGAATTGAAGTATGAAATGGAAATCAATGTTCGCAGCCTTAGCAATTCTTGCTTTTGGTTCATGTTCCAAGGATTCTGGCGGAGGAGCTCCGATCGAAAAACCAGATCCTGAGACCCCAGCGCCGAATGAAACCGGCAAGCAGGTCTTAGTTTGGGTCGATGCTAGATCGAACGTTTTTGGCACTTATGGGAAGTTCAATAGTAAAGAAGAAATCGTTAAAATCCTTGACATCTTAAAAGACTGCGGGGTGACAGGTTTAGTTATTGACGTTAAGCCGAGCTCGGGTTATACAATGTACAATAGTGCCTATGCCAAAGAGTTCACGAGTTTAGATGGGAAATCGAAGCCAACGGATTATGTCGAGTTTTTAATCAAAGAAGCTAAAAAGCGTGAAATGAAGGCTTACCTATCCATTGTGACCTTTGTAGAGGGAGATGGAAGCAGAAAGATTGGCCATGCGTTTGACAATGCAGATTATAAAGAGAAATATGAGTCTATCGTCGTAAAAAACACGCAAGGGCAGCTGGGGAGAATTTCGGAAACAGGGAAGAATATTTTTGTCAATCCTGCGCAACCCGATGTTCAAAACAGGGTGCTGAATATGATTAAGGAGATTGCTGGAAAATTTGATCTTGACGGTCTTATGCTCGATTACGCACGTTATACCGATATCAATGCTGACTTCTCAGAATACAGCAAACAGCAGTTCATTGCTTTCATGAAGGAAAAATATAACAATACGCAAGCCGAAAAGATGAACTTTCCAACAGATATCGTTAGCTCTTGGAAGGAACAGTCTGGACAACTATTGCCTAACACAACAGGTAAATACTATAAGCAATGGTTGGTTTACAGAACTGGGGTAATTCAGGACTTTGTTAAGAAGGCTCGCCAAGCGGTGAAATCAGTGAAGCCAGATGCAAAGTTCGGTGCATACGTGGGGGCTTGGTATACGACTTATTACCAGGTTGGAGTGAATTGGGCAAGTAAGGATTATGATCCTTTTCAAGATTTTGAGTTGCGCTTCGACTGGGCATATCCGGGCTATGGTGCTACGGGCTATTTTGAAGAGCTGGACATGTTGATGACTGGAAACTACTTTACACAGATTCGTCTAGCAGATAATCCGGCTACAGCAAGCTTGAAATATCATTGGTGGAGTATTGAAGGATCGCTAAATGGGATAGACTATATCACCAAGAAAAAAGCACCAATTTATGGAAGTATTGATGTCGGCAATGTGAATTATGCAAATAAGAAAGAAATCAGTAAGGCTATTAAATATATTCTTTCGAGAACATCCGGAGGAGTGATGCTTTTCGATGTGGTTCATATGTATGCTCCAGAATATAATATGCTAAAGCAAGAATTATTTGATGCCGTTAAAGAGGGCGTAAAGAATTAAAAAGAAAACATGAGATTAGTAAGTATAGCTTTTATTTTATCCATATTATTTAGTTCCTGTGGAATCAAAAAGCAACAGGCGAGCAAGGAGAAGCCGTTTATCGATCGGAATATCCTGTGGTTTGATGCTACGGCAAACTTTGATCGATTCTGCCATAAGGATTCCATTGTCTATTATTTAAAGAAATCCAAAGAAGTCGGTGTAACAGATATTGTTGTCGATGTTAAGCCTATTACTGGCGAAGTTCTATATCCAAGTAAGATAGCCCCTGTAATGACTTCATGGGGCGAATCGAAGATTAAGAAAGATCTTTCTTGGGATATGTTGAGCTATTTTATTGAGCAAGGCCATCAGTTAGGATTAAAAATCCATGCTTCGACGAACGTCTTTGTAGCGGGGCATAATTACTTCGATAGGGGTGTTGTCTACGAGGATGCAAGTAAATCACATTGGCGCACGACATCCTATTTGCCGACAGGTTTTAAGCTGATTACCGATCAGAAGAATAAATACTCCGCAATGATCAATCCTGTATTAGAAGAAGTTCGTCAGTACGAACTTTCGATTCTAAAGGAATTGGTTGCTATGTATCCAAAGTTAGATGGGATTATTCTTGATCGCGTGAGATTTGATAATCTGAATGCTGATTTCTCCGATGCAAGTAGAAAAGCTTTTGAGGATTATTTAGGTAAGCCATTGGCGAAATTTCCTGCTGATATCTATGAATATCAGGGTGAAAAGCGCGTTGATGGTGCTTATTTCAAACAATGGCTTACATGGAGAGCTAAGATTATTCATGACTTTATTTACGAAGCTCGCAAAGAGTTGAAGAACATCAACCCTAATATTGTATTTGGTGATTATACAGGTTCCTGGTATCCGCTTTATTATGATGTAGGTGTCAATTTCGCAAGCAAGAAATATGACCCATCTAAAGAATTTCCATGGGCATCGCCTGAATATAAGAACTATGCCTACGCAGATGCACTTGATCTGTTTACTACCGGCAACTACTATTTTGAAGTTGAAAAGACTGAGATCAAAAAGAAAACAGATGAAAAGCAATTAGAGTCGGGACTGACAGTGGCGCAGGAAGATTGGTATACCGTTGAAGGTTCTGCTGAGCTGGTGAACCGTGTCACTATGGGGGAGACCCCAGTATATGCTGGACTCTATGTTGAACAATACAAAGGTCATCCAGAACAATTTGTAAAAGCTCTGAAGATGTGCAGAGCGAAGTCTGAAGGTTCCATGATTTTTGATATCGTCCATGTGATCAATTATGGATGGTGGGATTATTTAAAAGAAGGATTAAAAAAATAAAACATTCATATGCTAAGAAGATTTATCGCATTACTTGCTATTCCGTTCTTGTTCCAGCAGGCAACTGTTGCACAAGAAAACTTATCCGAAATTTCCAAAACGCTAAGAGCTGCTAAGGAAGGGGAAACTGTTATCCTTAAGAATTTCTTAAAACCAGATTTTAAGAAGATTGCTTTTAAGCAAACTGTTACTCCAGGGCCACAGTTTCTCATTTCTGATGATCCAGAATATATCCGTATTCCGGAAGCTATCGCTATGCAAGAGCAGGTTGCGCCAGGGGCAGTTAGACTATATGTTTACAACGTAAATGGCGTAAAAGAGCCGACGCAAATTCCAAGAAAGATTAACGCAGTGATTAAGAACTTGGGTAAAGAAGATATGCATTTAAGGATGCTGAAGTTTTCTTCTCAGGAGCCAAGCACTAACTATTTCAAAATTGGAAAGCAAGGTTTGGAAGACTACTTCAAATCAGAAGAGGTGAATATGGTGAAAGTGATCAAACCGGGTCAAGTCGTTCCTATCGATGACGAAATGGAGAAGCGAATTGCAAAATATGATGAATTGGTTCATGGTATCTATGAATTTGTTGTGGATCAACCTGCGCTAATTTCTGTAGTTCAAACTTCACCAGATCGCAATACTGCGGAAGCATTTTCAAAGATCGATACGATTATTCCGTTCAGCCATGTGAATGCAGGTCGCGGGATATTCCCCGTATCAAATTATAAGATTGTAAGTGCTGATACCTTAGATACCAAACAAGGTGTTCAACAACTAATTATTGCCGATGGAGAAGATGATCCATGGATTACCGGAACGATCGGAGCGGACAAGCAACCAGCAAAGAATGCAGGTAACTACGGTGTGTTGTATGATACGAATATCAAGTGGAAAAGCACCGATGGCAAAGGACTAGCCCTAATAACCTGGAATAGTCGTTCTGCCGACAACCAATGGTGCGGTGGTATGGGACTAACGATGGAGGTATTTGATGCGCAGGGCAAAAAGTCTGTTAATCAATATCCGTCAAATCAATTAGTGACGAGAGCAGCACCAGAAGCTATTTTGATTAGAATCTATAAGCCAGATCCAAAAAAAGAGATACAGGAAATCAACTTTACTTATTCTCCTCCAGGGGCATCTTGCTTACCAACACCAATGATTCTAGTGCCAATAGATTTAAAATAACATACAGGTACATCAACTAAATCTGTACTGTTGCTGCACTGCAGCAGCAGTACTTTATAGGAATTACGAGTTAATATGGTGAATACGTTCCATAAAAAGTATAGAAATCTCAGTATAGATCTGTTAAGAGGCTTGGCGATTGTCGGGATGGTCTTAGCTGCGGTTATCCCATGGACAGCGGAGTTTCCAGGATGGATGTATCACGCTCAGGTTGGTCCACCGGACTTTAAGTTCAACCCTAATCGGCCAGGCATTACTTGGGTAGATTTGGTATTTCCTTTTTTTCTATTTTCAATGGGGGCCGCATTTCCCTTTGCCCTAAAGAAATCTTTAGAGGCAGGGCAATACGCATCTATTACAAAGATTGTACTTCGGAGGGGATTGCTACTATTGGTCTTTGCGATCGCATTAGCCTACCTAACACCTGATAATTTAACGGGAAACAGCATTGTAAACTATCTATCCGCCTTAGCCGCTTTTGCTGCCTTTTTCTTGTTATTCATGCGCTTTGAAGGAACTGCCGTTAAAAAATACGGATTGCAAGCATTGGGTATTTTAATTCTTATTGCATTAACATACTATCATAGTGAGATACTTGGCAATACTTTTCAAAAGGAAAAGAGCAATATCATCATACTTGTTCTAGCGAACATGGCGGTGTTTGGGACATTGCTATGGGTGCTTTCGGCAAATAATATCTATTTAAGAATTGCCATATTGCTATGTTTTATGGGCGTTTGGTTTACAAAAGATATTGCTGGGAGCTGGACATCTGCGATCTGGAACTTTCATCCCAAATTACATTGGTTCTACAACTTTGCATACTTAAAATATCTGTGCATCGTATTGCCGGGCTCTATTTTAGGCGATCTCATCTGGAAGAATAAGACTGTTTTTCAAACGGAGTTTACAGCGTCTGAACGGAAATCAACATTCGTATTAGCGATACTCGCTTTCTTGTTCGTTGCATTTCACGTGCTGTGCTTATACGAACGTTGGATTGCTCTAGACCTACTAGGACATGTGGTATTCGCGGTTCTTTTCTATCTATTCTTGAAGGATAAGAAGGATGATAAAATTGTTTTCTATAAGCAGCTCGTTCTTTGTGGTTTTATGTTTTCGACCGTAGGGCTGTTCTTTGAGCCGCTCGATGGCGGTATCAAAAAGGACCCTTCCTCGTTTAGCTATTGGTTTATCACAAGTGGATTAGCTTTCTTGTTTTATTTAACTTGTGATTATCTAGTTAGCTTTTGTAAAAACAATATGCTTGTAAAGTCTCTGGTTAGATGCGGTCAAAACCCCATGATAGCGTATAGTGTTTCAGCATTCTTTATCACACCAATTTTGGGTCTCTTGCACATCCTTCCTTGGCTGAATCAGTTGGCAGGTAGCAGTCCATATTTAGGCCTCATTAAAACGGCAGTTTTTATTGTATTGATGATTGCGATTACGAGTTACTGTACAAAAAGACAATGGTTTTGGCGTTCATAAATTATTAATATACACATTAACGAAACAACGAATGAAATTAAGATATCTAAGTTTAGTGCTGCTAGGTTTGTTTAGTAAAAACTTAAATGCTCAGGTAGCCATCGATAGCAATTATGTGTTCTCTGGTTATACTGAACGCTTAGCCTTGTTTAACAAAATGCCGGTAAAGAAAGGTGCGGTAATCTTTTTGGGGGATAGCTTGACCGAAGCAGGTCGTTGGGAAGATATTGCGCCAGAATTGCCAATCTTAAACCGTGGGATAAGTGGGGATATCTCTTTCGGTGTAGTCGCTCGATTGGATGAGATTATCCGTCATCAGCCTAAGAAGTTATTTGTCATGATTGGTGTCAATGATCTGAAAAGAAATGTGCCGGTTTCTAACATTTTGCAGAATTACGGTAAGATCATTAAGAAAGTGCAGGCAGAATCTCCTAAAACGAAGATTTATTTGAGCAGTCTTCTGCCTATAAACGACGCGAAATTGATAGAAGCATTCAAGCAGGTTAAGAATGAGGATATTCTGAAAATCAATGCAGAATTAAAGCAGATTGCCACGAAAAACAGGAATGTAACCTTCGTAGACTTGTATCCTGTAATTGCAGATGAAAAAGGACAGCTTAAAGCAGAGATGACTCCGGATGGAATCCATCTGGAAGTTGCAGCTTACATTCCTTATATCAATTATTTAAAATCTAAAAAACATCTATAATATGAGAGCTAGTTTTTTATTGCTGACGATCCTGTTATGTTTCAATAAAGGATTCGCGCAAGAGAAAAGAGATATGAGTCGTGATAGCTCATATAACAACTGGTATTATGAGTCTCGTGAGAAACTTTATCAAGGCTTGAAGAACACAAAAACTGATATCGTATTCTTTGGCAATAGCATCACAGAGCGCGGCCCATGGCAAGAGCTTATTGCTGGAAAAAAGAGAATTGGAAACCGTGGAATAGGTGGGGATAATACCTTCGGAATGAAAGCACGTGTTGCCGATGTTGTTAAAACCAAGCCGAACAAGATATTTTTGATGATGGGAATTAATGACATTGGTCGTGGATTGCCCACAGAATGGTCCCTCAAGAATTATGAAGAGGTCATTTTGTTAATCAAAAAGCACAGTCCTCAAACAAAGATCTACGTGCAGAGCACTTTGCCCCTGAATGATGAATTATTAAAATATGATTATCTAAGAGGCAAAGCTCAGCTGATCAAAAACTTAAATGCAGGGATTCAAAAGCTTGCTACGACTTATAATTTAACTTATGTTGAATTGGGTGATGTGCTCGGACAAAATGATATCCTAAACAAAAACTATACTTCAGATGGAATACATATCAATACGGATGGTTACATCCGTTGGGTGGACTATCTGAAAGCTAAGAAATACTTATAATGAGAATTACAGGAACTTTTATCGACGAAATTAGCCATGATATTCCCCATCAAAATTGGGGGAGAGCGGAATGGGATCAGGATTTTGCCCATATGAAATCCATTGGTATTGATACGGTGATAATGATTCGCAGTGGCTATCGTCGTTTCATCACTTACCCGTCTCCATGGTTGCAGAAAGAGTATGGCTGCTATGCACCTAGTGAAGACCTCGTAGAGATGTTTCTTCAATTAGCGGAAAAGCATGGTCTAAAATTCTATTTCGGACTTTATGACAGCGGTCTATACTGGGATTCTGGAAACATGCAGCATGAAATCGACGCTAACCGATACGTCATTGACGAGGTATGGTCAAAATATGGACATTATTCGAGTTTTGGCGGTTGGTACCTGAGTATGGAGATCAGCAGAAAAACGAAAGGGGCGGCGACAGCATTCCGCGTATTAGGTGAACAATGTAAGGGGGTGAGCAATAATCTGCCAACCTTGATTTCCCCTTGGATCGACGGAAAAAAAGCTGTTATGGCATCTTCGGCATCCCTTTCCAAGGCTGATGTTGTTTCGCTGCAAGAACATGAACGCGAATGGGATGAAATATTTCATGAAATCCACCATGCCGTGGATGCCGTAGCTTTTCAAGATGGGCATATCGACTATCATGAGCTTGAAGACTTTTTCAGCGTAAATAAGAAACTTGCTGATCGCTACGGAATGCAGTGCTGGACGAATGCGGAATCATTTGATAGGGACATGCCGATAAAATTCCTTCCGATAAAATTTGAAAAACTAAGACTAAAGTTAGAGGCTGCGCGTAAAGCTGGATACGATAAAGCAATTACGTTTGAGTTCTCGCATTTTATGAGCCCACAGTCTGCGTACTTACAGGCTGGACATTTATTTAACCGCTATAAAGAATATTTAGAAAAATTGAAATAAGCAAAAGATATGATGGATTTTGTGAATAAATATAAACAGGAATTGCTGCAGAATGTCCTTCCATTTTGGACGAAGAATTCGAACGATAAGGAATACGGAGGATTTTTCACCTGTTTAGACCGTGAGGGGGGAGTGTATGATACGGATAAATTTATGTGGCTGCAGGGTCGCCAAATCTGGACGATGGCAACCATGTACAACGAAGTTGAAGCTAAGGCAGAATGGAAAGAGATGGCGCTTCAGGGAGCAGAGTTTATCCTAAAGAATGGTCGCGATGAAAATGGCGACTGGTATTTTGCTTTAGACCGCTACGGGAAACCTTTAGTTCAACCTTATAACATTTTCTCGGATTGCTTCGCAACAATGGGTTTGGCTGCGCTCTACAAAATCGAGAAAAATGATCAATACGCTGATGTTGCTGTTAGCACGTTTAACCGCATTCTCGAACGTAGAGACAATCCAAAAGGAAAATACAATAAACAGTATCCAAACTCGCGCTCGTTAAAAGGCTTTTCATTGCCGATGATTCTAAGCAATCTAGCGCTTGAGTTGGAACATATCATTGACAAGCAAACCGTTGATCAGCTTATCGATGAGGTGATGCATGAAGTCATGGACGTTTTCTACCAGAAGGATACCGGATTGATTATGGAGAGCGTGAATCTTGACGGTTCTTTTTCCGATACGTTCGAAGGAAGGTTAGTTAATCCGGGTCACATCATTGAAGCCATGTGGTTTATGATGGATCTTGCGATCAGAAGAGAAGATGCTGATTTAATGAACCTTTGTATTGATATCGCTATTCGAGCATTGAACTATGGCTGGGATCAACAATACGGTGGTATCTTATATTTCAAAGATATTTTAGATAAGCCTTTGCTACAGCTGGAATGGGATCAAAAGCTATGGTGGGTGCATTTAGAAGCGCTCGTATGCATGGCAAAAGGATATGCCTATACCGGCAGAAAAGATTGTAAGGAATGGTTCGAAAAGCTAGACGAATATTCTTTCAGCAGATTTAGCGACCCAAGCTATGGAGAATGGTATGGTTATTTAAATAGACAAGGCGAGCCTTTGTTGACCTTAAAAGGCGGGAAATGGAAAGGCTGTTTCCATGTGCCTAGAGCGTTGTATAAAATATACAGCACGCTGGAGCAAACAGAAAATGCCTTGTTCGTGCGATAATTTTCACTCACATAAGTTTAATTAGTTTTCAATGAAATCCCCGAGCTACCATCGGGGATTTTTTTCTGAAAGTGTTTGTTTTCAAAGGCCATCAAAATCTTTCCTGTTTCCATTGGAAACAGGAAAGCTCTTGAATCGTTCCTAATGAACCTTCAGAGCTGCTCTTATCGTTTCCCTAACTGTATTTTACATCAAAAAGATGGTATATTTGGTTTTATCAAATCACATTACCGAGGAGAGTAGAGTTATGATCATACGTAAAAAAGAAAATTGGTTCAGAATGTTGTTTATTTGGGAAGGTTCTGTTCTTCCACATGTTTTGCCTCGTCTTCTTTTACTGTTTTGTCTGTCGGTGGCCATTGTCTATTTTCATGGGACACTATTAAGCTATAAAGTACCGCTAGACGCGACGCCATTTACTTTGTTTGGTTTTGTATTAGCCTTATTCCTCGGCTTCCGTAATAACGCGAGTTATGAGCGTTTTTGGGAGGGTAGAAAGCTTTGGGGCTCCTTATTAAATGTTTCTAGAGCACTGACGCGTCAGGTTGCTACTTTAACGAACGGCAAGATCAGCCAAAATGAATTACTGGCCTTTGTTCGTATAAACTCTGCCTTTAATTACGCACTCAAACACCAGCTACGTGGTACCGATGCCAGCAGCGATCTTCAATCCCGATTATCTCCGGAGCTGTTCGCAATTGCGAAAGCGTCCAAATATAAACCAGCGGTGATCATGCAGTTTATGGGGGAATGTATACAAGATCTAAAGCAAAGAGAGATTATCGACAGTATTCAGCAAGCTCGTATAGACCAAAATCTCGATAAGCTCTCCGATATTCTAGGCGGCTGTGAAAGAATCGCTTCAACGCCAATTCCGTTCAGTTATTCCGTGTTGCTTCACCGTACCGTTTATATTTATTGTTTCTTACTTCCTTTTGGATTGGTCGACAGTTTAAGCTGGTTTACCCCCTTTATTGTTTCATTTATCGCTTATACATTCGTTGCCTTTGAAGCCATTGCCGATGAAATCGAAGAGCCTTTTGGAAATGAAGCCAACGACCTTGCCCTAAGTACAATGAGCAAAATGATTGAAGAAACCTGTTTGGAAATGTCAGGAAAGCCTGTCGATAGAAACAATTCTCTTGATGTGCGTGTAAATGTGATACATTAGGAGGAGTAGCTTCCAGGAAGTTCTCTATCACATAGATTATTGTTGATTATTTACCATTCTTTTTTCTTTTATTTTTCCAACTATATCGAAGCTTAGCTGATTTTCGGAAGCTTCTCTAAAGATTTTTACCTTGCTTGGTATTCACGCATGCCATGTTTTGTCGATATTAACGATCGGATCAACGATGATCATCGCCGTTACATAGTCTTAACGATTCTATCGAAGAGGAGGAAGTGATATGGTGTCTCGCCCTGGAAACCGCTGCCCTCCGGAAAAGAAAACAAAGATCAAAATAATTCGTCCAACAAGGAACTCTGAAAACCTCATCGGGCAAGGTTAATCCTGTTCCGAGTTTGCGTTATTGATTGCTTATACGCTTGCCGACTTGTCTTCACTACAACCGGAATACTCACCGAATTATTTTCTATTTCATTTTTTTATTTGAAAAGCTTCTTTATATTTACATATGTAATACATATTAACGTATTGCAATAGCCAATAAAATCAAAAATACTTATAAATGAATAATCAAACGCAATTTAGTGGCTTATGGCCAGCGCTATTTACGCCGGTAGGTGCCAACGAACGACCTAATTTCGACCAGTTGGAAAAGTTATGTGATACATTAGTAAGAGAAAATGTAGATGGACTTTATGTCTTAGGTTCCACGGGTCAAGGCATTTTGTTTAGTGACGAGGACAGAAAACAAGTGCTAGAAACGGTAATTGCAACTGTAAATGCTCGAATTCCGGTCATGGTACAGGTCGGAACCTTGGCAACTAGAGATGCATGTAAATTGGCAGAGCATGCTGCTAATGTCGGCGCGTCGGCGGTGTCATCGGTAGGCCCAATCTATTTCGGCGGTGGAGCGAAGATGGCCATACAGCATTATTCGGAAATTGCCAAAGCAGGTCAACTGCCATTCTTTCCATACCAGTTAGGAAACAATTCTATCCCTGGAAACTTCGAGGATTTCATCGCTGCAGTGTTAGAAATTCCATTTATCGAAGGGATGAAACTGACGACTGGAAATATGCTGGAAATCAGTCGAATCCATAACATCGCTGGAGATAAGCTCAAACTTTTCAGCGGTGCCGATGAGTTGATCTGTCAAGCTGCGCTTTCAGGAACGGTAGGCGCCATCGGCACATTTTACAACTTGTGGGGTGCCGAGTGCAAACACGTATTAAACAGTTTTAAATCAGGTGATTTTGAGCTGGCAAGACGATTTATGCTGGAATTCCAACGTATAATCGAATATGTGCTTCCTAATATCTGGACCTTCCTGAGGGTGGCTATGAAACAGAAATATCAGATTGATATCGGTGATACCGTCGCTCCATTAGCAAAAGGGCAAGCGGATTGGAATGAAGCAGAAGTCGCCAAAATCCTAGATCAACTGGCACATACGTTAAAAGAGTAACCTTGATAACCTAAAGAAATAACCAATAAGAAATAAACTCAAAAAAATGAATTATGAAAATCAATGAGAAGTTTTACAAATCAACACTCACATTTTTCCTCTTCATTCTCGCAAATTTCGCGTTT
Organism: Sphingobacterium sp. UBA2700; assembly: GCA_002354335.1. GTDB lineage: Bacteria > Bacteroidota > Bacteroidia > Sphingobacteriales > Sphingobacteriaceae > Sphingobacterium. The sequence goes on along the minus strand of DELI01000023.1, from coordinate 53,660 downwards.
GCTCAATCTCCTATTAAGGGGCGAGTGACCGATGAAAGTGGCGCTCCATTGTCAGGCGTCACAGTGACTGAGAAAGGGACGACGAATGCAACGGCAACGGACGACGGTGGAGCATATACGTTAACCGTACGTTCAAACGCTGCGATTTTAGTTTTCAACTATATTGGAAAGCAGCTGAAAGAGTTGCCCGTTGCTGGTCAGACGACGATCAATGCGACACTAGTTGCTGATGATAATAAAGTGGACGAAGTCGTGGTGATTGGCTATGGAACACAATCTAGGGAAACATTAACCACCTCGGTTTCTAAACTAGACAAAAATGTATTGGAGAATGTTCCTTTCGCTAACGTTGCTAGTGCCTTACAAGGGACCTTACCAGGAGTGCGCGTTCAAAGCACTTCGGGTCAACCGGGAGCTGCACCAAGAGTAATCGTTAGAGGGGGAACATCCATTAACAATCCAAATGGTGCAACGCCTCTATACATTGTGGATGGAATCCTGCGTTCCGATATCAACAACATCAACTCCAATGATATCGAATCATTACAGGTATTGAAAGATGCTGCATCTACCGCCATTTACGGTGCTCGCGGTGCTAATGGCGTCGTCCTGATTACAACGAAATCCGGCAAGGAAGGTCGTGTTCAGGTGGATTACGGTTATGACCGTGGATTCTCTAATCTACAGGAGAAATTTGCCTTGTTAGGCGGCCGTGACTATATCTATTTCCAACGCTTGGGAATTGCGGCTAGAGCAAATCAAGACCCAAGTCAACTAACAAAATTAGGCTTGGCAACGAGCGGTGGTGCGGGTAACGACTTGACAAAAAACACAGCGTTCACAACTCAATACTTGTCCGAGGCAAATAAGCATAAGTTGAACGAAGGATGGGAGAGTATGCCAGATCCGATCGATCCCTCAAGAACGATCATATTTAAAAGCACGGACTATCAAGACGTGTTATTTAACACTGGTCATACCAACAATCATAACTTGAGCTTTGCAGGTGGAAGTGAGAAAGCAAGATTCAACCTGGGCATGGGATATCTGGATAACGGTGGGATTGCACTGGATACCGATTACAAAAGACTTTCTGTAAATCTCAATGGAGAAGTACAGGCCGCGGAAAATCTAACGGTATTTGGTCGATTGCTGTATTCTAATATGCGGAACAAAGCGGTATTTGGGACAGAGAACAATATGTTCGGACGTTCTTTAGCATTAACGCCGGTAGCGAAGTATACTTTCGAGGATGGAACATTAGCGCCGGGTATCGGTAGCTCAATCGGGAATCCAGAGTATTACTTAGAACGGATTGATTCTAAAAACAGCAATGATAATCTAACGATCTCTGTTGGTGCCAAGTGGGACATCCTTCCTGGACTTAATTTCGCCCCTCAGTTTTCGCTATATCAGGTGACTACCGATAACCGCTTCTTTCAACAATCCTATTACAATGGGGTGAGTACTTTTGTAGACTCGCGCGACGCGAGTGCAGGGTTCACAAAATTGCAGCAACATCAAGCAGACGGGGTATTCTCCTACAATAAAAGCTTCCTCGATAAGCATGAGATTGAAGCTAAACTTGGATTCTCATTCTATCAAACAACAAACTCGAGCATTGCCGCTGCAGGAAGGAAAGCAGCAACCGATCTTATTCCTACACTAAATGGAGCGGCAGAAGCCGTTTCGGTCGGAGGAACAGAAACGCAAATGCGCATAATTGGTTATTTCACAAGAATAAATTACAATTATTTACAAAAATATTTACTCTCTTTCAATCTTCGCTATGACGGAGCATCGAACCTAGGAAATAAGAAATGGGGCTTTTTCCCAGGGATTTCCGCAGGTTGGAATGTGCATAATGAGCCGTTCTGGGCAGATATTAAAAACACCATGTCGCAATTTAAGTTAAGAGCAAGTTATGGTGTCAATGGTAACATCGGTGCCTTAGGTCCATATGATGCGCAAGGGCAATACAGTGTCGGACAGCGCTACGCTGGTTCGGCTGCTATTATGAATAATACGCTTGCTAATCCGGAATTGACCTGGGAAGAATCCAAAACGTTGAATTTCGGTGCTGATATGGGATTCCTGAACGGGCGATTGAACTTAATGGTCGATGTGTACCGAAGAGTTACCGATAATTTGTTAACAAGTATGTCTCTTCCGCATTCAACCGGATTTGCAAGCATTCTTACCAATTTGGGAAGTTTAGAAAATAAAGGCGTCGAGTTAGAGCTTACCGCCAGAGTCCTGCCAGACAATTCTCCACTACGTTGGGACATTTCTCTAAATTCTGCAAAGGTCAAAAACAAAATCCTAAGTCTACCGTCAAATGGTGTGGAATTTAACCGTATCGGTGGAGACTATGTTTATGTGCCGTCAAAAGGTGACTACGCGTGGGTAGGAGGATTGCAAGAAGGGGGTAAACCGGGAGACCTCTATGCCTACCATCAACTTGGCATTTATGCAACCGATGAGGAAGCAGCAAAAGGACCTAAAGATCTAATCGTGCCGCTTTCCGATAAGACGAAATTTGGAGGTGATGTAAATTGGGAAGATATTGACGGTAATGGCGAAATTGATTCTAGAGACAGAGTGTTCGTCGGAAATATCTATCCAACTTGGACCGGTGGTTTCACCAACTCTTTCGCTTACAAAAATGTAGGCCTGTCGGTACGCATGGATTACACAACCGGCCATACGATCTACAACTACACCCTGGCAACAAGCATCGGTCAGTTTCAAGGAGAAAATGGACTTTCAACCTTAATGCTTGATTCATGGCAAAAACAGGGTGATGTAACGGATATTCCGCGCGCATACTGGGCAGACCAACAAGCAAGAAGTAATATCTTCAGAGGAAATTCTTATTACTATGAAAAAGGAGATTATCTATCCATTAGAGAGGTAACCTTGAGTTACACCTTGCCCGAGTCGATCATTGCTCCACTAAAAATAAGTCAATTAAGATTTAATGTTACCGGCTCTAACCTCCATTACTTTACCAAGTACAGAGGATTGAATCCGGAAGAGGGGGGGACAGATAACGGACGTTATCCGATTCCGAGAACAATTGTTATTGGTGCTAATTTGACATTTTAAAATGAAGACCGTGAAAATGAAAGTAAAAAATCTATTAACATATAGTGCTGTGCTATTGATTTCAATGGCATCTTGTACCAAAGACTTAGAGCTGGATCCCATAAGCCAAATTTCCAACCAATCGTTTTGGAAATCTGAGGGAGATGTGACCGGCGCATTAAATGGCATGTACGTCAGACTTCGCACGCAGGCAATAGGAAACCTCTTTGCTTGGGGCGAAATGAGGTCCGAAACGATGGATCGAAGTCTGGCCGGTTCAGCAGGACTGCAAGTATTCTATTACAATGAATTAGATCGTGCCAATGTTGGATTAGCGGCAGGAAACGGAATGGTAAATTCCACTTGGCAGGGCATGTATACCGTTATTCACGACGCCAATCTATTGTTAAAATATGCACCGGATATTACGTATTCATCAGATGCTGTTAAGAACCAAATTCTGGCTGAAGCCCATGCAATGCGCGCATATGCCTACTTTGTATTGACCAAAACTTGGGGAGCCTTGCCTATCGTGACGGACCCTACGGAAGGATATAAGCCAGACGTCATTATGAAAGAGCGCTCCTCCAAAGAGGATGTGATGAAGCTTATAAAGTCGGATATTGAAACATCATTGAGTTTGTTTCCGACCGCTAATTTCAAAACGGGCAGAAATATGTGGTCTAAACCTGCTGTCCATGCATTAAAAGCTGACGTTAGCCTTTGGACTGGAAAAACAATGGGAGGCGGGGCTTCAGATTTTCAGGCAGCCTTAACTTCAATCGCCGAAATCGAGAAGGCAGACGTGGCTCTCTTACCGAACTACGCCTCTATATTTGATTATGATAATAAAGGGAATAAGGAAATCCTGATGGCCGTTCGATTCCAGGACCTTGAAGCTGGAGATAATATGTTCGCCAACCTTTATATGTCAGGCGCCTATATGACTTCTGCGGCAGATCAGGCAACCAAAGATAAATTGGGCGTGCTTGGAGGTTTGCCAATTATGTCAATGAGCAAGCTTGCGAGAGATCAATTTTCTTTGGATGATCAACGTCGCGACGCCACGTTTATTGAAGTCAGCATTCCTAAAGCGGGGGGCGGAACGGAAGTTTTCGCTTCGGTAATTTCGAAATTCAGTGGAACGGTAATCGGTGGAAATAGACGTTTTATCGATGATATCGTTTTATATAGATTTGGCGATGTGCTACTGATGAAAGCCGAAGCACAGAATGCGCTTGGACAGGATCCAACAGAGGCCATAAATAAGATTCGCAATCGAGCATATGGCGCGAATTACGCAAAGCATATCTATGTACATACGAGTGCGGCCAATGCGGACGAAGCAATTTTGAAGGAACGATTGTTAGAACTTGCAGTTGAAGGGAAACGCTGGTGGGATTTAGTCAGATTCAACAAAGCGTTTGACCTTGTTCCATCCTTGCAAAATAAGAAAGGGAAAAATCATTTGTTATTGTTCCCAATTTCCGAAACAACATTAAGCTTGGAGCCAAAAATACAGCAAAACGAAGGCTATTTGTAAATACACGAGGCTTCTAATAGAAGGGGGCTGTCCTTTGGACAGCCCCTTTTATTTCTGAACGCATCTATTTTTGAGGACCGCTAGACAAACTCAAGGCACTCCTCCTTTCTTTCTCCCGAAAAGGTACAAGTCTTGCACAAGTCAAAACCCTTTCAAACCCAATGTAAACCCAATACAAACCCAATGCAAACCCCAATCAAAAGCGCTCGGAAAGGGCTATGATATGGGTTTGATTAGAATAAGGAATGTGAATCTCTGCTTCGAGACTTCTTGAGGGGCAGCGCTATTGTTTGAGCGTTTTTATTTTATCTGTTCGAAATACTGAATCAAGTGCTTATACATCGCTTGTCTAAACTCTTCAACAGTACCCGTTTTCAAGATCCGGATCAACACTTTATGTGAAACATAATCCTCGGTTTGTTCCTGGCTACGAATGTGCAGCGTGTTTTTCATGTAGTCAAATACCGGCATTAAAATGCGTTGGAAACGTTCAATCGTGTGATTTCCAGATATTTTGTATAAGGTACTGTGGAACTCGATATCTAATTTTAATATTTCATTGATCGTCTTGGCGCCCGCTTCTTTTTCCACGATTTCTTCCAGTTTCTTGATGCTCTCATCTGTCTTTCGGACATAGAGAATGTCGACAATCCCCATTTCAATAACTAAGCGTAATTCGAAAAAATCTTGCATCGTGTCCTGATTTAACAGACGCGGATTCATAACAACGTTCATGTTCTGCAAAACGTCTGGCTCGGTCATCACCATGCCTCTATTTTTTTTCGACTCAATGATTCCTAAGGTTTTGAAACGTGTCAAGGCTTCGCGCATCGCCGTCCGGCTTACGCCCATGGCTTCTGCTAATTCTATTTCTTTGGGAATTGAATCTCCAGGTAAGAAGTTTTCATTTCGAAAATAATCGTGCAAGTTCATTTCAATTCGATCTACTTGCGTCATGTTTTCAATTGGTTTTATTCCCTGTAATTTCATGTTTGACTGATATTAATTTATTGGGTTCAAATATAAGTAATACTTATTTTAATGCGGATGTTTTTTTATAGATATCAAGTTACAATATTTAAAGGAATTTTTTAACAAAAGACTTGCTATATAATAAAATATTACCTAGTTTAGATGTATATATGTAGTACATATTAACAATAACCAAATAGATCATTATGAAAAAACATTTCTTCGCCATTTGCTTGGCCGTATGCTCCTTGAGTTTTATCGATGCTCCCCATGCACAAGCGCAGCAGGTTCCTCATTTAAAGAACAATGTGGTGCTTAAGTTATCTCCAAGTTCATCAAATCCTCGCAATAGCGAAGGCTCGTTTGTAACCTTGAAAGATGGAAGCATTTTATTTATTTATTCTCATTACACTTCGGGAAGTGGAGGAGATCATGATCCCGCTCATTTAGCGAGTAGAATTTCTAAAGATGGCGGAAAAACATGGACATCTTCTGATCAGCGTGTATTGGATAATGAAGGCGGGATGAACGTCATGTCCGTTTCGTTATTGCGCTTAAAGAATGGCGAAATTGCGCTGTTCTACTTAAGAAAAAACTCAACCGACGATTGTATTCCTTACGTTCGCTTTTCAAAAGATGAGGCAAAGACTTGGTCAGAGCCAATTGCTTGTATTCAAGATAAAAAAGGATATTTCGTGTTAAATAACGATCGTGTTATCCAATTGAAGAATGGTCGTTTATTGATGGCCGTTGCTTGGCACAAGAATCTGAATTCTGAGATGTCTGGAAATGGCAATCTTTTTAGTTACTACTCGGATGACAATGGTCGGACCTGGAAGTCCGGTTCGGAGGCCTTAGGACCAAAAGGTATTATTACGCAAGAACCGGGTGTTGTGGAATTGAAAAATGGCGATATCATGATGTTCATTCGTGCAACCGGGGGTAAACAACTGGTTTCCTATTCGAAAGATAAGGGGCAAACTTGGTCTGCTGCGGTTCCATATAATCTAAATTCACCATTATCGCCAGCCAGTATCGAAAGGATTCCGAGCACTGGAGATTTATTTGCCATCTGGAACAATAACGACGGCTCCAATCCGGCCACAAAAGGAGAACGCACGCCTTTGACCATTGCTATTTCTAAAGACGATGGTAAAACCTGGCAGAAAGTGAAGAACATTGAAATCGATCCGGATGGTTGGTATTGTTATATGGGTATACACTTCGATAAACAGAATGTGCTGCTTTCCTATTGTGCCGGCAGCCAGCAAGCGCGCTCACACTTGAATGTGACGGATATTGCGCTGCTTAGTTTAAAGGATATTTATAAATAATAGATCGAGATTTCCTGTAGCATATATTTTAAAAAGAGATGGCAGATACAGCTGGGATTTGGGAAATAAGATGTGCAGAAGCAGGACCGCGGGTTCTAGTTTTGGCAGGTGTACATGGAGATGAATACGAGCCAATGATTGCAGCGTCTCAGCTAAAAAGTCAAATTGGTTCTGATTTAAATAGAGGTAGTTTAACCATAATTCCGATCGTCAACAAGAGCGCCTTTTCCATTGGCGCTCGTTGTGGCGAGGATGGATTAGATCTGGCAAGGAATTGCCCAGGGGATCCGGAGGGTTCGATTACTCTTCAACATGCAGCAAGCGTAGCCGAGCATATTAAAAATGCTGATTATTTGATTGATATGCATACAGGCGGTCAACTGTTCGATCTGTATCCCTTAGCGGGCTATATGTTGCATGAGAATGAGACCGTGTTGGAAAAACAACGCCAAATGGCGAGAGCTTTTGGTCTCCCCTTAATCTGGGGGACTGATCCTTTGCCTGAGGGAAGAACACTTTCTATTGCTCGCGATCATCATATTCCAGCTATATATGTTGAATTCGGAGGACCTGGTCCTATTAGGAACGAAGTAGTCAGCGCCTATATCCAAGGCTGTCTGAATATTCTTTCCGACTTAAGGATGTTGGATCGAGAGACTACACACGACAGCGAAGCAAAATATTTTGTTGAAGATAACACAGTGGGAGCGGGCTATTTGCAGGGAAAAATGGCATCGCCATTAGATGGCATTTTTGAGGCTAGTGTGTCTGTTGGTGAGCATATAAAAAATGGTGATCGCTGGGGTATTGTTTATGATGCGGAGACTTTAACCGCTCAGGACATATTTGCTGATACGGATGGATTAGTATTGTTTGTCAGAGCCATCCCTAGGGTTAAGCAAGGCGATTCTCTAGGCGGGGTATTAAAGATTAATAATTAGTTATGGAAAAAAGGGTAGTCATCATAACAGGGGCAGCCGGAGGAATTGGGCGAGCTTTGGTGCAGCGTTTTTTAGAAGAGGGCTATGCTTTAGCGTTAGTCGATCGATCGAAAGACGAAATCCTTCAGTCTAACCCATGTCTGGAAAGCGACGCTGCTTCATACCTCATTTTGGACGGAGACTTATCCGACGATAATTTCTTAAGATTCATCGTAGCAACCGTCTTCGACAAATGGGGGAGGATAGACGTGCTGGTTAATAATGCGATATGGCGGAAGGCAGAAAGTCTTGCTGAAAGTAGCTTGGAAGACTGGAATAGAACAATGGCGGTTGGCATAACAGCGCCAGCATTTCTCTCCAAGTATGTTGCCGAAGCGCTTCTACCTAAAAGACTAGCCTGCTGTATTATCAACCTGTCCAGCGTAATGTCTTCGTTCGTTTCGGGTTATGCTTCCGCTTATACGGTGTGCAAGGGGGCGATCGAAAGCTTGACGTACGAACTAGCCACCTTGTTCGGGCCACGCGGTTTTCGCGCCGTAGCGGTACGCCCAGGTGCCGTAGCGACAGCCTTGTCTTCCGACTACGAGGGGCCTCAAGGCGAAAATATCAGCGATACTATCCAACGCGAGGTAGAAAATAGAACTGCATTATCAAGATCAGCGCAGGCCATAGAAATAGCGGAAGCTATTATTTGGTTAAGTTCCGATAAAGCAAGCTTCATCACAGGGACTTGTTTAACAATAGATGGCGGTTTAGAGCATAATTTCAATCCCTACCATATCAAAAAACTATTAAAGCCAAATCAGTTTTGAAGAGTATCTGGAAATATAAAGAATTAATACCGCAGGTAAATGAGGATTGCCATGTGAACTTGGGTGAAGGCAATACGCCTTTATTGAAGTCGAAGCGAATCGGTAAACTATTAGGATTAGAAAACCTGTATTTTAAACTAGAGAATCTAAATCCTAGTGGATCCTACAAAGACCGCTTTGCAGCAATGGCAATTGCCTATGCAAAGGAAAATGGAAAGAAAGCAATACTGGCAACTTCGAGTGGAAATACGGGTGCTGCGCTTGCCGCTTATAGTGCTGCCGCAGGACTGAAATGCATCATTTGCCTTGTCGATGGTGCTCCCTTTGGGAAAGTTCAACAAATGGGTGTTTATGGTGCAGAGCTGCTGATGATCGAGGATTTCGGTATAAACGATAAATGTACCGTCGATGTAATGGACACGTTAAATGAGCTCGCCTTGAAGCATGATAGCTCATTGGAAATAAGCGCTTATAAGTTTTCTCCGATCGGGATGGAAGGTGTACAGACGATTGCATTTGAGATCGCAGAGGAACTGCAGCAGGTAGATCGAGTTTTTGTACCGGCAGGTGGCGGCGGATTGTTTCTTTCTATTGTCCGTGGTTTTTCGAAATGGAAGGCTTCAAGGAATGCGCAGGTGAGTCCAACGCTCTTTTGTGTACAACCTCAAGGCAATGATACCATCGCCTCTGTGCTTAGCGGAGACAGAGCGACCCCCACAGCATTAGCAAATAGTACAACGAAGATTAGTGGTTTGCAGGTGTCGTCATTGCTTGACGTCGCTGCCATTGTAGAAGAGGGCAAAATGTCTGAATTGCAAGGGACATTGGTCGAAGATGCGGATGTTTTTGAATGTCAACAGCTGTTAGCACAACTTGAGGGGATCTATTGCGAGCCGGCAGGAGCTGTCGCATTGGCTGGATTGAAAGAGGCACTACGAGCTGGAAAAGTTAATTCAGCGGATCATATTGTCTGTATCGTCACTGGAAATGGATTTAAAGATCAGCAGGCGCTCTCAAAAATATACACGGAAAACGACTGCCTATATGTCAATCAGTCGATGAATACAAAAGAAGAAATCATTAAAAAGATAGAAAAAGAATAAGTCATGGAAAAGGAATTTGTTTTTGGAGAGGGCGTACCACAGAGTCATTTGCCGTTTTCTCCGGGGGTTAAGTGCGGTCAGTTTTTGTTTATTTCTGGACAAGCGTCCGTTGATATGGAAGGGAAGATAGTAAATGACACTTTTGAAAATGAGTGTAGACGTTCATTTGATAATTTAAAACGTATTGTCGAAGCTGCAGGACTAACGATGGCAGACATCGTTCAGGTTCGTAACTATGTGGCGGATGAAAAGGACTTGTTGAAGTTCAACGAAATCTATAGAGAGTATTTTTCTGCCCCATTTCCTGCAAGAACAACGTTAATAGGTTGTTTAGGAACAATTTTAAAGTTTGAAGTAGATGCAACTGCTTTCATAAAATAGACTTTATGAAAAAGAGGATTGCAATCGTTGGTCTTTATCATGAGTCAAATACATTCAGCTCAATCCCTACCTTGTGGGAAAACTTTGCAGTTGGGCATATTTTCAGGAATACGGAGATTATTGAACGCTTTGAAAACGCTCATCATGAAATTGCGGGTTTTCTTCATGAAATCCATAACGACGATGTCGAGCTTATCCCACTGATTGTTGCCGATGCAATCCCATCTGGTGAAATCAATAAAGATGTGGTTTTAAAACTGACTGAAGAGTTATGCCAGGCTGTAGCATCAGCTTTGCCGCTGGATGGAATATATTGTGTGGCTCATGGTGCAGCTACAGGCGAAGAGATTAGAGACGTTGATGGTTATTGGCTGTCAGAAATTCGAGCTCTTGTCGGCAAGAATGTACCGATAATCGCAAGCCTGGATCCACATGCGAATGTAAGCCAGAAGATGGCGAGCGCAACGGATGCCATGATCGCATATAGCACGAATCCGCACCTGGATCAGAAGGAGACAGGAGGGAAGGTCGCTGGATTAATGAAGAAGATATTAGCTGAAGGTCTTGAGATCAAACAGGAACTGCTCATGTTTCCCGCTTCCTTAAGCTTAGAACAACAGGAAACTGCAGTCGAACCCTGCTTGTCCTTGTACAATAAGGTCGCCGGCTTGATGAACAATCTACCGGTTATTTCCCACAGTATTATTCTGGGTTTTCCGTATGCTGATGTGGAGGAAATGGGGACTTCATTAATCTTGATCACAGAGCGCGATTTCGATACTAGTCAACTTCAGCAAGAGATTGTGGAACTATTTGAGAGTTACTACCAGCAATTTGTTGGGAAGCGTGTATTGATTGAGGAGGTGCTAGAAAATGATAAAAGTTTAGAGAAGCCTGTTTTATTGCTGGATATGGGTGATAATGTGGGTGCTGGGGCACTTGGAAATAGCTCTTTTCTATTTCATGCTCTAGAAACGAATAACTGCTCCTCTAGTATCATCGTTATCTATGATCCGGTGAAAGTAGATCGTCTTAAAACTTTCTCTGTTGGCAGTAAAACCGAACTCTCTCTTAACGACGACACTGGGGGAAACCCACTAAAGCGATATGTTGTAGAAATATTGGAAATAAGAGATGGTGAGTTTAGCGAAAGCACGCCTCGGCATGGAGGACAGACTTCTTATGATATGGGGAAAGTTGTGCTCGCCAGAACTGAATTGGGAAACTACATTGTATTTACTAGCAAGCGAGTTCCTCCATTTAGCAGCCAACAACTTCAGCTATTCGATATCGATCTATCAAAATTGAACTGGATCGTTGCTAAAGGAGTAAATGCTCCGATCGCGGCCTATCAAGATATCTGCCCCAATTATTTCAAGATCCAGACGCCCGGCGAGAGTAATGCAGATGCAACGCAATACCATTATCAATATCGAAGGCGCCCGATGATACCATTCGAATCTTTAACAAGTAAATAACATGGATGCAAAGAAGGATATAACGATTTTAACTGATTTTTATACGGAAGGGCCTGTCATCGATAGTAATGGAAATATCTACGTAACGAACCTGTTGGGCAAAGAAATCTTGAAATACGACGGTGACAATGAATTTTCCGTATGGGCAACATGTACCAGTCCAAATGGCCAGTTTATCTCGAATAATCAAGAACACTTTATCTGTAATAGTTTGGCGGGCAGTATCGAGCGCTTCGACCAGCATGGAAATCATATAGAAACCTACTTTCAAGGTGAAATTGATGGACACCCTGTTGCATGCCCGAACGACCTTTGGATAGGCGATCAAGGCATGTATTTTACCGATTCTGTGCGCTACGCCGGCGCTGTTCTATTTATCGATAACTCTCGTGAAAAAAGCGTCATTGCCGATCAGTTGGATTATCCCAATGGAATTGTCTTTGATAAAAAAAGAAACTGCCTTTATGTGGCAGAAAGTTATAAAAATAGAATAATCAAAATCAACCTCAACCAACCTAACCATCCGGTGAGCACCTTAGTGGAACTGCCTTCGCATCCTACTGGGGAGGAAGCACGGAATCTACCGGATGGTCTTTTTTTAGAACAGGATGCAAAGCTTTGGATTGCACATTACGGAATGAGGCAATATCACTGCTATGATATCGAAGAGGAACGCTTAGATAGCTTCGATATTGATATCACACGCTGCAGTAACATTTACGTAAATAACGAATTGATTGTTTTAACGGGAGGAGAAGGGGAACCTGGTCCTGGTCGAGTTCGCATTATTCAGCGAGGGAAGTCGGTCGCCGACGAAACGCAGAAAATATCAAAGTTAACCTTAGGAACGGTAGCACTAGGATTACCTTATGTCGTTTTTGACGACAATCCCTCTGTCGCTAAATCTTCTGCTTCGGATATTATTCAGAAAGCGTATCAAGCAGGAATTACTGCATTTGATACTGCTCGCGAATATGGCAAGGCAGAATCATTATTAGGTAACCTAATTGAACAAGATCAGCTTAGGGATGCGGTAATTATTTCAAAGTTTAAATGGTCGAATGAAGCTTGTCATGATGATGAAAAAGCTTTAGAAGAAGCCCTTGCAAGTGTTCGGGCGTCCCTACAGCAGCTCAAGTTATCAAAATTGCCCATCTGTCTTTTTCATATGGTTTCTTCCTTTGATGTTCAATCAGTAAAAGGGATTTTGCCGAAGGTATTCGCTCGTCTTAAAGAATTGAATCTAATAGAGAAGGCGGGCGTATCGGTTGACCACCCTCTAGAAATCCGCCATTTCATCGATGATGATATCTACAGTGCTTTCCAGATACCGATTAACATTTTAGATCATCGTCTAACGTCTACAAATCTTTGGAAGGAACTCGTGGATCGCAAGAAGACGATTTTCGTCCGGAGTATTTACCTTAAAGGTCTTCTCCTTCAAGATCCGGATCATTTGACCGGAAATTTAGTGGAAGCAAGGCCGTTCTTAAAATCGCTCAACGCCTTAGCTATAGAGGCGCATATGTCGGTCAGTCAACTTTGTTTCTCTTACATCAGAGACCTAGAAGGAGTAACGAGTGTAATCATTGGACCGGATAAAGAAGAACAATTGATGGAAAATATATCCCTAGAAAACGGACCGGAGATTCCAAAGGATACATTGAATAAGATAGCAACACTGTTTGCTGAAGTGCCTGAACACCTATTAACACCGAGACTATGGAAAATGTAACAATGAAGCGCTTTTTCTTAAATAATAAGGTAGTACTGATTACAGGAGGAACAGGTTTGTTTGGTAAGCCGATGTCGCATGCATTGGCGCAAGCCGGGGCAAGCCTCGTAATTGCCTCGCGAAATCTAGCATCTTGCCAAGAATACGCAAATAAGTTAAATGAAGAAGGCTATGATGCTGTGGCATTTCACTTAGATCTGGCCCAACAGGCGTCGATAAATAAGTTGGTAGATGAAGTGATCGCAAGATTTGGAAGAATCGATGTCTTGATTAATAACGCGGTAACTCGGGAGGGCTTTAAGAACCTCGCAGATATAAGCAAAGAAGAATGGGAACAATCGCAGGCCATTAATAGTACAGGTCTCATGCTCCTAACGCAGGCTGTTATTGCTACGATGCAAAAGCTTGGAACGGGTAATATCATCAATATTGGATCTATCCAGGGGGCTGTGGGGCCCAATTTTCCTGTATACGGTCAGACCGGTATGACTAGCCCTATCAATTATACCTACGATAAGTGGGCGATGGTTGGCTTTACAAAATGGATAGCAAACTATTATGGCAAGTTTGGAATCCGTTGCAACTGCCTAAGCCCTGGAGGCTATGGGCCAGGCGTAGCGTCCTCCTTTTGCGAAAATGAGTTTGTCGACAACTATAAAAGATTGACTCCGTTAGGACGTTTCGCTAATGACGAGGATATTGCCGGACCAATCGTTTTCCTTGCTTCTGAGGCCTCTTCTTTCATCACTGGCCATAACCTGTTAGTTGACGGTGGATGGACAAGTTGGTAAACTATTACTCCTATGACAAAATCTATAATTACACTTATGATGCTACTTACGATGCTTTTGCACATTGAAAAGAGTGCAGGTCAAACTGTGCTGCCGTCCTCAACAGATTTTATTAGTCCTTTACTTGACGCTCGAGGGTTTGCAGGTATGTTCGCTGCAAAGGTCGGCGATGAGCTGATTGCAGCAGGGGGAGCGAACTTTCTGGACAAGATGCCTTGGGAAGGTGGGAAAAAAGCATGGCACAACAATATTTTCGTTTATTCATTTGCCAAAAAGAAATGGCAGAAGCTTATTCTCCAACTTCCTAAAAACTTAGCCTATGGTGTTACAGTGCCGTACCGTGACGGGGCGATTCTTTTCGGAGGATCAGAACAAGACAATGTACCTTCTGCGGCTGTATACTATTTGCATAAAGAAAACAACGAATGGAAGTTGGATACCTGGGATGATATGCCGATTTCAATGGTGAATATGTGCGGAGAAAGGATTGGCGACTACGTCGTGCTCGCTGCGGGATCCAGTAAATTAGATGGAATGCCAACCGACCAAGTCCTGCTCTTCAATTTAAAGACAAAGGGTTGGTCAAACTTGCCTACTTTCCCAGGAGCCAAGCGGATAAATGCCGTCAGTGCAAAGCTGGACGGGGAGTTTTATCTCTTTTCCGGGATCGAGCTAGTTGCAGAGAAAGAGGGGAAAATTAAACGAAATATTTTGCAAGATGCTTATCGAATTAACCTGAATGATGCATCGCGAGATATTGCAAAAGCAAAGTGGGAAAAACTAGCGGACATGCCTCAAGGAATGGCCGCAGGTTCATTGTCTGCAGCCCATTACCTTAAAACTAAGGATATTCTGTTATTTGGTGGACTAGATCAGCAGACGGCGCAATATGCTGATCCCGCGACACATCCAGGATTCCTTCCTCAGGTGCTTAAATATGATACAAAGGCGAATACATGGTCTGTAATTGGCGATTTACCAAAGGAACAAATACGTTTGACTTTGCCTTCCGTTCAAGATGGTAGTCATTACTATCTAATCTCCGGAGAGATTGGTCCGGGGGTAAGGACCAACAGCATATTAGCAATAGACTTAAAAAAACTTAAATCCAAGAAATAACATGAACCAATTTACGGAATCTAAAAAGCTTCTTGAGCGTGCTTCGAAAGTATTGGCGGGCGGCGTATCTTCAGAGTTTAGAAAATATAATCACCCCCATGCGATATTCTATAAAGAAGGAAAAGGCTCTAAAATAATCGATGTCGACGGGAATGAGTATCTAGACTTCACACTAAGCCAAGGACCACTCATTTTGGGACATTCGCATCCTCGGGTATTAGACGCAGTGAACAGTTATTCTGATCAAGGGCAGCTTTACGCTGGTCAGCATATACAGGAAGTTATCTTAGCCGAAAAGTTATGCGAGTTAATACCTTCAGCAGAATTGATCCGCTTTTGTCTCGATGGGTCGGAGGCCGTACAAACTGCTTTCCGCGTTGCTAGGGCAAAAACGGGAAAGAATAAGTTCTTAAGATTCGAAGGGCATTATCATGGCTGGCTAGACAATGTGGCTTGGGGAATATCAACGCCGAGTATCGAAGATTTAGGCGATCGCTCAAAACCTATGGCTCATGCCTGGTCTAAAGGAATTTCCCCGGAAAGCAGAGACGAATTTATCATTCTTCCTTGGAATGACTTAGCGCTCCTTGAAGAAACCGTTAAGCAGCATCATCATGAACTTGCTGCCATCATTACGGAACCTGTAATGTGCAATAATGGCTGTATCGCTCCAAAGCCAGGCTTTTTAGAGGGAATCCGAAAGCTTTGCGACGACTATGGAATTGCTTTTATTCTTGACGAAGTAATCACCGGCTTCCGTTTAGGTCTAGGTGGTGCTCAAGCACATTATAAGGTTACTCCAGATCTTTCCATCTTTGCGAAAGCAATGGGTAGTGGCTATCCAATCAGCGCAATAGTCGGCAAAACTTCCTGGATGGATTGTATCTCCAATTCTCAGGTAATCCATGCTGGAACGATGAATTCCAGTAACCCGACGATAGCTGCAGCATTAGCAACAATAACAGTATTAGCGGAAGAGAATCCTTATGAACGGATGTTTCATTTGGGCAAGACGTTAATGAAAGGTATTGAAGATGCAGCGCAGAAATATAAACAGAACTTAAAAGTATTTGGTTTGGGACCAATGTTCGTTACGCTCTTTACAGATTTGGATGAACTGACCGACTATCGTGATACGCTGCGAGCAGATAAAGCAAAGCTCGGAAGATTTATTGCGGCACTTCAGGATCAGGGGATTCGCGTAATCGGAAGGGGATTATGGTATATCAGTGCCGTGCATACTGAAGAAGAAATCGATCAAGCTATTCGTGCCGTTGATCAAGCCTTAGCAGAAATGTAGAGCATATACCTAATACTTAACCAAATAAACATTCATTATGAGCTTCACCTTAACAGCCAAAAGTCCTCCCAGTAAATTCCGTGCCTGGTTAATAGTCGGTCTATTATTTATCATCGCGATGCTAAACTATATCGATCGGACGATGATTACGACGATGCGGACGTCTATCGTTGATTCCATCCCGATGAGCGATGCTGAGTTTGGATTACTAACGGCGGTATTTCTGTGGGTCTATGGTATTTTCAGCCCTTTTGCAGGCTACCTAGCCGATCGATACAGCCGCAGCCGTGTTATCCTCTTTAGTTTATTTGTATGGTCTTTGGTTACTTGGATGACCTCCTATGCATCAACTTTTAATGAGCTTTTGATTACGCGAGCATTAATGGGTATCAGTGAAGCTTGTTATATCCCAGCCGCATTAGCGCTGATCATGGATTACCATAAAGGACCGACCCGATCCTTAGCGACGGGTGTGCATATGGCCGGTATTATGTTAGGGCAGAGTCTAGGCTTTGTTGGCGGCTGGTTAGCGGAAAATCATACTTGGAACTACGCATTTACGATCTTCGGGATTTTTGGGATGTGCTATGCCGTGGCAATGTTATTTTTGATAAAAGATGTTCCTAGGAGCGAATCGGAAGTCGATACGGTTGAAAAACCTAAAGCAGGATTCTTGGAATCCTTAAAAGTATTGCTAGGTAACAGATCCTTCCTCTTTATCGTGGCATTTTTTGGATTTATCAGTATTGTAGGCTGGCTGATCGTCGGCTGGCTCCCTACATATTTCCAAGAGAAGTTCAATCTTACGCAAACGCAAGCTGGGGTTTATTCGACAGGGTATGTCTTTACGGCTGCCATATTTGGTGTATTGGCAGGTGGAGTTTTAGCCGATATTTGGAGCAGAAAGAATAGCAAAGCGAGAATCTACATTCCGTTTATAGGACTGTGTCTTGCGGCGCCTGCAATCTTTATGGCCAATTATTCCTATGTGCTGTCGATTTCGATACTCTGCTTTATCATATACTCATTTTGCAAGTCATTCGTTGACACGAACACGATGCCTATTCTTAGTATGGTCGTTGAAGAAAAGTATCGGGCGACAGGATATGGCATCCTAAATTTCTGCGGAACATTGGTCGGTGGACTAGGGCTTTATTTTGGAGGCGCACTACGTGACTCCAATATTGACCTGCATACCATATTTCAATTCGCGTCGGGAATGATTATTCTTTCGGCATTGTCCCTTTTGTTTATCCGACCGAATCCAAAACTTTTAAACCAGGGAAAGTAGGCGGTAAGCACAGGACAGTTCCCTCGTTTCAATTAACTATTATTGTATTACAAGCTCCAAGAGAGCACTGAGATTAACCCTCTCAAAAGCATTTAATAATGACAATCAACCTAAACCACAAGGCCCTATTAACGTCTTTTTTTGCTGTTCTTTTCTTTGTAGGATTCACGTCCTTTCAAGAACCCAAAGAACAGCAAAAGGCGAAGGGTTTTCGTATTATTCATAACAACGATGGCACCGATGCTCTGGCCAACATGTGGTTTAACCGCAAGGGCAACCTCTCGCGTGCAGATATCAACCGCTATGTCGACATCGTAGCCGATAGCAAGGTCGTAACCACCTACATGATGTGCACCGGTAGCGACTTTGTTTACTATCGATCCAAATACGAGCGCACCTTTGGCGATGACCTCAATGGCACGCTATCCTGCAACAAAAGCACTGCCGAGCGCGACGCTTTTAAACATTACTACAACAACTTCCTTAGTCTTGAAAAAGAAGGCACAGATATTATCGATGCTTCCTTAACCCGCGCCAAGCAACGCGGAATGGAAGCTTTCATCAGCTTTCGGGTCAACGACCTGCATTTCGCAGATACCGCAAGCAATTGCCGGGTATCCTATCCAGACTTCTGGTATAACAATCCACAATATTATACCGGCGACCCTACACAAGGGATGAATAGCGCCCAGGCATTAGATTTCACACACAAGGAAGTTCGCCAGCATAAGTTAAATCTTATCCGCGAGCAGCTAGAGAAATATCCACAGATCGATGGTTATGATCTAGACTTTATGCGTTTTATCGTGCTATTTAAAACAGGGGAGGGACCTGCAAAATCACATCTGATCACCTCCTTCGTTAAATCCGTACGCCAAATGGTAGACTCTGTTTCGGCAGTGCGGAAAAAGGAGATTCTGCTTTCCGTTCGTGTCCCAATAACGGTTGAAGGATGCTTGGAAAAAGGCATTGACATTCGCGAATGGCATCGCCAAGGATTGGTCGATTTTATTTCCATTGGCGCACATTGGCGAGGTGAAACCGCGACGCCAATCGCGAAATTTAAGAAAGACCTTTTTCAAGGTTTCAAAAAGACCATACCGGTATACGGCTCTATCGACGATGGAGGGTATCAACCACGGGAATTCTTTTCTGAAGGCATGTATCGCGGAATGGCATCGCATATTCTGGGTCAAGGCGCTGATGGTTTATACCTGTTTAATTTTTACTTCGAAAACGACGCTAAAGTAGACTACTCCAAAGCGGTAAATGCAAGTGGATTGGTGAATAGATCAAGATCCCAACGCTTATTGACCGACCTGGGGGATCCGACACTGTTAGCCAGTAGAAATAAGATTTATTGTGCTTCCGACGGCGTGACGAACGCTTATGGCGTGTTGCAAATTGCCGATTTGCCGATGGCTTGCGGTAATGGCAAGAAAAGTAATATCGGAATCTTTGTAGGAGACCATCCGAATAATAAGAACCTTCAATCTCGTCTTCTTTTTATCCGTACGGACAAAAAAGCAAGAATGGACCTGACGGTAAACAATAAAGAAGTAAAACCATTAGACAGCAGTTTAGCCGTTCAATACGACCGCATAAAAGGTCTGCAGGATGGAGAAGAAGTATATGTTTATGAAATTCCGCAGAATGCCTTACAGCAAGGTGATAATCAGATAAGGGTAGTCTCAAAAGCTGGAATATTTATCGTGAAGCGTTTAGAAGTTGCATTGAACTACGGCGATGTGCAACAGCATGGATATTTTTAATTAATAAAGATCGTTTTTGTTTCAATCATGTGATGTTTTGTCGGCTGCAAATTTATAGTTTGCGGCCGATGTTTTTTATTAGATAGTATTTAGTAGTTAGTACTTAGTATTAAGACCTAGGGCGAAACATCTTGCTAATCCTTTTATCCTTCCTTTCCTGGTTCAAGACAATAATATCTTTCCTTTCAAAACAAATCCTCTTCTCTAAATCAATAACTCAACAATAAACCCAATTGCTTTGCTGTCCTTGTTAAATTATCCCCTGTATGTTTTATCGCATTGTCCAAATCCTCCGGACGATTTCCGATCGCCAGCAGTGCTGCAAA
The DNA here is from genome assembly GCA_002354335.1 of Sphingobacterium sp. UBA2700. GTDB lineage: Bacteria > Bacteroidota > Bacteroidia > Sphingobacteriales > Sphingobacteriaceae > Sphingobacterium. The sequence goes on along the minus strand of DELI01000023.1, from coordinate 33,675 downwards.
ATAATCCTGCAACTTTTTGTCAATTTGCAAAGGGATATTCCCGGCCAAGCCGATAATAGGTTTTTTGTATTTCTTTGCGAGTTGCGCTAAAACGACTGGTGCTTTTCCTTCTAGAGACTGCGAGTCGATACTGCCTTCGCCGGTGATGACCCAATCGGCTTCTTTTAGCTGTTCTTCAATCTGTGTAAGTTCGAAAAAATAAGCCGCGCCTTTCTTCATTTCGGCATTCAAGAATACCTTAAAAGCAGCGCCCAAACCTCCGGCGGCTCCGCCACCCATTACAGCATCTAACGACTTACCGATGTTCACTTCTGTTAGCTCATCGAGATGCGTCAGGAATGCTTCCAAGGTCTTCACATCCTTAGGGCTAGCTCCTTTTTGAGGACCAAATACAGCAGCGGCGCCATCTTCGCCCAATAATTTATTCTCCACATCGCAAAGCACTGTGAAGCGTGCATCTTTGACCGTATTTTTCAACTTATCGAGCGATAAGCTTTTTAAATGCTTATAGTTCTTTGCTGTGCCTTCTGTTCTCTTTCCATTTTTATCAAGAAACTCCATTCCCAAGGCTTGCAACATTCCAATTCCGCCGTCCACAGTTGCTGAACCACCCAAACAGACGACAAAATCCAAAATACCTCGCTCTAGATTATGTTTGATCAGCTCGCCTAGGCCAAAGCTGCTCGATTCCACCGGACTCCGTAACTTGCCGGTAATCGATTTAAAACCCGATGTTTCGGCTACTTCGATAATGGCGGTCTTGCCCTTATTTATCAAAGCATAATTGGCCTCGGTATTTTGCAAGTAAGCACCTTTCACAGCGCGCTTTTGCATCTTGCCCTTCAAATATTTGCTGAGCAAGTAGGAGGTATGATCACCGCCATCAGCAATGGGAAACTTGATGAGTTCCGCTTTAATGTTGCTAGCCTTAAGCCCGGTTTCAATTGCTGTTGCGACCTCCTCTGCTGTAAGCGCACCTTTAAAGCTATTCGGCGCAATCAATATTTTCTTCATCAGGATTTATTGTACACTTCTGGGTTTAAACAGGTCGGCATTGGTTTACCTTCGATAAAGGCGATGATGTTTTCCGCTGCGGTCCTTGCCATGCCTCCTCGTGCTTCCACCGTTGCAGACCCGATATGAGGTAATACACAAACGCGCTCTAGCTTCAATAGCGGATTGTCGGGCAGCATGGGTTCCGGGTCCGAAACATCCAGGCCTGCGCCCCAAATGCGTTCCGACTGCAAAGCTTCGTACAGGTCGTCTTCATTGATAAATCCACCGCGCGCTGTATTGACCAGTATCGCATTCGGCTTCATCTGCTTAAAAACTGTGGCATCAAACTTACCCTTATATTCAGGTGAGTAGTTGGCGTGTATAGAAAGCACATCCGATTGCTGCAGCAACTCCTCAAAGGAAACATATTTTGCGTCAAGCTGCTTCTCCAAATCGGGATGTTGACTCCGGTTATGGTAGATGACATTCATTCCGTATGCAGCCTTACACTTCAAAGCCATCTCTACACCAATGCGGCCCAATCCAAATATCCCGAGTGTCTTGCCATACAGCTCTTGGCCTAGATTAGCAATCGGGTTAAAATACTTAAATCGGACACCGAGACGTACTTGATTGGTATGAAAGGACGCTAATCTTGATACCATCAGCATCAATAAGAAGGCCACATCCGACGTTGCTTTGCTCAGCACATCGGGCGTGTTGGACACCGGGATGCCCCTTCTGGTTGCCTCCTCCAAATCAACCTGGTCATAACCCACCGAGAACAAGGAAACGGCTTTGACTGATGGGCATAAGTCGAAAAACTTCTTGTCTATCTTATAGGCTCCGATATTAAGGATCGCATCGCATTGCTGACAATAGCTAATCCATTCATCATAGCTGATTTCCGGGTTCTCAGGCATTATTAAATCGATATCCGCATCTGCTAATATCTTCATGCCTTCCTGGGGAATTAATTTGTTGATAAAGATCTTCATCGTTATATGTTTTGGACGTTGGCTAGATTAACGGAATGTACGAAAAATTGAGGACAATGTACCGTTAAAGGCGGAAAAAACTTTCATAATTCCATTAAAAATCGCCAAAAAAAAAGTCAGGGGAAAAGTTTTTTAAACAATGATTGTTTGGGGTAGGAGAAGAAGTTCTTTGATCATGGTACGATAAGGCTTTCGCTCGAATGAAACTAAGTATTCTACTTGCTCGATTACGCACTTTTTACCCTGTAAATAAGTAATAGTACCTGATTCAAAATTCGAGTTAACCAATACGCTTAAAACCTGTTCAGTAGGTAACAATAATTAAAACTCTTCGTGAACAAAAAAAATGAAAGGAAAAACTATGAGTAAGGAAACGAATCAAAATGGTGAAAAAATGCCTAATGCGCATCTACATGAGTTGATGGTCGACGAATTGAAAGACATTTACAATGCCGAAAGACAATTGCTGGCAGGTTTAAAGAAATTGATTTCTACAGCGGAAGGAGAAGAGTTGAAAAAAGCTTTTAAAGAACATTTAGAAGAGACCGAAGGTCAAATCGACAAGCTCAAGCAAGTGTTTCAGCTACTCGATCTTCCGGCACGTGGTAAGAAATGTAAGGCCATGGAGGGATTATTGAATGAAGCGGATGAAATTATGAATGAGTTTGAAGGAAGTGAAGCGTTAGACGCGGCATTGGTCGCAGCAGCACAAAAAGTTGAACACTACGAGATTGCCACGTACGGATCACTCGCCACCTATGCAAAACTAATGCAACATGATGACGTAGCGGCGATTTTTGCCGAGATTCTTGAACAAGAAAAAAATGCCGACGAAAAACTAACCCAAGTCGCCATGTCCAAAGCAAACAAAAAATAGTGAAGGAATACCTAGGGAGAACCAACCTAGGACAGATGATACATCCTTTTTAATTTATTCAAACCCCTTTCAAACCCGCTCCAAGTCGGTTATGATAGGGGTTTGTATTGGGTTTATATTGGGTTTGAAAGGGTTTTACAATGGGTTTGAGTGGTACCAGTCTCGTGTTTTTTTAGACATTAGATATTAGATATAAGACATCAGACCCGATCCTGATAATTATTTCACCCTTCCTTTCTAGGGTAGAGACAATATTTTCTTTCTACACCAAACGTTCAAGACGAAATTCTTTTCTAAGCCAAACGTTCAAGAAAACCCTATCTTTCTTTCTTTCTTTCTTTACCAAACGTTCAAGACGAAATCACTATTTTAATCCGAACGTTCAAAATGGAATTTCCTTTCTAAACTCTAATTTTAATACAGCGTTTCAAAAAAAAGCGAAGGCGCCTAGTCGGCGCCCTCTAATTGTCTTATGTCTAATATCTTACGTCTAATGTCTAACATCTAAACCGAATACACCCGCAACTTTCGCTTCAGAACTTTTCTGATGGTATGGATTCTGGTTTTGATGGTGCCTTCTTTGATATTCATATGGTCGGCGATTTCGTAGTATTTGTAACCTTCGAGGTACATGCTGATAATCTTGTAATTCTCTTCAGACAGGGTATGTAAAGCGTCTTGTACATCCTTAACGACGAAGTCCGATTCTGCTTTGTTCTTTATTCTGTTATTGGCTGATTGGGTGTAGGTAATTTCCTTTTCAGCAATACGGTGGATGGCTTCGCGACGGTATTTGTTGAGATAGATGTTTTTCATTATCACATAAAGCCAAGAAACTAGCTTTGGGTGATTAACAAATTTTTCTAATGACTTTAGCGAACGAATAAACGTTTCCTGCACTAGATCTTCTTTTTCGAAGGGATCATTGGTGAAATTGTTAGCTAGCCGCTTCAGTATCGGCGAGTTTTCCAAGATAGTGGTGTTTAAGGTCGTTTTCATATCTAGTAGTCTTATAGTGTTTAATTGATGTACATATATAACGTATTGATTTATAGTATGTTTTATGGTGTTTGGCACCTAATTTAAAACGGGTATAAATACTTGTAGACCGAAAAAATACTGATTTGAGCTCTAAAACGAAATGCAATTATTATTAATAGCGATTAAGCCGATTGAGGAATGCTTTTGAGCTGATTTTAAATTGGATAGCAAAATAATAATGCTCATTTCGACGTTTAAATAGACTTAAGCTTTTTTATTCGGCTGAGATTATAACAACATTTTGCGTTAAATACGTGAAATAGGTTTATTAATACGGAAAACGTTTCTCTAGAGCCTTGGAGTGTAGATTCTAAAGGATAATTTTCTGTAATTTTAAGAGTTTTAGTAGGATAATGATTTTCTTATCTTATAAAAATTACCAACAAAAGGGAATGTCGTGAATCACCCTTATCTACCAATTTAAAGTATTAAAATTGTATAACGCACTATACTACACTTTAAAATGCTACCGCTGGAGGAAAACAATTTGAACAGTGATTTCAATATGAAGCAATACTCGCTCTTTGATGAGGAGTCGCAAAAAACAATGTTGAATATTGATCTATTCTTTAAAGATGGGCCTTTCGCCTATGTCTTTCTGGATAAGTTTTTTCAGGTTTTTCGCGTCAATGATCGTTTTCTAAAGCTCTTTGGTCAACAGCATCTGCAAATCCTGGGGCGTCATATTTTTGAGTTCTTGGATGGCGAAGATGCGCTAAAACTCAAAGCTGTATTTGAGAACCGAGATTCTTTATACGATCCGCTTATCCTTTCTTTAAATTTTATACAGAAGGATAATAGCTTTTTGCCTGTGGATACCTATGTCAAGAAGTTTACGAATCAGTTCGATGAGGACCAGTACTGTTTGCTGATGTTCGATCGAGGTTTTTATCCGGACCCGAATTGGATCGAGGGGAAGAAAGAGCTATACAAAACCATCATTGAGACACAAGAGCAGGAGCGTATTCGCATCGGGCAGCAATTACATGATAGTGTCGCACAAATACTCTACGCCATACGTCTAAACCTACAGCATATTGCTTCGGAGAACGACGCGCTGGCGAATGAGATCGCTCCGATAAAAAAGATGCTGAACGATGCCATCTTTCAGGTCCGTAATATCTCTGTAGATCTCGTGCCATCGGTTCTTCATGATTTTGGCCTCAAAGCCGCCATACTATCGATGTGCGAGCGGGTTTCTACTTCCGATTTCCAAGTGAAATGCTATATCTGTGAAGATCAAGAGGGGTTAGACAAAGATTTTTTGCTGGTCGTTTACCGCGTAATTCAAGAACTCTTGAACAATACAATGAAACATTCCTCCGCTAGTCAGGTTATTGTTAAGACAAGGTGTGATACGGAACAAGTCAATATTGAAGTTACAGACAATGGGGTTGGGTTTCAATCCAAGTTGGAAGAGAGTTTAAGAAATGGTATTGGTTTGCAAAGCATTAAAAGCCGGGTAGAGCGGTATCAAGGTACGCTAGAAATTCGGGATCTTGAACAAGGAACCCAAGTGAAAGTGACATTAAAAATTAAATAGAGAATGGCAGAGGTGAAGATATTATTAGCGGAAGATCATTTGGTCGTTAGAAACGGGATCAAGTTATTACTCGACTCGCAACAAGACTTCCAGGTTATCGGCGACGTCAATAATGGGAGAGAGGTTTTAAATTTACTGGCAGCTGGATTAACAGTTGATGTCATCATAACAGATATCGGTATGGAAGACATCGACGGGCTGCAATTGATTCGGGAGGTTAGCGAGCGCTATCCTCAGATAAAAGTGCTTGTTCTGACCATGTTAGATTGCGATCAACATGTGGCTAAAGCATTTGAATATGGCGCTAAGGGCTATCTGATCAAGAATGTTGGTTCGGAAGAAATGGTGTTTGCTATTCAGCATGTGATGCGGGGTGGTCGATACTTATGCGAGGAGCTGTCTATGGGTTTTATTGAGAAAGCCATCGTTCGAAACAACAATCAGCCGGTCAACTTAGACCCTAGCGAGCTTGATTTAACTTCCAGAGAGCTGGAGGTGTTAGAGCTTTTAGGTGAGGGTTATACTAATTTAGAAATCTCGAAGAAACTATTCCTGAGCAAAAGAACGGTTGAAGGGCATAGACAGAATTTGATCGATAAGACGAAGTCGAAAAATACGCCAGCTTTGATCAAGTTTGCCGTGCAGAACGGTTTAATTCACTAATATTCTTGATTTAGCGTTTAGCACAAACTATAGCGCCATTGCCTTGTTCTTTATTCAGCTATGGCAGATTTAAAGAAATATCAAGAAAAGCGCGACTTTTCGGTTACCAGCGAACCGGAAGGGCGGACAAAAAGTTCGAAAACTAAAGCAAAGCGATTGACCTTTGTTGTGCAAAGACATCATGCAAGCCGTTTACATTATGATTTCCGTTTGGAGTTAGACGGTGTTCTAAAAAGCTGGGCTGTGCCGAAAGGACCTTCTTTAAATCCAAAAGATAAGCGCCTTGCAGTTCAAGTTGAGGATCATCCCGTTAGCTATGCAAGTTTTGAGGGGAGTATTCCCAAGGGCAACTATGGCGCCGGTACGGTTTCTATATTCGACGAGGGTACCTATGATTTTGTCGAAAGTAAAAATGCGAAAACTTTCTTGGAGGACCTGGAAAAGGGTTCAATCAAATTTCATCTTCATGGCAAACGACTGAAGGGCGAATTTGCATTGGTGCGTATGCATACCGGTGAAGGCAACAATTGGTTGTTGATTAAGCATAAGGATGAATATGCAACCGATAAATCCTACGATGCGGAAAAGCTGATCGATAAGCAGATTGTAGAGCAAGGCAAAGCTTTTAAAAAGGAAAGCAGTTCGGCAGGAAAAACGCAGACTAAGCCCGCTGCTGCCAAGACAAAGCCTGCTGCACATAAGCCGAAGCCGATGCTGGCAAAACTAGCAGCCGACTTGCCCGATGGCGACGAATGGCTATATGAGAAAAAGTTCGACGGTTTCAGATCGATCGCTGTTTGCTCGGCAGGCAAGACAAAATTGCTTTCCAGAAATTCTAACAGCTTGGATACTAAATTTCCCAGCCTTGTCAAGGAGTTGAATAAAATAAAGCGGGACTGCGTATTGGATGGGGAAATCGTGATTGAAGATAAAAGTAGACAGGCGCATTTTCAGTTATTGCAGTCGGGAGAACCCATACCTAGAAATTTACAACTTCATTATTACGTTTTCGACATATTGGAGTTAGATGCGATCGATCTTCGAGCTTACGACTTACTGGAAAGAAAGGAGATTTTAGCGCTGTTGCTTAAGAAGGCTAACCTTTCGAATATCCTATTCGTAGATAGTCTGAACACGGACAGGGAGCAGAGCATACAGGAGGCGGAATCGCAGCGTTGGGAAGGGCTGATTGCCAAACGTAAAGACAGTAGTTATCTGGAAGATAAGCGCAGCAGTTCCTGGTTGAAATACAAGTTAAGAAACACGCAAGAAGCAGTGATCTGTGGTTTTACGGAGCCGCAGGGTTCGCGAGTAGGATTTGGAGCCTTGGTTTTAGGAGCTTATGATCGTGGCAAGTTAAAGTATATCGGCAATTGCGGAACAGGATTTAACGATGCTTTGCTTAAAGATTTACATAAAGAGTTTTCCAGGCTTAGGACCGACACAAAACCTTTTGACAAGACGGTGAAGGTGGCGAATGAACGCTTGGTGACCTGGTTGGAGCCAACTTTAGTTTGCGATGTTTACTATTCGGAATGGACAAAGGATAAGCATTTAAGACATCCGGTATTCAAAGGTTTGCGAACAGATAAGGCGGCGGAAGACACGAAACTGGAAATTGTTGAAGCAAAAGAGATGGAAAAGGAACGTATAATGAAGTTCGGTCGGAAGGAAGTGAAGCTGAGTAATCAGGATAAAATATATTGGCCGGATGAGGGCATTCGAAAAGGGGATATGATTGCCTATTATGAAGAAATGGGCGACTATATACTTCCTTATGTTAAAGATAGGCCGATTTCAATGAATCGTTTTCCGAATGGGATCAAAGGCAAGAGTTTTTTTCAGAAAGATGTGGAGCCCGATCAGCTTCCTTCCTGGATTAAGATAGCGCCCATGTACTCGAAAAGCAATAACAGCACGATAGATTATTTGCTGTGCAACGATTTGGCGAGCTTACTCTTTATCGCTAATCTCGGTTCTATTGAAATCAATCCTTGGTTATCGACGTATAAGAAGCCCGATAAGCCCAAGTTTGCGGTGTTGGACTTAGATCCTAACGGCGCGGACTTCGACGAGCTGAAGGCTGTCGCGAGAACTTCTAAGCAGGTGTTTGACAAAGCGGGGGTCTCGGCATTTATAAAAACCTCTGGTTCGACGGGTTTCCATATTTTTCTGCATGTCAACGAGCGCTATGATTATGAAGTCGTTCGCGATTTCATTCAATTTGTCGCGCAGCTTGTCCAAGATCAGCATCCCAATACGACCAGTTTGGTTCGCGATCCGAAGAAACGAGAGGGGATGATTTACCTGGACTTCTTGCAAAATCGACAGGGGCAAACTATTGCGGCACCATATTCATTACGTCCGAAGCCGATGGCGACGGTAAGTACACCGATTTCTTGGGAAGAGCTGGAGGAGGATATACAAATTGCCGACTTTACTATCGATACAGTGCCCGAGCGGGTAAAAGCTATTGCTGACCCTTGGGCAGATCTGATGAACAGTAAAGTCGACATTAAAAAAGCACTCAGCAATTTTTAAGCAAGGCTGGCTTTGAGTTTTTCCAGTAGATCGGATGCTTTGGTGTTTTCGACATTGATCTTTCGGATGGTCGCCCGCTTTCCTTTGCTTTTCTGTTGTATAATCTTCAGCAATTCCTTGCTATATTCGTTTTTGAAAGCAGAGATGTCGAAGGGTCTGCTATTGGCTTTGATCAGTTGCATCGCCATATCCATCTCTTCTTTTTTAATCTTTACCGACCCGCTATCTTTCAAATCTTCCGTGCTGCGAATTTCTTCTTCAAAACGAAGTTTGTTGAGCACCAGAATATTGTTTGAAGGTTTGATGATGGCCAGGTTTTCTACATTGCGCATCACGAAGGTTCCCAGGCCTGCCGTTTTGCTTTTCTCCAGTGCTTTTAGCAACAGTTGATAGGCCTTCTCTCCAGATTTTTGTGGCTCCAGGTAGTAGGGTGTATCAAAATAAACCGAGTCTACTTCCTGAATCTTAACGAAGGACTGTAGGTTGATCATTTTGTTTTTTTCGGGCATGGCATCCTCGAAATCTGCATCTTCCAGCACCACATACTTGTCTTTAAGCAGGTAGCCTTTAACAATATTTTCCCAAGCGACTTCTTTTCCGGTTTTCTCATTGACACGCTTGTATTTGATATTTGCTTGATCCTTTCGATCCAACATATCTAGATCCAAGCTGCTGGATTGTGTTGCACTATAAATTTTAATCGGAATATTCACCAGGCCGAAGCCGATTGCTCCTGTCCAAATTGCTCTCATAAAATTGATTGTTTGTCTATATAACAACTAAGCGGCTGATAGGTTCATTCGGCCGTTATTTGTTTTTCTACAACGATTTATCATCCGGCTTGTTTAATGCTATGGATATGAAATATGAAGATATATTATGGTACGTATAGATCATCAGTTATTGAATAAAGTAGCGGCTGAATTAGTGAAAAGACGCTGGACGTTGGCAACGGTGGAGAGTATGACGGCAGGTTTTTTATCGAGTATTTGGAGCCTACAGGTCGATGCGGGCGATATTTTGAAGGGCAGTATCGTGTGTTTCGAAGAGTCCGTGAAGACGCAACTGCTCCGGGTACCGCAGTACTTGATCGATACCTATACCGCGGAGTCTATGGAAGTTACTAAGGCTTTGATTCCTGGTTTAAAGAAGCGTATGCCTGCAGATGTGCATATCGCTTTGACCGGAGTTGCGTATGAGGGAACAAGAAAGCATCCGACAGCTGAGGTAGGTGATGTTTTCATCGCAATTAATATTCATGGAATTCTTGTTTCGCGAGTCTATTCTCTGCCTTCCCGGAATGCTGCGGATACTTATGTAAAAGCGTTTAACGCATCATTATCTTTATTGGATGAGTTTCTTGCGATTGTCTAGATCGTAATCCTTCCGCCGGTAGCCGGTATGGTGGCACCCGATACATAGGATGCAGCAGCGGACGCCAAGAAGACATAGACTGGCGCAATTTCCGCCGGCTGTCCGGGTCTTCCGATCGGTGTATTGTCGCCAAAATGCTCATGGTCTGGAATTGTGCTCGGTATCAGTGGTGTCCACACGGGGCCTGGGGCTACTGCGTTGACTCGGATTCCGTTGCCTTCTTCTAAAAACTTCTGTGCAAGATTGGACGTAAAGTTCTGGATAGCAGCTTTGCTGGCGGCATAGGGCAATAGGGTAGGATTCGGGTCATATGCATTGACGGAGGTGGTGTTGATGATACTTCCACCTTCCCGGATATGTTCCTGCGCGTATTTCGTTAAGTAAAACATGGCGCTTAGGTTAACCTCAAAGGTCTTGTTCCATTCTTCTGCCGTAATCTCTTGCAGGTTCTTATAACTCATTTGATAAGCTGCGTTATTTATTAGGATATCGATTTTTTTATAGCGTTCAACAGCGATATCAATGATCTTCTTGCAGGTTTCTTCCGAACGGATGTCACCTTTGAATAGAATGGCCTCTCTACCGGCCTGCTTCACATAGCTTTCCGTATCTTTGGCATCCTCATCTTCGATATCATCTTTATAGCAGATCATGATATCGGCGCCTTCTCTGGCCATAGCAATGGCTACGGCTTTGCCAATTCCCGAGTCAGCACCCGTAATGATAGCAACCTTGCCTGTCAAAAGTCCTGAACCTTCGTAGCTCTGTTCGCCATGGTCCGGTCTAGGATCCATCTTCTTCGTTTCGCCAGGAGGTTCTTGTGTCTGTTTTTTAAACGGTGGACTTGGGTATAAATCTTTAGGATTTCCTTCTTTTGTTGTTTCCATTTTCTAATGTTTTTGATCTAAGTAGAGAACAACAAAGCAATAGAATCGTTCAATGAAATTAGGATTGATTGGGGAAGAAAAGACGAACTTCTGTTCCAACGTTTATTTTGCTGGAGATATTTATTTGTCCGTCAAGACGTTTTATGACGCGCTTCGCGATGAAAAGCCCAATGCCAGATCCCCTATGTTTACTCGAGTTTGATCCCCGCTGAAAGTTGTAGTAAATTTCATCGATTTCCTGCTCTGGTATGCCAATTCCATTATCCTTGATGTGATAAACGACACCCTTACTGGTTTTTTCGGAGTAAATTTGAACGGAGGGTTCTCGAACTGATGAGGAATATTTGATGGCGTTGCTAATAATATTGCTGAATAGCTGGAATATGCCGCCCTGATCGCCCAATACCGGCAAAAGAAGACCCGTTTCAATCCTTGTGTTTGGAGCATCATGTAACAGTATAGCGTCTTCACACCAAAACTTGATCTTGTCTGCAACGTGGATTAAAGTTTTTTCAGGAGAATATGCGCGCGCTTCGCTTAGCTGAACGGTTTTATCGATGATTGTGTTCAAGCTGACCATCGCTTGATCAATGATATCATACCATTGTGTTCTTTTATCTGAATCTACTTTGTTATCTTCCCTCAGGGTGTCAATGGCAAGACGAGCGATTGCAATGGGGTTCTTTGCGTCATGGGCCAAGCTATTGGTGATTTCCTCCAAATCGTTATTGATTGAAAGCTGTTGCTCTTGCTTTTTGAGCATTTGAAGAGCTCTGTTCTTTGCCGTGACGTCAATGGAGGTATGCAGAATCGCGAAAGTTTCATTGTTGGCATCGACCAAAGCTTTGTATTCGAAGTTGAAATGCCGCGTATGGGTGAAATCCCCATCAAGAATGTCTGCCGGTGTATCCATCGCTTTATAGCTAATACCGGTCTGCCATACATTTTCTAGGATTCTTGAAAATCCCTCTTCTTTAAAATTTGGGAAAGCCTCAGAGAATGGTTTGCCTATAATTGATGGATTACTGCACCACATCGCAATCATAGCTTCATTGGCAAAAGCGATATTTAGGTCGCTGCTATCGTAAATTGCAGTAGCTAAGGGGGAATGGTTCAGTACGTCAATTAATAATTTAAGAGAATGCTGTTCTGGCATGTAGAAGTAGCTGCTGTTTTGTTGATGTATCTCTAAAAGTACTGATTCTAGATTAGAAATCGCACATCTAAAAGTAAATCCCCAAATATGCATCTGGGGATTCATGGGATGTTTGTTGTAATAAAATTGCGTTTAATATTTCTTGGCTTCCAACATGACCAGAGAGTCTTTCGCTAGAAAGCGCAATCTGGTCAAGTGGAAATGTCTTAGTGTCTTATGAGTTATCTCGGAGCTCTTTGATGTGATCATGTGCGCCTAACTGGATGGTAAGTTGTGTTTGCAAAAGATCGACTATCTCAGGGAAGTCGGATAAGGACTCGTTGATTAAATCTTTGTATTCTTTTTTGAATTCATCTTCGCCTTTTTCGCAACTTGCCAGCACGGACTCTGAAGTAGATGGAGCGACCAATGATTTAAGGTCCATCCACGCTCTAAATAGCTTACCGCTTACCATTGTTCCATTATCAACAGTTTCTTCGAATTGCGTGATAAATGGCGCTAGCTCTGACTTAAATTGTTCAGATTGCCGTTTGTAATCGCCAAACAAGGCGTATAGATTCTCCAGGTTTTCCGACTCAACAATATCTTGTGCTTTTTGATAACCAGCAATACGCTCATTGTTGATTTCAATGGCATCTCTTAATATCTCTATCTTTCTATCTAGCGTTTCCATAATGATCTATTTTGATGGAAGAACATTTGACTTAGGGTGCTAGTTTGTTGAAGTTGTAAAACAGGTATTTATATCGTTTTTAGGAGCATTTTACTTGTCGGTTAATTGTAACATGCGAAGAAGCTTTTTCGTGATATGTTTTTCCTTTTCCTTTGCCGCGGAAGGTACTTTTCTAATCCATTTGTCCAAGAGTCCTTCTTCATAGCTTTCCATAAGTCGAGGATCTATATAATGGTTTTTGGCGATGGTTTTTGTATTACCTAGTAATTTCGCGACATGCTCTATTGCCCCGTTCAATATTTCTTTGCGTTCCTTTTTTGTTTCCGGAGCAGCGGATTCTGACAAATAATCTAGAAATGAAAAACAAGCGTTCCAGGTACGAAATGTCTTGCAAGTGACCTCCTCCTGATAGAATGTTTTCAAATAATGATTAAGTTGAGCAGAATCCAGCGAATACGATCGCCCATTCTTATCTAAATATTGAAATAATCGTTGTCCTGGTATCTCCTTTACAGATCGTAGAATGTTGAATAGTTTTTTCCCTTTTAAGACCTTTTGCTGTTTGATACCTTTCTTTCCAATAAATTTGAAAAATACTTTATTGTCTTGAAAGTCTGCATGTTTATTCTTAAGCGTGGTTAAGCCGTAGGATCCGTTTTGCTTGCTATACTGCTCATTGCCAATTCGAATCGACGTCTGATCCATTATTTCTAAAGCTAAGGCGACTACTTTGCGTTCATCCAATTCTTTCCGTCGTAAATCTCGTTGGATTTGTTTGCGGAGAAGTGGAAGCCCCTTGCCAAACACGATGAGGTTGGCAAATTTATTGTCTTTGCGCAAAGAAGACCAGGTAGTATGGTATTTATATTGTTTGCGGCCGCGGACATCTATCCCAGTCGCCTGAATATGACCGTTTGGGCTTGCGCATATCCACACATCCTCCCATGCTGGAGGAATGACTAAACTGGCGATCCGCTTAAGCTTCTTTTCATCACTTACCGTCTTTCCCTTCGTATCCACATAGGTAAATTTCTTTCCCTTTCTCAAGCGTTTTATCCCATTCTTATTGCAATCCACATAACGTAGTCCGTGGCTCTTCAATTCTTTTGTTGATTGAACATCCTCCTGCATCTTCTTATATTTTAATGATATCCTTGTTATAACATCTCATAATGAAATTCGTTCTCCGTTGGACAATTTCTTATTGGAATTTGCGTAATATGGTATAATGCAAATTATGGTAGGGGGAGGAGAGGGGTGCATTGGACAAGCCACAATATCTCTAATCCAGCATCAGAAGAAAAGGAAAGCTCTTAATGCCCGTTGAAAATATATACTTCCATAAAAAAAGGACCACCTTTTCAGATGATCCCTCTTCACTATCCTATAATTTTAACTTTATTTAATGAATTTCTTCACATTGATATTATATGCTGCAGTCCCCTGCGCAGCAGTGATTTTTCCAGCGTTGATGACATAAAGCTCCTCTGCCTCATCATTTAATACTTTGCCTTTGTACATGACGATGTAACGATTTGGGGTCGGATAAACTGCATGATTATTCTTAAAGTCATAGATGATCCAAGTAGCGCCTTTCGCAGGTGCTCCGGCACTCGACGCATCAATGGTAAACTCATTTGTCGCAGTGATTTTCACAGCCAAGATATCTTTCAATGTAAGTTTTTCAACGGAAGTATTTTCCATATCGAAGTAGCCCATTGAGTAGACATCATCTCGTGAGTTCTTTAAATTGGAACCATACATTCCGGATAAGTTCACCATGCTTTTTGCACTGTCCTGAACGGAGTTTGTTTTGAAGTCAAAGAATACTTTTTTGTTGGGAGGCACCGTGATAGATGCTAATTCCGTCTTCGCTCCACTGTCGTTGAGTTTAGGAATAACCACGTCGTTATCATCCGAACAAGAGGTCATTGACGTCCAGGAAAACCCCACAATAGCAAATAAAAGGAAGGTAGATTTAAAGGTTTTAATCATGATTTTTTATGCATTTATGGTATTTGTGAATGTATTAGAGAATTGTTCGAAAGTGTTGTGAGCACTGTTAATTGCTTCTTCAATATCTTTTTCTTCGGCAACTTCCGCGTTGATGATCTTTGTGAATTCAGCCCATTTCTCGGCAGACTCCTCGCCATAGCCTTGGAAGAAGTTAAATCCGGTTTCTATCCCTTGCTTTTGAAGCATCTTGACGATGTATGGACCACCCATGATTGAGCCTTCCAATACATACAAGGCGCCAATAGCTTGGTTTTTGTTTTCAATCACCGGAAGAAAGGCCTGTGGAAGGTCAACCAAATCTGCACCTAAGACTGCGATATCTTTCGCGATATCTTTCGCACTTCTACGAACGCTGAAGTATGATTCCAATGACGCTGGAATATTGTTAGCAATCTGCTGTTCTAATGTTTCAAAGTATGAAAAGAAAAACTTTAATAAATCTGCGTAGTCTGAATTATTCTCGATTGCCTTTAAACGGTAAACCACTTGTTTCTCTAAGTTTTGGTGACCGTTTTTCGTTGCTGCTTTGATTCTTTCGCTTAACATAATTATTGTATTTAAAAATTTATTGTGTTCTTAGATTTTTACTGCCGTCTTCCTGTACGAAATATCGAAAGGTATAGTATGGCGCTTGCCAGTTCAGGTCTGTAACCACAGGCGGATTGTTTTTGTAGACATTGATAAGCTGTAGCTTCGCATACTTGCCGTTAGAGAGTCTTAGTACATAGGTCCTGTTCGGTGCGACCTGCACCAGGTGGGATGTCATATTGTAGTTATACCAACCGGCAGAGCCTTCATCAATTATCATCCCGATGTTGTAAAGTGTGCTACTATCGAATTCCGCGTCGCTAGGCGCAGTGGTGACCTTCTGGTAGTCCTGCTTCAGCAATATCATCTTATGCTTTGAGCCATTTCCCGTAAAAGGGACACCTGACTGTTCGCCGTTGTTGATGTAGATACTGCTGTTGTAATAGTTGCTGAAAGCTAAGTCCCAATCGGTTTTCTTAAAGTGATTAGCGGAGTCCTGCGCGGTCTTTAGCCAGGTTTGCTTTTTATCGGAAAAGCGGAACAGGAAGGTATGGAAGTCGCGCTTCTCTTTTCCTGGACCAGTAACGCCTACCGAAGCATCTACGTCTCCAGCAAGATTTTCAACTACGATGCTCACCCCATCTTCTAAGGGGAGTGATGGCCCTTCATTCGATTTACTACATGCTGTCAATGTTAAGAGCGATAGCATTAGGACTATAGTATGTTGTTTTTTATAGTTCATTGTTATTATTTTTTGATTATCCGATAGGATAGACCCACAGTGCTAAGTCTTCCCATTTGTCCTGGAATCATGTAATTGATATAGTTCGTAACATTATCCATGTTTAGGCGAATGGATAGGGGGAATGCGTTGAACTTCTTTTCTATCCCGACATAGTAGATCACATGATCGTCGACGAAACTGTCATAACGATCGATAAAGCGGTTACCATTCATGTCCATGAAGGGATACTTTCCGCGAAATATAGCACGCGCATTGATCGTGATATTCCAAGGCTTGTATTGATAGATTAAACCAACATTAAACTGATGCCTTGAGCGGTTCTCCAATCCCCAGTAGTCAGCAACCGTTGCGGTGTAAGAGTTCCCAGTTTTCGGGTCATGGATATTTTGACTATAGGGCCATACGCCTGCCCGTATGCTATCTTTTACCGAGAGGTCTTTTGCGATCAGGTATTGGTATCCGGCAGATACATTCAAGTCTTCAAACAATTGCATCCGTATATTTGCTTCGATCCCCTTGTTGACAGCGCTAGGAAGATTTTGAAAGGAATATACCGCCATGTTACGCTGTCCCGTAGCGACCTGAATGCTATTCATCTGATTGCGGAGCTTATGATAGAACACATTTAACTCGATATGGCTATTTTGGAAAGGCGAGTAGCTGAATCCACTGTTCAATGACATGTTTTTTTCAGCGTCCAGGGGTTGATCCAACTGCTTCAGCACAGCGCTTCTTATTTCGGACAGTTCACCTGCCTTATCCATATGATCTAGGGTTTCAAGTAAAACCTCATTACCAAGTACATAATAGTTTGCGGAAGGATTATAAAAGACCTGATATCTCGTTCGGAAGTCGGGAGCTTTGAATCCGGATGCTATCCCTACTTTCCATTTTAAGCCTTCGCTTAAAGTTAGGGTAGCACCCAAGCTAGGGCTCAGTTGCGAACCATAATTTACCGTATGGTCAAAGCGTAATCCTGCAGTGAGAAGCGTATATTTTCCAAGATGATAATTCCCTTGTCCATAGGCAGAGGCAGTCAGTTGATGGCGATTGTCGAAACCTGCATCCAGGTTCATTTGCTCAAGCTGTGCCATAGCGCCAAGCGTTAGGTTAAATCCTTCGCGATGATAGGCTGCTTGATGCTCTATCTTGTGTACAGCCTGTTGAAATTCATCGCTCGCTAGAGTCGCTAATCCTTGCTTCGCACGAACATCAATATCCGATCGATAGTGTGAAAAATAATAGTTTGTCATGCTTTTCCACTGCGTATTCCAACGCTTGTCGTAAGTCAATGACGCGTTCATATCGATCTCACTTTGCTGGTCGGAAATCTCATAATCGCTGGCATACTTTCGCATCATCTCCGAACTTCGCGTGTTGACACGTAAGCTCAGACTCAGGAAGTCTTTAGCTTCATTTAGTTGATTTCGTACTTTCCCTTGCAGAGCGAAATTAGTGTATGGAGGAATCGTAGTTCCTGCCTCCATATATCGTCTATTATTGTTGAATCCATCCGTTCGGTAGTAATTGGTTGACAGTAATACATAGCCTTTGTTTTGGTTGAAGTTGCTTTCCGCTTCGGCGGTAATATCCGTCATGTTATAGCTGCCATAGCTGGCTTGCACATGCATTTGCGGCTGTGTATTTCCGAAGCGAGTTATGATATTGATGGCACCACCAAGGGCGTCATTGCCATAGAGACAGGAGGACGCGCCTTTAATGATTTCTATACGTTCGATATTGGAAACCTGTATTCTTGATAAATCCATATTGCCAGACTGCCTACCTAGCAATGGTTGTCCGTCGATAAGAATCATGATGTATTGGCTCGACAAGCCCTGCATCTGAACACCAACCGATCGGCTGCCGCCAGCAGTATTATTGACAATGGCCATACCGGTTTGCTCGCGGAGGACTTCATCCAAGCGTCGGCTACCGAGCAATTCAAGCGTTCGACGATCGATGATGGTGACTGGCATTGCGGCATTTCGAGGATCGATGAGGGTTGGTCTTCTCATCACAGTTCCGATGACGGATACCTCTTCAATTTGCTGATCCGCTTTCGATAGGCGGAACTGGAAATCTTGCTTCTTATTGTCGAGGGTAATAGTCCCCGTATCGGTTTGATAGCCGATAGCCGAGATGTAATATTTATAAACTCCAACGTATTGAGGGCGGGTTTCGAAATATCCTTTCCTATTTGTTTGTGCTTGAATTTGATCGGGTTGAAATTGTAGGGAAGCATTCGCAATAGGCAGTCCCAAACTGTCGACTACATAGCCATTTATCTTTGCTTTTTGTTGTGCAAAAACTGGAATGGTCGCATGTTGTAAAAGTACTGCCAAAAGCATAAAAGTGTATTTAAATTCTAGTCGCAAACTATTTATATTGTTTCTAAATAATGATGCAATATTCACCAATATTCCCGACAATATCTTTATTCAATACGTAGTTAGATTTGTTCAAGTTGTACGTTTTTTTGTTCCATTCAGATTTTTATGGCGAATGATAATTTTATTGAAAGAATAGTAAAACAATGATTGATAGTATGTTATAAAAATAGACTCGAGTCCATCACATTGTTGATTTTGTATATTTTGCGCAATCTGATTATTTGGAAACATTATAAATAAGTGTTCTATTTGTGCTCAATATTAGTACAACATAACATGAAAACTTATCCATTATTACGAACCCTTTTCCTCTTGTTGACCTTTGTGTCTCTCAGTTTTTCAAGTTTAGCAAACGCCCCAAAACGTATCATTTCACTTAGTGGTGCTATCACCGAAGTGTTGGATGGACTTGGTGTTGGCAAGCAAATAATCGCGGTCGATCTGACGAGCGACTATCCCGCCTACATTTCCCAATTGCCGAAAGTCAGCAAGAATAGAAGCGTTACTATTGAGGCTCTTAGTTCCTTCCGACCAGACTTAGTTTTGGCATTAAAGGGCGAGTTATCGGCCGATATCCAAGTGCAGCTGCAGAAGTTGAAGATTCCTTTCGTATTGATGACGCAGGAGTTCTCGACCGGCGGACTGCAAAGCTTTATCAAAACCATTGCAAAAGCTGTTGATCAGGAACAGAAGGGTACAGCTTTAGCCAGTAAATTGAGCCAAGATCTTTCCAATTTAGCGAAGAAAACGAAGCACTCTTCCCAAAAAATCCTATTCATCTATGCCCGTGGGGCAGGCCACATGAGCGTTGCTGGACAAAGTACGTCCATCGATGCGGTGATTAAAGAAGCCGGATTCCAAAACGCCATGAAAGGCTTTACAGGGTTCAAAACATATAATACAGAGGCATTAGTCGCTGCCAATCCAGATGTTATCCTCTTGTTCAGTTTTGGGATTTCAAGCCTGGGGGGCAGTGAGGGGATTCTGAAGATGCCGGGTGTGAAGTTAACCAATGCCGGCAAGAATCAGAAAATCGTCGCGATGGACGCCACATTATTGAATAATTACAGCCTTCGATTGCCAGAAGCTATTGCCAAACTACAAGACCTTGTGCTATAGCATGAAATATAAATTTATATACCTTTCGCTGTCCGCTCTGCTCTTCTGCATTATCATCTTCTCGCTCGGAGCAGGTGCCATGCAAATACCTTTCAAAGAGGTGATCCTGTTATTGTGGAAGAGCGTAGGGGGCGGAAGTTTCAGTGAAGATGACGAATTATTAAAGAATATCTTAATGGAGATTCGTATTCCGCGAATTCTCTTCTGCACGCTGATAGGCGCGATATTGGGGATTACAGGAACTGCCATTCAGGGTATTTTCCGCAATCCCCTGGCCGAGCCGGGGTTGGTCGGTATATCCTCCGGAGCTTCCTTTTTCGCGGCATTGACCATCGTCTTTGAAGCCAGTTTAATCGCGTTAATCGGTAATTCCCTAAACCTATATTTAATATCAATTTCAGCCTTTATCGGTGCTTCCCTCGCTGTGGTCCTTGTTTATCGCATTTCCATCGTAGGAGGTAAATCGAACATTGCGACGATGATTCTTGCCGGTATTGCGATCAATGCATTGGCAGGGGCAGCAACAGGCTTGATGAGCTATATGGCTAGCGAACAACAGCTAAGGAACATTACATTCTGGTCCTTAGGAAGTATGGCTGGCGCGACTGGGGAGTCTGTCAATATCCTGCTGATCTTTGCTGTTGTATCCGTTATTCCTTTGCTATTTTTTGGCAAGGCGCTCAACTTATTTGCCTTGGGCGAGTCGCAGGCCGAAATGATGGGTTTAAATACCAAGAGACTCAAGGTATTGATCATCATTTGTTCTACCCTTGCCGTTGGGGTCTCCGTTGCGTTTGGCGGAATCATCGCCTTCGTTGGCTTGCTCGTACCGCATACCCTTCGATTGATCGGATCAGTCGATAACCGATTTTTATTGCCAACCTCATTGCTCGGCGGAGCGATCGTATTGAACCTCGCCGACCTGATTGCAAGAACCATCATTCAGCCACTGGAACTGCCTATAGGAGTGATTACGGCATTAATTGGGGCACCGGTATTTTTATGAATTTTATTAAGAGAAAAAAGAAAGTTATAGCTTATGATACATATCCAAGGACTGAACTATGCTGTTAAGAATCGCACGATTATCAAAGACCTGAATATCTTTATCGACAAGGGCGAGTTTGTCAGTATTATCGGTGCCAATGGTGCTGGAAAAAGTACCTTATTGAAACTGATTGCTGGAGAACTGAAGAGCAATAGCGGACAGGTTGTTTTGCGAAACAAGGATGTAGCAGATATGACGATGAAAGAGATGGCGATGTTCCGCGCCTACCTGCATCAGAGCAACGTCATGGACATTCCCTTCACTGTGGAAGAAGTTGTCGCCATGGGCAGATATCAGAAGCAAGCTTGTGCGAATGAAAAAGTAATCCTGGAAGAGTGTATTCAGATCTGTAATCTGATGCATATTCGCGATCGTTCTATCCGAGAGTTATCTGGCGGTGAGCAACAGCGCGTACATCTGGCGCGCATTCTTGCGCAGCTGTGGGACGCGGAAGAGGGTATTTTGCTCCTCGACGAACCAATTTCGAGTATGGATATTCAGTATCAACACCAAACTTTGGCTATTGCCAAAGCATTCTGCAAAGTCGGATTCACCGTGATGGCGGTATTGCACGACCTGAATATGGTTGCACAGTATAGCGATCGCGTAATCATGATGAAAGGAGGAAGGGTATGGTGGTATGGCAGTCCGAATGAAGTATTCAAACAGCAGCACATCTATACCATCTTCGGAATAGACAGTCTGGTGCAGATCAATCCTAAAAATCTATGCACCGAGATTCAAGCCATACCGATCGAATATGACCTGCAAGAATTCAATTCTGTGATGCTAGCCGCTGTTATTTGATCGAAAGATATCGCTCGGTAAGATTCCGTAATATTTTTTGAAGGCATGTGTAAAGCTTGCCTGATGCTTAAAGCCTACGAGTGTCGCGATCTCATACATATTCTTTTCCTCGTCGAGGATGAGGCGTTTTGCCTCTTCCATCCGAAGACGGGTGATAAAATTATAGATGGTTGTTCCGAAATAGCGCTTGAAACCATTGCGCAGTTTAAACTCATTTAGGAGGACAATCTTGGAGAGTTGACGATGTGTCGGCGGATCAACAAACTGTTGTGTCAAAATTCGCTTCGCCTCTTCAAGCTTCAAGATATCCTCCGTTCTAATCTCTTCGGTATCTTTCGCTGCCGCCAATCCGAATTGTTCAAACTGATACATAATCAGTTCCAAGACCTTTGCATTGGTAAAAATCTGCTTTAACTCGTTTTTTTCCTTTGTTTTTGCAAGCTCTTCAATGGTGTGTAGCATCTCCATGGTCGCCGGTAAATCCTGATCAAATATGGAAACAGCGTTTCTTTGCCCCATGCGCTGCTTGAACTGTTCATGAAGCGGGTTGTAGATCGTCACCAAGTTATGGTAGAAGCTAGGCGTCATGACCAAGAGAATGTATAAGCATTTCTGCTTCTCCGGAACATTATGCTCTTCATTCAGGGTCGGTAAATAGCGGATATTATGTTTGCTGAAAGTCGGTTTATTATGCTGGTTCATGCTGATAATAAACTGACTGACAATCGCCTCGCTATCAATTTCAGCTTGTATGCTCGCGGCTTCACTAAAGAACATTTCTGCCTGAATAATAAATATGCCCCGACTTAAGATTTGATAAGAGCTGATGTTAATAGGGTATTTGCTGATGCTGATGTTTTTTTCAGATAAAGCATTGGGTGCAGTTGTTTCTTCAGAGAGTTCCTCCCAAAACAACCACTCATTATGTTCCTTTATCTTCGCCCTAATTATCATTTTGCCTAGCAAAGATAACAGTTATTTATAATTAATCTAAATAAATAATAAGCTTGTTACTAATCTTTAATTCAATCCCTAATTCGTTAATCCGCTTTCTCCCTTCGTCTTTCCGTAGCCGATTGATCCTCAGCATCTCCGGCTTTCCAATAGGAGAATGCATAGAACTGTTTGTTTGTCCAGTTCAGTTCTTCACGGAAGTATTGACGCAGGATTTTTACCGTATTATATTCGCAGGCGACATAAGCGAAGCTGCTACCATTGATCGGGACGGCTACTTCTTTTGCGAGCTCGGACAGTACGCTGCCAAGCTCCGGATGTGGATTCAAAAGCCATTGAATGTCAAAACCCGGATGCTGAACCTCGGGATGAATATCCTTTTCCGTAGCCACCTCAATTAAACAAGAGCCTTTAGCGGTCGGAGGCAGGCTCTCGAGGATGCAGCATAGGACAGGAATGGCGGTCGCATCGCCAATCAGAAAATACCAGTCGGACTCCTGATAATGTATCGTCGGTCTTATTTTTCATGGCTACGCCCAATTGCTGTCCGACCTTCGCCTTAGCGGCCCAAGCCGATGCTGGCCCATTATCCCCATGATTTACAAAATCAATTGTTATTTCTTTTGTTACCGGATCGATTGCGCGATGGGTATAAGTGCGGACTATTAGTTTCAACTCCTCTGAAGGGTGAACCCAGTCGCCTTTCGCCTGATCAAACTCGGGGAAATGAACATCCGAAACGCCTGCTGGCGGAATGAAAATCTTGTTATTCGCTCCTAATGTACATTTATCAAAGTCTATGTCCTCATCCGCTTGAAGCTTGATGCGAATATAATGGGGGGTCAGTTTTTCTTTACGACTGACACGGAAAACATAACGGGAAATTTTGGGCTGCTGCATCATAGAAAGGATCGGGATTTGTTATCATGTTAAATATTATTTTCACTTATTTGCTATTCATCTGTAGGCTCCAATAGTCGAAGAAAGCAGGGAAGGCCAATTGCCAATGGGCTGCTCCATGTTTACCATGTTCGTTGATATCCATGAAAATCGTTCCTTGATAATTCTTGGTCAGAAACTCCACATATTTCTCCAGCTCTTTCTTCATGTCGTTTTCTTTCGTGTTTCTATCAAAGCGCTTTTCCTTGCCACCTACATAGAAATAGAAAGTTTGGCTTTTATACTCCTCGGCACGCTTAAGCAATTGTTGCAAGGTTTTGAGATACAGCGGTTCTTCATCCATCCAGATGGAAGGGGAAAAAGACCCGATCGTCCCAAACACTTCCGGATATAGTATGCCTGCATAGATGCTGATGAGTCCTCCAATGGAGCTGCCTAGCATCGCTGTATGCTTGCGATCGTTGAGCGTGCGATAATGCGCATCAATATAGGGTTTCAGCTCATGTACGATGTCGTCTAAATACAATTGACCCTTCGGATTTTTGATTTCATCCGTTGCCGAAAGCATATATTCTTCTGCCCGAAGATCATAGTTTGCCGCATGATAAATAGCGACGACGATTGCGTCATGCGCCGACGCATCAATCGTGTCGTCTACCTTCCACTCCACAGGACCGGAACGGCCGACGGAAGTGGCTTCATCAAAAAGATGCTGACCGTCATGCATATAAATAACCGGATAGCGCTTATCCGATTGTTTATAACCTTTCGGCAAGTAAATCAACACCTTTCTGTGCACATCTAAGTTCGGAAAATAGAAATGTTCATCCAATATATGGACCTGCTCGCTCGCTGTGCTCGCTGGATAGTCATCACGCCATCCCTCAATCGTCATTTCCAATTCAGACTCCTTCGAGTGGTTGAGCCATACAGCGGGAGCAAGCTGCCCGTTTGCATCCGCAAAAAGCGTTTTAAAACTTCCTCGCGATAACTTGAGCTCATGCTCGCCTGCTTTGACTTCCTCCAAGGTGTAGCTTATAGATCCGCCTTTCTCGGGTATTGTGCCAATCAAGACCTGCTCCTCCGACCAATTATTGAAGGTTCCTGTCAGGTATAGTTTTTCGCCAACGTGCTTTTCATCCAAATTGATGATCCGTAAGTGTAAGGGGAAGTAGTGTTTCGTCATTCTCTTTAAGTTTTAGCAGCGTAAAGGCCATGGACTAGCTGTATAACTGCTTAATTTAGAGAGTTTAGACCATATTAACTAAAAATTACGCTACTTTATGACGAAACCCTGATAATGAATCCCGCTTTACATCTCGATAGCACCGACATATCGACTATTGGTGCTCCGAATTGGTATTTCAACGGAGGCAAAGGCGATATAAATATGATGGGTGATGGTGGTATCATAGCTTAATATCGTCAATGTCTGTTCATTTTCTTGCATATTATTACCAGCACCAAGCCCTTGCACATTCCAATTGCCCAGGTCGCTTGGAATAATCAAGATGTACGCACGCATTTGATGTCCCTTTAAACGAAGTGCTACATCATCATCGAGCTCCCAACGAAGTGTCAACTGTTTACTGCCGCGGTTTAAAGAAAAAGAAATCTCCTTAATCGGATCGGGCATATCCCGGCTGAATGCCAAATTGTTCCAATCGATAAATGCCTCCGCTTTCTGGCTCTTAACGGCATTTCGAAGGTTATACGACATCGCACGATTGTAAGCCGTGCCATTGCCGGCACCAAATTGAAAGCCGAACTTCACAAACTGCAGCATACAAATAACATACTGCTGTACAAGTTTAAATTTGATCCGGGTCATTTGAACAATCTCGGAACGCTTCTTCTCAATGCGCCGAGCAGGAGCCGATCGCACATAACCTATACCATTACGCTCGTAAAATACAACATTCCCAACCTTGCCGGAGACGCATCCGTTTACCCCGTTTTTAGCTCTTGCCATGTTTCTATTTGTTTTAAAATATTTCATTTAAATTAATCAATCTAGATAAATTCAGGTTTAACGAATTGTCAAACCTTTATTAACCCATATCATACCCGATCGGGAGCGGGTTTACATGGGTTTTGAAAGGGCTTTGAAAGGGTTTTGCAAGGGGAGTGAGTAGAAGGAGGGTCGACGAAGCATCGTTTGGTTCTGCCACATTCTTGTAGCTAATTGAGGTTATAATAATGTTAAGGATCTGAAAATGCTTGGCATTGCCTCTTTTAATTTATATTTTAATATGTTTTATAAACTTAGGAATTATATGTTTAAGCACCTAAAATATATTGACGGTACGTCGGATAAATTCTGGGAAATAAAGACCTCAGGGGATAGCCATACGGTTACTTATGGTCGGAACGGGACCGACGGGCAATCAAAAACGAAAACTTTCGATACCGAAGAAGCCTGTTTGGCCGATGCGGAAAAATTAATTCGCGAGAAAACGAAGAAAGGCTATTCTGAAGATGGGACTGTGGAGGTGCAAAAAGCGGTGCAGAAGGATGGGAAGCCTGTTGCGAAGACGTCTTCGC
This sequence comes from Sphingobacterium sp. UBA2700, assembly GCA_002354335.1. GTDB lineage: Bacteria > Bacteroidota > Bacteroidia > Sphingobacteriales > Sphingobacteriaceae > Sphingobacterium. The sequence goes on along the minus strand of DELI01000023.1, from coordinate 7,872 downwards.
AACAGCGAAAAGAAGAGGTTATGGAAGCCTTTCGCCATTTGATAAGACATCCGCAAAACGAAGCGGTGTTGCCGTTTTTGCAGGAATACGCGAAGGGCAATTTAGAATTGCTGAAAAAGGAAATTCGCGGTGCTAAGCGTTTTTATGCTTCTTATGTTAACTTGGATAAGGAGCCGGAGTATAAGAAGCATAACAGCTATTCTTGGGGTCAACGTGGAACGAAGCAGCAGATACGTATAATCAATCTTTTGGCATTGGGTACCTTCAGTTTAACGGATACGAATTCATCGCCTGAGTTTGTCGAGTTGCTGAATACGCCAAAGGATCCACAGGTTGCGGCGGTGTTAGAATGGGCACAGCACGATTGGTTATCGGATTACTTAGCGCAGCAATTGCAACGCAACGGGTGGCTGAACATTAGTTACGATAATTTGCGGGAGTGGGAGCGTCGAGGAATGATGCAGTTCAATCCGGAAGTGTATGTGAGTGTGGTGGCTTACTTTCCCAAAGCAATGAAGGATGCAGCGTATATCGATCGTGAGATAGAAGAATTCTGTGCGGACGACATTTCCGTAAAGCGCGATATACCACTGGTTTTTGATTATCCGTCAAACATCAACACAGTGGCCTACAGGTGGGACTACCATAGTAACGATATGCAATTGCTTTGGCATGTGGTTTTTCAAAAGCTGTTGGCGCAAGGCAAAATGGAGCGTGACTTTTTGATCCATAAATCCTTGGAGATTCAAACCAAAAGCTGGAACAATTCACAGAAGAGCGTTTTCCGAGAATTTCTCCTTCTCACAGGTTTAGATGAGGCAGAACTTTTAAAATATCAGCATACAATTTTTCCGATGTTTCATGTGGAAGAGTCTGCTCCGATAAACTTCGCGATTAATTTGTTGAAGCCTGTCTTAGCGCATCCGGATTTCGATCGAGGAGAATTTCTAAGTTGGATAAGCCCTATTTTCATGCGTGCGGATTTGAAAGGCGCTGTGAAGACTTTAATGATTCAATTGGATAAGGTATTAACGGATTATCCACAATTTAAGGAACAGGTCAGTCTATTGGCTGCCGATACGTTTATGATACCTGACTTGCAATTGCAAGATCGGGCGACTAAATTTATTCTGAAATATCAAGAAAAACCTTCGGATGAGTTAACAGAAAAACTCGCGATGTATGCCAGTCAAATGTTAGGCTCCAATGCACAAGATTTGAAGCCTATCATGGGCGACGCTGACGAATTTTATAGCGAGGAGGAGATATTATCGACTTTGACCGGCGGGGAAGCGGGCAGCTATGTCTATTCACCCGAGCCGACGGAAAAGCTTCAGGAGGAAATCACCCTGCCATCGGAATGGAATGATATTCTATTTCAATTGGGGCAGGTGCTGCATTCCAAGGATCCTATTGAAATGGAGATTTTGATGAATGCTTGGACGCTGCACTTAGTAGACTTCCCTGCGGATTATAAGCAACAATTAACGCCTTATTTGAAGCAACTACGCGATACCTATTCGGAATCTCATTGTTATCAGATATTTTCCCACATATTCTATAGCTATCAAGAGAATAGCGAAAAAATATATGTTTACAAAAATAGATATGCAAAGGCGCTTTCTTTAGTCAATCTAATGAATGATCAGATGCAAATGTGGCAGGAGCGTTGGCGAGATGGAATCCGTTTGGAGGCATTGAGCCTACCAACACATAAACCGTTTTGGGTTGCGCCGCATGCCTTGGTCGATCGGATCATTGCGCATGAAAAAGCGGGGGCTCCGTTGAACTTAATCGATTTGTCTATTGCACTGAGTAGAGCCCCGAAAGAACAATTAGTGGGGATTGAAGAAAAAATTGACAGGATAGAGGCGAAGGAGATCGTTTCGATATTAAAGTATGCTTTTGGTTTGAGTGATGAAATCAGCGTCAAAAAGTCGAATTGGTTTGGGAAAATAATGGAGGGCAATTCAGAAGAGAAGAATTTACTGCTAGGAATATGGGCGACGATTGCTCGCATCAACCATCCTGACGGTGTTTTTTCAGTATTTGAAAACTCTAGCCTTGCCAACGCGCCCACTGTGATCAAGCCATTTGACCCTAAACTGTCCATCCAACCACACTTTGTTCAGCAGTACAACTATCAGGAGAAAGTTCATGAGCCATATTTAGTGGGCAATGAATTAATCATTGAATTTCCTGTATTTAAAGCTTATCCAAAAACCTTACTCGCTGGTTTAGATATTTTTTCGCGTGGTTCGAATCAGTACCTTGGTTATTACGCCAGCGATTTAGATGTTCGATACGTGCATAGTTTATTGCCCCAAAATACGGATAGCCTGGCGATTTTGTATACCTATGCCTATAACCGTATGGCAATTTGGGGAACAAAAGACACGAAAGCATTTTTGGAAGAGATGCTATATCCGTTTTATGTTATTCGGGATCACTCGGCACTCTATGTGGCCAGCAGTTTTTTCAATGCTGATAAAACCGTGCGTGCGGTCTGCGTCGAATTATTTATACAAACTGTCGAGCAGAATCGTTTTCCTGTGGATCTCGTGGCGAATTATTTGCTGTTTTTAATGAACGGCGAGTACGGACCGATCGGGCGTTTGGCAGATGTACTGGAACAAAGCAAGGATATATCGGCCAAACATAACCAGGCATTATTGACATTGTTGCTAGCAACCTTGAGCGGTTTGGAGATCAAAGAAAAAATGCCTACCAACTTGAAGAAGCTATTCGATCTTTTTTACGATTTGCAGCAGAAAAGCAAGTTGGAGTTAACGGAGAAGTTAAAGGTTTCCTTTAGGCGATTTGAGGCTTATAAGTCCCTTCAACCTTTACTGAAAAAGATATTAAAGTAAGATTATGGCAACTGTAAATTTTGATATAGCCTACAAGGGCAGTTCGGTGCTTTCACAGCAATCTGGAATTCAGCGCTTGGTGCTATCGCATCAGGCCGAAATAAAGGAGGTAAATGAGGTTCCTTGTTTTTTCTGGGGAAGTCTAACCGATCCCTTGACCACCGCAAAATGCCTGACGACCTTATCGAAGGTGGTACGGTCTAGTTTCGGGCCGATTCCTGCAAGTCTTCGCGATCCTATTGTCTCTGCCGGTACTGACCAGATTCGTTTCGAGGGATTTTCCTCCTGCAATGGTGTTTATGCACGTTTAGACTTGTTGGAAGATGCAATCGATGGTGAATTTCTCGCAAGTGGAACCACCAACGTCGATTTTAATGAACCGATGTTGAATGCATTGAACGCAGTGAAGAAAACTGAGAAGATGGTTTTAGGAGTAGGGAGCAAGGAGGTGTCGATCAGTACCGATAAGGGCAAAGTGGTAGAGAAGAAGGTGAGATTACCGGAACGTTGGATTAAGGGATTGACGTCCGTGCAGCTATACTTAGCGGGTATGGAGGAGAAGTTCCGGTTGAACAAAGTGCAGGTCGTCCAACTTTTTCAGAGCATTCCACGCGGTAATGTAAAAGGGGAGTTTTTTCTGCATCAGCGTGCGAATCGTTTTGTATTGAGTCCAATCGCCAGTAAAGACTCCGTTCGGATCGGCGGTATACAACGCCTACGTTTGTTGGAAGGGATTTTGCCCTATATAGACAGCATGACGGTCTACCAGGAAGTCGGCGGAGAGAGCTGTTCTGTCGTAGCCGATTTTAAGAATATGCGTTTAACACTGGCCCTTTCTCCGGATAATTATCGTGGTTTTTCGGGTGAAGGAAATGTTTTAGAAAATATGATACATGCTGTTCCGGATGAATGGGTAATGGGCGTCAATTCGCTGTTGAAGTCTAATGAGTTGTTTGATCCTACGATGCTTTCTATAGAGCATGATGTGGATTTTGCGACGATGGATAGTTTGACGGCATCGTTGTCCTCGGTAGGTCTTCTAGGTTATGATCTTCATAGCCATCAGCATTATTATCGCCGATTGCCTTTTAAGATGGAACGAATTCTATCCTTAAATCCGCGATTGAAAAATGCAAAGAAGCTGCTCGCTACAGAAGGGGTAGAGATTTTAAATAATACGGGAGACTATGTTGAGGCGCGTGTTTCGGGAACCGATGTAACCCATACGGTGATCATCCAAGGAGAGCAGAGTCGCTGCACTTGTAATTGGTTTACGAATCACCAAGGCAAGCGTGGTCTTTGCAAGCATATCCTTGCTGTGAAGATGATTAGTAATTAAAAGAGAACATTTTTATGCTTTTGTTTGTTTTATAGTTGACATCGATGGTTGAACTAAAAATCAAAAGCAGATGAGTACACATAATAACCAAGGGCGCTCTAAAGCGCCAGCAAATCATGCTACGCAGAGTAAACAGTTCCAAAATAAGGATCACTTAGATAGCCGAGAGCATGAAGAAAATGAATTTAAAGGCGAAGACATTACGCACAATAAGAAAGAAAAGAAGAGCGAGAATAAGCAGCAGAAGGACGAGTAGTATTAATAGTGTAAAGGCGGTAATTTTTGATAGATTACCGCCTTTACTATGATTAATATAGGCTGAGACTCGTTACTCATATTTTTTCCCAATTTACAGGAGACTTTCTTTGACGACTTTGCCGTCAATTTACTATTGTATTGTTTTCATACAATACGACAGTTGGAAGTTTCACGCATTCGATTAATTTTCTTATTTTCAGTCTACAATCAAGCTAAACTACTTATGAGACGACTAACGCTAATTTCTATACTTTCTCTTTTTATGTCTTATAATTTTGCGCAGACCACAAAAATAGAAGTTTTAAAACCGGAGATGCAGAAGATAATAGATGCGAAAGCTATTATCGAAAATCTAGGTGAGGGCTTGCATTGGGCGGAGGGGCCGGTTTGGAATAAGCGTGGAAATTATCTTTTGTTTAGTGATCCTCGACTGAATACGATTTACAGATGGGATAAGGAAGGAGGATTAAGGCCTTTTATAAAGCCTTCCGGCTATGAAGGAACGGACTGGTATAGCGATGAACCTGGCACGAATGGTCTCCTGATCAATAGGGAAGGCGATTTAATTGCCTGCGATCATGGCAATCGTCGAATTACGAAAATCGACCTTTCAACGAAAGCTAAATCAGCTGTTGTTGACAAATGGCAAGGGAAGCGATTCAATTCCCCCAATGATATTTGCGAACATCCCTTGGGATATTATTTTTTTACAGATCCTCCCTATGGACTTCCTGGACGTTTGAATGATACGAGCAACAGGGAAATCGTGCAGAACGGTGTTTATCGAGTTAATAAAAAGGACAATTCGGTTGAGCAAGTAATCAGCGATCTTGCGAGACCGAATGGAATCGCGGTTACTCCTGATGGAAGCAAGTTGTATGTTGCACTAAGCGATGACTCGAAACCCTACCTGATGGTATACACATTGGAGAAAGCGAACATCAAAGGAAAAGGCAAAGTTTTTATTGATTTTGAAAAGGCATTTCCTACGGAAAAACTGCGCGCAGATGGAATCAAGGTTGATAAAAAGGGAAATGTATATGCCGCTGCCGGCGATGGCGTTGTCGTTATTGGTCCTGATGGGAAAGCAATTGGAAGAATTCGCTCGGGTATTCGCACGGCAAACTGTGCATTTGGTGCCGATGGATATCTCTACATGACCGCTAGCGATCGCTTGCTTCGTGTAAAACTGAAATAAACCCCAACTGATGCTTATTTCGGAAATTGAATTAGAAAAGTCGTTCCTACCTTCTCTTGACTTTGGACTTTAATTACCCCGTTATTAGCCTCTACCAATTCTTTCACGAGGACTAGCCCCAAACCAGTTCCTTTTTCACCAAACGTACCGTAGCTAGGTTCTGCGACCTGCTGAAAAAGGTTTTTCATCTTGGCTTCCGACAAACCTTTCCCCTCGTCGCTGATCGCGATCTCCAGCATGGAATTGTATTCCTTGGTCGTTATCGAAATATTTGTCCCAGGCTGGCTAAATTTAATCGCATTATCGAGTAAGTTACGCAGGACAATACTTATCTGTATCGGATCGGCATCAATACTCGCTGAAGGATGGATGTCAGATATGATGTTGATACCTTTTTCCGAACGACGCACTTCAAATGATTCAACGGCATTGACAATCAAATCATGCAAATGAATCTTGTCTTTTTTTGTCTGTATCCCGCCCATGTTTATTCTACTCCACTCTAACAGGTTGTCTAAATTTGATCTTAGACTTTTAAGCTGTTTATTGATCAGCAGAATCGAGTTCTCGCGATTCTCAGTATCAGACTTATCGTTCGTAATATAATCCATCAACATGGAGGTAGCCTGAAGGGGCGAGTGTATATCGTGCGCAATTACTGCGAGGAGATGCTTTAAATCGTTGTTAAGCTGTAAGATCTTCAAACTTTGTTCCTTAATATGTTCTTGATATTTGTTTTGAATGGATTGGTGATAAATTACCAATGCAGCCAGAAACAAGAGCCCTAAGATCGAGTTGAGTATCAAACGGTCTCTACCTACATCTTCCATGAAAGGGAAATCGTAGATATGGAACTTTGGAATGATTACCGCCAGAGAGACCAATATAAAAACAGTGATTTTAGTCCGCTTTTGTTTAAATACCAGTAGGCCGATGGTGAGGACGATTATTAAATAATATTCTGTTAAATTAGGTGATATAAAATTAACTGAGATTAAGACAAATACAAAAACGATAAGAATCCAACTTTTTGCAATTTGGTGTTTTTGTAGGCGGTTTAATCGGAAACTGTATAGGATGCTGACGACGCAAATAAAATTGAGGATGCCAACTAATGGGAAATGGACAATATTGTAAATTCCATAGATGAAAATAATGATGGTAGTGAACAAAGCGATCGTATTGACCATTTTTATTTCTTTGCGCAAGAGAAAGCTAAAATCATCGGATACACCCGTCAATATGATTCGTTTATACACGCAATTAACCTGAGCGATAACTTTTCGTAAAAAGTTCATAAATTATATTTGCTAATGAATTGGATTTCCACTCTCGTGTGATTGTAGCTATTGAGCTACAAAACTATCTATTTTATTTTATGTTTATTCATTTTAGCATGTATTTGATTCAAAAATGACATAAAGAACTGAAATTAAAGCTTGCTTCGCCTTTGCTGTTATTCTTGAAAAATGTAGTGAACAATTCTAATAAAATTGCCATGAAGTTGGGAGTCCGTGGGGGCTGCAACGCCATCTGCTGAGATCGAACTGTAGTTCCTGCACTGTTGCCGTCATTGATGGATCCCGTTTTGTTACTTTGTATTAGAAAAGTAACATTGCTATCGTCTTTTCGCTTAACGGAATTAATGACCTTTCTCTTGTATATACCAGACTGATCGAGTTCGGCTGCCAAAGCAGTCGTGCTAGTTAATGTCTTTGGCATAACAACAACGGTTGAACCGTATATCAAGTAGCGAAGCTCCTGTCTTTTGAAGAATTTAGATAAACCACTCCCAAGCGTCTGATTGCTTAATTCTTTACTTATTTTTTTGTCGCCAAGCATGTCGTTTTTACAGATAACTCCTTGCCAGTGATCTTACTAATCCTTTTAAATATGTTCTCTATCGTTATATTTTTCTCTTTCATGTTAATTTTAGCAAAGGTTGATTCGTAAGGAAAATGACAACAAAGTCATCAATAGGATGTCCATTATTTGCGTAATATGTAAGCTTTTCATAAGTATCGCTATACAATTTAGGGAATAGGTGTCCTTTGAATAATAATTATTATTCATAAATTAGTGGTGGATTATGGTTATTTTACTATTAATAATTCCAGAGCAAAGGAGTCGCAGACCTTTGCTCTTCTTTTTTTATAATGATGGCAAGGTAGTCGTTAGTAGTTAGTATTTAGTAGTTAGTATTTCCT
>DELI01000025.1 GCA_002354335.1 Sphingobacterium sp. UBA2700 | reverse complement strand
CACTATTCAGGGACAGACATGGGTCTAAATACTAACTACTAAATACTAACTACTAAATACTAACTACTATTCAAAGATTACCCGAATTACCCCATACTCTAGCGTTGTATCTTGGGCGATACTTTCTGCTATTTCCATCAGGTCTGTTGGGGAGATTATATTTTTGAGGCCTGCGTTGAACAAGCCTGTTAGGACTTGTGCGGCTTCCAATTTTTCTGTGGGGCTAATGAGTGAGCTCCCGAGGTAGAAATTTAATACCGAGCCAGCGTAGTCGCCAAAGAGTTCGAAGGTTAAGGTCTTCTTTTGCGATCTGAGATGGCTAAGGAATTTTTCGAAATCCCCTTGTAGCATATTCATTTGGGTAGCTGTTAACATAGCACAAAAGTAATGATTAGTACAAGGTTTTAAAATGGTTTAAAAAATCGGCGCACCATTCTTCAACGAAGAATATGTGCGCCGACAATTTAATTTAGAAAAAAACTTAACTTATTTTCTAACACTGATTGATACTCGTCTGTCTTTAATACGGTCAGACTCTGGAGCATTAGCTTCATATTTCGCTAATGAAGAACCATAGCCTTCCGTTTCTACTACCCTGTTTCCTACGCCCATTCTATCTAAAACGGCTTTCACAGCATCGGCACGTTCGCCTGATAATTTCAAGTTGAAAGCTTCATCGCCTGTTTTATCTGTATATCCACCGATCTTCACCTTTACATCTGGATAAACCTTCAAAATATCGGCAAGATTTTGCAATTGTGTTTGGCTTTCGGCAGTGATTTTAGAAGTTCCGGTTTCAAAGTTCAAGTTATCAAAGTCGAACCAACGGTCTTTAAGCTGATCCTCCGAATACTGTTTGTAGTCGCTATTCAAGAATGCCACTAGCTGATCTTCAATACCGCCCTTATAAGCATTGATTGTGCTATTGTCTGGTAGAGTCACCATGATCGACTCGCGCACTGGCGCCGTTGTCACTGTATCAACGATGGTATCCACAGGAGCAACTGTCGCTGGAATGGTATCCGTTGTCGCTGTTTCATTTTCACGGCTACATCCTTTTCCAAACAAGAACCATAATAACAGCAGCAACAATGGAATCAATAACCACCATAAGCCACCGCCTTTTTTACGCTCCTCCTCACGAATATGTGCTACCGGGCGATCTTCGACGCGGTTTTCCATACGTGTTACCGGTGGAACAATAGGATCATCTACGACTACATCTCTAACCGGGTCAACGATAGGCTCACGCTCTGAAGGCGGTGTTACTGGTCTTCCCTCCACAACGCCTGGTTGCGATAGCAGTGAAGAACCCAATACGCCTAAATTTAATCCGGAAGGCAATGCTGCCAAGAAATCAGACTTATTATTGTCCAACAATCCTGCGATACGGCTCGTATCCCAATCGGTACCATTCTTTGTTAGGGCTCCGATAACGCCAGGCAATGCTGTTTTGAAGAGCTGCATAACCGAGCTACCATTTGTGTGTAGGAATCCTGAAATTGTGGCGATCACCTGATCTAAGCCTCCACCAAAAATGGAAGAGATCAAGTGCGATCCTTTCTCAGCATCTGCGGGATCATTATCCACTCTGTTCCACACGGAACCCAGATCTGAAAAGTTTATCTGTGAAAAATATTGCTTTAATACATCGAAAATTCCACTTTGCTCCGACGGAGATTTGCTCTGCAATCCGAGAAATAAAGAAGGAATTACGGCGTCTAAACCTTTGCGAACGTTGTCTGACGACTCGCCGTGCTTTGCGGCTAGGTTGTCGAAGACCTGATCATTAAAATATGACCGAGCGGTTGTTAATAAACTATTTTCCATACTGTTTATATAAATTGATATGTTGAATTAACAAGCAGTGTAATATTTTTGTTTGCATGAAGACACATTATTAAATTAACCTTATATTAACATCCTAACCGTATTTTTGAAAAAAATCAAATATTATTACACATGATCAAAAAAAGTATAAGCTTTTTCTTTGCGTTTGTTTTATGCGTCGGACTAAGCTTTGGACAGAAACAACCGAAGTATATTTTCTATCTGATTGGTGATGGAATGGGCTTAAACCAAGTACAAGCAGCCGAGGTGTTTTTAGCGAGCCAGCAAAATAAGAATAGTACGGTGCCGATGGTATTCAGCACTTTCCCCTATGCAACCCACGCCACATCGCACTCTTTATCGCATGGCGTAACGGATTCGGGTGCTGGTGGTACCGCTTTAGCCGTAGGTTATAAAACCAAGAACGGCGTGATCGGTATGGATAGCGCTGGTGTGAAAGCATATGAAAGTATCGCCTACAAAGCGAAGAAAAAAGGCATGAAGGTAGGTATTACAACTAGCGTTAGTATCGACCATGCAACACCTGCATCATTCTTTGCGAATCAAAAAGACCGCGACATGTATTATGAAATCGGTCAAGATATTATCAAATCTAATTTCGACTTCTTCGCCGGTTCTGGATTCTTAAAACCTGAGACCAACGCGAAAGGTGAAAAAGTAGCACCTTTGATTCCGCAATTAGAAAAAGCGGGCTACACCATGCTTTATGGGATGAATGATTTCAACAAAGTAAAAAGCGGACAGAACAAGTTGATCTTGATGAACAATCAAGGAACTTCGCCTGTATCGTTAAAATTTGCGATCGATCAGGAAGCAAACGATATGAACCTTGCGAACATTACCGAAGCAGCAATTAAAACTTTGAGCCAAGGAAACCAAGGATTCTTCTTAATGGTTGAAGGTGGAAAGATCGATTGGGCTTGCCACTCGAACGATGGCGCGGCAGCCATCCAGGAAGTGATCGACTTCAACAAAGCCGTTCAGAAAGCTTATGATTTTTATCAAAAACATCCAGAGGAAACATTAATCATTGTTACTGCTGACCACGAAACCGGTGGTATGGGTGTTGGCAACGGTGGTTCTACGCTTCGTATCAATAACATCAAGAATCAGAAGATTTCGCAAGAAGCGCTTTCCACAAAGATCAATGCGCTTCGTGAGAAAAACAATAGCGCAGCTTGGGAACAGGTGAAAGCCCTATTGAGCGAACAAACAGGCCTATGGACGAACGTGAAAGTGGGCGAAAAGGAAGAGAAAGAAATCTTCGCAGCCTATGAGAAAAGCTTCGTCAATCACCAAAACGAAACAGCAAAAAGCTTATACGCGAACAACGATAAAATCGCATCCCTAGCAATCAACGCTTTAAACAAAGCATCTTCTATCAGTTGGGCTTCAGGAAGCCACTCCGCAGCTTACATCCCGGTTTATGCCATCGGTGTAGGTGCTGAAAACTTCAGCCACAAAATGGATAATGTAGATATCCCAAGAACATTGGGCAAAGTTGCTGGTTGGGAATTTTAGGTAGTATTTAGTAGTTAGTACTTAGTATTAAGACCTGGAAAGATGGTTTTAACACTAAGTACTAACTATTTTTTTTAGTAGCCAGCATAGGTCTAAATACTAACTACTAAATACTAACTACTGCTACCCCACCGGCACCTCCATCAACAAAAACTCTGCATTGGTGCTAGCCTTGATAGACACATGCTTCTCGCCCATAATGCCTAGGCCATCGCGGCTGTGCATCAACTGGCTACCGACTTCGATATCTCCTTTTAGCACGAAAACATAAAGACCGTTATTGGGATCTTTCAATACGTATTCGCGGGTGTATCCTGCGTCGAATGCTGCGAGGTGGAACCAAGCGTTTTGATGGATCCATACGCCTTCGTCATCGGCATTTGGTGATAAGATTTGTAAGAAATTATTGTGTGTTTTTTCTTTGTCGATTGCTTGTTGGTCGTAGCGAGGCTCTACGTTCTGCTTGTTGGGGATAACCCAAATCTGCAAGAATTTCACAGGGTCTACTTCCGAATGGTTGTATTCGCTATGCTCAATACCCGTCCCCGCGCTCATCACCTGAATATCGCCAGGTTTGATGACCGAACCATTGCCCATACTATCGTTATGTGCAAGCTCGCCTTCTAATGGAATCGAGATAATTTCCATATTGCTATGTGGATGTCTTCCGAATCCCATCCCACCGGATACATAGTCGTCGTTCAGTACGCGCAGTACTCCGAAGTTCATGCGCTCTGCGTCCATATATCCTCCAAAACTAAATGTATGTCTGGAGTGCAACCAACCGTGGTTTGCATCGCCTCTTGAATCTGCTTCGTGATAAATATACTTTGCCATAATTTGAATCCTTCTTATTTGATAACGCAAACTTGAACAAAAGAGTTTGCTGGGGCATTGATGTAGGATAAGAATTTCAAAGGCTATAGTAATCCTTCATCGCGAAAGCTTAGGTAGGCACTGTCGGTGAAAATTAGATGGTCATGGACGCGGATATCGATCAACTCGGCAGCACGGACAATCTTTTGGGTTATCTTCATATCGGTATCACTGGCTTTCAGAGTGCCGGAGGGATGATTATGTGCCAGAATAACGGAATGGGCTTTATTGAGCAGGGCGAAGCGAAAGATCGTTCGAATGTCAACCGGCGTAAAATCATTTCCGCCACGTCCTATCAACTGTGTATCGACCACTTTGCATGCGGTATTGAGATAAATCGTCCAGAACTCTTCATGGGGTAAATCCTGCAGTTTCGAGCGGAAGAACTCGTAGACCAGCTTACTGGAATTGAGGATAGGAATGTCGGTCTGTAGGGTTTCTTGTCGACGACGTCCCAGCTCCAAGGCCGCAATAATGCTGATTGCTTTCGCTTCACCTATACCCTTGTATTGGCAGAGGTCGTGCACCTCGAGTTTGGAGAGTTGAAGAAGATTATGATTTACACTCGCTAGAAGCCGCTTACAAAGTTCGACGGCTGTTTCTGTTCGAGAGCCAGAGCCGATGACGATAGCTAACAGCTCGGCATCAGTTACTGCCCGACGGCCTCGTTCAAGTAGTTTTTCTCTCGGTCGATCGGCTTCTGCCCATTCGCGGATGACCATTTTTTGAACCATGTGATATCTGTTTGATTAACAATCGATTCCTTATAAAGATACGAATTCAATTAGACTTAAACACATTCAATATCAACATCTTAAACGGATAACTTCCTATTTTAGCCTAAAACCTTATCTTTGTAAATATTTTTCGAATGAATTGAACTTATGAGTAAAGCAATTATCAAAACAGAAAAAGGTGATATGACTGTGCAATTTTACACAGAAGATGCACCGAATACAGTAGCGAACTTTATTAAATTGGCTAAATCAGGATATTACGATGGATTAACGTTTCACCGCGTAATCAATGATTTCGTAATCCAAGGTGGTTGTCCGAATACGCGCGAAGGTGCAACAGGAATGCCAGGTACTGGTGGTCCGGGTTATAAAATTGACTGTGAATTAGACGGAAATAACCAATACCACGACCGCGGTGTATTATCTATGGCACATGCTGGTCGCAATACCGGTGGATCACAATTTTTTATCTGCCATAGCCGCAACAATACGGCACACTTAGACAGAAACCACACTTGTTTTGGTAAAGTAATTGAGAATGTAGATGTGGTAGACGATATCCGTCAAGGCGATCGTATCTTAGGTATTGAAGTTATTGAAGATTAATAAAGAGAAAGATGAATTTAAGAGGATTAGTTTCCGTAACTGGAAAACCAGGATTATTTAAGTTAATCGGACAAAATAAAGGTGGCTTCATTCTAGAAACTTTAGATAAAGCAAAGATTAAATCGGTAGTTAACTTGTCGACAACCAAGATGGCGACATTAGAAGACATCACTATTTATGGTGAAGATGATGAGATCCGTTTGATCGATGTTTTTGAAGCAATCAAAGCGAATGATGGAAATACACCTGATGCAAAAGCAGATGGCGATACATTGAGAAACTTCTTTAGAGAGGTAGCTCCAGGTCATGACGAACAGAGAGTGTACTCTTCAGATATCAAAAAAGTGATTACTTGGTACCATATCATCAAAGAATTGCCATTGTTTGAAGAAGAAGCACCTGCTCCTTTAGCATAAGCGGTATAAGCATACACGAAAGCACCTCCTCGGAGGTGCTTTTTTTGCATGATCTGTTTTCGATCTAGCCGAGAACTTTCATCCTTGATAGGTTGGGGAGCAAAATTGAAAGATATGGGGGTAATTATGAGATAGAATTTAATTATCCGCGTATTCTTATTAAATTGATGTCAATTAGCACTAAACAAGAGGTAATGAGCGTATTTGAGAAGCTTTTCGAGAGCAACTATTCCGATGACAGTCCTATAGCAACAATTGCAGATTTTTGGAAATGGTTTGAACGCCATGCTGATTTATTCTACCGCGCGATTGACGAAGGAACTGATATTGAGAATAAATTCTTCAGTCCACTTGCCGACCAGCTCTACAAACTGCATGAACGCATCTTCTTTTTGGTAGGCATCAATAAAGAAACGAATATTGCTGAACTTACGTTTACGCCGGATGCGATAATACGCAATATCGCCTTCGTAGAAGACTTGGTAAAGGAAGCTCCGCAGGTAGAGAAGTGGCAGTTTGTCGCTTTGAAGCAAGCTAGCGATGTGGAAGGCTTTGATGTCAAGATGTTTGGACGAGATTTCAGTAACAAGAATATACAATTCTACCCGGTGGAACATCCTGAATTTCCGGATGAAATTGATATTATGGCTGTCTATGACGACTACGATGAGAAAGATCACGATGACATCTTCAATGGCGTATGTATTTATTTAGACAACGCGCTTGGCGAGTTAAAGTCTATTACCATGATCGACAATATGCGGGTAAGAGGGCCGGGCGATGATATCACCGAGCTGATACCTATAGAAAAGCTTGATGCCTACTTACTTTGGCGGGAAAAGGAATTTGTAGAGCGTTATACCGACATTACCCATTATTCCAAAGATGATCACTATGGTTCTTACGAGGGAGAATTAGAAAATGGCATGCCTATCTTTGCAATCGTCAACCATACCCTCCTCAATTGGGAACACAAGGCTTCACATCCCTGGATCCTCGTGGTCATGGTTCATTATGATGCCGATCCGGAAACCGGTCTGCCAAACGATAAAATCTACAAACTGATGGAAGATCTGGAAGTGGAATTGATGGATCGTTTAAAGGATGTTGATGGTTACATCAATCTCATTCGAGAGACAGGAAATGGGCTTCGCGAGATAAATTTCGCCTGTCGGGAGTTCCGGAAACCTTCGCGCGTGATGGAGGAGATGACCGTAAAATATGCAGAACATTTCCGTATAGAATTCGATATCTACAAAGACAAATACTGGCGTAGCTTCGATAAGTTTAATGGCGAAATTTAATCTACATTAAAACATTAGAAATGTTAATCAGACCCTATCAGCAGACCGATCTTTCCGAAGTATTAGCTTTGTTAAATACTAATATTCCTGCCTATTTCGCTCCTGAGGAATATGGCGATTTGAAAACTTACTTAGTCCATGAAATCGAAGAATATTACGTGGTAGAACAAGGTAATCGTATTGTTGCCGCCGGTGGGATCAACTACAAGGAACAGGATGCTTACATCAGTTGGGACTTTGTCGACGCCTCTACGCATGGGACTGGGATAGGGAAAAAGTTGCTGCAACACCGTTTGGAAAGAATTAAAGAACAGGATAACATACGAAGAATAATTGTTCGTACTTCTCAATTTGCTTATGGTTTTTATGAAAAGAACGGCTTCAAAATTAAGGAGCAGCACAAAGACTATTGGGCGCCGGGCATTGACATGATCTATATGGTCTATCAAGAACACTAATTAAATTTATGGAAATCGACCTATCGAAATATCATCAGAAAAAGCGCATTATTGACTTAGTAAAAGCAAACACACTCGGCTGTCTGGCTGTGTTTCCGATTGCACTCGTTTACATCGTGCCTTACGTGCTGATCTGGTCGGATCGGCTTACGAAAGATTCGATAAAACAGACATTGAACAGCATGGGATCTGGTACAGCGGTTTTAAACGGCATAGGCTTTTTCTTGATATTGATCGTTGGAATTGTCATTCACGAAGCGATACATGGATTGACCTGGAGCATCTTTGCAAAAGGCGGGCATAAGGCCATGAAATATGGAATTCTGAAAAAGATGCTTACGCCCTATTGCCATTGTACCGAGCCATTAAAACTCAAACATTATATGATTGGTGCGGCTATGCCGGGTTTACTCATGGGCGTTTTGCCGGCAATCGTCGCTATTGCCATAGGTAGCCCGACACTACTCACGCTTGCCATTATTTTCACACTCGTTGCTATTGGTGATGCGATGATCATCAACCTGGTGCGAAAAGAAGATTCAGAGAGTTTGGTACTCGATCATCCTAGTGAGGCTGGTTGTTATATTCTGAAAGAGAAGAAAGAATTAGAAGATAAATCTGAAACCTTCGATACCTGGAACAATATTGCTGAAATCTATGAGAGCAAGTTCATGGATATGGATATTTATAACGGCACTTATGACGAACTTTTAAAGCAGCTTCCTCATAAGCAAGGTCGGATACTTGATGTAGGCTGTGGCCCTGGGAATATAGCGCGATACTTACTGAAGTTTTATCCATCCTTGCAGATTGTTGGAATTGATATTGCTGAGAATATGTTGGAGATCGCAAGAAAGCATGTGCCTACGGGCGAGTTTTATTTATTGGATGCGCGTGCGATCAGCATCTTGAATGGTGAATTCGATGCTGTCATAGCAGGTTTCTGTATCCCCTACCTCAATACCTTCGAAACGGAACAATTTCTAGATGACGCTGCAGAAAAATTGAATTGCAAAGGCTTACTCTATCTATCTTTTGTGGAGGGCGACCCGACAGCACCGGAAGTCAAGAGCAATCCTTTGGGCAGCGTAAAATTTTACTTCCATCGCGAAAGAGAATTGCAGAAAGAATTAAAAATTAGAGGCTTCAAACTGCTCAAATCGACGATTATCCCCTACGATGCCAACGATAAACATACGGTGATGCTTTTTCAAAAGCATTAGTAGCAGCATTTTTGTGTTCAAGAAATGACAGTAGGTCGATTTACTTCTCGCAAAATATTGATAATTTGGCATCAACATCAGTCACTATGGAAGGGAATAAGGAATTAAGAGATCCACAAGCTACTCAGTCTTTCTGGAATGCACGTTGGGAAAATCGACAGACGGGTTGGGATATAGGTTATGCCTCGCCTGCACTCACGCAATATATTGATGGGCTAACCGATAAGGACATCGCTATCCTAATTCCAGGCTGTGGAAATGCTTACGAGGCTTCCTATCTGATAGCTAGGGGATTTTCGAATATTACCTTAATCGACATAGCTCCCATCGCGGTGGCTAATGCGCAAGAAAAATTTAAAGACCATCCTGAGGTAAAGGTTATATTGGGGAACTTCTTCGAGCTTGAGGAACTGTATGATCTGATCCTAGAGCAGACCTTCTTCTGCGCGATAGACCCTAGCTTGCGGCCGCAATACATACAGAAGATGGCATCGCTGCTAAAACCATCCGGACGATTAGTCGGGGTATTATTCAATATTGATTTTGAAAAAGAAGGACCTCCTTTTGGTGGGCATATCGCTGAATATCACCCTGCCTTTGCAGCTTATTTCGATATCCACAAAATGGAGGCTTGCTACAATAGTATTCAACCGCGGCAGGGTTCGGAATTATTTATAAATTTGATAAAAAAGTAGTTCTGCCAGACAAATAAAACTTTTTAGAAAAGACGCTGTTTACTGTATACATGAAATCGTTGTTTCTCATAGGCCTACTCGTGCTTGCGATGTTTATTCCATCGCTCGGGGTTGCTTGTGAGGCTCCTCATGAAAAAGAGGAGACACAACATTGCGAACATCAAACTATTGAACAGAAGGAAGCTGAAAAGCATACCTGTTGTCATGAGGATGCTGAGCACTCAAAGGAAAGCAGTAGTTCGACTGAGCGTCCGATGGGCTGTGCCGGCAAAGGACTATGTTGTTGTGCTACCCCCATGATTGGGCATTTGCAGCTTGGTAATTTCTTATTCGAATTCGAAATCCCATCCTATACACTTAATATCCAAAATACCGAAATACAACAGTTTGTTGTTTCTAATGGGTTCTCAAGTATTTTTATCCCGCCTAAAATAGCCTAATTACCTACTATTTTATTGGTTATTTAATATACAAGCATGAATAATGCTTGTCAATTGTCTATTTAAAAATACTTGAAATGAAAAATCTTAAGGCATTTTTAGCCTCTATCATCATTATATCTTCCCTATCTGTCAATGCACAGATTAAGAACGCAAAAACGAGCAGAGTTGAAATCAACGGCAACTGTGCAATGTGCAAGAAAACTATCGAAGCTGCGGCATACGAACCGAAGGTCTCCAAAGCTGAATGGAATGAAGATACCCATCGGGGAGTTCTTACTTTCAATCCTGATAAAACATCTGAAAAAGCCATACTGAAAAGAATTGCTCAAGCCGGATATGACAACCAAACGTTCCGTGCGCCGGATGAAGTGTATGCAAAACTTCACGAATGTTGCTTGTACGAGCGCGACCATACGGTAGCCAAAGCTGATCATAGTGAACATCAGGCTATGGATCATAGCCAACATAAAGCTTCCGCTAAGGAGCATGCCAATATGGATCACAGCCAGCACGAGGACATTGCAACCGCAAGTACGCAGTTAGCACCTGTTTTCGAGAGCTATCTTGCTGTGAAGAATGCCTTGGTAGCGACAGACGCGAAGGCTGCAGCGACCGCTGCAAAGGCATTAACCGCATCCGTTGGCAAGGTTGAAATGGGCAAGCTAGCGCACGAGGAACATGAAGTGTGGATGAAAGTGATGAAGGGAATACAGACGGAAGCAACAGCAATTGAGAAGTCCAACGATATTGCGAAACAACGTAATAGCTTCAGGGCATTATCCAATCATCTGTACCCCTTGGCTAAAGCATCAAAGGCTTCAACCGCATTGTATTGGCAATTCTGTCCGATGGCAAACAATAACAAGGGTGCCTATTGGCTAAGTGCAGAAGATGCCATAAAGAATCCTTATTTCGGATCTAAAATGATGAACTGTGGCGAAGTAAAAGAAAAAATCTAAAACTAAAGCACAGGTAATTTATTTTATTTCTAAGGATTTTTATGAAAAAGCTAAGAATATATAACATCCTTAGCATACTCCTACTTTTCAGCTTTTCCGCTATGGCGCAAAAGGTTATCAGGTACGACTTGTATGTGAAGGATACACTGGTCAATTATAGTGGCAAGGAGAAGCGCGCTATTGCGGTCAATGGGATGATCCCCATGCCTACGCTGACCTTTACCGAGGGCGACACAGCGGAGATCCACGTGCATAACGAAATGGACGAGCCCACCTCGATGCACTGGCATGGCGTCTATCTTCCCAACCCCGAAGACGGCGTGCCGTTCCTCACACAGATGCCAATAAAACCAAAGAGCACTTACATTTACCGATTCCCGATTATTCAAAACGGCACCCATTGGTATCATAGCCATACCGGCATGCAGGAGCAGATTGGGATGTATGGTGCTATGATTCTGAAAAAGCGCGAAGATGATCAGTACAATCGCAAAGGCATTGACGATCTGCCTACCATTCCCATTATACTAAGCGAATGGACAGACCTCAATCCCGACAATGTACATCGCATGCTGCACAATGCCAATGATTGGTTTGCTATTAAAAAGAACGCGACACAGAGTTATGCAGAAGCCATCAAAGAAGGTCACTTTAAGACTAAAGTAACCAATGAATGGAAGCGCATGCTAGCGATGGATGTCAGCGATGTCTACTACGACCGCTTTCTCATTAATGGCAGCAGCGAACAGTTGCTATCAGATTTCAAAGCGGGCGATAAGGTCAGGCTGCGCGTTATCAACGCGGGAGCATCCTCCTACTTCTGGTTAACCTACGCTGGAGGAAAGATTACGGTAGTAGCGAATGATGGAAATGATGTTGAGCCCGTTAAAGTTGATAGGCTGTTGATCGCAGTTTCCGAGACATACGATGTCGTCGTTGAGATTCCGGAGGATGGTTTCGCCTATGAGTTTATGGCGACAGCAGAGGACAGAACAAAAAATGCATCAATTTACCTGGGTTCGGGCGTTAAACAATTGGTCGCTCCACTTCCCAAGTTGAAGTACTTCGAGGGGATGAAAATGATGAACGACATGATGAAGATGAACGGCGATCTGGACGATATGGGGATGAAGATGTCTATGCAGCGCATGGATATGAACAGCGTCATGTATCCAGAAATGGAGGGGAAAGCTATGCAGCATGGAGATCATCAGAACATGGATCATTCCTCAGCTGAGAAGAAAGAGGACAAAGCTCATCAGGAGCATCAAGGAATGAATCATGGGAAGCAAAAAGAGGCGCATACTGGCCATCAAAATATGACAAAGCATGGGCAGTCTGGCACGGCGGCCCCACATGCGCAACATCAAAACAGCGATATTGTCACTTTAAATTACGGAATGCTGCGCTCGCCCCATTCAACTAAATTTCCAGAAGGAACCCCGGTTAGAGAGCTGAAGTTTGAATTGACTGGGAATATGAGCCGCTATGTGTGGAGTTTAGACAATAAAGTGCTGTCCGAAGTTGACAAAATCCCTATCAAAAAAGGAGAAGCCCTGCGAATTATCTTATACAACAATTCCATGATGCGCCATCCTATGCACCTGCATGGTCATGACTTTCGTGTGTTGAATGGACAGGGAGATTACGCGCCACTAAAAAATGTGTTGGACATTATGCCGATGGAGACAGATACCATCGAATTCGAATCGAATGTACATGGCGACTGGTTCTTCCATTGCCATATTCTATACCACATGATGGCGGGCATGAACAGGGTGTTCAGCACCGAAGGACAGCCTGATAACCCGAAACTACCGAACAAGGAAAAAGTCTATCGCATGCTTCAGCACGAGAGCAACATGCCACATTTTATGATTCAAAACGACTTTGCAACCAATGGAAATGATGGCGAACTCATGCTGCATAATGCGCGCTGGCAGTTAACCTCCGAATGGAGATTGGGCTACCAGGATATGCATGGTTATGAAGTAGAAACCCATTTAGGGCGCTTCGTAGATCGCATGCAATGGTTTATGCCATTTATTGGATTCGACTGGCGCTATAGAAACATGAAAGAGCATGGCCCCGAGACCAATATCTTCGGGCAAACGAACAGTAAAAATGAAAGAGCGCTCTTCTCGGCGGGCTTTGTTTATACCTTGCCGATGTTGATACGCTTTCAAGCCGAGCTCTACCACGATGGAAATGTGAGGCTACAGCTTATGCGTGAAGATATTCCACTCTCCAAAAGATTGAGGGGTGGATTTATGGTCAACTCCGATAAGGAATATATGGCCGATCTAAGATATATCATTACTCGCCACGTCGGTGTTCGAACGCATTACGACTCTGATATGGGATTCGGGGTCGGACTGTCTCTTAACTACTAATAGTTCCATAAACATAGCGAGGCCGCCTTTTCAGGGCGGCTTCACTATGTTATGTCGTTCCGAAAATGAATAGGCTCAACAGCCTAGCTGCCCTTTCTATCCTACAAGCTGCTATTCTCTCGAATACCAAAAGCATATACCACATTTTAGGTATTTTGATAAAATATATTGTCCTGACTAAAAAAGCACCTTAGATTTACATTAACAAATTAATTAACCCGAAGTAAAATTTATATCCAAACCATGCTCAGCTACGCAATAGCCGGACGTATCGCCTCTCTAGGAAAGGGGATGTCAAGCGCTAAATTGAATATCGAAGAAATTGGGGAGCAAATTCCTGCCGCTATCATGATGCATGATATTATAGACGATACACCGGTTCGGGTAAGCTATATGAGTGAGTTTGGTTGTAACCTTTTAGGGACTTCTGTCGAAGAAATTAATCAGCTGGGCCTCGCCTATTATGAGAAGTACTTTGTGAAAGAAGAGGTTGAGCAATGTGTTTCAGGATTGCAACAATATATCTCAGAGAAAGACCCAAATCAACAATACTCCTTTTTTCAACAGGTAAAACTTCATAACGAAGTGGAGTTTAAATGGTTCTATACTATTTGCAAACTCGTTCAAAATCCCGAAAACCACAAACTCGCCGACCAGCTAATGATTATTGCGACGCCAATTGAAGGTTGTGGCAATATGGTGAATAAAGTAAATAAAGTTCTTGACGATCATGATTTTGTTAAGCAGCATTATCGCCAATATGCGGCATTAACGAAACGCGAAAAAGAAATTATTCGCTTTATTGCGAATGGCGCCTCATCAAAAGAAATTGCCGACAGCCTATTCGTTTCCGTTCATACGGTGAATACACACAGAAAAAACATAATACAGAAACTCGACTGCAAAACCTTTGCAGCATTCCTGAAATTCGCAATCGCATTCGACCTCGTTTAAGTCAACCTTAAATCAGCAGTAAACCGGCTTAGATTCTTCGCTTATACCCCGGTTTATCCATTTCCTTGTCTAAGGACATCGGCCCAGACCCTACGATGAAAAAATAGATCAACAGCATTAGTACCACTAAGGAAAGCCAAAACTCTGAATTTAGAAAGCTAAATCCCTTTGTAATATTCACAAAGAAAACAGCCCCAATCAGAATTGGGATTTGTAAGGCCACGGCAAGTCTCGTCCGGAGACCAAGAATAATAAAAATCCCACCCACAATATGTGCAAACACCACATAATGTACTGCCGACCAAATAGACAATTGAAAATGTGTTTGTTCGATTAGCGATGCGACGGAATCTCTGTCCATGATAAAGCTAACTCCTTTTGCGAAGATGACCAGTCCCAGGGAAATGCGGACGAAGTCTATCCAGCGAGGGTGATGTGCATCACCCCAATGCTCAATGCGTTCGATTAGGTTCATAACAACCTCCTTTTTAATTGGTTATACCTTTACAACGTATGAACACAGCTGCTAGTATATTGTTCTATTTTTTTAATAGACAAACCATTCCCCTATTTAGCTGTTTAAACATTACGGGCATTTCCAATAAAAACACGTATGAATCAAATGACGAAATATCATATCAACCGAGTTGATAGTCCTTTTTGGGCTTTTGCCATACATGATGGGCATCAAATTGAAGAAGAGCTGATGCCGTATATGCGGCTGTCGGAAACAGAACGTCTTCGCGAAGAAGATCCGTTTACCGCGGCAATGGCGGAATTACCCATCAACCAATTCATCGTTGGGAGCTCCAGGTTTCAATTGGATATCAATAGAAATTTAGAAAATGCAATCTACCTGACGCCGGAGCAGGCCTGGGGATTGCATGTATGGAACCAGCTGCCCGACGCGGCGGTGAACCGCCTTCGAAAAGAACATGCGATGATCTATCAGGAAATAGAAGCATTGATACAAAGTACCATTGATCGATATGGCTTCTTTTTCATCTTTGATATCCATAGTTACAATGCAAAGCGCGAAGGTCCCGCAGAGGAAATCGATAAAGAAGCTAATCCGCAGATAAATCTGGGCACAGCATTTATCCAACCCAAGTGGCGACACGTCATCGACCTATTCAGCGAAACTTTTCAGAAAGAAACCCTTGAGGGGGAGACAATTGATATACGAGAAAACGTTAAATTTAAGGGAGGTTATCTCAATCAACACCTTAACAGCCAATATGGGCAGTCGGGTTGCGTGATATCCATAGAGTTCCGAAAAGACTTTATGGATGAATGGACGGGTGTTCCAGACCCCAGCAAAATTACAGCCTGCAAGCAACTGTTACTAAACACGTTGAAAAATCTAACGAATTATTTTGACAATGACCGAAAAGAATAAACCACTGCAAAGGATTCTAAACGCTATCAACAAGCGATCGGCTATTCATTATCAAATTCCAAATGTTGGAAAGTTTATCTTCAACAAGATCGTACCTTATATTTTTATATATCGGGTTCCCGAGATGGAGAAGCGCGATAAAATGCTCGTTGACTTGGCAAAGACTGAGAATGCAAGTATTGTCTGCAAGTCCTCGGGTTTTCCATTGGAAGAATGGATACGCCCCATTGCGCAGAAGCTCGCTGAGGAATTCGGTGCATGCCTGCTTATTGAGGTATGGATTGCCGAAGATAGCCAGAAAGACGATATAGAAGTCCATGTAGCACAAAAAGACCTGTTACCCCTAGCGGAATACCTCGAAAAAAACATTCGCTTAGAGGCGCCTGAAATCAGGGTTGGTATCGAAAAGGATCAACATATCCCCCACCCGCCGGAAACAAAGCAATTGTTTTCTAAAAAGGAGCTGCAAAACAAGCAGATCTTGCTTATGGGGATCTCCATCAAACAAAACTACCTCGACGATGCCGACAACGTGCTTCCTCTATTAATGCGGATTTACAGAGAGTCTTTGGCGAAGTCGCTTTCCCGTCTTTTTTTTGAATTCCTAAGGGTCTATACGCATCTGAATGCCACTGCTCAGCGAATTAATGTGCATCAGGAATTGACCCCATTAATGGTAGAAATTGATCAGGCATTGGCGCAGGAGACGAAGAAGTTCGACTTCCTGCTCATGGTTACTCCGCTCAATGCACACGAAGCTTGGTTGCAGTTTAAAAAAGACAAGTTCTGGAAAGCACCGAAGTTCCTGTATCGACCCATGCACGTTGATCCAGATCTCGTAAAACGCAGACTTTACAACCTTCGCATTGAGGATATATACGACCCAACGATGGCCTACATCTTTCGGGATAAGCGTGCCGAGCTCGATTCTATGATTACTATGCTTGCCGATCGTGGAAAGGATGATTTCCTGCATGGCAGCTTACAGGTATTTGGAAACGTCTCGGAGAAGCTATATAATTCTGCATTGGCGCTCCTAATGATGACAGAGCCGGAGGAGGTTGCTAAGAAATCGGATGATATTATCTCAGCAAACGACTTCGCAAAGATGGCGCGAGAGGAAATACGATATTTACAAAAACAGAATAATGAATTCAATAGTCCTGTTCGCGTTCGTGAAGACATATCTGGTGTCATGGTCAACCGTGGAACCTTAAATATTAGTCAGGAGTATAAATTGACCCGCTCACGGGCGATGGCATTGATACAGCATGAAATCGGCACTCATGTAGTTACTTACTTCAACGGACGACAGCAGCCACTCAACCTGTTCAGTTTGGGCGTACCGGGTTATGAGGAACTGCAGGAAGGACTCGCTGTATTGTCAGAATACATCGTCAATGGTTTGAACAACGATAGGCTACGAATTATTGCTGCGCGCGTTATTGCTGTTCACCATATGTTATTGGGCAATACCTTCACCGATACCTTCGACATGCTCGTCGATCAATATCTTTTTCTTCCCGAAACAGCTTTTAACTTAACCATGCGCGTATATCGTGGGGGTGGATTAACCAAAGATGCACTCTATCTGAAAGGCATCATCGAACTGTTGAATTACATCAAAGAAGGAAATGAAGTCGACCTGTTGATGATGGGTAAAATTCGCAAGGATTACCTACCGATTATCAAAGACTTGCTACAACGGGGCGTTCTCATACCGCCCGCAGTTATACCACGCTATATGTCTGCCGACTATAAACCCAAATGGCAGGAAGTAACTCAAAAAGGATCCATATTTAAACTAGTTGAATAATCTAATCCGATTGTATATATGAAAATTGCATTTTTAATAAATCAAACCCATAAGGAAGAGGAAAAATTTACCACCACTATCCTTGCGCTGAAGGCGCTAGAAAGAGGTCATACCGTGTTGTATATTGGGCTTGCTGATTTTGTCTATGAAGACGAGCAACGCGTGCTAGCTCACTGTAGAGTCGTGGAGCCCAATCAGCAAATTGATACCGGCGATAAATTGATGAAGCATCTAAAAGACAGCAAGAAAACTTTAATCGATCTTTCTACGGTGGAGGTGTTATGGCTTCGCTTCGATCCAACCTTGGATATGATTAATCGACCTTGGGCTGCGGCGAGCGGAATACAGTTTGCCCAGTTGGTAAAGAAAAACGGTGGTTTCGTCATCAACGACCCTGATAATCTGGTGCAGGCCAATAACAAGCTATATTTAGAAAACTTCCCCAAAGGCGTTCGTCCAAAGACCATGGTTACAAGAAATCACGAGGATATCTTACGCTTTCTAGAGGAGCAGAACGATAAAATCATCCTTAAACCATTGAAAGGCTCTGGCGGAAAGAATGTCTTTATGATAAAATATGATGAGCGACAAAACTTGAAGCAAACTGTTGAAGCCATTGCCCGTGATGGTTATGTTATTGCGCAGGAGTACCTTCCTGAAGCTCATAAAGGCGATATTCGTTTCTTTATGTTGGACGGAGAGCCCCTTGTTGTTGATGGCGTTTATGCTGCGGTACAACGCGTTCAACCGGAAAATGAGATCCGTAGCAATATCCATCAGGGCGCAACGGCGCAAGCTGCCGAAATAACCGAAGATATCCTGAACCTGACAAAACAAGTATCACTGACCTTAAAGAATGACAACATGTATTTAGTCGGTTTAGATATCGTAGGGGATAAAATTATGGAAGTCAATGTATTCAGTCCCGGCGCACTTTACCATGCCATAAAGCTGGGTAAGAAAGATTTCGCCGGTGCAATCATTGCCGACCTAGAAAAACGCGTCGAAAACTTCTATGCAGCCATCGACGCTGATTAACTTATTTTTCAATGACAGTCTCCTCCGTCGTCAATGGCGCGGGGGGGATTTCATCCACATTTCTTTCTATTTCTTTCGTTTCTACATGTACTGCGAATTCCGAAGGTTCTATGCTAACGCCTTTGTAGGTGGCATACTCACGGGTAAAGACAGCCCCAAAATAAAGGATAGCCGCTGTATAATAAACCCATAACAAGATCAACACGATTGATCCTGCTGCTCCATAGGTAGTCTCGGTATCTGAATTCTGAAGATATAATCCGATCCCAAATCGACCGAAAATAAAAAGAACGGCCGTGAATAAAGCTCCAGCACGAACTGTTTTCCACTTAATATTTACATCAGGTAAAACCTTGAAGATCACAGCGAACAAGACGAAGGTGATTGCAAAGGATAGTAAGAAGTTGATGGCATCCATAACGAATACCGTCATATCCGGAAAATAACGCAGCAAACGGTCCGTCAGTGTTAAGATCACCCCGTTGACAACTAAGGTCACAACCAAAAGGAATCCCAACCCAATCACTAAGGAAGAGGATAAAAGTCTATCAGTAATCAGCTTTAACCAGCCTTTTTTAGGTTTAGCACGAACATGCCATATCTTGTTGATGGAGTTTTGAATATCGCCGAATACAGTCGTAGCACCAATAATTAAGGTCACGATACTGATAATCAAGGCCATGCTCGATTTACCGGAGAGTTCTAAGTTTTTGATCACCTCCTGAATCTGTCGTGCCGCACTCGCCCCAACCAAACCATTCAATTCCGTAAATACTTTTCCTCGTATTGCTTCTTCACCAAAAAATATGCCTGCTAGAGAAATCATCAGCACCAAGATTGGCCCCAACGAGAAGATGGTATAATAGGCTAGAGAGGCGCTGTATTTTAAACTATCCTCGTTCATAAACCCCATAACGGAGTTTTTCAGTATGCTAAAACTGTCTTTAAAGAAATTGGCTTTCTTTTTTTCTTCCATGTAAATAGTTGTTTTTTTCTTTAAGACTTAACAGGTGGCTTTACAAATTGTTTTGAAAATCCCCCTCTAGCCTATCCTACGTGAATTTATCGCATTTGCCCAGTTCTTTTTGCCACAGCGATCGCATCGGTCGTTGCAAGTCTGCAAAATTGATTTGACATTGCCACAATACAGGCAAGCGAACGGTCCTTTTTCCTCCAAGCTGGTAATTTTATACTGATCATCCGGAAATAAGGGTAGTCCATATTTGACCTCCTCGTCCGAATAATATAAAACGCTCATCGTTCCATCGACCTCCAACAATGCCACTCGAACCTGCCCCAGATGTTCTATGGATTGATTGCGCAGCTCGGCAAAGAACTCCATTTGTGAGAAATCACTGTCGCTCTCTTTTTTGACTTCAAACATCCCATTCTTCACAACGCACATGGGCTTGCCTTCCATCAGCTCATTAAAAAAGCGATTCTTTTGGGTTAGCCAAGTGATGAACTTATAAAAAAGAATAATCGAGAATAAAACAATAAAACCATATAGTATCGGGATGTCCTCCTGAAACATCGGATCGCCGGCAGCAGATCCCATGGCGAGAATAATGGCCACCTCGAATAGCGTAAGTTGCCGAACTCCTCTCCTGCCCGATAAACGCAATACAATCAAGATGATTAGAAACATCATCAACGTCCGACTGATAATCTCCAAGACGAAGGAGAGCTCCACATCCTTCAAAAAGATACTTTGTACATCGATCATAGCATTTGTTTTTTCTATATCAGGAACATTTAATTTCTCAGAAGG
The DNA here is from genome assembly GCA_002354335.1 of Sphingobacterium sp. UBA2700. GTDB lineage: Bacteria > Bacteroidota > Bacteroidia > Sphingobacteriales > Sphingobacteriaceae > Sphingobacterium. The sequence goes on along the minus strand of DELI01000025.1, from coordinate 64,861 downwards.
TTTTAAACTGCGGCCTGAACCTTTTCCCTAGTCGTTTGTTTTATAAGCAGAACAAAATAAATCAAGATGAGCAAGAAAGAAACCCTACAGGAAGAAGAGGAAAAAAAATATCCAAAAGAAGAAGAAACAAAAACAGATGTCGAACATGATACCGGAAAACGCCCGGAAAAGGACACAAACCCTTTGCCGCCAAACCCGAACAAGGTCGACGACCATGATTAGGGAAAGTAAAGCACACTAGTACGAGTTATACCCTATTATTAAGTTAATCTAACCCCTATCATAGCCCTTCCGAAAGGGTTCTGATAGGGGTTTACATTGGGTAAGCATTGGGTTTGAAAGGGGAATGAGTAGTACTTGGTATTTAGTAGCTAGTATTTAGTAGTTAGTAGTTAGAACTATGGCGGCTAATACAGGTTTCTGAATCAGTAAAGTTAGGAAATTTTGTCTTGAACCAGGAAAGGAAGGATTTTAGGATAAACAGGATCCTGCTAATCCTCGCATCCTTCCTTTCCTGGTTCAGAGACAAATGGAAGAAACAATACTTATATATCTAAAATCTATTGGCTAATCTCTAGACCCGCCCTAGGTCTAAATACTAAATACTAACTACTAAATACTATTCTAAACCTTACCTTTACCCTGAAAATTATGAAGAATAAAAACCTAGCCGTTCCTGCTGCATTAGCATCGATGATTTGCGTTCAAGGCGGTGCTTCCCTTGCGAAAAGACTTTTTCCAGCATTAGGTGCTATCGGCACAAGTACGTTACGAATTGGGCTGTCGGCGGTGATATTATACTTCATCAATCGGCCGAAGTTCAGCAGCTTTAGCAAAAAACAATGGCTCTATTGTGCGATATATGGTTTGGGGATTGCGGCCATGAATCTTATTTTCTACATGGCAATTCAGCGGATTCCTTTAGGTTTGGGTGTCACGATAGAATTTGTTGGTCCTTTGTTTTTAGCATTGGTCCTATCTAGAAAGCTTCTGGATATCGTATGGGCGATGTTGGCTTGCGCAGGTATTTTGCTTATTGTTCCATGGGGAACCGGAGATCTGGATCTACTGGGTTTATTCCTCGCCTTTTTGGCTGGCGCTTTTTGGGCACTCTACATCATCATGGGAGGCAAAGTTTCTAAAGTGATGAATAGCAAAGATGCGGTATCTACAGGAATGCTGATTGCTGCTGCCTTTATTATTCCTTTTGCGATTTGGGATGGTCAACTTGCGAAGATTACCCCTTTGTTATTTGCTCAGGGTTTAGGCGTTGCTATTCTATCAAGCGCTCTTCCTTTTTCTTTGGATATGGTCGCTTTAAAACAATTGCCCGCCAAGACTTTTTCTATCTTGACTAGTCTTCAGCCCGCATTTGCGGCACTATCTGGATTATTATTTCTGAACGAGACCTTGACAGGATTGCAGTGGTTATCTATTGCCTGCGTCGTCCTGGCAAGCATAGGCACGACTCTGTTCAGCCGTAACCATTAATTTTTGATAGACTGCAACTTTCCATCTTGGCGGATTTGATAAACCTTCTTCTCTACCGTAGGTTCGTCGGAGAAGTAATTCCAATGTTCTATGCTTAGCTTCTCTTTTTCAATCAGGCTAATTTCACGTATCGCTGACTCGGCAATTTCGTCATAAGCGATGTCCATCTGATCGACCAACTTCAGTTCCTTGTTAAGCAATAAAAGGGTGGTATTGAGCTCGTGCTCGCCTATTGGATAAGTCACAACCAGGCCGGTGATATCATCTGAAAAATTTAATTTATAACGAATCCTGACATCCTGCACATTTTCGAATTCTCCCTCGAACTTTATTGCGCTAATCAATGCTGGATTGGAGATTCCATGATTGTTGAAATTATCAAAATTGGTCGAGTCGGTATAGGGTAGCGACTTCTCCGGAATTGCTGTTAGGTCGATTGCTGAACCTCCATCCTGCGGGATATCCCTAACATGGGTATCTAGCTTTGGCAATGTTCGCGCTGTATCTTTAACTTCCTGTGGCTTTTTGCCAGACTGGCAGGATAAAAGAATGAACAATAGTATGGGCGTAAATAAGAAAAATTTCATTATCTGTGTGTTTAATCTTAAGAATAGCGATAAAATTACTCAAACATAAAGATTAGATCATATTTTATTTCCAACAACGTCGCGTTAGATCTAACTATCACAAAGAAAGGGCTGCCTAAAAAGACAGCCCTCGCATATATGGTATTTCTAATTGTTCTTACTATGTATGTTTAACGTCCATTTCGTCAACATAGTCTTCGTTCATCACGAAATCTTCAGTCATCAACTCTTCGTAATTCGTTTTTTCTTTCTTACCGAAGCGTTTTCCGATACTGTCGAAGATAGAATAGACTACAGGAACAACGACCAAGGTTAAAAGAAGGGATGATAATAGACCCCCGATAATTACGATCGCAAGACCTCTATTCATATCCGCACCATCACCTGTCGCCATGGCAATTGGAATCATACCGAATACCATCGCAATCGTCGTCATTAAGATCGGACGAAGACGCGCATGGTTGGCAGCAACTAGGGCATCGTGTGTACTATCGCCATGTTCTTTACGGTGGTTCGCGAAGTCGACCAATAAGATCGCATTCTTCGCCACCAAACCAATCAACATGATGATACCTAAGATGGTAAAGATGTTCAATGATTGCCCTGTCAGTGCAAGTAGCAATAGCGCTCCGATGAAGGATAACGGAATAGAGAACATCACGACGAATGGCGTAGAGAAACTGTCGTAAAGTGAAACCATTACTAAGTAAACTAACAAGATCGATGCTAATAAGGCTACTCCTAAGGTACCGAAACCTTCTTGTTGGCTCTCCATGTTACCACCCCAGATGTAGACAACCCCTGGTTTGCGCTCTAGTTTTTCAAACTCTGCCTGCCACTCACCTGCAACCTCACCTAATGTACGTCCTACGATAGAAGCCTGAACAGATACTGCCGGCGATTTATCACGACGTTCCAATAAGGTTGGTCCTGAGCTATAGCTCACTTCAGCAAATTGCTCTAAAGAAATTGGCGTTCCTTGCTGATTGATGAATTTCAAGTTTCTAACGTCGGATATATTGGAACGGCTAGCCTCATCAAAACGGATATTGATATCGTATTCGTTGTCTCCAGCACGGAATTTATTGTCTGTATTACCAGAGAACGCAGTCTGCATGGTCATACCCACAGTTGCCACGTTAAGACCTAATGAAGTCATTTTCTCACGGTCTACTTTGACGTTGATTTCCGGGTTACCACTTTCAGAAGATAACTTCACGTTGGTTGCACCAGGCACATTACGCAATAGCCCAGCTGCTTTTTCAGCAAACTCACCCGCGTCTTTCACATCAGAACCGATAATCGTTAGCTTCAATGGTGCTTGCTCCGCTCCCATTAAACCCATGTTTACGGATTTTACCTTTGCACCAACCAATTTATTTTCCAATTCTCGTTGTAATACCGCAGCATAAACCTTCGAGTTTTCTGTATAGGTATCTTTCATGATCACGTGGATCTCTGATTTATAACGAGAACCTGATGTAGACATAACCCCATCGGACGACTGACCTACGGAAGTAATGATACGTTCAACTTCTGGCTTAGCTAAGATTATAGCCTCTGCCTTTTGGGTTAAGAAGTTAGTTTTCTCTAAAGATGCGTCCTTCTCTAATTCCAATTGGATTAAGTACTCACCTTTATCAGATGCCGGGAAGAAGTCAGAACCGATATAACCCATACCCACTAAACTACATGAGCCTACGAACAGTAAGATGGAAAGACCAAGGGTAGCTAATTTCGTACCTCTGCTCTTCAAACACCACTCTAAGATACCTGTAATCCAGTGTGTGAATTTCGTTAGTCCAGCCTCAAAGCCAACGATAATACGTCCGAAGAAAGACTTCGCATTGATATGTTCTAACTTACCGAATCGAGAGTATAACCATGGAACAACGGTGAAGGAAACCAATAAGGATAGTAAGGTAGAGATAATAACCGTTACACAGAACTGTGCTAGGATATTCGCTACTAAACCTGTTGACATCGCAATCGGTAGGAATACCACCACAATTACTAGGGTAATCGCAGATACCGTAAATCCGATTTCTTTTGCTCCGTCATAAGCCGCGCGCACTTTATTTTTACCCATCTCCATGTGGCGGTGAATATTCTCGATAACAACGATCGCGTCATCGACAAGAATACCTACCACGAGTGATAATCCCAACAAGGACATCAAGTTCAAGGTATAGCCCATCAATAATAGACCGATAAAGGTTGCGATCAATGATAATGGGATGGCCACCATGGTAATCGCCGCATTACGCAAGCTATGTAAGAAGAACAACATGATGAAACCTACCAGGGCAATCGCAATCATTAAGTCATGCATTACGTTGTTTGCCGCGTTTAGGGTATAATCGGTCGAGTCATTCGCTACTAATACTTTGATGTTATCGGTTGCATAATCTTTCTCAACTGTTGCAATCGTTTCTTTTACTAGTTTAGATACTTCTACCGCGTTAGCATCCGATTGTTTGAATACCTGCAATAAGATTGTGTTTTTCTGATCTAAACGAGCAATTTTTTCAATCTCTTTGATACCATCTTGCACGTCAGCTACATCGCGTAGGAAAATCGTAACGCCTGCAGGTGTTGTGATCGGAAGGTTTCTCAACTCTTCCACATCTGTCACTTTACCAGCCAAACGAATAGTCGTTCTGCTATCGCGCGTACTCACATTACCTGTAGGGAAGTCTAAGTTTGATTGTGCGACAACTTGTTGAACCTGGCCAATCGATAGACCGTATCCTTCCAACTTCTGTGCATCCACACTGATTTGGATCTCACGTTCCTCACCACCGATTAAGTCTACCTTTGCCACACCATTTATACGTGCGAAAATAGGCTGAATCTTGTTATCCAATAAGTCGTATAATTCTTTCTCGGATAGTTTCGATGTTACGGCCAAGCTCATGATCGCAACGTCATCTAATGAGAATTTATTCAACGACGGCGGATCAACGTCTTCCGGAAGGTCTTTCAGGATCGTATTAATCTTACGTTGTGCATCCGTCAAGAGGAAGTTGACATCGGCTCCATCGTTCAAGGTAATCATCACGACAGAAACGTTCTCCATCGAAGTGGATTCCAACTTCTTGATGTTCTCTAGAGAGGAAACGGCATCCTCGATTTTTTTGGTAACCGTATTCTCCACCTCAGTAGGCGATGCTCCCGGATAAACCGTTTGGATGGTAATTACGTTTACCTCAAATTTTGGTACTAGCTCATACCCCAATTGGGAGTATGAGAATATCCCGCCCAAGGTCAGTATTATAAATAATACGATGATCAGACTGGGGCGTTTTATTGATATTTCAGTAATCTTCATGTTTTATTTTTCGTAATAGCACAAATTATTTTATCACTTCCACAGGAGCTTGGTCGATCAAGTTGATCTGACCAGAGATGATCACTTGGTCGCCAGCAGCTAAACCGCTAGTCACTTCAATCTGATCACCAAAGCTTCTTCCTGATGTTACTTTTGTTTCAATGGCTTTGCCATTTTTCAATACGAAGATTTTGTTGTCGGAGATACTTCCCACAAATGCTGTTCTTGGAACTACCAATGCTGATGCTGTACCTTCGCCTCCAAATACGGCAGTACCGTACATACCTGCACGTAGATCGTTGTTAGGATTATTAGCAATCTCGATTTCAACCGGGAAGTTTAAGCTTCCATCTGATTTAGGAGCAATAAAAGTAATTCTTCCGCTGAATGTTTTATCTACATATACGCTTGCCAATACTTTAACAGTTTGCCCAACACGTAAGGTAGCAACGTTTTTCTCGTCTACATTCACACGTAATTTCAACGTGCTCACATTAACGATATCAAATGCTGGTGTACCTGGGCTTACATAAGCTCCGGGTTCAATCTTACGAGAATTTACAATACCACTAACCGAAGTCTTGATCGTTACATCGCCTGCGTTTAATTTGGCACTCTTTAAGTTGTTTTTCGAGTTTTCAAATTGCAAACGCATTTGATCAACTTGTTGTTGGGTAACACCACCTGTCGCTAATGCACTTTCGTAGCGTTGCAAAGTCGCTCTTGCATTATCATAAGCAGCTTGTGCGTTAGCTACATTTACATTCAGCTTATCGCCTTCTACTACCGCCAATGTTTGGCCTGCAGATACACGAGAACCCTCGTCTACCAACACTCGTACTACCCGGCCGCCAGTTTCAGCAGCAACAGTCACTTCTTGTTTAGGCATAAACGTACCGTTGGCCTGATACGCTAAGCTCAGTTGTTGATTTACAGCCGTGTCGATACGTACGGCAACAGCTGCATTTTTCTGTGCTACGACAGCAGTTTCTTGCTCTACCTTAGCCTTGTTCTTGTTTAGGATATAGAATATACCGCCTAGGGCTAATGCAATGACTATAATTGTTATTAAAGCGCGTTTCATAATGAGTATTAAGAGTTGTGATTATTCGTTTACTAATGTTTTTAAGTTTCCATTCGCCTTGATCAACTGGATCTCAGCAACTTTGTAGTTTAACAGCGAAGTGTTCAGGTTATTTTGCGCGTCAGATAATGCATTCTCTGCGTCTAATAACTCCGTCAATGTCGCTAAGCCGTTTCTATAGTTATTGTTGGTGTCATCTAACACTTGTCTTGCTAAATCAACGTTACGACGATTGTTATCGACAGTTAATAAGCTGTTTCTGATCTGTGATTTTGCGTTTTCGCTGGCTAAGTTCAAGCCTAATTTCGTATCTTCCAAATCAACTCTAGCTTTCAGAATATCGACGTTTGCTTGATTTACCTTGGCACGCGTTGCTCCACCGTTAAAGATTGGAATCGTTAAGTTCAAGCCTAATGCAGAGAACTTTGACGTATTGGTCTTATCGTTGAAGAGTGGGAATTGCGGACCAAAGCCTACATAACCTAGATTACCCGTAAATGCCAATGATGGGTAGAATTCAGAAACCTTAGCTTTTTTGTTCAGCTCCAATAGTTCGATTTGTTTTTCCAATATTTTGACCTCCGTACGAGCATCCACATTGTATTGTTCTGCTGCAACATTCACGTCGACATCGAAAGTTTCTTTCGGCAATTCGATATCTTCTCGGATATCCATTCCGATCGCAAATTTCAATGCATTCTCGCGAAGTTGTTGTGCATTGATCAACTGTTGCTTTTGTGCTAACATATTATTGATAGCAACCTCTGTACGGTCAAGGTCTATTTTCTTCATCAAGCCCGCATCTACCAGTCCTTTGAGGATGTCGCGGGTTTTTGTGGTATTATTTAAGTTGGTTTCTAAGGTATTCAGTTGCAGATCCGATTGGAATACCTCGTAATAAGCATTCGCAACTTTCTCAATCAACTGCTCATCCGTTAGTTGGTCGTTGATTTGGTAAAACTCACGTGTAGTTTTCGCCGCTTTCAAGCCTGTGAAAAGTGATTGATTAAATAATTGCTGATTTACCTGCAATACCGCTTGTGAATTCCATGGCTGACCGAACTCAGCAACGATGGTATTCACCGTCCCAGTAGCCTGATCTGTCATCGTGATGACGTTTTTCTGAATCATCGGATTGTAGGTCAGTGATGCCGATCCGTTTACCTGTGGAAGTGCTCCAGCGCGCACCTCATCAATTTTGTATTGCGCATTCTCAAGATCCAGCTTGGATTTCTTTGCTTCGGCCTTGTTCTCCAATGCAAACTTTATAGCTTCTTGAAGTGTCAAGGTCTCCTGCGCATGTAGCATAGAACCCGAAAAAATTCCTGCTAATAACAGTGTGATTATATTTATCCTTTTCATTTATGTGTAATTCTATTTAATTTTTCCTGCAAATATTAACTTGGTTGCTCGTATCTGGCTGGCTAATATGAGTTCTACATTCTGTTCGTTCGGTATGCCGGTAATAATATCCGACACCGTATGCAAAATACTTACCCCTTTTGTCAGCTCTACATAGGCAGCCGCAGCATCTTGCGCATTTTCGAGTTCCACCTCTCCCGCTGCAATCGCCTTTTCAAACAATACAGCGATACACTCAATATCGCGGTTATAAAAAGCTTCCATGGTACATTGAATATCCATGCCCTTCAACCAATCTAAATTCTCGGCGATATGAAGCACATAGTACTTCCGTAGAAAGGAAGCTCGCATTTCCAATATGCCTATTAAAGTGTCAATTAGATTACCTTTGTACTTGTTGATAAGTTTAAGCTCATCTGCATGTATCTCATCAATCACATGGTGCAAAACGGCTAGAATAAGGCTTGTTTTGTCGGGATAATAGTAATACAGATTTGCTTTGGTAATTCGCAAATCATCAGCAATCTCGTTCATTGTGGTTTTTTGAAAACCAAAATGCGAGAAGCGTTTTAGCGCTGCTTCGATGATTTGATCCTTACGATTTTCCATTTCTCTCCTTTTTTATCTTTTGACTTTTTTCAAAAATTGTTCAAAAGTAAAGAAATGATAGCAAATAATATCACGCCATTGTCAAAAAAGTGATTATTAACACTTTCTTAACGCCAGCAAGGCATAAAACGAAAAAATTTAACAGAAAAAATAAATGATTATTAGTCTTGTGAAAATTGTTTATGGAACTTTCTTTTGTCAAAAGAGTACAGTTTGGCTGCTCTATAGGACACTCCTTTCTGATATTCGTTCAACTCTTTTAGATACCCTAGGTTGTTGATTTTTTTCCGGAAGTTACGTTTATCGAGTTTTTTATTCAGAATAGACTCATAGACTTGTTGCAGTTGTGTGAGGGTAAATTTGGTTGGCAATAATTCATAGGGAGCCGTCGAGTATGTAACAGACTTCTTCAATCTTTCTAAACTTAACGTAATAATATCGCGATGGTCAAATGCGAGCTCCGGTAATTCAGAAACTGGAAACCATTTTAACTGACGCATATAATCTGAGGTTGGCGCAATTTTATTTTTCACCTCCTCCATTTGTACCAAAGCCATATAAGCGACCGTAAGAATTCTACCCTCCGGGTGTCGCTTAACTCCAGCAAAAGCCGCCAATTGATCCATATAGATGTCTTTTAGGCCTGTCATCTCCAAAAGGATACGAGAAACGGCGTCTTCCATTTCTTCATATTTGTTGACAAAATAGCCGGGCAAAGCCCACCATTCTTTATACGGATATTCGTTTCTTTCTGCTAAAAGTATTTTTAATTGACCTTCATCGAAACTAAAGATCACACAATCAATGGTAAAATGCGTCTGCAAAATCTAAATTTATTTGTTTGATTAATATGGATTATTCGATAATCCTAACAATTATATAAATCAACAAACAAATTACCAAAAAAATTTAATAGTGTAAGAAATACACATTATATTCGTAAATCATAAAAATAGAGGAACCTAATGAATAACATCAGAAGAATTGGAGTTTATACTTCTGGAGGTGACGCTCCGGGTATGAACGCTGCCATTCGAGCCGTCGTCAGAACTGCATTATATCATAATTTAGAAGTTACAGGAATATACAGAGGATACGAGGGGATGATTGAGGGTGACTTTAAAAACTTAGTAAGCCGTTCGGTAAGTTCTATCCTGCAAAAAGGTGGAACCATGCTCAAGTCGGCGCGCTGTCCCGAATTCAGAACGCCGGAAGGTCGTAAGAAGGCCTACGATAATATCAAAGCGGCCAACATAGATGCTTTAGTCGCTATAGGCGGGGACGGTACTTTCACCGGCGCTGAGATTTTTTCTAAAGAATATGACATTCCGGTAATGTGCATTCCTGGCACAATCGACAACGACCTTTATGGTACCGATTATACCTTAGGCTTTGACACAGCAAACAATACTGTTATCGAATCAATCGATAAAATAAAAGATACTGCCGCATCACATAATCGATTATTTTTCGTTGAAGTGATGGGTAGGGATTCAGGAAGTATCGCTCTTTACGCAGGCGTAGCGGGCGGTGCTGAAGCGATTATGCTTCCAGAGAAGGATACAGCGATCGATGAACTGATCGATATGCTGGAAGTTGCGAAAGATCGTAATAAGACCTCCATGATCGTTATTGTGGCAGAGGGCGACAAAAACGGCGGAGCCTACAATGTAGCAAAACGGGTGAAAGAAAAATTTGATTTTTATGACACAAAAGTTAGTATATTAGGACATCTGCAACGTGGGGGATCACCAAGCAGTTTCGATAGAATATTAGCAACCCGTATGGGCTATTTTGCAGTTAACGAACTGCTGCGAGGCAATACTCGAGGAACTGTAGGAATCCGGGGCAGTAAAATCACCTCAACCAGTCTAGAAGAAGCGCTTAGAAATAAGGAGTTTAAGCTAGATGAAGAACTGATAACGATTTCCGAAGTAATGAACATTTAATCTATGATAGCAGTAGTATATAGTGGCTCTAGGTATGCCGATTGGCGATTAGCAGAAAAAGGAAGAATATTGCACGGTTTCCGAACAACCGGCATAAACCCCTATATACAAGACGAACGCTTTATCCATCAACTGCTCAATAAAAACACCCAACTGATCAACAATGCCGAGCGAATCCGCAAGATTTATTTCTTTGGCGCCGGTGCCTCCTCGCGCGAGCGACAATTGAAGATTGAAAAAGCATTTATGCAATTCTTCAAGAACGCGAAAGTTAAAGCTAGTCATGACGTATTGGCTTCTGCTATTTCTACTTTCGGGAACGAAAAAGGCATTATAGGGATTATTGGTAGTGGGTCTAATGCAGCATATTATAGCGGAAGAAAAATTGTCGAGAACAATTATGGCCTTGGATACATTCTAGCAGATGAGGGATCGACAAACTGGCAAGCACGTTATGTACTGAAAGACTTCCTAACGGAAGCTATGCCACAGGGATTCCGAGAGAAATTGCTTAGAAAGCATAATATAGACAGAAAAACAATATTAGATAAAGTGTACAACACGCCCAATCCGAATATCTTCCTGACTTCTTTGGCGGATTTCTTCTTAGATAATAAAGAAGATCCTTACATGGAAGGAATTATTAAGAAAGGATTGGACATTTATGTAAAGACCTACTTGGTCCCTTTATCAGAATCTTATCCAGATGCAACCTTGAATTTTACAGGATCTGTAGCGAATAATTACTCAGAATGGCTGAGAGAGATCGCAGATGACTATCATTTGAACGTGGGAACAATTATTCGTGAGCCTGTACAAAACCTTATTAAATATTATTTAAATAAAAATTAGTTAAAATGAAAATTGGAATTAACGGATTTGGCCGTATCGGTCGTTTAGCTTTCAGAGCTGCAGTAAAACGCAGCGATATTGAGGTAGTGGGCATCAATGATTTAGTAGAGCCTGACTACTTAGCATACATGTTAAAATACGATTCTACTCATGGAAAGTTCGACGGTACAGTTGAAGTAAAAGACGGTCACTTAGTAGTAAACGGAAAAACTATCCGTGTTACCGCTGAAAAAGACCCTGCGAACTTGAAATGGGATGAAGTTGGTGCTGAAGTTGTTATCGAATCAACAGGTTTCTTCTTAACGAAAGAATTAGCACAGAAACATATTGATGCTGGTGCTAAAAAAGTAATCATGTCAGCTCCTGCAAAAGATGATACGCCTACATTCGTAATGGGTGTAAACCATAAAGATTTAAAAGCAGAATACAACATCGTTTCTAACGCTTCTTGTACAACAAACTGTCTTGCTCCTTTAGCAAAAGTATTGAACGATAAGTTCGGTATTATAGAAGGATTAATGACCACTGTGCATGCGGTTACAGCGACACAAAAAACTGTTGATGGCCCTTCAGCGAAAGACTGGAGAGGTGGACGCGGTGCTTACCAAAACATCATCCCTTCTTCTACAGGTGCAGCGAAAGCAGTAGGCTTAGTATTACCTGAATTGAAAGGTAAATTGACAGGTATGTCATTACGCGTACCTACAGCTGACGTTTCTGTTGTTGACTTAACAGTTCGTTTAGAAAAAGCTGCTTCTTACGAAGAGATCAAGAAAGCAATGAAAGAAGCTTCGGAAGGTGAATTGAAAGGCATCTTAGGATATACAGAAGACGATGTAGTTTCTACAGACTTCTTAGGCGATGAGCGCACTTCTATCTTCGACGCAAAAGCTGGTATCTCTTTGAATGACAACTTCGTGAAAGTAATATCTTGGTATGACAACGAATGGGGTTACTCAAACAAAATCATCGACTTAGCACAAGAAGTTGCTAAATTAAGCTAAGCTTAATAAAACCTTATTAAAATAGAGAGGCTGTCCAAAATGGACAGCCTCTCTTGTATATATGGACTCTGCACTGGGCGGAGTCTTTTTTTTTCTAAAAGTATATGCTTTCAAAGGCCATCAAGAATATTCAAACCCATTGGTATTGCAATTAAAATACGAAAGGTCTTTAACGACACTGGTTCTGCATAAAGCCCTTTCAAACCCAATGTAAACCCAATACAAACCCCAATCATAACCGCTTCGATAGGGTTATGATTGGGGTGTATATTGGGTATAGAATGACAATAACCTATAGCATGTCCGTTGAATCCCTCTGGCTCTCCTATTGAAAAACAAAAAAAGCGCTGCTACCTTTTTGGATAGCACCGCTCTCTTTTACTACTATTGTTTACTGTCTTAGTTTTCCTTCATCAGGAAACCGCCACCTAACAAATCATCGCCTTCATAGAAAACAGCAGACTGACCCGGTGCAATACCTTTTACGTTATGGGTAAAATCTACCTGCATGATATTTCCATGCTGCGTCAGAGTAGAAATAGCACCAGCATCTTTATATCGGATCTTGGTTACAGCTTCCATTGGTTCGTCGATAGAAGCATATTTCACTAAGTTGATATCGCGTACGAATGCTTGCGAACGCTCCAATTCATGTTCCTCCCCTAGCATAACGGAGTTGCTTTCTGGTAAGATTTGGATAACGAACATGGGTTTCCCCAATGCAATACCTAAGCCTCTACGTTGCCCGATAGTGAAATATGGATATCCGATGTGTTGACCTACGACCGTACCGTCGGATAGAATAAAGTTTCCAGGGCCAATCTCTTGATCCAAGTTTGGCTTTTTATGTCTTAAGAATGAACGGTAATCGTTATCCGGTACAAAGCAGATTTCATAGCTTTCTGATTTGTTTGCAATTTCATGTTGTCCCATTTCTAAAGCCATCTGACGAATCTCGGCCTTCGTAAAACTTCCTAACGGAAACTGCGTACGTGCAAGGTTCTCCTGCGATACACCCCACAATACATAGGACTGATCTTTATTTTCATCCCTACCTTTAGAGATAACATAACGACCATTATCGTGCAGACGGATGTTTGCATAGTGTCCGGTTGCAATAAATTCGCATTCCAACTTGTTAGCACGCTTTATTAATGCTTCCCATTTGATATGGGTATTACATAACACACAAGGGTTTGGCGTTCTTCCTGCGATATACTCATCTACGAAGTTATCAATAACATAATCACCGAATTCGTCGCGGATATCTAGAATATAATGAGGAAAACCGTAGTTTACGGCTAAGGTTCTGGCGTCGTTAATACTATCTAAGCTACAGCATCCAGTTTCCTTTGAAGAGCCTCCTGAACTAGCATAATCCCATGTTTTCATCGTTATACCGATGACCTCATAGCCTTGTTCATGAAGCATAACCGCCGCTACCGAGCTATCCACCCCGCCACTCATGGCTACCAAAACTCTTCCTTTTTTACTCATACTATTTTATTGAAGTGCAAAGATACCGTAAAATGGGGAATACCAATGTTTATTTGATGTAATTTTATCTCAATCAAAATCAACCATTTGCTAAAAAGGTTTAAAAATATTAGTGCAAAAGTTTTAGAATTCGAAAAAAGACGGTACATTTGCAACGCAAGTTCGGTAACGGAAGTGCAATAAAAGGTGCCATAGCTCAGTTGGTAGAGCAAAGGACTGAAAATCCTTGTGTCGCTGGTTCGAATCCAGCTGGCACCACGAAAAATCTGACAAGTAACAGATTCCAAACAAAAACTTGAAAAGGTGCCATAGCTCAGTTGGTAGAGCAAAGGACTGAAAATCCTTGTGTCGCTGGTTCGAATCCAGCTGGCACCACAGAAAACCCCAATCTCATCCGATTGGGTTTTTTTTATGCCTTTTTGCCTATCTTGCCTTTATGAAACGTCTCCTAACCCTACTTTTTCTTGTTACCTTTCAACTTCATGCTCAAAATCAGAAGCCCAATATCGTTTTCATCCTTGCCGATGACTTAGGGATTGGCGACTTAGGCAGTTATAAACAGCAAAAAATCAGCACACCGAATCTGGATAAACTCGCAGCTTCGGGCATGCGCTTTACCCAATTCTATGCTGGCACATCGGTATGTGCCCCGTCAAGATCGGCTCTGTTGACCGGTCAGCACACTGGACACACCCATATTCGGGGGAATAAGGAAATAGAACCTGAAGGCCAGGAACCACTAGCAGACAGCATACGCACCTTCGCGATGATATTACACGAACAAGGCTACCAAACAGGCGCTTTTGGAAAATGGGGATTGGGCATGGTGGGCAGCAGTGGCGACCCCAATCGCAAGGGTTTTGACGAATTTTTCGGCTATAATTGCCAGCGACAATCGCATCGTTACTATCCCACACATCTATGGCATAACAATCAGCGCGTAGAGTTGAAGGGCAATGACTTATCAAAAAAGGCCATCTATGCGCCTGCATTGATTCAGGAACAAACCCTAGCTTTTATCGACCGTAATAAGGAGCAGCCCTTTTTCCTATTCGTTCCTACGGTCCTCCCCCATGCCGAGCTAGCGGGTCCGGAAGATGAGTTTTATAAAAAATATGAGCATGCCTTTGAAGAAAAAGCACATCATGGCAATGATTATGGCCCTAAAGCAACCATCGCGGGCTATGCCCCCGTTGAAAAACCTAGAGCAACCTATGCAGCGATGGTTAGTCGCATGGATCATTATGTCGGGGAGATTATTGACAAGCTAGACCGATTAGGTCTTTTAGAGAATACAATTATTATATTCAGCAGCGACAATGGCGCACATCGTGAAGGTGGCGCAGATCCCGACTTTTTCAACAGCACGGCTGGTTTTCGAGGCTATAAGCGAGATCTATACGAGGGCGGCATCCGCACCCCCTTACTGGTTAGTTGGAAGGGCCACATACCTGCCGGGACAACGACCGAACATATCGGGGCATTTTGGGATATCCTACCGACAGTCCAGGACTTAACGAAGCACGGCAGAAGGGAGCAAACCGACGGCATCTCCTTACTTCCTTCCTTGCTAAATCAGGGTAGACAACAAAAGCACAAGCATCTATATTGGGAATTTCATGAAGATGGCGGTCGCCAAGCTGTCCGATATAAAAATTATAAATTGATTAAATTCAAAGTTAAGGACCCAGAAAATAGTTATTACGAGTTATATGATTTAAAGAGGGATCCTCAGGAAAAGAAACCCGTGCAAAACACTAAACTGGCTAAAAAGATGTTAAAGCTTATTGAAGAGCAGCATAGCGAGAGCGAAATATTCCCATTATTGAAGAAAAATACCCAACAATAGGTATTTCGGAAGGCTTAGGATTTAGGTAACTTAGATCTCAATATACGGTAAGAAGGCCCTTCTTCTTTAGACCAAGGTACTCAAGATCGAATAGTTAAATTTGGTAAACAGCCTGACGCAAGGCTTGTTTCATGTTGACCCGCTCGGGTATTAGTTTTATAGGGATGGCTAGTCAAATCAACTAGCCATTTTTTGTCTTAATCAATCCCCGGCAAAATCTTTTAAACTTGTCGAAGGATTGAAAATTTTGTCGCCTACAAATATCCTAAAAGGTAATAGATAATAATAAAGACAATGATGGTTCCGAAACATCCTAAGCCCATCTTTTTGGCTCCCCATCCTGCAATTAATGCTCTAAAGAATTTGTTCATATAGCTCTCCTATTATTGTTAGTATTTATTAACTAACAATAATCAGGTCTATATGTTTGCTCGAATATGTCGCGAATTATTAAATTTTCTGACAAATGTGCATGCAGCTGACGACCGTCGCCATGTAAGGTCCAGATTGCCTTAGGTTTAACAGCACTAACAAAGGTCAATATATCTTGCCAATCAACATGGTCCGAGAGATATAAACTAATATCATTACTAGCCTGTAATCTTGCCCAGCCCGACGCAAACACACGTACCACGTTTTTTGCCCGTCTATAGCTATTGAACGTTAATGGCGGCACTAAATATACCTTGTTTTTTTCATCCCCTTTCATCGACTTCCTGTTATATAATGCATATTTCATCGGGAAATTTGCATAGCTATCGTATATGCGATGAAGCGGCAGCATGCTATGATGCACCAGGATTTCACGATCGGGAAGATAAAGGTTCATCAAGGCGGTAATGCGCTGTGCCTTTCCGAGCGAGTAACAACCCAGCATGATATTGCTTGGGACATCCAATTTCAATATCTCCTCTTTTGGATCTGGATGCTTCACATTCGGATCAGCGAAGGTGGTCTCGGTTATCAATACATCCGCTTCGATGATCTTGATGGGCTCACAAGTTGGATCCTCCTGCAGTTTATAATCGCCGGTATAGAGGTATCTAACGCCTTTGTAAGCCATCAGTAACTGTGCAGAACCCAATATATGCCCGGCAGGAATAAATACAATCTCTACCCCATTGATATTGAAGCCCTCTTCGAAGTCAAAAACACGGTAGGATTGTATTGGTTGTTTTGGATAACGGACCTGCATAAAAGCCGCTGTGGCTTTAGTGCAGTAGATTTCCCGATGCCCGGGACTTGCATGGTCACCATGTGCATGGGATACCACCGCTCGTTGCACTGGGTACAGGGGATCTACATAAAAGTCGCCATAAGCACAGTAGTAACCTTTATCTCTTTTTACTAGAAAATCTTCAATTATTTCAGCCATACAGCTATTTACTCGATAAGAATTGTTGATGAAGCAACATCACTTGTTCAATTAAGCTGTGCTGATCATCGTTAAATATCATAAAGTCGGCCAATGCCTCCTTTTCTTTTTCTGGCATCTGTTTGCTCATTCTGTGACGAACCTCTTCCTCGCTCACCATGTCGCGCTCCATTACGCGTTGTATGCGAACATCCTCAGGCGAGCTTACCAGGATACAATAATCTAAACTTTTGTATGAGCCGCTCTCGAACAATAAAGCCGCTTCTTTTAAGCTATAAGGACCTTCTTGCGCTGCTGCCCAATCATCCGCAGCCTTAATCACCGCAGGATGCACGATGGCATTTAGTTTTTTGAGTTCTGCCTCATCCTTAAAAACACGGGATGACAACCAAGCACGGTTTAGAGAACCATCTTCGAAATAAACCTCTTCGCCAAAAGTCTCAATCAGCGCTTTCCTAACATCATCACTTTTGATCATGATGTCCTTTGCTTCCCTGTCCGCGTCATAGGTTGCTATACCAAGAACTTTAAAAAGCTTCGTTACAATGCTTTTGCCGACACCTATGCCACCGGTAATTCCAATCTTTAATCCCATCTTATTTTCGAACAAAGAAATCAACATTTTGAGGTTCTATACTCAGCACCTGACAGAATTCGGGAACCTTAGTTAGTATGACCGGTAGGCTCTCTACACTATGATCCTTCCAGGCCTCTAAATCTACCACGGCTTCAAAATCTCGAGATGTCCATTTATTATAGTCTTTTACCGCAACGAGAATGGTCGCTTTCACCTTACCCGGCAGGATACGAACAGAAGTGTATTGCTTTCCATTCTCCACCTTTATCGGTAATTCGATCACCTTCTCCGTGATTTCTCCAACAGGAATGACAATCTCAGAGAATGTTGGATAAATGGTAATATTGGTCCGCTGCTGCTTATTTAGATAAGCAACCGTACGGACATCGGTATTGACATCTTTTCCTTTGATGGTATCCGTCTCTAAGTATTCAATGCTGGCAACATCTTCTAAAGGTCCAGTGATGGTAACATATTCAGGGCTAGCTTTGGTTGCGCCAATGATGCCATATTGTTTCTGAAAAGTTAGACTATGCACCGCCTTAACAGGAACCTTGCGCTGGGTTTGTTTAGAGAAATCGAAGTAAAGGGTATCGGGAGATACAGCAACAACCTGCTCCTCCTGGCGAAACTGCCTGTTGATAAAGCCTATCTGACTTCCAAAAACGATAAAGTTTCTGGTTTTCAATCCGCTCAAATCTACTTGGATCTTCGCCGTATCGGGACGAATACGCTCCATCAGGACTTTCCATCCTGTCATCTTCAATTTAACCGTAACAGTGTCTGATTGCAGGGGGTGAAAGGCTTTGTTTTCCGGCAGATTCACGTAGGACATGCTCGCCTTCTTTGAAAAGGTGTAGTCGCTAGAGATAGCAAATAGTGTCCACGCTAGAAATGAAATAAGAATGCATCGTAAAAAAATAGATAATTTACGTCTTTGCACTTTACTGATTCGCCTCATCGCCATTTTACAAATGTACTATTTTGAATCTAAAAATCACATCGTTGGACTATCGTCCGATTACCGTAAAAAAAGCACTTTGATAGGCAAAAAGTTCCCTACCCTCAGCATCATATTGATAAAATAATATGTAACTTTGTGCTTTAATTGAAGGACGTTCAAAATTCACTTTCATAATGATTCATTTCTTCGTGAACCAATCGAACACAGTATATGCTGTTCAAACCCAGAAAGACCTTTCTACCGAGGATATCGCTAAACTAAACTGGCTTTTTGGAAATGCTAACAAACTAGACGATCAAACTTTAAATGACTACTATGTAGGGCCTCGCGCTGCTATGGTTACTCCATGGAGTACTAACGCTGTAGAGATTACTCAAAACATGGGCATTGAAGGTATTATTCGTATCGAAGAGTTTCAAGCAGTTGATGCGGAATTCCATGAGTTCGATCCTATGATCTCTCAAAAGTATAGCGCATTGACACAAGATATGTTTACCATCAATATCACACCAGAACCTATCTTGGATATCGATGATATAGCAGCTTACAACAAATCTGAAGGCTTAGCATTAAGCCCGGAAGAAGTAGATTATCTAAACAATCTTTCCGAAAAGATCGGTCGTAAGTTAACCGACTCGGAAGTGTTTGCTTTCTCACAAGCAAACTCGGAGCATTGCCGCCACAAGATCTTTAATGGCACATTCATTATCGATGGCGAAGAGCAACCTACTTCCCTATTCAAATTGATCAAAAAGACATCAGAGACAAATCCTAACGATATTGTTTCTGCCTATAAAGACAACGTGGCTTTTGTCAAGGGGCCACGAGTTACACAGTTTGCACCTAAATCAGGTGATAAACCTGACTTCTACGAAGAGAAAGAGTTTGACTCGGTTATCTCTGTAAAAGCAGAAACACATAACTTCCCTACCACTGTTGAGCCTTTCTCAGGCGCAGCGACGGGTTCTGGCGGTGAAATCCGCGACCGTTTAGCTGGTGGTCAAGGTGCATTGCCTTTAGCAGGTACAGCAATCTACATGACGGCTTATTCTCGTTTATTGGCAGATAGACCATGGGAAAACGGAATGGAAGAGCGTAAATGGCTTTACCAAACGCCAATGGACATCTTGATCAAAGCATCAAATGGAGCTTCGGACTTCGGAAACAAATTCGGACAGCCATTGATTACAGGTTCCGTATTGACTTTCGAACATGAGGAAGATGGCCGTAAATTAGGATACGATAAGGTGATCATGCAAGCTGGTGGTATTGGCTATGGGAAATTAGACCAAGCGAAAAAACATCAACCAGAGGCTGGCGACAAGATCGTTATCCTAGGTGGTGAAAACTACCGCATCGGTATGGGCGGTGCAGCGGTGTCTTCAGCAGATACTGGCGCTTTCGGATCAGGTATCGAGTTGAATGCGATTCAACGTTCAAACCCTGAGATGCAGAAGCGTGCTGCGAATGCTATCCGTGCATTTGTGGAGTCCGATCATAACCCGATTGTATCCATCCATGATCACGGTGCTGGTGGACACTTAAACTGTTTATCTGAATTAGTAGAAGATACGGGTGGTTTAATCGATCTTGATAAACTTCCAGTTGGAGACCCAACTTTATCAGCAAAAGAAATTATTGGTAATGAATCTCAGGAACGTATGGGATTGGTTATTGCGCAGGAAGATATTCAGAAGTTAAAAGATGTTGCTGATCGCGAACGCGCTCCTATGTATGCTGTAGGTGATGTGACAAACGATCATCGCTTTACTTTCGAATCAGCGATTACCGGTGTGAAACCAATGGACTACGCGTTAGAGGATTTCTTTGGATCATCGCCAAAGACCATCATGAACGATAAGAAAGTGGAGCGCAAGTATGCTGACCTATCTTACTCCGCAGATCAAATCCCTGCATATTTAAATCAAGTGCTGCAATTGGAAGCCGTAGCTGCAAAAGACTGGTTAACCAATAAAGTTGACCGTTGTGTGGGCGGACGTGTTGCGAAGCAACAATGTACTGGTCCATTGCAATTACCGTTGAACAATGTGGGCGTGATGGCGCTGGATTATAAGTCGACTGAGGGTATTGCTACTACGGTAGGACATTCGCCATTAACGGCATTAGTTGATCCGGTAGCAGGTTCGAGAAACGCAATTGCAGAGGCATTATCTAACATTGTCTTCGCTCCGATTAAAAACGGATTAAGCGGTATCTCCTTATCGGCTAACTGGATGTGGGCATGTAACAACGAAGGCGAAGACGCTCGTTTGTACCAAGCGGTAAAAGGTTGTTCTGACTTTGCAATCGCTTTAGGCATCAATATCCCAACGGGTAAGGACTCCTTGTCGATGAAGCAGAAGTATCCGAATGGAGAAAGTGTTATTGCGCCAGGAACAGTGATTATTTCTGCAGCAGGTAACTGTACAAACATTAATAAAGTAGTTGAACCTACCTTGAACAAAAAAGCAGGTTCTATCTATTATATCAACCTTTCGAAGGATGGCTTCAAATTAGGAGGTTCTTCTTTTGCACAGATCAACAATAAGATCGGTTCGGAAGTACCAACTGTAAAAGATGCCAATTTCTTCAAAAACGCATTCAATACCATTCAAGACCTTATTCAAGAAGATCAAATTGCTGCGGGTCATGATATCGGTTCTGGTGGTTTAATTACCACTCTGTTAGAGATGTGTTTTGCAGATGTTAATCTTGCTGCAAACTACGACCTAAGCGGATTGAACGAGCAAGACAGTGTAAAAGCTTTATTCAACGAAAATATTGCAATCGTCCTTCAAGCAAAAGACGATGCCGTATTTGAAAAAGCTATGGCAGAGGCGCAGATTGATGCAGTGAAGATCGGACAAGCTATTGAAGGTACTTCTATAAACATCAAAAACAATGCGGACACTTTCGCATTCGATGTTGCGGAGACCCGCGATACTTGGTTCAAAACTTCTTTCCTTTTAGATCAGAAACAGTCCAAGAACGGAACAGCGCAAGCACGTTTCGACAACTATAAAAACCAACCGTTGCAATTTACTTTCCCATCGCATTTTGATGGTAAGAAACCTGCGATTGATGGAAACAAGGCACGCCCGAAAGCAGCTATCATTCGCGAGAAGGGTTCTAATTCAGAGCGTGAAATGGCAAATGCGATGTATTTAGCAGGCTTTGACGTGAAGGACGTGCATATGACCGACTTAATCAGCGGACGCGAGACTTTAGAAGATATCCAATTTATTGGAGCTGTTGGAGGTTTCTCCAACTCAGACGTATTGGGTTCGGCAAAAGGATGGGCTGGTGCATTCTTATACAATGAGAAAGCAAAGACAGCATTGGATAAATTCTTTGCTCGCCCAGATACCTTATCTGTTGGTATCTGTAATGGTTGCCAATTGTTCATGGAGTTGGAATTGATCAACCCAGAACATGAGGTTCATGGCAAGATGCTACACAACGACTCGCAGAAACACGAATCGAACTTTGTATCCGTGAAAGTGCAAGAGAACAATTCGATTATGTTGTCAACATTAGCAGGAAGTACTTTAGGGGTATGGATTTCACATGGTGAAGGAAAATTCAATCTTCCACAATCAGAAGATCAATATAACATCGTAGCGAAGTATGCTTATGATCAGTATCCGCATAACCCTAACGGTTCTGACTTCAACACTGCAATGATGTGTGATAAAACTGGTCGCCACTTAGTGACTATGCCACACATCGAACGTTCGACTTTCCAATGGAACTGGGCAAACTACCCGGAAGGACGTCAGGACGAAGTAACGCCTTGGTTGGAAGCATTTGTTAATGCTCGCCAATGGATTGAAAATCAAAACAAATAAGTTGGAAATAACGCAATATGAAACAAGGGGCTTTCTGAAAAGAGAGCCCCTTGTTTTTTCTCCAAGTGTTTGTTTTCAAACATCGTCTAGAACTTTCATTCATCCTGCTGTTACAATGGAAACCATGAAAGACATATCTCCGGTAGCAAATCAGTTTTTTTCGTTAAATTGTATCTCATGGATAAAGAAATGTCTAGCCGAGTTGAAAAACTTAAAGCCGTCGAATATTGGATTGCTAGCAATCCTGATATTCGAGCTGCCCTATTGACGAGTTCGCTTGTTAATCCCTTGGCTCCCGTCGATGCGTATAGCGACCTGGATATTGAGTTGGTATTCGACGATCTAACGCCCTATAAAAACAGTTCCGAATGGATTTATCAGTTTGGGGAGCCCTTGAACATTTATGAAGAGGATGAAAGCTATTTCAATAATGTACATGCAATGAAAATGGTGCAATTCGTAGATGCAGATAAGATAGACTTTAAGTTATACGATAAGGAAAAATTTATTGCCGAAACCAGGAAGAGCAAACTTCCCGAGGACTGGGATATTGGCTATCGTATATTAATCGACAAAGACAATCTTACGAAAGATCTTGCGCCGCCCTCCTATCAGGTTTCGCTCATCCATAAGCCCAGCGCAGCCCAATTCCACAAAGTCTATAGTGATTTCTGGTGGGACGTGAGCTATCTACCGAAATGCCTAAATCGTGGCGATTTGTTCTATTATAAGTTTATGTTTGAACATATCATTCGTATTGAATATCTGGAGCCAATGATTGAGTGGTATATTGGTTCCAAAAACAATTGGGAAGTCAGCAGCAATAAGCATGGGCGCTTGTTTGAGCAATATCTATCCAAGGAAGAATGGATGCTCGTGAAAGCCACATTTGCAGGTGCCGATATGAAAGATAATTGGAAGGCTTCGTTCGCCATGTTGAAGGTGTTTAAGCTGTTTGCAGCTGAAGTTGCAAATAACCTTGAAATCGTTCTGAACCATACTTTACCCGACAAGACCCTGCAATTCTTTGAAACGCAATACCAAAGATTTGAAAGATAAATTAAATTCCTATCTTTAACCTAGTAAGATCCTTAGATTATGACCGCTATTTTAAATCCATTCTCATCTCCTTTATTCCTATGGCAATGTTTTGTAATCTGTGCCTTGCTTATGACCATCGTGGCTTTGATTCAAATTGCCAGAAACAAACAACTGAATCTGTTCAACTCAATTCTTCTTGCTTTGATCGTTGTAATTCTTCCTTTTTTCGGAAGTCTATTTTATTTTCTATTTCAGAAACGAATCAAGTTAGTAGTTAGTAGTTAGTAGTTAGACCTATGCCGGGCCATTAGATGTTAGATATTAGACATGAGATTTTAGACCCGATCAAAGTCTTTTTTCCTTTCTGCTTGATCCTGACCATCCTTAAATCCTTCCTTTCAAAATAGTAGTTAGTACTTAATACTTAGTAATTAGACCTATGCGTGATATCCTGCTCATCCTTAAATCCTTCCTTTCAAAATAGTAGTTAGTACTTAGTACTTAGTAATTAGACCTATGCGTGATATCCTGCTCATCCTTAAATCCTTCATTTTCTGGTTCAAGACAATACACTCCAATATCCAACTATAGGTCTAACTACTAACTACTAAATACTAAGTACTAAGTACTTAGTACTAAAAAAAACAGCTACCCTCTTTCGAGGATAGCTATTCTAATTACCATTTTAAAAACGTCGTTTATATTAATATACAGTGTGGAAACTATATCTCATGAAAGTGGGATCTTATAAAATAAACTCCCTAAAAACGATTATTATTAATTATTCATTAAGTTACAATCTTTATTTGAATCCTACACTATGGGTTACTAAAGGTTTCCAGTTACCTTGAAGATACCTGTACGGGCATATATTACTTCCGGTTTAATCTAGATTCCTCTAAATCAAGATTATGTTCCAACTCTCTGAGAAGGGCATCATCATATTTTTTCTCTGTGTGCATGGCGTATAAGGTCTTCCTGCGTTGATCGATGACGTCTTGTGTTACTCTTTTATAAAGGTCTTTCTCATTGGCTATGCGGATCTTAGATTCTTGATCGATGCTGGATGCCGAGGTATCTAATCGCCTCTTCATCTGTGTATAAATCGCCTTTACCGTAAAACTCTCTCGCAATTCATCGGCATATTTCTCTTCGACAAGCTTCATTCCCTCTCGTGCCAAGCGATAGCGGATCGCCTCGATCTGTACCTCCTCAGGAATTTCTTCCGAATTGCCCTCAAGTTTTATCCCTTTGATAAGCCATGGCAGGGAAAGCCCCTGGACGACCAGCGTAATCAAAATCACGACGAAGGTAATAAACAGGATAAGGTTGCGATGCGGAAATGCCGTTCCGTCGCTCAACGTCAGCGGAATGGCTAGTGCGGAGGCAAGCGACACGACCCCCCTCATACCGGCCCAACCAATGACCAAGGGAAGTTTCCATCCGGGTGAAGACTCATTCTTTCGTACGCTTTTGAAAATCATTCTCGGGATAAAGGCAGCGCCATAGATAAATACGATTCGAATTACGATGATGATCGCAGTAATGCACAAGGCCATTTTTATTGCCCATTCCATCGAGACATCTTCAATACCGGCAATAATTATCGGAAGCTCCAGACCAATGAGTATAAATACGAATCCGTTCAACAGAAATCCTACCGTATCCCATACCTCACGCGTTTGGATGCGCGTATGATAATCCATATAATCCTTCGAGCGAAAAGATAAAAACAATCCCCCTGCTACAACAGCAAGTACACCGGACCATTCGAAATGTTCCGCGACGATGTACATGATATATGGTGCGATCAGTGTGATAGGTGTTGTAATACTTGAGGATTTAGCAACATAGCGCAGGAAAAAATAGAGAATATGTCCGATTACAAGGCCAACAAATATCCCCATAACGGCAAGGGTAAAGAAATTGACGATGGCTTCTTGAGGCTCGAAACTTCCGGTAATGATGACCGCTAAAGCTAATCGAAATACGGTTAATGAGGCCGCATCGTTGACCAAGCTTTCCCCCTCCAACAGCGTAATGCCACGTTTCGGCATATTGACACCTTTGAGAACAGAGGTGGCAGCAACAGCATCCGGCGGTGAAATAATCCCGCCCAAGAGAAAACCTAAGGCTAGCGTAAAACCCGGAATAATCTGCACCGAAAGATAAGCAACGGCTAGCGATGTAACAAATACTAACCCAAAGCCCATGATCATAATTGATCGTTTGTACTTCCAGAAGCTATGCCATGAGGTGTACCAGGCCGCCTCAAAGAGTAAGGGTGGCAGAAAAATAAGAAAAACAATATCAGGATTGATGCTAACTTCCGGCATTCCGGGAATCAACGATATCGCCAATCCACCAATTACCAACAGGATAGGATAAGAAATACTAAAGCGTTGACTAATCACGAACAACATGGCCATGAAGAAAAATAAGACCATGACTAACAAAATATTAGATTCAATCATTTATTAATAGGTATCTTTGTGTGCATAAAATTAATGGAAAATATCTCAAAAAACTTACATCCCAGAAATAAGTTCAATAAAGCTTACAATATTGAACAACTGGCTAAGAATACGCCCGATTTGCGCAAGTATGTTGTTCAGGTGGACCATGACCACCTGTCGATAGATTTCACGCAGCCAGAGGCCGTATTCCATCTCAATAAGGCGCTATTGAAAACAACCTATGGTATCAAAGGATGGCGTGTATTGCCGAAAAGTTTAGTACCTACGGTTCCTGGCCGTCTAAACTATATACATTATCTAGCGGATCTGCTGGGTGGGAAAACAGGTAGAGGCGTTCATATTTTGGATATAGGAACGGGCTCAAGCATCATCTATCCTATTTTAGGAGTTAAAGAATATGGCTGGCTATTTACGGGTTCTGAAACACATGTCCCTTCCCTTACGAATGGCAATGCGATCCTCAAAGACAATCCCGAATTAGCGAAGTCCATCCGTTTAAGACAGCAGAGCAATCCGAAAAATATACTGAAGGGTATCATTCTTCCGAAGGAATATTATGATGCGATTATGTGCAATCCACCTTTTTTCAAATCACAAGAGGATCACGAAGCACAGGTATCGAGAAAAAATAGGAACCTTCGAATCTCGCAGGATGCGAACTCAAACTACCAAGGCCTCTCGACCGAGCTTTGGACAGATGGCGGAGAGAAGAAATTTATTACTCAGCTAATCTACGACAGCTTCACCTATAAAGATCAGATCGGATATTGTACAACCTTGGTATCCAACAAGGAGAATATAAAACCACTGCGTGCTATTCTTGAATACCATAAAGTGAAAGACATACAAGTGATCAATATGTCGCAGGGCAATAAGATCAATAGGATCCTTGCATGGAAACTAAGTGATAAGAAATAAGGAAAGGGCTATCTAACATGCAGATAGCCCTTTTCTTTATAACTTAATATGTACTGCTTAAGCAGTTTTCGCATTTGCAGCTTTGGAAGCATCTAATGCAATGGCAGTTTTATCAAAACGGATCTTTACACCATTACCTACATCTACTAAGAACGTAGTATCACCTACTTCAACGATTCTACCGTGGATACCTGCTGTAGTTACCACTTTAGAGTTAACATTTAATTCTTCGATATATTTTTTATGGTCTTTTTGCTTTTTCATTTGTGGTCTAATCATGAAAAAATAGAATACCACTACCATCAATAAAATTGGAAGGAATTGCATCAATCCACCACCACTTGCTGCTTGTAATAAAATAGTTGAAATCATCTTGTTTTATTATAATTTATTTGTTTGCTTTTAGTTCACTACCACTTCGCCTTTAAGCTGCACCGTTGTTACGGGCTTTTCTGCGTTAGAAACAATCGTAATAATTTTCTGTTGTTGTCCTATTTGGCCGTTGCTATCGAACTTCACCGAGATTTCTCCAAACTCTCCCGGTTTTACAGGCGTAGAAGTGTAAGTCGGCGTGGTACAACCGCAGCTCGCCGAAACTTGCGCTAATACAACTGGGAAATCACCTGTATTCTTAAATTTGAAAACATGCTCTACAACTTCGCCTTCTTTGATGGTTCCGAAGTTGAATGCATCTTCTTCAAATTCCATTTTTCCGGCTCCCTCTTGGGTACCAGCTACTGTAGTAGAATCTTGGTTTCCGTTTGTATTTTCTTTACTGTTGTTGTTGCAAGCTGTAAACATTAAAGCGCTTGCAAACAATACGAGACTTAACTTTTTCATAGTAATTATGCGATTAGACCTCTACCCTCTTTCTTAATACGACGTTGAGTAGTGAGGTCGGATAAAATCTTGTCTAAGATACCATTGATAAAGGTACTACTTTTTAAGGTACTAAATGCCTTAGAAAGTTCGATATACTCGTTTATTGTTACTTTTACCGGGATGGTTGGGAAATGAATTAACTCTGTAATAGCCATGCGCATCAACAAGTTGTCGATTAATGCGATACGATCAGCTTCCCAATTCTTAGTCTTTTCCGAGATAAGGTCCTGATATTCCTTTGCATATTTAATCGTCTGCTTTAAGAGGTCAAGGATAAAATCTTTATCCTCAATCCAACTAGGCGTTAAGTCAGCAAGTTGGTTTTTTGCAGGGACTTCACTGCTAAAGTTTTTGAATGTTTTGGCAATCATGGCTTGTAAAACCTCGCGGTCTACTGGCCAGTTGATAAAACGGGCTTCAAAAGCTTGTTCTACATCGGTCGACTTAAGAATTAATTTCTTAAAGATATATTTGATGATATCTTTTTCTGTTGAAATAGAGCGATCTTCTTGTTCTAGGTATTCTAAGTAAGCCTCCGACTCTTTAAGCTGGGCAAAGATGGAACGAACAATCTCAGGGTCATAGCTCCAATCAACTTTATAACGTTTTACCTTCTCTAAATATTCGCGATTTTGACGCAAAGATTCAATGAAGGTATTGCTGTTTAATTTTGTTGAAGAAAACGTCTGATCTTTCACCGAAGGAATCCATTTATTGGCAATACCTTCCACGTCTATCAATACATATTCGGCCACCTCATCCAATAGATTCAGTGTCCATATGTACATCTCATCAACTTCCTCTACATTTTTCAGTAGACTTTTCTCAAAATCAGGAAGGTTTTTATCTTCCGATAAACTGTAGGCATACAATACTTGCATAACCTTAACCCGAAGGTGTCTTCTATTTAGCATAATTTTATAAAGAACGAATGTTTAATAAAGAACGATATTATACTATTATCTTAATTTCTTCATGTCGGAAATACGCTTTTCCGCAAGCTCTTTTGCCGCTTGATGTGTAGAAATGTTTTCTTCGTTAGCCTTTTGGATCACGTGTCTTGTCGCGGTATAGATATGGCGGATCAAGTAATCTGTACGATCTGCACCATAGCCTTCCAACTCCGAGAAGCAGCTAATTAAAGCTCCTGAGTTGATCAAAAAGTCTGGCGTATAAAGAATATTGTTATCTTTTAATAATTGTGTTGTTACCTCTTCGTCTAACAACTGATTGTTTGCTGAACCAGCGATGATTTTACAACGCATACGGGGAACCGTGTCTGGGTTAACTGTTCCACCTAACGCACATGGCGCATACACGTCAGCATCTAGTTCAAAACTTGTAGAGTAAGTGATAGGCTCCGCTTTATATTTCGCAGCAATCTTCATCTTACGTTCTTCTGTCATGTCAGAAACATATACACGCGCATTCTCAGCACGTAATAAGGATACCAAATGCTCCCCAACACTTCCTACACCCTGCACAGCGATTTTTCTGCCCGCCAGGTTATCATCTCCATAAAGCTCCTTAATAGCAGCTTTAATTCCATAATAAACTCCTTTTGCAGCAAAAACTGTGGTGTCGCCAGCGCCATTCAATGAAGTCGGCAAACCTGCTACGTAGTTTGTTTCTGCGTGGATGTGCTCCAGATCTTTTTGCGTAGTACCCACATCGATAGATGCAATAAAATTACCATTCAAACCATTGATGAAACGTCCGAATCGACGCATCAATACTTCTGATTTTTCCGTTCTATTATTCCCGATAATGATTGCACTACCACCACCTAAATTTAATCCTGCCAATGAGGATTTATAGGTAATAGCTTTTGACAGACGCAATGCATCCTCAATAGCCTCAGCCTCTGTTGCGTATGGTAACATACGAACCCCGCCGATCGCCGGCCCTAATGTAGTATCATGGATAGCTACGATTGCTTTTAATCCGACCTCTTTGTCGTTACAGAAAAATAGGTTTTGATGGTCAGATATACGCATCAAGTCGAAAAGTGAGGAATTATCCCTTTGCATAATTGAACATAATTTTACAGCTACAAAAGTAGCAATATTTTTGCATGGAATCGTATCCACAAGCAAATAATTAGGTTACCGACGGTAGATTTGAAATTTTATATAGCTTGCATTCCAATTTACTTCAAATTCTAAAAGGTTTGTTGCGTTGCGTTATCATCCTGCTAAATAAACGTAACAAATAAAATGAATTTGCTACCGTCTCTGTTTTATCAACAGCAGCTATATTGACATCTATTTAACACTATCGTTTGCCTTCATCCTACTAATATTAAAATTATCCCTTACTTTTGTTCTTGCATGAAAGAACTCGCCTACCTCAATAAGTTTTTCTATAAATATCGCTGGCAAATTATCCCTGGTGTCATCTTCGTCATCATATCGAATTACTTTGGTATTTTACCGGCACAGGTTATCCGTGAAGCTTTTGACTTGGTGAAAGAGAATATCGACCTCTATCGCTTATATGATGGATTCGAGCGACAAGGATTAATCTATCAAATATTCGGAAATAGTCTGTTATTCTTTGGTATTGTAGTGCTCGTGCTTGCCCTGTTGAGAGGAATATTCCTCTTCATGATGCGCCAAACTTTGATTCTAACATCGCGCCATATCGAATACGACTTAAAGAACGAGATCTACCAGCATTACCAGGAGCTTGACTTTGCTTTCTATCGTCGCAACAATACCGGCGATTTGATGAACCGTGCGACGGAAGATGTTAATCAAGTGAGAAATTACTTAGGCCCCGCGATTATGTATGCGATCAATACGGTGGTATTGTCGATCATGATTATCTACGCCATGTATAACGTAAATGCCAAGTTGGCGACCTATTCCCTTCTTCCAATCCCCATTATCTCGATATTGATCCTGTTTGTAAATAAGGTTATCAACAGACGTAGCGAGCGGATACAGCGTCAATTATCGCATCTTTCCTCTTTTGTTCAAGAAACATTCTCGGGAATTCGCGTAATCAAAACTTATACACGCGAAAAAGATAAGATGAATTCTTTTAAGGTCGAAAGCGATCGTTATAAAGACATCAACTTAAATTTGGTAAAAGTTCAGGCGATCTTTTTCCCATTGATTATCTTTTTAGTAGGATTCAGCACAATTATCACGGTATATATTGGTGGCTTGGAGGTAAACGACGGAAATATTACCGCCGGAAATATTGCCGAATTCATTATCTATGTAAATCAGCTCACCTTTCCTGCGATGTCTTTAGCTTGGGTCACATCGCTCGTTCAGCGAGCCGCAGCTTCGCAGAAGCGTATCAACGAGTTCTTAAAAACGAGATCAGAGATTGAAGAAGGCAGCAGCGAAGCGAAAATAGCGGGCGATATTCGTGTGGATAATATATCTTTTACATATCCGGATACAGGTATTAAAGCGATAGACAACATCAGTTTTCATATTCCGGTCGGCAAAACGATGGCAATCATAGGCAAGACCGGGTCGGGTAAATCCACTATAGCGAATTTACTGCTGCGTATGTATGATGTCGATTCCGGAGCAATTCTATATGATGATAAAAACATCAAAAACTTTAAAACCCATGCCGTACGGGAGCAAATCGGTTTTGTCCCGCAGCAGGTATTTCTGTTTTCAGATACCATTGCTCGCAATATTGCCTTTGGATTAGACCAAGTGGATATGCCTCGCATTGAGCAGGCTGCTAAGGATGCAGCCGTTTATGACAATATCAAGGGCTTTGAAGAAGGCTTTGAAACTCATATTGGAGAACGAGGTATTACCCTTTCCGGCGGGCAAAAACAGCGTGTCTCTATCGCACGTGCCTTAGTGAAAGATCCAAATATCCTCATCTTTGACGACTGCTTATCTGCCGTTGATACGAAGACTGAAGAAGAGATACTTCACAATCTTGGCCGTATTATGGAAGGAAAGACATCAATCATCATTGCACACCGGATTTCAACCATTAAGAATGCGGATCAGATCTTAGTACTCGATCAGGGGCGTATCATTGAACGCGGCACCCATCAAGAATTACTCGCTTTAGAAGGAGAGTACAGCTCACTTTACGAAAAACAATTATTAGAATCATAAATTAATTTAAGAAAAAGTAGCAAGGCCAATTAATCCGGTTAAAATTACCAGAGGTTACAGCGATATCGATGAGATTGAAATCGAACTTCCAGCAAATTTGGATAGTATAATTAAGTCCGCAGATATAAAAAACGAACTCCCGATGCGCTATTATGAAATGTCAATGAAAATGAAAGATCGGAAGCTGGTATGTTATAGAAAAATCCAAATTAAAGAGGGCGAATATCCCGCTGAAAGCTATGCAGCATTCAGTGAATTTATGAAAGATTCAACGTTCAGCGACACCTACCGATATATTTTGCCGTTAATCGACAAAAAGCAAAACTAATTTATATCTTTGCTGAAAGCCAAAAGGGGGATTAGCTCAGCTGGCTAGAGCGCTTGCCTGGCAGGCAAGAGGCCACCGGTTCGAATCCGGTATTCTCCACACCGTAGTAATATTAAGCGTTATTTTTAGAAAATTTAACGCTTTTTTCTTTTTATTGAATCCATATTACCTTTATCTTTCGTTCAGCCTAAAGAGGTAGCCTAGATCAAACACACTAAGTATTGAACGACGCTTAGTTTTATGAATTTACTTGGAGTAACTACTTAACAACATGCAATATTGAAATCGCCCTTTTTTTTGACAAATAAACCTAGAAATGGTAGGACTTATATTAAAGAGTATCTTAATTTTTCCTTTCTAGAAATTAATCTACTGTTCACTAATTTATCATGAACTTTCAATAAAACATCTGGAGCAACATTCCCTAGTAATCGCTTCGGATCTTGAACTAAAAAATCTACAATTTCTTGAATTACCTTATTATGAATTTGAGTGCAGTCAACATAACTATCGTATTCTAAGAAATCATGTCGCTCAACATCAATGGGGATATGCTGCAATCGAAGGAATTGGTTTCTGTTTACATTTTCATTTATTGCAGAGTTTATAATGACCAATCCGCAATTTCCCTCAATTATATTATCATTAGCGAAATAAATTGCAATCTTCTTGTAATCAATATTAAAATTAGGAATTTCAACCAAAATCGCGATTCCTAAATCTATTCCCTTGAAATGTTCTTCTTTAAAATTCTTCGGAAATAAATCACCAAAACTCATTGTAAACTAAGAAAATGAGATATGATCGTTAAGAATCTGTTCTTTTATAAAAGCTTTCATATCGTTTTCAGCACCACCCTCCTCTGCGATTTTCTCATAGGAAATATCCCAATCGCTGGATTCGTACGCATATCCATGAGAAATTTTCGTTAATTCTTCAAACGTGTAATGTCCAAAATTATCGATCGAGAAATTAAGACTTTCAATTTCGCTCTCGGAAAGATCGTCCAAATCTGCCTTTTGTTCGGACGATATGATGTAACCGGATCTGGTGAAAATATCCCTAAAGTCGTCATTTTCATTTTTTAACACAAAATTTGAAAATGATGGAACTGTACCATAGGGGAGTTTAATGTAAGTATCGCCTGTAATAGGGAAGCCGTATTTTACCAAATGATCCTTATCAGCAAAATACATTAATTTCATCAACTTATGGATGTCCGATGGGATACCTATATCATTAAGTGATTCGATAATATAAAGCATTGAATTTATAGCTTTACTCCTATCAATTTTAAAGCTCATAATTTGCTGTTTTTTTAAGTTCTGTTATACGTTGTGACATTCTCTTCGCCGTCATGGTTTAATTTCGTCGGTGAAACTCTAGTCGAATACCCTTGCATGTATTATTAATTTTATATAACCGCCTCAATTATAGCCAAACATAGTAAAGATTTTACCCATTACGAAAGAAAAATTACAATCTACAAGAGACAATCTAATTCTGCAACAAATCGAAAAGTTGTATAAACGTGTCTGGTTAAATTAGGGTGATGGTTGTTATTAGATTTCTAGAGCAATCGTGAACGGAGCTATAAGCTGAAATTAACGAAGACGAAAGAATGACAATCCCACAGATTTGAAACTGAAATAGCTTTTACATATTTAGACAATTCTTTCACAATTTGTAACAAATAAAGAACACTGCTTGCCGAAAACAAAAACACCTACAGTAGACATAGGGTACTTCCAATGACGACTAAGATTAAATGAGGTCAATAAACACCTCTTGTTCTAAGCCTTTTTTATAAAGTTGAATGAGTTTGATAAGATCAGTTATCCCAGTTTCTTTTATTTCGCTCACATCCACAGTTAGATTTTGTCTATCGTAAAGTACCTTGCTACCATAGCTCGAAAGCAGCAATTCCAAATTGTCCGGGATAAAGAATTTAGCACGTTCGCCAAGTTTCTGTTTATACTCGTTTAAATAAATATTTATCCCAGCATAGTCAAAATCGCCATAGTGCAGGTAATTGTTCGGAATTTTCTGTAGCCACTTTAATAAATCCTTATTCTGATTTTGAGGATAGCGACTTACGAAGAGGACTGACAATCCTTGGAAAAGAAACTGCTGTTGTGCTATACGGCTAAAATTTTCAGAGTTTTCAACGTTTACAACTATCACTTCGGGCGCAGGAATGAATGTCTCATAATTGTGGATAAATTGAAAAGTACCGGGAATTGGATGAATGATAATTTCAGTATCATCTAACCTAGCATGGATAGGCATAAAGCTGTTTATGAGAAACCCTTTAAAAGTTCTAACCGGAACAAGTTTGGAATCTGATGAGCTCCTCGTAAGGTCAGCTCTGGAAAATCCAACTTGTTTTAAAACCGCTACATACGATTCAATATCTTGTATCGAAAAATGATTCCTTAGGAAACCGTTCAAGGCATCAACATCTGCCACATAAAGCAAACTTCTGCTCCTTGCTATTCTTTGATCAATGATAATACCCTCAATTATTAGTTCAGAAACAAGCTTCGAACGCATGGAACTGGCTGGCAAACGCTCTCCCCTTGCCAAACGCACCAATTTATCTGCCAATGCCTTACTAATTTCCATTTATTTGATTGTTAGTAATCAATCTTTTTACAATCGTAGTATGTCTTTTATCCTTACTCAACAAATAGGTATGTTTATAATCAATAGCATTATATGAAGTCGGTGAACTATTTATCAACACAATATTGCGGTCGTTGGCAAACTTCAGAATACCTTTTACATTATTAGGATGCAATTTCCCAATTTCGTCCATCATACAATGCAACCTGAAGTCCTTAAATTTCCTAGAAGCATTTTCTTTAAATACATTCAGCAACATAATATTGATCATTGCCTTGACCAATACATCGGTCCCTTCAGAACCCACATTTGTCAGCTTCTCAACCCAACCACTATCATTGTCGTTTTCAACTATCTTAAACTGTAGTTCGAAAGTATCAGAAAGAGATACCTCACTCTGTTTAGATGAGGCAATCTCCTGTGCGAAACTCCTCAGATAGATCACAGCCTTTTTATTATTCTGAGCTGAATCTTCGTTGCTAAATAAGTTTGCTTTACCTAAGCTTAATGCATATTCGTCGTTAAAAACACGTAGCTCCTGCAAAAGAGTTACAATCTTACTGGCGCTATTTGTCATCCTAAGCTCAATTCCCTTAATTACCCCTGCGAAATTTCGCTCTACAAAATCACGATTAATATCTTGGATAACCTTGCTAATAATCGCTTCTTTAGACACTAACTCTGTAGTCTCTTTTCCTACCTGAGAAATCAGACTTCCAAAAAGTTCATTTGTTCGTCGCTCGTATTCCTCAATTTTATTTTCTTCGAGAAACTCACTAAGGTTGTCGGCAAAGCGACGATATTCCACATCATCTACGAGAATAGTTTCAAATCCGAATATATTTCCTGTAGAGAAATTACTCAAAAACCGGTTTATATTGCTACGTAAGTCAGTCATACGTGTTGTTGATTCATTGATTTTTTCATGAATAGATGCTATGATTTTAGTCAGACGTATAGATACAGGATTATTTTTCTCAATGTTAGGTACATCGGATAACATGCTAAGATAGAGATCCGTTTTGCTAAAGTTGTCGAATGCCTCTAAGTCTTCCATTGTTTCGCGATGCTCGAGCTCCAAGGCTGCAATAGTAGTTCTCAAATCGCTAATTCTTTCCTGTAACTTAGTCTTTGCAACCATATGCCGCTCCTGTTCCCCTGACAGCTTTACTTCTGCGAGCTTTTTCTTTTCCTTAAATTCATCAACACGATCAAATAACTCACGTTTGTCTTTATTGTATTCCGCCAACTTATCTCTGTTTGCTTCAATATAGTTTAACTCCTGCTCAATACTCGCAAGTTCAACATCGATAGCTGCTATTCGTACTACGTCTGCACCATCATTTTCCAAATCCCTTTTCTGCTGGTCTTCAATATCTTTTTTTCGACCTTGGACCCTATTCTTCTCTTCGGCAATAGTCACGTTTATTTTATCAAGGTTAGCAACTAACGCTCGATCTACTTCCGAAATTTTCTGATCTCTTTCCCGCTTTTTCTCATCCAAACGCTTATTAATATTCTTTTGTATTACTAGTAAATGCTCTTCTGCTATTGCCATTTCTTCAGCGGCTTCAATTATTGCCGTTTTTAGTTTCTCTAGCTCGGCCTTTTGCGTTGTTTGGGACTTTCTTATCCATTCATCACGATTCACAATAGCTCTAGCATACTCATCATTTAATTTTGTTTCATTATAATCACCAACAGCGATCAACTCTTTCAGTGCCTTTATCTGAGTTTGATATTTTTTTCTAATCTTATCCTTTTCTTTGATGTGCTGTTCTGTAAAATCGGCAAGTTTGCCCTGTAATATCTCAATATCTTCCTTACTTCTTCGGATATCCATTTCATAATCAGCTATAGTTTTGATATTACATTCTACCTGTGAAAGGTCAAGCTCTACACCGTAAAACAAATGCCCCTGTAATGAAACATTTCTCGGCTTAAGCCCCGAATTGAAAAGTATCGATTGCTCGTTTATCACTTTTCCAATATTCTCTTCCCATCCTGGTTTATTGTCATTGAGCCATTCAAAGAAGGAGTTACCGCTGGCTGCCAATCTTGTCTTGTATTTTTCAATTTTTCGATTTTCCGAAACAATTAATTCATCAAGCTTAGCTTTCTTTGATTCAAAATCAAGTTCAACCGTCTTTTCGTCCAGTCCCCAACTTTTTTGAAGCGATTCAATTTGCTTACGATTACTTACTCTCTCATTCTTAATCACAACCAACTCTTGTTGGGTTCTTACAATTATCTGTTCTTCAGTTTTCAATTCGTCTTCAAACCAACGCTTGAACTCGGCAGCTTTTCTTTGCAATTCAAATTGGTGTTTGGATTTCGCCTTTTCTACCAATTTCATCTCCGCATTGTGTTTAATATCGGCTTGTTCAAGTAAAATGTCAGCCGAAATCTTTTCATACTGCTTTCTGATCGTATCCTTGTTTAAGTAAGAATCTGACTTTAGATTATTTCCTTCCTTGTTTTTTTCATTGATAAATTGATCTAGTTGATTATTAAGCTGCTGCTGCAAAGCAGCATATTTATCCATAATTTCCTGATAACGGAAAGAAAGTAAATCGCGTTCAGACTGTAGATTATTCTTTTTATTTTCCCACAGTGCCTTCTTAGATATCCGGTCAATGATGCCTGTTATATCCATCAGTTGATACTCCTGATTCTTGCGCCTTGCGTCCGAAATCCTGCCAGCCATCAACGTAATCTCTTTATTGATATTATCTTTCCTCTCCTGAAACTTCTCATCCGAAACTTTTAACTTATTTTCTACAGCAACATATTTTTCCTGCTGCTGATCAAGCTGCTTGACCAACAATGGCTGCGTTTGCTCCAGAGACCTGTGAGTGTTGATTAAGGATTGGATAAGTTGCCCCTTTTCGATAGAAAGAAAACCGACTATCCTATGCAGCGATGAAATATTTGCTGCCAACACTCGAACAACAATTTCTCCAGACTTATTCTGCTCAGACCATTTACCTATATCTGCCAGTTGTTGTTCGAAATTCCTAAGATGTAGTGAATATTGATCCAAGTCTATTCTTACATCCTCTTCATTCAGAGACATTATTATCGTCTGTTTTATAAACTCTGCTTCCAGTTTCGAGTTGAGAAAGACATTTTGAATCGTCCGCGGTAGATTCTGATACGATTTACTCTCAATTAAGGCGTATTTACGGAATGTAGATGGTAAACCTTTATTATTTCCATAAATTATATCTCGATATTCTTCGTAACGCTCAACCTTTCGGCTGTAGAATAGATTTTGAGGGAAGGTGTTTCTAATCTGTTCCCAAACCATTGCTTTAAAATCCGAACCTACAAAATTTTCCTTCTTGTAAGCAGCGTCAATAAATCGAAATGCCGCCCTACCGTGAGATTTATATGCAAGTACACAAAAAGGCCCTGTCTCGGTAATCACCTCATAAACAATGAATGAGTTAGCATGTGGCAAATAATAGTCATCAAAAGAACGTTTGCCCTTTTCAATACCTAGTCTTATTTTATCCGCATTGTAAAAAAATAAAATAGCCCTTAAACATGTACTCTTGCCGACACCCTGGGTTCCTATAAAATGGACATTCCCCGAAAGGCCGATCTCGGCATATGCAATACTCGCGCTATTTATAAATACTACTTTATTCAGGTATCTCATACTGTATCTCCTCAGGTATATTAATAGCCAGAACTAACTTTTCCAAGTATGCGAACGAAGCCAACGCTTTATATTCTTGAGATATATCATTCTCGAGTTCAATAAAATTATCCCGTTCCAATAGGTCAAGTATTTTTACAATTATTTCTGAATGCTTGTCCTTGCCTGACGTATATTTTTTCAGGCTTTCAAGTTTACTCTTAAGATCAGCATCCACACCTAATCTCGCCAATATATCGGCCATTCTAAAACGAATACCTGCGCAAAAACCATTATCGAAGGTTTTTAAAAAGGCTAATATATCAATCCATTTCATCGCTATCTCCAGCTTTCGCTCGAGTTCCGCTCGGTTTTCCGATCGAACAAAATGGTAATATTCATCACCTTCTTCGAGGATCATATTGATTCCAAGGAAATAGTCATAGTAGGCATCAAAATCTTCATTTATTGCTAAATAAAGCTTTCGAATGTTGTCCTTAGTACTATTTGAACAAATGAATTGACCCTTATTCAGAATCTCAAATACATGGGCAGAATGTTTGGGTATTGTACTCATATTAAGCAGGATATATCATTAAATATTCGGTTTCATGTTTAATCTTATATTCATCCGTAAACCTGAAATAAATATCAAACTGGGAAACCAACTGGCAGTATAAAGTCAACCTTTCTTCAAAATTAACCTCCATACCAAAATCATAAGTTTGTAGAAAATCAAAAAGGTTATTGCTGCCAGCTAAAAAGCTATTTTTCACTTCTTCTAAATTGACCTGTGGAACTTGCTCCGATTCAGAAGACAAATACTCGCTAAGATCGGTTTCTGCAACAGATTGTTTTAGGCTACTACCAAATCTTTTTAGTGCATGAACTTTTTTAACCAATTCCAAGGTTGCATCATCATTCTGGAGCTGTTCAATTGAAAGTTTAAGCGAATAAGACGGTTTCGGCTCAAAAAGTAAGGAATTTTCTGTTCGAAGGATTTCGAGAATATCGGTTTTTGAGCGTAACTCAAATTGGTCCTTCAGATATTTAAGCTGACGAATCTTCTCCACCATTAAATTTTGGGCCCGAAGTCTGTTTAAGTACTCTATAATCTGCTTCTGATTTTCTATAAGATTATGTCGGCAGGAATTGAGTTGACTCTTTAAAAACAAAATGATTTGCTGCAGCTCTTCATCTATGGCCACTTTAAAAAAAGTCTGTTCCTCATCTCCAGAGATTAAAGCATCTGCAAGGTTTATCAGAGTAGAGATATCGTTTCGCTTAACATCTAGGTGTTCTAGCTTGGACTTCTTTATTTTATAGTTAGGTTCATTTTTGAATGTACTATCAATATTCCTTTTCAAATCAACAACATTCCGAATGGCAATAAGCCCTATTTTCCGAAGCGCATTCTTAATCTGCCTAAGATAGTTGTAGCGTCGCGTTTCACTATTTTCTTGCAGGTAATACACGATATTTTGATGTATGGACTGTAGATTTTCATTAATAAAAAACACATTGATCTCTTCATTTACTTCCAGTATCTGCTCGAAGAACTGTAAAAATTGATCATCCAGTTCCAAAAATGCTCCATTCTCACGTAGAACATTAAATTCTATAAGAATGCGAAGTTTATCCTCATCAAAGTCTAGTACTTCAAGTGCATCGTTGTATTTATAGGATAGCAACTTGCGTTTCTCGAATATTTCGCTAATGAGCTTCTGCTCACGGGATAATGTACCCAATAGTTGCTTGATAGAAGAAAATGCTTTCAATTGTCGTTCAATCTTAATAAAAAACAATTTATGAAAATAAAAATCTTTAAAAGACTTTTTAAGTAGACAACATTCAAATCACGCAATAAAAAATCTTGAGCTTTAAATTCGATTTAGGTCTTGAGTATTAGTTATGTTACTCCTATTCAAAACATTTAATGAAATTTTCTCATCATTCTTTCGAAAATATCCCATTTAAATTAAGACATCTATTAGGGAAACAGACATCCAACACATAGAACCAAAAAAAAAGAGGCTAACACATCGTGCTAGCCTCTTTTTTTGATCTTAAGATATCTTAGTTGTTCTCTTCTGTAGGTAATACAGAAACATAAGATTTATTGTTAGCTTTTTTGCGGAAAACTACTGTACCGTCGATTAAAGCGTATAATGTATGGTCTTTACCGATACCTACGTTAGAATCTGGGTTATGTTGAGTACCACGTTGGCGAACGATGATGTTTCCAGCGATTGCTTGTTGACCACCAAAAATCTTGATACCTAATCTCTTACTATGTGACTCACGGCCGTTCTTGGAACTACCCGCACCTTTTTTGTGTGCCATTTCTTTATTCTAATTTATGACTTACGTCAGATTAAAAATTCAATTATAAACTGATACCAGTGATCTGGATTTTAGTGAATTGTTGACGGTGACCGTTTTTCTTCTTGTAGCCTTTACGACGTTTTTTCTTGAAAACGATTACTTTTTCACCTTTTAAATGAGACAAAATCGTAGCTGAAACTTTAGCACCTGAGATACTTGGCGTACCAACAGTAAATTTACCACCGTCCTCTGCTAACAATACATTGTCAAATTCAATACTAGCGCCTTCGTCTCCTTGTAAACGGTGTACAAAAAGGTATTGGTCTTTAGCAACTTTAAATTGCTGTCCTGCTATATTTACTATTGCGTACATTGTTATGAATTAATTGTTATTATTTAATGAGTGGCAAAGATAGAATATATTTCTTATTCAAACAAACTTATTTTCGATATCTTTAATCCATAGCACATAACTATGTTTAGCAAAATCATCAAAAACCAATACTTCCACGCCATTGTCATGCCCGTAGCATATGCAATGCTCATGAGATTCCTCTTTAATATCTCCAATTTGTCCTCGCTATTCGCGTTAATGTCTATCAGTTTTTTATTCGTTGTTCCTTTCGTCATGGGGGCTTTAGCAGTTTATTTCGCTCCAATCGAGCGAACAAGAAACAATGCTTTCACCATACTGTTCCCGTGGATCCCATTAACCGTATTTGCAATCGTTACGCTTTTTGTGGAGCTTGAAGGATGGGCTTGTTGGATGATGGTCTTCCCTATTTTTATGGTATTCGCATCTATTGGAGGATTGCTGGGAAAAAGTTTTCAGAAAAAACACGATACCATCATGGTAAGCGTCCTGGTTCTTTTGCCTTTATTCGCTGCCCCCTTAGAAGCCTGGATGGGACGAAGCAAAGAGCAATTCAAAGCCTATAATTACATAGACATCGAAGCACCAGCCGACAAAATATGGGGATTGGTAACCCGCGTTTCCAAAATTACTGAGGCCGAAGATAGCGGCTGGCTAAACCGCATGCTTGGTTTTCCCCGTCCCGTAGAAGCAGAATTAAACTACGAGGGTGTCGGTGCTTATAGAAAAGCCATTTTTACGAACGGCCTAGTGTTTCACGAAACAGTGACGCATTACGATCATCAAAAAAGCATGAGCTTCACAATAAAGGCTAACCCTCATGAGATTCCATCGACCACGCTCGATGAACACGTTGTCGTCGGCGGAAATTTCTTCGATGTCCTGAACGGAACTTACGAGCTAGAGCAGCTCGGCCAAAACAAATACAGACTTCATTTGTACAGCCACTTCACCTTGAATACCACTTTCAACTTCTATGCAGGAATCTGGGCAAAATGGATAATGAAAGATATACAACGCAATATTCTAGCAGTTGAGAAACGACGCGCCGAAAAGGGCTAAGATACAACGACGATTCTTCATGCAATAACAATCTTTCAT
The DNA here is from genome assembly GCA_002354335.1 of Sphingobacterium sp. UBA2700. GTDB lineage: Bacteria > Bacteroidota > Bacteroidia > Sphingobacteriales > Sphingobacteriaceae > Sphingobacterium. Next base: position 22,666 of record DELI01000025.1, on the reverse strand, counting down.
TAAACCATACACACCCAAATCATAGCCCTTTCAGAACGGTTTTGATTTGGGTATGCATTGGGTTTGTATTGGGTTTGAATTGGGTTTACATTGGGACTAACACGTCCTAGTCCCGACCGAAGCTTATCGGTGCTAGCTATTAGTTAGCGAGGCTGTCGGCTGCTTTTTGGGGGCATTGCATCGAAGGGCAGCTTTATTTTTTTAATTTATTCTAGTATGTGGACTTAAGGGGACCTTTTGTTTCCAGGTTCCTCTAACTGGAAACTGATGACCGGATGAAGCATTCTTTATGGTAAAGGTATATTCGCACGTTCTTTCCAAGTATTCCATCTCTCCGCTGACTTGCACTGTGGTATTCGGAGCTACTTTAATTTCCTCCTTACTGCTTTCCTTCACAAAATCTTCTAGCGTCGTTCCTTTTTTGTACAGGACCTTACCATTCCAGCGAACTGATCCGTCAACAAGAAGTTGATCCATCGTAATCAGGGAGTCTGACGCAGCGATCCAATCGAAGGCGCCATAATCTTCACTCGTAAATTCAGAACTATATTTTACACCGGCAAAGATTGCTGTAATATCAAAGCTCTTTTCCACGCCGGTATCATTTGTAATCGTCATTGTACTACAGCCTTCGGTGCTGCGGTAGACTTTTCTACTGCCTTCAACTTCCTGTATATCTTTTTTTATGATTTCATAGCTTTCCCCTCGCGATTGGATATAAGTGATCGCGTCTAATTTATTATCAGATACTAATCCTACGATAAATTTCCGGGGATGGTCGCTAAAATTTTCTAAAAGGGAAACGATCAGTTTATTATCTGCAGTCTTCTCCATCTTTAACCAGCCACTTTCCAGTTCCATCACGCCGGCTTCCGATAGTTTAAAGGGCTCCCCGGCTTTATTTTTTAAGGGCTCGCCTGTTATTCCATCCTTTACATAACTAATTGACCAATTGTCAGCTTTGATCGGCACATCTTGCTTGGTGAAGCCGGTATTGATTTTCTGTTCCGACAAACTGGGGTCAACAAGCTGATGATTCGCGTCGAAATCGTCTTTCACGCAAGAACTCAGCGAATACAAGGAAATAGATAATAAAGTAATGCTTAATAGCGAGGAGATCTTATTCGTCATGTGATGCTTTAAATACGTTGATGTTCTTAACATGAACGTATTTTTAACTGTTTTTCGTGTAAGTGATAAAAACTTTACGAAAACTTAACAGCATTACGGCTTCCACAGAATCTCACCATAGGTATAGATCTTTTTGTCTATAACTTTGTAATCCTCGTCGTATTGCGGCACATAAACAATATAATAAATTGGTCGTTGAATCTGCTGTACCGAGTGGTTTTCATCTTGATCTACATCGAAGATATTTTCGACAGAGCGTTCTGCGGTCCATTCCTTCGTTGTTCCCTGTGGGTGTTTATCGAAGCGATGTTCTTGTAGCGAGTTGTAGAACCAATAACTCGGCGCCTCATTGGACAATAGAATTGTTTTATCCTCATTAAAAAGTCCTTCTGCCATGCCGGTATTCTCGAACCACATCACTTCCATATCTGCTTCGCCTATTGCAGAGCGATAGATCTCCCTGTCGCTGGTAAAAGCGATACAAAACGATTCTAAGCCTTTGACATGGAACAATAATTTAAAAGGCGACCTACTGAGCGTCAAGCTATGATTGAGCGAGGTGACTAATTTGTAGTCCTGTCTAGCTTTGATGCTAACGGATTGTTGTGCTATTGCGGAAGAACTGAGTGTGCACAGTGCGCATAGGATGAAGATGATCTTGAATTTCATGCCGTAAAAAAAGAAAAATCCCCCAACAGAAAAAATAGCTGTTTTGGGGGATTTGTATAACAGAAAGCCTAGGCTACTACTTAGCCTACGATTTCTTGAATTTCGTTCATGATTTTCTGAGCAATCGCTTCGGCTGCTTCAGGCGTATGTCCTTCCGAATAGATACGAATAATAGGCTCCGTATTGGATTTACGTAAGTGGACCCATTCATTCTCGAAGTCTATTTTCAAGCCATCGATCGTCGAGTGCTGCTCATGCGCGTATTTCTCTTGCATTTTCGCTAATAGATTATCGATATCTAAACCTGGCGTTAGGGTAATCTTATTCTTTGACATGAAGTATTGAGGAAGTTCAGCACGATATTCAGACGCCTTTTTGCCTAGCTTTGCTAAATGTGTTAAGAATAAAGCGACACCCACCAATGCATCGCGACCGTAGTGAGAAGCCGGATAGATCACTCCACCATTACCTTCTCCACCCATTACTGCATCGACTTCTTTCATTTTCGTAACTACATTGACCTCGCCGACTGCGGCCGCAAAATACTCACCGCCATGTTTCTGGGTTACATCACGCAATGCGCGAGTCGAAGAAAGATTGGACACCGTGTTACCCTTTTTATGGGTTAGGATGAAATCAGACACGGCTACTAATGTGTACTCTTCGCCAAATAATTCGCCGTCTTCCATCATGAATACTAAACGATCAACATCCGGATCTACGGCAATACCTAAGTCAGCTTTATTGTCGAGTACTGCTTTAGAAAGATCGGTCAAATGCTCTTTCAGAGGTTCCGGATTATGAGGGAATAGGCCATTTGGCTCGCAGTGTATCTTATAAACCGTCTCTACCCCTAAAGCTTTCAGAAGCTCAGGAATAAAAACTCCGCCTGTACTATTCACCGCGTCTACAGCAACTTTAAAGTTTGCTTTCTTAATAGCATCCACATCGACAAATTCTAACGCTAGCACATCGTCAATATGTTTTTGCAAGAATGTGTCATCCTTCGTAACCTTGCCCAGATCCTCTACCTGAGCGAAATCAAAGTCAAGGCTTTCTCCTAATTCAAGAACTTCCTTCCCCTTCGCATCATCGATAAACTCTCCTTTGCTATTCAATAATTTTAAGGCATTCCATTGTCCTGGATTATGCGATGCTGTCAGGATAATTCCTCCAGCTGCTTGCAATTTAGGAACAGCAATCTCTACGGTTGGTGTTGTCGAAAGGCCTAGGTCGATAACATCGATGCCCATGCTTTGCAACGTTCCGATAACTAAGTTAGACAGCATTTCGCCCGATACACGAGCATCGCGTCCAACAACGATTGTTTTATTTTCAGCAGCCTCCGTAACAATCTTTCCGTATGCAGCAGTGAATTTCACAATGTCTACAGGGGTTAGGTTGTCACCAGGTCTTCCTCCAATGGTTCCGCGGATTCCAGAAATAGATTTTATTAATGCCATAGATGTTCAAATTGATATAATGGCGGTAAATTTAAAGGATTTAAACAATTAATTCGATTATTATTCTTTTTTTCCATTATTTACCTATCTTTGTTGCAACAATGTTTCATTTGCAATAATCGAAAGGCTACTTGCATTTTTTTTATAGATTTGGTTTGAAAATTTTTAGACAAATCTATTTCATTAATATGTTAGATAAAATAATTCAGTTCGATCAAGACTTTTTCCTAGCCATCAATCAAGGCCTTAGCAACCCGGTCTTTGATTGGTTATTGCCGATATTACGTAATCCTTATACTTGGTCTCCTCTATACTTATTCCTGATTATCTTTTTCATTAAACACTATGGGAAGGTGGGCGTTTTGATCGTGGCTTGCACGTTAGCAACCTTTGGGATTTCCGATGCCACGTCTTCGCATTTAATCAAGAAAACCGTAAAAAGAGTTAGGCCATGTAACGACGTTGTTTTTAAAAATGAAGTCAACTTGAGAGCACGCTGTGGATCAGGATATAGTTTTACCTCTTCACATGCGACGAATCATTTCGCTATGGCATTCTTCTGGATTGTTTTATTCCGAAGAAAATGGCGCCATACTTTATGGTTATGCATCTTATGGGCCGCTTCTATTGCGTTTTCTCAAATCTATGTAGGTGTGCACTATCCGCTCGATATACTCTGCGGTGCAATACTCGGCATGCTGATCGGTTTGGGAACGGGATATCTCTTTAAACGTTTTTTTCCGAAATTTTTCGAACCCACTAACCATATTCCAGCAACAACACCTGCATGAGTAGTTTCCTGATTGTATCGATCTTATTTTTCTCCGCCCTTGTGGCCGGTATCGCGGTATTCTTTGTAAAAAAAGATAACACCCAACTTTTAAAACTTATCTTATCGTTCAGTGGTGCCTACCTCTTCGCGATTACCGTACTTCACTTAATTCCGGAAGTTTATCATAGCGGACAGACTTCAGGAGAGATAATTGGATTATACATATTAGGAGGATTCTTATTCCAGCTTGTTTTAGAGCATTTCTCACAAGGTATTGAGCATGGACATATTCATCAACATGAACATAAATTCCCAATCGGAATTCTAATCAGTTTGTGTTTGCATGCATTCTTGGAAGGTTTCCCATTAGCATCAGGACATAGAAATGAGCTTGTGTTTGGTATTGCAATCCACCACATCCCTGCGGCCTTTGCATTGGGTAGTTTATTGATAAACACCAAGCTGTCAAGACAGACAATTACACTTTTCATTGCTGCTTTTGCTGCTATGACGCCACTAGGCTTTATTGTCAGTAAGGGTGTATCGCAAGGCGACATTGGAAATGTTGCGCAGTATTTCGATAAGATGATGGCCGTAGTAATTGGTATCTTCTTACACATTTCGACGACTATTCTCTTTGAATCAGGATCTGCAGATCACCACACTTTCAATAAGAAGAAGATGGCAGCGGTACTGTTAGGTGTATTGGTATCATTGGCGAATTTCTTGTTCCCACATGATCATGATCATCATAATCATGGGCCAGCACAGGAACAACACGACCATTCTCATGATGGCCATGATCATTCTGGCGACGGACATAATCACGAAGGCCATGATCATGGACATGAAGGACATGACCATGATCACGACCATGCGCACTAAGCTTCGAAGGTCTCTTCCCCTTGAGGTCCTCTAAACTTATCTAATAGCGCACTTAATTGTAAGCATTCTTCTTCGCTGATGTTATTGGGCAATAAATCATCCAACATCATGCTGTTCTCGATTTCCGCGAGGAGATCGAGTCCTTTTTGAGTGATCAGTAAGTCGACAGCGCGCTTATCGGAACTGTTTTTCTCTCGGGTCACCAGGCCTTTGCTTACAATACGATCCACCAGGCGACTGATGTCGGGTGTCTTCGTTAGCAAGCGTTCTTTAAGTAAATTGTTTGTTACCGGATTTGGGTATTGTCCCCTCAATACCCGCAACACATTAAACTGTTGCAGTGTCAGCTGCTTCGCACCGGCCCTCTTCTCTAATACCACATTCAGCCAGTTGCTGCTGTATATTATGTTTATAGTTGCACGATGCCAAGCACTAGCAAATTTTCTGACCTTTACTAGCTCCTCGATCTTTGGCATATTTTAATACATTAGTGTGACTTAGCTTACAAATTAAAAGATTTTAATTCTTTATATTTGCTTCCGTTGAGATATTTTTATTAAAATTTAATCTAAATAAGTACAGATGCAAGACGTGATTAGCCTAGATAAGCTAAAAATTGGTGATAGAGTCAAAATCAACGAAATACAATCCCTAGACATTCCCGCGAAATTTTATGAACTTGGTTTCTACCCGGGATCAGTTATAGAAGTAAAACACAAAGCACCTTTAAACGGCCCTATCTGTCTAAACATCCTCGAAAACAATGCTTTAATTGCGATCCGTAAATCAGAAGCTAAACTTATCGTCGCAGAAAAAATCTAATGGCAAACCCAACAATCATTCTACTAGGGAATCCTAATGTTGGAAAAACTTCCCTATTTAATCGGCTTACAAAACTTAATCAAAAAGTAGGTAATTACCCAGGTATCACGGTTGAAAAACGCGAAGGTACTTTAAATGCGAACGGCAAAAAGTATCATGTTGTCGATTTACCAGGAACATATACCTTGTTTCCAAGTTCGTTAGATGAGGAAATTGTATTCAACGTTCTAAGCGATAAACAAAATCCATTATATCCAGACCTCACACTTGTCGTAGCGGAACCGTCGACCATTAAACGTTCGATCATCCTGTATCAACAAGCACGCGAACTGGGCGTTCCTGCAGTATTCGTCTTGAACATGATTGACGAGTTGGAAGAAAAGGGAATGCAGATTGATTTCGACAAGCTAGAAGCTTATTTACAGACAAAAGTATATAAGACCAATGCTCGTACGGGTAAAGGAATCGACGAACTGATCAAAGGATTGGACCAGAAAGTAGGTCATTACTTCGGAAATTACCGAATCTCTTCAGACTATCAGCCCGCTATGGAAGAAGCAAAGAAGCTCTTTCCTTTAGCCACTGAATATCTAACCTGGCAATACCTTGCCCAAGAGCAGGTTAGTATCTTGCCAGCAGAAACCCAACTTAAGCTTGCGGAGATCAGACAGCGCTATGCGCTAAATCCGCATGACTTGCAGAAGCAAGAATCTTTAGCGCGTCATGATCAAACAAGCAAAGATCTTGATGCCATCATCAACCAAACCGAGAACCAGAAACTTGGAAACACGAATAATATCGACAAGTTTTTGATGCACCCTGTATTCGGCTACGTTATTTTCTTTGGGCTATTATTCCTTATTTTCCAAGCAATCTATGCATGGTCCGGACCTGTGATGGACTGGATCGACGGCGCGTTCGGCGACCTGACAGCATTCTTGGATGATAAATTACCGGACGGCCCATTAGCTTCGCTTTTCATCTATGGTATTGTAGCAGGTATTGGCGGTATTGTTATTTTCGTGCCACAGATTGTCATCCTATTCCTGTTTCTTTCCATTATGGAAGAGTCGGGTTATATGAGCCGCGTCGTATTTTTAATGGATCGTTGGTTAAAGCCTTTCGGATTAAACGGTAAATCGGTTATTCCTTTGATGTCGGGAGCGGCATGTGCTATTCCAGCAGTAATGTCGGCAAGAAATATCGAGAACCCTAAAGAACGATTGCTAACGATGTTGGTCACTCCTTTCATGACTTGTTCGGCACGTTTGCCCATCTATATCGTTATTATCGGCTTGGTGATCCCTGACGATAAATTCTTAGGATTCAATATGCAAGGGATTGCTCTATTTGCCATGTATATCCTGGGTATTGTCGGCGCGTTATTTTCAGCGCTTATTCTCAACAAGGTTATCAAAAGCGTTCGCTCTTCTTTCCTGATTTTCGAACTCCCAACTTATAAAATGCCTGATTGGAAAAATGTGGCAACCAATGTATGGGATAAAGCATCGGGCTTCTTAATTGATGCCGGTAAAATCATCTTGTTAATCTCTATTGTTTTGTGGGTATTGGGCAACTTCGGCCCGAACGATAAGTTTTACAAAGCAGAAGACTATGTTGTTCAATCTGCACCACAACTGGAAGGGGATGAATTAGCAAAAGCCGTTTCATCTTATCAATTAGAGCATTCTTTCCTAGGTTATATCGGCATGGGTATAGAGCCTTTAGTGAGACCATTGGGCTATGATTGGAAGATGGGTATTGGTCTGATATCATCCTTTGCTGCAAGAGAAGTCTTTGTCGGTACGATGGCAGTGGTTTACAGCCTTGGCGATGATGTGGATATTGAAGACGACGAACAGAAGAATACGTTATTATCTAAAATGCGTTCTGAAATCAACGCAAATACAGGACAACCCGCCTATAATATGGCTTCGGGAATCTCTTTATTATTGTTTTACGCCTTTGCAATGCAATGTATGGCAACTATTGCTGTTGTTCGTAAGGAAACAGGCTCTTGGCGCTGGACACTGATCCAAACAGTCTTTATGACTGGTCTTGCCTATCTTGCCGCATTCATTGCGTATCAAACTTTAAAGTAATGGAACTCAGTTTATTTATCCAATACGTTATTATCTTCCTACTTTTTGTGGGAGCATTGTATGCTATCTTCCGTTCTTTTTTCCCTGGAAAAAAGAAGAACAGCGCAGGCTGCGGCAAAGGCTGTGGTTGCTCTGTGGATATGTCGCAGAAATAAGAATATCGGAATAAAAACTCCTCCCAGACCGCTGTGCCTAATGCGTCAATGTAGTCATTAGGCACGGCGAATTGATAGGATTCGCCACAAGCAATCCTCCCCTCTTCGAAATTATTCAGCCTCGCAATTGCATAAATTCAAATTGAAAAATATATCTTGCAGTAGAGAGCGGCCATTTAGCAGGAATTTACTCATGCCGTTCCTTTCATTTGCTGAAAAATTAATCTATAAAAGTGCAAGAAAATCAGGACAAAGAACTTAAAAGAGGTTTAAGCAATCGTCATATCCAGCTTATCGCCTTAGGCGGCGCTATTGGTACAGGTTTATTCTTAGGCGTTGGCCAGGCAGCAATTCTTGCTGGCCCCTCCGTTATTTTGGGCTATGCAATAGCTGGCTTAGTCGCCTTTTTCATTATGCGCCAGCTTGGTGAAATGGTGGTTGAAGAACCAATATCAGGTAGCTTCAGTTCATTTGCAAACAAATACTGGGGTCCCTTCGCTGGCTTTGCTTCCGGTTGGAACTATTGGATTCTCTATATCCTCGTTAGTATGGCAGAATTGACCGCTATCGGCAAGTATGTGCAGTTCTGGTGGCCCGAGATCCCTTTGTGGGCATCCTCACTTTTCTTTTTCTTCGTTATCAACGCAATCAACCTGGCCTCGGTGAAGGTCTATGGAGAAACCGAGTTTTGGTTTTCTATCGTTAAAGTATTAGCTATTATTGCGATGATTATCTTCGGTAGCTACCTGCTTATTTCAGGCAATGGTGGTGAGCGAGCAACCGTCGCGAACCTATACAACGATGGTGGTTTTCTCCCCAAAGGCTGGTTGGAATTCGATGGTGCGGGAGGCTATCAAGGTTTACTCGCCGCACTGGTCATCATTATGTTCTCCTTTGGTGGATTAGAGCTTGTCGGTATCACAGCCGCAGAGGCCGAGCATCCGGAAAAGAACATCCCGAAAGCAACTAATCAAGTGCTTTGGCGTATTCTAGTATTTTACGTTGGTGCACTTTTCATCTTGTTTTCGTTGATGCCATGGCGTTCTATAACTGCCGATACCAGTCCATTTGTCGAGGTATTTGCAACCCTGAAGGGCTTTGAGTTTCAACTCTTCGGAAAAACCTTCTATTTCACTACAATCATTGCGAATGCCTTAAATATTATCGTTTTGACAGCCGCCTTGTCTGTTTACAATAGCTGTGTGTATAGTAATTCTCGCATGCTATATGGCTTGGCAGAACAAGGAAATGCACCAAAGTTTCTGAAAAAATTGAATAAGAATCACTCGCCTGTTAATGCGATTCTCGTATCGGCTGCAATCGTCGCAGTCACTGTCATTATCAACAAGGTTATCCCGAAAGAAGCATTAGGAATTCTGATGTCATTGGTGGTATCTGCCTTAGTGATTAACTGGATTATGATTACCCTGACCCATATGTTCTTCCGTAACAAGAAGGATCAACAGGGCATAAAGACAAAATTCCCAACGATATTTTACCCCTTGAGCAACTACTTCAGCTTGATCTTTTTAGTTGGCGTCCTGGTCATGATGTGGTTTACCGGTTTGAAAATCTCCGTTGAGCTTATTCCGCTATGGATCCTCATCTTATTCATCAGCTACAAACTCGTCGAACGCAATAAAGCAAAGCAAGCTAGGCTGTAAAAACAAAATTTAAACTTGAAGAAAGCTATTCCTCATATCGTTTATTTTCTGCTATTCGCTGTACATTTATACAGCATAGCAGAAGATCTATCGACGCTGAGAATGCTTACTAAACCATTGATTTGTGTCATCTTAATCACCTACGTCTGGTCTGCTACAGGTTTAAAAACGGTTTTCCAAAAACTCATTGCCGCCGGTTTATTCTTCGGCTGGCTAGGCGACATTTTCCTGATGTTACCCAACAAGTTCCTACTCGGATTGGCAGCATTTCTGATCGGACATATTTTGTATGTCATCGCTTTCATCAGGCAGACCTCTGCGTTTGCATTGAGCCGTGATAAACTATACATCTTAGTTGCCGGTTTCTTAGCCGTTTATTCTTATTATTTCTATACGATTCTAGCGCCTAGCCTTGGCGTAGAAAAGTACCCCGTAATTGCCTACATTATCGTTATTGCATTAATGGGGTTCTTTTCCTACACGAGGAAGCAGCAAACCAATACAAGCAGCTTCTTGTTGATATTCCTTGGTGCATTACTGTTCATTATCTCCGATTCTATACTTGCCGCCAACAAATTTGTCGCTTATATCGCCAACTCTGGTCTGATGATTATGTGCACCTATATGCTTGCCCAATATGCCATTACTTTAGGCAGCGTTTTGGATAATCAGAAGGACAAACAGACATCTTCTACAGACGCTCGTCGCAACGTCTCATATCGCTAGCAAAAGGCTTCAAATATTTTAAATACTCAACTACTCTTCACCCTCTGTATTCTTTAGCTTCATCAACAGTGTATATGCATTCTTAATCACGATATTCTTCCCTATTAATTCAACTGCATTCTTCACTTGAACATACCCATTGTCTTCAAGACCGATTTCGACCGGAACAAGACGATAAGCTAGCTTCGATTCCTGAACAAACAGATAGTTCTTGCCCTCAAAATTTACAACGCTCTCCTCGGGTACCGCATCCTCAAAAGATGTTGAAACGGCAATTTCAGCATTAATATAAGTACCAGGAACTAGTCTCTTGTCGCTACCATTCAATGCGCATTGAACCATGGCCATACCCTGTTCATCGATACTTCTACTTATTAGTTGTATAGTTCCGTCATAGCGCTTATCCGGCTCGCTATTGCTGTAAGCCGATAGACGCTGTCCAATCGTGAGCTTCTGCAAGTCTTTCTCGAAGACAGATAAGTTCAGGTAAACCCGATCCGGATTTACCAACTCAAATAGCACGTCGGAGGCTGCCACATATTTGCCAATATTCACATTGATCTTACTTACATAACCGCTTATGCTGCTGTAAAGTGGCGCACTCTTACTGATTCGATCAGCAGTAACCTGTGCAGGATTAATGTTGACCAAACGTAAAGACTGTGCAATTGCATTCATTTGTATCTGTTGATTATCCATTTCAGCCTTTGCCAATTGCATTACCTTGTCACTGCTTGCCTTCGATTCATTTAGGGTCTTTTGTCTGTTAAAGTCGAGCTCGGCAAATTGATATTTGGACTTGGCAGTCAAATAATCCTGTTGAAGCTTAATGAATTCCGGGTTTTCGATAATTGCGATTACTTGTCCTTTCGAAACAGGTTTACCCGCAATGAGTTCTGTACTTTTCAGGTAGCCCCCCAATGCCGCGCTGACAGACTGCATATTCTGAGGCGGAACATCAATTTTTCCGTTGATGCGCAGTATCTGCGAAACAGATTGATTCGATATGCTCATCGTCTGTATCGCCGCATTCTTTAGCTGCGCGTCAGTCAATTTGACTAAACTTTCGTCTACAGCATCTTGTGTTATAATTTGCTGATCTTTTGGTTCATTCGTTTGACAAGAAACCATGATAATAAAAAAGAACATCAGCAAGGCTTTATAAATTGATTTTATATATTTCATTGTTATTGCTCTAGTTGTTGATATAATATTTGAATTGTATTTTCATTTAAGCGCCATAAGGCATCCACATATCCACTTTTCACCGCCACATATTGATTCAGCAGCAGCACAAATTCCAAATAATTGATTTCGCCGGATAAAAATTGTCGATTCGCCGTTTCTAAAATTAATTGGGCATTGCTTAAATCAATTTGCTCAAAACGAGTCACGATAGCTAGGTTATTATTATAAGATTGCACCAGACCCTCGCGTTGGATTTTTAAGCCCCGGTCCATCTGCTCGTACTCATTCGTAGCAATTCGCTCGGCGACTTTTGCTGCTTGAGTGCGCGCTTTTTGCCCGGAGGAAAAGACAGGCAGGGAGAAACCGATTTGAACGGATTGAAACTGAGGTGTCATACCATAATATTTACCATCGACGCCCATCCCCTTAAAACTGTTCAGATTATAGCCTAACTGCAGTTCCGGAAGTAACTTCATCCGTTCTGCATCTGTCTGTTTCGCACTCACAATCTGCTTTTGAGCTAAAACCTGCAGTACTGGATGCGAAGAATCAATGCTGGAAAGCTGCATCTTACGCTCTTTGTTGTCCGGCATGTAAACGATATCAGAATTTAACAGCCACTGCAATCGCGACTGCAAGGTCTTAATCGCTAACTTAACCTGCTCCTGTTGCACAAGAATAGCCGATTGCTGATTAATCGCTGTCGCACGCTCCAAAACATTCGACTCTCCGGATTGCTCCCGCAATATGGATTTCTGCAAGAAATCCGTATATAGTTTATTGATTTCTTCTAAAATCAGTGCTTTCTCCGTCCAATATTGCAATTCATAATAGGTTAAGCTGACTTCCCGTTGCAGTCCAAATGCGGTTAACTCTACTTGCAGCGCAGACTCCTTCCAACTTTCGCGATAAAGATCTTTTAACTGCTTATATACCGTAGGAAATGCAAAATTTTGAGATGCAGAGAACTTCAGGTCCTTGTCCGAAGAATTGATTTGCCCGAATTCCGAACTGATTGATAATTGCGGGATATCTGCCGAGGAACTACGAATCAATGCTTTGGCATACTCCGATCTTAATTTGGAATTCTGCAATTGTCCATTGCGTTCGGATGCTATTTTTAAGGCTTGGTTTAAACTAATCGGCGTCTGTCCCTGCACATTAGAAAGAGATATTACCCCCAACAAAAGCATGACAATAGCTCTATGTTGACTCTTCAGCTTCCTCGATTTGAATCCCTTTTCCATTGTAACAAATAGCAGAGGCAAAACAAATAAAGTCAATAGCGTAGCAATTAACAGCCCTCCAATAACTACAGTGGCTAAAGGACGTTGAACTTCAGCACCAGCACCATTACTCAATGCCATCGGAATAAAGCCGAAGGAAGCTACAAATGCGGTCATCAACACAGGTCGCAGACGACTTTCTCCGCCATCAATGACAATGCGAACGATATTCTTTAATCCCTGTTTTCGAAGTCGATTAAATTCTGAGATCAATACAATTCCATTCAATACTGCAACACCAAATAACGCAATGAAACCTATGCCTGCGCTAATGCTAAATGGCATCCCCCGAAGGGCCAATAGAAAGACACCTCCAATAATCGATAAAGGAATAGCCGTATAGATGAGTATACTTTCTCTAATCGATTTAAATGCCAGAAATAACAGGATAAAGATCAAGGCTAAGGCTACAGGAACCGCGATCATCAAGCGTTGCTTCGCATGGTTTAAATTCTCGAATGACCCTCCGTACGTTATGGTATAACCCGGGGGAAGTTTGATATGCTGCTCCACCTTTGTTTTCAACTCTTCCACAATACTTTGCACATCGCGACCACTAATATTAAAGCCAATAACGATACGACGCTGGGCATTCTCCCGCTGAATCTGATTCGGACCTTCCACGATATCGACGTTTGCCAATTGGGACAATGGAATTTGGACTCCTGTAGCCGTAGGAATCAACAGCTGCCGAATCTGATTCAAGTTCATACGATGCGCAGCATCCAGACGAACCACCATATCAAAGCGCTTCTCCCCTTCGAACAGCATCCCGGCTTGTTGCCCGGCAAATGCCGCGTTGACCACTCGATTCACCTCTGAGATTGATAAACCATACTGCGCAATGAGCGGACGGTTATATTTTACCACCACCTGCGATAAACCTGCAATCGGCTCGATATATAAATTCTGTGTCCCCGCTACGCTCTCCACCAACTTACCAACCTGCATCGCCTGCTCTGTTAATATTTCAAAGTCTTCACCAAAAATCTTGAGTACTACATCCTGACGCGCCCCGGTCATCAACTCGTTGAAACGCATCTGTACGGGATATTGAAAACCAACGGTAATACCGGGCACATCGGCTAATGCGGTAGACATCTTCTCGGCAAGGGCAGGAAAAGTCTTTGCTGAAATCCAATCCTTTTTATCCTTCAAAATAACCATCATGTCCGATGCTTCCATGGGCATAGGGTCTGTAGGAACCTCTCCACTACCAATTTTGGTAACCACTTTTTCGACTTCAGGAAATCGAGTAAGTAGGATATGCGAGGCCTTCTGCGTGCTTTCAACCGTAGTCTGCAGATTACTGCCAGGTAGCACACGCGTATCGACAGCAAAGTCTCCTTCTTCTAGCGAAGGAATAAACTCCCCTCCCATCCGACTCAGTATGAACAAGGCAGCGATAAATAACACCGTAACGATTGTGAAAACTGTCTTTGGAAATCTCAACACTTTCAACAAGCTCTTTAAGTAAATGCCTTCGAGTTTCTTCATCATCCGATCCGAAAAGGAAGGCTTCAGACTGCGCTTGCGCAAAAGAATAACACTCATCATCGGTATGTAGGTAAGCGAAAGTAGGAAGGCGCCAAATAATGCAAATGCCACGGTCTCGGCCATTGGCTTGAACATCTTACCCTCAATACCCTGAAGCGTTAAAATAGGGAGATAAACAATTAGAATGATTAATTGCCCAAAAACCGCACTATTCATCATTCTTCCTGCCGATTCACTTACGACAGCATCCATTTCCTTTCCAGGAATCTTAAGCATATTACGATACTTCGGATGCAGCGTTAGTTGATGCATAACTGCCTCGACAATAATAACGGCTCCGTCTATGATCAACCCAAAGTCCAATGCCCCCAAACTCATCAAATTTCCACTCACCCCAAAAAGGTTCATCATACAAATGGCGAAAAGCATCGCCAGCGGAATAACGGAAGCAACCAATAAGCCGGCTCGTAAATTTCCAAGGAAGATTACCAGCACGAAAACAACAATTAACGCCCCTTCTAAAAGGTTCGTCTCTACCGTGCTGATCGCATTGTCTACCATCTTGGTGCGATCAAGAAAAGGCTCAAGAACAACCCCCTCGTGTAGCGTTTTTTGAATCTCAGCAACCTTTGCCTTTACCGCAGCGATGACCTCACTGCTGTTCGCCCCTTTAAGCATCATAACCACAGCACCAGACACTTCGCCCATATCGTTGTAAGTCATCGCTCCATAGCGCGTGGCATGCCCGATTTTCACTTCGGCTACATCTCGAAGAAAAAGCGGATTTTGACCCAAACGACGGATAGCAATCTGCTCGATATCCGAAACTGAAGCCACCAAGCCCTCACTTCGGATATAGAGCACCGTAGGTCCTTTTTCAATATAGGCGCCGCCAGTATTCTGATTATTATCATTTACCGCATTAAATACATCATTGATGCTAATACCGAATGCATTTAATTTGTCCGTATTGACCGCAATCTCGTATTGCTTCAACTTACCGCCAAAACTGCTCACCTCAGCAACACCCTTCACTGAAAGCAGCTGCCGACGGATAATCCAATCTTGGATGGTTCGAAGCTCAGTCACATCATATTTCTGTTCATAGCCCTCCTTCGGACGAACCACATACTGAAAAATCTCGCCTAATCCCGTAGAGATAGGCCCCAACTCCGGCGTTCCTATACCTTGCGGTATTTCCTGTTGTACCTGCTGCAGACGCTCAGCAACTTGCTGTCGCGCCCAGTAGATATCCACATCATCTTCAAATACAATAGTAACCAAGGATAGACCGAACCTGGAAAAACTGCGAATCTCTTTTCGGCCCGCAATATTGCTGTTCGCCTGCTCAATAGGAAATGTGATGAGACGTTCAATATCAGATGCACCGAAAGACGGCGCAACTGTAATAACTTGCACTTGGTTATTGGTAATATCAGGAACGGCGTCTATAGGCAACTTGGTTACCTGATAAGCACCGACTCCAATGAGCCCAAAAACCAATAATGCTATGATGAGTTTATTCCGTATGGAGAACTCAATAATCTTTGTAAGCATAACTGATTATTTAATTAACCCTTTTATTAGAAGCAACTTTCAAGTAAGCATGGAGACTGCAATAGCAAGAAAGTTTTTGAAAGCCCGTAAAAAACAGACTGTTCATTAAAATAAATCCACAGCAATGCCCTAACCACAACGGTCGCTACTCCAAAAGCATGTACTGGGCTATAAAAAGTTTAACTAATTCTTGGCGGCTGCCAAATGGTAGATAGGAAAGTTGAAACGGCTAATCGATCGTTTTGATAAGGTATTTTGATATCAGGAATCTCCTGATCGACTTTTATTGACTCGAGGAAGTATATGGTAGGTGAAACAAAAACAAAGTTTAATGTTAAAGAAGTGGCCATGAATGGCAATCTCTTGTCCTGATCATAATCATCATCATGGGGATGGTTGGCTAAGTGATCCTCCGCATAATGAATTGTCATAAATTCTGAAATACTAAGCGTACCGTCAAGTGCTTTATGTTCCAAATAATGTTCGATCAGTACAGGTAGTTTCAACAACTGAAACAATTCCGTCGTTGAAAACACGTATAGTGATAAAAAAAATATGGAAAGCATTTTTCTCATTAACTCAAATTTAAGAATTATAAAACACATTGTTTAAAACAGAAAACAATTTATATCAAGTCAAAATAAAAACCTTATGCCAAATTATATGCTCACCTAAACTGAAATTTCCAAAACTTCTGCAACGTTTTCGCGACAATATATAAAATACGTATAATCTGAAATTTTTGCCTATCTTGTCGGATAATTTCTAATTAATGCTTACACACCATTTATTTAGGAATTTAAATCTATTAACTATTTCTTCTAACGTTCGTACGACATGATTATTGATGCCAAAAAATGCGAGGATGAGAAAATTCATCTTCTTGGACTTATTCAGCCTATCGGTTTTTTAGTCATTATTGATCAAGAACAGCGTATCTTGGCTCATAGCGACATCCCGGCGACCGCCCTATGCGTTTATAAGACCACTGAAATCGTCGGCAAAAGAGTACCCGACGTCATTGTTGATGAATGGCAGGAGTTAAATCTACAGTTGGATAGTGC
Source organism: Sphingobacterium sp. UBA2700 (assembly GCA_002354335.1). Lineage (GTDB taxonomy): Bacteria > Bacteroidota > Bacteroidia > Sphingobacteriales > Sphingobacteriaceae > Sphingobacterium. The sequence continues at coordinate 5,685 of DELI01000025.1, read as the reverse complement.
ACTAAAGCTTATTGAGAAACAGAACACCCTTCGATTCTCAGAAGAAATAGTATTAGGCGAGACCGCATTTTATATCTCTCTATATGGCGTGGATAATCTTTTTCATTTGGAATTCGAGCTCAAGCCCAACTATAAATCCGCTCAAAACCTATCCTTTAATAGTCATCTAAATACGCTATCGCGTTCCACGGAAACCTTGTGGCAAGAACTTTCAAGAATTGTCAGCGAGCTTCTGCCCTACGACCGGATTATGGTCTATAAATTTAATGAAGACAGCAGCGGGATTGTTGTAGCAGAAACCGTGGCTGATGAAAAACTAGAGCGATACTTGGGGTTTAACTATCCCGAATTCGACATCCCTAAACAGGCTCGCGAGCTATACAGCAAAAATCATCTTCGATTTATCGTCGATGCGACAGCGGATCCTACCACATTGAAAACAGCAGAAGACAGAGAGTTTGACCTACAGCAAGTTGCTATTCGTTCGCTCTCCCCTATCCACCTACAATACTTGCAAAATGCTGGCTTCAAATCCAGCTTAAGCATCTCCATTATGGTGATGGGAAAACTATGGGGATTAGTTTGCTGTCAACATCCCGAAGCGCTACATGTTGATCTGCAGCAGCGAAATCTGGCCTTAACAGCAACACATTACGCAGCAGCGCGCTTTCAGCACTTAAAAAATGAAGAGCGGCTGGAATATATAGAAGATGCCCTCAACCTGGAAATCAAGATTAAGGAGACGATCTTGTTGAAGAACAATGTTTATCAACAATTGAAAGTCTACAGCTCCGATCTGAACGAATTTATGAAGAGCGAAGGCTTTGCTTTGCTCCAGGATAACGATATATATACCTACGGTCTGACCCCGCCACGCTTGCAAATCGCTAAATTTGTTGAAGCACTCAGGAAGCATCGGCCGAGTCTATATCTATCCAATCATCATCATGCTGATTCACTAGCCGGTGTAGATATTAGCTTTAAAGATTTTCCGGGGATTGCCTACCTACCTATCATAGGGCCGGCCGGGTTTCAACTTATCTGGTTTAGGCAGGAAATTGAAACCATAAAGAAATGGGCAGGAAAGCCAGAAAAGAATTATAGCTTTGACGAAAAATCAAACAGTACTGTCCCTTCACCTCGAACCTCATTCGATGTTTGGATGGAACAAGTAAAAGGTACCTCTGCAAAATGGACCTTTCGCGAGTCCTATTTCATCCAACGCTTGCGAGATCTGTTACAAGAAACGCTACTAAAAAAGGCATCGGAAATATCAAACCTGAATGAGCAACTGATCGAAATGAATAATGCTTTAGACACTTATTCCTACACGATTAGTCATGACTTAAAAAATCCGCTATCGGCAATAAAACTCTCCGGCGAGTTCCTACGCAGTAAGGATAATGTGCCTGATCAAATGAGAAAACGCATGACAACCAACATTCTTGAAGGTGTGGAAACTATTGTCAACATGTTGGATAAGATTCATGAATTCACGAAAGCAAATGTCTTTAATTATGAACCGGAACTCATCAACACAGATAAGTTTATAGATGAGATCGTCACGCATAGCAAAGATCGTTTTTCAACCGAAAGAACGACCGTTTTCTGTAAAAACTTGTTACCTGTTTATGGTGAAAAGACCTTGATCTATCAGCTTTTTCTCAATATTATCGGCAATGCGATCAAGTATTCTGCAAAATCGGAACAGCCGCACGTAGAAATCCAATCCTACGTAGAAAATAACGGCGTAATGTACATCATTACAGACAATGGTATCGGAATGGAAAAAGAAGAACTGGACTCGATCTATGAAATCTTTAAGCGCATGTCAAATTCAGCAGGATTTGACGGTTCTGGAGTAGGTATGGCGATCGTGAAGCGAATCGTCGATAAATTAGGCATCAAGATTTCCATTCAAAGTAACGTAGGCGTCGGTACGGAAGTGTATCTCTATTTCCCAAATCACTAGACATTACATATCGAAAACAAAACATAATGAGCCTTTCTGAACAACTCAAAGCGGAGACTTTAAATTCACATAAACAAGTAGAAAAGCTTGTTATCGATCAAATAAAAAATATCAACAGCGAGGAAGATTACGCTGTATTATTAGAAAAATTCTATACGTTTTATCAAGGAGTAGAGGAATTAAGCTTTCCGTTTCTTGAAGCGAACGAAACTGCCCAGAAGCTTTGCAACAAAAGATCCGCGACGATCCTGCAAGACTTTAAGGAATTACAGATAGAACAAGCCTTTAGCAAAGCGAGCGATAACAACATGCCAGTTCCCCGCAACTATGCAGAAGCGCTGGTAGCACTGTATGTATTAGAAGGCTCGTCGCTGGGCGGCCCTTACATTGCTAAAATGCTTGAGAAAAAAGGCATGCAACGCGGCCTTAACTTTTTCAAAGGCGATCAGGCTGACTTTATGAATCATTGGCAGCAATTTAAAAATTTACTCAATGATGTTCCGGATACTGCAGACTACCAGCATCTTGTCAATTTCAGCAATGCCGTGTTTAGCGGATTCGGACAAATCTTAGACAAAGGTTATCAACCCACGCAATAAAACGACTAATGTTAAGCAAATATTAGGATAGTAAAAGCTTAAAGAATAACATTACGCTTAAATGCACAGCCCAATTCGATAATAGAATCTGTCTTCGCAATGCCAGGTATATTATCGATTTTTTCATATAGCAACTGGCGCATATGCTCGTGATTTTTAGCGATGAGCTTAATATATAGGGTATAATTCCCGGTGATATAGTAGCATTCTGTGACCTCGGGAATTTTCTGAAGTTCTTCAATAACCCGCTTCGAATCACCATCTTTTTCCAGGCTTATTCCCGTAAAGGCGCCCCAATCATAGCCTAGAGCCTTTTCATTCAGCACCGGTCTTACACCTTCCAAGATTCCTTGTTCGGTCAATCTATTGATTCTTTGATGAATCATCGTATTCGAAACGCCTAATTCTGTCGCAATAGCGGAGTACGCAATGCGACCATCACGCTCCAAAACCTTCAAGATATTTACATCGAAATCATCTGGTTTATTTATGTTGTTCATGGTCTATGTTGATGTTAATTTAACTCAAAAATACAAACAATAGAGTCAAATTACATACAAAAATATTGTTTTTGAATAAAAATAACTTAATTTTGATTTTCGAACCTACGTAAAAAATAACAATTATGAATATCTCAAGTAAAAATCTCAACGCTCAGCACTTTATTGACTTAGAAGATAAGTACGGTGCACATAACTACCATCCACTGCCTGTCGTACTAGAAAAAGGTGAAGGGGTATTTGTATGGGACGTTGAAGGCAAAAGATATTATGACTTTCTTTCTGCATATTCTGCCGTCAATCAAGGACATTGTCATCCCCGTATTATTAATGCGCTAAAAACACAAGCAGAAAAACTAACGCTTACCTCTCGCGCGTTTTACAACAACAAGCTCGGCGAACTGGAAGAGTTCCTTTGCACATTATTCGGTTTTGACAAAGCATTGATGATGAATTCCGGCGTGGAAGCAGTCGAGACGGCGATGAAATTATGTAGAAAATGGGCATACCAAGTAAAGGGTCTTCCTGAGAACAGCGCAAAGATTGTATTCGCCAAAGATAATTTCCATGGTAGAACGCTATCGGTAATTTCCGCTTCGAATGATACGACCGCCACAACCAACTTTGGCCCCTTCTTAGAGGGAATCGTTCAGGTTCCATACGACGATATCGAAGCCTTCGAAAGCTTGTTGAAATCGGACCCACTTATTGCAGGTTTTATTGTGGAACCTATTCAGGGCGAAGCCGGAATCATTGTACCTCGTGCGGACTACTTAGCGCAAGTTAGAGCTTTATGTACCCAGTATAACGTTCTTTTCATCGCAGATGAAATCCAAACCGGAATTGCCCGTACAGGAAGCATGCTCGCCTCTTACGATATAGGCGATGCGAATTCAAAGAGTAAACCGGATGTTATCATTCTGGGCAAGGCTTTATCTGGAGGCGTATTGCCTGTGTCTGCCGTGTTAGCAAATGACGAGGTGATGTTGACCATTAAGCCCGGAGAACATGGTTCGACTTATGGCGGCAACCCGCTTGCCTGTGCAGTCGCCTTAGAAGCTGTTAAAACAGTAATCGATGAAGACCTTGCCAAACGTGCCGAAGAAATGGGCGAATTGTTTAGAGCGGGATTAACGGATATCGCGACCCGTTGCAAACTCATCACTACCGTACGCGGAAAGGGATTGCTGACCGCCATTGTAATCGACGCAGCTGAAGACGATGACACTGCTTGGAACATTTGCTTGGCGTTTAAAGAAAACGGCCTTCTAGCCAAACCTACACACGGAAATAAAATACGCTTAGCTCCCCCATTGGTCATTAGCAAAGAGGAAATCGAGGAATGTCTTCACATTATCGAAAAGTCTTTAGTTAACTTTGCATCGTAACATGGAAAGACCAATTGAACTGATCAAGAACAGGTCGGATATCGGTGCTGGCACACGCGGTGCCGACTTGGGGATTGATGCAATGGAAATTGCAGCAATCAATAAGGGGAGCTTCTTTTTCAAAAAACACCCATTTATCGACGTGCCGACGCGAAACGAGTCGGTTTACGAAATCGAAGGGAATACCTGTGCTAAGCACATCAAACAGATCTATCAACAGTGTAAAGATCTTTGTTCCATTGTCGAGAACAGTTTGATGAAGGCGAACTTCCCCTTGGTTTTCTCGGGAGATCACTCCTCAGCGATTGGAACGGTGGCCGGTATTCGTGCAAAATTCCCCGACAAGAAATTAGGGATTATATGGATCGACGCACATGCGGATATACATTCACCCTACACCACTCCATCCGGAAATATGCACGGCATGCCTATCGCTGCAATCTTGGGAATTGATAATACCTCCGCTCAAAAGAACGATATCAATCCGGAAACACAAGCTTACTGGAATAAACTGAAGGCGATGAGCGACCATGGTACGCGCGTAGCGAAAGAACATATTGTTTATTTTGGCGTTCGCGATACAGAGGTTGAGGAAGATCAACTCATCGAAAAACTAGGGATCAGAAACTACAAAGTAGAGGAAGTCAGGAGAAAAGGAATTCCTGCATGCATCCAAGAATGCAAGGACAGACTTGCAGACTGCGACATTCTTTACCTTTCCTTCGACGTCGACAGCATGGACAGCGACCTGGTATCCGAAGGAACCGGAACACCCGTTCCAAAAGGATTTCTTCCCAGCGAGGTCCAAGAAATTATTATTGATCTGATGAAAGATGAACGCGTAAAATGTTTTGAAATCGTCGAGGTTAATCCACTCTTGGATAAGCAAGGAAACAAGATGGCAGAAATAGCCTTCGATATTTTAGAGAAAACGTTTGGGGTTTAGATTTTAGACATCAGATTTTAGAGAATAGACTTTTGGATGGCGCCGATTAGGCGCCATTCTTTTTGGAAATTGTACTTAGTAATTATACCTATGGCGTAAGATTCTGCCCATCCTTAAATCCTTCCTTTCCTGGTTCAGAAATAGTATTTAGTAGTTAGTACTTAGTAGTTAGACCGATGGCGTAACTATCCTGTCAATCCTTAAATCCTTCCTTTCCTGGTACTCAAGACAGCACTCCAATATTCAACCCTATGTCTAATTACTAACTACTAAACTGATA
>DELI01000026.1:104564-170295 GCA_002354335.1 Sphingobacterium sp. UBA2700 | reverse complement strand
CCTATTTCAGGGATGGACACTAGGGTGGGAATAGATGATAGATATTAGATGTGAGATATAAGAGTATGGGCGCTTGTCGGAACCTGTAGTTTAAACAAGAAAGGAAGTTGGTCTGAACCAGGAAAGGAAGGATGAGAGGATTGACAGAATCGGCAGGATCGGCAGGGTCGGGTCTAAATACTAAGTACTAACTACTATATACTGTCTCTGAACCAGGAAAGAAAGGATGAGAGGATTGGCAGGATCGGCAGGATCGGGTCTAAATACTAAGTACTAACTACTTTATACTGTCTCTGAACCAGGAAAGGAAGGATGAGACGATTGGCAGGATCGGGTCTAAATACTAACTACTAACTACTAATTACTATTACATCTCACATTTAACATCTAATCAATAACTCGCTCCCTTATTTGACTCCTTTTACAACCCAATCAAACCCGTTCGAGAGCGGTTATGATTGGGTTATGAAAGGGCTTTGTATTGGGTTTACATTGGGTTTGAGCGGAACGAGGTATCAAGCATTTCCGATGATGGAATGAGACAAAAAAAAGGCTACCCACAAACAGTGGATAGCCTTTCGTAAAAGTTTATTTATCTACTTCTTTAAATATTGATTGAAGTATTTAGCGATTTTATCGTACATATGGATTCTATCTTTTCCCATGACGTTGTGTTCATGGGTAGGATAAAGGAAGTAATCCACTTGTTTTCCGGCTTCTATACATTTTTGTACGAACTCCATGCTATGTTGCTGTACAACTACGGGGTCCTGTGCACCATGGATAATCAGTAAGTGACCGTTTAACTTATCTGCTTTGTTTAGCATCGAAGTTTTTTCGTAGCCTTCAGGATTTTCTTGCGGAGTATCCATATAGCGTTCGCCATACATGATTTCGTAGTATTTCCAGTCCATTACTGGTCCGCCGGCTACCGCGGCTTTGAAGATATCGTTGTGTTTGGTCATCAGCGAGCTGGTGATGAAACCACCAAAGCTCCAGCCGAAGATTCCCATATTTTCTGAATCGACGTATGGTAGCGATTTCAGGTAGTTGATACCTACCAATTGGTCTGCCATTTCGGCCTCGCCTAGGTTGCGGTGTGTAACTCTGGTAAAATCCCGTCCTCGTGCATCTGAACCTCTGTTATCTAAAGTAAAGACGATATAGCCGTTTTGTGCCATATACATATCAAAATAACCAAGTCCGCCTAACCAACGATCGGTTACCAGTTGCGCATGTGATCCACCGTAAAGGTAGACCATCACCGGATATTTCTTATTTTGATCGAAATTCAATGGGTAAGTGATACGCGCGTTTAAAGGCGTCTTTCCATCGGGAGAAGTGAATGATTTGAATTCTATTTTTGGAAGGTCTACTTTTCCGGTAAAAGGATTGCTCGCTTGAAGAATCGTGCTGGCTTTATTTTCTTTTGTATTGATGACCTGAATCCTATTTGGAGTACTTAAATTACTGTACTGATCCAATATATACTGTCCGCTGCTGCTTACCGACGCATTATGTACGCCATTCGTTTCCGTTAATTGTACCGTTTTGCCAGATTTGATATCTACTTCAAACAAGTGGCGTTCCATACCATTGTTGGTTGCTGCGACGTAATAAGCTTTATTGCCCTTGCTGTCAAAGCCTTGGAAATCGGTTAATACGACATCTTTAAAACCAAGATTCCGTAGTAGCTTTCCTTCCGTATCGTATAGATATAGGGAATTGAACCCGTCTTTATCGGTTTGATATAAGAACTGTTTCGGATTGTTTGGTAGGAAGATTAATGCTTGTTGAGGTTCAACCCATGTTGTTGATGATTCTTCAAAAAGGGTTTTTACAAATGCACCAGTTTGTGCATTGTATTTATTCAGCTTTAAATGATCTTGACCACGGTTCAAGACGCCAACATACACAAACTCGTTGTTTGAATCCCAGGTCACGATCGTTAAGTACTGTTCCTTGGGTTCGCCCGTTTGCAATTGTATATTTTTTCCAGTTTCCGTGTTGAATATTTGTAAGGTTACTTCCTCACTCTTCATTCCTGCCATTGGGTAACGGATATCTTTTACGGTCGCAACACGCGTATCCCATTGCGGCAAAGGATACTTCGTCACCATGCTTTCATCCTTTCGGTAGTACAATAAAAGCTTATCATTTGGCGACCACCACATGCCTTTGTCGATACCGAACTCGTTACGGTGAACTTTGTCCGTTCCATTTACGATACCATCAACAGTGTCTTTCGTTACGATTACCTTGGTGCCATTTTGATCGATGATCTCAATATTGTTGCCATTCAGGTAGGCGGTTTTCGATTGGGAATTGTTCGTTGTCGCTGATTCTAAATCGTTAGGAAAGCCTGCAGCCACTTTCGCTTGCTTTTTAGAAAGGTCGTATTGTATGTTGTAGGATTTTTTCTCTCCCGCGACATCGAAAGCAATGGTATTTGCATCAACCCAGTTGTAAGAGGTTGGAAATCGGCGCAACTCTACCTTATCCGATGGAATGACAGCAGCGATCGCGTTTTGTAAATCGGCTTTGCTTATAATTTGTTTTGCTTGCCAGTTGCTTTTGGCCTCGCGAATTAATAGGTTTTGATAAGTACTATCTAAACTCGAAAATGCATCGGTGTTCTTGATCCATTTAGAACCGGTAATAGTCTTAGGAGCGAATTTTCCAGGGCCAAAGACGGTTTCGTCAATGGTTAGGCTTCGCTGTCCGTAGGCTACCGATGAGCTTAATAGAAATAGTATCAGTAGTTTTCTCATTTTAATTTTATTTATGCTGACGAAATTAGGGATAAGTTTTTGGAAATGGGAACGGAAAATTTAAATGCCGGGAGATGAGATGTATACTTTAACGATTAGATTAATGTTATGAAATTAACCGCCTGTAATTCTCTTTAATCCTTGTCATTTTCGTTTCTAAAATATCTATATTTAAAAAAATAAACTCGAGCTATTCATCTAGTCTCGAGTTTATAGAATTTAGTCAACAACCTAAACACTTATAAACTCTAGAAAATGACATCCCATTTCTTTAAAATTCTTGTGCTATTTTTTTGTGTAGCGAGTTTTGTTTCTTGTCAACAAAAGCGTGCTGGAGATCCTAGGATCTTAGTCTTTACCAAATCGGATAAGGACAGCTTGCGGGCAAATTCCGATGCCGCTGCTACGATAATGAAACTAGGAGAGGAGCATAAATTTGATGTAGATACCACTTCAGATGCGGCTTGGTTTATCGAAGATTCGCTAAAAAATTATGCTGCGGTAGTCCTGCTAAACACATCGGGCAATATTTTGGATAAATATCAGGAAACTGCCTTTGAGCGCTATATTCAAGCAGGTGGCGGTGTGGTTGCCATCGAGTCAATTAAAAACACTGAGATTGACTGGGGTTGGTATCAGCGTTTATTTTCTTCAAAATATACGGATGCTTTATCACAACAGGAAGTAGACGGGGGTCGCGCTGTTTCTTTAGAAAAGAAGGACGCATACTCGAACTCTCTATTCTCCGATAAAAATTACATAGGACAATTCATTAAAGGATTGGAGTATGCCATTGGTAAGAATTACGTTCTGGATTATAAAAAAGCAAAAGCGAAGCCAGTTCCTGCAGATGCGGATTTTACAAAGGTCACGATGGCGAAGGGCGATCTTTTTGAGCCTACGGAGATGGCAATTCTTCCTGACCTGTCTATTTTGATTGCACAGCGCCGCGGTGAACTGTTATTGCTCGATCAAAAGACAAGTAAAGTGGAGCAAGTTGGATTTTTGGATGTCTATCACGAAACAGGAAACCCTAAAGTTAATGCAGAAGAGGGCTTTATGGGCTTGACCTTAGACCCCGATTTTAAAAAGAATAATTATATCTATGCTTTTTATAGTCCCAAAGATACGTCAGTAAACCGTCTTTCCAGATTCGTCTTTAAGAATAAGAAATTGGATATGAGTTCTGAAAAAGTTATTCTTCAGTTTTACTCCCAGCGTTATATTTGTTGTCATACAGGTGGTTCATTGGCCTTTGGCAAAGATCGATTACTGCACCTTTCTACGGGGGACAATTCAACTCCATTTAACGAAGAAGGACAGAAATATGTCAGTGATGGTTACTCTCCTAAAGATTCACGCGTAGGGCATGAGCAATATGATGTGCAGAGAACATCCGGCAACAGCAACGATCTCCGTGGTAAGATTCTTAGAATCCGAATGAATGAAGATGGTAGTTATTCAATCCCCGAAGGAAATTTATTCAAAAAGGATCAGGCGAATACACGACCTGAGATCTACGTGATGGGAAATCGAAATCCGTATCGTATTTCGGTGGATGCCAAGACGGGTTATCTCTATTGGGGGGAAGTGGGGCCGGATGCGAGCAAAGATTCTGTAGGTCGCGGGCCGCGGGGGTATGATGAAATCAACCAAGCGCGAACAGCAGGATTCTTCGGCTGGCCGTATTTCATTGGAAAAAACTATGCATATCATGCACATGACTATGAGACCGGGGCAAAGGGAGCTGCGTTTGATCCCAATAAGCCAATCAATGAGTCAAGAAATAATACCGGATTAAAAGAATTACCTGCAGCACAGCCAGCGTTCATTTGGTATCCATACGCTGATTCGCCGGAATTTCCACAACTCCGAAATGGTGGACGGAATGCGGAGGCGGGACCTGTTTATTACTCCGCAATGTTTCCGAAGGAAACGCGTTATCCTGATTATTACGATGGCAAGCTATTTATTTACGATTGGATCAGAGGTTGGGTGATGTTAGTTTCAATGCAGCCAAACGGTGATTTTGACAAGATGGAGCCTTTCATCACCAACATGAAATTAGCTTCCCCAATCGATATGGAGGTAGGACCTGATGGGAAGATCTATGTATTAGAGTATGGCAGTGGTTGGTTTAGCAAGAACCCGGACGCCGCCGTTGCACGATTTGACTATCAGGAAGGTTCATCCAAAGGTTCTCAAAATGGAACCTCGCCTGCTGGGGATGCTGCAAACCCAGTGGGCCATCAGCAAGCGAATATTCCTCGCGGACAGAGCTTAATTGAAGCTTCAGATTGTAAATCTTGTCACGCAATAGATAAGAAGTCTGTTGGACCATCTTATAAAGAGGTTGCAAAATTTTATAAAGAAAATAAGGACGCCGAATCTATCCTGATTAAAAAGATAAAGAATGGCGGAAGTGGGGTGTGGGGTAAGGTCGCCATGGCTGCGCATCCCAACCTTAAGGAAGAAGATGTGAAAGAGATGGTTGATTGGATCTTAAAGCAATAATTTCCGTCTATTAACTACTGGTCTTATCGGTACTGAAGATATCTTTTAGATGACTACACAAAACTTTCATCTCGCAATGCGAAGATGAAAGTTTTGTTTTCGTTCGTTGTTTTCCTAGTTTTGAAGAGAATCAGTTAATCACACCAATTTTAATTGCTATAAGATTCCAATGAAGGAAAGTAAGATTCGGGAAGAGGATTTGGCTAATCTCGTGCGGGAGGGGAATGTTATGGCATTTGAGATCGCCTTCAAGCAGTACAGAGAAATCTTATTTAAACATGCTTTTTATGTTGTTAGGGACATGGATGAAGCGGAGGATGTGATTCAGGAGGTCTTTACCACACTTTGGGAAAAGCGAGCGTCAATTCCTATAGACGCAAAGCTTTCTAGTTTTCTTTATCGGATGACTCGAAATAGGGTATTGAATAAGCTCAGTCATCAGAAGGTGATGGATAATTATATTCAGCACGTTCTTGTCGAGCAGTCTGAACAAACGAGCAATAGCGATTTAGATCTCATTGGGAAAGAGTTGGCCGCAATTATCGAATCCGAGATCAATAAACTTCCTACTCGCATGCGCGAGGTTTTTAATTTAAGTCGCAATGAGGGGCTCAGTCATAAGGAAATTGCGGAGTTGCTGCAAATTTCGGAAGGAACATCTAAACTTCAGGTTTCCAAAGCTTTAGCAATTCTTAGACAACGTGTTCTTAAAGCCGTTATTATCCTTTTAGCAGGTTAAAATAATTTTTTTCATTTTCTTATATATCCTTCGGCTGGGTTAGCTGTCTTTATGATACTAGGCAATTAAAAAATAACCATGCTACCTGAAGAGATAAAAAATTTAATTGGCAAATATCAAGCGCGTACAATATCCGAGACTGAGCAAGAACGGCTTTTTCGCTGGTATAACGAGCAAGCTAGATCTGCGACTAGCATCGACAATGCCGAAATGCAGATTCGTCTGCAAAGGATCGCCGGGCAATTACCTGCGTTGAAATCGAAACCGGTTCGTCAAATTTCTTGGGTAAAATGGGCAGCTGCAGCGGTTATCACCCTGGCGGTAGGCCTGGCGATTTATACTTCTCAACAAAGGGACCATCCACTAGACATTGTTGTTCAGGCTGACTCAACGCAAGCAGCAGAGTTGGTATTGGCAAACGGGAAAGTTATTTCCCTTGATGAAGTCGGGCAAGGAGATACCCTTGATGCTGACGGCAGCAAGCTATATAAGACAAGTGACGGTTACATCGCTTATAGTTTTGATGGCGATTTAAATGAAGCGAGCCAAAATTACAGCTTCCGAACACCCGTGGGTACCGAGACCAAAATATTATTACCGGACGGTACGCGGGTTTGGTTAAATGCGGCATCGGAATTGAGCTTTCAAAAGCAATGGGCTGTTGAAAACCGCGAAGTGCATTTGAAAGGCGAGGCTTACTTTGAAGTTAGTAAACAAAGAAATCCGCTGGGTCGCTCTTATACGCCGTTTAAGGTGTATTCTGCCGGCCAGGCTGTCGAAGTGCTGGGTACGAAGTTCCGCATACAGAATTATCAAGAGGAGCTTTGGAGCACAACAAGCTTGTTCGAAGGGTCGGTGAAGCTAGAGATATTAGCGTCCGACAATCAAGTTGATAAAGCGGTAATCTTAAAACCGGGCCAACAAAGTTTGTATAACCACAAAAGCAGACTATTAGATTTCAAAAATATCAGTCAAGATGTGCCGCAAAGTTGGCGGGATGGATACTTCAGTTTTCAAGGTGAGAACTTAAGGGAAGTCTGTGCGCAATTGGCGCGTTGGTATCCCGTTACTTTTGATATTGATGCTAATCTTCCTAATGGCGAGTATCATGGAGATATTCCTAAAACATATTCGCTCAATGAGGTGTTGGATATCCTCATCCACGATAACATGAATTATCAATTTTCTAATAAAGATAACCAAATAAAAGTACGCTTAAACCGAGTAAAGAAATAACCAATTTTTTATGAAGCATTTTACTAATTACAAAACCTGGGGAGGTTTAGACTATCTCTTTGTCAAAAAAGCAGCAATGGTATTGCTCATTGCATGCTTGTTTCAAAGCAATTTAGCATTAGCATTTGGGCAGGATTTAAAGGTTCATGCCAAGCAAGAACGATTGAGCCAAATATTTGAAAAGCTCAAGAAGGAAAATGGATATCATTTTTTCTGGGAAGGGAAAGACTTCTCCAATACACTAGTCAATGTTTCCGTTGTTGGGAATATCGAGGAAGTATTGGCTGCATTGTTTAAAGACTTGCCCGTTGAATACCGATTGCACAAGAAAACGGTGATAATTCGTGTCGACAATGCGAAGCTATCCCAAGCGGCAAGCGCTCAACAACAGTTGGTGAGAGGTCGTGTTATCGATGAAGAAGGCAATCCTATGGTAGGCGCCACAGTGCGCTATAGCCATTCGGGGACCTATCATACCCTCGCGACAGGTTCAAAAGGAGAATTTGAGTTTCCTTCAAGCTCGTTCCCTGTCCATATCATGATTACGAACTTGGGTTTTAGACCTCAAGAGTATAGTATAGCTTCCGCTAACGATGCGAATCTGATACAGTTGCTTAGAAATAACGAAGTGATTGAGGATGTCGATATTGTATATACGGGTTATCAGGCTCTTAAAAAGGAAAGTTCCTCCGGCTCTAGCAGTGGGCTTTCAAAGGAATTCATTTTGGAACGGAATAACAACTCCTTAGATCGTATTCTAGAGAATGCAATTCCAGGTCTGAACACTTATACCACGCCCGATGGAAAGACGGATATGCGTGTACGTGGGGGTAGCTCATTGCGCGCGGGGACTAATCCATTGATCGTCGTGGATGGTTTTCCTAGCGAAATTATGCCTGATGTCAATGAAATTGAAAATATTACAGTGTTAAAGGATGCGGCTGCTGCTGCAATTTGGGGCTCGCAGGCTGCAAATGGTGTAATCGTTATTACAACGAGCAAGGGGAAAGCGGGAAAACCGGTAATCCAATATTCAGGAAATTTGCGTGTAGAATCAAGACCGGATTATACGGCATTGCAAAGAGCAAGTGCCGCGGATGTTATTGATTATGAGAAAGAGCAATATGATAAAGGGTATATCATGGCGCCTATTTTTGATAATTCTTCCACGGGATATTCTCAATCCATAGGAATTTTCAACGATTATGATCGGAAAGACATTGATTTAGCAGAACGCGATAAGCGATTGGGGCTATTAGCAGGCTTAGATAATCAGTCGCAAGTAAATGATCTATTGTTGCGTCAAGCAATCAATCAGAAGCACTTTCTATCCATCAGCGGCGGTTCCGACCGTTTCTCTTACTATTCGGGATTTACTTCGCGCAGGATTTAGCGGGGACAAAAGGTACTCAAGCGAAGAGCACATTAGTGACTAACAGACTGTCATACCAGCTTGCCAATTTCCTTACGCTAAGAAGCAATATATCCATGGATTATAATTGGGGAAATCAGGGGATAAATAATCTTGCGGGCGAAATTCGGGCATTGCAACCTTATCAAATGTTACTGGATGAACATGGAAATCCCATCAACAATTACTTCGGATACAACAAGGTTGAAAACGACCGTTTATTAGGTTTAGGTTATTTGGATCATGGCGTCAATTTATTAACAGATAATGACTTGGCAAACAATAAATCTACCGGTTTTGGCATTCGTAGTATTTTCGGGATGGATTGGAAGCTGATGAAAGGCTTGCGACTGACGAATGATTTGGTTTATGAACGTTTGAACGGCAGACAGCGAAATCTTTACAATCAAGATTCTTATTTTACGAGAAGCTTAGTCAATAGATTTACTGCATATGATGACGCTGCAAAAGGCTATGTAAAACATATTCCATACGGTGATATCCTCGATTTAAACTATACTAACGCTAAGCGTATGGCGTCGCGTAATCAATTAAACTATGAAAATACTTTTGCGGAGCGTCATTATTTGAATGTAATTGCTGGGGCGGATATTAGTAAGCGAATTACCGATAATGGAAGCCAACGAATGTTGGGTTTCAATGATGAGTTATACAGTTCGCAGGATATTGATGCGAAAAAACTGGCATTGGGTGTTAAAGACTGGGAAGACCGAACACAGCGCTATGTTGCAGCAGACTATAACAAATTAGCTTATTTGGAAAACAGAGAGTATTCGTTCTATTCCTCTTTGGCCTATACCTATGATCATCGCTATACCTTTACGGGTAGTTATAGAAATGATTATTCGAATTTATTCGGTGCAGACCCTAAGCTAAGGAGAACCCCTTTATGGAGTATCGGTGGTAAATGGTTAGTACACAACGAAGCTTTCTTTAACAATGAATGGATTTCGGAATTGAGCCTTCGTTCGACTATCGGTGTTACGGGTAACTTCGACCGTAACAATTCCACAACGACATTTCTTACGGCTACACGCTTTTTCAATAATATTGCTAATGATTTTGTTGCGAGACTTCAAACTCCTCCAAATCCGAAGCTGCGCTGGGAGAGCTCGCGTACCTTTAATGCGGGCTTAGATCTAGGCCTCTTAGCGAATCGTTTTGTAATCAATTTAGATTATTACAATAAATTCAGCTACGATTTACTTGGCAGTCAGGAGTTAGATCCTACCGTTGGTTTAACGAATGCCTACGTGAATGCTGCAGAGCTATCGAATAAGGGTGTTGAGCTTGGTATTCAGGCTAATATTCTTCAAAACCGTCCGTTCGAATGGTCGAGCCAATTGAATTTTGCTTACAATAAAAGCAAAGTGATCTCTAATAAAATTACCGATACGAATCCTAGGCTAAATCGTCCGAAGGATGTAGTCCCATTCTTGGAGGGATATGAGCGGGAGTCGCTATGGAGTTACCGCTGGGCTGGATTGGACGAGAAGGGAAGACCACAGACTTATGGAGCTGACGGGGAGAAGGTACTTGTGCCAGTAGAAGAGTCTTTAGAGTTAAATGGTACAACAAGACCACGTTATAGCGGATCATTTAATAACACTTTGAGATATAAAGGATTTAACCTATCCATCTTTACTGTATTTAACTTCGGACAAGTTGCTCGCATGGAAATGCCAGACATGTATGGTTATGTTTGGGATAGCTCTTATAATAATAAAATTGCCAAACGTTGGAGACAACCGGGCGATGAGCACAAAACAGATATCCCGGCCATCCCTGTGATGGAAGATTTTTATGAACTTGCCGATGACTACACCCGATTGGCGACACTTTCCAGCAACTCGGTTTTCGATGCTTCTTTCTTAAGAGTAAGAGAAATTCAACTAGGTTATACTTTGAGCGATTCTCAATTCTTGAAAAGCCTTCCTTTCAAATCCGTTCGCGCAGTGTTGCAAGTGAATAATGTGTTTCTCTGGAAAGCTAATAAATCGGGTCTCGATCCGGAGGCTGTTGTTAATAGGATGTACTATTTACCAGAGCCCATGGTTTATACATTTGGACTTAACCTAACTCTTTAATTTAACTTAAGATGAAAAGAATATATTTAGCATTTGTACTTCTGGCGGCGTCTTTAAGTAGTTGCCAAAAATACCTGGATATCCGTCCTAAAGGAAAGTTTATTCCTCAGACTATCCAAGATTATGAGGAGTTGTCATCAAATCCATCCTATGCTGGAAATGGCAATGCCTATTTAGAGCGTCTTTCTGACGGTATCTATCTCCCGCAGGCTGTTGTCAATAGCGGCATGAATGGCGTAGGTTCTAAAACTTATATATGGGCGCCGGAATATTACTTAGAGACAGAGAGCGACCGTACATGGAATGATAATTATAACAATATTTTCAACGCCAATATCATCTTGCAAGATATTGATGGCGTTGAAGATGGTACGCAAGAGCGTAAGAACCTGGTGAAAGGGAATGCACTTTGCAATAGAGCGCAGGCCTACATGAATGTTATACTTTTTTATGCGCCTACTTACAATGAAAGTACAGCGGCTTCTGAGCTAGGAGTACCCTTAGTGAAGATTCCGGACCTGGAAGCCAAATCGAGCAGAGCTACAGTAAAAGAAGTATATGATCAAATTATTAGTGACCTAACGACCGCGTTGCCTCTTCTTCCAGACAAACCGAAGAATGTATATCGCCAAAGTAAAGGCGTTGCGAACGGACTTCTTGCTCGCCTGTATCTTAATATGGGACAGTATGAAAAGGCATTGTCTCATGCAAATGAAGCATTGAAAACAAACAATACCATTTTTGATTTCAATGAATACAGATTTATTAATCCAGATCGTCCGGCTTTAGGGATTGCTAATCGTGCGCTCGCTCAAGTGCATCCGGAGATGATATCTTACATGACCACTTCATTTGGTAGCATTTTGACGGGTAGTTTCATCGATCCCGATTTGTTAAATCAATTCGATCCGAAAGATCTTCGACTTAAATTTGGTTGGTCAAAAACGGACCGCACTGGTGTTCCGGTTAAGGAGCCGTATCCACAATATATCAATACTGACCTGAACTATAATATCGCCGTTCCAGAGATGATGTTGATTGCTGCAGAGTGCCAAGCGCGATTGAATCAAAAGGATCAGGCACTAAAGCTGCTGAATACCTTAAGGGCAAAACGTTTTACGAAGGAGGATTTCAAAGCAGTTGAAGCAGCCACAGCAGAAGATGCATTAAAATTAGTGATCAGAGAGCGCAGAATAGAGTTGTTTGGTAAAGGTTTGCGTTGGTTCGACATGAAGCGATTGGACAAAGATACTCGTTTTGCAAAAACCTATAAGCGTGCTAATGCCGGACAAACTTATACCTTGGCTCCAGGATCCTCGCATTTCGTTGCTCAGATTCCAGGTTTGGTCATGAAATTAAATCCTAATATTGTTCCAAATCCTAGATAAGCTGATATGATGAAATCTAGGTTAGTTTTGTTTTGGATATGCATTTATTTGATTCCGCTCGCTGCAATCGCACAGGGAAATTATCAAATTAATGGACAGGTTATTAGTGATAAGAATATTACTCGAGCCTATCTGTATACCTTCGATAAGGGTCGAAAATTATTAGACTCTGCCGAGGTTACGAGCAATGCTTTTCAGTTTAGCGGACAAGTGGGTAAGCCCCTTGCGGCGAGTATTGGATTCAAAGGATCTAAGCGATCCGTTCATTTCATTTTAGAATCCGCACAAATGCAGGTGCGAGTACAAGAGGACTGGAATCAACCAAGCACCGTAATCGGGGGAACTCAGAATGCCATCAAGAAAGGTTATGAGCTCGACGTGGCGAGTTTTCAGGATAGTATGCGGGCGCTTGGTGCTGCCTATGAGCATGCAGACGAAGAGGGTAAAGTAAAGTTAGGGACACAAATGCAAGTTTGGAATCAGAAGGTCGATTCTGTACGTAAGGATTACTTAATTGCTCATCCGTCTTCCTTCGCGGTATTGGACGTTTACAGACCTTATTTACCAACGCTAAATTATGTGGAGCTTCAGGAATTAGTTGATCGATTCGATAAGGGTTTGGCCTATTTGCCAGTCTATCAGGAATTATTAGGGATTTATGAGCGTAAAAAGGAGCGAAATCTAGTAGGTAAGCAAGCGCCTGCGATCCATAGTAAAACGATTGAGGGAAAGGTTTTCAATTTATCCTCGTTGAAAGGAAAGACGGTGCTGATTGATTTCTGGGCTTCGTGGTGTGCGCCGTGTCGTATTGCAAATCGAAAACTTGTGCCTACCTATGAGAAATATCGTTCAAAGGGTTTTGAGATCGTGTCGGTTTCGATGGATGACAAGGAGCATTTGTGGAAGGCTGCAGTGGAAAAAGATGGTATTCCTTGGATACAGGTAGCAGACCTAATTGATCTAAAATCGAATAAGGCGGCTGCAGCCTATCACGTTGAGCAATTGCCGACATTATTTTTGATGGATGAGAACGGCGTCGTGATTAAACAAAACATGAATCACGAAGAACTTTTAGAATTTTTAAAATTAAAATATGATGAATAAGCAATCTATAATATGCGGTTTGTTGGGCTTAGCACTTTTTACCAGTGCGCATGGTCAGGAAAAATCGGTAGAAATTAGCGGACAAATTAAGGGTGTTGGGAATGCCGAGATTAGAGTCTTAGATCCCGTGAAGGGTGAGATCAAGCGTTTTAATGCTTCGCAAGATAATTTTAAAATCAATCTTCCTGTATATACAAACGACCAACGATTCTATACTTTACATTTACCTTCATTAGGGGATATGGGTCCATCGATGAAGACCCCAGCATTATTTTTTATGGTCGACAATGATCCCATCAATATACAGGCGCATATTGAAGACGGGAGTCTGAAGACGGATACGATCATAGGGGCGAATGATTTGAATGCATTTAATTCGACCTATAAGCAATTGAAGAGCACTGTAAAGCTTATGCAGGCTAGTGAGGAGTATAATAAAGCGTTCAATGCTTATAACAATGTGGCGCAAACAGAAGAGAATTTGCAAGCATTGAAGGCAGTGGGCGAGAAAATTGAAGCAATTTATACCGAGCAGGGGGAGGAAATCGCTGAACTAATCGCTTCGAATCCGAAGTCTTTAACGATTGCTACCTTAGCGAGTCAATATACGGCGCCGGATATGACAGTAGATGCGATTGCTAAATTTCTTTCTCAATTCGATCAGGGTGTCGTAGCGCAAAGCTTCTACTTGAAAGAGCTGCAAACCAAGTTAGCAAAAGTGAGTCAATTGGAAGTAGGGCAACAGGCGCCAGATTTTTCAATAAAGGGAATCGATCAGAAAACTATCAAATTGAGCGATTTCAAAGGTAAATATGTTTTGTTAGACTTTTGGGCTTCCTGGTGCGGTCCTTGTCGGCGTGAAATGCCTCATGTGAAAGCCGCTTATGAGCAGTTCAAAGGAAATAACTTTCAAGTGTTTGCGGTTTCGATTGATCGGGATGCTGCAGCTTGGAAAAAAGCGCTAGCAGAGGATAAAATGCCATTTGTCCATGCGCTGGATGCTAAAGGAAAAGAAAGCGTAAGTGATTTATATATGGTTAAAGCGATTCCGACAAACTTTTTGTTGGATGCAAAGGGTAAGATTATCGCAAAGAATTTGAGAGGGGAGGAGCTGAGCAAGTTTCTAGCGACACAGCTGTAAGGTTTTTTAAATGCAATTTTGTATTTGACTGAGAAAGGAAGGATGAGCGCATCCTTCCTTTCTTGGTTTAAATCTAATTGGTTGTTAGGGTGTATTTCTTTCCTCAATCAAAATGCATTGGTAAAGCCAAACTTACTGTTATGGAAAGTAGCATTCAGTTAAATGTAAACTGTAAAAAGCAAATGGGGTTACTGATCGATATTGGCTGACTTTTTGCTAAAATTACTCGTTCAGTGATTGATAATGCAAGTTTTTATATCTCGATGACATTGGATATCTTAAAGCTTATTATCTTCACTTATTTGATGGTTTCAAAATATATTGGATGTATAAAATGACAATGCGGGTGAATCGAAGGATTAATTATGATTATAAAAGCTGTATTTTAACAGGTGTCCTCTCCATGTTAATTTTAGGGGGCTACGCTCAGGAAGACAAAAAGCAACAGCATAAGAATGAGCAAGTAGGTGGGCAAGTAGACCGAACTCAACCCCGTGTGATGGATTCTATTGAAGTCGTACGGGAATATCGTCCAGTTCTTGCTGATGCGGTAAAGATTCGTAGAACGCCGGATATGAAGATCGATCGGGCAACGCTTGCGCAGGAATTGCGTGAGATTGCAGCGAGCATGTATTTTTCACGAAATAATTATAAACAGCCGTATCATAGTCCGCTTCCTCAGCGTTATCCCAATGCTTCGCGCGACAATATTGATAATAACCGGATTGGTATCATTGCATATTTAGCGGGTGAATATGAGAGAGCGGCGTCTATTTTGAAAAAAGTGGAACCAACAGACGCATTTTACCAGAGTTCATTAATAGGGTTAGGCAATATCGCGCTCAAAAGTGGTGATAAGCAAGCTGCTTTGGTAGCCTTTCAGAAAGCTGCCGAATTAAACTATGACCAAGAGGTAAAGGCTGACGGTCTATTCAATTATGGTAAAATTTTATATGAATTAGATTCTGTCCGCGACGCTTTACAGCCTTTGCAAGAATACATAGGATTAAATTTTAAAGATCAGGATACAGAACAGGGTAAAGAGACTACGGAGTCGAGAATTAGGGAGGTTTTAACAGGTACCAGCAATTTCCAGGCAGGGGTTTATTTGCTGGAATCCTTCAAGAATAGGGAAGAGAAGGCCGAAATGATCTATCAGAAGGTGACCTATTATCGAGGAATGGAGTTTTATAACGAGCGGGCTTTTGAAAACAGTATCTCTATGTTTATGCGTTCCGAGAAGGTTCCTTTCGACCCGGAGATGGCCGCATTAGCTACCTATTGGAAAGCAGAGGCGATGTATGAGGTTCGTAAATACGGCGAAGCAGTCGACAATTTCTCCAAGTTTCTTCAACTACCGGCCGCCCGAAATACGAGTGTTTACAATTATGCAAATTATGCCTTAGCGTATGCTGCCTTTCGTATCAATCGATATAGTGTTGCGGCGCAATATTTTGAACGTTTTTTGGCGTCGGAGGAAGGCTCTTTGGACAAGAAAATACGTCACGATGTGATAGCTCGTCTTGGTGACTCTTATCTGTCAACCCGAAATTATGGGTGTGCAAATGAGTTTTATAGTCAATTGATTAAAGAGAAAGCTCCAAATGAGGATTACGCCCTCTTTCAGCAGGGTATTATCAAAGGGCTTCAAGGTGACAATGAGGGTAAGCTCAATACGTTGCGTGCAGTGGTCGAGAAATTTCCGAATTCAAATTACGCCGATGATGTAGCTTTTGAGATCCCCTATTTGTCTTTTACAACCGGTGATTACGAGTCCGCCATCGCGGGGCTTCAGCAAATGATTAAACGTTATCCGCGAAGTAGTTATGTCCCTAGAGCATTGATGACAATCGGTCTTGTTCAATACAACAACAATGATAATGAGGCAGCTATGGCTACTTTCCAAAAAGTAGTAAAGGATTATTCGACGACGAGTGAGGCGGCGCAAGCGATGCTATCTATTGAAAACATCTATCTGGACCAAGGGGATGCAACAAGCTACATCCATTATGCTACGAGCAATAATATTGCAGATTTAAGTGTTTCGGAGCAAGATAACTTAGCGTTTCAGGCCGGTCGTACTTTATTTTCTCGTGGGCAATATGGACCGGCTGTTGAAGCAATAAATGCCTATTTCGACAAGTTTCCTAAGCCGAGACAAGAGAAATATGCGCGATACATTAGAGGGGTGAGCTTATATCACACAGGACATCCTCGTGAAGCTTTGCACGACTTAAATATTATTTTGAACGATTGGACGAGTGAGTATACCGAGCAAACCTTGATGACGGTCGCTGCATTGTATCTAAGTCTGAAAGAATATAACGAAGCGATTGTGCATCTTAAAAAGTTAGAACTTAATTCCGACTATAAGAAGAATTATGGCTACGCAGTGACGAATTTAATGATCTGTTATTACGAGATAGGTGATTTTGAGCAGATGGAGAATTATGTTGAACTGATCAAGAATTACGATAAAGCGTCGGATGCAGAGATCGCTACAGCGCACCTTTATAGTGCGAAAGCCGCTATAGCGAAAAAAGACAAAGCTACTGCGCTAAAAGAGCTGAATGTAGCTGCATTGAAAAGCAAGTCAGCCGCAAGTGCCGAGGCAAGGTATAACGTAGCGATGATGCAGTACGAAAATAAGGAATACAGTAAGGCACAGAAGTCCGCATTTGATGTCATTGAGAATATGGATGAGCAGGATTATTGGGTTGCAAAGTGTTTTATTTTGCTAGCAGATACTTATGCTCGAAAAGGGGATGTTGTGCAGGCGAGAAGTACCTTAGAGAGTGTGATTGAGAATTATGAGGGTGACGATGATATATTACCAACTGCAAAAGCTCGTTTGCAAAAATTAAAGAAGTAGAGAGGATTCTTTAAACTCCCTGACAACGCAGGATCACGCTTGGCGAAGAGATGCTCGAAATGAGCTTAGTTTCAAGCTTAGTAGGTAGTGCTTTATTAATCCAATTTCAATCTACTCACATTATTGCTCAGTAAGGTTGATTGTCCTTTTAAAGGAATGGAAGTTAGCCCAATAAAAAGTAGGGCTAGCTTCCATTGTTTTATTTTGATCTAGTTCATTCTAGATCTTCGCGTTAATTTTGATAAACGGCTATGTCGTCTATGGTTATCCTTTTTTCTGAGTTGTCTTTTCGTATTCTAAATCTTATGCCGCCTTTTAAATTTAGTTGCTGATCAAAAATATATTTATTATTAAGCTCGGAGATGATTAAATCGTCACCAATTTGAGTCCAAGTCTTTCCTGAATCTTGCGAATACTCTGCGTGTAGAACGATTGGGAATACATTATCAGTTGCTGTTGCTGCACCGTATATAAATGTTAGTCTAGATGCACCAAATGGCAAGTTGAAGTTCATTGTCACGGAGCTTTCTTTGGCTCCTTGACTCATCATTCCGTACGATCCGGAAATATTTAGGAAACCACTAGATGTTAGGCTTCGCGAGTTTTCCAAATACCACTCACCGCTTAAGTATTTCTCATATGCGGAAGTAAATGATGTTTTTCTAGTTCCCACCACTTTTTCCCATCCTTCGGGGAAGTTTGCATATAGCTCCTTTGGTCGATATGGTTCCAAATCTTGTGCCGCATAGTCGCTTTTGCTTCGAAGCATCAAGTATGGATTTTCTTGGTTATCATTTAGAAGAATACCTGTATAATCGGCATAGCTAGGGACGGTCAAAGAGGCGAAACTAGCTTCCGGACGTGTTATTAAGCGTAATTCATTCGACCAGTCGCTGAGGTTCACTGTTCCGGAAAAACGTCCATCCGGGGCGATGGCACTCTTGACCGATACTAGGGTGCTTTCGAATTCTTCTTTATTGTTAAAAAGGTCTGAAAATGTCGTTGCAGAGAAATTAATTTTCTGAGCATTTTCTGTCGACACTTTCGTAATATCGGAAGCTTTTAATCCTAGGATCTGCGTTAATCCATCCTTCTTGTCCAGTATTTTGCCACTCACATTGACGATAACTGAATCCCCCATTTGGAAGTTTTTACTGTCGGCACCCAATTCTAAAGCGATTCCTCTTAGGATTTTTCTCTTGAAACTTTGTAAGATCACTAAGCCATCCGGCTCATTCTTGTTCGCAGGGTCTGAAATAACCACGCCGGTAATCGATGTTGCCCCCTGCATATTGCTTTCGCTGAGCGTAATTGCGGATCCCTTGAATAGAGCACGAAGGTCGTTTAGTGAAATAATAGGACTTGCAACCCCCGTAATTTTGATTTCTTTCTCACATGCTGTGAGTACCATGATCAGGCAAATCCCAACCAGTAGCGTCATTTTTTGAAAAATATATATTGGTTTCATAATTTCTTCGTTTAGGGTTTTTGCCACCACATTAATGTTTGTAAGTTGTCTTCTCCTTGTTTACTTAGCACATCATTATAGTTCTGCAAATTCGTTGCTTGAACGGTAAGAGGATAAAACAGGCGTGTCGGCATTATTCCATCATTTAGGAGTCCTTGCCCCTTGGTTAATTTGGGATATCCCGTTCTTCTGTACTCAATCCAAGACTGCATATCCGTCATGAAAAGCGCTAGATATTTTTGCCAAAAGATTTTTTCCATTTTTTGTTCGACGGTTTCATTTTCATTCCATGCGATTGCTGGACTTGTGAGGTAGGATCCTGTTGTTTTTCCCCAATAGGAGATCCTGCTATTGATTCCCTGTTCATAGTAGTGTGCAACGGTCTGTTTCGTTTCCCATCCTTTTAGTGCAATCTCCGCGAGGATGAATTGAAGTTCAGCATAATTCAAGATATTTCCCATCATCGGGCTGGAAACTAAGCTCCGTGGTAGGAGCGAGCGACCTTCAGGTGTGGCGCCAAAAATATAACCGCTTGGTATTCCTTCGTAGATGCCGTCAATTTTTGTTGCCCATTCGCCGATACATGGGTCGTTGGTCTTATCAAGCTTTTCAACGAAAAAGCTACACATTTTCGGATAGTTCCAAGATGGCTCGCGCAGGGTTACCCAAGGAGATACTCGCGGGCTGACGCCGGTCCATCTGAGGATAGCAGAATCATCATTGGACATCATAACCGGATAGCTGGCATTATTTGGAGTTGCTATTTCTTTAAGTTTTGGAATTACGACGTCTGCGACCTCTTCTTTATGAGCAATACGGAGCAACAGTCGGAGATAAAGTGAGTTTCCAAATTTTCTCCACTTCGCCACGTCACCTGCGTATATCGGATCATGACCTACTGAAATATTTTTAGCACCGTTTAAAAGGGTATTGGCTTCCTCCAACATCTTGAACATTCCGAGGTATATCGTTTTTTGATCATCAAACGTTGGTGTATATACCCCTTCTTTACCTTTATTTGAGTCGGTAAATGGTGTGGATCCGTAAGTATCGGTCAGCATGGAATGAACCCATGCTTGTAATATTAATGAAACTCCCATGTATGCTTTGCTATTGGCATCCGCGGTGTTTTCTGCGGCCAAATTGTACATGTCTTTGATATTGGTAAGTTGTGTGTACCAGGTATTCCAAGGAGCATCGGATATATTACGACGGATATCATATCGGAATATCCGATCGACTTCAACCAGAGTGTTCACTGTGACTTGCATAAGTTCATTTGTGATCACTCGACTTCGTTCCATGTTGTTGCTCACAGTTTCAATTAAAGCCCGTTCTAGTAGGTTTTGTGGTAATACTTTTGCTGATGTATTGGGATTTGTATTGAGCTCAGAGAATTCCTTCGTACATCCCGCAAAAGATACGGTAAGTAATATCGCTAATCCAATTTTTAATTTCTTTTTCATGTTTAGGAGTTTATATACCAACAGTTAAATTAATACCAAAGCTTCGAGTGGAAGGGAATTGACCTATTTCAAATCCTCGATTAATATCCGAACCACTCAGTGTTCCGAACTCGGGGTCGAAGCCCGGCCATTTCGAGATGATGAGCAGGTCACGGCCATATAGGCCGATGGTGGCACGTTGAAGCTTTAGCTTTTTAAGTGTCGCACGATTGAAACTATAGTCAATTCTAGCTTCGCGAAGTTTGATAAAGTCAGTAGAAAAGACTGAGCCTTCTACATTGCTGACACCAAAGTGATTATCATAGTATGTCGATAAGTCTTCGGCAATTACGGTGTTTGGACTGTAGGAACCATCGCTATTAAGCATCACACCGTCTCCAATAATTCCATTGTAGCGTCCAGGTAGTGTTGAGCGAGTTTTGCCCTGCACAGCCATTTTTCCTTGCGTCAGTGAGTATGCTTTCGAGCCATATTGGGCGTCAAATAAAAAGCCCATAGAAAAGCCATTGTAGCGGAATTTATTGTTTATGCCGCCTTTCCATTGCGGCATCGTGTTGCCTAAATATTTAATATCCTCCGACAGCATCGGCATTCCATCCTGATAAACAATTTGTCCGTCCGGGGACCTTAAATATCCTCTCCCGTACAAGTCTCCCATACTACCTCCAACATAGGCGATGATAAAGCCGTTGCTTCCAGGTCCATTTTGCAGCGTGAAATTGTCCAGGTCGTCGTCGAGTTCCATAACGATATTCTTATTAGCTGAAAAAGTAACACTAACATCCCATTGTAATCCTTTCTTTTGCTTTATCGGAGAACCTTCCAGTGCGAGTTCGATCCCTTTGTTCCTTACGCGTCCTGCATTGGCAACCACACGGCGATACCCTGTCGAGGCGTCAAGCAGTGAGGTGAGTATTTGATCCTTGGTGTCAGATAAGTAAAATGTAAGATCTAATCCAATGCGACTTTTGAAGAATTTAGCTTCTAGCCCTGTTTCATAGCTACCGGTAAATAAAGGTTTAATAAACGGATTATTCAATGTCGTTGGATTATACAGACCACCATTGTAATCGGGGTCAGCGCTATATTCAATAGATGTCATATAAGGCGTATTTCCGCCGCTTCCCACACCTGCAAAGGATCCCCGCCATTTAAAATAGTTAATGTTCTTAGGGAGATCGAATATCTCCGATAATACTAAACTACTATTAATGGAAAAGTATGCTGGGATTTTGACACTCTTTTGTGTATAAGGAGATGCGAGCGTACTACTCCAATCTTTGCGGACCGTTAAATCGACGAAAGCAAAGTTTCTGTAGCCGACAGTACCTAAGCCATATACGCTATTAATTGCATATTCTGATTTGTAAGGGCGGTTCCTCAGAGCTCCCGCACTGTTTGCGAACGTATATTCTCCTGGAAACAATAGGGAGTCTGCTCGCACCTCATTACTGGAATAGAAGTTCTTCAACATCGAGCCCCCCGCGGAAATGTCGACATCTAAATCTTTATTAATCTCTTTTTTGTATTTGATTAAAACGTCATTATTAATTTCTCTGGACACGACATCTTGATTTCTGTACATTCCTTTTGGAAATCTATTCGTATCAAACGGACGCTGTTGGGATCTCGAGTCGTTTGCCCAGTCAATTGCCGAACGAATAGTTACATTCAGGTCTTTTATAACTGTGTAAGTCGCATCCACACTACCAGTTAACGAGTTCCTGTTTTGTGTATTGAGCATTTCATATGCGATAAAATAAGGGTTGTCTGGTCCCGTCATCAAGGGGGTGCTTTGCTGGCTATTTTTTTTGCCACCTTCCCAATAGTTTTCCATCCAGGAGATTGGGGCATTTGGTTGCCAGAAAATATAACCATACATTATTGTTTGGTTATTGTATCCTCCCGTTGGCAAATTGTCGGACTTTTTACTCGTATAGTTTGCTTTCGATGAAATCTTTAATTTTTTGGCTGGATTCGAGGTTGCAGAAATGGCGACGGTATTCCTGTCGTATCCGGTATTTGGAACAATCCATTTGTTATTAGCATTCGTGTATGAAAATCTCGCGGTTGTTTTGTCGCTTCCTCCATCGATGGAAATACTGTTGGTATATGTTTGAGATGTTTCAAAGAATTTATCGTATCCTTCTCCTTCGTACGGTCTCCATAAGGTTCTTTCAGTTCCGGTTTTACCAGTTACAGGATCATACTGGAAGAAATATTGTCCATCAAACTTAGGTCCGAATGCTTTCGATGTTCGATTCGTTGCTTCACCATCTTCGGACGCACCATGCGAATAATAGTTTATACCGTCGTTTCCTTGTCCATATTCGTACTGTAAGTCTGGCATTCGGTTGATCATCCCAATAGACGTATTGCTATTTACCGTTACGCCCAATCCCTTTTCTCTTTTTTTACCCGATTTTGTGGTAATCATAATCGCACCATTTGCTCCTCGAGAACCATAAAGTGCCGCTGCGCCAGGACCTTTTAGCACGCTGACATCTTCAATATCATCAGGATTGATGTCGTTTAAACTAGTACCGTAATCAATTACGGCTTCATCCAAATAGGCGCCTGAATTTCCAACCATGCGACCACTGCCTCCATTAATAATCACACCATCAACGATAATTAATGCGTCGTTACTTCCGGTCAAATTGTTCTCTCCACGCAAAATAATCGAGCTGGATCCTGTGGGACCAGCGTTGGAACGAATTAGGTTTAGGCCAGGAACTTTACCTGACAGAGCATCGGTCCAGTTATTGGAAATTGCGTTAGTTAATTGTTCATTTGTAACCGTCGTTACACTATACCCAAGTGATTTTTTCTCTCTAGAAATGTTTAATGCGGTAACCACAACTTCTTCTAGCTGCGTGTCAGATTTCTCCATTTTGATTGTAAGATCTTTAGACACTTCAGTAATCTTTTTGCTCAGGGTCGTATAACCTAGAAGCTTTAGTGTCACATTCGAAGAGGCTTGTATTTGAATAAAAAAATAACCACCTACATCTGTCACACCTAATACTTTTCTTTTTTCATCTTCTAGTTTGACACCCGCAAGCGGGGTTCCCTTCTCACTGTCAATGACGCGACCTTTGACGTTAATATGTGCTTCTTGCGATTTCGAAGAAATGGGAAGAAGGAACAATGCTAATAGTGGAATGATCAGGATTTTCGGGATCCTGAAACGGGACCAAATACTGCTGTTTAAAAAACCCAATTGCAGTTCAACTGAACGTTTGGAGTGAGGATAATTCATTGGCTAGCGATTTTAATTGATATAATTTAGTTTAAATAGAATAATATGTGGCGAAACTAATAAAGTGTTTTAAAGATTATTTAAAAACTGTGTTAATAAATAATTAACATTTTAAAAGTTGCGATTTTTGTATAAATCCTTAAAAAAAATAGTAATCGGCGATAATTGGTTTATAATTCATTAAACAAGAATGTCAACTTTCTTTTCGATATATTGAACATTACTGTAATAATAGACGAAAATAGAATTTTTTTATCAATAAAAAATAAGAAAAAATAAAAAAAAGAAATATTTAAAAAAGTTTTGCTAGTAGGTGAGGGGTTAACTTTCAGAAGAGTTAACTACTAAATCTTTGAGAGTGCTTTAAACTTATGATTATTGACAGCGAACAAGAATTGAATCAAATATTGACTAAACCCTTACTTTTCGTTTTTCTGGAAGATTTAACAAATTTCAAGTGAATACTAGTTTTAATGACAAAACGATGACAAAAACACAGTATTGCATCCTTCCATTAAAAGATTATAAACGTTATAATTGTTGTAACTAATTGAATACTAGACCGGGTACGTAAACAATTCCTAAACTAACCAAAATTATGATGAAGAGAACAAAATTTTTTCCTCCCATCTTTGCGTTTCTATTCTCCTTAGTCTTTCAGTTGAATGCTCAACAATTGAGTATCAGAGGAGTGATTCGGGACAGCGAAACGTCGGAGGCAATTGGAAATGTGACAATTATTTCGGGTAGAAATAGTTCGCAAAGTGATCAATCTGGAAGTTTTACGATCGATGCAGCAAAGGGATCGAAAATTAAATTTACCTCAGTAGGTTATCGATCGTCTGAGATTGTCGTCGATTCGTCCTTTTTAGAAGTGTTATTAACTAGGGACTTTGCGGACATCGACGAAGTTGTGGTTGTTGGATATGGAACGGTTAAAAGATCGGATTTAACGGGGTCTGTGACTCGAGTAAATAGCGAAACTTTTAAAAATCAACCGATGACTCAATTTACAGACATGCTATCGGGAACTGTCGCTGGATTTTCTTCTAAGCAATCTACCGGCGCGGCAGGGAAAGGTTCTATGCAAATAAGGGGACCCAACTCTATAAAAGCGGGGAGTTCACCTATGATCGTATTAGATGGTGTTATTTTTAATGGCTCTATCGAAGATATCAACCCCAACGATATCAAAACAATAGATATTTTGAAAGACGCGAGCTCAGCAGCAGTTTATGGTTCGCGCGCAGCCTCGGGAGTTGTGCTCATCACAACTGAAAAAGGCCATTCCGGCGAACCTTCGATTAATATTTCCTCTTCAGTCGGAGTATCACAACTATTAAATCCAGGATATTTTGCTAGAGATCCTCAAAACTATCTAAACATGCGTCGCGATTTCTTTCGCAGTCGTGAGTCTAACAAATTGCCGGACTATCACTGGCTTTCTCCTTCAGATCTTCCAGCCGGTGTCAGCATTGAGGATTGGCGTAAAACGGTGAACAACCCCGATCCGGATGATGAAAAGGAGTGGTTGCGACGATTGAGCTTTTTTCCGACGGAAATCGAGGGCTATAAAAATAATCAAACAGTTAATTGGGTTGACGAGGGTTTTAGAACGGGACTGCGTCAGGATTATAACATTGGGATATCTGCAGGTTCTGAGAAATCAAAACAGTATTTTTCTTTAGGATATGTAAATAATCAAGGAATACTGCTCGGTGACAAGTACAAGGCCATTCGCGGTCGTGTAAATTTAGATTTCGATTTAAGCTCTTGGTTGAAAATCGGTACGAATCTACAGTTTTCTCGGCAGGACGAGAGTTCGGTTCCAGCGACTCTGGACAGAATTCAGATTATGAGTCCATATGCTAGCTTATATGATGACAAGGGTAAATTGAACTGGTATCCTCACGGCTATTTAGGAGGGCCGACCAATCCGCTTCTTGATCATTACGGACAGGAGAAGGAATACATAACCTACAATCTTTTCGGCTCAGTATTCGCCGAAATCGCTTTGCCATTTGGAATCCAATATAAAGCATCTTTCCAGCCGTTAATTGAGACCTATCGAGATTATAACTATTGGTCGCCGGAAACTCAGACTGGTGGACATACCTATTCGAACGGCTATGCAACAAGAGATGATTTCACGCTTTCTGAATGGATGATCGATAATTTATTAAAATGGAATAGGGAGATAGGAATTCACAACTTTGATGTTACCTTATTGTATTCTGCGGAAGAAAGGAACACGTGGCTTTCACAAGCAACTAATCAAAACTTTCTACCGAGCCCTATTCTAGGATTTGGCGGTATTCAGTTTGGGGATAAGCCAGGCATTTCTGCCAACGACGAAAAAAGAACAGGCGATGCAATTATGGCTCGCTTGAACTATAGCTTATTGAAGAAATATTTATTGACCCTATCTATACGTCGAGATGGATATTCTGCTTTTGGTCAAGAGAATCCCAAAGCGTCTTTTCCTGCCGCTGCATTTGCATGGCAGATCCATAATGAAGAATTCTTCAAGGTTAAGTCGGTCAACGAATTGAAGTTAAGACTTTCTTGGGGTGTCAATGGCAACCGAGACATCGGGGTGTACTCAGCTTTGGATAAAATTGGTTCAAACCCTTACTACAACGGCTCTGGAACCCAACAGGGAGTCGTAACATCAACCTTGCCTAATGCTGCGCTTCGGTGGGAAGAAACGGAAGCTTTAAATCTAGGCTTGGACTTATCCATGTTTGACTACCGCTTAAATCTTACAGCAGACGTTTACCAAATGAAAACATCCAATCTGCTTGTTAATCGATCATTGCCGACCATTACAGGTTTCGTGGATGTGATGACCAATATTGGACAACTCGACAATAAAGGTTTGGAACTTTCCGTCTCAACGAAGAATATCCGCAAGGAAAATTTTGATTGGACTTCCAGCCTAAACTTCTCGCTCAACCGAAATAAAATAAAAACCTTATTCGGTGATCAAGGGAAATATATTCTAGAGGGTAAGGAGTATTATGGAGAACTTCCGGAATATGGAAATAAATGGTTTCCAGGTAAGTCTCTAGACGCTATTTGGGATTATAGTATTTTGGGTGTTTGGCAGAAAGATGAAGCCGCTGAAGCGTTGAAATATACATTGTATCCGGGCGATTACAAAGCAGAGGACTTGGACGGCAATGGAAAATACGAAGCCTTGCAGGACAAGAAGTTCATAGGCTACACGGAACCTCGGTTTAATATAGGACTTAGAAATGAGGTCAATTTTCTTAAAAATTTTTCTGCTTCAGTTTTTATCAGAGCAGATTTAGGTCATAAACGTCACTTCAACCCCTCATTAGTTGATGTTACTGCGCTTGATCGATTGAGTACTGCGAATTTTCCATACTGGTCACCCGATAATCCGACAAATGATTGGCCTCGATTAGGTTTCCGGAGAACCGCTTACGGAGGTGGTATCATGCCTTATAAATCAACCTCTTTTCTTCGTGTTCAAGATGTTTCTTTAGCATACAATGTGGGTAAAGAGTATCTGCAGGCTTTGAAATTTACGAGTCTTCGTGCATTCATTTCTGCTCGTAACCTATTCACTTTCGATAAATGGCCGGGCGCAGATCCCGAATCTGGCTTTGCTCCAATGCCGCGAACATTCTCGGTGGGTCTAAACATTGTTTTATAATCTAAAAACGGCGATAATCATGAGAATATATAAAGATTTAAAGCACCGTAACATCATATTTTTTATGATGCTTGTTCAGTTATTATTGATAGGTTGCTCGGACGATTTTTTGAAACCTAAACCAAAGTCCTTCTTCACCGGGCAGAACGTCTTTGTAAATAAACAGGGCTATGACGCTGCGTTAATTACACTTCGCAAGAATTTAAGTATGGAGCAAACCGGGCAGAAGAACTTCTTAGCCCATCAATGGATGGCTTCGGAAGCCGGCTCTCCTTATTTGCCGGGAAGCACTGATTGGCGCTTGCTAACACCTACCGTGGAAGGACATCAAAAGTTTGTTTCTCAAATTAACGAGATGTTTATTATTGTCAAAAACGCTAATACCATTATCTCTCGGATAGATAATATTGAGTGGGAGAAGGAGTCGGACAGAAATCAGATTCTTGCTGAAGCGCTCTGGCACCGATCGTATTGGTATTATCGTTTAATCGGGAACTACGGCGACCTGCCGTTTGTAACCGAAGAAGCGAAAGGCGCCAAATTAGATTATAAGACCCACTCTCGTTGGGCCATATTAGAAAAAATCAAAAAGGATATGGAATGGGCGGTAATCAATATGAAGGAGACGGGTGCTGCGGGTGTGCCGACAAGAGGGGCCGGCTATCATCTACTAACGAAAATCTATTTAGCCAACTTAGAATGGGATAAAGCAATTAGTGCCGCGACAAATGTAATCAACGGACCTTATAAATTGATGGCGGAACGTTTCGGGGCCGACGCTGCTGATCCGAAGAAGAATTATATCTGGGATTTACACCGTCCTCAGAATAAGAATATTGCTCAAAACAAAGAAACCATCCTCGCTTTCATTGATCGATACGAAGCTCCGGACGGTGCCAGATCGCCTGGCTTATTCACGGCGCGGGTTTACCATCCAACATGGTGGCATTCTGCAGAGAATGCACGAGATAAAGATGGCGGCTTAGGATTTATTGATAAGGGGCCGCTTTATGATAGCTTGGGCCGAGGCAATCCAGACTGCTTGTTGAATGACTGGCATGCATACGATATTTGGAAGGATAAAGAGCAACATACCTGGAAGAACACACCAGACTTGAGAAGAGCAGATATTAACTGGTTTGATAGACATGAGTTTATTTACAATAATCCTGCTTCCTCACAATATGGGAAACCTTTCGACCCACAGAATTTGCCGCATCCTGCAGAACACTTTATTAGAATATATCCCATCCCTTTCTATAAAACCTATGTTCCGAACCATCCGCAGCAGACTAGTCCGCCCATGGGCAGTAACGGTGACTGGTATATCTTTCGCTTAGCGGAAACCTTCCTATTAAGGGCAGAAGCTTATTTCTGGAAAGGCAATACCTTGGCTGCTGCGGAGGATATCAATAAAGTCCGCGGAAGGGCAAAAGCGCCGTTAATTACAGCCTCTGATGTTAACATTGATTTTATTTTCGATGAGCGCGCGCGTGAGCTTTTTGGTGAAGAACCTAGACAAAACGAATTGAACCGGGTTTCCTACATTATGGCAAAGCTGCGGCTCAACGGCTATTCCCTAACAAATCTGCATGAGAAAAACTGGTTTTATGATCGCGTGTCGAAGCTGAACAATATTTATTACAACGCCAACTTGATTATTTCAAATACCTACCACATCGAACCCTACAACTTCCAATGGCCAATTGACGATAAAATTATCAATTCCAATACCATGGGAAGAATTAATCAAAATAAAGGATACGTAGGAGCAGAACGTAACGAAGAACCTTTAACGACTATCGATGAATAATATGATTAGAAATACGGTTTCCAGTCAGAAACTCGATTCATCCTAAGTGGATCGCTTGCCTTTCGTTTTACTGATTGTGTTAATCAAATTATATACAACCTAAGCTATAATCAAATTATGATGAAAAATACAACAACAATTCTCTTATGCCTTTGTTTTTGCATGGCTTCTTTGCTGGCCTATGGGCAGGAAGCTAGAAATTACAACGGCGTAGTACAAAATGCGGAAACGAGAGCTCCCTTATCTGGTGTTTCGATCAGCGTGAAGGATGCGGCGGTGCAGACTGATGAACAAGGAAAGTTCACCATACAGGCAAATCCAGGTGAAAGCTTATCGGCCAGTTTATTAGGTTATGAAACCTTTCGCGTACAACTGGGTAATCAAACGACCTTGCAAATATCATTAAACGAAGTGTCCGCAGAATTAGAAGATGTCGTCGTTATCGGTTATGGTACTGCCAAGAAATCCGACCTGACTGGGGCTGTTGTCCGAGTTTCTATGGAGGACAAAGCGCTACAGGCAAATACCAATTTGCTGCAGTCATTAATCGGTGCTACCTCCGGTGTCAACTTAGAGTCCAGAGGGGGAGCAAGCAGCGAACCATCCTTGTCAATTCGCGGACAAACATCTTTATCGGCTTCCGATAGACCTTTGATCGTTCTTGATGGGGTTATTTACAATGGAAGCATCAATAATATCAACATGAATGATGTAGAAACTGTCGATATCTTGAAAGATGCCAGTGCTGCTGCCGTTTATGGTTCCCGAGCGGCAAATGGAGTGTTATTGATTACAACCAAAAAGGGAAAGACGGAAAAGCCAGTAATAGCTTTCAATACCTATGCAGGAGTCCAGGACATGACCAACAATCCTATGCGCGTTATGGACGGGGAGGAGTTTGCCGTGCGCTTGGTAGACTGGGATTGGCAGAGTAAGGTGTATAATTGGTATAAGACGAAACCAAAAGATGCATCCACAAGACCGGTGCGTCCGGATGTGAGTGACAGGAATGTGGTGGCTAACTATTTGAGAACCTTGGAGGAAAAAGAAAACTATCTGGCCGGGAAATCAATTGACTGGGTGGACGAGGTTCTACAAACGGCTCCGATGCAATATTATAATTTAAGTTTGCAGGGAAGATCCGACCTCTCCAACTATTATATATCAGGTTCTTATTCGGATGTTGAAGGTATACAGTTGAATGACCGCATGAAGCGATTGACTCTCCGCAGTAATGTGGAATCAAGAATCAACGACTGGTTAAAGATCAATCTGAATACCTCCTTTAGTAATATTGATAATTCGGGCATTCCGGCAAGCTTAGCGACCGCTAGAAAGGCAAGCCCGTTGGTTAATAATTATGTCGGACAAGATAACTATGATATTTATTTGGGGGGCGAGCTATTCCAACCCTATCCTTTAGTCAATCTTTATATCGATAATTCGGACATCAGCAAAGAATTCTTTGGATTAGGCGCTGTCAGAATCGATGCGCCTTGGGTAAAAGGCTTAGCCTACGACTTCAACTATTCTTACGTTTACTCCAATCGAAATAACAACACGTTTAACTCGAGTAGAACCCCTGCTGGAGTAAGCAATCGTGGTGAGGCCGTAAAAGCACCGTCCGAGGGAAAAGATTGGGCTGTAAACAATATACTCAGCTATAGCAATACGTTTGGTAAGCATCAGATTAACTCGACGCTATTGCTGAGTACCGAGGGTCGAAGTGGAAATGGATCATCCTTAAATGCTTCAGGGTTTAATAATGAAGTACTCGGCTATAACAACGTTGGTTTAGGCGAAGTGGCGACTGTTGCTTCGAGTGCCTACAAGGAGAATAGTATATCCTATATGGCGCGTGCCAACTACAGCTTTATGTCGCGTTATCTATTCACAGCGACGATACGTCGAGACGGGTTTTCGGGTTTTGGAGCGAAGAATAAATGGGCAAATTTCCCGTCTGCATCGGTGGCTTGGGTCGTTTCAGAAGAGCCTTTCTTTAAAAGAGACGATATCTATTTGAAGATCAGAACATCCTATGGAAAGAATGGTAATCAGGGGATCGGACGATATTCGAGCCAATCGAGAATGGGAACACGTGACTATGTGTATGGACAAAATACCGCTATCGGTATTTACCCAAGCACCTTAGGCAATATTGAATTAGGTTGGGAAACAACTTCGGCAGTAAACGCAGGGTTTGATTTCGGATTTTTGAAAAATAGAATTACGGGTAGTCTGGATCTATATTCATCAAAGACGACCGATATTCTCGTTAGAAGAAAATTACCTCGCATGGCTGGTTATGCCGACATATGGACCAATATTGGCGCAACAGCGAGTAAGGGGATTGAATTAGACCTTAAGTCCATCAATCTGAACGGTGCATTTCGTTGGGAATCCAACTTAACCTTTGCCTTAAATAGAGATAAGTTGACTAAGCTTTATGGAGATGGCAATGATAGGGATATTGGTAATGCCTGGTTTGTGGGTGAGCCATTAGGTGCAATCTACGACTATCAGATGGCAGGAGGCGTATGGACAGAAGAAGAGTTCTTTAGTGGGCAAGTGTTGGAAGGCTGGTATCCAGGTCAATTTAAATATGTAGATCAAGGTACGAAGGATGGGATAATTGATCCAACAAACGACAGAGCGATTATTGGCTTTACATCGCCAAGCTATCGATTCAGCATCAATAATACTTTCCTTTATAAGAATTTTAGTCTCTCCATTTTTATTAACTCTATTCAAGGAGGCAGCAACCGTTATTTGGCGAACAATGTAGAGAATGTAAATCCGCTCTATTATTTCCCAGATCGTCACAACAACTCAGCTGTAAATCCATATTGGAGTCCATTAGAGCCAACGACGAACACGACTGGTATTTATAATGTTCCGCTTCGACAAAGTGGAATCTATCAAAGCCGAAGCTTTGTTCGCATTCAAGATGTTTCCTTGGGATACAGTTTGAAAAGTGAGCTGTTGCAAAAGTTGAAGATGCAATCCGCACAGGTGTATATTTCGAGTAAAAATCCTTACGTATGGACGAAGTGGCAGGGATGGGATCCAGAAAGTGGAGCAAGCGATGTCCCTGTCATGAGAAATGTCGTACTCGGCCTAAATGTGTCCTTTTAACTTGTTGATTATTATGCAAAATTCTTAGTTATGAAAACGATCAAGAAAATATTTTACAACATACGCGTACTCAGCTTATCGCTATTAATGCTGGCTTTCGTAGCTTGTGATAAAAGCCTGTTGGACGAAAAACCTTTAGACTTTTTGTCTCCAGATAATGCTTATTTAACCGAGGCAGGCGCATTGCAGGGTGTGACTGCAATTCACGACCGCGTGCGATCTGCATATTATTCATTTGGTGAATTTGGTGTCATGAATTGGGCCACACATGGTAGCGACTTAGGCTATAATGGTGAAACACCAGCAGCAGGGGGAGTTTACTTAAATTCCTATGAAGATATGACGCCCATTTGGCGTAATGTCGTAGATCCTTGGAATGTAGGATTCGAAGTTATTCAATGGGCAAACGTATTAATCGATAAGGTCGGTAAAGCTGATCCGAAAGATTTTACGAATGGAGAGAAGGGTAAAAATGTATACATCGCTGAGGCTCGATTTTTCCGAGCATTTATGTATAGGAATCTAGCTTCGACCTACGGTGATATTCCAGTGCTCACGGAACCTATTCAAACCGCAAAAGCCGACTTCGTGCGAGATCCCATTAAAAAAGTCTACGAACAAATGCTGGAGGATTTCAAATTCGCCGCGGAAAATCTACCTAGACCGACACAAGAAGCAGCGCCTGGAAGAATTACCCAAGGCCCGGCATTACACTTCCTTGCCGAAACTTACCTGGAGTTGAAAGAACCGGCCAAAGCGGTAGACGCATTAAACAAAGTCGTTAATGATTATAATTATAACTTAATGACCCGTCGTTTTGGTGGTCGCTTAGGTAATGATGTCTTCGGCTCTGGCGACCCATATTACGACTTGTTCGGCTATGGTAATCATAACCTCCCTGAAAATACAGAATCCATGTGGGTTATCCAGGTGGAGCCCTTTATTAAAGGAGGAGGTAGAATTGCAAGTGCCTATATCTTTGGACCGCGCTATTTCGACATCGGGCTAACGCCCGATGGCAAGAAAGCCATCCTTGGCGAATTGTACAATGGAACTTACACCGGATACACCGATACGCTTGGACGTCCAACAGCCAATGCAAGGGGAACCAATTTAGTGTACTATTACATCTGGAAGGACAACTGGAACAATGATACGAGAAATGCAGAGCATAACTTGAAAAGAAACTTTTACTACGATAATCCTCAATCGGCTTATCATAAAAAGAAGATCGATTTTAGTCTATACAAGCCGGCGAGGACAGATCCTCGAGCAGATACGCTAAAAATCCTCTTTCCGATCCATACAAAATTTACGGACCCTTTGAATTATTTCTTAGAGCCAAATCGCTCGGGTGGAGGTATTACGCATAAAGACTGGTATGCTTTGCGCTTTGCCGAAACGTTGTTGTTGCGCGCAGAAGCTTATCTAGCGACAGGACAAAAAGATTTGGCTGCTGCAGATGTCAACAAGGTTCGACAAAGATCAAATGCGAAGCCTGTTTCTGCGGCAAATCTGGATATCGATTATATACTAGACGAACGCGCTAGAGAATTATATGGCGAAGAATGGCGCTTAATTACCTTGAGAAGGACTGGGAAGCTTATTGAAAGGGTACTGAAGTATAATGATAATCCGCTATGTCCTGGAGCATTTATTAAGCCTCATAATTTCCGATGGCCAATACCATTAGCAGATATTGATTTAAATATTGATGCTGATTTCCCGCAAAATCCGGGCTATGATCAATAGGGACAGGATAGTTAAAGAATCATTCGTGTTCAAGGCGAATTTAAACTAATGAAAAAAATTATGGTACAGATGTTTTTTAAGTGTGATCCGATAGTGATTAAACGATTTGTGCGAATTATCTTCTTGCTAATGGTCATGATTGTGGAGGCAACGAGCGCCTCGGTGAAAGCGAATGCTAAGAGCAAAATACCGCACATCGTATTTTTGATAAGTGAAGATCCCGACAATTATGAAGCTCATCTTAGTATTCCGGCCTTTGCAAAATCCCTATCTGAAAGCGGACGATATAAAACATCTGTACTTCAAGGCAGTTCGAAGCGTACCTCTTATCGTTTTCCAAATTTTGAAATCCTTAAAGAAGCGGATCTGGTCGTAGTTTTCGCACGAAGATTGGCTTTGCCTAAAGAACAAATGGATATTCTAAAGCAATACCTCAAAAATGGAAGAGGGCTTGTCGGTATAAGAACAGCAAATCATGCATTTACGCTATTGAAAGGAGAAGTTGCTGAGACGGGTTTCGTACAATGGCCCGAATTCGTTTCTACGGTTCTAGGTTGTGAAAATAGAGGTTATGGACCGGCTACGGCCAAAACAGAAGTAAAGGTCAATGAAAGCTTCGAAAACCATAAAATTCTAAAAGACATAGGGGACAAAAGCTGGGTTAGTGATGGTAATCTTTACCTCGTAGCACCACTCCTTGACAGAAATGCGAAAGTGTTATTACATGGACTGAGTGACCAGAAATCACAGCCTATAGCATGGACGCGTCAATATGGCAAGAGTAGGGTTTTCTACACCTCTTTGGGCTATCCATCGGATTTTAAAAATCAGAACTTTATCAAACTGCTAGAAAATGCAATGGATTGGACATTGAATAGAAGCGATAAACATTGACGAAAAGGATGTAACCAAAATTTGAAAGCATGAATTTATACAGTCATAGTACTACACCCCGCGCTTCCGTAAAACTTATACGGTCAATGCTCATTTTTATGCTGCTGCTTACTGTATTCGGATTCTCCAGCACATTTGCTGCGGAGCAGCTAAAGGTAGGAATTGCCAAAAGAAATATCACGCCAAGTTCTGATGTGAAAAATTGGGTAACAGGAAAGCCATACCGGGTTATTAAAGATTCAATCTTCGTCCGTTCGCTAGTACTTATGGATAGCTTAAATAACACATCGGTTATCATTTCTTGGGATTTGGTTGATGCGAGTGAATCAGCGACGGAGGAAATCAGAAAAAAGATTTCTGAATTTGCAAAAATCCCCATGAAAAATATTCTGGTCAATGCTACGCACAACCATTCTGCGCCCTGGTCGCCCGTTTACAATCAGGGATTTCGTGGACGAGAAAATGAAACTTGGTGGACAACCCGTCATATTGAAAACATCAATAGTGATCCACACTTTGCCGCGTGGAAAAAAGATTTGATTAATAAAACTTTAGAAGCAACAAAAGAAGCTATGAAATCCGTTCAACCGGCCTCAATTTGGGTCGGACGGGTTGATGCTTCGGAATTTATGAACAACAGAAGACCACGAGCGGCAAAATGGGGCATAGAAGAGAGTAACACGCCTGATGGTTACAATTACAAGCACAAAGATTGGAACCCGAAGATACTCATGGGGGCTGCAACTTTCGGTCCCATGGATCGTGCAATGTCTTTAGTTTCTTTTCGCAGCAAAGATGGAAAGAACATCGCAACTATTTTCCATTTAGCAATTCATGCCGTGGCTATCTATCCGTATTCTGACGACATTTCAGGGGATTGGCCAAGCGCTGCAGCTGCCCAAATGAATAAGAAACTCGGTGGAGAATCCATCTTTCTACAAGGCGCTGCGGGAGACATTAACCCTTGGCGTCGCGGCCCCGATGCGGTCAAGGAAATGGCTGCCGGACTCGTTGTCTTGGCGGGATTAGCCTATCGTTATAGTGCGAAGATTTCTATTTCCCCGCTCCAAACATTTCAACGGAAAGTAAGTCTACCAACCTCAGACCGAGGAAAAGGTAGAACAGGCTTAGAAGCTATCGAAGCGGAAGTGCAGCTCATAACATTGGGGCCATTGGCTATTGTCGCCTTGCCTGGCGAACCTTTGACTTCTTTAGCGGACGAGATAAGAAAGAATTCACCCTTTCCGCAGACACTTGTCCTTGGTTATTCAAATGGCAATGGCGTCCATTACGTCTGTCTGCCGGATGAAAAGCCTCATGGGGGATACGAAGTAGAGGAGGGTACTTCCGGGGCTCCAATGGCGGGATTGGAACTGGTAGAGCTTGCCAATCAAATGTTAAAGGAGGCCAGAGCCGATATGAACATTAAAAACTAAGAAATAATGAACAGAACAATCATACATGCAATTAGCCTTTCCTTCATGATATCGAATATAGTTTTATACAGTGCCTATGCGCAGGATGTAAAAGGGAAAACCTGGATGGTGGGGCTGGCGACTGCGAATATCACACCCGAAAAGCCAATGTGGTTGGCAGGTTATGCCAGTCGCACAAAACCCTCTGAAGGTAGTATTCATCCATTGTGGGCAAAATGTATTCTCTTTGAAGACGCGCAAGGAAAAAGGTCTTTACTCTTAACTCTTGAAGTTGTTGGAATCGGCAGTAGTTTTAGTGACGAAGTGCGCCAGGCCATTAGTAAAGAAACAGGTGCACCCCTCGAAAGCATCATCATTAACTGCTCCCATACGCACTCTGGCCCTGTGCTCGATCATGTTTTAACGGGCATTTATCCCTTGGATAGTTCCAATAAAAAGGTCATCGTTGAATATGGTAAATGGCTTAGAGCAACATTAATTCAATTAAGCAAACAAGCGCTTCAGAATTTGGAACCTGCCAAGCTGTATGCTAAGAATGGTGTTTCCAGGGTTCAAGTAAATCGGAGGTCAAATCAGGAGAAAGACATCGCTAGTTTGAAAGAACTAAAGGGACCTAATGATTTCTCTGTTCCCGTATTTAAGGTCGAGACAGCTTCTGGAAAATTGAAGGCTATTATATTTGGATATGCCTGCCACCCTACAGTGCTATCGGGATATCAGTGGTCTGGAGATTATGCTGGTTTCGCACAGGCGGAATTAGAAAAGCTATATCCAGGAGCAAAAGCGCTATTTTTTCAAGGTGCAGGAGGAGATCAAAACCCATTGCCTCGACGCACCCTGCAACTTGCCAAGCAATACGGTAAATCATTGGCGGCCTCGGTCGAACGCGTCATCGAAGAAGATATGAACGCATTGGCTCCGAATTTTAAATCAGTAGCTGCTGTTATAGATTTGCCCTTGACTACGCCGCCAACACTATCGGAATTAGAGACAATCAAGAAAGAAGCCGGTTCGGGCTATATTTATGAATGGAGTTCTAATTTGATTGACCAATATAAGTCAGGAAAACCAATTCTAAAAAGTTACCCGAATTATCCAATTCAGGTATGGGATTTCGACGGACAAAAGCTAATCAGCTTAGGAGGCGAAGTAACGATAGGTTATGCCGTCAAATTGAAAGAGAAATATGGAGAGGACATTTTCGTCATGGCCTACAGCAATGACGTGATGGGATATATCCCGACTGAGAAAGTGCTGGAAGAGGGGGGCTATGAGGGGGATACTTCGCAAAGAGCCTATGGCTTACCTAGTAAATGGGCAGCAGGAATCGAAGGTCGTATATTATCCACGATCGATGTCTTGATGAAGAAAATAAGATAATCATAGAATAAGCTAACGAATACATTAAATCTAATTTTTTGAAAAACAATGAAGAAAATCACTAGCAAGTTTCAGGTAGTTGGCTGTCATGCCTTCGTGGCAACAACCGTATTATTGGGGTTATGGTCCTGCAATCAACCTAAATATCCGGGGCCTAAGACTCCTGAGGAGTCGATAAAAGCAATGAAAGTTCATCCAGATTTTGAAGTACAAATATATGCAACAGAGCCATTTGTAAAGGATCCGATAGCGATGACCTTTGATGAGAAGGGGAATGCTTATGTGGTCGAGATGGCAGATTATCCTTTTTCCGACATGGAGCCCAATCCGCCGGGCAAGGGCAATGGCCGAATCGTTTATTTGAAAGATAATGATAAAGACGGGGTTGTTGATGAGTCTATCGTTTTTGTCGAGGGGATTTCTGAGATGACGAGCGTAATGGCATGGAAGAATGGTCTTTTAGTAACTGCAGCTCCTGATATTTTCTATCTGGAAGATACAGATGGTGACGGCAAATCCGATCATAAGGAGGTGCTCTATACCGGTTTCTTTACGAATAACTCTGAAGCACAAATTACCAATCTGACTTTTGCAATCGATAACTGGATATATGCATCGAATCACGGTCAAGCCGGGGAAATCACATCGACACGTGAAGCGGATGCACCTCCATTATCGGTTGGAGGTTCGGACTTCCGCTTCCGCTTGGATAAACAGCTTTTTGAAAGAGAGACCGCCCCGGCACAATTCGGACAAACATTGAACGATTGGGGACATCGCTTTATGACACAAAACACCTTACATATTCAGCAAGCGGTGATGCCAGGGCGATACATGCATAGACATGAATTCCTGCCTTCGCTGAAAGGCGTTGAGAATATTTCCGATCATGAATTGCGAATGTATCAGGTTACGCCGGCTCCGTATTGGCGAGCGGAACGTAGTCGCAGGCGTCAAGAAGCTTATGATCAACAAGGGAAGGGACAGGTGGAACATGCTGAAGGCCACTTCACTGGTGCTTCAGGAGGTACAGTCTATGGCGGAGATGCATTTCCAGATGGCTTTTATGGAAACATTTTTACTGGAGAAGTGGCTGGAAATTTAGTGCATCGGGATGTAATTACACCCCACAAAACGAGTCCAAAATACGTTGCCTCTCGCGCTGCTGAAGAAAAAGAGAGCGAATTTATCACTTCTACGGATTCTTGGTTCAGACCTACTAGTTTTGCTGTTTCGCCGGACGGGAATTTATATATGGTAGATATGTACCGTCAGCATATCGAGACGCCAATGTCTATACCTGAAGACTTGGTTGCCGAAATGGATTACAAGCAAGGGATGGATATGGGAAGAATCTATAGGATTGTTCCGAAAAAGAAAAAGAATCTGGACCGCAGTCTAACGTCGAAAGAAAATAAATCATCGGCTGACTATGTGAAGTTATTAGCGCATGAAAGCCAATGGTGGAGATTGCAGGCACAACGTAA
This sequence comes from Sphingobacterium sp. UBA2700, assembly GCA_002354335.1. Taxonomy (GTDB): domain Bacteria; phylum Bacteroidota; class Bacteroidia; order Sphingobacteriales; family Sphingobacteriaceae; genus Sphingobacterium. Next base: position 131,236 of record DELI01000026.1, on the reverse strand, counting down.
GTTGATCGAAAGCCAGGATAAAAGTGTGGTTCCTGCTGTTGTGGAGTTGTTCAATAGCAGCAATGATGCTCGCTACAGGCTGCATGCGCTCTATACCTTGGAGGGGCTTGGTGCATTGAATAGTGAATTGGTTAAAAAGGCATTGGCAGATAGGCATGCAGCTGTTCGAGAGCATGGTGCCATTTTATCGGAGCGCTATCCTGAAACTAAAGAGGTGCTAGCAGGGCTTTTAAATGATCAAGCACCGCGGGTTGCTTTTCAAGCTACCTTGAGTTTAGGACAGTTCAATGATGCGAGTACGATCAATCTTTTGACTAATATCCTTGAAAAAAACAGCGCTGATCCCTGGTTTAGAATGGCTGTGCTAAGTTCTAATGCCGGCTCATCTTATGAGCTATTCAAATCGCTGAATAAAACAGCTTTCTTTGATGCATATAATGATGATAAGGCTCAACTTATTAAGGACTTGGCCTTTATCTTAACAAAGAGAGACCAGTCTGTCGATAAATTCGCGAAGGACCTAGAAGCCATCTCGAAAGGGAAAAACGAAAATAAATGGTTGTTGGGAGCGATAGAAGGTATGGAAAAAGCAAGCAAAGATGGACTGAAAAACCAGGCTGTTAAAGTGACCCTGCAGTCAATAATGGAATCTACCACAGATCAAGGTGTTAAAACGAAATTATCTCAACTACTTAAATCATAACTATGAAGAATAACACGAAGATGGAGAGACGAGAGTTTATTAAAGGCACCGTTTCTTCTTCATTAGCTCTAATTTTGGGAACGGCATACCTGATCACAGGATGTAATAATTCAGGGAAACAAACTGAAAAGACTGCTGATAGTAAATCACAAGGGAATGCAGTGAGTTCATGCGATGATTACTCAGGCGTGGATGAGGTAAACTTGAGAAAAAGAGAGCAGCTGGGCTATGTTAAACAAACTCCTAATCCGGAACATCAATGTGATAATTGTAAGTTATATATCGCGCCAAAAGATGGGCAGCCATGTGGAGGATGTATGTTGTTTACAGGTCCCGTCTTTGCAGAAGGCTACTGCACTTACTGGGCACCACCTGATGAGGCGTAAATAGAAAGGAAATGATTGGGAAGAATTGTTAAAATTAGTGACCTAATTTACTTGTAGCAAGCTATAACCTCAATTATTGATGTTTTTAAAATTGATAATTGAGGTTATTGGGTTTAGTAGATTTTATTTTCAATGGCGCGCTATTGATAGCTACATCTAGCATTTGCCGACAATTGTACGACTCAAATCCCTTATAAAGCCCTTTCAAACCCAATGCAAACCCCAATCAAAAGCCTTTCGAAAGGGGAGTGATATGGGTTTGATAGGATTATGGATGGATTATCATCTATTTAAAGTAGGTAGGTGTTATATGCACTTACTGGGCACCAGCAGATGAGGCGTAAATAGGAAACGATAGCATTGGGAAGTGATACCAATCAAAGGAGTTCATGTTAATTGACATGGGCTCTTTTTTATTTTAGAATAACCTGAGGGAATTGCATAAAACTCAAATGTATTATCACGTCAATCGCTGCTATTTGATTTGCTAATAAGTGATCAAAAACCTTCAAATAATAGATTTTACCTAAAACTAAGACCCATTCGCCGCAAGACGAATATAATTTAAGCAATGTATGATTATTCCTTTATGTATAAAGATGATTCTCCAAATAGCTAGTAATCAGGTTTATATTTAAAATTATGACGCTTTGTTACTGTTTAAAAATATTATTTATCTAAAAAGATGTCCTTTAATCAAAGAATGTCAAACTTAAATTAGTGTTAGTAAAACCAATTGACAAGCAACTTTGCTCAATGACCGAATAAGCTTCAACACTAATTATTTTTTTAGGCTTCAAAAGAAAGGAGATTATGAAATAGAAAAATATGACGCTTCTATAACGACTTAACCTAGAGAAGAATTGAATTAAATTTTAAGAGAAATCAAACTTAAAACCTCAAGAATATTGTGGTTCCACACAGTGTATGGCGTCAATGATCGAGGAATGGCTTTAGTGTTTTGTTATAGTTGTTTTTTTTAACCAATTAATGAGTATTGTTTACATCAGTCGTTCAAGCGTCGCAGCATTATGGCATTTGACGATAATCAACTAAGTCCTAAATTATGAAAAACAAATTCATGCTCCTCACATACATGCTGATGTATGGTGCCACCTGCAGCTATGCAGATGATGGCCACAGTCGGGTGCTAATAAAAACAAAAGATAGCGATAATGACATGGTTTTAATCGCTAGCCAACGGATTGTGACCGGAACTATTTTTGATGAATCCGGAAAACCTGTCGTGGGAGTTAGCATACGAGTTAAAGAGTCTACACGAGGGGCTGTTACTGATAAAGATGGAAATTTTGAAATCCAGATCAACGATGACTCCGAAGTGCTTGTTATTTCCTCAGTTGGTTATGTGACTCAAGAAGTTGTTGTAGGAAAGGAAAGTGTGCTTCAAATCAAATTAATTGAAAATGCGCAGAATTCTTTAGAAGAAGTCGCAGTTGTAGCATTCGGAACTCAGAAAAAAGAAAGTGTCATCGGTTCCATTACGACCGTTAGTCCGAAGGATCTAAAGATTCCTTCCAGCAATCTAACACAATCGCTTGCTGGACGTGTTGCCGGGGTGATTGCATATCAGCGAAGTGGGGAACCGGGTGCTGATAATGCCGATTTCTTTGTACGCGGTATTACCACTTTTGGAAATAATACCAGACCATTGATTCTTATTGATGGTATCGAATTGACGGCTACAGACTTGGCAAGGCTACAGCCGGACGATATCGAATCCTTTTCGGTTATGAAAGACGCAACGGCGACAGCGCTTTACGGTGCTCGCGGAGCCAATGGCGTTATCCTTGTTATCACCAAGCAGGGAAAAGAGGGCAAGGCAAAAATATCCATCAGGGCAGAGAACTCGACATCAGCAGCGACAATGAATGTAGAACTGGCAGATCCAATTACTTATATGGAAATGGCCAATGAAGCCACGCTGACCCGAAACGCATTAGCGGCATTGCCATATCTGGAGGAAAAGATTGAGAACACACGCAACAACGTCAATCCTTTAGTCTATCCAGCAAACGATTGGAGAAAAATGCTTTTTAAAGATTATTCAAGTAACCAGCGTTATAACTTGAATGTCAGTGGAGGGGGTGGTGTCGCTCGCTACTATGTTGCTGGAGCTTTTACGCAAGATAATGGAATGCTAAACGTTGATAAACGCAATAATTTCAACAGTAATATCGATTTAAAAAGTTACTCCCTTCGCGCAAATGTCAATATCAATCTTAGTAAAAGTACCGAATTGATTGTTCGCCTCAGCGGAAATTTCGACGATTACAAGGGGCCAATCGATGGAGGAGAAGACTTATACCGAAAGGTAATGCGTTCTAACCCCGTATTGTTTCCCGCATACTATCCATTGGATGAAGATCATCAACATGTTGGGCATATCATGTTCGGTAATTACGATTTGAACAACCGCTATGTTAATCCATATGCGGATTTAGTAAAAGGCTACAAAGACCAAAGTAGAGCACAGATGCTTGCACAGTTGGAATTAAAGCAAGACTTGAGCGGCATTACAGAAGGTCTTTCGATCAGAGGGTTATTGAACCTCACACGCCTCTCTAATTTTTACTACACGCGTGCCTACAATCCTTTTTATTATGAAGTAGGATCATATGATTTTATAGCAAATACGTATAAAATTAATCAAATGAACCTAAATGGAACCGAATATTTAGGGTTTAATGAGGGACCGAAGACCCTAAATTCAATGTTTTATTTTGAATCCGCTTTAAATTACAACCGCACCTTTCGCGAGAAACATAACATAGGGGCATTGCTGGTGGCAACAGCCAGAGAAAGTTTAAATGCTAACGCTGGAGATCTTCTTCAGTCGCTTCCGTCAAGGAACATGGGCTTGTCAGGAAGGGCTACCTACGCCTACGATCGTCGCTATTTTGCTGAATTCAACTTTGGATATAACGGCTCCGAGCGCTTTGACGTAAGAAATCGATTTGGCTTTTTTCCTTCAGCGGGCTTAGCATGGAGCGTTTCAAATGAAAAGTTCTTTGAACCTTATCAAAATATCATTAGTAAACTCAGATTTAGATATACTTACGGACTAGTTGGAAATGATCAAATTGGAGATGTGAGCGATCGATTTTTTTATTTATCGAATGTCTCCATGAATGACGCTTCTCGTTCTGCAAGATTTGGACAAGATCTTTCTGAAACAAAAAATGGTGTGTTGGTCACTCGCTATGCCAATCCTAATATTACTTGGGAAAGAGCTACTAAACAGAACGCTGCGATGGAACTTAGTTTATTTAACAAGGCCAACCTAATCGTAGAGTATTTTACAGAGAAAAGAGATAATATACTGATGAACCGCGCGAGTATTCCAAATACAATGGGATTATCCAGTATCTCCAAGTCAAATGTTGGCAAGGCCAGTGGTAAGGGTATGGATATATCGTTTGACTATCAACAAGCTTGGTCAAAAGATCTATGGGCTTCGGTAAGAGCAAATTTCACCTACGCTACGAGCAAATATGAAGTTTATGAAGAACCCCTATATGCAGAGGCATGGCGATCGCGCGTTGGTACTTCATTGAACCAAACCTATGGTTACATCGCGGAACGCTTATTTATAGATGATGAAGAGGCTGCAAATGCACCTAGACAAGAGTTTGGAAATTATGGTGGCGGCGATATAAAATATACTGACGTCAATCGAGATGGGAAAATTAATGAAGCAGACCGCGTTCCTATCGGAAACCCGACCGTGCCTGAGATTATATATGGATTTGGATTCTCCCTTAGTTATAAAAAAGTCGATTTATCTGCCTTTTTTCAAGGCTCAGCAAACGAGTCGTTTTGGATCGACCCGGCATCAACTTCCCCATTTGTAGCTTATCATTATAATACAACGGAAGCTAGCTCAGGCAGAATATTCATGAATCAACTTTTAAAGGCATACGCGGACAGCTATTGGTCGGAAGATAATCGAGATATTTATGCCACATTGCCTCGCCTGAGTAATACGCTTAATATCAACAATAGCCAAACAAGCACCTGGTATATGCGTAATGGAAATTTCATCAGACTTAAGCAAGTCGAGTTGGGCTATACCTTCCCTCAAAAATTCATCGACCGTATAAAAGCTTCTAATTTCCGCATGTATGTCAATGGATCTAACTTATTGCTATTTAGCAACTTCAAACTGTGGGATGTGGAAATGGCCGGAAATGGTCTAGGCTATCCACTGCAAAGAGTACTAAATGTTGGACTTAATTTAACCTTTTAAATCGAACGACCATGAAATTCTTTAATTTTTATAAAAAGTATCTGACCGTCATGTTGTTGGTTTTGACGCTGACATTCGGTGCTTGTAATCGTTATCTTGATATTATTCCTGATAACATACCAACTTTAGACCACGCCTTCGCAATGCGATCGGAAGCCGAAAAATACTTGTACACCTGTTATTCTTATATGCCCAAGGATGGAGGCATGGCAAGCGATCCAGCTATGTTAGGGGGCGATGAAATCTGGACGAACGACCTTTCAGGCAGCTATCGATTTAGCCATATCATGTTCAATATTGCCAATGGGCGCCAAACAACAATAAATCCGGCAGGAGAAGCGATATGGGTAGACTTATATAAGGGTCTACGCGATTGTAATATTTTTTTAGAGAATATCAATAGAGTAAAAGATATGACCGAAGAAGAGCGCAAAGAATGGATTGCTGAGGTCAAATTTCTAAAAGCATATTACCATTTCTATTTAGTGCGTATGTACGGTCCGATACCACTTGTAAAAGAAAACTTACCGGTAGACATTAATGTCGCTGATGTTCAGATATCAAGAGCGCCAGTCGACAGTTGTTTTCAATATATTACTCAACTGTTGGATGAGGTGAAGGATGATTTGCAACCTACAATTACAGATCCGATAAGGATGATGGGGCGTATTACAAAACCCATTGTATATGCTTTAAAAGCAAAAGTCTTACTGACCGCTGCAAGTCCACTTTTTAATGGAAATAAAGATCAAGCAGCATTAAGAAATCGCGATGGTTCGCAGTTATTTAATCAAGTCTACGACGCACAGAAATGGAAACTTGCTGCCGATGCTTGTAAAGAGGCCATCGATCAATGTCATGATGCTGGAATTAAGCTATATGAATTTATACCAGGAGGAGTGACAACGAATATCTCTGAACAATTGAAACTACAATTGAAACTTCGCAATGCGTTCAATGAGCGTTGGAATTCGGAAATTATTTGGGCAAATACGCAGAGCATTGCAAGTAATATACAGCTTTGGGCAACTCCCCATTTGACGACCTATTTGGATAATCCAAACGTCACTTACGAACTGGCAGTGCCGTTAAAAATCGTTGATATGTTCTATACGAAAAATGGTGTGCCTATAAATGAAGACAAAACTTGGCAGACGAATATCACCACCCGAGTAGGGGGTATTGAAGATCAGCGACTAATTCGGTTGAACTATGAAACTGCAGAAAGCAACTTCGATCGTGAACCGCGTTTCTATGCCTCCTTGGGTTTTGATGGAGGAGTCTGGTACGGACATGGTTATTACAACGACGAAGTTCCTTCCGGGATCTACTTTGTAGAAGGAAAACTAGGGCAAAAGAATGGAAAAAAAGGAAGCTTTGGCTCAATTACAGGGTACTTTGTGAAAAAGTTTGTCCATTACCAAAGTACACAAGCCAATAATGGTGGATACTCGACAGTTAATTATCCGTGGCCATTAATTCGACTTCCGCATTTATATCTAATGTATGCTGAAGCTTTGAATGAAAATGCAGGGCCAACTGAAGAGGTTCATCAATATATCAATATCGTGCGAAAACGTGCCGGCTTACCTACCATTCGTGATGCATGGGACAATTTCGCAACAAACACCAAGTACAGCTCCCAGGCAGGTATGCGTGAAATCATACGTAGGGAAACATTGATTGAAACAGCTTTTGAAGGTGTGCGTTTTTGGGATATGAAGCGTTGGAAGACTGCTCCCGATGAATTATCGAGGCCTATTGAAGGATGGAATGTCTTTGGACAAACTACTGAGGCTTACTATAAGAAGCAATTGATTTATGCCCAAAAATTCTCTATGAAAGATTACTTCTTTCCAATTAGAGACGCCAACTTGTTAAGTAATAAAAACCTAGTACAAAACCTAGGTTGGTAATTAAATTCCATAATCGTTAAGTTATGAAAAATACTGTTAAATTATTTGTCCTATTGATTATCAATTTCGTCGTTCAGAGCTGTAAAGAGGAACCACGAATGGACTATATAGACAGCAATGGGGGAGCGCCCGCTCAAGTGTCCAATGTTGTTGTTGAAAATACTCCTGGTGGGGCAATTCTGAAATACTAGCTGAATAAAGACGTTAATTTATCCTACGTTAAAGCCGTTTATGAAGTTACCCCCGGTGTTCTCAAAGAAAGCAAATCGTCAATTTATTCAGATACATTAAGATTGGAAGGCTTCGGCACTACAGAAGAACAGGAAGTCAAGATTTTCAGTGTGGGGCGGAATGAAAAAGTTTCCGAGCCTGTCTTAGTGAAAGTTAAGCCCTTGAAACCACCAGTATCAATCGCCTATGATGATCTGAGCATTGAAACTGCATTTGGTGGGGTGCGTGTCAGAATTAAAAATGAATTGAAAGCATCCCTCGCAATCGTTATTGATGCTGATACGGCAGGGAACGGAGTATTAAGACCACTGCAAACATTCTACACTGCTGTCGACTCTGGAGTGTTCACTGTGCGCGGACTGTCGAGTAAAGCAATGAAATTTTCGGTTTACTTAAGAGATCGCTGGGGCAATAAATCACTCGCTGTCGTAAGGGATTTGACGCCGCTGTTCGAAAAATTCGTTCCAAAACCATTTGCTACATATGAATTGCCTACCGATCAACCTGCGCTATCCGGTAGCTACGCATTAAGCAATATGTGGGATGGAGTAGCAAGCGGAAGCATATACGCCTCCAGAAACAATACGCCGATGCCACAATGGTTTACGGTCGATTTAAAAGTTCCCGTTGTTTTGAGCCGGATGAAAGCACACCAGCGTGTTCAGAATTTTACCTACAATTATTCCTGTGTGAAGGCCTTTGAATTATGGGGCAGCAATAATCCGTCGAGAGATGGAAGTTGGGAAGGATGGACAAAGATTGGCGCTTTCAATTCTTTCAAGCCTTCAGGAACTCCTGTTGGTACTTTGACGGCTGAAGATATTGCTTACGGATATACAAACGGCGAAGATTTTGAAATGCCTTTCACGCCACCCGCTTACCGATATATTCGTTTTAAAACAACGGAGACTTGGGCGGTAGGAGCTAATCAGGTCACCATTTCGGAATTATCATTTTGGGGAGAGTTTTAATGTTTTAAAACAAGAAAATATGAAGACTATTAAATATTTAATATTGGGATTCATTGGATTGTTGTCATTCACGGCATGCAAGAAAATGGATAGCACCTATAAGGAATACGTTGTTCCTAGCGGCATTATTTATCCAGGCAAGGTACTCGACGCAGAAGTTAAATCTGGCTTAAATGAAGCAAAATTAACATGGAAACGAGGCTCCGATCCAAAAGTAACAAAAGCGAGAGTTTACTGGAATTATTATACTGACTCGATGGATGTTGTTATGCCTGTAGATCAAACACAGGTCTCATGCCTCATCAAGAACTTGGAGGAGAATTTCTATACGTTCGTGATCAAGACTTATGATGAGGAGGGGCATGTATCTGTGCCGGTTGAAGTATCAGGAACCATTCACGGGGAGCGTTATCAAGCATCGTTACTCAATAGGACAGCGAAAGCTCGTGTAAATGTAGATAATACGATTTATATCCTTTTCGATCCAGTAAATTCATCGAGTGACATCGTGAAGTCGGAAGTGACCTATACGACAAAATCAAATCAAGAGAAGACGGTTAGTGTAAATGCGGATGAGAATTCGGTGATCTTATCCGACTATAAGCTTGGAACATCCTATAATATGCGAACTGTCTATCTGCCAGCAACAGCATATAAAACGATGGTGAGCGATGAGGAATTCTTTGAAGTCAATAAGTTAAATAAACAACAATGGAAAATTGTCGGTTATTCCAGCTATTATAATACGGATACACCTGCAAAAATGATTGACGGAAATCCGGCAACTCGATGGGGAACTCTTTCACCTCATACTTATCCTCATTTTTTTACTGTTGATTTCGGTGTTCCACGCATCCTCACTTCAGCAAGTCTTTGGCGACAAACACCAACCAATGAAGAGGGGCCCGATGAAGTCCAGTTTCTTGGAAGCAATGACAATGTCAACTTTGTTGTCCTCGGCAACTATCCTTTCAACCGCTTAAGCAACGCTGAACAGGTTTATACCCTTACGGCAACAAATGCTTTTCGTTATTTCCAGGTGAAGCAAATTAGGGGACCTAAGAATTATGTTGTAATGGGTGAGTTCGATGTCACCGCTAAATTTTAGAAAAAGTCTGCATAAACTAGCGCTGAAAAGCCTATGAATGCTGATTCAGCACTTTTTTGAAATAAGAATGCCAACTTTTAAAATAAGAGTTGGCATTCTTGTTTATTGCTACCTGTGCGCAATATATAAATAGTCGCAGTTGGAATAACTTGCCAGGCGATCAATATCGAATTGTAAATTCCTGACTAGACTATCACTAAAATTTACTTTCTATCCTTTGTTGCAATAAGCTAGTACCGTTGATGATGGATGAAAGGTTAGACAAAAAAGGAGCGATCCAATGGATCGCTCCTAAATAATTATCACTACCAATTTTATTTTAATTCCTGAAGCCTAGTTAATGCCTCTAGATAATAATAATCTGCGTAGGAAAGTGGTACATCTACTTCTGAATTATGTGGCAAGCTTCCTACACTGTGCTTTAAAAGAAACCCACCATTCGTTTTGTAATCAGCAAAATATTCAGGGCTAGATAAATTCTTTAGGCTTTGTTTTGCAAAATTTAAGAACAACGTTTTGTCGCTGCCTTTCGAAAAGGTAGAGAGTTCTATTAAAGCTGACGCGACTATTGCTGCAGCCGATGCATCCCTCGGTACAGGAGAGATATTTCTTCCTGTGAAGTCAACATCTGATTTAAACCCTGCTTGATGAGCATTAAAGTCCCAATTTGGAATTTTATCTGAAGGAAGGTTTGGATGATTTATGTAAAATTTCGCAGCATTTTGGGCAGTTTTTAAATATTCGGTTTTCTTTGTTTCCCTATACATCATTGTAAACCCATATATTGCCCATGCCTGTCCACGTGCCCAAGTCGAATTATCAGCATAGCCTTGATTTGTTTGACGGTGTAAAGCTTTTCCGTTCTCATCATAATCAACAACATGATAAGTGCTGTAATCTGGGCGGAAATGATATTTCATCGTTTGGTTGGCATGGCTGATCGCTACTTCCTTATATTTAGGGTCACCTGTTATATCTGAAGTATAGCACAACATCTCCAAATTCATCATGTTGTCGATAATAACGGGGTATTTCCATATGGTCTTATTGTCCCAGGCTTTCTTTTCATTCCATGACTTGATAACTCCAACCTTTTCATCAAATCTTTTCAATGCAGTGTTCGACGAATGGATAATAATATCTTTATATGCTTTTACCTTCGCTGGATCTTTTAAATATTTAATTGCATTACCATAGGAACAATACATGACAAAACCAATATCATGATGTTGGTCTAAATCTTTGGCTTTTTCTAATTTTTCTGTCCATTTAATTGCTTCAGCTTTTGTATTTTCATTTGCCGTTTGATGGTATAAATACCATAATGAACCTGGGAAAAATCCTCCAGTCCAATCCCATTCGTCTGTACCTACAAGTTTTCCCTCTTTAGTCGTTCGCGGGAATTTGTTCAACGCATCGGCTTCTTTGGCTAAGTAATTATATTGTTTGTCGGCTTTCTTGAAAATTTCAGGAATGAAACCCTCTTGATGCGGTTTCATACTGAACAACAATACTGAGACCGAAGCAGCTATTAACGAAGTGATTTTGATTCTCATATCTGATGGTTCTAATAAGTTACGTAATAATCTTTTGGGAATTTTTGTCCAGAAAAGGCTTTTTGAGAAGTCCAAGGCTCTGCTTTAGCAGTCCAGAATTCATCATCCTCCGGCAATCCCAATGCTAAAAAGGATAATGATGCTTCGTACAAAGACCCGGTATTGGTATATGAATCAGCAATGTTTCCTTGTTGCGAGGAAGTTAAACCTAACACTAACCAACCGTATTTATCATAGATATCATGGCTATAAATCTTTTTGAGCATGGCTGTCATTGCAGCTCTAACTTGAGAAGGCTTTATGTTCGCGGGTAACTTTTTGTCTAATGCAACAGCTGATAGGGGCTGAAATCCGCCATTTCTGTAGGTTGAGCTTCTGCCGATAACAGGATAGTAGCCTTCAGGGGAAATCATCCTTTCCAAATGTTCAGCATACCTTTGCATCCTTTTATATGCCCGGGCATACTTTTCTTGATATGCCGTGGAAACATGAGCATTATGTTTTAAAGTCTCTACGAGCATGCAATGAATAACATAGCCATTGTAGTAATCATAACTGAACCTGGCTCCATCACTATACCATCCATCGCCTACATACCAATCGTTGTCAAATTTATCGATTGCATGGTCAATTTTCTTTCTTTCTGGCTCAACTCCGACGCTCAATAAAAATGTTTCTGTCATAGACGCAAATAAGAGCCAATTGCTTTCATTGGGAGTAATCCATCGGATGTGCTTAAACTCTTCAATCAGTTGTTTCTTAGTGTTTTCAGGAAGTGGCTCCCATAATGCTTTTGGTGCACGCAGTAACGCTAAAGCCAAATGTGCAGCATCTACCAGCGTTTGGCTAGACTTGTCTCTCCATGCAAAATAATCTGGGGAATTAGGGTTGACACCATGCTGAATGCCCAAAAGCGCTTGTTGCAAAAACTTATTTCTTAATGTACCTTCATTGCTATTGTCTGCAGGTAAAGCAAGCCAGGGTGCAATGCCAGCCAATAAACGTCCGAAGGCTTCCATATAGCCTACCTTTGGATTTCTGCCATCAAATGATTCTGAAACAACTATTGGCATATTTTTTTGAAAAGTACCCTTGCTGATGTTTTCAAGAATTGGCGTTGCCATTTTGCTGATTACCAAAACCCAATATTCTCTATCATTTGCGGTATCATATTTTGGAATGCTATTTTGAGTTTTAATTTCAGAAGCTTCAATGTTGGTTTTTGCCAAGCTAAGTCCTCCGAAAAGTAAACCCATCTTTTGAATCCAAGTTCTACGTTTCATAATTTTAGTTTATAATAAATTTATAACTTCCTTTCGAGTTTAGATTTTTTGCCTTCAGCGATAGTCTATATATTCTTGGACCCCAAACATTACTTAGTCGCGGATCGTCTTGCTCGATCGCTTCCTGTGTAGCTTCAAATACCTTAGAATCAAATTTTAAAGAAGAGCTGCCATTATTCAAGATTACTTTGCCATCTTCAATCTTCGGTTCTGAACTCAGTAAAAAATGAACGATATTTTCCATAACGGGTTTTGTGATATCAAATTCATCGGTGATAATAAGTTCATTGTTATTTATTTTATAACTCCGGATCCATGTCTTAATATTAGCTTCTTTAGGATAAGCTCCTGCAATGTCTAATTTGAATTCGTTCCGTTTCGCATCAAACGAAGCATTTTTTGATTTGTAATTTTTACCAAACGGTTGTTCATAACCATTAATTTGTGGCAGGTTGTGGTATCCACTCTGCATGGTCCAGATATCATAACGCTCTTTACTAAATGTTTTTTTATTATAAGTCCCTACTCCCGCATCGATAAACAAAGGTTGTTCATCTTTATAGAGGATAAATGTCCCGATATCGTTATGGTTGTGACTTTCATTATTAAATCCCCCTTTTGCGGCAAAAAATAAACCTTTCTTTCGAATATATAAGATTTCAGTTTCTGGATACCATTTATAAGGATTGTTCGGTAATTTGGGAGTTTCGTTTTGTATAGATTCTACTGTTCTTAGATCCTCCAAACTTCTAAAAGCGTCTCTAGATAGGGATATCTTATTGGATCGATTTTCCGATAAATATTTGGCAAACTGTTTCATCTCCAGGCTCCCAACAGACTCGCCGTATCTGTAAATCAGTAATGGGTCACCACCTCCCTTAGCTGAAGCATCTGCAAAGTTCACAACCCAAGAGTCACCACCGATAAATGATTGGGAAATGTATTCCCCCATATCTTTAATGACTTTTTGATCAAATAAATTCACTTTGTTGCCGGTAGACAGGGAAAGTAATTCAAGATAATCGTATAATTTACCTGCAGCATGACCCCAATAGGAGGGGCCTTCCTCACAAGCGCCATCACTTTTCACATAGTTAATGAACTTATCCACGGATCTCATGGTTTTATATATCCCTTCAACCTTTCGATCTTCATTATCTTCAATCAAGAATAAACATGTCAATACATTGAAATTGCACCATGGATTCCAATTGTTCACCATCTTATTTTCCTTAAGTTCCAGAGCTTGCCACCACATGTCATTTCTATTCATGTACGGCTCTACAATGCGTGAGTAAATATTGCTTTTCAACCTGTTGCTAATCTCAGGGTTGACTTTATCCATCTCGTCCTTTAGGAAATAATGAATCCACGACAACAATGAGCCCATATCACCTGCCATGAGGTCTACAACATGCACACCTGCTTGCGCTAATGATCTTTTAGAAGGTTGGTATGCCGGAACATGAGCAGATAAGGACCAAGTGCTCATCTCTGTAAAGTACCAGACACCATTGATAATCTGATCCAAAAACCTCCCTTTGCCTTCTGCCAGTTCTGCAAAAAATAGGTTGCTGAGGGCAGTGGCATTCTCATTCATCGGCTTCTCCATAATAACTCGAGAACCATCTCGCTCATAAGCTAAGTAATCAGAAGCTTTAACAACTTGCCATTGATAAGTTAATGCCAGATTGCCTTTTTCAATAATATTCGAAAATACTGGGGCGGTCAATTTTTTCCAGCCTTCTCGGTCGGAATATGATGGATAAGGAATCCATCGTTTGTTTTTCAACAAACTGTTATTTAGGTCTGCTTGACTGAAATTTTTACACAATAAATCCAATGATTTATCAGCTTTTCCACTTGCAATAGCAGAAAAACTGATGAACAAAACGAGTGTATAGCTGATAAGATTTTTCATATTACCATCCTTGATTTTGTACTAAATTTGGATTCATTTCTATTTCAGCCCCCGGTATTGGCCAAATAGCATGTCTGGTTTGGTAGCCACGGGTTAAGAGGTTATCACCTACAATACTCTTCTCGATGAAATTATTGGAAATTTCGGCAAGTTGATCCCATCTTTTTAGGTCAAAATACCGATGTCCCTCAGCTGCCAACTCCACTTTCCTTTCATGAGAAATCCGTTTTTGCATCTCCTGTTTGTTTGATACTACTAAAAATGCTGAACCCGAATTAAGCGCTGGCATAGAAGAGCGAGCTCTAACTTTGTTAAGTTCTAAAATTGCTTTACTCAACTCACCATTTTCATTATATGCCTCTGCTAACATTAAAAATACATCCGCTAATCGAATAATCGGGAAGTTGATAGGAGTGTGTGCACGATCTGTAAGCGCTCCTTTAAGATTCCCCTCAGGTACAAATTTTCTCCACATATAAGTTAGCCAGCCTCGGTTATTTCTGATTTGCCCAAAGTTCTCATTGACGCCAGTTGCTAAAACTAATTTCATGTTTCTTTCTTGATTTGCATTCCAACCTAAATAATTGGAATATGGAACAATTAACGACTGGTTCATTCTTGGATCTCGGTTTGCATAGATTTTTCTGATTTTGGCAGTGTCAGGTAGATGCGTATAGTTGCCATTGGTGTGTGTTGCCATCATTGCCTGCCTTTTAACCGTATTGTCTGCATTGTAATTAGCGTAGTGATCATCCCAATTGAATGGTGAGCCATCCCTGTTTTCATAGCTATCCGCAAATCTTGTGCTTGGCATCACATTGTTCCAACAACTTCCAAATGTTGATCTCGAACCCATGTAAAAAGCCAGTGGCATGCCGTATGGGAAACCTGTACCGCCCATATTCTGAATAGAAAAAATAGCCTCAGCACTATTATCTCCTTCCATTTTAAACAAAGCGCTATAGTCAGAACTCAACGAATAATTATAAGATGCGGTTTTATTGTACACGATATCCTCAAAGTCCTTAATCGCATTTGCCCAGTTTTTTTGATAAAGATATACCTTGCCTCTCAATGCAACCGCCGCACCTTTTGTTACTCTTCCCGTATATTTTTCATCATATTTTACTGGTAAATTCTCAATTGCGAAAGTCAAATCATCAACGATAAACTTTTGCACATCAGCTAAGGAAGATCTAGGGTTTTTCAAGTCTGCAAAATCTTTATTTAAATCTACAGACTCATCATAAATAGGTACTCCACCGAATAGATTACTCAATTGAAAATACATCAAGCCTCGTAGAAATTTAGCTTCAGAAATCATGATATTTTTCTTCTGTGCATCGATTTCCATTTTTTGAATATTACTTATGGCATGGTTAGCACGTTGGATCAAATCATATCCACTTTTCCATCGACTAGTAACGGTTCCAGTTCTATCCGTGAAAGTCCCTGCAATGATATCGCCTAATCCGACATCATAGCCAATTCCAACATCCGTTAGATCATCATATGCGAATTGAATACCGAAAGTCCCTTCTTTTTTAAGGTCGTTGTATATACCAAGAACCCCAGCCAAAGCTTGATCCTCAGTCTGCCAAAATGTGTTTCCACTAACTTGGTTATATGGAGCGGTGTCCAACTTGTAACATGAACTCAATGCCAAACAAGCCGAAATATATAGTAATGTTATCTTTTTCATTGTTAATCATTTAGAAGGTTAATCCTAGTCCAAATACTACTTGTTTCATGGTCGGATAGTTGGTCCCATTTACTTCGGGATCAAATCCTTTATATTTTGTAAATGTCCAGTAGTTCTCCATCGAACCAAAGACGCGTAAATTTTGAATAGCAATCTTTTGTGTTACATCGTTAGGAAAAGTGTAACCTAATTGAATGTTTTTGATACGCATGTAAGATTTGTTCTGTAACCAGAAATCACTGTTGATGGTGTTTCGAGTGTTGGTATATGGTAATAGTCTAGGATAGGTTGCATCCGTTCTTCCTTCTGTCCATCGTCCATCCACAATTTCTTGATTCAATTGGTAACCCCATCGAACGGTTGGCGTATAATGTAGATCTGTGTATACTAATTTATTTCCGGCACTTCCTTGCAAAAATACATTGAAGTCAAAACCTCTGTAATCAAATCCCAAATTGAAACCAAAAGTTATTCTTGGAGCAGTACCATGACCTACTGCGACTCTATCTTCATCGTTGATTATGCCGTCATTATTAGAATCTATATACAATAAGTCTCCTTTTTGAGGTTTACCGTAAGCGGCAAATGGATTTACTTGTTGATTAGTCTCTGGATTAACCGGCGCATTTTTGATCATATCTTCTACCAACTGTAAATCTTCATCGGTTTGGATGATCCGATCATGAAGCAAAATATATTGCGTGTTGATAGCATAACCTTCCTGAAGTAAGTTTGCACCTGAAATAGAACGATCGTCACCTTTGAATTTTATCACTTTGTTGTCAATGAAGGTGAAGTTTCCACTAACATTAAAATTTAAATTCTCACCGATTTTATCGCGATAGGTCAAATTCGTTTCTACACCTCTGTTCCTAACTTTGGCTGCATTGGTCCTTGGAATTGATGCGTCGCCCACAACCATAGGAGCAGGTAGATTAATCAGAATATTATTTGTTGTTTTGTCAAATACATCAAGAGATCCACTCAGTTTATAATTCAGTAAATCAAAATCTAATCCCAAGTTTAGAACATTAGTGCTCTCCCAGGTCATTAAACTGTTACTTAGACCGGTTTGGGCAAATCCAACAAATAATTGATTGTTCAGGATATAGTTTGCTGAATTATATAGGGTTTGATATTCGTAATTGTTGATGCCTCCATTGTAAAAAAATACGTCATCAACGGTTCCATTATTTCCTAAAGAACCATAAGATGCTCTTAACTTAAGCGTAGGCATCCAACTAACATGGTAGAAATCTTCTGACGATATTTTCCAGCCGACTGATGCGGATGGAAAAGTACCCCATCTGCTTTTGCCCTTCATAAATCTTGATGAACCATCTGTCCTCAAGTTAGCTTCCAATAGATATTTGTCATCCCAAGAAAGGTTTAATCGGCCAAAAAAAGACCGCATTGCCCAATCTGTCGTGTTTCCGGACGCCGACGCATCCATGGTTGCTGCATCTAATACGCTTAATGCGGGATCTATTAAATCTAGTTTCGATGCGGCAAACCAACCATCTTTTAAGTATTCCTGGCTGGCACCTCCCATAACCTCGTACTTAAGGCGACTATCAGCTGCACTATTTTCATATTTGACAATACCATCCATGTAATAGCGGTAGGTTTTCACAGATTGATTGGTTACTGAACTTCTTCCTGTTCCAGCTGTTGCGACGGAATTTGTCAGAAAATTCCAACGGTCATTGAAAACAGGTTGGCTGTATATGAAGTCGTCGTTATAGGTATAAGTATAAGAGCCTTCTACGCTCAAACCTTTGATAGGTCTCAATTTCGCAAAAAATCTGCTGACAAATCTATTCTTGTTTATATCGCCTTTTTGAGCGTATAAGCGATGTAATATGTTGTTTGACTGTGGGTCGTCTTCCGGATTATTTGGTGAACCAAATCTGCCATCGGGCGCTCTCAATACCATGCCCGGAGTACTAGCGGCAGCATAAAGGAAAACATCATTGATTAGGTTGGTGCCTATCATTGTCTTGGATACAACACCGTTGATATTGGTTCCCAATGTCAACCAAGGTTTTATATCGGCTTCTAGATTTATTCTTCCCGTGTGTCTTTTATAGGTCGCTTGTTCAACAATACCAGGATTATCCAACAATCCATAAGAACCGAAAAACTTAATTTTTTCGCTTCCTCCTGTAAAGGAGAGATTATGGTTTTGTGATATCTTGTTTTGAAACAATGACTCTACCCAATCGGTATTCGGATACTTTAATTGATCGCCATTTTCATTGGCTCGCCAAAGATCTATGTTCTCTTGGGAATAGAGTGGCTTTGCATTTGGGTCACCATTTTTGTAGCCCTCGTTCAATAATTCCATGTAATTCGCATAATTGGAAATCATTGTCATGACATTTGATGGCTTCTGTGAAGAAAAGTAATTGTTATATATTACTTTGAAATCATTGTTTCTGCCTTTCTTGGTAGTAATCAAAATGACGCCATTTGCAGCTCTCGATCCATAGATCGACGCTGACGCAGCATCCTTCAAAACTGAAATGCTCTCTACATCTTGGGGATTGATTAAATTCATGTCACCAACGACTCCATCAATTACGACTAATGGGTTTGCATTGTTCAAAGTTCCTTGACCACGCACCCTTAGGGAGCCACCATCAGCCCCAGGTCGACCGGATCCCTGCGTAACAGACAAGCCTGGAGCTTGACCCGCTAAACCGGACGATAGCGAAGTAATTGGTCGACTGCCAACTACATCAGACATTTGAATGGACGAAACAGCACCAGTTAGATTTTCTTTACGCTGTGTACCAAATCCTACAACTACAACCTCTTCAACGTTAGTTGCGGAACTTTGCAGTGTAATCTCTAAAAAAGCATTTCCTTGTAGAACGACATCTTTTGTGGTAAATCCTACCGAACTGACTTGAAGAACAGCGTTTGCAGGAACGCTCGTTAACTCAAAATTACCTTCAACGTCTGATTTTGTGCGAATATTAGTTCCTTTTAACTGGATGGTTGCTGAGGTGATAGGATTTCCTTGTTCATCTATAATCCTACCTTTAATAGTTTGTTGAATACTATTGGAGAGGAGTTCAGTTGTTTTAAAATTGATTTCAAGGGCGTTAATTTGTTGAGAGCTAACCATACAAATTGATAGCAACAGCGACCAGCTTACTTTTGGCTTGAGCTGCCGTACTCCCTTTTGCAAAAGGGCGATATTTACTTTCATGATGTTGATAGTTTAATAAATGGTTTGTGATAAATTGGATATACATTCCAATATAAGACATGATATATACCATTTATTATAAATTTCACGAAAACGATTTCTTAGAAATCTTTATCCTTTAATCAATCTGTATTATCCTTTTCTTCAATCTGCTTAGTAGAGCGATGTGAGTGACAAATTGATTATAATAGCAATCATCCCTACAGTGCATCTAATAGGTTGAATTTTAGTTCACTTGTAAAATAATAGTCGGTTTTCTGATCGGTATTTTTATTATTGCTAACTGTTTGAAAAATGGGAAGAGTCCAGAGACAGTTAATCACCTTACCGATCTATTTTGACAAAATAAGAAATCTGCCCGCTCTAGAATTTCAAATATACTTAAAAACAAAAAAGCCAACTTTTCTTCAAAAGTTGGCTTATTTCCGTGCGCCCACCTGGGCTCGAACCAGGGACCAAAAGATTATGAGTCTTCTACTCTAACCGACTGAGCTATAGGCGCAGTTTTTGTTATCAAAAAAGAGAACGATAATTCCGGTTTTGACGATGCAATTATCGATATTTGAGACGAGAAAACAAAATTTTTGTATGCAAAATATTAAAAATGTTATCCTGGATTATGGGAATGTCATCTTCATGATTGACTTCAAAAAAGTAAGCGAATCCTTTAGTGCGCTGGGTATCACCAATGTGAACGACTTTTTCGGACATCGCGGACAGGACAGTCTATTCGACGAATTCGATAAAGGAAATATCTCCGCCGCCGAGTTTAGGGAAGGGGTGAGGGTAAAAGCCAATCGGCCGGATTTAACGGATCAACAGATAGACGACGCTTGGAATTCTTTATTGATTGGCGTTCCGGAGGGAAAACATGAGGTTTTAGAGGAGTTGAAGAAGCATAATCGCATGTTCCTTTTGAGTAATAACAACGAATTACACTATGCATACTGTATGCAGCATATTAAAGATCGCTACGGAGTAGACAGCAACGATCAGTTTTTTGAGAAAACCTACTATTCGCACTTAGCAGGGCTTAGAAAACCAGATATTGCCATCTTTGAACTCGTATTGAAAGAAAATAATCTAGACCCTGCAGAGACATTGTTCATCGACGATAGCCCACAACACTTAGAGGCTGCAAAATCTTTAGGTATTCAGACAGCTTTATGCACTGCTGAGCATCCATTAGAAGCAATTGTCGAGGAATACAAGCTGCTCGAAAATTAATTTGCGAAACCGCTTTGTTTTGTTTACTTTTGCACACCAAGAATTTTACGACGAAAGGAGGTATATAAAAGCTATGATTATTGTAAATGTTAAAGAAGGTGAATCTTTAGATAGAGCATTAAAACGTTTCAAGAAGAAATTCGAGAAGACTGGTGTTTTAAGAGAACTTCGTTCTCGTCAGGCTTATGAGAAGAAATCTGTAGCTCGTCGTATCCAAGTTAAGAAAGCTATCTACAAGCAATCTTTAAACCAAGACAACGCGTAATTGAACGGCGCCTAAGAACGCCTTCTACAAGATATCAGCCCCATCACAGCATTGTGATGGGGCTTTTCTTTTGGTCCAAGTGATGAATGTCATAAAAAAACTGCCCAAACTTCTGTAATTTGCTATTGAAAAGAGTTAATTACTCCAATTCAAGGTTCCTAGCGGATTCAAATCAACAAGTTTTCGTAACTTATCAACTAATAAAATGAAAAAGGCAAGAAGACCTACGAAATCATCTTGTTAGTATACCTAATCTATCTGAAAAACTAATATCAATGACCAATTATAATATACCGAAGCATCTTAAAGGGCTCTCGGAAGCAGAAGTAAATTCGTCGCGCGAAAAGTATGGCATTAATAAAATAGAAACGGAACGTAGCGGCGCTTGGGCGATACTATGGGAAATTCTCAAAGAGCCTATGCTGATCTTGCTATTCGCTATTTCTATCATCTATGTTATCGTTGGAGACTACGGCGAGGCTTTATTTATGTTCGTTGCTATCGTCGCGGTGTCGGGAATATCGTTCTATCAGGATAGTCGGAGCAAGAAAGCTTTAGAGGAACTTGAAAAACTGAATGAACCCTTGAGCACTGTGATCAGAAATTCGCAAGTCGAGAAGATTCCAAGTCATGAAATCGTCGTTGGTGATTTGTGCATCACAGAGGAGGGGAAGATGATCAATGCCGATGGTCGTATTGTCCATAGCAATGATTATTCAGTCAACGAGGCCTCTTTAACGGGCGAAAGCTTCTCGGTGTTCAAGAGTGCTGATTCGGAAGATAAGTATATCTATAGCGGAACAATTTCCGTATCCGGATTGGCGGTTTTTGAAGTCGAAGCGATCGGGAAAAATACAAAGATCGGTAGGATTGGGGAGTCGATTGCAAGCATTCAACAAGAAAGTTCACCATTGCAGATACAGATTCGTCAGTTCGTGAAATGGATGGCAATCGCTGGTATTTTTATTTTTTTATTAGTCTGGGGATACAGTTATTTACAGTCTAATAATTTCGTCGATAGCCTACTAAATGGACTTACGATGGCGATGTCTGTCCTGCCGGAGGAAATTCCTGTTGCCTTCACCACCTTTATGGCTTTGGGAGCTTGGAAATTGATGCGAGAAGGTGTGATCATTAAAAGGAGCAGTGTCGTTGAAACCTTAGGGAGTACTACCGTAATCTGCACGGATAAGACCGGTACCATAACAGAGAACAGTATGCATCTTAGCAAGTTGTATGATTATCGATCGAACAAAATCTACGATGATACTGACTTCAAAGATCCGAAGCTTACAAAATTGATCGATTACGCGATGTGGAGCAGCGAGCCAGTGCCATTTGATCCCATGGAGAAGACATTGCACCAGGTCTACGAAAAGACGACCAGAGACGATCAACGAAAGCAATACGAGCTCTTCCATGAATACCCATTGGAAGGCAAGCCGCCTATGATGACGCATCTTTTTCGCAATGATGCGGGCAATCGTATCATAGCGGCAAAAGGAGCACCAGAAGCGATCCTCGCAGTGTCCTCGCTCGATGAGGTCGAAAAAGAAAGACTAAGAGCATTGTACAAGGCTTTCGGAAAAGAAGGCTTTCGAGTATTGGGCGTTGCGAAATCTGTTTTCCCGACAGATGACTTCCCAGAAAAACAACAGGACTTCGAATTTGATTTCCTAGGCTTTGTGGTGTTTTATGATCCACCAAAGAAAGGTATCGAAAATGTGTTCAAGAAGATATACGATGCAGGCATCCAAGTCAAGGTGATTACGGGCGACAATGCAGACACCACGGCTAGTATTGCTGCTCAAGCAGGGATCGTCAATACAGCTGAGGGACTAAATGGGAGTGACCTGGCCGCCTATTCGGAGGATCAATTAATGTCGGTTGCAGAACGGACCGTGCTGTTTACCCGGATGTTTCCAGATGCAAAGCTTGCAGTCATCAATGCGCTAAAGAAGAAAGGAGAGGTGGTCGCTATGCTGGGCGACGGTGTCAACGATGGACCGGCATTAAAAGCCGCCCATATTGGGGTCGCTATGGGAAACAAAGGAACCGAGATTGCAAAGGCTGCAGCGGCCTTAGTGATTACCAATGATGATTTGGATAAGCTTGTACTCGGAATTGCCGCCGGACGCCGCATTTACGCGAATATCAAGAAAGCAATACAATATATTATATCGATTCACATTCCTATCATATTGACCGTGTCGTTGCCCTTGTTTCTGGGCTGGATCTATCCGCAAATCTTCAGTCCGGTGCATGTCATCTTTATGGAGTTGGTTATGGGGCCAACATGCTCTATTGTTTATGAGAGCGAACCTATGGAAAAGAATACCATGCAGAAGCCGCCAAGGTCTTTAGGGGATACATTTTTAAATATAAAAGAGCTTGCGATCAGTATTATACAAGGACTGGCAATTACCGCTGGCGTCTTATTCGCTTATCAATGGGCTGTTCAAAATGGAGGTTCCGAAGAGAATACTAGAGCAATGGTCTTCACGACGCTTATTTTTGCTAATATCTTGTTAAGTTTGGTCAACCGCTCTTTCTATTACAGTGTAATCGAAAGCTTTAAATACAAGAATATATTATTCCCGATTGTAATTGGAGTGACGTTAATTCTACTCTTTTCTATTTTATATGTCCAACCCTTCGCCCGTTTCTTTGACGTTACGGCTTTGGATGCTTCCGAATTAGGAATGTCTATCGCGATAGCTAGTGTTTCTGTACTGTGGTTTGAGTTGTATAAATTTGTTAAAAGAAAGACTTTAACGCGTAGAAAATAAAAAAGCTCATCTTTCGATGAGCTTTCTTCCAAGTACCTAGGGCGGGAATCGAACCCGCACTCCCTTAACGGGAACAGGATTTTAAGTCCTGCGTGTCTACCAGTTCCACCACCTAGGCAACTGAGCGAAAGACGAGATTCGAACTCGCGACCCCAACCTTGGCAAGGTTGTGCTCTACCAACTGAGCTACTTTCGCTTGACGTGCTGCAAATATAGAGAGAAAACAGAAACTGCAAAAATATTTCTTAGCCTTTTATCGCAACAGGCTTAAAATGTGCGTAATAATTTTATCACGAATAGGGAAATCGATGTTAAAACTCGTTTCTAGATGGAAAATTCGCTATTATTGTCCATTATTATTGCCTTATGCGACTTAAACTAATTCCTATTCTTCTGTTCTGTTTGTTTGGATTGAACGCAAATGCAGAAACATATCCGGAGGTGGTGTTTGATAATAGCCTGGTAAAGGGCACATACGCCCGAAGCCTGGTAGATTATAGTGGGAAAAGCTGGGTTGAGAATGTAAATAAACATCTGCTCGTATCGGATACCCTTTTCTTTACACCTGGTAACGCACTATCATTACGCTATCTTTCCCATCCCCAAGGAGATTGGAATGTCACGATTCGCTATAGCCGTCAGAAATTCCATTATCGACTTTCGAACGACGATGTCCTTAGTTTCAAACTCTATGTAGGCTCTGCGAGTACCAAAGCTGAACATTTGCCGTCCATTTCCATCAAGCAGCGGAACAACCAATCGGTAAGTTTAGCAATTGGAAATTATATTCAAGGATTTAAAAAGGATGCCTGGCTGGATGTTCGCATCCCTGTCAAAGAGTTTGCAGGATTAAACGTTGAGGAACATATCTCTGGGATTATCCTGAGACAGCTCAACGATTCCAAAAGCACGCATCAGCTCTTTCTCGATCAAATCGAATTCCTTCCGGCAAACTATTCTAAAGTTCCTTTGACATCTGCAGCGGTATTAGCGAAAGCTACAGCCTACGGCAACCATGTCGATTTGCAGTGGCAAGTACCCTTGACACAGAGTATTCGCTATGTGAAGATCTACAGATCGGAGAACAATAAAGATTTCGAACCGATTTCCATACGTCCTACCTACATGCAACGCTGCCTGGATTACGTCCCGGTATTGGATAAAAAGTATTACTACAAAATCGCTTGGCTCGACTTCAATTACAAAGAATCTCCATTATCCGCAGTGCAGGAAGTGTTGCCAAAAAATATTAGCGATGATGAACTATTTTCCCTCATTCAGATCGCCCATATCAATTACTTCGTGGAGAACTATGATATCAACACAGGCATGCACATGCCATTTAGAATGAAAGAAAAAGCGATCGTATCGGTAAAGGAAACAGGAGGGGCAATCCTTAGTTTAATGGTCGGGGTAGAAAAGAATTTCATTTCTCGCCCTCTATTTATCAGTCGCGTTAAACGTATCGTGAAGTTCTTAGCCACGGCGCAGAATAAACATGGGTTCTTTTCATCTTATTATGACGGACGCAAAGGCATACCCGAGTATTTCGATCGTCGACCACAATATGATGTGGAATCATCTGCTGCCATCATGGAAGCATTGCTCGTTGTTCGACAATACCTGAAAGGTGATGATGAAGCGGAGAAAGAGATTAGGAGAGGGATCAGCGATATTTGGGAACGGATGGATTGGAAGGCCGTGACCATGCCATATGATCCGCAAACGTTACGCTCCAACTTAGATATGTTGGATGAATATCACGTTTCAGAGCCTATCGTCGGTGTCAACCAAGGCCTTAATGCCTATATGTTAGCGATGGCATCCACACGCTCCAACATTCCTATCGCCTCCTTTGCCAATGCAATAGAAAGCAAATATGTTTCCCGAGCGGAAGTATCTTCAAGTTTACTTCCAGATACGACTTTTAGCGATTCAGTGCGACAAAATTATTTGTTTCCTGATGGTGTAGATCGCAGAGAGCAGGATTCATTATATCATATTTCGGCTTTGCAAGATACGATTATGTATGGCGTGCAATTACCTTTCGGAGCTCCAGAGGGGAACTTACTAGAGATGTATAGACCTTTCGTCACAATTAATCCCAAATTAGCGAAATTAAAGGATTATAATCTCGCGGAGGTTGTAGGTAGTTATGCCCGCGTTGTAAAACGAAGAGATAACGAAATAGGAGTAGGGACGAGCAACTCCGATATCTGGGGCTTTCAACAGCGCAACGATAGCATCGGAACCTTCCGAATAAATCCTGCAATTTCTGTCGCGAGTATCTTCTTAGACAATCAACGATCAATCAAATCATTAAATGCACTGTATCACGAGTTCGGAGCATTCCTGTTTTCCGAATACGGGTTCCGCTCGTGGGTTGACTTACGTAGCAATGATGTCTCCGACGAGTATGTTGCTAGCAATCAAGCCAACGTCGCCCTGCTATTAGAGAACGCAAAGACTGGATTTATCTGGAAACTGTATCAGCAGATTCCTGAAATTCAAGCGGTTGAACAAAGGCTTTTTAAGAAGTAAGATTATTAGGGATAAAATATTATATTTACAACAACAACAAAGCAACGATACACATGAAACGCATCAATTTAGTAGCACTAATTTTAATTTCAAGCATAACATTTTTTTCTTGTAAGCAGCAATCTATGGTTGTAAATCCTGGCGCGGTTGTTAGCAAGGACGGAACCGACGATGGTCTGAAAAATGTAAAACGCGAGTTTAAGGATGTAAAACAAACTGACGAAGGAATATTAGTATCCATTTCCTCAGACTTATTATTCCCAACGAATTCCTCTTACCTGTCAGACAACGCAAAACAAGAGCTAAGCAAATTGGTGAAAGTCTTAAAAGACCAAAAAGCAAAAGTACGCGTGGATGGACATACCGATGCGACCGGAACAGCAGAATATAACCAATGGTTATCCGATAAACGCGCAGCATCAGTGAAGAAATTCTTAGTGGATGCCGGAATCGCTGACGCAAGAATCTCAACAAAAGGCCTAGGCCAATCAAAACCGATAGCAGACAATAAAACGCCGGAAGGCCGCCAAAAAAATAGACGAGTAGAGGTGGTAATCCTCAAATAACTGGTCGTTTAAATAGAAAGAGC
>DELI01000026.1:39383-104446 GCA_002354335.1 Sphingobacterium sp. UBA2700 | reverse complement strand
GCTCTTTCTATTTAAACGACAGTATTTAGTAGTTAGTAGTTAGTATTAAGACCTAGGGCTGTCTAGACATTAGATATTAGACATAAGACATCAGACCCGATCCTGCTAATCCTAAAATCCTTTTTTTCAGACTAGATATTAGACAGTAGATTTTGTCTTGAACCAGGAAAGGAAGGATGCAGGGATTAGCAGGATCCTGTCAATCTTCTCATCGTTCCTTTCCTGGTTCAAGACAAAACATCATATTATACTAGATGTAAGACAGTAGACATAAGACATCAGACCCGATCCTGCCCATCCTCTCATCCTTTCTTTTCTGGTTTAAAGACAATCGTCTTCCTTGCACCCTTCCTTTCTACTCCGAACGCCATACTCTAATATCTCACGTCTAATATCTTACATCTAACTTCTAATATCTTACATCTAACTTCTAATATCAAAAATCTAGACAGCCCTAGGTCTAAATACTAACTACTACCTACTAAATACTATCCAAACCCAATGTATAACCCTTTCATACCCCTTCCCAAACGGGTTTGAAAGGGCTTTGAAAGGGTTATGAAAGGGCTTTGAAAGGGTTGTGACTTATCGAAGTGTCCTGATTGCTTCCTAATTCCTTAGTATTTATTGCGTTAACAATAATGATATTGATGTTACCTAGGCTATGGAGTATTATTGATTTTATTGAGTATTTTTGTTAGTTCAAGAGGGGATAAACTATGTATATAATTTTCGATACAGAAACGACGGGATTGCCGAAGAGATGGGATGCGCCGATAACAGATACGGATAACTGGCCGAGGTGTATTCAGATTGCTTGGCAGCTTCACGATGAGATGGGAAGGATGATCGAACATCAGGATTATCTAATCAAACCTGATGGATTTAACATTCCTTATGATTCCGAAAAGATACACGGTATTTCAACAGCCTTAGCCGAAGAGCAAGGTATTCCATTGACCGATGTCTTAGTAAAATTTAATGAGGCATTAGCGAAAGCTAAGTTCGTTGTAGGGCAGAACATCGGCTTTGATATCAACGTGATGGGTTGTGAGTTCCATCGCTATTCGGTGGATAGTCCGATGGCGTCCATGCCAATATTGGATACCTGTACGGAGGTGACTGCAGAGCTGTTGAAACTTCCTGGCGGTCGTGGGGGAAGATTCAAACTCCCTAACCTGACCGAATTACATAGCTATTTATTCGGAGTACCCTTTGCGGAGGCGCACAATGCGACTGCCGACGTTGAAGCAACCACACGCTGTTTCTTCGAGCTTGTTCGAAGAAATGTGTTTAAAGCTGAAGAGTTACAAGTCGATACAGGCTATTTTGTAGAATTCAAACAGCAGCACCCAACGGTGGTTGAGTCTGTAGGATTAAAGCACGTCAATTTAAAAGCTGCCTCAGACGCTATTCGTGAGAAAACAGAGCCGACACCGACAGTAGTAAAAATCGATGCAGATACGTTGGAAGCGCTCGCGAATGCCAATTTTGCGCATTTACATAATCATACGCAGTTTTCGGTATTGCAGTCTACAATCTCGATTGATAGTTTGGTACAGGCCGCTGCCAAGCAGAAAATGCCAGCTGTCGCGATGACCGATCATGGTAACATGATGGGGGCATTCCACTTTGTCAATAAAGTATTGAGCTATAACAAAGATTTAGAAGCAAAGCAGAAGGAGGCTGAAGAGAAAGGCGAAGCCTTTGATGGCGTTCCAATCAAGCCTATTGTAGGTTGCGAATTCTATATCTGTGAAAATAGAAAAGACAAATCTAGAAAGGACAACGGTTATCAAGTTGTTTTTCTGGCAAAGAATAAAAACGGTTATCATAACCTCGCGAAGATGGCATCTGCCGCTTATACCGAGGGATTCTATTATGTACCCCGTATCGATAGAGAAATCGTTGAAAAGTATAAAGAAGATCTGATTGTCCTTTCCGGAAACCTACAGGGTGAGGTGCCGAGCAAATTACTGAACATTGGTGAGGTGCAGGCTGAAGAAGCGCTGTTATGGTGGAAGGAACGCTTTGGCGAAGACTTCTATATTGAAGTTATGCGCCATGGACAAGAAGATGAAAATCGGGTTAATGAAGCGATCATTCAATTAGCGCGCAAGCATGAAGTCAAACTCATTGCCACGAACAATACATACTACGTTAATAAAGTGGATGCCCATGCACACGATATTTTACTTTGTGTAAAGGATGGCGAGAAGCTATCGACGCCGAAAGGAAGAGGTAGGGGGTTCCGCTTCGGATTGCCAAATCAGGAATACTATTTCAAGTCTGCTGAAGAGATGAAGAAAGTATTCGAAGATTTACCGGAAGCCATCATCAATATTGACGAAATCTTAAATAAGGTAGAAACTTACGTTCTTGCGCGTGAGGTCCTGCTTCCGAAGTTTGAGATTCCTGAAGAGTTTCAACACGCAGAAGATGAAGTCGATGGTGGCAAACGAGGCGAGAATGCTTATCTGAAGGATTTGACCTACAAAGGAGCGGCGAAACGATATCCTGAGATTACCGACGATATCCGCGAGCGCTTAGACTTTGAATTGGCAACGATCGAAAAAACGGGTTACCCGGGTTATTTCTTGATTGTACAAGACTTTATCGCTGAGGCAAGAAATATGGGGGTTTCGGTAGGTCCCGGGCGTGGTTCGGCAGCAGGTTCAGCCGTTGCCTATTGCCTTGGAATTACAAATATCGACCCCATCAAATACGACTTACTATTCGAGCGTTTCTTAAATCCCGACCGTGTATCCATGCCCGATATCGATATCGACTTTGATGACGAAGGGCGTGGACGCGTAATGCAATATGTAATTGATAAGTATGGGTCTTCTCAAGTTGCTCAAATTATCACCTATGGTACGATGGCTGCAAAATCCTCCATCAAGGATACCGCACGTGTGCTGGATCTTCCTTTGGCGGATGCCAACGAGATTGCCAAGTTGATTCCAAACTTAAAGCTGAGCAAAATCTTCAATATGGAAGATAAAGCACTAAAAGAAGTGCTTCGAAGTGAGGAATTAGAGGCGGTCAACCGATTGAAAGGCTTAGCGGATGGAGCGGGATTAGAGGCCGAAACCATTAAGCAGGCTAGAGTCCTGGAAGGCTCCATGCGGAATACAGGTATTCACGCCTGTGGGGTTATTATTACGCCTGATGATATTACCAACTTTGTTCCGGTTTCATTGGCGAAAGATTCCGACCTCTACGTCACCCAGTATGATAACTCTGTGGTAGAGAGTGCAGGTCTGTTAAAGATGGACTTCCTAGGCTTAAAGACCCTGACTTTGATCAAAGATACCGTGCAGAATGTCAAGTTGCGCCATGGCATCGATCTGGATCCGGAAGCTTTTGATATTGAAGACACGTTGACCTATGAGCTTTTCCAACGTGGTGAAACCATTGGTATCTTCCAATACGAGTCGCCGGGTATGCAGAAATACATGAAGGAACTGAAGCCCACCGTCTTTGCCGATTTAATTGCCATGAACGCATTATATCGTCCGGGACCGATGGAATATATCCCTTCCTTTATTAAGCGTAAGCATGGTATAGAGCCTATCACTTACGATGTGGATGCCTGCGAGGAATACTTAGCGGAAACCTATGGTATTACCGTATATCAGGAGCAGGTAATGCTTTTATCGCAAAAGTTAGCCGGTTTCTCGAAAGGTGATGCCGACGTTTTGCGTAAGGCGATGGGTAAGAAACAAAAGGCTGTCTTGGACAAGATGAAGCCTAAGTTCATCGATCAGGCAGCAGAAAAAGGGCATAACCCGAAGGTGCTGGAGAAGATATGGACCGACTGGGAAGCCTTCGCCTCTTACGCCTTCAATAAATCGCACTCAACTTGTTATGCATGGATCGCCTATCAAACGGCCTTTTTAAAAGCGCATTACCCGGCGGAATATATGGCTGCAGTATTATCGAACAACATGAACGATATCAAGCAGGTCACTTTCTTTATGGAAGAATGTAGAAGAATGGGCTTAACGGTTTTAGGACCAGATGTCAATGAGTCGCACTATAAGTTTACAGTAAACGAAGAGGGAGCTATTCGCTTCGGAATGGGAGCAGTAAAAGGTGTTGGTGCAGGCGCCGTAGAGACGATTGTGCAGAGCAGACAGGGCGAGCCTTATAAGTCGATCTTTGATTTGGCGAAGCGTGTCGATTTGCGAATGATCAATAAGAAGGCCTTCGAAAGTCTGGCATACGGAGGAGGGTTTGACTCGTTCTCCGATACCCATCGTGCACAATATTTTTACTCCGACTCGGACAACCCTAGCGGTATAGAGAAGGCATTGAAATTTGCTCATAAATTCAGGGAGAATGAGAATTCGGCGCAAGTAAGCCTGTTTGGAGCAGGGGGAGCGGTCGAATTACCGGAGCCTAGTTTAACGCCCTGTCCGCAATGGGGTTTGATTGAGAAATTGAAATACGAAAAGGATGTGATCGGTATTTATCTGACCAGTCATCCTTTAGATAATTATAAGTTTGAACTGAAGCATTTTTGTCCAAACAATGTGACCGACTTGCAGTTAATAAATAAGGCGAAAGCTTCCGAAGTGGATCAGGAGGTCTTGTTGGATTTCAACAGAATCAAGAATAAAGAGGTCGTTTTAGGAGGCATCATCGCGTTGGCAAATCATCGGGTTGCGAAATCCGGGAAGCCTTTCGGCTCGTTTATCATCGAGGACTACTGGGATTCCTATGAGATTATGGTTTTCGGTGAAGATTATGTGAAGTTCAAAGGCTATCTTCAGGAAGGATATTTCGTACAGATCCGTGGGCTTGTTCAAGAACGCTTTAAGCAAGTGGGTAACTGGGGCTTTGAGCTGAAGAATATTCAGCTACTGTCGGATCTTCGCGAGAAGATGGCGAAGAGCTTTACGATTCAATTTCCGCTTCATGTTTTGGACACGGAGTTTATGAGCACCTTAAATCAATTAATTTCCTGCACGCAGGTAGAAGGACAGGAGGCTAATTGTCAGTTAAAGTTCAAAATCATGGACGAACAGGATAAGCTTTCAATTGAAATGCCGGTGAAAAAGCGTAAAATCTTTATCACAAACGAGTTTTTAGAAGGCATTGAAGCGCTGGAAGGCGTGAATTATAGATTAAATTGATAGGCGATAGAAAAAATGTTAACACAGAACAAATAGCAATACAAGGGTATTCATTATCTTTGTTTATATTTAGAACTATAAAACATAAATTAATTAAATAAATATGGCATTAGAAATTACAGACAGCAACTTCGAAGAGGTTGTGTTAAAATCAGATAAACCAGTGCTTATCGATTTTTGGGCTGAATGGTGTGGTCCATGTCGTATGGTTGGTCCATTAGTGGACGAGATTGCTACTGAATACGAAGGAAAAGCAGTAGTAGGTAAAGTAAATGTGGATAATAACCCGGATATTTCCGTACGTTACGGAATCCGTAATATCCCTGCATTATTGTTCTTCAAGAACGGTGAGATTGTTGACAAACAAATCGGTGCAGTACCTAAATCAGTTCTAGCAGAGAAATTAGACAAACAATTATAATCATTATCATCGTTTTGATGCATAGAAAAGGGGATCCAAACGATCCCCTTTTTTATTACAGTTCCTAACGCTGAACCCATTGATATCTTAGTCCCAAATTGGCCCATCTCGTAGGCATAGGTACAGCCCCCACTTCAATGTACTTTTCATCAAAGATATTCTGTATATCTGCAAAAATTGAAATATTCTTCTTGGCGTATGCTAATCTCAAATCCGAAACAAAGTAGGAGTTTGACGAGCTGCGTTCAAGCCATCGATTTGCCGAAGTAATTGACCACTCTCTGAAGGCGTAACTCAGCGTTGCCTGCGCTTGATGCTTCAAGCTCTCGATTCCATATTTGATTATGGTATTCTTATAATCGTTGATGATGGATGGGTTTAAATGGCTGTATGCTAGGTTAAACATCATATGCTGATCTGTTGCAATTGCTGTTTTATAGCCTAGGTTGGAATAAATACCATGTGTTTTATTATTGCCTAAGTTCTGAGCTTGATAGGGTACATCGGTACTCGCTCTTTGCCAGTCGATAAATCGGCTGATATCTCGATAGAAGTATCCTGTTTGGAATGTGAACTTATTGCGGCTGTATTGCAGACCAATCTCATTCTGCCAAGCGGACTCGCTTTTCAGATCAGGGTTTCCGATGTTTCCGGGACGCTGATTGAGATATAAATCCGTAAAGGTTGGAATTCGCTGGCTGGTTCCGCTGTTCAGAGTTAGGCGCAGATTCTCCGTTGCATGGAAGCCGATGTCGATACCCGGGAATACTTCCCAGTTATAATCGCTATTGTAGTTTAAATAGGCGCCGATATTGATATCGAATCGGTCGAATTTGGTGGTTCTAAATTCCGTAAAGATTCCATAATTCTCCCTGCTGTGCTTGCCGATATTGGAACTGCTGATATCTTCAAATCGAGCCTCAGCTCCGATTCCTAAATCGCCTAAAGATGTTTGGTAGCGCGCGTGCAATTCCGTACTTAAGGTCTGGGTATAATGCTTGCTGCGGCCTTTGCTCAGATCGTTGCGAAAATATCGGTAATCGTCTTCATTATAACGATGGCTGATCCGAGGACTTAGATACCATTTATTTAATTGATGATGTGATGAAATGCTCGAGATCACAGTCTCTACCAGTTCCTCAGACTCCTTATCGCCAGGTGCTGCATAATATCCACTAGCACCAAATTCGTTATTGATATATCCGGCCATCATCTGAATCCGATGATCGGGGGCAATATTGATCTGATTTTGATAGTACAGTTTTTCATTGTCGGAAGCACTGTTATAACGCTGCCCGTTGCTATGCTCTTTCCCAAAATAGAGTTGATGTTGATGTGCCTTTCTGACAATAGATCCGCCAATTTGGATGCCATTCGCGTAGTAGATACCATCTTTTCCAGCTTCCTCTTCAACTTTCTTAAAGGAACTGCCTCCATTGACCTGCACGAACACACTGTTGGCTTCGGCTTGTTTCGTTACGATATTAACTGCGCCTGTTAATCCATTGATTCCGTAAATGCGCGATACGGGGCCTCTCAATACTTCAATTCGCTGAATTTCGGATAGTGGAACCGGCAAATTGAGCATATGGTGTCCCGTTTGTGGATCTGACAGTTTAACGCCATTAATTAATATTAGAGTTTGATCGAAGCTACCTCCGTCGATTCCGATATCGGCCTGCGTGCCGAAGGGGCCCCGCTGGCGAATATCAACGCCCGCGGCATAGCGCAATACTTCGTTGATGCTTGAGCTAGGCAAGGCCTGGATTTCCTCCTGACTGATGATTTGGATATTTCTATTGCGTTGATCAAAAGGAATTAATAGTCTGTTCTCTTGAATAATGACTTCTTTTAATTGGGTTGTGTCATTCTGTTGGGCTAATAAGAAGTTTGGTGCCATACTAAAGAATAGTAAAAGTTTCTTCGATAACATAGAAAAAAAATTTCTCAAAGGTAAATAAAAACTGGGTATCGCAAAGCGTTAATGCCACTCTTCTCGGCCTTTCGGCATAAGTCGCTGATACGGAATGGGATCCTTTTTCTCTGGAACAAAGGCTTCCAGTTTGCTCAGGTTAGGCTGTCCCGCGTCAATCCATGCCGAATACCAGAGCGACGCGGTCGCATGTATCGCCTTACGTATTCTCCGCTCGACCATACCATTCATGGCTCGATGATACCGTTCGCAAAACTCATCACTATAGTTCAACATTAACCGATTATTCCTTAAGACATAGTTTGTCCGGTGCTGTAAAGGCATACTATTGCTCACTTTTCGCTCTAATTCAAAAACGGAATCTAACAGCGCATGACTTTCATGTACGGCATTCCAAGCGAATTCGACCACATTATCAATATACACGGGTTTTCCAACATAAAGCTGATAGGAGTCCATAAAATGTTCTGGCAAACGTGTCTCCCAAAGGGCGTGTATTCCAACTTGCCCATTTAGTTGTCCATTATAATTGCTTGTGGTATGCAGCGGGACGTGTGCATCGGAGGCATAATGCCCCAAATCCGCCGCATGTCGAATAATAGCGTGCGTATTTTTCTGATGGAAAGCTTTTAGAAGCTTTCTGTAAGTCAAATCGATTTGCCAGGGGATAATCCCTCGCTTTAGTAGATCGTGCTGTTGAAGCCGTTTATTTAGTTTGAACCAGGGTACTTCTAATGAGTCAGACAAATCTTCATACCGATCCAAGTCAATAAAGTGTCGGGTCGATTCTGCACTGTCTATATATACCCGCTTGTCGGCGTTGATGGATTTTTCAGTGATGGCATAGCGGTGTTTTTTGAAGAATGGCGCCAGGTCTGCGGGCAGAGAATACGTAGCATGCTTATTTATAGTACGATGCGCAAAAAAGCCCCAGGATTGCAAGGACGTCGCGAAAAGAATTAACAGAACTGCTGGAAATAGCATTTTCATTGTTCGAACATCTAGCTATCGAAATATAACGATGTTTAATAAAAGAATAATGAATTTAATGATAAGTTATTAATCGTTTTTCGTTACTTTGAGGTTCAATCAAGCTGTAGATGAAAATTTTGTATGCTGTACAGGGTACAGGAAATGGACATTTAACAAGGGCAATTGACGTTATTCCCTGCCTGCAAGCCCACGGACAAGTGGATGTCTTGGTAAGTGGTATCCAAGCGGATATTCAACTACCTTTCGAAGTCAAATATCGATACCATGGTTTAAGCTTTATCTTCGGTAAATCCGGGGGAGTCGACTTATGGAAGACTTTTATGGCTTCGACGGTTCGTAAATTTGTCAAAGAGGTCAATTCAGTTCCGGTTGAGGACTATGACTTGGTGATTAATGATTTCGAGCCGATTTCAGCTTGGGGCTGTTATTTCAAGGAAAAGCCCTGCATTGGACTTAGCCATCAAATTGGCGCATTCGATCCGGCAAGCCCGAAGCCCGAAGAAACCGATATGTTAGGAAAGTTCATTATGAAAAATTATGCGCCTTCTACCCATTCCTACGGCTTCCATTTCAAGTCCTATGCTAGCCATATCTTTACGCCGGTGATCCGACAATCGGTACGGCAATTGGATCCGGTCGATAATGGACATTATACCGTCTATTTGCCTTCTTACGATGATGCGCATCTGATCAAACAATTGACACGTTTTCCTGATATCAAGTGGGAAGTGTATTCTAAGCATAATAAAAGACCTTTCAAGCAAAAAAATGTTTCTATAAATCCCATCAATAGCGATGCTTTTGTGCAAAGTATGGCGAGTGCATCGGGTATTTTATGTGGTGCAGGCTTTGAAACCCCGGCCGAAGCCTTATATTTGGGTAAGAAATTATTGGTTATACCTATGAAGAACCAATATGAGCAGCATTTGAATGCCGCCTCATTAGAGGAAATCGGCGTTCCGGTCATCAAGTCTTTAAAGAAGAAATACGAGTATGATATGGAGGCATGGCTAAATGCCAAGTCTAGAGTTACTGTCGATTACCCAGACTGTACTGCTGATATTGTGGAGAAGATCATAAAAAAACACAGCTAAGAATGAGATTAATACTTGGATTTTTATCCATCTGTTTCGCACTAAACAGTTCCGCACAATCTTTAAAAACTGCAAATGATTCATTGAGCTATGCTTTGGGCTTGGATGTCGGCAGGAATTTAAAACAACTGGATTTCAAGGTCAATCAAGATGTGTTGGCAAAAGCGATAAAGCAAGCACTAGAAAAAAAGGATCAACGATTTACGGAGTCTCAAACAAATGATATTATACGCGCTGGTCTAAACCGAATTGCTGAGGAAAAGATTGCTAAAACCAAAGCGGCTTCACAAGCATATTTAGATCAGAACAAAAAGAAGCCCGGCGTCATCACGACCGAAGAGGGCTTGCAATATCAGGTCATTCAAGAAGGAACCGGCTTACATCCCAAACCAAATGATATGGTTGTTGTTCATTATAAAGGGACACTTGTGGATGGTACTGTTTTCGATAATAGCTATGAACGCAAGGAACCCCTGGATATTGAGATTGGCAGAACGATACCCGGTTGGATTATCGGAATTCCAACGATGAAAGTAGGAGGGAAGACTCGTTTCGTCATTCCTTATGATTTGGGGTATGGTGAACGCAGTAGCGGACCTATTCCTGCTTACAGCACTTTAATATTCGAAGTTGAATTATTAAAAATTATAAGCGAGGAACCTCATGAATCAATCTAATCTTAGGCATACCGACATACAAATTCCGGAACTATCCTTAGGTGCTATGTCTTTGGATTTCAAAGACAAGAAATTGGCCAGTACTATATTGGATCAGGCACTCGAGCTTGGCATCAACTATATAGATACGGCGGACATGTATGACAAGGGCGAGAATGAGAAGTTGATTGGAGAGATTACCAAGAAGAACCGTTCCGCTTGGACTATTGCGTCGAAGGTCGGCAATCAATGGCGCGCGGATGGATCAGGTTGGGATTGGGCTCCTTCGAAATCGTATATATTGGGTGCTGTTGAAATGAGCCTTCGCAATCTGCAGACAGATTACATTGATAACTACCAGTTACATGGCGGCACCATTGACGATCCTTTTGACGAAATTGTTGAAGCTTTTGAGCTCTTGAAAGAACAAGGGAAGATCAAAGCCTACGGCATATCTTCCATACGCCCCAATGTATTTTTAAAATATGCGGAGGATACAAATATCTCCTCAAACTTGATGCAGTACTCTTTGTTGGATAGACGTCCTGAGGAGTATTTAAATCGCTTAAATGAAGCGCAAGTTGCAGTTTTTGTGCGTGGTGCTTTGGCGCAAGGCCTGTTGATCGACAAACCAGTTAAGAAATATTTGGAGTTTACTGCAGCGGAGGTGAAAGCAGCACAAGATGGGGTAAGTGCATTAGCAAAGGATTTAGCCGTGCCGGCATTAGCCATTGCACTTAAGTATCCATTGTTGCAAGAGGCGGTGAAGAGTGTCGTGGTAGGGATTCGTACCGAGGCACAGTTCTCAGAATTGAAAGAAGCAATACCTGCTATGGAAAAGCTGGGGCTTGCGGATTATGAGCGTCTTTTAAATTTATTGCCTACCATCCGTTATACAGATCATAGGCAATAAGCTCTACACATTAAAATATTTTCTTTTTATAGCTTCTAAATCTTCCGGGGTATCAATCGCATCATTGACGTGATGAGATATTGCCGTTTGGACTCTATATCCATTGTCTATCCAGCGGAGTTGTTCTAGTGATTCAATACGCTCAAGGTTTGATACAGGAAGCTTCGTAAGTTCTTTTAAAACATTTGCGCGATAGCCATAGATACCGATATGGTTGAAATATTCCGCGTCGCTCAGCCAGTTCTTCATCTCTTTCCCACGGAAATAGGGAATAGGCTGTCTGGAAAAGTAGATTGCTTCGTTTTTCGCGTTCAAAACAACTTTGGGTTTATTGACGTTTTCCAAATCAGCAAATTCTGTTATTTTTCGAATTAATGTGGCAATCTGAACATCCTGATCTGCAAAGCATGACACCAATAAGTCGATTTGCTGCGGGTCGATGAATGGCTCATCACCTTGAATGTTGATTACTATGTCGAAACCAGATATGTTTTGTATGACCTCCGCACAGCGGTCAGTTCCGGACTGATGATCCCTACTCGTCCTGACGACATTACCTGCGAAGCTTTTCACATGATCATATATACGCTGGTCATCTGTTGCGACCACCACTTCACTTAGACTGCCTGCATGATTAACTTGGTTATAAACTCGTTCAATCATGGTCATTCCAGCAATATCCACTAATGGTTTCCCCGGGAATCGGGTGGAATCATAGCGCGCTGGTATTACTCCAATAACTTTCATACCCAAAAATAGATATTAGATATTGTATTTTTAAAAACATACCCGGTTTTCTTTTTCAGAAAAAAAGCCAGAACGATAGTTCTGGCTTTTATGTTTATTTCTTAAGATGTAGTTAGGCGTTTTTGTTAAAACAGTCCAAACAATTCCGCTTCGATTTTTTGGATTATTTTACCTAGATCTTCCTGGTTATTGGCGAAGTCTAAGTTGTCTTTATCCAACACCAAAAGTTTTCCTTCTTTGTAGTTTCCGATCCACTTTTCGTATTTATCGTTCAGTTTCGATAGATAGTCAAGGCGGATGCCCGATTCGTAGTCTCTACCGCGTTTTTGGATATTGTTCACTAGGGTAGGGACAGAAGCTTTCAAATAAACCAACAAATCCGGTGGTTTGATGTAATGGATGATGGATTGGAAAATGTCGCTATAGTTTTCAAAGTCTCTAGCACTCATCAATCCCATATCGTATAAGTTCTCTGCGAAGATATACGCATCTTCATATATCGTTCTATCCTGTATCATGTTGATCTGGCGATTTTGAAGATCCACGATATGACGGAATCTACTATTTAAGAAGAAGATCTGTAGGTTGAAGGCCCAGCGTTTCATGTCGCTGTAAAAGTCTTCCAGATAAGGGTTGTTTTCTACCGCTTCGTATTGAGGTTCGAAGTTTAAGTGTTTGGCAAGTTTTTCTGTTAAAGTAGTTTTACCGGCACCAATATTTCCAACAATTGCTATATGCATAATTTCTATTAAAACAGTTTTTTAAGACCTATGATTTCACGAACTTCTTTGATGGTTTTTTGCGCACTTGCGGCTGCCTTTTCAGCACCTAGCTTAACCACTTTTTTAATGTACTCATCGTCCTGACCAATGCTTTCGATTCTTGAACGGACGTCTGCAGTTGCCAACACCATGTCTTCGGCTAATTGCTTTTTGAAGTCGCCGTAACGAATCTCACATTTGTTGTACAATTCATCAAAGTGCTCTACCGTATCAGCAGTGGATACAACTTTCATTAGATCAAAAAGATTCTGAACCGCTTCTGGTTTTGTTTGGTTCAACTCGGTTGGACCATTGTCCGTCACTGCGCGCATAATCTTTTTACGGATTGCTTGTTCCGTATCGGATAGATAGATACAGTCTGCATCGCCGTTTGATTTACCCATTTTCCCTTGACCCGATAAGCCCGGTACTTTGACCAACTTGTCGGTATAGGCAAAAGCAAAGGCTTCTTGGAAATAATCAACATTGTAAAGTCTGTTGAAACGATTACCAAAAGTTCTCGTCATTTCCAAGTGCTGCTCCTGGTCTTTTCCAACTGGAACTTTAACACCATGATGGATTAATATATCACAAGCCATCAACACTGGATAGGTCAATAAACCAGCATTTACGTTATTTGGATTTGCGCGAACCTTGTCTTTGAAAGATGTTGCTCTTTCTAGCTCACCAAGGTAAGCGTTCATATTCATGTATAAATAAAGCTCTGCTACTTCAGGTACGTCTGATTGTACATAAATGGTAGATTTTTCAGGGTCTAACCCTGCAGCTAAATATTCAACCACTACGTTGCGGACCATGCTATTTAAGTCTTGTGGCGTAGGGTGAGTCGTCAAAGAGTGTAAGTCGGCAATAAAAAAGAAACAGTTATATTCATCCTGCATCTTCACAAAATTGCTCAGCGCTCCATAGTAATTTCCTAAGTGTAATTTTCCGGTACTTCTAATACCACTAACAACAGTTTCCATATGGGTGCAAAGTTACGGAAAAAAATGCTAGTTTTTCTTAGGCGTTATCGCAGAAAAAGCAGTGATATCAACTTTTATGTTCAGTTTTTCGCTATGGATTTAGCGCATTGATTAGTAGATGTGTGGGTTTTCCAGGAGATCACAAACATAACCTAGAACCTCCGCTTCCGAGGCCCCGTCTTCAAGCATCGAAAAGGTGAGGTAGGCGGCGTATATTTCCGGACTAAATACAATATGTTTGTCGGAGATAATAGTGTCAATAATCCCTTCGCGTACATCAATCCCTAGATGATCTAGTTCGTTGTGTAAGTTGGTGGAAATAGACTCGTGATCTTCACCCGATGCAAACCCTACGATGATGTGTAGAACGAGTTTGTCGAAGAGTTCGGGCTGCATATTTTTAAACTTATTCGCATAGAGCTCCGCGTCGAAACGACTTTTTGCACTTGAGACAATTTTGTCCCAAATTAGATATTCTGTTTTCGTTTGCATGGTTTGAAGTTTATAAATTGTTAAGGTAAATCTAATTAATATTCTGTTAATTTCCAACCATTAACGGTTGTATTTCTTACCAAATAATATAAAACAATACATGGTATTTGGGGGTTCTATACTTAGTATTCAATGAAAAAACAAAACATGATGGAAGAGAAAAAGAATAAAAAGAATGTTGAAGGGGAGAACGCAGATTTCGAACCAAGGGATTTGGCGTATAACGAAGAAGATGCGAGCTATGAATTGGATGTAAACGACAAGGACCCGGATTGGGATCATCCGGCAAATTACGATACGCTAAGCGAGGGTGCTGAGAATGATGATTCGACTTACGATTCGTCCAACCCTTATGTTGGAGATGAATATGCAGATTTAGACGAGCTTCGGGAGGATAATCTGGAAGATAATAACATGCGGATCACGGATGCTTCGAATTTGCGGGTATCGAAAAAGGATGAGGAATTGGCGAGAGATGAAGAGGATAACCGAGATGATCTGGACGCCGAGGGATATCCGAAGAACGATATGGAATAATCTAATTTTCGTACTTCTTTATTGCAGGATTGGCTTTTTAAAGGCTATATTTATTGCAAAGAAGATTAATCAGGATGCATATAGATTTAAAAGGTAAGACGGCTTTGGTTGGCGGCGCTTCAGCTGGTATTGGAAAAGCCATTGCGCAGGAACTCGCGAAATGCGGAGCTACTGTTTTTATTATGGCTAGGAATGAAGAAAAGCTTAAGCGGGTCGTTGCTGAGCTGGATAAAAAGGAAGGACAAGCGCATGGCTATGTAGTTTCGGATTTTATGGACTACGAGCAGCATAAAATAACCATTGCTGGCTTTTTTAAATCACATCAGATTGATATTCTGGTTAATAATACAAACGGTCCGGCGGCAGGCACTGTACTGTCTAAAGAGGAGGAAGATTATCAGAGCGCTTTTGAGCTCTTGTTCCAAACCGCGGTTTATACCAGTAATCTTGCTTTACAGCATATGAAGCAGCAGGGGTATGGAAGGATTATTAATGTTTCTTCCATGACGGTGAAAGAGCCACAAGATAGCCTGGTGCTGTCTAATACGATGCGTACAGCCTTGGTCAGTTGGAGCAAGTCTTTAGCGAATGCGGTAGGGAAGGATGGTATTACAGTGAATTCGGTATTGACGGGATATTTTGCTACCGATAGGCTTTATAGCTTGATGGAAAAACAGGCCGAGCAAGAAGGGCTCGATATTGCGGTTATCGAGAAGCGCAGAAGGGATAGCATTCCTGTGAAGCGATTAGGGAAGCCCGAAGAGTATGGGTATTTAGTTGCATTCTTAGCTTCGCCCTATGCTTCTTTCCTAACGGGTGCTTCCATTCCACTAGATGGAGGTATTTCTAACTTAGTATTCTAAAAACACAATTGGAAGCTTATTCGGCTTCCAATTGTTCTTTATATTTTCTTTTATGTTCTTCGACCTCAGGTTCCATCTCCGGATATTGTATATCCTGATAGGTCGATAAGACTTCATAAATAATCTGCGCGACAAGAAACCGGCTCACAGGTTTGCTGTCGGAGGGGATAATATACCATGGCGCATCTTTTTTACTGGTGTTTCTGATCGCGTCTTCATAACATTCCATGTATTTGTCCCATAGTTTTCTTTCCTCTAAGTCGCCGGGAGAAAACTTCCAATTCTTTTCTTCTTCTTCCAGTCGGCTTAAGAGCCTGTCTTTCTGCTCATCCTTGCTCAGGTTGAGGAAGAACTTAAATACGATGGTCCCATTTTCTACAATGCGTTTCTCGAAGTTGTTGATCTGTTCGAATCGCATTTTCCAGAAGTCCTTTGGAAGATCTTTCGGATTGTTGATGTGGGGGATTCGTTCGTTTAATAGATATTCGGGATGCACTCTGGTGACCAGTACATTTTCATAGTGCGTTCTGTTGAACACCACGAATTTCCCTTTCTCCGGAAGCTTGATCTCGTGACGCCATAAATAGTCGTGTTCCAGTTCTTGTGAATTCGGCGTCTTGAAACTCTCCACGACAACACCGCGAACATTAAAATCTTTAAATACCTCCCTGATCAGCGAGTCTTTTCCTGAGGTATCCATTCCTTGTAAACAGATCAGCACACTGTATTTATCGTGGGCATACATTTTATCCTGTAACTCAGCTATTTTCTTGCGAAGTTTTTTTAGTTCCGCTTTAGCATCGTCAGGGTTGATTTCATCACGAATATCGGTAGGGTGTTCTTTTATTTTGAAGCTGCTTTTCGCAGTCAATAGCTTCGAATAGTTCGTCATAGTTTATAGTTTAATCTTAGCAATTTACTAAATATTATGTTTCATTTACTTGCAGAGATAACGATTGTTAAGGAGGTTTTGTTTTGTATTTGACTCAATTTAGTCAAATATCAGATTATGACTTATTTTAATCATATTTGGAATTATGACTTATTTTAATCATATTCGTAATTATGACTTATATGAGTCATAATTTGATATTTGATTAAATTTGGTCATATGATGAATTTGCTTATCTTTAGGCAATTAAAGCCTTGATAGCATCTACCAGCGATAAACGAAATAATTATGACATTTCATTTAGTAATTACTGGCGACATTATTCATTCTCGCAAATACGATAGCAGCGAATGGCTTCCGCAATTGGAACAAGCCCTCAAGCTGTATAGTACAGATTTTGATGTATTCCGAGGCGACAGCTTCCAGGCGGAGCTTCCTCTGTCCAATCTGTTCTCGAGCATATTTTACCTAAAGTCTGTTATTCGACAGAAAGAGGGAATGGATGTTCGTATGGGAATCGGCGTAGGAGAGATCAGCTACCGTGATTCAAGCATCAAAAAGACTAGCGGCGAGGCTTTTGTGAATTCGGGCAAAGCGTTGGACTCCTTGAACAAAGAAAGCCTAGCTTTTATCTCGCCATGGGATGATTTGAACGAACAGATGAATTTGATTTTAACCTTGAGTACGCGCTTGGTAGATCAGTGGACTGCAAACATGGCGGAAGCCGTGCAGATGGTAATGGATCATCCTGACAAAAGTCAGTTGGAAATTACGCAGTTGCTCAAGCGAACGCATCAGAGCCAAGTGAGCCGCGAGCTCAATAAGGCAAATTATACAAAACTGGATCAAGTGATACAATATTGCACCAAACAACTCGCAAGCTATGTTGACAAGTCTGCTTAAGATGTTTATTGCCCATCTGATTGGGGATTTTGTTTTGCAACCTAAGTCCTGGGTACAAAAGCGGAATACGCATATACAATACTTATTTTATCATGTTGCGGTGCATGCTGCGCTGTTGTTGCTGTTTTTTATCAACGACTTAGCAAATAACTGGCAGAACATCGTATTCCTATTAGCATCGCATCTAGCGATAGACAGCATTAAGATCGGTGTAGAAAACCGTTGGAAAGTAAATCCAATTCGACTGTTTGTCATCGATCAGATCCTCCATATCGCGAGTATTGTCGCTATCTATTT
This sequence comes from Sphingobacterium sp. UBA2700, assembly GCA_002354335.1. GTDB lineage: Bacteria > Bacteroidota > Bacteroidia > Sphingobacteriales > Sphingobacteriaceae > Sphingobacterium. Next base: position 86,817 of record DELI01000026.1, on the reverse strand, counting down.
CTATTGGACGCCTTCTGCCTGGACAGAGTTGGTGGAACAGATAAATTGGAATAAGTTATGGCTATTGTTGATCGCCCTAATCCTAATTGTATTTGCTATTCCAATCGTTATCCGGGTGTTCTTTAGCAAGTGGCAAAAGGAAGCTGATTTTAATAGTAAGCGCAGCGAGACCTTATTTGACGCCGGCACGGTTATCGGTGTCATGGAGCGATTAATGATCCTGGGCTTTGTATTGTTAGGATTGAATGAAGGTATTGGATTTCTACTAGCTGCAAAATCGATCTTCCGTTTTGGAGATCTAACCAACGCACGCGACACCAAGTTTACAGAATACGTGATGATCGGTACACTGCTTAGTTTCGGACTGGGAATGCTGGTTGCATTCGGGCTGAAGTACTGCCTCACACTCGTATAAATATGATCATACATGAAGAACATCTATCAAATTACAAAGAAAGTTGCCTTTGCCTGTGTAGGCTTAATTATCAGTAGCCAGGTCTTCGCACAATCTGCGGGCTTCGAACAAAAATTAAAAGACGTAGCGAATAAATATGAAGCCGTTGGATTAGCGGTCGTAGTCGTGAAAGACGGCAAACCGGTATACAACCATGCGCTAGGCTACAAAAATCTGGAGAATAAAGAGGCTTTGACGACAGACAACCTATTCCGTATTGCTTCTATCTCCAAGTCTTTCAGTGCCACAGCGATTATGCAATTAGTAGAACAAGGGCGTATCTCCTTGTCCGATGATTTTAGTGATTTGGTGGGCTTCAAAGTTAGAAATCCAAAATATCCAGACACAAAGATTACGTTGGAAATGGTCTTGTCGCACCGCTCCAGTATTAATGATAGCAACGGATATTTCGAACTCGATGTCATTAATCCGGATAAGAATCCCAACTGGGCGAAGTCTTACAATGATTATAAACCGGGAACAGATTACGAATACTGTAACTTGAATTTTAATATGGTAGGAGCGGTTCTCGAACGCCTGAGCAATGTTCGCTTTGATAACTATATCAAGCAACAGATTTTAAATCCTTTAGGATTGAAAGCGGGTTATTGTGTAGATTCTTTGGATCGTTCAAGATTTGCGACACTCTACGTTAAAGAGGATGGAGTTTTTAAAGCACAGCCTTCTGCATATAACCCAAGGTCTGAAGAGATCAGAAACTATACGATGGGAGTCTCTACACCTGTATTTTCGCCGACCGGAGGAATGAAAATTTCTGCAAATGATCTTGCAAAGTATATGACGATGCATATGAATCACGGACAAGCTGCTGGGGTAAAGATTATCAGCAAAAAAAGCGCGAAGCGTATGCAGAAGGGTTTATCTGCAAAAGAACATTATGGCTTAGCACTGTTAGAAACCGATAAACTTATTCCGGGTGAACATATGATTGGGCATACGGGATCTGCGTATGGCTTATACAGCAATATGTTCTTTGAGCCAAAGAAGAAATTTGGGTTTATTGTAATAACGAATGGCTGCATTCCTACACAGGATAGCGATGACGATATTATGTTGTCTAAAGATGTTATCCGATTGTTATACAGTGAATTCGTGAAAAAATAAGTAAACTTGAAGCAGGTTTTCGCAACTAATCGCAAGGATATCCCCTTAACGATGTGCTTTAAAAAAGAAAGTAGAGGGATGTTTCCTTGAAAATTTAACTACTTTTGTAACTAATTATTCAACTTTGAAAGATTAAATAAAGATGATTATTCAACCAAGAACAAGAGGATTTATTTGTTTGACAGCGCATCCTGAAGGTGCTGCACAACATATTAAAAATCAAATCGAGTATGTAAAATCTAAAGGCAAGATTGCTGATGGTCCTAAAAAGGTATTAGTAATCGGTGCTTCTACGGGATTTGGTATTGCCTCTCGTATATCTGCTGCCTTTGGCTCTGATGCTGCAACCATTGGTGTATTTTTTGAAAAACCAGCATCTGAGGGTAAACTAGGTACTGCAGGTTGGTATAACTCCGCTGCTTTTGAAAAAGAAGCACATGCTGCCGGATTATACGCAAAAAGTATCAATGGTGATGCTTTCTCGGACGAGATCAAACAGCAAACTATTGAGTTAATTAAAAAAGATTTAGGACAAGTTGATCTTGTCGTTTACTCATTGGCATCTCCACGTCGTACGCATCCTAAAACGGGTGTGGCGCATGCATCAGTATTGAAACCTATCGATCAGCCATTTACAGATAAAACAGTTGACTTCCATACGGGCGTCGTTTCTGATATTACGATCAATCCGGTTGAGAATCCAGAAGATATCGACAATACAGTCGCTGTGATGGGTGGTGAAGACTGGAAGTTCTGGATTGAAGAATTGAAGGCTGCCGGTGTTTTAGCTGAAGGCGTGAAAACTGTAGCATACTCATACATTGGCCCTGAAATTACTTATCCGATTTATCGTAACGGCACAATCGGCCGTGCTAAGGACAACTTGGAAGCTACGGTTCCTGTTTTGAACGAGATTTTGAAAGACCTACATGGTGTTTCTTATGTTTCAGTAAACAAAGCCTTGGTAACTCAGTCAAGCTCTGCAATTCCTGTCGTTCCTTTGTATATTTCGTTATTATACAAAGTAATGAAGGAAAAAGGAATTCACGAAGGGACGATAGAACAAATGCAACGTTTGTTTGCGGAGCGTTTGTACAACGGTTCTGATTTGCAATTAGATGATAAAGGAAGAATTCGTGTAGACGATTTAGAGATGCGCGAAGATGTTCAAAAAGAGGTTGCGGCCTTATGGGGACAGGCGACTACAGAGAACTTAGAAGAGATTTCTGATATTGCTGGATACCGCAATGACTTCTTCCAATTATTTGGATTCAATTTCGATGAAATTGATTACGAAAAAGACACAAATGAAGTAGTTAATATTCCGAGCATCGGATAGGCTAGACTTTTTCACAAAATATAATAAAGCGTCAGTTTACATTTTAACTGACGCTTTGTTTTTTCTGAAAACGTCTGGTATCAAACTATAGCGAACTTTCATCCCTGTTAATGATGATATAGAAGCGTGAAAGTTTTTACTTTTGCTCCAAGAAAACTCATTATCTTTACGGCATTAAAATTAACTAACTAACTAACCAATACACATGCTTAATTCTTCCTCTACTGATCAGCAGAAGCAGCTGGTTTCTGATGGTATCCAGAGCTTTGGGTATCTAATCGTCACAGATTTAGATTTGAATATCATTGCAGGTAGCGAGAATTGTTCTGATTGGTTGCGAAGAGATGTCGATACGCTCTTTGATCGCCCTTTTTCATTCTTGATCGATCATTATTTCTATGACTACCAGATTGATATTCAAGAAGCCGTTCGACAGATTATTGCCGAGGAGAATGATCGAAATCTATTGGAGATTAGACTGCTGGAGAGGGGCTGTTATTTAAGTGTCTATCGAAATGAACACTCCGTTTATTTCGAATTTGAAATTAAAGTTGCGGATCTACAAGTCTACTTTCCAAAATTCGAATCCTTTGCTCAGATATTAATGGAAAACACCAAAGGTATTTGGCAGCACCTGAGCGATTATATGGGTAAAGTCTTGGGATATGACCGCATAACGGTGTATCAATTCATTGAGGGTGGTTATGGGAAGATTATAGCAGAAACAAGGAATAATGACAATTTAGAAAGCATTATCGGGCTATATCAATCGGACTTTGCAGTCTTGTCGCAGGCAAGAAAGGTTCACCTTAAGAATCTATGCCGGTTAACCCACGATATCTATGAAGAGCCCATCCGAATTGTTAGTAAAGATAGTCATCCTATTGATTTGCTGAATACTAACATTCGCACCTTAGCCAAGGTTCATAGCGATCATTTGAAGAAGGTTGGGATTGGTTGTAATCTAAGTTTTTCGATCCTGATCGATAATCAGATATGGGGCCTGATTTTCTGCCAAAATGTTCGCCCGACAAGGATTAACCTGATAAAACGCGAAGCCTTCGTCTACATGATTCAATGGGCGTCGACACGCTTTGCAGATGAGCAATTTGTTCAAGAGAGAGAGTTCAACGAGCGTATTCGGAATTTTGAATTGCTACTGAAGGAAAAGTTGCTATTGAAAAAAGATATGCTCGATGTATTAGGGTCGATGAGCAAGCTTTTATGTCAGTTCGCCAATGCGGATGCGATGGTTATCGCTTATGGAGATCAGGTATATGCTCAGCAAATCCGTATAGGGCGTAAAAAATTGAAGCGGTTAAAGACGTTGATTCTCCGTGAGACGGATCAATACATTTACACAGATGAGGAATTCACGTGGAAGTTTGGCGAAGAATTAGATATCGAAATGAGTCGTTTCGCGGGAATTGCGAAAGTCGATATAGAATCAAATAGGGAATTTACGCTTTACTTTTTCAGAAAGGAGTCGATCGTCGAGCGAACCTATATGGATACACCGACTCATCATTTGATGAACCCAAAGCCTAATGAGACATTTACAACCGCGCCACACAAACACTTCGATGTTTGGCATCATAAAATAGTAGGGACATCAGCGCGCTGGACAGAACGCGATCTGTACTATTTCTCCAGATTAAGGAAGCTGATCAAAACGAGTATGAATCAGATGGCATTGGAGCTAAGTACGTTGAACGCAGAGGTAGTGAGTCTGAATAGGGCATTAGATTCCTATGCTTATACCGTCAGCCATGACGTAAAGAATCCATTGTCCGCAATCAATCTATCTGTTCAAATGTTGCTTCAGCGTCCGGACATGCCGTTGGAACTTAGAGATCGAATGCTTCATAATATGAAGAGTGCTGTTGATATCATAGGGGAATTGCTTGTTGCGATACATTTATTTTCAAAAATCAAGTCGTTTAATTATCAAACCGAGCTGGTTGATGTCAACCATTCCATCGGCCAGATTACGACTTTTTGTAAAATGCGATATGATGCGGAGTCTACAGAAGTTAAAATAGGGGAGTTGCTACCGGTTTATGGTCATAAGACATTAGTATACCAACTGTTTCAGAATTTGATTGGGAATGCGATCAAGTATTCCGCTCGTGCTGACTGTCCTTTTGTTGAGGTCTATTCCGAGCAAAACAGCGAGTTTATCCGTTACGTCATCCGTGACAATGGGATTGGTATTGCTGATGAAGACTTGAAATCTATTTATGACACATTCAAGCGCCTTGATAATGCTGTTGATTTTGAAGGTACGGGCTTAGGTCTTACTATCGTAAAATCCATAGCCGACAAGTTGGATCTGCAAATTAAAGTAGATAGCAAGATTGGAATGGGAACGGAATTTCAAGTGCTATTTCCAATAGAGCAATAAGTTTTATTGGTGATATATCACTTTTCTAGCTGACAAGCATCAGCCCAAGGTGATTTCTTAGGATTTATCTTTGTTAAAGAGCGTAGCAGGCTGGAATTTTGCGCGCTCGGATTGAATGAAAGATAATGGAGAAATTGTTCAAAGTTTCCTATAAGCAATGGTTCTACGTTGCACTCATTAATTTCCTTATTGTAAGTGTCTATGGAGCCCTTATGCGCTATAAATTCCTATTCCCGCTATCGGGCTTAGACCAGAAGAATTTACTGCATGCGCATTCTCATTTCGCATTTACGGCATGGGTGTCCATGGCCCTGATGCTCTTTATGCCTATGTTTCTGCGGGGTCACAAGGCGGATGATCGAGTCGAGACGCCTTATGCTGTACTGCTGTACTTCAATTTGATTACATCAGTCTGTATGCTGATTGCATTTACTGCCCAAGGATACGCGCTGTTGTCCATAATCTTCTCCACCTTTTCTTTATTCGTCTCATTCGCGTTCATCGGGAAGTTCTGGCGGGACTTAAACTCAGCGAATCTAGCGAGTTCCATCAAGCATTGGTATTACGTTGCGATTATCAGTAATGCTGTTTCAGCCTTAGGAACGTTTTATCTTATTTACCTCAAAGCAAGCCATCAGGAAAATCCTTTTGAACAGCAAGCATCGATTTATTTCTATCTGCATTTTCAATATAATGGATGGTTCTTTTTCGGATGCTTAGCCCTATTTTATCACTGGTTGATTCGTGAAACTGGAGCAATCTTTTTTCCGAAGTATATGCAATACCTATTTTCGCTAAGCGTAATCCCGACTTATTTCCTTACCATCTTGTGGTGGAAAGGGATTCCAGCATATATAGGCTATGTCGTGCTTGCGACGGTGCTGTTACAAGGGCTGTGTTGGCTCTGGTTTCTGAGCGGCAGTTTAAAAACAATGAAGTTGATCGAAACCAAGTCAAATAGCATGTCATTGCTATGGATTATCGTGGCGTTTGGCGTTTCTGCAAAGCTGATCCTTCAGGGTTTCTCCATCATACCTTCCATGAGCGTATTGGTCTATGGTTTCAGACCGATTGCGATTGCCTATTTACACCTGGTATTACTCGTTAATATATCCATGTTCCTTATTGGATTGGCATTCAGTCAAGCGATGTTGAAGGCTTCCCGGTTTACTTTTTTTACAATTGTTTTCCTGATCATTGGCATACTGTTTAACGAAATAGCGCTAGCTTTGCAAGGACTCGGCGGGATCTATCATTGGAACTTCACCTTTACGCATACCTCCTTGCTGTGGGCATCGATCACCATCGTCATGAGCCTTCTGATGTTGCTTATCGCCCAGCGTTTCAAAGATGTGCCTAACAATTAACTTCCTAAATAGAATAATCGCCTAACTTTTAGGAGAAAAGCTCGCTTAAAAAAATTATATTTGCGAATTAATTTGAAGGCATAATAACCTATATGAAGCATATACGCAATTTTTGTATTATCGCGCACATTGACCATGGCAAAAGTACCTTGGCAGACAGATTGTTAGAGTTTACCAATACCATTAGCCAACGCGAAGCGCAAGCGCAGTTGTTGGACAACATGGATTTGGAGAGAGAAAGAGGTATTACCATAAAAAGTCACGCCATCCAAATGGAATATGTGAGAGATGGACAAACCTATGTGTTAAACTTAATCGATACTCCCGGACACGTGGATTTCTCTTACGAAGTTTCCCGTTCTATCGCAGCATGCGAAGGAGCATTATTGATTGTAGATGCTTCTCAAGGTATTCAAGCACAAACTATTTCCAATCTTTATTTAGCGCTAGAGCACGATTTAGAAATCATCCCGATCTTAAATAAGATGGATCTTCCGGGCGCTATGCCTGAGGAGGTTAAAGACCAAATCGTAGAACTTATCGGCGGTAAGCGCGAAGATATTATCCCAGCTTCTGGAAAAACAGGACTAGGTATCCCTAATATCTTAGATGCCATTATCGACCGTATCCCAGCGCCGGTTGGAGACCCTACAGCGCCATTGCAGGCTTTGATTTTCGACTCTGTATTTAATTCATTCCGTGGTATCATGGCGTACTTTAAAGTAGAGAATGGCGAGATCAGAAAAGGCGATCGCGTTAAGTTCGTGGCGACAGGGAAAGAATACTTCGCTGACGAGGTGGGTACCTTGAAGTTAAATCAAGTACCGAAAGAGGTCATCAAGACCGGAGACGTAGGCTATATTATCTCGGGTATTAAAGAAGCTCGTGAGGTGAAGGTAGGAGATACCATCACACATCGCGATCGTCCTTGTGAAACAGCAATTCAAGGTTTCGAAGAGGTGAAGCCAATGGTATTTGCAGGTATATATCCCGTAGACACAGAGGATTACGAAGAGCTGAGAGAATCCATGCACCGTTTGCAATTGAATGATGCTTCCTTGGTTTTTGAGCCGGAATCATCGGCTGCATTAGGCTTTGGTTTCCGTTGTGGATTCTTGGGGATGTTGCACATGGAGATTATTCAGGAGCGTTTAGAACGTGAGTTCGATATGACCGTAATCACTACTGTTCCCAACGTATCCTACCGTGCTTATTTGACTAAAGGAAATGAAGAAGTTGTTGTTCACAACCCTTCCGATCTTCCGGATCCTAGTAAGTTAGACTCCATCGAAGAACCATATATTAAAGCAAACATCATTACAAAGGCCGAATTCGTTGGTCCAGTAATGTCGCTTTGTATTCAAAAACGTGGTACCATCGTGAACCAGTCATATCTGACATCTGATCGTGTAGAGTTGGTGTTTGAGATGCCAATGGGTGAGATCGTATTTGATTTCTACGATAAATTAAAAACCATTTCTAAGGGATACGCTTCATTTGATTATCATCAAATTGGCTACCGCACTTCGGATCTGGTAAAATTAGATATACGCTTGAATGATGAGCCTGTTGATGCTTTATCATCATTGATTCACCGTAGCAATGCTTACGATTTCGGTAAGAAAATCTGTGAGAAGTTGAAAGAGTTATTACCACGTCAGCAATTCGAAATCCGTATCCAAGCGTCGATTGGTGCTAAGATCATCGCCCGCGAGACTATCTCGGCATTACGTAAAGACGTAACAGCGAAGTGTTACGGTGGTGATATTTCTCGTAAGCGTAAGCTCCTGGAGAAACAGAAAAAAGGTAAAAAACGTATGCGCCAGGTAGGTAATGTGGAGATTCCACAGTCTGCATTTATGGCCGTATTGAAGTTAGATTAATATTTACATCAACCTATTTATAACATGAAGTTACTTGACGGAAAAGAAGTTTCTGCAAAACTGAAAGAAGATATCAAAAGAGAAGCCGCTGAACTGACAGCTACCTTGGGTCGTAAGCCTCATTTAGTTGCTATTTTAGTAGGTAATGACGGTGGAAGTGAAACCTATGTTGCCAGCAAGATGAGAAACTGCGAGCAGGTGGGGTTTGATTCTACCAATCTTCATTACGAAGAGGATATCACGGAAGAAGCATTGCTTGCAAAGATTGCGGAGATTAATCAAGATGAAAACATCGATGGTCTAATTGTTCAATTGCCATTACCAAAGCATATCGATCCGGAGAAAGTAACAGAAGCTATAGATTATAAAAAAGATGTGGATGGTTTTCATCCGATCAATCTAGGTCGTATGCAAAGAAATCTGCCATGTTTTATTCCTGCGACACCTTATGGTATCATGTTGATGCTAGATCATTATGGTATTGATACCGCGGGTAAGAAAGCGGTTGTCGTTGGACGCAGTAATATTGTTGGCTCGCCAATGAGTATTTTATTAGCGCGCAATAGTCAACCTGGAAACTGTACAGTGACATTGACCCATAGCCGTACAAAGAATCTTCAAGAAGAAGTTCTTCAAGCTGATATCGTCGTTGCAGCAATCGGTAAAAAGAATTTCGTTACTGGTGACATGGTTAAAGAAGGCGCTATCGTCATCGACGTGGGTATCAACCGTGAGACTTCGACCGAAACAAAATCAGGCTTTAAGTTATATGGTGATGTTGATTTTGAAGCTATTGCTCCTAAAGCGTCTTGGATTACACCAGTACCGGGAGGAGTAGGCTTAATGACCATCATCGGCTTATTGAAAAACACTTTAGAAGCAGCAAAAGGTACGGTATATCCAAAGTAATGTTTTTGGTACAAATATTGTACATTAGCATCATTGTAAAAATGTTAACCATAAACAAAAATTAAAACATGAAAAAAATTGCATTATTGGCAGCAGTTGCATGCGCGATTACTTTCTCAGCATGTAACAATACTTCATCAGTAGATAAAAATCATGATGGTGATACGACAGTAGGAGAGCACTTAGATCATTCATTAGAGACTGCTGACGAGCATGCTGGTCACCTTCATGCAGAAGCTGATCAAGCATTAGCAGATGCTGAAGCTAAAGCAAAACAAGCACAAGCTGATCTTGAGGCGGCTGTAAAAAGCGGAGACAAAAAAGCGCAAGAGGCTGCTCAAAAAGCTCTAGACGATGCTAACGCTGCTTGGGAAAAAACTAAAGCTGCAGCTAAAGAAGCAGGTCATGCTGTAGAAACCGGTGTTAACAATGCTGTAGATGCTACGAAAGACGCTGCTCATAAAACTGGTGAAGCAATCGACAAAGCTGCTGAAAAAACAGCAGATAAAGTGGAAGCAACTGGTAAAGAGGCAGAAAGAAAGCTTAACAACGTAAAAGAAGCTTTAAAGAACTAAACTAATTTAATTAATTATAATTAATTGGTTATTAGGTTTTTAATTGAAGCGCCAAATTTATTTGGCGCTTTCTTTATTATAGTAAAATTAGTATTCAATAAATATGATCGATAAGAAGGAAATCGTTGAACTATGTTTAGAAAAGACACAAAAACGTGTTGATGAAATTCAAGTCGCAATCGATGCTGCAAATGATGCAATTATAAATGATACGAAAAGCAGCATGGGTGATAAGTACGAAACTTCGCGAGAAATGGCACAACAAGAGTTATCACGCCTGCAAAGTCAGCTCAACCAGGCCAATCGAGATCTGGACATACTGATCAATCTGCCCGAGTCAACGAATGCAATTGTTGGGATGGGGAGCTTAGTGATCACTAACCAATTTAATTACTTGCTTGCTACGTCCATAGGCCCGCTCAAGGTAGGCAGCGAGACAGTGATGGTCGTTTCAAAACAATCGCCAATAGGAGAGGCGCTGTTTGGAAAGAAAGTCCTTGATGAAGTACAGTTCAACGGTAAAACGTTTCAAATTCAGGACCTAGGCTAGCTGGGCATTCAGCGTTCATTCATACAAGCCTCTTTCCCGAAAGTGGTGGTTTTCAAAAGGCAACCAAGATCCGTTATCCCTGCTTTTGCTTCTAATGGAAACAGATTATATTTATTGCGTCTCAATAATTGTTGTTACAATACCGCTGACGATATCCTTTCCAAATTATTCTCAAATCAGATTTATTTTTTAAAACATTTTCGAGATGTTTTTTGTTTAGATTTAGGTAGTATTAATTAACGTAAATATCTTATTTATGAATCTTAAAAAAATCTTATCTGTATTGGTAGTTGCCGTTACATTGTTAACTGGAACTATTGCTTGTAAATCGAAAATTTCGGATGCCGATTTAAAAGCCAAAGTTGAAACTGCGATTCAATCGAATCCAAATGTTCAGGTAGAAGTTAAGGATGGTGTAGTTACCTTAAACGGTACAGCAGCGTCTGATGATGAAAAAGCACAGATTGAGTCGGCAGCGAAAGGTGCTGATGCAAAAGGTGTGAAATCTGTCGTTAACAACATCGTTGTTAATTCAATTCCTGCTGGAACTATCGAAGTAAACAGCAATGATGCTGATCTTCAGGCAAAGGTAGCTGAATTTACTAAAGACTTCCCATCAGTGAAAACAGCCGTAGTGGATGGTGTGATCACAGTAACTGGAGAGTTAGAACAAGCACGCGTACAAGCTTTAAAAATGGGATTAGATGCTTTAAATCCTAAGAAAGTTGACATGTCAGGTTTAATCGTAAAATAGCAAATTATGAGTTTAGAAAGTAAATATAAAGTATTGATCGATACAGCAAATGCTTCGGGTATCGAAGGTTTACAAATCGCTGAGATGGACGGCGTATTACAGATTCGTGGTACTGCTCCAAATGCTGACGTAAAAAACAAATTATGGGATGTCTACAATCAAATCGATCCTAATTTCTTATCTGGCGATGTGGTTATGAACGTGGATGTTTCTACAGCGGTTACAGGACAGCAAGTTCGCGTAATTACTGAAAGCAGCAATTTGAATATTCGTAAAGGACCAGGAACAGATCAGCCAATCGTTGGTAAAGCAGCAAAAGACGAGGTAATCACTTTGATCAGTCGCGCTAATGACCAATGGTGGTTAGTTCGTACGAAGGATGGGGAAGAAGGCTATTGCTATGCGCAATATCTGGAACCTATCTCTTAAAATAATATAATCAGTAAAAAAGGAGCTCATCGAGCTCCTTTTTTTTATTAAATGTTCTTTTCGTTCATTAAATCTTGAATCGCAACGGAAGCTAACGCGCCTCCAAACGCAGCCGGCAGATAAGACATGGTGCCATAGGCAGATTTCTTAAAGTTACTACCGTCTGTATATAGCAAAGACTCTTTATCCGGCAATTCCGTAGAGAATACCACCTTTACACCCTTTCGGATACCATGTTTCTTTAATTTCTTACGGATATGCTGCGCGAGCTTACAATTGTATGTCGTTCCAATATCCGCTATCCTTATTTTCGTGGGGTCAAGCTTACCTCCTGCACCCATGGAGCTTACAAAAGGTACTTTCGCCTCCAAAGCCAATCGGATAAAAAATAACTTCGGTGTAATACTATCGATCGCCTCAACACAATAATCTGGTTTTAGATCAAGGAGACCGGGGATGCTCTGTGGAAGGATAAAGTCTTGAATCACGTTTAGTTCTAATTCCGGATTAATTGCCAACAAGCGTTCGCGCATAATTTCCGCCTTCGCCTCCCCATGATTTGTTGCCAACGCCGGCAATTGCCTGTTCCTGTTACTAGGGTCTACTGTATCCCCATCGATAATGGTCATCTTTCCAACACCCGACCGACAGATAAACTCGGCTGCAAACGACCCCACACCACCAAGGCCCAAAACCATCACATGCGAATTAGCTAACTTTTCTAGTGCCTCTCGTCCCACCAACGCCTCGGTGCGAGAAAGCCAAGATAAATCCTTCATTAATTTTAACTTGATTTAAATACCCTGTTATAGTTTGCCAAAATCTGATCTTCTACTTGTTTTATAGACAATTGTCTGGCTCGGCAAAAATAAGCATAAATATCTGAGATTTTCGTTGGTTTATCGTCAGTTTCTAAGAAAATCCTGTCCAATGGGATCTGCTTTATAACATCGTCTAGCTTGCCTTTTAGGATAGCAGCGCCGAGCGAAAGGTAGTAGTTTCTGATCTTTAATAATTGTTCCGCTAAGGGCCAGTTTCGCTCATATCCATGAAAAATGACCGGTACGGAAACCTGTTTCCTTAGCAAAGAAGTAAAAACCTCATGATAGGCTCGAACACAATGTATTATCAAAGGCTTTTTAAGGTCATTAGCGAGCACAATTTGTTTTTCGAATATATGTAACTGTCGATTCCATTCCGTGCTGCAGAGCTTATCTAATCCGCATTCTCCTATGGCAATCACCTGGGGCTTTTCAGCATACTTTACTAATGCTTCCCATTGAGCTTCCTCATTGAGATCCACATACCAGGGATGGATGCCTGCGGAACAGGCTTGATCATAAAGATAGTCTTTCGAAACAATGCAATTGGGTAGTACAAACTCATCGGGAGTTGAGGTACCTATGCTATGGGCGTGGATATTGATTAACAATGTTCGGGGCGTTTAATTCGTCGAAAGATACGGAATTAATCAACTAAATAGCAGGTCGCAAATTCCAATATGACTATTCCCGAGGTGGTATCGATCTTAAAGCGTCTGCGCGACTGATCGTTATCAAAGCTCTTTTCGATCTCCGGGACGACTTCGCTGATCTCCAAAATAACCGGATAACCCTCTTTAGGGATTTCAGAACGCGAATAGAAAGTCACATGCTCAAAGCGCAATTTCTTCTGATGAGCATGGATTGGTTCCGTAGCGTCCAATAACAACGTTACGTCCAAAGTTTGTGTTCTCGAATCCTCTTCGGTTTTGATGATCTCCGCATCAAGCAATGAATCAATATCTATAGTCATACTCTTCTTATTTAGTACTCTATAGCTAATAACAGCATATATTTAATTTCGTTTTAAATATTAATTTTTGCTGTACTCGAAGCGATTAGCTTTTAAATGTTCGAGAATTTCCTGAAGCATCAACTTGGGCTTATCCAGTAAACCCGTCTTTTTGATGTTTTTGATAAAAGGATGATTTCGTCCAGCGAAATTAGCTGAACCCGACCCCTGACGTTTCTTGCTAAACATATTGTCTCCTTCCTTTCAATTTGTTTACTAATGGTTATATAGCAGCGGATTGTGGAAGCCGCGATGCTTATTGTATTAAATCTATTTAAAAAAAACGAGATTAAAAAATATACGATATAACAATCTCGTTGCGAATAAGTGTACTCAAAAGGAGAAAGAAGCGCTATCCGCTTTTTCCACAAGGGTTTTTTATTGATTTCTGATTGGTTATATTCGTGACAAATTTGCACAATTGTTAAAAATAGCCCATCATAGCGCCTACATTTATCCCTTGCCCGCGACACATCGCTTTCCGATGATGAAGTATGAACTTATTCCAGAGCAATTGATCTACGAAGGGCTAGTGAATCAAAACAACTTTTTTGAACCCGACTTAGTCGATCGCGATATCATCTATTTAGCTCACGATAAAGCTTATGTTGATGAGCTTCTGGGCCTGACGTTAGATCCTAAGATGGTTCGTCGTATTGGATTCCCGATGACACAGGCTTTAGTGGACCGCGAACGCTATCTAATAGATGGTACAATCAAGGCATGTTTTGGGGCAATGGAAGCTGGAGTTTCTTTTAACACAGCCGGTGGAACACACCATGCCGGAAGAGATTTTGGTGAAGGCTTCTGCTTACTAAATGATCAGGCGGTTGCTGCCGCATACTTATACCATCAGAATCTAGCGAAAAAGATCCTGATCATTGATCTGGATGTGCATCAGGGAAATGGAACCGCGCATATCTTTGAGGATCATGCCGATATCATCACATTTTCCATACATGGGGAGAAGAACTTCCCATTTAAAAAGGAAAAATCGCATATTGACATCGGATTGTCAGATGGTATTGAAGATGAAGCCTATTTATCGCTCCTGGCATCAGAACTTGAAGCCGTATTTAATCAGGTTAAGCCTGACTTTGTCTTTTATCAGGCTGGAGTTGATGTGCTGGGCACTGACAAACTTGGCAAGTTTAAACTGACGCAGGAAGGCTGTAGAAAAAGAGATGAGCTGGTATTCAAGGCCTGCAAAAGCAGAAAAGTACCCGTGGAAGTCAGCATGGGCGGCGGATATTCCGTACATATCAAAGACATCGTCAATGCGCATGTCAATACCTACCGTTCTGCAATACATATTTACGATTTATAAAAAACAAGCATGTTATTTCATCAAGACGCAAACTTCGAAAACCTTATTATCCATCATGTTGGCAACAAGAGCCAGGACGAGTATTTTACCTTGTCGGACGTTGAAGTGGATGTTGCTTCAGATGAAGTCCTGACCGGACTGCTGATGCAATATTTCATGAAGCCTTTCGCGAAGCAATCGGAAGTCTACAGATTCTACCATCCCAATGATGACTTGGAATTTAATGAGGTTTACAGTTATTCCAAACGCTTCTTTGAAGGGCAGCTGAACTTTATCGATTTCTCCAAATCGATCACTAAATATCTGTTTGATGTATCGGAACATCCAAAGATCAAATCGGGTGAAGTGTATGTCGTCGCACTGGATAATGTGCAGCTGGAAGGAGAGGAGCATAAGGCCATAGGGATCTTTAAATCAGAAAATAAGGAAGCTTATCTTAAAGTTTATCCTCAGGCAGATGGTCTAGGGGTAAATTATGAAGAACAAGCCATCAATATCAATAAATTAGATAAAGGTGTGGTAATTGTCAATACCGAATCGGAGGAAGGTTTCAAGGTCCTCTGCCTTGATCAAACGAACGGATCGGAAGCCGTATACTGGAAAGACGATTTCTTAAAACTGCGCGTTCGCAACGATAACTTCCAACAAACAGGAAATATCATGAAGGTGTACAAGAACTTTGTCAATGAGAAGCTAGATGAAGTTTTTGAAATGGATAAAGCGGATAAGATCGACCTCTTGAACCGTTCGATGAACTACTTTAAGTCAAAAGAAGAATTTAATGAAGAAGAGTTCAATACCGAAGTGATTGCCAATCCGGATGCTGTTTCTTTATTTAAGGATTATAAATCTGCTTTTGAAGAGGAATTTGATACCCCATTTCAATCTAATTTTGATATTGCGGGCAATGCTGTTAAAAAGATGGCGTCCAGTTATAAGTCAGTCATCAAGCTCGATAAGAATTTCCATATATACGTGCATGGAAAGCGCGAATACCTCGAAAAAGGATATGACGAGGATAAGGGGATGAATTACTACAAGCTATACTTCGAAAACGAATCCGACTAAGAAGATGAGGTTCAACAAATCAACGAAATCGCTTTATATCTGGTTAGCTCTTTGTATAAGCTTAATCTTGCTATTGAATTGGTTTGTAACAGACTCTGAAAGGGTAGAGGCAGTTTACAGTCGCGCTTTCTATCCTTTTTACCAATACCTCCCAAAATTGATATTCGGACTGCTCCCTTTCAGCGTGGGAGATCTGCTTTATCTTGCGATCGTCTTGGTCCTGCTTTATCTCGTCGTTAGAACAATAGTTCTACTGTTCAAAAAGCAGTTTCACAACGCTTGGCGAGGAGTATTAATGTCAGTTGGCACGGCGCTATCGCTGTATATCTTCTTTCATTTGGCTTGGGCAATCAATTATTATCGCGTCCCGGTCAGTAAGCAACTTAACTTGTCTGTAGATACCATACTTCTGGAGGATCATCTAGGCGTGTTGGCTGAGCAGATACAGCTAGCGAATAGTCTGCGCGCAAAAATAAATTTTGAAGGCAAAGTCCGAACCCGTGCAAATGCGCAAATTGAAGAGTTGATGCGGAACGATCAAGAGTTCCCAATGCTCAGCAAAACCCAGATCCATATTAAGAAGCCATTGAGTTCTGTGATGATATCCTCCTTTGGAACATCGGGTTATCTGAATCCTTTCAGTAATGAAGCACATGCCAATGCCGATATGCCAATCACATCCTATCCTTTCACGGTAACTCATGAGCTGGCACATCAGATGGGAATTGGATTTGAAGATGAATGTAATTTTATCGCTTATGTTAAGCTTCGGAATCATCAGGATCCCTGGTTTCAGTATGCAGCCTATTACGAGAGCATACAATACCTTTTAAGGTCACTTTATCTAGTCGATGAGTCCATTTTTCAACAATATAAAGCGAAGCTCTCAGAGGGCATTAAAAGCGATTTAAAGAAAGATCAATCCTACTGGGAAAATTATACGGGTTGGCTGACCAATGTATCTGGTTTGTTCTATGATCAATATCTTAAACATAACAATCAGAGAGAGGGAATGGCGCGCTATGGCTTAGTAAGTAGGCTAATTATCACGTATGAAATAAATATGAGGAAAAGCGGGAGAGAAGCTGCTCGCTAATGTTAATTAGGAAAACTGAGACAGTATAAAAAATAAAATAGCGGGCAATCTAATTTGCCCGCTTGAATTATTTTACACCGAAAAACTTTCGCCACAGGCGCAAGTTCTCGACGCATTAGGATTGTGGAATTCAAATCCCTTTCCATTCAATCCGTCGGAATAATCTAATTCTGTTCCTGCCAGATATAAGTAAGACTTAATATCTAAACAGATTTTGACACCATTGTCTTCAAAAAACTGATCGCCTTTTTTCTCTTCGTTGTCAAAATTAAGCTTATAGGATAGCCCCGAACAACCACCACTTTCCACAGCAACGCGTACGAAATAATTGCTATCGTAGTTTTCTTGTTGCATGATTGTGCTGATGCGTTCTTTTGCTTTATCTGTAATGGTCACCATGTTCTTCTTCCTCCATTTATTGTACAAAGATAATCAAAAACAAGTTCCAATATTGGATAAATCATCTGAGTTCTGTCAAATTAGACCTTCTTTATACATTTGCCAAATTGGTGAGGCGGCTCTAATTTGCGCTACAGCGCGCTTTATTTGTTGTATGGCAACATCAATATCTTCTTTCGTCGTGTATTTGCTGAAGCTGAAACGGCTGCTGCAATAAACGTCCTCATCCTCCATGCCCGTTGCCTTCAGTACATGCGAAGGATCGCGCGAACCCGAAACACAGGCAGAGCCGGATGATAATGCCATTTCGGGCAACTTAGTCATGAGTTCGGTTGATCGCACATGTTTAATCAAGACATTGCTGGTATTTGGAATGCGTGCGGCATCGCTTGCATGAATCTTTACTTCCTCCAGCTGCTTTTGCAACTCAGCCTCAAAATAATCCCTTATCGCTCCAATGTTGCTGCTGAACTCAAAACGTTTTACAGCCTCACCCATGCCCACAATCTGCGGAACCGCATAAGTGCCGCCGCGTAAGCCATGTTCCTGATTCCCCCCGGTAATAAGGCTAGGGATTTGGATGGGCTTGCTTTTTCGACGTATGAACAAAGCACCGATGCCTTTCGGTCCGTGAAATTTATGTGCACTTAAGCATAAGATGTCGATTGCTACTTGCTGTAAATCAAGGGGTAATTTTCCAATGTGCTGCGTGGCATCACAGAAAAACAAGACATCCTTCTCTTGACAGATTTTAGCGATCTTATCGATGGGATGTAAGACACCTGTTTCATTATTGGCGGACATTAGCGCAACTAATACACTATCCGGACGAATGGCTTTCGTTAAATCGTCCAAATTGATGTTCCCCTGTGCATCGACATCGAGATAAGTTATCTCGCAACCTTGCTTGGCTAAACTTTCACAAGTCGCCAGAACTGCCTTATGTTCTGTTTTGCAGGTGACGATATGTTTTCCTTTTCGCAGGTAACTTTGCGCTATCCCCTTTAAGACGGTGCTTATACTTTCTGTAGCGCCTGAGGTGAAGTAGATTTCTTTTGGCGTGCAGCCCAATCGTTCGGCGAGCTGAATTCGTGCCTGCTCTATAGCCGCATTCGCTGCCCGACCGAGTTTATGCTGAACACTGGAGGCATTCCCGTACGACTCTTGTAGATAAGGAAGCATAGCCTGTAGAACCTCATCATCCATTTTGCTTGTCGCATTATTATCAAAATATAGAAAGCTCATATGTTAAAGATATTTAAAATAAGTACCATTCTACCGGCTTGCAAACAGTATTTTGTTATTTTTGTAAAAATTACACTAAGATATGAATTGGTTTTCTGTAGAAAGAAGTTTAGAAAGACTAGTAGATTCGGTAGTAGTCGCACTGCCTAAAATTGCGGTAGGATTTTTTATACTGATTGTTGGGCGTTATGTCATCAAATTTGCGCTTAAATCTATCGATAGCAGATTTGAAAAGCGCAATGTAGACCGATCTATTCGTTCATTTCTAAAAAGCATCATCAAATTTACCTTATACGGCTTATTGTTGCTGACGGTAGCCAGTACAATGGGTATACAGACCACTTCCTTTATCGCGGCCTTATCGGCCTTCGGTTTAGCTGTGGGTATGGCGCTTCAGGGTAGTTTATCAAACTTTGCCGGAGGTGTATTGATTCTTTTATTCCGTCCTTTCGATGTTGGCGACTATATTTCCAGCGCGGCAGGCGCAACGGGAACCGTAGAACGTATCGACTTGTTGTACAGCACGATGATTGACGATGATGGGATCCGCGTTTTCACACCGAATGGTCCGCTCGCTAACTCAGTGATCAAGAATTTTACGAAGATTGCTTCTCGCCGTATGCAGTTTACTTTGAACGTATCTTACGATACAAATATCAAAGTCGCACGTGAAGCGGTTCTGTCTGTGTTGAAGGCGGATAAGCGTATTTTGGATAAACCTGTTCCCGAGGTAATTGTAGGGGATTTAAAGGAAACCGGAATTACTTTAGTTGTACGTGCTTGGGCGAATCGAGAAGTATTCTGGGCAACGAAAAACGAAATTAGCGAGCAAGTCAAGAATGTGCTCGACGGCAAAAACGTGGTCTTCCCACAAAATGTTGTCAAAGTTATTGGCGATCAACCCGATGCGGAGGAAACTCCAGTTGCTTAATCCAGCGATTCTTTTAAGACGTAATATCGGTAAGCTACAACGGCCTGTTGTAGCTTACTTAGTTTAGCGGGATCCAGTTTCGTATAGCTGGGCAATACCGCCTTATTTATTCTGTTCAATAGTTTAAAAAATCCTTTCTTCATGCCTTCCTAATATATGCAGCTATAAAGCGCTACTGCAAGTAATGCTCCAATAATTGGGCCTAAAAATGGTACCCAAGCATAAGCAGCATCAAATCCAGCTTTATTTTTAATCGGTAATATAGCATGCACGATGCGAGGACCTAAATCTCTAGCGGGGTTAATCGCATAGCCTGTTGTACCGCCTAAGGACAAACCAATCACCCATACCAGAAAAGCAACAGGGATTGCACCGATGGAACCTAAGCCAATAACAGAGTCATCAGCCATCTTGGCATCGGTAAAGTGAAGAATAGTGAAGATTAGCACAAACGTACCGACCACCTCAGAGATTAAGTTAATCGGAGGATTGCGTAGGGCAGGCGCCGTGCAGAAAACAGCTTGTTTTGCGCCGGGATCTTCTGTTTGATCAAAATGATCTTTATACATCAGCCAGACAACGAATGCACCCGTCATGGCACCTAAAAATTGTGCGCCTATATAGCTCAAGGTAGTTGCTAGGTCTAATTTACCCAATGCTAAATTGGCAATAGTCACGGCACAGTTTAAGTGCGCGCCACTATAGGGGCCGGCAATCGTGACGCCAACAAAAACGGCGAGCGCCCAGGCTGTTGTGATGACAATCCAACCGCCGTTATTTCCTTTCGTGCCTTTTAGCACCACATTGGCAACCACGCCACCCCCAAGGAGGATCATCACTGCCGTTCCTAAGTATTCTGCTACAAATGGACTCATATAATAGGTTTAGTTTTGATTTCTGTTATTCTGGGTTTTCTGACCAATATTTTACCGCCTTCACAGCCCGGCTCCATTCTTTCAAATTGTTCGCCAGCTTAGAAGATTTCGTCGGCGCAATCAATTTGTCTTCCTTCCAAAGGGCTTCAATCTCCTTCACATCTTTCCAAAAACCAACAGCAAGACCAGCAAGGAATGCGGCACCCATGGCAGTCGTTTCGGTTATTTGTGGACGCACGACCTGCGTTTTTAAGATGTCAGCTTGAAACTGCATCAAGAAATTGTTTTGCGTTGCTCCACCATCTACGCGCAATTCCTTAATCTTAGCGCCAGCATCTGACTCCATAGCCTTTAAGATATCGTAGGTTTGATAGGCAATGCTCTCTAAAGCAGCGCGTGCGATATGTGCATCTGAAGTTCCTCTTGATATCCCGAACAAGGTTCCGCGGGCGTTCGCATCCCAATGTGGTGCTCCTAATCCGGCAAAGGCAGGAACCAGATAGACTCCATCGGTGCTGTCTACGCTGGTTGCTAAGGCTTCCACATCGCTGGATTTTTTGATAATCTTCAATTCATCGCGCAACCACTGCACGACGGCTCCGCCGATAAATACAGAACCTTCCAAAGCATACACGACCTCTTTACCAATCTTCCATCCAATCGTCGTCACCAACTTATTCTTCGATTTAACAGGTTTATTCCCCACGTTCATCAGTAAGAAACAACCCGTTCCATAGGTATTCTTTGCCATCCCTTTTTTCAAGCACATCTGTCCGAACAAAGCGGCTTGCTGATCGCCTGCGATTCCTGCAATAGGGATCTGCCGACTACCTAGTTCGCCCGAAGTTTCTCCATAGATTTCCGACGAGCTCTTAACTTCCGGAAGCATGCTCGCGGGGATGTCAAAAAGCTTCAATAAATCCTTGTCCCAGGACAAGCTGTTGATATTGTATAACATGCTGCGTGAAGCATTCGTCACGTCGGTGACATGTGTTTTGCCATTTGTAAGATTCCAGATTAGCCAGGTGTCAACTGTACCGAAGGCTAATTCTCCTTTCTCGGCCAGCTTGCGCGCTCCTTTCACATGATCCAAGATCCACTTAATCTTAGTTGCCGAAAAGTAAGAATCAATCAAGAGCCCCGTTTTTTCCTGCACTTCATCCAAATGCCCCTCTTTGATCAGTTGAGCGCAATATTCCGCTGTTCTTCGGTCTTGCCATACGATGGCATTGTAGATTGGCGCACCGGTACGCCGATTCCATACAATGGTAGTCTCGCGTTGATTAGTGATGCCTATCCCTTTGATGGAATCTAGTTTAGTCTTTGATTTTGCTAATACCTCCGTGAATACAGCAAGTTGGCTCGACCATATCTCCTGCGGATCATGCTCAACCCAGCCTGACTTCGGATAGATTTGTTGGAATTCCTTCTGTGAGATATTGACGATTTCGCCCTTTTTATTGAATAGTATTGCACGAGAACTGGTCGTGCCTTGGTCTAAAGCTATAATATATTCCTTCATCAATAATATATTTATAAGTGGTTGTTTTATAAAAGGTAATTGTTTGCTAGTTCATTGAAGAGTTTAATCTGATTGTCGCGCCAGTCTATTGATTTTCCCAATTCCTGAGCCATCAAGTCCGCCACGACGGGAGCCGCTCTTTTTGCAGCCTTCGCATCGAGTAGTAAGAGCCTACTACGACGTGCGAGAAAATCTTCGACTTGCCGAACCAGTTCATGACGACAGGCCCATACGACCTCCGCTTTCGTATAATCATATTCCGGAATTAGTAGCTCTTTTAAGCGCTCATCTTCTTGCATCAAAGCTTGAATATGATGATAGTCTATTCCATAATAGGTCCAATGTCCAGCTTGCACCTGATTAGTGGATCCATGAATAGGAAGGTTCATCGTTTTGCACGCAATATGCGCTAGTTCTCCAACTTTAATTGCAGCATCAACTGTATCCTGTGCCATCTTCCTGTAGGTGGTCCATTTCCCTCCGGTAATTGTAATGAGGTTCGACTCGCTAACCAATAGCTTGTGGTCGCGTGATATCTCTTTTGTACTTCCCGTATCGTTGTCCTTTGGCGCTGCTAATGGCCGTAAACCCGCATAGATGCTTAAAATATCATTGCGTGTAGGGTAGGGATTCAAGTAAGACTTGGCGGTTGCCAGAATAAATTCAATCTCGTCCTCCATAGGTCGAGGCTCAATCTGATGTGTGTTGATAGGAATATCCGTCGTGCCTAAAAGCACCTTATCATGCCAAGGCACCCCAAAGAGCACCCGTCCATCACTTGTTTCCGGAATCATCAGCGCGTCATAGCCATCTAGAAACTTCCTGTCAATCACAATATGCGAGCCCTGACTAGGGCGAACCAAATTCTTATGCGTCGCAGAATCGAGCTTTAAAATATCGTCTACGAAAATTCCAGTGGCGTTGATAACTGTTTTAGAAACAGCTTTATAGGTCGTTCCATCTTCTGTGTCGATAAAGGTAACGCCAGATACTTTACCATGTTGATCTTTATCGATTCCAACGGCGTCCATGTAGTTCAGCACCGTTGCACCATGGTTAATTGCGGTTTGCGCTAAATTGACTGCCAAACGCGCATCATCAAATTGACCATCGTAATATAGAATTCCTCCTGTCAAACCATCTTGGTTGATATGAGGCAGTTTTTCGACAACTTCTTTTTTAGATAGCAAAACTGATTTGCCGATTCGTAAACTTCCCGCTAACCAATCGTATAGTTTCAAGCCAACCAGATATTTTAGTTTATCGAATGTGGAATAGAGTGGAATAACAAAGGATTGTGCCGAAGAAACATGGGGCGCATTCTTAAAAATAAGGCCTCTTTCTTTTAGGGCACCGATAACGAGTTTGATATCGCCGTTCGCCAGATAACGGACGCCACCGTGGACCAGCTTTGTACTCTTGCTGGAAGTCCCCTTAGCGAAGTCATATTTCTCGATTAGGAGAACCTTGAAGCCGCGACTTGCCGCATCAACTGCCGTACCAAGTCCGGTTGCTCCACCGCCAATGATGACGAGATCCCATAATGCTGTCTGTTTTATCTTTTCAAGTTGGTTCTTTCTTGCAGTTTCGAATTGCATGAGATTGATTTTTATCTAAATGTAAGCATTTTCAAAATGAAATACAGGGCTCCTTACCAAATATAACCTACATAAATCCACTCATAACCCTTACTAACCCAATTCAAAGCCCTTTCATAACCCAATCAAACCCGCTCCAGAAGGGCTTTGATTTGGGAATGAATAGGGAATAGAAAAAGATTGATTTATTGAAGGTCTGAAGCTTAGGTTATCAAATGTTTAATGAATTGGTTTATTTGTTCGTAATATTTTATTTACGCAACCGATTGTTTTATTAAATTTGTTTTCATCAACCTTGACATGTCCTAAAATAATATTGTTTTGGCATGTTTGAATAAGTCAAAACTGAAAAGTTTTTATAATCTTGTAACTTAATCTATTTATAAAGTTTTTATGATTGGATGGCTATTAACCTAAATGATAAATCTACCTAATACACTTGTCTTTTTTAGGGAAATAGTGATTTAAGCTATGGAACCATAAACATTATGAAAGAAAACAATAATTCTTCTAGACGCGATTTTATCAAGAAATCGTTGATCGGGGCAGCTGCTTTCACCATCGTACCGAGATTTGTGCTTGGAAAAGGATATTTAGCCCCTAGTGACCATTTAACAAAGGGTGTTATTGGTGTTGGATCAATGGGGCGTGGACACTTCAATTATGCGGGTACTAAGACCGTTGCTATTTGTGATGTGGATACACGCCATTTAGCTATAGCGCAGAAGGCTCTTGGGGGCGGTGTAAAAGAACACCATGATTTCAGAGATTTGATCAACAATCCGGAGGTGGATATTGTACATATTGCTACACCACCGCACTGGCATGGATTGATGGCTGTTGAAGCTGCGCGTTCTGGAAAGGATATCTGGTGTGAGAAGCCAATGACCAGAACAATCGGTGAAGGTAAAAAAGTAAAAGAGGCTGTTGCACAGCATGGTAATATTTTTAGGTTGAATACCTGGTTCCGTTTTGATGCGAACTTCTATGGAATGAATGTTCCGGTGAAGAAGATCAAAAAATTAGTGGATACAGGGATGTTGGGATGGCCGCTGAAAGTGACGATTTCTAAGCATACTGGTTTTGATTGGAAGTTCTACTGGGTTGGCAAGGAGAACTTGCCTGTACAACAGGTGCCTAAAGAGTTAGACTACGAGATGTGGTTAGGTCCTGCACCGTATAAACCGTATAGTGCACACCGCACGCACTTGACCTTTAGAGGTTATTGGGATTATGATGGTGGTGGTCTTGGCGATATGGGGCAGCATTATCTAGATCCTGTACAATATTTCTTAGGCAAAGACCAGGAAAGTCCGGTTTCTATCGAGGTTGATGCTCCGCAACAGCATTCGGATGCTGTTGGTACTTGGCGTAAAATTACCTATACCTATGCGGACGGTTGCCAGATTATCTTAGATGGTGCCGGTACAGAGGTGGGTAAGGCTTATATCGAAGGACCGAACGGTAAGTTATTCCGTGGGTTTGTGTCGGATATTCCAGATTTGGAGCGCAAATTAGCGCAGTATCCTGAGCCTGCTCCACAGGTTACCGATTTTGTTGAAGCGGTTCGTACGCGTCAGAAATTTGCTTTGAACGAGCAAAATGGTTATTACTCATGTACGCTAGTGAACTTAGGTCTTGCGGCATTGCGTTTGAACAGAAACTTGAAATTCGATTCGGAAAAGCAAGAATTTGTGAACGACGATGCAGCAAACAGATTAATCAATCAACCAATGAGAGGTCCTTGGACATTTTAATTCCCTAGAAAAATCATGAAGAAAGTATTTAATACGATAACCGCTTTACTATTTATACAAGTTGCTGCTTATGCGCAACAACCTGCAAATAGAACATCAGCAACAAAGATTGCCGATGTTTTAGCTCAACAGCCTGCCGAGGAGCAGTCTAAGTTTATTTCAGCGATGAAAGAACTTGAGGGATTCACGTCTGAGGACGTTTCCAAATTATTATTAGGTTTAAAACCACAGGGTGGCAATAACGCTCCGATTGAATACGCGACCAATTCTTACGCATTCTATGTGATGCAGCCAGGATTTGAAAATCAACGTGCTACCTATGTACAGGGATTGTTATCGGCACTTGATAATCTGCAAGACGCCAATAACAAAGGCTATGTCTTAGAATTATTAAAGTTCTGTGCGAAGAATGATGCGATTGCTAAAGTAGCTCCATATCTTTCTGACGAGTATTTGGCCGAGAAAGCGGCACGCGTTTTAAATGCGATCCGTACGCCAGAGGCTGCGGCAGCGTTGAATACAGCATTAGCATCATCTGCTACAGAAAAAACAGCTACAGCGATTATCGCTGCTTTAGGCGATCTAAAATCTAATGAAGCAGAAGCAAAGATCATCGAATTGATCGGTAAATATCCATCGGAGAATTTCCAATGGAACGGTTTAACGGCCTTGAGTAAAATCGGTGGTGCACAATCTTCAGCATTATTTTTGGATAAGGCAAAAGCATTGAACTACCAATACGATAAAACGAATGCTTCGAGCTTAGCGATTGACTACGCGAAGCAATTGGCGAAGAAGGATGAGGCGGCAGCGAGCAAGTTCGCGACTACCTTATTCAATAATGCGGCTAAAGCGAAGGGCTCAGCGGTTCAGGTTGGCGCGTTAGAAGTGTTGACCGATATAGACCCTCAAAAACAGAGAAAAGAATTATTGAAGCTTGCTTCCAGTGACGATAAAGTATTGCGCAATGTTGCCCTAGGTTTATTAGCCGATAATTCCTCTGCTTCTGACCTGTTAAAGTTGGCTAGTTCGATGCGTAAGCTAGATGGAGATGCACAGGAAAGTGTGTTGAACTTTTTGGCGACAAAGGATGCAGCGGGTTCTGTAGGCTTGATTGAAAAAGGCTTTCCGAAGCTGAAAGACGAGGAAGCAAAAATCGCAGCTTACCATGCACTTTCTGTTTTATCAAAAGGTTCAAACGTTCCATTCCTAATCAAACAAATCCCGAGTGCGTCTAAGAATGAGTTGAAGACCATTAAAACGATGCTGTTGTCAGCAAAAGATGCAGGGACTATTGATTTAGTGAATGCTGCGCTTCCAAGTGCTGACAAGAAGACGCAATTGCTTCTATTGGAAGTTTTAGCACAACGCATGAATTTGAATTCTGCTTCTGTGGTATTGCCATTAACAAAGTCTAGCGATAAAGCAGTTCGCGCGGCAGCGTTCAAAGCATTGCCAAATGTGGTCAACAATTCGGATTTCGAATCGGTAATCGCTTTGGTAAACGATGCAGAAGGAGAGGACTTAGTGAGCGCACAGCAAGCGGCTATCTTGGCTTTGCAAGCAAGTGCGGATAAGGATGCAAAGATTCAACGTTTAGCGGCGAATATTTCTCGTTCTTCGGCGCCTTCGGCAGCGAAATACTTCCCGATTTTCGCGGGAGTGGGTGGTGCTGACGCGTTGAAAGCTGTAGAAAACTACGTGAATAATCCAGGCTTGAAAACTGCATCGATTGATGCATTATCAAAATGGAATAATGAAGAGGCACTTCCGGCCTTGATCAAATTGGCGAGAACAGAAAAAGACCCTGCCTTATTCAATACGATTTTTACTGGATTGATCAAGCAATTGAATGCAAGCAAACAATCCGCTGAGCAAAAGACATTGACTTTACGTGATGCATTTGCATTAGCGCAAACTGCAAAACAAAAGCAGTCTGCTTTGAGCAGCATGCAAGCTACCAATACTTACCAAGCGATGATGTTCGCTAGTCGTTATATGAACGATCCTGAATTGAAAGGAACGGCTTCTAACGTGGCGATGAACATTGCGATGGATAATAAAGAATATGTTGGTTCTGACGTTCGTGGCATTTTACAACAAGCAGCAGATAATCTTTCGGGTAGCGAGAGTTCGTATTTAAGAGAAGCAATCGTTCGCCATCTATCCGAAATGCCAGCAGAGCAAGGCTATGTTTCGATCTTTAACGGTAAGGACCTTACAGGATGGAAAGGCTTAGTGGAGAACCCAATTAAACGCGCGGCAATGTCGAAAGCGGAGTTGGAGAAAAAGCAAGCTGTTGCTGATCAGAAGATGCGTGAGAACTGGAAAGCCATCGATGGTGATTTAGTGTTCAGCGGACATGGTGATAACATCGCGACTGTAAAACAATACGGCGATTTCGAGATGTTAGTAGACTGGAAATTAGATCCTCAGGGTAAAGAGCCTGATGCAGGTGTTTACTTGAGAGGAACTCCACAGGTTCAGATTTGGGATATCTCTCGTACAAACGTAGGTGCTCAAGTTGGTTCTGGCGGTTTATACAACAATACAAAGAATCCAAAGGATCCGTTGAAAGTTGCGGATAATGCTTTAGGCGAATGGAATACCTTCAAGATCAAAATGGTAGGAGAGAAAGTTTCTGTTTGGTTGAATGGCGAGTTGGTGGTGGATAACGTTACGTTAGAAAACTACTGGGATCGCAATCAATCAATTTTCCCAACCGAGCAAATTGAGTTGCAAGCGCATGGATCACGCGTATGGTATCGCGATATCTACGTGAAAGAAATTCCTCGTTTGGAAGTATATAAATTGAGCGATGCGGAAAAGAAGGAAGGTTTCGAAATGTTGTTCGACGGAACAAACATGGATAAATGGACAAGCTCTGCTGCGTACGAAATTACGAAAGAAGGATATATCCGATCGAATCCGGTTGCGAAGTTCGGCAAGAACATCTATACGAAAGATCAATATGGTGACTTTGTTTACCGCTTTGAGTTTAAATTAACACCTGGAGCTAATAACGGTATTGGTATCCGCACGCCGATCGATGGTGATGCTGCTTATGCCGGTATGGAAATCCAAGTGCTGGATGACGGCGCTGAGGTTTACAAAGACTTGAAAGAATACCAATATCATGGATCTGTTTACGGCATTATTGCTGCGAAACGTGGTGCTTTGAAACCTGTTGGCGAATGGAATACCGAAGAAATCCGTATTCAAGGCAACAAAATTAAGGTTACTGTGAATGGTAAAGTCATTGTTGATGGCGACCTGAAGGAGGCAACTAAAAATGGTACTGCCGATAAGAAGAGCCATCCAGGGTTGGAAAATAAATCAGGACACATCGGCTTCTTAGGCCATGGCACTGAGGTATTCTTCCGAAATATTAGAGTAAAGAGATTGTAAGTAAATTAGGCTTTATTTACGAGAGAGGCGGTTGAGAGACCGCCTCTTTGTTTTTGTATAGGGTATTGGTTATATTTAATTCGTAAAACCAATTATTTGTTATGAGTTACAATAAGATACAACTGCTGCTGATCTCTGTCTTCGCACTGTTGACATCAATCTATTTTTTTCTCGGAAATGAGGTTATCCATAAGATAATCGGTGTACTCTGTCTGTTAATTTTATTGGGATTGAATGGTTACTATTATTTTAACTCTACAGGCTGGCTGAATAGGAAAAAGTGAGATTAGATATTAGAGGTGAGATATTAGACATTAGAGTATGGCGGTAGTTTTTGAATCAAGGAACGGAAGGATGAAAGGATTGACAGCTTTTTTGTCTTTGAACCAAGAAAGGAAGGATTTAGGGATAAGCAAGATCGGGCGTATTGTCTTGAACCAAGAAAGGAAGGATTTAGGGATTAGTAAGATCGGGCGTGTTGTCTTGAACAAAGAAAGGAAGGATATAGGGATTAGCAAGATCGGGCTTGTTGTCTTGAAACAAGAAAGGAAGGATTTAGGGATTAGCAAGATTGGGCGTGTTGTCTTGAACCAGGAAAGGAAGGATATTAAGATATGCAGGATCCTGCTCATCTTTATATCCTTCCTTTCCTGGTTCAAGACTATTTTTCCGTTTCTACATCGAAAGGCATGTTCTAATATTTTACATTGAAAGCCATGCTCTAATATCTCAAATCTTATATCTAAAATCTATATTAAGCTACATCCCTCAAATCCACTGCTACTACTCTGGAAACACCTTGCTCAACCATGGTTACACCGTAGATGATATCGGTGCTTGCGATCGTGCGTTTGTTGTGAGATACCACAATAAACTGCGATTGGTTGGAGAATTCGCGGATGATATTATTGAATTTATCAATGTTAGTATCATCTAACGGAGCGTCTACCTCATCGAAGATACAGAACGGTGCTGGCTTCAAAAGGTAAAGCGAAAACAATAGGGCAGTGGAGGTCAGTGTTTTTTCACCACCGGAGAGCTGATTAATCGACAATGGGCGTTTTCCTTTCGGTCTTGCGATAATATCAATATCAGACTCTAATGGGTTGTTAGGATCGCTTAATACGATATCACAGGAGTCTTCCTCATTAAATAGCGAACGGAATACTTTCACGAAGTTTTCGCGCACAGTCGTAAATGCGTACATGAATTTATCGTTTGCAGATTGGTCGATCTCTGAGATCGTGCTCAGTAAGGATGCTTTAGCATCCATGAGGTCGGTTTTCTCCTTGTCGATAAAGCCATGTCGTTCGAACATCTCATCATAGGCTTCTTTTGCCATTGGATTGATCGTACCGTAATCGTCCAGTTGCTTTTTCAGTTTATTACATTTAGTATGCAGCTCTTCAAATGGAAGACGATCTTCCGGAACTTCCTGTTCCAATAAATCTTGTAACTCGATATTGAACTCTACAGATAGACGCTCTTTAAGCGCATTTAGCTCGATTTGAAGTGACGTTTTCTTGTCTTTATACTCGTTGATGATGGTGTCGGAAATGTCTTTGTTGCGGCGCAGCTGTCCGATACTTTCCTCCAGATCATTGATCTCTTGGCGACTCGCATAGAAATCATCTTCAATTTCCTTCAGACCTTTCTCATACAGTTCCTTTTGCTCATACATCGCAGCCAGATCAATCTCGTCCTTTGTGCCCGTGTTGACAGATTCTATAATCTCTTTCTTTACTTGATCGAATTCTTGACTGTTCTTTTCAATACGTTCAAGCAAGCTGTCCTTTTGATGCTCACGGTATTCTAAGTCTTTCAGTAGCGTAGAAACTTTACTTTGCTGCTGATGGAATTTGATATTGGCATTGTTAAAAATCGCTGATCTCTCCGACAGGATTTCAGAAATGTCTTGGTATTGTTGTTGTAGGAGTACTAATTCGTCTTGATTAGTTGAAGCCTTCAATTTGAAATCCTGCAGTTCAGGTTCTGCTTTCTCAAGCTCGACAAGGATAGATGCGATCTTGGTTTCAATGTCCTGTTTTCTATTCTGGCTGTTATTGATGAACGTTTGGTATTGTTCCTGTTTCGTTTTGACAGATACCAGCTCATTTGTCAGGCGGTTTAGTTGCACACGTTGTTCTTCGATAAAGACACGTTGAGAACCTCCTTTCAAGCGGATAAGTTTCTCGTTTTCTACACGCAGGTTTTCTTGTAACTCCAGAATACGCTGATTTAGCGTTTTGATCTCCTTGGCAAGGATTTCTAAATTCTTCGCACGTCCGATACGCTTACCTTCGAATAATCCTACGGAACCTCCAGAAAGGCCTAGCTTGGTTTTGGAGAACTTACCATCTTTATGAAGAGTGGTGATATTGTCTGTCGGTAAATCGGATTCCAGACTGATGTCATCTTCTGATTTAAGAAGATAAACGCCGTCAAGCAGGATAGTACATAGGGTCTTAAACTTTTCATCAACCGATATGACATCCATTGCAGATATTAAGCGACTGTCATTATTGTTAATCTCTTCTGCCGCAGGAAGCTGTTTTACGGCTTCTAGGATAAAGAAATTAGCTCGTCCGCGTGATGAGTCACTTAGGAGGTTGATTGCTTTTACAGCATCCTCTTTCAGGTCCACCACATAGTGGTTCATAATCGGTTCGAGGAAGTTCTCGATAGCCACACGGTAGTCTTCCTTA
Source organism: Sphingobacterium sp. UBA2700 (assembly GCA_002354335.1). Classification (GTDB taxonomy): domain Bacteria; phylum Bacteroidota; class Bacteroidia; order Sphingobacteriales; family Sphingobacteriaceae; genus Sphingobacterium. The sequence goes on along the minus strand of DELI01000026.1, from coordinate 55,264 downwards.
CAGAAGAGGATATCCGAAAATAGAGGATATTGCTTTTTCCAGCCGGCATTCTTTCGTAAGAAGCGAATGGACTCAGGAAACCCTTCGAGATTATCGACAAGGGATTTCGTTAGGTTGTATTCGTTTTGTTTGGCATCGACAACGCGAGACTCTCTATTGAGTTCGCTGGTAAATTGACGGATATTATCTTCCGTTTCTTCAATTTGTTGCTGCAATTGCTCTTCTGTATGAAGCGCTGCGTCAAACTGCTCTTGTTGGATATTGACACGTTCTTCCAATTCGGCAACCACAAGACTGAATTGATTGAGTTCCGCCTCTTTTGCGATTGCGTCATTAGCCGTACGTAGGGATTCTTGCTCTAAGGCATCTTTTTGGATACCTAAAACGGCAATATCTTTTTCTAAACGGTATATGTTGTTCTGAAGTTCCGCGTTGTCCTTCGTAAAACTGTCAAGTTTTCCTTTCGCAGATTGTTGTTGTCCGCGAAGTTCTTCGACCTCGAGTTTATTGTTTTCCAGGTCTTGCTTGATGTCATCGAGCTTGTTCTGCTCTTCGAATAACTCCTCGTTCAAGCGTTTTACGCTATATTCTATTTGAGTTAGCTGTTGCTTATCAGTTGCAATATCATTATTTAAACGAGTTTCCTTTTCTTGCAGATGGATCATCTTGGCATTCTTCAGCTTTTCATCTGATTCTAATGCGCGGATCTTGTTGGTATACTCGTGAGTAACCTTTTGCTGTGTTGCTAGATTTTTCTCTTTGGCAAGGATGTCGTTCTTCTGGGTCTGTAAAACCGTTTCTTTGGACGCAATCTGTGCGACAGTTTCCTGTAGCTGCTCCTTCTGTTGGTTTTCTTGCTCTTGGATGCGCTCTAGATCAGTGTGGAAGTTCTCCAAACGATAGTAGGCCAATCCGATACTTGCTTCGCGATATTCTTCTTTAAGCGTAAAGTACTTGTCAGCTTTCTTTGCTTGGTTTTCTAAAGACTTCAGGTTCTTATTAATTTCGAACATCAAGTCATCGACACGTGAGAGGTCAGCTTCTGTATCCTTAAGCTTGGCTAAGGTCTGTTTTTTACGAACTTTATATTTTGATATACCCGAAGCTTCTTCGAAAAGGTTTCGGCGGGAATTATCTTTATTAGCGATGATTTCATCAATCATCTTCAATTCGATAATCGAGTAGGTGTCAGCACCAACACCGGTATCAAGGAATAGATCGGTAATATCTTTCAAACGACATTTGACATCGTTTAAGCGATATTCACTTTCTCCGGTGCGGAAAAGTTTTCTTGTAATGGTTACCGTCGTAAATTCCGTCGGCAAAATACTTTTAGTATTGTCGAAGGTTAAAGATACTTCGGCAAGATTCGCAGCCTTACGGTTCTTGGTGCCATTGAAGATAATATTCTCCATCTTCTCGGAACGCAATGTACGCGTACTTTGTTCACCTAACACCCAACGTATGGCATCAACAACATTAGATTTGCCACATCCATTTGGCCCTACAATGGCCGTTACGCCTTCATTGAAGTTGATTACAACCTTGTCACCAAAACTCTTAAATCCTTTGATTTCTAACTTCGTTAACTGCATCTAAAGTGTTTTCCGTATAAAAAAATATCCTGCGAAAATAGTGAATTTCGCTCATTGTTGAAAGTATCGCATATTCCTGATTCCTAAGTGGTCAGGATTTTTTCAAAATAAACAAAATGTGGCGAGCCATCAATCTGTATCTTGAAAATACCTTTGCCTCCGCGAAGATAAGCGGCGATTGCGGTAACCGCCCAGGCATCGGCCTCGGATGCTGGCCATTGTGCTTGGGTCAGCATGCCGTAATTGAAAAAGTCACCGTAGTTTTTAATAACCTCAAGTTCCTCTCTCTCGGAGGGTGCTATTTCCGGATTATCCCAACGCCAGGTCCACAATCCACTTTCCTCGTACAATGTACCCACTGCTTGATATGCAACTTTCAGTACTTCAACGCCATCTTTGATAAAAATAATGTTGGATTCGTCAGCATCTAAGCTGTAGTGATCATAAGCACCGAAAGAGAAGTCCTCCGTTAGGATCTCATGCTGATCGGTGACAAATTCATGTGCTTTTTTATGCAACACGCGAAAGGACTCGTCGACTTGTGGTTTAGATAGGTTCATGTTTTTTGTTTACAATAGCGTAAAAATAAGAAAAGCCCATAAAATATGGGCCTTCCAAATTATGGATGTATTGTAAAGCTGCCTTATTCTGCCGGTAAATACCCTATATAAAGTGGTTTTTCCGAGTCTCCTTTTGTTCCCATCAGGGCAAAGGTATAATATAAACCTTTTTTGAAAACGATGTCTTCTCGCTCTGCAACAATGTTTCCTTGCTCGTCTTTTGCAGTAACTTTAAAAGTCCCTGTATTGATTGGGCGGAATATCTGTGCTTCTGACACCGTGTTTTTATTTTCCTGTACGCGATCTTTAAATGCTGCTACCTCTTGATCTCCAATTTGGAATGTAACTTTTGCTACGCCATTTCCAAGTTGAACAAAGCGTGCTGCTGCTTTTTCGCCTAAGTTTTCAACTGGCGAATCAGTTGTTCTGATGAACTTTGGTTTTCCTACCGCACCATATACAAAACCTGTATAGAAGGTAGAATCTGCGTAGTTCATTGTGGTATCAATCAACATCTTATTTTCCAAACGGCTCATCACTTCCAATCGCTTGCTTCCGGGGAAGGCGCGAAATGACGTATAAGTCTTATATGGAAAACTCACATTATTGATTATACGACCGTCCATTTGGTAATAGACATCTGATGCGTCTGGGTATGAGTTCAATAAGGTTACTATTGCCTGTGGCGTTGGTTGTGCATCATCTTTCAAACAACTGCTCATTGTAAAGATGGCTAACACTATCACGATTAAAAAATGCGTCTTTTTCATGTTTTTCATATTATTCTCCTGTCAATCATTTTTTTGAACGTTCAACAACAATACGGAAGCGTCAATCATTACGCTACAATGAAATGAAAAAAAAATTAAATAGCTTTTCTATCAACTAGTTGATAACTAGTTTTGATGGCTTGTAAAAAGCGGTCTAATCCCATCTTTTGAATACTTACAATCTCGGATTGATAGATCGGGATTAACTGAACCAACTGAATGCCTTTGGACTTTTTGCTGTCGTAGATCAGACTAGTGTCGTTCAGAAACTGAACTTCTGCGACAATAAAGGCGTCCATCTCAGAATCTGGGCTTATCTGCTGTCCAATCTTAATTATTTCTCCTTTTCTGAAAGGGCAATCCGTCCTTAGTTGATTTGCTAGATATCCAACAATATGAACCCAGTTCATTTCATTCGATACAACCTGTAAGCACAGTTCCACTTGCTGTAATCGCTCGGGATGGCTTGCGAAGGAGACGCCATAGGAAAATGCGGTTATCAATCGTTCTTCGGGCTGAGGAAAGGCGAAAGTGTAAACAAAAGGCAACTTTTTTTGTGCACTCTTTTCCCGGTAAATCTGAGCTTTTGACTGCATTCGTTCCTCGATGGATTGTCTATAGCGTTCAATAGGAGATTTTAAAAAGTCGGGTTTCTTAAAAAGCATGCTCTTCAGTCTTGTTTACACGCAAATTTAGGGTTTTATGTAATAATTGCAGTTTTAGCTGTCAAAATGACTTAAAAAATACAATGGAATGCCTATTGATGTGTACTAACGGAGAATATTTTTTAATAAAAAACGATAAATCATATATAGCATATGCAAGAAGAAAAAGGTACAATTTCCATCCATACCGAGAATATTTTTCCGGTAATCAAGAAGTTTTTATACTCGGACAATGAGATCTTTTTACGTGAGTTGGTATCAAATGCAGTTGATGCATCTCAAAAAATTAAACGCTTAGGTTCCTTAGGTCAGTTTGCTGGCGAGGTAGGGGATTTAACAGTCGATGTGAAGTTTGACGAAGCAGCAAAAACGATTACAATCTCAGACCATGGTATCGGGATGACTGCCGAGGAGATTAAAAAGTATATTAACCAGATTGCTTTTTCGGGAGCAACGGAATTTATGGAGAAATTTAAGGAGGCGAATGATGCAAATGAGATCATTGGTCGCTTTGGATTAGGATTCTACTCTGCATTTATGGTTGCAGACCGCGTGGAGATTGAATCGTTGTCTTACCAGGAAGGTGCTGAACCGGCACACTGGACTTGTGATGGTAGTACAACATATGAGATTTCAACTGGTAGCAGAACTACCCGAGGAACGGATGTTATCCTTCATATCAACGAGGATTCTACCGAGTTCTTAAATAAATCAAGAATCCAGGAGATCTTAGATAAATACGCCAAGTTTCTACCGATTCCAATTCGTTTCGGTACGAAGTCTACTCAAGAACCCGACGGTGAAGACGAAGAAGGAAAACCAAAATATAAGACGGTTGAAGTCGACAATATCATCAATAATACCAATCCTGCTTGGACGAAATCGCCATCGGAGCTAACTGATCAGGACTATTTAGATTTCTATCGTGAGTTATATCCATATGCAATGGACGAGCCATTGTTCTGGATTCACTTAAATGTTGATTATCCGTTCAACTTGACCGGTATCTTATACTTCCCTAAGATTAAGAACGACTTAGAGATCCAACGCAATAAGATCAAGTTATACTCAAGACAGGTGTTTATTACCGACGAGGTAAAAGATATCGTTCCAGAGTTCTTAATGCTATTACACGGAGTCATTGACTCTCCGGATATTCCATTGAACGTATCGCGCTCGTTCCTACAGGCGGATAGCAATGTGAAGAAAATTAATAACTACATTACTAAGAAAGTTGCCGACAAGCTTCAAGAGATCTTTAAATCTGATCGCAAAGGCTTCGAAGAAAAATGGAACGACATCGGTTTGTTCATTAAATACGGTATGTTGAGCGATGAGAAGTTCGCAGAGAAGGCTATTGATTTTTGTTTATTACAGGATACACAGGCTGCTTCTTACACGATCAAAGAATTCTATGAGAAAGTAAAGGATATCCAAGTTGACAAAAACGGAAATATCGTTTATCTCTATACCAATGATAAAGCACAGCAAGATGGTTTCATTGCTCCAGCCTTGGCAAAAGGATATGATGTATTAAATCTGGATGGACCACTAGATACACATTTTGCAGGATTCCTTGAGCAAAAAGGAGGGGAGAAGGTACAACTAAAACGTGTGGATGCCGATATCATCGATAAGTTGATTGAAAAAGACGAGAAGATTGAGTTAAGTCTTTCAGAAGAGCAAAGTAAGAAGGTTAGTGAGACCTTCGAAAAAGCGATCTCTAGAGCTGATATGAAGGTAGAAGTGGATGCTTTAAATGAAAATGATCTTCCAGTGTCTGTCACCTTGGACGAGTTTATGCGTCGAATGAAAGATATGGCAAAAACAGGCGGTGGTATGGGATTCTATGGTAATCTACCGGATAACTATAAAGTTACTGTTAATGGAAACCACCCACTCGTAAAACGTATCGTTGAATCCTCAGAAGAGGACGGCGAAAAGTTAGCGAAACAGGCTTTTGATTTAGCATTATTGTCAAGAGGTTTATTGACAGGAGCAGACTTAACCGCTTTCGTTAAACGCAGTGTTGAGATGATCTAATCGAAAGATTAAGTTTATATAGAATAGCCGCCTGTTTATCACGGGCGGCTATTTTTTTTGTTGAAGTGCAAGTTTTAAAAGCCGTTTAGAGGTAAAATCATTAGCGAGCTTATTTATTTTTTCGATTCTGGATATTTAAGTACCAGTTTTCACTGATTTTTCGAATTAAAAGTAACAATCGAAGTTTAGGTTCTATTGTTTTGTTTGTTAGAATGTCGGAAAAGCTTATAGCGCGCCACGCTGGATTGTTTGGCGATACGTATTTTTCTGTAGTGAGGAACATTATTTTTCCCTGAAGCTTGTCGTACGCACTTTTAAAACCTTCCTTTTTGAAGTATTGAAGACGATTTTGTAGTGCTTCCAGGCTGTCTAAGAATGCTTTCTCTGACTTTGCCCCTGAAGTAATGCTAAAGTTTCTTTGTCGGTAATAGTAAAGCTCCAGGTTAAGGAACTTAATGCTTTTGCACCTGTGCAAAACTTCATGGATGACAAATTCATCTTCATGTATTTTGCCGTTTGGAAAACGCAGGTTAGACCAAATATGGGCTTTGTATAATTTATTACATGCTATGATGCTATGCGGATAATGGAAAGTATTTAGATTTGTCAGCATCTCTTTCCTACTAATCTCTTGAATCTCGAATTTAGAATCATCAATTTGCATCTCAGGATTAGTGCCATCCTCAAACTTCTTAAATAAGCAAAAAATATAGTCGGCTTCCCCAATGTTAGCTGCCAAATATTCAAAGAATTGGGGATGTAGAATGTCGTCGCTATCGATAAATGCGACATAATCTCCAGTCACAAAGTCTAAACCGAAATTTCTAGCACTCGACAATCCTCCGTTTTCTTTGCTGATTATTTTTATTCTATCATCAATCTCTTTATATTTTTGACAAATGAATAGGGAAGTGTCTGTTGATCCGTCGTTAACTAGGATGATTTCAAGGTTTCTATAGGACTGAGAAACTATTGATTTAAGACATGCGTCTAAAAATAATTCAACATTGTAAACCGGTACAATAACACTTATTTTCCTCACGATATTATCACATTTATTGCTTGTCAGCGATATTAAATTTCGATTTCACTAAGTTATAAGCTTTATTACGCGTCGCTTTGTCAAAGCGGAGGCCGATAGAGGCAGCTAAAAGAATCATACCTAAGAGGATAGCATTTAACAAAAAGCGGAACCAAGAGTCTATTTCTAATAAATGTAATGCCTTCCATCCATATGAAATGGCAAGTAATATTAAAAATCCTAAAAGCCCAATTAACAGTTTCTTGTAGAAGAAACTATATTTTAAATTTAAACACTTTGAAGCATAGATTGGACTAAATGTTAAATTGTTGAATAGCCCCACGATAAATCCGGCAGTCGGAATAGAATAGATGCCCAAATCTGTATTTTTATAGAGGACAATCACAGTAGTAAAATTTAAAATAGAAATAAAAATCCCCCAGATGGAAAGTAACTTAAGCTTGTTCGTTACAACGAATACATGATATACTGTTTCAATGGATCCGTGTACAATCAATGGCGTTAAGGTAAGAATGGAAATAATATACAGCGCTTTAAAGTCTTGATCGGGTAGCCAAAGTTGATAAAACTCTGTTCCATAAATATAAAATATGGCCATAGGGATCATCAGGATCAGAAAAATAAGCTTAAAAGAAAAGTTTAGGATGTCGAGCAATTTTTCCTTTTCATTCTTAGCATACGCTTTAATCATTTCGGGCAGAAAGACCGGAACAATAATCCCCAATAGCAATTGTAATGCATTAGGAGCTAATTTAGTCAGCGATAATAAACCCATCGCCGAAGCATCGAAGAGTTTATTTGCAATTAACAAATCGATCTGTGAGTTGACAACGTTAGAAAGTGCGCCAACCGAATTCCAAACGCCAGAAGATAACATGACTACTAAAGCCGCAGTAGAGAAATCCTTGAAGTTTATTCGTACTTCCGGCATAATTTTCTTGGAAAAACGATAATTGGCAAATCCGAAATAAAAGGAAGTAAAGACAGTTACGACCCCTAAAAAATATATTTTTGGCACGAAAAAATAAAACAACGCGATGATTCCAGCGAGCCGAATCATATTGATGATGATGTTGTTAATTGCGAGTTTATCTAATCTGTTCACTGCAAATGCTAATGCAGAGAATGCGGTTGTCGAAATATTTGTTATCAAACCGATGAACATAAAGGCAAAAAGCAGTTTTACATCGGTTACTAGCGGAATAGGGATGTCAAGTATCCTATCCAGAAAGAGGCAACATAAACCGCCAACAATAAAGAAGAATATTGAAATCAAAAAGTTTCCAACCAAAACCGAGTTGAAATATACATTGACCTGTTTTAAGTCTTTTTGCTCAAGACTGATGGTAATGAATCTTGCCGACATGGAGTTTAATGCCGTAGTCAAGATTCCTGCATACATGATAAAGTTATTGGATAAAGAGAAAAAACCATATGACTCTTTTCCCAAGGCGGAGACAATATATGGAGTTAGGAAAAACGTTATTCCAACGCCCGAAAGCGCACTCAAGAAATTAGAAATTAGATTTATAAGGAAACGTTTTTTATCCATTCTAAAATTGAAATATTTTCTGCCAACATTTATTTTGTTGAATCCATTTTTTAACTACTTAATCGAGCTACATAAAAAGATAGACCAAAACTCGGGAATACCGTTTTAATTTTGTTGGGCAAAGATATCAGTTACTAAATTCCTTCTGATTGTACATTTATGCTAATGTAGTTAATCGGTGACAGTTATTTTAGAAGAATGAATATTTTACGTATTGCTTTTCTAATTTTTACCATGACAAATTCTTTACAGGGATACTATTTTGTTCTTAACACTTTTTAACGACTTCGCCTTTAAACTCTAGCACCCATTTTTCACTCTTATCCATACAAAGACAATAAAAAGTTATACCTGCAGGTAGCAGATTTATTTTAACAGCTTTTAACAATTGTCGATTAAACTATTGAGTATAAAGAATATCAAAAGAATATAAGTTGAACAAATAAAGTATCGTTCCTATGAAAAAGTTATTAAGCATGGCAGTATTTATGGCTGGATTAACAGGTCTTACTTACGCACAAAGTACAAATACAGAAGTTGAAAATAAAGATCCAAAAACGAAAGAAGTTCGTCAAGAACGCAACGGTCGTATGCATATGAAGCGCCACGGCGATATGATGAATAAAACGCCAGAGCAAATTGCGCAGGCGAAAACGGATCGCTTAGATAAGGAGTTGAAATTCTCTGATAAGCAAAAGAAAGATGTTTATGCTTACCATTTATCGCAAGCACAAGAGTGGAAAGCGAAAGCTGAAGCTCGCAAAGCAGAGCGTCAGGCTCGTATGAATGAAATGAAAGCCGATCGTCAAGCATTTGAAAATCTATTGACACCGGAGCAAAAAGAAATTTATAAAAATAAGTTGGCCGAAAGAAAGCAACGTTTTGACAAGGCGCCGCGTAAAGAACAGCGTAAAGGTGGAAAAGGCAACTTTAAACCTGTTGAAACGACCAATGAGTCAACAGATAAAGTATAGTTCATAATTAAAACAGTAAGTTTTAAAGGTTATATATTAGTTAGTGGTTATATGTTTAATTGATGAAGGTCCCGCAGTGATGCGGGGCCTTTCATATTTATTCAATTTTTAATTGCTCGAATGTGATACGCGACTTCCTTTTTCATGATCTTTTATAATCGTTATTGAGCTAGGAATTCGTTCTTTCAATTCCTCGACATGCGAGATGATACCCACTACACGGTTCTCCTGATGTAAATATTGTAAAGTATCAAATACCGTATTGATACTCTCGGCATCTTGCGTGCCGAAACCTTCATCGATAAAGAAGAAGTTGCGATCCGCTTTATTCAGCGATTGAATATTCTCCGCCAGCGCCAATGCCAGGCATAAGGAAGCTTGGAAAGACTGACCACCAGAAAGCGTCTTTACCGAACGACGATGCCCGTCATTAAGGTAGTCTACGACTTCAAATTCATTATTTTCATTCACTATCAAACTCAATTGATTTCTCGTCAAACGATGGAAACGAAGGTTTGCCATTTCGCACATTTGACGCAAGTGAATGCTGGAAATATAATTCACGAAGCCATTTCCTTTAAAGAGATTCTCCAGCGTTTTTAGGTTGCTTCCTCTGTTTGACAATTTGTCAAACTCTTCAAGCAATTTTTCTTTTTTGCCAAATTCAACCGTAATAAAGGAAAGTTCCTTTTCTAGAGCACCTGTTAAAGCCAATTGCAATTCTAATTCCTCCTTCTTCAACGCAAAAAGATCCGCAGTTGTCTCTAGTTCTTCTTCTGTAAACGCTTTGTTCGACAAAAACTCGTTCAACGAAGCAATTTGCGATTCTAATACCTCCAAACGAATATAAAACTGCTGTATTTCTTGTCTGTACTGCTCGACAGGAATCGACCGCCGAATAATCTGCTGTACTTCGGTGATGTCGTTAAATTGGAATTCCTTCAACAGTTTTGCTAATTGTTCTTGACGCGCTTTAATCTGTTGATTATAGATGCTCAACTGTTCTTTCGAGGTATTATACTGCCCCACAATCTCCGCCAGTTTTGTTTTAAACGTGTTGATTTTTTGCGTCAGTTGAAGATATGTGCTCTCGATATTAATAATCCGGTTATCCAGATTGAGCTTCTCGTGCTTGATTTCATCAATAGCAGTATCCTTGAAATCTTCCCATTGTATTTGCTGCAATAAGCCTTTGCTATGAATGCTCAATCCCTGTACTACAGCGATCTCGTTACGGAAACTATCCAATCCTTTTTCAAATTTGCTGATATTTGACTGTGTTTCCTGTAACTCTTCACGCTTCTGTTTAATCTGAAGCTCAAGATTGGCAGATTGTTCCTCATTTACTTTAAGCTTCTGCTTTTGTGCTTCAAATGCACTGCTATCTTCCGTTGAGTAACCCGTCCATCCAAACGTTGATATGTGCGAGTCTAGCGCGCCCTGCAACATCTCAAGTGAAGCCAACAATTGCTTTTCAGAACTTCTTTTACCAATTAATGCGACATTGCATTTCGTCAATCTATCTTTTACCTGCAAGAACTCACGCTTGCTTTGCTCTAGCTCATTCTTAAGGCGCTCATTTGCTTCTAATTCTTCATGAACATGAGCGGAATGCATGGGCTGTGGATGATCTAATGCGCCACAAAGCGGGCATGGCTGACCATGTTGCAAATCACTCGCAAACCCGGCCAGACGAGCCTGTACCTTTAACTGAGTTTCTTGATCACGCTGCTTCAGCATTTGTTGTTCGATCAAATTAAGCTCATTATTTAACATTTGCTCCCAATTGCTTTCGAGATATCCTGCTGAACTGATGATTGAAAGCTCTTCAGCAATTTCAACTTGAGTCGCCTGAAGCTGCTCTTGCATTTGCTTTTCCTGTTGCTGCAAGCTTTCCTTACGCTGATACCATTTTTCCATATCGATAAGCTGCGTCGTATCAATCTTCTCAGCCTTCAATACTTCCAATTGTTTCTCTAGCTCAGCGAGCTTATTGGTAATAATGTCTTCGGTCGCCTTCGCCTTGATAACAAGAGGCTCGCCCTTTGCTATGCGATGCTGCAGCTCCTGTTCTTTCTTATCGTTCTCCTTAATCTGTAAAAGATGTTTGTAGTCCTCTGCTTTTGCTCTAAGCGTATTTATGCCCAGATAATCCTTTTGTATATCCTGAATTTCCTTCTCTAATACATCGATTTCATACGATTGACGCTCTTTGCTTGCTTGAAAGTTTTCAATCTTATGGATAAGTGATTCCCGATCAACATTGAGCGACTGTATTTGATTTAAAGGCTCGCGAAAAGCATTGGAAGTCTTCTCATAACGATTAAGTTCCTGCTCTTGTTGTTTAACCTTCTCTTTCTTGCTCGATAACTCCTGATACTGATTGGCCTTCGATTGTAGCTCGTTCTGTTTGTCCTTATATTCTTGTAGCGACTGAACCTTCTGCAACAATTCCTGATATCCCTGTTTGGTGATTTCCAGGCTTTCTTTTGCTTCCTCGACTTCTTTCTTTTTTAAGGCCAATGCTTCTGCAGAAATGCTCTCGAAGCCAGACAGCGCACCGCGCATATTCTCAAGCTTACGATTGTTTTGCGCCTGCAACATGCCCACCTTCGGACCCAAATCAAACTTGTTCAGGTAAAAGATCTCTTTCATCATTTCTGAACGGTCTTTACCTTTAAGCTCTAAGAATTCTTTGAATTGCCCTTGCGGAATAATAATGGTTCTCCGGAAATTAGCATAGGAGAGGTTGGTCACCTTTGCACCGTCAGCAGATTCTAAGGGAGTCCAGTTATCATCTTTCCATTCATAGGCTGTTCTTTCTATAGTCGTCGTGTCTTCAAAATTCTTACGACGCTTCCATTGTGCAACGAAACGATACTTCTTGTTCTCAAAATTGAGAAACTCAAATACAATCAGTGTTTGATTGGACTTCAAGTTCATCATATTATAAGCCCGCTTATCGGTTTTGTTCAGCCTTTCAGTGTCGCCAAACAAAGCGAAGCTTATCGCCTCCAAAATGGAAGACTTTCCAGATCCTACGGTTCCGAATATGCCAAAAAGGCCCGATTCGGTCAGTTGAGTAAAATCTATTTCTTGCTTTTCTTGATAGGAGTATAACCCTTCAATACTGAGATATAGTGGCAGCATACTTAATCTTCTTTTTCTAAGGTGTTTGTACTGACTTCGTCAAATAAATCCAAAAGCTCGGAATTTGGTTCTTGCCCATATTTTGACTTGAAATAATCTTTGAACAGATCTTTGATATCCTGATCGAGATTAATGCTTTGACTGCAAGTTGCAGTGTCCGCCTGCTTGGATATAACAGGGATAATATGGATGATGCCATCGTGGCTCTCATGTACCCGCTTTAAATCAATCGCAGAAATATAGGTTTCGCTTTCCAAGGTCAGTTCAACCAATGCATTTTGGTTATCATGCAACCAAAAAATTGCTTCATCAATATCATCGAATCGCTTACGGAATAAGGGCTTTCCTTTTTCCAATGCTACGTTTCGATATTGCGCATTTCCTTTCGGCTCGATATCAACAATAACCACTTGTTTTTGCTGACCTGCTTCGGAAAAGGAATAGCAAAGGGGACTGCTCGGATAAATAACCGGAGCTGTGTCTTGCCCGATTTCATGGAATCGATGTAAATGTCCTAATGCCGTATATTGGATCTGCTTAGGGATAGCATCAGAGTATACCAGATCAGCATATCCTAGACGCAGCGGTTTTTCGCCCTCTGGTTCTTCGAGAATCTCACCTCCGCGTTTTAGCATATATAGATGGCTTGTCAATATATTAACGCCATAGTCGTCGCAATAGCGCATAGCCAGATCTGTCCAGCTTTGTTTTAAAGATTCGTGCAACTGCGCGGCCTTGTCTTCAAAACCCAAGAACTGCTTCAGCCTAATCTCATTGGCGAAGGCGGTGCTTAAAATACGTATTGGATAATAATATTTTGGCAGCTTTATCTCAACGAATCCTTTGTCAGAACGGATGATCTCAAACCCATTTTCTACAGACAGCGGACGAGTTTCCTGGTTTGGATAACCAAAGAATAAAATACCGCATTCCCGGGCTAAAGGATCCGGCGAATCGATGCGATCCGGCGAATCATGATTGCCCGCGATAGCAATAACAGGACGCTTGCCGTTCTTGGATAACTGCTTTAAAGTTTTGTATAATAATTCTGTTGCTTCTACAGGCGGGTTGAAGGTGTCGAAAAGATCACCTGCCACGATAACTAAATCAACTTCTTCCTTGTCGGCTATCGCGCAAATCTCCGCTAATACCTCGCGTTGCTCTTCCAATCGCGAATAGAAATCCAGTCGTTTGCCTAAATGCCAATCTGCAGTGTGTAATATGCGCATCTAAAAGTAATTTGTAAAGGTGATGGCTAAAATTAACGAATTTTTAGGATGCAGATGGTTAATAAATGTGAAAGTATAGAAGGGGAGGTAGCGAGGAAAGCCTATTTGGAGTCGGAATGGCCTAAGAACTTTTCAGGGTTTACCTTATTGCGAACCAATTGTTTAAGTTCTTTGATTTCGGGGAATCTGCCTTCGCGCTTTCGGTCAAAGATTAGCTCATCATCGACGTAAATTGTGTAACGGCCGCTTATTTCGCTAGGCTGAAGTGTGATGCCATAAACATCATCTGTAAATGTGGTTAGCAGCTCTTGAGCCATATAAGCAGCTCGGAGCATCCAACCACATTTAGGGCAATATTCTATGCGAAGTGTTGGTTTCAATACGTTTTATTTTCCTTGAATAACGGTATATGCGTCGGTTTTACCATTATGGCAGGTGTTACAAGAGATGTTTGGAATTACCCCATCATATTCATGTTTAAACCATTTCTTGTTGATCTTATTGGTCATTTTGATCATCTCCCTTGCGATATGCTTCTCTTGCTTAGCATCGGATGCAAAATCTAAACCCTTTTCGCCATTCGCTTTCGGAGCATGACAATGATTACATTTTACACCAAGTGCCATATTGAACGATTTCATCGTTTTGTCTAATTCTTCGTGCGAAATATTCTTAGGAAGCACCTTCAAATTGGTAGGGCGTGGTTCTTCTTGCTGATAATTAAAAGCACTTAATGCAGCAATCAACCCGAGAAGGGTGCATAGGGTGATAATTTTGTTCTTCATGATATGTCGTTTTAGTACATCTAATATAGCAATAAAAATGAGAATTGTAATAGAAATGTCATGTAAATTATAATTTACTGAAAATCAGTTTCTAACAAACGTTATGTTTTGAAGATAGGAGATAAAGTTTTACTTTCGAGGCTGTTTTTTATCGATTTCATTTTGAAGCTGATAGAATTTCATCTACCGAGAAACAACTATGGAAAATAAAAACATCGTAAAATCAATCTTATTAGCCACTACATTTGTGTTTTGTCTATGTTATTCGTCCTTTGCTCAGTTGAAGGCTTATAACGAGAAATCCGGATACTCCTACTGGGTTAGGATGCCTAAAGAGGTAGCTAAGAAAGAAAAAGTTCCAGTTATTATTTTCTTACACGGACGTAGTTTATCTGGTCACGATTTATCCCGAGTTAAGCGTTATGGCGTATTGCGCGCCATCGAAAGAGGGAAGGACCTCGACGCGATTGTCGTTGCTCCACAAACGGCAAATGGCTGGGATCCGGATAAAGTAATGGAAGTATTAGATAAGGTAGAAAAGGATTACCCTGTTGATAAAGAGCGTATTTATGTTTGCGGAATGAGCATGGGCGGTTATGGCACAATGGATGTTGCCGGCAAGTATCCTGACCGTATAGCAGCTGCTGTCGCAATCTGCGGCGGCGGAACATTAAGCTACGCATGCAACCTAACGCAGGTCCCACTCTGGATACAACACGGTAGTGCCGATCGCGCAGTCCCCGCATCAGAATCCAAGAAAATTTACAATGCAATCAAAAAATGTGATAAGGATGCCGACGCTACGCTAACCATCATCCCGGGTGGCACGCATGGAAGCGTAGAAAGCCTCTTCCATGGAGAAAAGATCTATGACTTCATGTTCAGACATTCCAAAGGTTCATAACCGACTAAACCCAATACATAATACATACCCAAATCAAAGCCATATCATAGCCGCTCAGAAAGGGCTATGATATGGCTTTGAATAGTATTTAGTATGTAGTAGTTAGTATTTAGACCTAGGGCGGGTATAGAGATTATACATTAGATAATAAGAGTATGGTTTCTAGTTTTGAAGAAATGAAATATGAAATGATGGGCAGGCATGAAGTGGTTTGTCTTGAACCAGAAAAGGAAGGATTTAAGGATTGACAGGATGCTTGTCTTGAACCAGGAAAGGAAGGATTTAAGGATTGACAGGATGCTTTTTCTTGAACCAGGAAAGGAATGATGAAAGGATTGACAGGATGCTTTGTCTTGAACCAGAAAAGGAAGGATTTAAGGATTGACAGGATGCTTTATCTTGAACCAGGAAAAAAAGGATGAAAGGATGATCAGGATGCTTTGCCTTGAACCAGGAAAGGAATGATGAAAAGATTGACAGGATCCTGCTTATCTTTTAAACGTTTGTCCTGGTTCAAGACAAACGTCTAAAATCTAATGCCTAAAATTTATCGCCCTAGGTCTAAATACTAAGTACTAACTACTAAATACTGCAAAATATTAAAAAGAGAGC
>DELI01000026.1:0-39256 GCA_002354335.1 Sphingobacterium sp. UBA2700 | reverse complement strand
GCTCTCTTTTTAATATTTTGTTTACATGTTTATCAATGCGCCTGAAACAGCTGCAATAACAGCACCGATAATTAGTAGGATATAGAGTGCTAAAATCACGACTACGAAAATTCCGATGAACTTATAGTGCTTTTTAAGGAACTGAAAGGATGTTTCTAAGATTTGATTGTTTTTGAAGTTTATCGCTTCGCCTAATCGGGTTGAAAATTGGTATAACCACCAAATCGGGAGGATGTAAATAAGCATAATGATTACTCCGGGAATAAACATTAGTCCGGTAACTCCCGCCATGCCTCTAGATGAACTAGTACCGTCAATTGCTAAAGGTGCCGCACTGAGTGTTACACCAAGAAAAATATAAGCTAGAACAGACAAGCCGACGCCGACTAGTCCGAGTATACTTAAAAATCTCGCCCATTTTGCTACCTCCCGCAAGTATTCAATACTTAAAGGGGTTAATGCAAATGTTGGACTCGGGCTAGATTCAAAGTGGCCGGAAGACTGTTCTGGGTTTTGTTCGAAATTTTCCATAATTAAGTTTTTGATAAGGATATGTATAAATGTTAGGGTTAAGTGTAAATATAATATTTTTCTTGATACATATTCTAATGTTGCTTCGAACTAATACGCGGTATTTCTGGTAAAAAACCTATGAAAATGTTAAATAACGCGCCGCAAATATTGTCTTGGCTTATTTTTTGTATTTTACTATCTAAATAAACTGGGAGAATTATGATTAAAGTTTGTATTATGGCATTTGTACTATTCGTGACGAAGAGTGCTTATGCTCAGAAACTAGATTTGAATGTTGTTAGAGCGGATTTTAATAAGGGAGTTAAGGATGAGGAACTTTGTAAACGGCATTTGGAAACTTTAGAGTCAGAAGCGAATACCCCAGTGGAGCGCGGATATGCGGCGGCTTTTCATATGTTTATGGCGAAGCATACTTCCAATCCCTTCAAGAAGATGAATTACTTTAAATCGGGTAAGAACAAATTGGAGAAGGAGATAAAGTCCAGTCCGAATAATGTGGAGCTTCGGTTTATCCGATTATGTATACAATATTACATTCCGAAGTATTTGGGCTATCACGATCAAGTGGAGTCCGACAAAGAATATGTGATGAATAATCTTTATAAAATGAACGACAAAGCAACAAAAGATAAAATTTACAAATATTTAAAGGGGGCAAATATGTATAATGCCTCGGAACTTGCGTTATTAGCTAGATAGATTAATATTTTATATGAAGAAGACAGTAGTTTTATTTTTTATGGCAATCGGCTTTTTGACACAGGCCGCCAATGCACAGATTAAACAACAAATCAACGCGATCAGCACCTTAGAAGTGACGGATAGAATATGGGTAACAGTAGTTCCCAGTGACCGTAATGAGTTGGAAATAACAGGAGAATTGGCTGATAAAGTGGAGGCTGTATTTTCAAACAACGAACTTCGATTAAAGATGAAAGCCGGGTATTACTTAAAAGGAAACCAGGCATCAGTCATCATTCACACGCCTACGGTTTCCAAAATAATTGCTAGAAAAGGGGCGGAGGTTAATTTCGAGGAAGAAGTATTAAAGAATGCGCGATTGGATATTTTTGCAAACGAAGGAGCAAAGATTCGTGCAAAGATTGAAGCGCAACAGGTAGAAGTAGAGTCGAATACAGGATCGGTAATTGATTTATTGGGAACTACCGATGAATTGACCGTGAATAATACGGCAGGTGGATCTTTCTTCGGCAAAGATTTGAAAGCACAGCGCGCCCTGGTGCGTACGAACGCCGGCGGTAAGATTGAAGTATTTGCGAGCCAGGCAGCTGATGTGCAAACGCGAGCAGGCGGGGTGATTGATGTATATGGCGATCCTCAGCAACGCACGCATAAGCGTATTGCAGGTGGCAAGATTAATTTCATTAAAGGGAATCAAACCTTGTAAAAAGGTTTTTCTATGATATAAAAGCGACGGGATCTCTCGTCGCTTTTTTTGCAATTGTCTTTCCTAAAGTCAGCATACAGCGCTTTAATCCCACTTCTTCTTTCTGGGAAGCGTTAAATTTCCCTACTTCTAGCTGCGTGTTTATTAGCTACTTGAATGTATCAGTTAGCTGGTATTCTGTTTTATCTGATTATGATGAAATTGTTAAATTTCCTCCTTTAAAATCAATATTGAAATTGTAACTTTGCGGCATGTCAGAAAAAATAATCATTCTCGATTTTGGATCGCAATATACCCAGCTAATCGCGCGTCGCGTAAGGGAACTAAATGTTTATTGTGAAATCCATCCATACAACAATCTACCTGCTTTTGATGACTCAGTAAAGGGTGTGATCTTCTCTGGTAGTCCATATTCGGTACGTCAAGAGGAAGCTCCTCAAATTGATTTCAAGGCTATCCAAGACAAATTCCCACTTTTAGGAGTATGTTATGGGGCGCAATATATCGCGCAAAAGTCTGGTGGCGAAGTATTGCCATCGACTATCCGTGAGTATGGCCGTGCGAACTTGCAGTTTGTAGATCATGAGAATGAATTATTAAAAGGTATCCCTGTGCAGTCTCAAGTTTGGATGTCGCACGGTGATACGATCAAAGAAGTGCCTGCAAACTTCAAGATTATCTCTAGTACCGACAAAGTTCGCGTTGCTGCCTACCAAGTAGAAGGAACAAGAACATACGGTATTCAATTCCACCCAGAGGTGACTCACAGTACTGATGGCCAGGTTTTATTAAAAAACTTCGTTATCGATATCTGTGGTTGCCAACAAGATTGGACTCCTGATGCTTTCGTGGATACGACAGTTGCCGAGTTGAAAGAGCAGTTAGCCGATGATCATGTGATCATGGCATTGTCAGGCGGTGTTGACTCGACGGTTGCTGCTGTATTATTGCACCACGCAATCGGCGATAGACTTCACTGTTTCTTCGTAGACCACGGATTATTGCGTAAGGATGAATACGAGCAGGTATTGGAGTCTTACAAACATATGGGTTTGAATATTAAAGGTGTAAATGCGAAAGATTTATTCTACTCGCGTTTGGCCGGTGTTTCAGAACCTGAACAAAAAAGAAAGATCATTGGTGCTTCGTTCATCGATGTATTCGATGAAGCATCAAAGCAAATACAAAGCGAACTTCCTGCAGGTGTAGAAGCGAAATGGTTAGGACAAGGAACTATTTATCCAGATATTATTGAATCGATTTCGGTAAAGGGTCCTTCGGCTACCATTAAATCTCACCATAATGTTGGAGGTTTACCTGATTACATGAAACTCAAAGTGATAGAGCCGCTTAAGACTTTATTTAAAGATGAAGTACGCCGCGTAGGGAAGACTTTAGATGTAGATCCTGCTATCTTGGGTAGACATCCATTCCCGGGCCCTGGCTTAGCAATTCGTATTTTAGGGGATATCACGGAAGAAAAGGTACGGATTTTGCAAGAAGCAGATGACATATACGTCCGTAACTTGAAAGAGTCCGGATGGTATGATAAGGTTTGGCAAGCAGGAACGATTTTCTTGCCTGTACAATCGGTCGGTGTAATGGGTGATGAGCGTACTTATGAACACGTGGTTGCTTTACGTGCGGTAGGCTCTTTAGACGGGATGACGGCAGATTGGATTCACTTACCTTATGATCTACTTGCGAAAATTTCAAACGAAATTATTAATCATGTTAAAGGAATCAATAGAGTCGTGTATGATATCAGTTCAAAACCACCAGCAACCATTGAGTGGGAATAAACTAAAACAAAACATTTTAAGAAATACAGCATTCGCGGCAGCACTAGGGATAGTGCTGTCCGTGAGTTCTTGTACCCCAAAAGTCGGTGTGCTTCGCTCACCGGATGTTTATGGGGGTGCAGTTGGCAGCGAGAAGGGAAAAGAAGAAAAGAAAGAAGAGACGAAAACTGCCGAAGAAAAGAAGGCTGCTAAAGCTAGCAATAGCATAGCTTTATTGTTGCCTTTCCAACTGGATCGCGTCGCGGTCAATTCGATGAGTGAAGAAGACGTAAAGCGCTCGGCTTTAGCGTTGGATTTCTACCAAGGATTTCAGTTGGGGATGAATGAAGCTGCAAAGAAAAGCGGTGACTATGCGTTGAAGGTGATGGATACGCAGGATAGCGAGATGCGCAATGTTTCGCTAGCGGCTTCTAAAGATGTTCAGGACGCGATGCTTATCGTGGGACCGGTATACCCGAAGGAGATTCGCTCATTCGGAAAGAGCCATGCCAATAAGAAAGTGCTACAGGTAAACCCCCTAGCTGCAGCAATGCCTACGGAATTCAATCAATCGAATCTTGTTTCCATAACGCCTCCAATACGTATTCATATGCGTGCGGTTGCCAATGAGGTTGCATCGAGGTATAGCACTGGTGATGTCGTGTTGGTATTTGACGCGCGCGATAATGACCATAGACAGTTTATCGCTGGAATTGACGAGGAAATGAAGAAGGTGAATCCTGCCATCGTAGTGAAGCATGTGACAACGGTATCTCAACTGACGGCGGCAATGCCTGATTTGGAGACTGCTTTCGTAATTACAGGAACAACCGAGAAGAATCAATTACGTTCTTTGCTATCTGGCTTAGACGCGAAAGTAAGAGAAGGCTTTTCGATTAAGTTGTTCGGACACCCACTTTGGGATCGCTTCGACTTCGGACCTTATTCTAATTTTTACAGAATGGATCCAACGATTACGGGCGAAAGTCACTTAAAAGTGTGGAGCTCGGAAGTTCAAAACTTCCAACGTAATTACAAAAACCAGTTTAAAGTAGATCCTTCAGACTTTGCCTATAAGGGTTACGACGCTGGAAAATACTTCACCAGCTTGTTGAACAAGTATGGTGCTGATTATGCAGATAAATTACAAAACGAAGGATTTAACGGTATTTTTAGCAATTATAAATTCAAATATAATCCGCAATGGGGTTATGTAAATGAAGGCGTGCAGCTAAAGACATACCGTAACGGTTCTTTCCAATAAATAGATCTTGGAATACAATAGTAAAAGAGTTCATCAACAAGTTCGTAATTTCGAGCGCACATTAGATGGGTATCATTTCCAAGAACCTTTCTCACGATATTTAACACAGTTTTATAAAAATAATAAGCAGATGGGTTCATCCGACAGAAGGATGAACTCCAGATACTGCTATAATGTATTCCGTTTGGGACGCGCTTTTGAAGAGCTAGCTTTAACGGAACGCTTAGCTATTGCCGAGTTCCTTTGTGAAGGCGAAAGTGCTGTAGTACATGAATTTAAACCTGAGTGGATCAATAAAAACTTTACTAATCTAGGGGATAAGATTGACTTTATTCAGTCGCTGTATGGCGACTTCTTAGAAAAGGTATTTCCATTAACAGATCATTTATCTCCCGGCATCGTTAAAGAAGAGTTTATCAGTTCTCACTTTGTGCAACCTGATCTTTTCATCCGCCTGAAGCGTGGCAGCGAAGCTACTGTAAAACACGAGCTGGAGCAACAAGGAATCGCTTTTGTTGAGGCCGGTCCGCAGACTCTGGCTTTGAGCAACGGTATTAATTTGCAAGCTCTCAAGAAAATCCAAGGTTTATTTGAGGTTCAGGATTATTCATCGCAACAGAGCTTGAATGCCATTCAAACTAAAGCCAATGAAACCTGGTGGGACGCATGTGCGGCCTCCGGCGGAAAATCCTTGTTATTGTTGGATAAGTTTCCGCATATTAACCTTCTGGTTTCTGATGTTCGCTCGAGTATTCTCAGAAACCTGGATGAACGATTCTATATCGCCGGAATTAAGAAGCCTTATCGCAAAAAGATATTGGACTTAAATAATCCGGTCGATCATATCATGGCCAATGAGCGATTCGATGGACTTATTATCGATGCGCCTTGTTCGGGTTCAGGTACCTGGGGTAGAACACCGGAGATGCTTTCAAAATTCCGTATGGAAGAGCTCGAAAAGTTTGCAAACTTGCAGAAACGCATTGTGAAGCATGCTGCGCCATATTTAAAGTCGGGAAAGAGCTTGATTTATATCACCTGTTCGGTGTATAAAGAGGAGAATGAGGAGGTCGTTTCTTATATAGAAAATGAACTTAACCTTAAACTGGAAAGCATGACGTCCATATTAGGATATGATCGTAAGGCCGATTCCATGTTTACGGCTAAGTTCATTAAACCTTAATCGCAATTCAAGGGAATCACTAATACCGGACAAGTTGCTTTGCGGATAATTGCTTCTGACACCGATCCGGATAGAAAATGATCGAAGCCAGTCCGTCCATTTGTACCGACGATAATTAAATCTGCGGTCCATTCCTTAGCTACTTGTAAAACTTCGTCACGAACATCACCGATACGATTAAACGTAAAAGTTTCCGATGCAGCAGTGAATTCTGTTGCCAAGCTGTCTAGAAAGTTCTGTGCAGATTGCTGCTGAATTTCGGATACCTCCGGAACAATGATCGGTTGCTGACCTAATAAAGGATCAACGCCATAACTTGTTGGGGATGTAGGAGGGACTACAGTTACTAAAGCCAATGATGGTTTTAGGTCGGCTACTATTCCTTTTGCATAATTGACGGCGCGCTCCGAACAGGGGCTCTCATCAACTGCTAATAATATTCTGTTAAATTTTGTTGCGCTCATAATCTTAAGTGTTTGTATACCTAATATATTAAAAACCTTGTAGGCAATAAATAGTTTTAGTCATTTTTTCTGAGGAAGTCTGTTTTTTAACAATAAGTTAGAACACAAACCTTTACGCTATGTTCTTTTAAACAAGGTTTCATGGTTCAACTTGGACTAAAAATGTTCAGTCGGGAATAGCGAGTGGCGTAATTACACGCTGAACCTTTGGAGTAGGAAAGGCTAAGGAAATAAAAAAGGGGGTAAATTACCCCCTTTCCCTTGATTCGTATTTCTTATACATTAAAACGGAAGTGCATAATATCACCGTCTTCAACGATATATGTTTTTCCTTCGACAGAAAGCTTTCCAGCTTCCTTCACCGCCGATTCTGAACCGTATTTAATAAAGTCTTCGTATTTGATAACTTCGGCACGGATAAATCCTTTTTCGAAGTCTGTATGGATGACACCTGCTGCTTGTGGTGCCGTATAGCCTTTCTCAATTGTCCAGGCGCGAACTTCTTGTACTCCTGCCGTAAAATAAGTAGCAAGATCCAGAAGTGAGTATGCCGCACGAATTAATTTGTTTACACCAGACTCTTCTAAACCTAGATCGTCTAGGAACATCTTGCGTTCTTCGTAATCCTCGAGTTGTGCAATCTCGGATTCAATTTGCGCGGAGATGACTAATACCTCAGCATTCTCATCTTTAACTGCTTCTTTTACGCGCTCAACATATGCATTACCGGTGTTTACAGAAGCTTCATCTACATTACATACGTAAAGAACAGGTTTTACAGTTAACAAGGTAAGGTCGGCTATGAATTCAGCATCTTCTTCTGAAATAGGCGCTGTTCTTGCCGATTTACCAGCTTCCAAATGCTCTTTTACAACAGAAAGAATTTCGAAGGTTTTCTTAGCGTCTTTGTCACCGCCGGTCTTCGCCATCTTCTCTACCTTTTGAATACGTTTTACAACGGTATCCAAGTCCTTCAATTGAAGCTCAGTATCAATAATTTCTTTGTCGCGAATAGGGTCAACAGAGCCATCGACGTGTACGACATTGCCATCATCAAAACATCTTAGTACGTGGATAATCGCATTCGTTGTACGAATATTACCAAGGAATTGGTTACCCAAGCCTTCACCTTTCGATGCGCCTTTGACAAGACCGGCAATATCTACGATTTCTATGTTATTTGGAACGATACGTTGTGGATTTACTAACTCAGCTAATTTATTCAAACGTTCGTCTGGAACAGTGATTACACCTACGTTAGGCTCGATAGTACAGAAAGGAAAGTTTGCTGCCTGCGCCTTTGCATTCGATAAACAGTTAAAAAGGGTTGATTTGCCTACGTTCGGAAGGCCAACGATACCACATTGTAATGCCATATTGATTTTCTTAAAAATTCACGCAAAGATAATAAAAGGAGAGCATATTCGGGAGCATCGTTTAGGATAAATTAGACCTGCTCAAAATGCTTGCAATTTTAAATTAGTGTGACTTTAATATGAACTTTAAATTACTTAAAATGAATAGAGTAGCTTGATATTTACAAATTTTAACATTTTCCAATTAATCTTTCGGCATGATTTTGATGTCATACCAGCAAACTTACATTAAAAAAAAAAACGAACCCTAAATAAGGAGGTTAATATGAAAAAGTTATTCTACGTTGTTGTCTTTCTAAGTGCTTTTGCTTTCGCAAAGCCAGCTAACGCTCAAGTAAATGTTAGTATTAATATTGGTTCTCAACCTCTTTGGGGTCCGGGAGGATATGATTATGCAAGGTATTATTACATGCCGGAAATGGACGTTTATTATAATGTTTCCAGCCGTCATTACACTTACTATGATGGCGGACGTTGGGTATCGCATCGCAGTTTACCAAGTCGTTATGGACGTTATGACTTGCATAGAACCTATAAAGTAGCCTTAAACGATTCTAACCCGTGGAGAAATCACCGTCGCCATCGCAGCAATTACCATGGCTATTCAAGAAACTATAGTCAAGTGTCGATCCGCGACTACGGTAGAGGACATAAGCACCACGGCAAGAGCTACAAGAAAGCGCACAAAGAATACCGTAAGGCAGAAAAAAGACATGCAAAATACCACAAACAAAGAGAGTCTAGAAGAGATAGAGATTATAGAAACGTAAGAGGTATGTGGTAGAAAAAATATAAAGAAAAAAGGGAGCTTAACAGAAAGCTCCCTTTTTTGTAACCCTTTATAAATAGTTAATTATTCGTTACTTTTGTAAAAATTTTAATTGCGCATCGCGAAGCCATGTTGAAAAAGAAATTGCTCATTACCTTTTCCATCTCCCTATTTCTTGGAGCTCTTTACTCATGTAATCAAATTGTAGGATCGACTACAACGGCGAACGCCGGGGAACATCCTGATCAAAAAACAGAAATGGAGGAAGCCGGTCAGCAGGACACGCTATACTTAATGGATAAACTGGATTCATTGAACCGCAATTTAATACTGTTCCCGCCGGTGGATTCTTTAAATAAGATAGATCCCAAGCAGGCAAAGCGTAATCTTCGTGATTCTATTTATCGTGAGCTTAACAAGAAGGATAAGCATATTTATCTTACGTTTGACGACGGCCCGTTGATCGGCTCTCGAGCGATTGATTCAATCGCGACAGCCAAACATACCAAGCTAAGCGCTTTCTTGGTGGCAAAGCATGCGAATATGAGCAAACGTTTGAAAAATGACTTCGAGCGCTATTCAAAAAACCCTTTGGTTGAATGCTATAACCACAGTTATACCCATGCTAATAATAGATTCCATGCCTTCTATAGCAATCCTGAACTCGCAGTTGCCGATTTCGAGCGTTGTGAGGAAGCATTAGGATTGACACATAAGATTGTTCGTATGCCAGGCCGTAATATCTGGTTATTCGACGATGTTCGTCGTGTAGACCTAACGAGTGGCAGCCAAACTGCTGATTTGCTCGGAGCAAACGGCTACCGTATTTATGGCTGGGACGTAGAATGGAAAATACATGGATTGTCAGGAAACCCTGTGCAGTCGGTAAATGAGATCTACACACGTATCCGAACAATGTTGGGCAATAAGTCGACTTTAAAACCGAATAATATTGTCTTGTTGATGCACGATGATATGTTTCAGAATAAAAAGGGACAAGCTTTGCTCAGTGGTCTGATAGACAGTTTGAAAAAACATAAAGACTATCACTTCGAATTTATTTCCACTTACCCGCATAAGTACTAAACTTCAAATTTCGTGGGAATATTGGTAACTTGACTAAACTTTTCAATGAAAAAGAAGTTTAGTCCATATGACCATATCTCAGTTATTTAAGAAAATTACACCTTTTACCAAACCCTATAAAAATCTAATTTTTTATACACTGGTTTTAACGGTTATCGGATCATTTGCCGCACAGGTAAATGCGTTCATACTAAAGTACACCGTTGACTCCATATCTGAACTGCTCGTCAATAAAACACCGTTGCGCATGGGATTACATTTGCTCGGCATTATCTCGGCGGTATTATTAGGTAAAGAAATTATCTATTCCATCGTTCAGTTCGGTCAGAAATTCTACGGAGAAAAACTACGGATCATGATCGCACGCGATTTCTCGCAAGCAATTGTCGATAAGATACTGACCTATAAGATGGCGTTCTACACCTCGAGCATCAATGAGTCCGGAAAGCTGCAGACCCGTATCGACGCCGGTATCAGCTCCCTGACGCGTTTAGTGCAGAACTTCTTTATCGATATCCTCCCGCTATTTGCCAATGCTATTATCGCTTTGGTCTGTATGTTTATTGCCAATTTCTATGTTGGTTTGGTTGGGTTGATCATCATCCCGATTTATTTCTACGTATCGCAAATGCAGGCTCAAAGACTATCGGGATTTCGTAGGAACATGCGTAAGTATAGAGAAAACAAGAATAACCAGATTATCAATTTAATCGATTCCATAACCGTCATCAAGTCATTCGTTCGGGAGGACCTGGAGGCCGCTCGACATAAAGATATTCAATATGAGATGACGGAGAATCAGATGGCGACGCGCAAGACCAGCTTCATCTTTGACAGCATCAAAAGTTTCATAGAACAGATCGGCGTTGTAATCGTAATTATCCTGACGGCCTATTTCGTATTGAACGAGCAAATGTCGATTGGGGCGATTATGTTCCATATCATGTTGTTCAACAATGTTTCGGCACCCATACGCCAATTACACCGCATTTACGATGAGGTCAATGATGCGTTGATCTATTCCGAGAGCTTCTTTGAAATCTTGGAAGACGAAGGGCAGAAGGAGCCAAGCGGCAACTACAAACCAAACGCTATCAAGGGCTTGATTGAAATCAAGAACATCAACTTTACTTACCCAAATGGTCATCAGGCGATTACGAATGTAAGTATGACCATCTGCCCAAATCAAAATACCGCCTTAGTCGGATTATCCGGTGCAGGTAAAAGTACGATCATCAACTTGTTGGATAAGTTTTACGAACCGGATAGCGGGCAAATCTTATTGGATGGCGTAGACTTAAGAGAATATGATACTGACTTTCTCCGCGAGAATGTAGGATTGGTATTGCAGCGGAACCACATTTTTAAAGGTAGCATCGCCGATAATATCCGTTACGGAAAGACTGAGGCAAGCTTGGAAGATGTGATCGAAGCGGCGAAGAAAGCTTATATACATGAGCAAATTATGGAGCTCGCGAATGGATATGAATCGGAAGCGCATCTGTTGTCCGGTGGTCAGCAACAACGTATTGCTATTGCCCGTATGTTTTTGAAGAATCCGCCAATTATCTTCTTAGACGAGCCAACTGCTAATTTGGATGCCATTGCTACCGAACAGATTAAAAACAGCTTAGACGCCATAAAAGTGGGCCGCACGGTCATCATCGTATCCCATAGTATTTCACAGATTATCGACTCGGAACATATCATCGTGATGGAGAAAGGCAGGGTCGTGGAGGATGGAACTCATGAGGAGCTCTTCGACAAACACGGTACCTACCACAAGATTTTCAGCGCTATGGCGAATAGCTTGAACATCCACAAAATAACAGAATCATTGAAAGAAGATTGATAAAACCAATTTCAGGCAAGTTTTTTGTGTTAAATTTACCGATTAAGAAATTTAGCACAAGAAAGAATATATGTTTTACCCGCTTCTTAGATCCTTTGTGAAATTCGGATTAAATTGGTATGTAACAGATTGGCAGCTGAAGAATATGGCAATTGCTAGCCTTCAGCATCCAACAATCGTTGTTTCCAATCATCCAAATTCCTTTTTCGACGCGTTAATCTTAGCAGTGAACAGCCCTAAGGAAACGCGTTTTTTGGTGCGTGGAGATATCTTTAAGAAGGAGTGGGCAAACTGGACCTTGCGAACATTATTTATGATTCCCATCTACAAGAAATCGGATGATCCTGATTTTGAGGTGATGAATGCTTTTACCTATGATGAATGTGCTAAATGGTTAAAATCTGCCGAGAATATCGTCATCTTTCCCGAAGGTGTTTCTCGCAACTCGCATTTGCTGCGCCCCTTTATGCCTACGGGTTTTACCTCACTGATCAAGCGTGCGATAAGCATGGATATCCCTGTTCAGATCCAACCTTTTGTCGTTGGTTATAGCTCTTTCGATTATATTCCCAAGTCTGTATCCTTGGAAGCGATGAGACCTATCGACAGTACCGACTACATCAACGATGGAGAGGTAGATACTGCACGTATTCTGCAGCTCATGCGCGAGGAGATGGAAAGTTCTATGCCTTCCGGTCCTGTAGAACCGAGCATCGATTACCTGAAGTCGAAAGAATGGATGAAGTTTCCGGCAAAGGGTGGATACTATACGCATAACTGGTTATATAAATTGGTCAAGCAACAGATTGAAAAGAAAACATCCGGAACTATTTTCTACGACTCCTTGATGTTCGGCGTGCTGTTGTTCGGCTATCCAATCTTAGTGTTCCTATTAAGCCTAATTATCGGAAATATCATCGGCTTTTGGACGGGTTTGCTGTTTTTTGTGTTGATGCCCTTCCTTTCCTACTGCTGGGTACAATATCAGCCGGTTAAGATTAATGGAGAGAAGGAAAGTTTTAAGGTGAATAGGCTTAATTAGAGATTAGACGTTAGATATAAGATGTTAGACATTAGAACTGCAGCAATGCAGTTTTTTGTTATAAGATGTTAGACATTAGAACTGCAGCAATGCAGTTTTTTGTTTTGAACCAAGAAAGGAAGGATGCGAGGATATACAGGATCTGACGTCATAGGTCTAACTACTAAGTACTAACTACTAAATACTATTTCTTGAAACATTCCCTTTTACTTTGCTCCAAAGTTTCTTTCCGTATTTGATGATTAAATAGAAAAATACGACTACGAGAATAATCGCTAGAATAGGTAGAAAGACTGCCAGAATACTCATTATCGTCGATCCAACAGTTTCCACGGTTGATATTACAGGGTTTCCTATCCCTCCGGTCGTTCCGCTGGAAGCAGCTCGGGTTCCTGCCAAGGCTGAGCTGATTGTTGCCGCTGTTCCTCCGCCAGCAATTAATGCTAAAGACCATTGCGTCCAGTCGTTTACCTCCGTAAACTGCGAAGCAAACAATATCGAACCCGCAACCGTTGCCAGAGGTACCGATATGCTATCCAGGAGATTGTCGACAAAAGGAATATAATAAGCAAGAATTTCTATCAAAGTCGCTGTCCCGGCACCAATTACCGCGGGCAAGGTTCCAATCCATGCGAAGCTATCATTCGCCGGAATCCATCCCATATAGGTTCCTAAGCTCAAAAAGAAAATTGGGAGAAAAACACGAAATCCCGTTGCAGCCGCTAGGCCAACACCAACAAATAAGGAGAGCAAATATTCCATGTTAGATTTTAGATAATAGACATAAGATTTTAGACATTTCAATTTCGCAAAAAAGGAACGTCTAATATTTCTACAGCAAAAATAAGTCCAACAGATTGTAGTATTTAGTATTTAGTAGTTAGTAGTTAGACCGATGACGTCAAATTCTGTTTATCCTTAAATCCTTCCTTTCAGATTAGATGTTAGACAGCAGATTTGAGACATTAGACCCGATCCTGGCAATCCTTAATTCCTTTCTTTCCTGGTTCAAGACAAATTTTACGAGGTTACAACGACAATTCAACGAACCTTCATCCACTCAAAGCCCTTTTAAACCCAATACTAACCCAATACAAACCCCATTCTAACCCAATTCAAATCCAAATCTAACCCAATCTATAAGCCTATCATAGCCGCCTGGAAAGGGGTATGATAGGGTTCTTAATAGCCTGTGAATACTTAATGAGTGGTTGTGGTCTAGATGCTCTTCCGTTTATCAGCTCGCAAGATCCTGCCAATCCTTACATCCTTCCTTTCTTGGTTTAGAGATAGTATTTAGTAGTTAGTAGTTAGTACTTAGTAGTTAGACCCGATCCTGCCAATCCTTATATCCTTCCTTTCTTGGTTCAAGACACCCTTTCTAAACCAACGCTTCACACAAACCTTCCTTATTAATTATTTCTTTAGGCACAAAAAAAGCCTGCATTGCTGCAGGCTCTTAAATCTAATGTCTAAAATCTTAAATCTAACATCTGACATCTAACATCTAATATCTAATTTTACCCTTCCAATTCCATTATCTCTTCGGCTAGTTTTTCCCAATCGTTTTGGAATTGGTCGTATCTTGCTTTTTCGGAGTTGTAGTTTCTGGTTGTTTCCTGTAGTTTGACTGCGTCAGAATATATTTCCTCTTTAGCGAGTTCGGCTTCCAGATTTTTGACAGCAATTTCCTGGTCGGCAATCTTTTGTTCCAGAGCTGCAAGCTCTTTGTTTTTCTTTTGCAAGGTTTTCTGTAGATCGTCGGTAAGTACCGGTTTTACCTTTTTAGGCTCTTCTTTGACCTTTTTAGGTTGTTTCTCTTCCGGTTTTACGACGCGTTTAGCATTCCATATCTCATACTCCTGATAGGTGCCTGGATATTCTTTGATTTTTTTGTCTTCGATATACCAAATCTTGTTGGCGACATTGTCCAGGAAATAACGGTCGTGAGATACGACAATAAATGTTCCCTCGTATTGCTGTAAAGCTTGGATCAGGATATTTACCGATGCCATATCCAAGTGGTTGGTAGGCTCATCGAGTACAAGGAAGTTAGCATCTGCTGTCAATGCTTTTGCTAATGCTACTCTGGACTTCTCGCCTCCAGATAGTACCTTAATTTTCTTGAACACATCGTCACCTGTAAATAGGAAGCATCCAAGAATAGAGCGAAGCTCTGTTTCGGTATGCTTAGGGGCGAAGGCAACGAGTTCCTGCAGTATAGAATTCTCGAGGTGTAAGGCCTCCAGTTGGTGCTGCGCGAAGAAGGTCTGCGAAACATTATGACCTTTTGTGCTTGTACCGGTATACTCATTGTCGGCATCAGCGACAATACGTAATAAGGTCGATTTACCTTTACCGTTTGCTCCGATTAAAGCTATTTTATCACCCTTCTCGATCAATCCGTCTGTCTTTTCTAAAATCTGAAGATTAGGATACGATTTCGAGATCTGTTCGATCGTAACGACATGACGGCCCGAAGGTTTAGAAAACTTAAAGCTGAAGTTTACTTCCGGGTTATCATCATCGATATCATCAACCTTTTCCATACGGTCTAAGGCTTTGATTCTCGATTGTACCATCTTGGCCTTACTGGCTTTCGCACGGAAGCGTTCGATTAGCTTTTCTTCCTGCTTAATCTTTGCTCGTTGGTTCTTGAATTGATTACCCTGTATTTCTTCACGCAGGGACTTCTCTTCTAAATAGAAGGAGTAATTTCCAGCATATAATGTTAGCTTTCCTTTACGAGATTCAACCGTTTTATTGATGATTCTATCGAGGAAATAACGGTCGTGCGATACAATGACTATAGCACCTTCGAAGGCCTGCAGATAGTTTTCCAACCATTTGATAGAGGGTAAGTCTAAGTGGTTGGTAGGCTCATCGAGCAAGAGGATATCTGGTGTTTGCAATAAGATTCGCGCCAGCATCACGCGCATACGCCATCCTCCGGAGAATGTCGCTAATGGGCGCTGTTGTTCTTCTTCAGAAAAACCTAGACCGGCTAGGATTTCATGTGCACGGAATTCGATGCTGTAGCCGTCAAGGGCTTCAAATTCCATCTGCTTATCGCTTAGTTTATTTAGGATCTCGTCGGAGTAGTCGGTCTCTAATTTCTTAAGTAGAACTTCGATTTCACTATGCAATTGGTTTTGGCGTTCGAAAGCCTCCATAGCCACGTGCAGGATGCTTTTATCCGAGTGGTAGGATAGGAGGTCCTGATTTAAATAGCCAATCTTCAGGTCCTTTGCCATCGAAATGCTGCCGGCGGTTGGGCTATATTCTCCCACGATGATTTTTAGCAAAGTCGATTTTCCTGTACCGTTTGCACCGATCAATCCGACCTTATCTCCCGGCTTGATATGCCAGTTCGCCTCATCGTACAATGCACGAGCGCCAATTTCAAAAGTTAAATTATTTATTGATATCATTTCGACGCAAAAGTAATGATTATTTCTGCTTCTTTGGCTACCTTTGCGGTATGTACAAATTAGTTAAACCACTATTTTTTCAGATGAACCCTGAGCAAGCACACCATAACGTGACTTCAGGACTGAAATTTTTCACTAAAATCTGGGGATCTGACGCGCTTTTAAAATCGTTATATACGGTTGAAGACCCGAGATTACAAACGACAGTTTTTGGTTTAACGTTCAAGAATCCGGTGGGATTGGCAGCGGGATTTGACAAGAATGCGGATTATATTGAGCAGATGTCAAAGCTGGGGTTTGGATTTATTGAAATCGGAACCGTAACGCCGAAACCGCAACCTGGAAATGATAAGCCGCGGATGTTTCGCTTATTGAACGATGAGGCGTTGATCAACCGTATGGGCTTTAACAATCAAGGCGCCGATGTGGCGGCAGGACGTTTAAAGCACCTGAAGGAGAAAAACGGAGTAATCATTGGCGGGAACATCGGTAAGAATAAAGTAACGCCGAATGAGGAGGCCGTGAATGATTATATCTATTGCTTCAATTCCTTGTTTGACTATGTTGATTATTTTGTGGTGAATGTAAGTTCGCCAAATACGCCGGGCTTACGCGATTTACAGGAGAAAGAGCCGTTGAAGAAAATTTTAAATACGCTTCAGGAGTTAAATCATGCGAAAGCAAGTCCTAAACCGATCTTATTAAAGATTGCTCCAGACTTGACAGATTCGCAGTTAGATGATATTGTTGAGATTGTTCAGGACACGAAGATCGCGGGAGTCATCGCTACAAATACGACGATTTCTCGTGAAGGACTACATAGTGATCCTAACTTGGTGAAAGAAGCGGGAGGGGTGTCCGGGAAACCCTTGACAAAACGCTCTACAGAAGTCATCAAGTATTTGTCGGATAAATCAAATAAAGCATTCCCGATTATAGGGGTCGGAGGGATTCATTCGGCAGCAGATGCTATAGAAAAATTGAATGCAGGTGCTAGCTTAATTCAAATATATACGGGCTTTATCTATGAAGGTCCGGGACTAGTTGCTGAGATTTGTAAAGGAATATTAAAGGGGAAATAAAATTTCCCCTTTTTTTATGCTGATTAAAGCTCTTTTTTCAAGATATAATGGTCTTTCAACGGGCCGTCAATTGGCTTTCCATCCTGATCTAAAGAGAAAAGCTGATTCTCTCCAACTTTCAGTTTCATGTTGACTTCCTTGCCCATCAAATGTACCACACTGCCGTTATCATGCCACATGAATTTGCCAGCGTCTTCAATCTTCGTGTTGCTTTCTTGATAGATGCCAGTGTATTTAAACGTCAAGTCATTATTCAACACAACTGTTGTTTCGATTCCGGGACAATCGGCACAAGGGATGACGCCTTTATATGTACCGGCCCAGTCGACGGAGTTTTGTGAATTATGCGCATTATCTACGGTTTCAGTACTTGTGTTTTCTGACATTGCAGTCGTATCGGCTCCGGCACCTTGCTTATTTGCATTCGATTCACATGCAGCGAAGCTAAGTGCGCCAATACATAAGGATAGTGATAATAATTTCTTCATATCTTAACGATTTTGTTGATTAAAGTTAACCAAAAACCAGACCAATGGAAATATATTATTTATTTAGTTAATAGAAGGGCGTAAAAAAAGTAAGCCTACTTGCTGGAAAAGTAGGCTTACAAAAAGATAATGAAGAACTTTAGTATTGGTCGATGAAATAGTTGAGTAGGTCAGTTGTCGTGACTATACCTACTAGTTCTTCGTTTTCAACGACTGGAATTGAATGAAAGGAATGCTTGGATAGTATTTCTGCAGCTTCTTTAACCGTGCTGCTCGGCAATATGCTTACGGGCGTTTTCGCCATAAGTTGCGTAACGGTATACGTATCGTATACTACGGATTCGATATCGTCTTCTTCAGTAACATCCACGTAGCTTATCTTTAACAAGTCGGAGTAACTAACTACACCTACTAATTTCTTGTTTTCTACTACTGGTAAGTGACGAATATTATGTTTTTTGAATAGATTTTCAGCGTCGTAAAGGCTGTCTTTTTGTGTTAGAGTAATCAACTCTTTACTCATGATTTGCGATACTGGGACTCTCTGTTTCATAAACTTTTTTATTTGTCTATCGCTGCATTAGCGAATAGTCAAATATCTAATGAATATGCATGAAATACCACGACCTTCATTACATTTTAAAATGATTGTAGTCTTGTGATTTTAATAAACTATTTCTTACCTTAGTAGCTTGCCTTTATCGAATCCCAATAACCTTCCTCAAATCAGATAGCCCTGCTTATTGCGTAACAACGATCTATTTGTGCCTTGCTTCGTCATCTCGTAAAAAAATGATTAAGCGGGCCGTTTCCTTTGCCCAGGGAAATGTCTTTTGCCGCTAATATGCTTTGATATACATAGTCCAACGCTTTTTCGCAGGCAATAGGCAAGGGGTCACCTAGTGCGAGGTAAGATGCGATAGCCGAGGATAAGGTACATCCTGTTCCGCGCGTATTTTTGCTAGCTATCCGTTTGGATTCAAATATTTCGGGCTCTTGCCCTCTTATCTTTAATATGCTGCTTAGTTTTTCGCTATCCAAATGTCCGCCCTTAAGTAGCACGGCCGGCATCCCCATATTGATAAGCTTATCGATAGCCTGGTTCATTTCCTCGACATTGGACACTTTGCATCCGATCAACATACTTGCTTCATCAAGGTTAGGCGTGACGAGGGTAGCCATCGGGTAAAGAAGTTCGGTAGACAGCGTTATGGTTTCCTGATCGACCAGACTATGCCCGGAGGTAGAAACCATGACTGGATCAATAACAATGTTTCCCTCATAATCTTCTAAGAAGCGAACGACAATTTCGACCTGTTTCGGATTTGGCAGCATTCCGATTTTGACGCTATCCGGATAGATGTCGTCGAAAATACAGTTCAGCTGGTCTTCCACTGCTTGATCAGGAATAGGATAGACCGCGCGAACGCCTAACGTGTTCTGTATAGGCAAGGCTGTAATTACATTCATCGCATGGCAGCCTAGCGCCGAGATGGTCTTGCTGTCGGCCTGTAACCCAGCCCCACCGATACTATCAAATCCGGCTATGCTTAGGACTGTTTTTACGGTATGTTGATTTCCTGTGTCTATCATTTTGTTATTGCGTATTCACAAAGATAGGGTTGTTGGAGAATATGACGATAATACTTCGGTCTTTACAAATTGTTAATAGCTTGTTCATGCAATAAGTGATGTATTAGACTTCGGATAGCCTATCTTTCTATCCTGATAATAGGAGTAAATTGGAACTAAGTCGCGAGTATTTTAGTAATTTTATGAATAACCATTCTTTTGCATTCAAGACAGCTCATAAATGTCTTTGTTTTGCCATAGTAAGAAGAATATATTATCGCTGCCTCGCTGGATACTATTTTGGGGATATTAAAGTTAGCGCAAAGAACTGTTTGCTGGTAGATGGTAATCACCGTTATATTGCGTACCTTTTAGCAGGCGTAGAATTCGGAGTCACCGCATGGACCTGTTCAGATAGTGATATTCCATTATCATTTAGTGCGTTGAAAATAGACTATGA
Source organism: Sphingobacterium sp. UBA2700 (assembly GCA_002354335.1). Taxonomy (GTDB): domain Bacteria; phylum Bacteroidota; class Bacteroidia; order Sphingobacteriales; family Sphingobacteriaceae; genus Sphingobacterium. The sequence continues at coordinate 19,464 of DELI01000026.1, read as the reverse complement.
TGATGATTGGGATAGCTATTCATATAACAGGTTATTTATTACAGATGGAACTTGGCTTGAAAGTTATAGACGAAATGCATTATGATTGTTTTGCTAGACATTGACGGAGTAATGGTTCATGCAAATCCGCATAGACCCATTGAACTTGATACCGACGGTTTTTATAAGTTCAACGCCGTTGCAGTGCAAATTCTTCAGTCGACTATCTATTTTACAAAAGATCAAATCGTACTTTCTAGTTCCCATCGATTTAAGTATAGTGTTGTAGAATGGAAAAAGATATTCGTTCGACGTGGCTTAAATTTCAGGTTTTTAAGTATTCTAGATTTCTCGAGACGTCAAGCAAAGGTGCAAGATGCCGTTGATTTACATGATCGAATAAGCAGAAGGACTGAGATTTTCGAATGGATAACGGCAAACAAAGTTTCGGAACAAGATGTGATTATTATTGATGATGATAAATCTCTAAATGATTTGCCAAAGAAACTTAAGGAACGATTAGTTTTAACCAATCCTTATGTTGGCTTAACCGACCAATCCACTCTAAATGCTGTTCTGAATAGAAAAGTGAAAAGAAGATTGTAGGGAACTCTTCTTTTCTCCTCCATTGTATTTAATATAACTTCTTAAATGATCAGTTTATGAATTCTCAATATCGTATCTCTATCTTTTTGCTTCTCCGCTTCTGAGATCTGCTCCCAGGGTACTAGGGAAGGATGCAGTTTAAGGTCGTCATTTCTAGTTGTTCCGAAGTCCCATCCGTGAAGATAACGGTGCGCCATCCAGCGTTTATGTTCAATGATAGCAAGGTATTCGACTTGTTCGGGCGTGAATTGTAAGTCCTTAGGATTCGAAGAATTCAAGGGCTTTCCGGTTAGCAAAAGTTTGAAGGGAATATGGTCGGCCTGTGTCCTATTTGCATCTTTTGCGTCCTCAGAAAGCGTATGCCAATCGGAGGTGTATCGACTGCTCTCCGACGCTTCACCAGAGGTAAGTTTCTGATAGTCGTCGTGTATTGCCTGCGCTATTTTATCTTGCTTCTCACCGGTGATAAACTCTATGCTGCAGGTTTCCTCGATGCCACCAAAGAAGTGAATCCTCTGGTTTTCGTTGCTGCCTTCCATCAATGCTCTTAATCCTTTGCCTTCGGCGTTGAGCGTATAAATAGCAAAGTCAGATTGCCTGCTTTTTTGGAGGAGTTCTAATGCGTTATTTAAGTTTATTTCATCATGATCGAAAGCATTGATAACGATTGCGCGCTTATTTAATTCCACTAAGTTTTGCTCATCTAGAATAGCTGTGAAAGATCCTTCGAACTCATGGAAGCTAATTTTTCCAATTTTATGGGCCATGGGATATCTTTCCTGAAACTGGATCTGTTCTTTATTGGCACCTTCAGTATATATGGCGATGATTGGTTCCTTATTCGGGTGTAGATGCATAATCCGAAGCGCCTGCAATAGTATGGCCTTGGCAAAATCCCCAAAACCAATGAAAACGATTTTCTCCAGATCTTTAGAGTCTCCGGCTTCCAGATCTTGGACAAGCTTTGTAAAGAACTGCCGAGCGACCATCTTATGGATGTTAAAGAAATGAAGATCTATACTGTTATTCGCGAATTGTAGATCTGCGTTTTTCACTAAGTCGATAAGTCGAGGATTTCTTAAGTGCACATAACAGCGGAGGGCATTATCGCAATTGGATTTCTTGTAGATCTGCTGCACCGATTCTACAATTTCAATAACCGTTTGTTCATTGTCTAAAAATACGACAAGGTCTGAAGCTCGTTTGATACCGGCTTCCAATAGCGTGTTTTCGTCCTCCGCATTACCGATGATGACTTTATGCCCCTGTTTTTTTACAGCAGAAATATTGGCATGCTCCGTTTCCTTCTCAATTGCAATTCCTTCTTGATTTTTATCCTCTTTAAGACTTTGGAGTAGCTGACGCCCCTTCTTTGAGATACCGATGCTAATGAGGTGGTTTTGTTTGAAAGAAGCCATCAGGAGCGTGTATTGCTCGCTAAAAATCTTCTGTATAATCTTAAAAGCACCAAATAGTAGGATGAAGATGGTGAATATTTTTGCCACTATCAATTCCCAAGGAATGTTTGCATCTTCCAATGAAGTTGCAGAAGGATCGCTTCCGAATACGATCTTGATAATTCGGTAGATTCGATCGGGGAGATATCGGAAGGTGTTGCTTTCGGGATAGAGCTTGGAGAGCCCTATCCAGGAGAGTATAATCAATGCCACGATAAATATGATTCCAAATATTCCTTTTTGCCTTCTGTTAAGCTTCATGCCTGTTATTGTTTAAGTTTGTGTGCTGCCGTCTGCAGTATCTGTTGTACCTCTTTTTTCAAATTCTCGTTCCTAATCTTCGGGAGCTGAATGGTGGTCAGTTCATACATGCGTTGCCCGATGTATTTGGTCTCAGGTTTCGCGCCGAAATAGTCTGCGAGGATGGCTCGCGATAGGGGATGCTGTGCATAATTAACCGCCAGGAATTGCAAGTCAGCGTCCGTCTTTATCGGATAATGCTTCTTGATGATTTCAACGATTCCTTCTTTCGAGTTTGGTGAAAGGGTTCTGACGTCTGGGTCCTGAAAATACCAGGTGTTGTAGGTTTTTTTGTTATCATTAAATGCTAATATAGCGCCCGTTTCTTCGTCGTATTTCTTTCCATAGAACTTCTCTAGGTCCTCAGCAAGCTGATCTTTGGAAGTCTCCACATTTCCCGGGATCTCCCATATGCTTATTGCTTTGCCTTCCATCAGGCCTTCGACCGTAAGTATCTTTTTCTCGCCTGGAAGGATATGGATGTAATCAAATTTCTTGTTGATGAAAGGCATGGTCAATACATTGCCATTTGATGCATCCACAAGCTTCGCTACATAACCAAAGCCCTCAGCGTCATCCTGTACAAAGATCTTAGAGTCATCCTCAGAGAATTGAAAAAACTTGGAGTACTTGCTGATGATGATATTTTGCCCGAACGACTTTTTAGTGTCCAAACTCCAAAGGCGCATATGGTTGGCATCCTCCGAAATAGCGACTACATTGCCTTTGTTGTTGAAGACCAAGAAAGGAAACTCAATGGTCGGGATCTCGAACATCGTCTTATAATCCTTGGTATTCAATACGCTCGCTTTCCCATCGTTTCGCACAACGACAAGTGCTGTACCTTGCTTATTGAAGGTGCCACTATTTAAAGTGCCTTTCTCTTCTTTAAGGACTTTCTTCGTCTGCACATCGATAATCTTCCAGGAGTTCTTATCTACTGCTAAGATTGTTTTCAGGTCGGGACTTGCCGTGAATCCGCCAAGGGGACCTTTCGTCTCATAGCTGATGAGTTGTTTTCCTGTCCGCAGATCCCAAATGCCGAAACCGTTATTTCCGGTTCTGGCTAACACTTGCGTTTGCTCCGCATTGAAAACATAGGTTTTAACCTGACTATTAAAGGCTTTCCCGATTTCCTTTCCTGTATTGGCATCAAAGGCATGTGTCAACCCATTTTTATCCTTAGCGATAAAGATATTGGAGACAGGAAGAAAATGGATGAAGTTAATTTGATCCTTGATAGAGAAATATCCTTTTTTCGTCTCGCCGGTCTGCGTATTCAATAAATCGATGCTGTTACTGTTTCTATTCAAAACATATAGATCGTTTTCATTTTTACCGGGAATTCCAGCAAGGAAGTTATCGTCTGCATAATATTGAGCTAGTTTTAATGGCGTGTTCCTTATATTCTTAATGAAACTTAGCGGATTAGCATTTACAATTTCCTGTGTCCAATCCGGCGAACGATAATCCATATCATTTGGATCTTGCGCCAATATCTTGGTTAAATTAGTGCTGAAGAACAAGTTTTTGGAAAGCTTGGTATATTTAATCCTTTCTCCATTTTCATTAAACAGATCCAATATATCGTCGTTTCCAGCACTAATTGTTCCGTTCTTATTAATGCCTACGAAAGAATAAGGAAGTCCGGGAGGTTTTATTTCAAATTGCTTCTTTTGTTCATAGTCGACATAGTGAAGTCCTTGCTGGTTTGCAAATGCAATCTGCTTGCCCGACTCACTGAACATGGGGCGCTTGATACTGGAGTTCAGTATTTTGGTAAACACAGGCTTAGGCTCAGCGCGATGAAGGTCGAATACACGTAGCTCGGTCATATCATCTTTTAGCATCGTAACGACTAGTGTTTGGTCGGACTGATCAAAATAGGCGGCATTGGGAGTAACGGTGGGTATAGACATTAAAGCTTTTTCCTCCTTCTTAGCTACATCAAATAAGACCAGTTGATTCGATTGCTGAAAGACGAGATACTTCCCGGAGGGCGCAACGGCACGAATAATCAGGAAAACACTATCTGGATTCTCTCTGATAACTTCGACTTTGTCGTCTGCGATATTATATCTGATAATTTTATACTCGTCGAATGCGGTGTAGACTCGGTTTTTATTGTCGAAATGTGGTCTCGAAGCTTGGCGTGTGCTAATATCCGCCCGCTGTTTTACCATCTTTCTGTCTATCGCATTCCACACCTGGAGCACGCTATTATTCGCGCCTACATTGGCGAACGTCGCTATCCATTGGCCGTCTGGTGAATAGCTGGCATTTGAAGACATACTGTTTTGCATGACAGTGAGATCATCTTGTATGGCAAGCATGGAGTGCGCAAATAGCTTAGCACTCTCGTCGCCACGGCGCGTTGCTTCCGCGATGTATGCAGCGCCGTCGCCATATTCGCTTTCCGTCAGTTTGTTGATGCCGGACGCATAGAGCGAACGAGCAAGATTTCGAAGTGCTGCATTCTTCTGATTCCACGCAACTATACCGGCGATAATAGCCAGAATGCCTAAAGCCGATATAGCGATTGCGATTCGCTGTATATTTTTATTCTTCTTTTTGATCTTCTCCAGTTGATAGGCTTGGTCGCGTTTGGTCAGCTCGCCGAGCGGAACACCTAGGATGCCTGCGATAATTTTCAGGAGGGCGAGGTCTAGGCGCTTCTTATATTCGTCTACCGCAACCTTAATTTCATGCGTAGATTTCCCTTCTTGCTGCAGCTGATGTCGGTAGGCTTCAGCGGAAGTATAGCCTTCTTTGTCGGTATGAGGGATCCTGACATCAGCAGCGAGTACTTCTTCCGGCTGATCCTTCTGAACATTACCATCGGCATCTACATTATAGCGTAGTTCGTCTGGGAAACATTGATTATCTGTTTCCTTGCCGCTATATTCTGGTTCTCCCGATAGTATTAATGCAATAATCTGCTTAGACTTTCCTGTCTTTTTAAAATAACGAATCTCATCCCTAACATAGCTTGACTTTGCAGAGCGTGGAGAGCTTAGGTAAATTAGGAATTCCGAGCGGTCGAGTGCTTCGGTTAGGGAGCTGTTAAGATTTGAGCTAGCGGACAGTTCTTTTTCATCTTGAAAGACAGGGTAGATTTGCCTCGGGATTTCTTGTCCCTGTGCATTCTTCTTCCCGATAAGGTCTTCGGGGATTTCATAAGTCTCCAAAGCATGGTGTAACCAATCTGCCCATTTTCTCCCTTCTCCTTGGTTATTTCCATGACTATAGCTGATGAACGCTTTATATCGTTTTGGCGTATCTTTCCCTGCTTGTTCCATAATAGGTTATCTACTAGTTGATTGACGGTCTCTTTTCGATCATTTGCAGTACAAAAACCAAACCTTTTTTCTTTACTGTATTTTTTTTATCACAAAATAGGTGAGAACAATAGATTTTTCTACCTTTAGACACCTTTTTAAAACTTACGATATAACAGTTGCATAAAAGTAAAATATCGTAAAAATATGACTTACAAAAACAATAAGATGTTCTGGGCGCTCGCAATAGCGATGTGTATCGCGCAGGCATCAGAAGCGAAGGCTATACAAACCGCTGCAGCATCTATTATAAGTGCTACGGATAGCCTCTCTATTTTATCTGCGGAGCAGATAAATCCTACAACAATTGATCTTCTTTTATCCAACCAAAAGCGTATTAGCTTTGATTTCTATGGAGATAATATCTTTCGTGTATTTTTTGATCCTAATGGGGGAATCATTCGCGACCCGCAAGCGAAGCCTGAAGCAAAGATACTTGTCGATAATCCTAGAAAGGCAGTCAAGGGATTAAAGCTCTCGAATGCTAATGATAAGGTCCTAATTGAATCCGAAAGAATTCGTATTGAAATATCAAAAGGTAACACGCTGTTCCAAATCACTGATTTGAAATCAGGAAAGACGGTGCTTCAAAGTTTATCTGCTATACAATTCGGTGATAAGAAGAGCGGTATCAATCTGAAAGAGCAGGAGGATGAGAATTTCTTCGGAGGAGGTGTTCAGAATGGTCGATTTACACATAAGGGAAAGGCCATCTTAATTGAGAACACCAATTCATGGACCGACGGTGGTGTGGCTTCGCCTACGCCTTTCTACTGGTCCAATAAGGGATATGGGGTGATGTTCTACACCTTTAAGAAAGGTCGATATGATTTCGGAGCAAAAGAAAAAGGTACCGTGATGTTATCCCATGACTCGGACTACTTCGATGCCTTCTTTATGGTCGACCCGGATGTTGTATTGCTTCTTAATGACTTCTATCAACTTACGGGAAATCCAGTGCTGTTACCGAAGTTCGGTTTCTATCAGGGGCATCTTAATGCCTACAACCGTGATTACTGGAAAGAAGATGAAAAAGGAATTCTCTTTGAAGATGGGAAGCGATATAAGGAAAGCCAAAAGGACAAGACGGGTATCCGAGAGTCATTGAATGGAGAATTAAATAATTACCAGTTTTCAGCAAGAGCGGTAATCGACCGCTATAAGAATCATGATATGCCATTAGGTTGGATATTGCCAAATGATGGTTATGGCGCTGGTTATGGTCAGACCAAAACTTTGGATGGCAATATTGCGAATTTAAAAAGCTTGGGCGACTATGCTCGTGAAAAGGGTGTAGAGATTGGTCTTTGGACTCAATCTGACTTACATCCGAAAGACAGTATCGATGCATTGTTGCAGCGTGATATCGTCAAAGAAGTGCGCGACGCTGGCGTGAGAGTGCTCAAGACGGATGTGGCATGGGTAGGAGCGGGCTATTCGTTCGGACTCAATGGCGTATCAGACGTGGGACATATTATGCCCTATTATGGGAAGGATGCACGTCCATTCATTATCTCATTAGATGGTTGGGCAGGGACGCAACGCTATGCGGGTATTTGGTCAGGAGATCAAACCGGAGGTGTATGGGAGTACATCCGCTTTCATATTCCTACGTATATTGGTTCTGGTCTTTCAGGACAGCCCAATATCAGTTCTGATGTGGATGGTATCTTTGGAGGGCGAAACAAGATTGTCAATACCCGCGATTTCCAATGGAAGACATTCTCGCCAATGCAATTGAACATGGATGGCTGGGGCAGCAATGAGAAGTATCCACATGCATTAGGTGAGCCAATCACTTCTATCAACAGGCATTATTTAAAGTGGAAATCACAGTTGATGCCTTATACCTACAGTATAGCGAAGGAGGCAGTCTCAGGAATGCCCATGATACGGGCGATGTTCTTGGACGAGCCTAACGCTTATACCTTGAGTACTGCAACGCAGTATCAATACCTGTATGGACCTTCTATTTTGGTAGCACCTATATATCAAGCAACAAATGCTGATACGCTAGGAAACGATATCCGCAATCATATTTATTTACCTGAAGGGCAGTGGGTAGACTATTTTACAGGCGAGGAATACGCCGGAAATCAGGTAATCAACAACTTTAAAGCGCCACTTTGGAAACTGCCGGTTTTCATCAAACGCGGCGCTATCATACCGGTTGTCCAAGCCAATAACAATGTTTCAGAAATAGACAAAGGCCTTCGTATCATTGAGTTTTATCCTCATGCATCGACTAGCTTCAAGCTTTACGATGATGATGGCACAACGGAAGCTTACCGCAGTGGAAAGTCGGTAGAGACCATGATTAAGTCCGCAACTTCGAAGAATGGAGAGGTGCAGTTAGAGATTGAAAAAACAACAGGTGGATTTGACGGCTTTCAGAAAAATCAAGCTACCGAACTTCGCGTAAACCTGACTCAAAAGCCTAAGAAATTGGTGCTGAAGATCAATGGCCGTAAGCATAAGTTGCAGGAAGTGGATAGTCAGGAGAAATTAGCATCTGTGGATTACGGCTATTATTATGATGCTCGTCCGAATTTAAATCAGTTTGCTACTCCAGGCTCTGACTTCGCTAAGGTGGAGATTATAAAGAACCCACAATTAATTGTGAAAGTGAAGTCTTTAGACATTACAGAAAACGCGCTTGTCTTGGCTATTTCAGGATATCGATATGAAACCGAGAACAGTTATTTAAAGCAAAGAGGAGCACTATCTGTTCCTGCGAATGCGCAAGTGAAAGATATCAATGCGAAAGCTTATACCCTAAGTCCGACATGGAATGCAGTTCCAAATGCAGATTACTACGAGATTGATTTCCAAGACATACATTATGGCCTGATCCAAGATACGACCCTACTGTTCGAAGGATTGAAAGCGGAAACTGATTATCAGTTTAAGATCCGTGCCGCAAATAAGGACGGCTTTTCCGATTGGGCGACCTTCGCAGCGAAGACAAAGGCTAATCCGCTATTGTATGCAATCCCGGGAATCGAAGGGACTACAACTGTTCCTAACCAAGCTGGTGAGGAAATAGCGAAGTTATTTGACTACGATGAAGGAAATATGTGGCATACGCAATGGGGAAAAGAGGCTGTGCCATTTGATATAGTTATGGATCTAAAATCCTTCAATCAATTGGATAAGTTTCAGTACCTGCCGCGCTCCGGTCGTGGAAATGGCGTATTGCTGAAAGGTAAAGTCGCATATAGTTCTGATCAATCGCATTGGGAAGAGGCAGGAGATTTCACATGGGAATATAATGATGAGGTAAAGACTTTCGTCTTTGATAAGCAACCTAATGCCCGTTTTATCAAGATTTCCGTGTCTGAAGCGGTTGGTGATTTCGGATCAGGGCGTGAACTCTATGTTTTCAAAGTTCCCGGAACAGAGAGCTACATCCCTGGCGATATCAACAATGACCGACTCATCAATAGAAATGATTATACCTCTTACATCAATTATACCGGACTGCGACAAGGAGACGCAGATTTTGAAGGCTATGTAAGCAATGGAGATGTCAATAAGAATGGCTTAATCGACGCTTATGATATCGCTGTAGTTGCTACACAATTAGATGGCAAAGTAAAACCGGAAAAAGAAGAGAATCTGAAGGGCAGCATTAAATTATCTACAGCAAAAACACGTTACGCTGCGGATGAGGTTGTATCCATTAAAGTAGAAGGGGTAGACCTAAATGGGGTTAATGCATTAAGCTTTGCATTGCCCTATAGTACACAGGATTATGAATATCTAGGGATTGATAATCTAGCCTTGAAGCAAATGGATAACTTAACCAACGACAGGCTTCATACCAATGGACTGAAGGCATTATACCCAACCTTTGTAAATGTGGGGAATAAGGAAACCGCCAAAGGAAGCAATGAATTGTTTGTTATCAAGCTGAAGGCAAAACGCAATGTTACATATAACCTAAAAGCGATTGACGGAATACTAGTTGATAAAAACTTGAAATCGAAAGGCTTTTAACATAAGAGTATAGAAACAATAGAAAAGGCTGCCCGAAAAGGCAGCCTTTCTTTTTTGATATCTAGAATTCCCTAATCAAACCCTCCCTCAAGCACACTGCTGGATGATGTTAGAAAGAGTATCCAAAGCTAACGTATGGCCAATAAGGGATAAAATCTTTCTTTGTAATCACTGGTGCAAATCCCGCTCTAAATAGAAAGCCACCATCTAAGGGTTGTTTCCTATAACCAAACACCAAGTTTCCCATAACGGTCGTATTACTTTCCGAATCGATGAACAGGATTTCTCCATCTTCTTCTGTTCCGGAAATTAATGTCGCACCAGCACCCAATTCAAAATAATGTCCATTCTTACCCAACAAATAGTTCAAACCTACAGGCAAAGTAAAGAGCTTGTCCCCATCAATCGCATAGTAACTCACACCAATGCGAGCGCCAAGCCCATCAGGTCTGTTCTGAAGGCGGGTATCGTAATTGAAAGAATAAGTTAATCCGGTACCTAATATTTCAAAGAATACACCTTGTTCTCTTTTGCTCTCCTCCTGATCTTGTCGGAAAGTTAAATATCCTGACTTATCGTTTTTCGTGGAAGACATGCTTTCTGCATTACTGTACATCAAAGTGGATTGCGCTGAAACGCTGCTTACGCATAAGGCGACGGTTAAAAAGGTTAGTAGATTTTTCTTCATATTTTCGTTATTGGTATAATAGTTTTTTCTAAGAAACGTATTGTTTTATGTAAACGCAACAAGTGAATTAGAAAATCTTTAAGCACTTAAAAAAAGACAGGCCCTAAAGCCTGCCTTTTCGACGAAAATAAAACTGGAAATAAATATCTTTTAATCTTTACGGTGTGCGTAATAGAAGATTATCGGAATAATGGAAAAGGAGAGTATCAAGCAAATAATAAGTCCACCAACGATCATAATCGCCAATGGCTTTTGTATTTCCGATCCCATACCTGTTGATAAGGCCGCTGGTAATAGTCCAAAGGATCCCATCAAAGCAATCATAACGACTGGTCGTATTCTACTTTTAACACCCTGAATTATGGCCTCTTTTAGAGGGATACGATGCGCTACATTGTCTCGGATCACACCGATCAATACAATCCCGTCAATCGTGGCCACACCAAATAGAATAATAAAGCCTATACCTGCTGAGATGCCAAATACAGTACTTGTCGCCCATAGGGAAAGGAAACCGCCTATGAACGCGAAAGCTAATGTAATAGAACAGATTGCCGTATCCTTAATGTTTCCAAAATTAAAATACAGCAACATCAATATCAGCACTAAGGATATTGGGACAACGAGTGCTAACTGTTTGCTAGCGCGCTCCTTACTCTCAAATTCACCTGCCCATTCCATGTGTTTGCCTTTTGGCAATTTAATCTCCTTTGCAACGAGTTGCTTCGCCTCCGCAATGGTGCTCCCTAAATCGCGCCCCTCAATACTGAAACCAACCCCGATATAGCGACTATTTCCTTCGCGATAAATAAAGGCAGGACCTGTAATATAGCCTACGCTAGCAATTTCTTGCAGGGGAATATGTTGTCCATTGCTGCTAGGTATCATGATATTGCCTATTTTCTCGGGGCTGTTTCTGTATTCTTCTTGAAAACGGAGGACTACATCGAACTGACGATCGCCTTCGTAAAATCTTGTTGCTGCCTGTCCACCGATAGTCATTTCAATGACGGCCTGCACATCTGCTGTATTGATTCCATATTTTGCCATCTTATGATCGTGAAGCTGTATGCTTAACTCCGGGAGACCGATGTTCTTATATACGTTGATATCTGTAATGCCGCTTACCTTCTGTATCGTACTGGCTAATTGGTTTGCATAGCGTTCAAGCTCGTACAGGTCGTCTCCGAATATTTTAATCACCAAGGCACTCTTGACGCCGGCAACATATTCTTCCACATTATCTTGTATAGGCTGACTGAAGCCAAAGTTTATTCCTGGATAGTGGTGCAGCTTCGTCCTGATCTCTTGGACGATATCTTCCTTGCTCATTTTCCTTTTCCATGCCGAAGGATCTTTCAGCTGTACCAGAAATTCGATGTTAAAGAATCCCGTAGGATCTGTTCCATCATTGGGACGTCCAGTCTGCGTCAGGATGAAATCGATCTCCTCCGTATCTTTCTGAATGAGTTTCTTCATCTCTACGGTCAGTTCAGTCGATTTCTCCAGATTCACGCTGTTCGGAAGGGTCGCACGGATGTAAATCGCGCCCTCATTGAGCTTTGGAAGGAACTCCGATCCATATTGGGAAAACAAGGCAATACAGATCGAGAGTATTCCGATAAAAATACCGATGCTGACTTTTTTGTACTTGAACGAGACTTCATAAAGTCCAAATATTGCTCGTTGAAAGAACTTGGTTATCCAGTTTTCACGTTCGTTCATTTCTTTAGTGAACAATAGCTTGCACATCGCCGGAACATAGGTCAAACTGAGAATCAGTGAGCCTAATAGCGCGTAGCCTAAGGTAAAGGCGAGTGGGGTAAACATTTTACCCTCCACCTTTTGGAAGGAAAAGATCGGCAATAGCGCAACAATAAGAATGAGCAACGCAAAGAATATATAGGAAGCAACACTTCCCGTGCTCTTCTTTATGATGCCCATCTTGCTCATTTTCGCAAATCGCTCTGCACCGACCTTATGCGACATTGTTGCCAAGGCGACAAATACCGTTTCAACAATCACCAACGTCCCTTCCAATAGCAGTCCAAAATCCAAGGAACCCATCGATATTAGATTAGCAGGCAATCCTTGAATCTTTAACATGATGATGGCAAACAGGAAGGATAGGGGAATTACGGAAGCAACAATCAATGTAGACTTCCAGTTATATAAAAAGATAAAGACGATCAGAGACACCAATAGAACGCCCTCTATCAGGTTTTTCGAAACTGTTTTGACTGTATTGTCAACAAGCGTTGTCCGATCGATGACAGGCTCTATCTGCACATTTTCAGGCAATATCCGCGTATTAAGTTCTTCGATCTTTATCTTTAAATCTTCAACGACTGAAGAGGGATTCTCGCCACGCAACATTACGACAATGCCCTCGATCAAATCGTTGTTATCATTATAGCCTACCTGGCCCAGCTTCGGTTTGTTTGATACCACAACCTCCGCGACATGTTTGACCAGAATAGGAGTGGTTCCATTTAATTGTATCGTTATATTTCCAATATCATCGATGCGGTCTAACAAGCCTACACCGCGAACAACATAGGCCTGATCGCCCTGTTGAATCATATCCCCGCCGACATTGATATTCGACTTCGATACCGCCTCATACACATCCAAGGGAGAGAGCTTGTAGTTCCTCAATTCCGTAGGATTAATCTTGATTTCATAAATCTTCTCTGCACCACCAAAGCTGATCACGTCGGCAACTCCCGAAACCGACAGCAGTTCCCGCTCGATAACCCAATCTTGAATGGCTGATATCTCACGCGTCGGCAGATCGGATTTAATAACATAACGGAAGATCTCCCCGGTGGCTCCCGATGGAGGTTCTATACTCGCATCGGCTCCCTCTGGAAGATTGACCGCCGCCATCTTATTAGAAACATATTGCTGAGCAAAGAAATCATCTACGCCATCTTCAAATTGAACCGTAACGACCGAAAGGCCGAATAGAGAAATCGATCGAATGTTAGACTTCTTCGGAATATTGTTCATCAACTTGGAAACCGGAAGGGTGACCATCTTCTCCACTTCCTCCGCACTACGTCCCGGCCACTGCGTGATGATACGAGCGCGCGAATTGGTCACATCCGGGAAAGCTTCAACTGCTGTATGTTTCAATGCATACAGTCCGCTGAACAATAGCAGGAAAGTCGCAAAGAGGATAAACGTACTGTTTCTTAGCGAAAAAGTAACTAGGGCTTGTACAAACTTCTTCATCGCACTAAGGAATTAACTGTTCGAAGAATAAAAGCGGATTTCTACTGATGATTTGCTGTCCGTTAGCAAATTCTTCCTGCACATAAGTATAATCCTCATTGCTCGCAATGCCCTTAATCTCTTTTACCTGTAGGTCGCAATCAGAGTTGTAGAGAACAACGTATTCTTTGTTGTTATGGAATATCTTAGCTTTATTAGGTATCGCGAAAGCCTCGCCAGTATTCGTGCGCTTATTGACGATGATATCTGCACTGAGGCCGGGGAGGAGCTTAAGATCCTCATTTGACAAAACTACCCGCGCCTTCAACACATGTTCATCATCATCAAAGACATTGTATATCTTATCGATTCTTCCGCTATAGGTTCGGTCTGGGTAAGCAAGCGTACGGATCTGAACCTCATCATTCAAATGGATGTAAGGCAGGTTGGTCGCATGAATGTTGATCAAAATCCAAACTTGCTTCAGGTTTGATATGGCAAACAATGGCATATCATTATCCTCTGAACTAATGGATTGACCGGCACTAATATTCTTTTTGACGATCATACCATTTTTTGGTGCTACCAGCTGAAAGGTACCTTTGCTTGTCGCCTTGAACAACTGCAGTGCAGCATTTATTTTATCCAGTTCTATCTTCGCTGCCGCCAGCTCATATTCGCTTGTCAATAGTTCGGGCTTCGCGATTAAACCGTCTTTCAGCAATTCCTTTTTACTGCCGATTTGCTTTTCTATTAGCGCAATTTGGCTTTCCTGATAACGACGGTCTTGAAGAAGTTGTTGGATGTCAGAAGATCTTACGGTAGCTAATAATTGCCCTTTCTTCACTTCGTCGCCCAGTTCGAAGTTTACTTGTTCGACAATCCCTTGTATTAAACTTTTAAAGGAGACTAAGTCGTTTTCATTGTATTCAACTTTGCCACTAATGGTCAATTGCTCCTGAATAGGGCGTTGTTGTATCGTGTCTAAACCAATCAAATTCTTCGATTCCTTCGAAATGCAATAGGCAGTATCCAACTCTTTGGATGCGCTAGATTCTATGCGGTCAATATTCTGACAGGCAGACTGTATTAAAAGCAAGCAGGGAATAATTAACAATAGTGTTTTAGTTTTCATAAATAGGAGTTTCTGGGCCAATAACGAGTTTTAAATCTTCTAACTGATGTTGATAGGTTTCTGTGAGCTCAATGAAGGCGTGTCTGGCATCCTTAAACGACTCGATATAATCGATAAACTGAATTAAGGATACCTGTCCTGCCATCATATTTCGCTGATAGGTCTCTAAAAAAGCGGACTGGTCCTCTTGCAAGTTTTCCGACCAGAGTAGGAGAGTTTTCCGCGTTTCTGATAGCTGATGGTACAACTTGACAAGCTCTGCTTGAAGTTCAAAGTCAATTTGTTTGGCGTAAGCTTCCCGCTGCGTCAGTTCAAGCCTGGCAGCCTTCATGTTGTGTTTATTTCTATCGAATAGTGGAATGTCGAAGGATAGACCAACACCAACGAAATTCCGCATGATGTTACCACCACGGTCGTTGTTGACTATTAATTGCAGGTTTGGAATCCTATTCGCATGTTCAAGATTCCAGTTCGCACGCGCTAACGCTATATTGTTTTCGGTTCGGAGCAACTGAATATTATTTTTCAGCTGCTGATCTATACTTGGAAAATGAATATTTTCATCGATGCGCTCCAATCCTTCCTGAAGATTTAAGGATCCAAGGGTAAGATGTGGTATTTGGGTCAATACCGCAATCTGATGTACGATATCCAGTTGTTGATTATGTAAGGTTAAACTTTCGCGCTGTAGACTTAACAACGCGGCTTGAATTCTTAAATAATCAGCTTTTGAAACCAGCTGTTCAGCAGCATGCTTTTTATACTTCTCGGCTTGACTTTGATATAAGGCCTGAATTTGCTTGTTGACTTCTTCTTGCTGATATAGAGCTCGAGCAGAGTAAAATGCCTTGTAGAGCTGAGATTTAAGTTGAAATAATAATTCCAGGTACGCATATTCTGCATCTTTCTTTTCAAATTCTCTAATCTGTATGCGGGATTTACGTTTGCCGGCGGTTTCGATCAATTGCTGTAGTTCGATTGCATACTGTTGTCGAATACCTTCTTCAACCGTTGGATTTGTCCAAAGGTTAACTTCGCTCAACTCCAAGTTTGGATTGTTCCAAACCTTAGCCTGCATCTTGTACGCCTCTGCCTTACTGATATTAAACTTCTCGATAAAGAGACTTTGATTATTCAAAAGAAAGCTCTTCTCTAAGTCTACCAGAGTCAACTTCTGCGCAAATGAGAAGTCTGAGCAAAAGAGAATGAAAATACCGGAAAGAAATGCTTTTTGCCACATACTTTTATTTTTCACAAAAGTATAGTCAGCAAATTAGCAGCGCTTTTAAGTTAGATTAGAATTCGATTAGAATTCGGAAATTTCAAAATGACCACAGTTCCATAGGGTTTATTCTCCTCGAGCGACATTTCAATTTTATGTATACTGAAAATAATATGTGCCATCGATAAACCTATACCTTTCCCTTGATAATCTTTGCTGTTCTGACCACGGTAGAAGTTTAACTTAATCTTCTCCATATCTTCCTTTAATATTCCGATACCCTCGTCTTTGATACTTAGCGCCAATTGCTCATTATCCTCGAACAATTCAATCTGTATAGGTCGGTTGTTGGAGTATTTGATGGCATTGCCGACTAAATTATTTAGGGCCAGCTCCAATAATTTACTATCCGCCTGAATCTCCATCAGGTCTACATCCTGAACGTTGATCTGTACATTGATCTTTGCCTCGTGATAAAGGATAGCATGCTCGACTACTTCCCAAACAATTTCATCCAGTCGTGTGGATATGAAGTCGAAGCTTTTCTTAGCACCCGAAAGTATCATCATTTGATCCAGTGCCTCATTTAAATCAAGACTATACTGTTTTAAATTATGAAGGACAGTACGATATTCCTCGGGCGAGCGATCCTTTGTTTCGGTTACTTCAAGAGTCCCTAATATAGCGGTTATAGGCGTCCTGAGCTCGTGGGAAACATAATCAATAAAGTTTTTTTGTATCTGAAAGTTTTGAGCGAGCCGATCGATAAAGCGATTATAGGTCGCAATCAGATCGTGGATCTCGGCATAGGATCGTTCTTCCTTTAGCGGCTCGTAAAAGCTGTCCCTATCTCTAGTTTTTATTTGATCGACGATGCGGTTGACCGGGTCGTAGGCAATATTACCGAGGTATCTCGAAAATAGGTAGATCAAAACCAATCCAAGTAAAGAAACGATAATCAGTATCTTTAATAAGGAAAACATCTGTTCGTTAAAAGCAGACTTCGACTCTCGCGTAATAACAACGAATTCGCCCTGATTATCGAGGTAATGCAAACCATGGTAAAAGAAATCTTTGTTTGAAAATCCCGCTGATGTTGCGTTTCTAACACGCTGTATAAACGTTGTTGTAATATTCGAGTCGCTAAGCATATCACCTGTAAACCGCTGATTTTTGCTGTCAAATACCGCAATATTCCTTCGAGATATGGTTTTCAGGAGTTGATTCTTGGTTTTCTCATGCTCCGATTCCGTGACCTCATCTTGTTCGAGGTAGTATATGGCTGCAAGGACAGATTTGTTTGCTAGGTTCTGTCGCTCTTTGTTCTCCATCTGTTTATAGTAGGAGACAAAGATAATCCCCGATGCAATCAATATAATTACACTGAAGATGACGATGGAATACAATGAAAGTCTGTGTTTCAGTTTCACCCTTTAAAGTTTAAAAATGTACCCAACTCCTTTTACGGTGTAAATGAATTTGTTATCAGCGTTTTCAATTTTCGATCGCAAATAGGAGATGTAGACATCCACTACATTGGTTTGGTTATCAAAATTTAGCCCCCATACTGCATTCAGAATTTGAGTTCTGCTAACGGCACGATCTTTATTTTCTACTAAATAGATCAATAGCTTATACTCCCGTGGTGAGAGTTTGATATCCTGATTGTTGAGGGATACCCTAAATTGATCTAAATCGATTTGGAGATCATTGAAAGTACGAATATTGAAACGCTCTTCTACGGCATTGAGTTGGTTCCGGCGAGCAAGTGCATTGATTCTGGAAATGAGTTCATCAAAATGGAAAGGTTTCGTCAAGTAATCATCAGCACCGCTATCCAATGCTGCGACTTTATCCTGCGTTGTGTTCAGCGCACTCAACATGATGATTGGACAATTTAGCTTTTTATAGCGCAACGTTTGGACGAGCTGTATGCCGTCCATCTTCGGCAGCATGATGTCGCAAATGATGACGTCCCAAGGAACGCTGGTATAGTTATCCAATACCTCTTCGGCAGATTTGCATAAGGTCAATAAATGCCCGCTCTCCTCCAACCCCTTGACCAGAAAATCACTGATTCTTTTATCGTCCTCTACGACTAAAATCTGCATATTTTAATGAATAATTCACAAATTTACTTATTTGTTTAGAACAAAGCACCAATTTATTGAAACGTAATAAAAATATTATGATATGCAGGAGATTATCTCCCAAACTTAAACGCTTCTGAAAGCTTATGTTTTTTTCCTTTCAGCCAGTCGGAAACCATTTCCATACCGGTTACCGAGAAGGTAATTCCATTACCGCCGAATCCCAACACGAAATAGGAGTTCTTAAAATCTGGATGTGCGCCGATGTAGGGTAGGGCATCTTTAGTTTCACCAAACGTACCTGCCCAGCTAAAGTCTAGTTGGAAATCATGAGCTGGAAACATTTTTTTGAAACTTTTCACTAGCTTTTGTTCCTTTTCGGCAAGCAATGCATCACGCTTTTCCGGGTTTCTGAAATCCTCGTCCTCACCGCCCACCAAAAAACGATAATCGTCGGATGTTCGCATATAAAGATAAGGCTCGGAGGTATTCCACATAAGAACGTCCTTATATTTCTGCCAAAGCTCTTTATCGACTTCGGAAATAATAGCATAGGTGCTCAATAGATTAACGAATTTTTCTTTAATCATGTTCGCACTTTCATAACCGACACAATAGATTATCTTTTTAGCCTTTATTGTAGCCGATGTGCTCAGCGTACATAAATTGAAACCTCTTTTATAAGCTACTTTCGTCAGTTCGGTTTTATCGAAGATCCTCAATCCTTTTTTCGCGTTCAAGGCAAGCAGTTCATGCGCAAGCGTAAAAGCATCGACACTAGCGCCTTGATTGGACAAGATACCACCATGATTCTTCTGTATATCATACCTCTTGGTTATTTCTTCATCGGATAACCATTCGACCTTGAAGCCGGCCGCTTTGCGGGCTTCAAATTCCTTATAGAGCCATTTGGAATCCTTTTGAGTACTTGCAAAGTAAAGGGATTTTTTGCGCTCAAAACCAGCCGATGATTTTATGGACTTGGCAATTTTCTCCAGTCGGTCTATTGCATCCGAACAGGCTTGATAGCTTGCTAACGCAATCTCTTCACCGACGATGTCCTTTAGCTCGTAAAGTGGTGCATCGATTTCGTATTGCAACATCGAAGTGGTGGCGGACGTACTGCCATTACAGACTTCGCGCTTATCGATCAGCACAGTGTCATAGCCATCCATCATACATTGATGCGCAATCAACGAGCCTGTAATACCCGAGCCCACGATAAGGACATCACATTCCGTATCCTCATGTAATGAAGGATAACTGTTCAAAATTCCATTCTTAATTAACCAGAAAGGTTCGTTCGATTTTAAATCCATATATCAATTTTATTGACTGCAACTTGTAATACGCCATGTATTCTCCTTGTCGTAAAACAGTAAATTGCTGCTTTTGTTTAGTAAGGTTTCTTAAATAGTCTCTCCTTAAACCACC
>DELI01000027.1:201431-308490 GCA_002354335.1 Sphingobacterium sp. UBA2700 | reverse complement strand
TCAGGGACAGACAATACTCTAATGTCTAAAATCTTACATCTAATCTCTAATACAAAAAGAATTAGCTTCAAATCCCTTATAGAATTGGAATTCCTCCTTGGCGAGTTTTTCCAATGACTGCGGAATTTCCCATTGTTCACCGGCGGCGGCATAGCCTTTACATTCTTCGACGAACTGTGCTAAACCGACCTGATCTATATGTCCGAATACCCCGCCAGTATGTGTTGGGTAGCCTAATCCGAACACAGAACCTATATCTCCATCAATAGCTTTGCTAAGGATTCCTTCGTCGAGGCAACGATAGCTATCCAACGCTACAACGTGCAGCAGACGTTTCTTCAGGTCGTCGGTGCTCGGAATTTCCTTGCTAACTGCAATATCTGGATCTTGCCAATATTGCTTTTTGCCACCGTCAGCAGGATAGTCATAGAATCCTTTGCCAGACCTTCTGCCGGATCGGCCTTCAGCGATCAGCTTTTTGAGGTAGCTGAGCGATCGTTGTTGCGACGCGTGCAGTTTTGGTAACTGCTCATATACTTTGACCATCAGGTCTAAGGTTATTTCATCTAATACAGCAAGTGGACCTACGCCAAAGCCTGCTAATCTTGCCGCGCCTTCTATTTGTTCTAAGGGAATACCCTCTTGAATCATGCTAATACCTTCCAACAGATAATTGAAGAAAATGCGCGATGTAAAGAATGCAGGACCATCCTGAACGACGATTGGTATCTTCTTCAGTTTAGAAATAAAGTGAAGAGCTTTATTTAATGTTTCTACGCTCGTCTGCTTTCCGCATATCACTTCCACGAGAGGCATCCGATCTACGGGCGAGAAAAAGTGGAGTCCGATGAAGTTGGTAGGATTTTTACTGGCAATAGCCAGCTTAGAGATTGGAAGTGAGGTCGTGTTCGATGCGAATACGCCGCCCTCATGCAACAGATCAGCGCTTTCTGCAATCACTTGATTTTTTAAAGCGATATCCTCGAATACCGCCTCAACAATAATATCGGCATTTTGCATCTCTGCTAGCTTATCCGTAGCATGGATACGCGCCAGAATAATTTCCTTATGCTTATCAGTAGCCTTGCCAAGGCTAATTGATTTGTCGAGCACTTTAGCCGAATAGGCTCTGCCTCGCTCGGCGCTTTCTAAACTAATATCGCGTAACACAACGTCAAAGCCTGCTTTTGCTGCTTCATAGGCAATCCCTGCCCCCATCATGCCCGCACCGATTATCCCTATCTTTTGTATAGGAAAGGATGCTGCCGCAGCCGCCATGCGAGATGCGTCCGCCGTACCATAATATTGCGTTCGAAGCATCGCCAAAGGCTCTTTACGCTGCAGAACGCTGCAAAATGCATCTGCTTCCAATTCGTAGGCATCGGCAAGATTTTCGTTTAATGAGTCTTGAAAAACTCGAACAATAGCAAGCTGACTTGGTATCAATCGATTTATTTTCGAAGAAAGATTGACGAAGTATTCCGCTTCAGCCTCTTTAATTACTAAATGCGACTCTGACTCCAGTTGCTTATGTGCGGCGATCCATGACAGCGCCAAAGAAAGCCCTTCCTCTTCTTCTTCAAAGAGCAGGTTGGCTAAACCCAGTTTTAAAGCCTCTTCTGCCTGATAGATTTTTCCGCTAGTGAGAATATTTAGTGCACCTTCTGCCCCTAATCGCTGCAATAGATTGATCGTACCACCAAACCCGGGCATCAAACCGAACTTTGTTTCCGGAAAGCCTAGTTTACCTTTGCTTTTAGATAGCAGAATATAGTTTGCCATGCTGGCAAAAGAATAGGCTGCCGATAAACACTCGTCGTGCACAATGCAAACGATAGGCTTACGAAACCCTTTTAATCGGCTGATGCGTTTTGAAACACTATTTAAGCGATCGACAAAGACTTGCCAGGCCATCGCCTCCTCAAAAAGAACCTTGTAGTCTGTTCCTACTGCAGGATCTTTAAATTCGAATATAATGACTTTCGAGCTGTCCTCTTCCAGAAAATCAATGGCTTGCGGAAGCAGCTCGTCAAAGAAGTCTAAATCGACAATGATGGATTCCTTGTTATCGCTCGAAAACTCGAACCTTAAAATTCCGTGCTGCGCTTTATCTATGTTAATATTTTTCATGTTTATTTTTGGCTGAGGTACCTATTTACTCTGATAATGCACCTGATCGATTGAGGTCTTCGCAATAATTTCCCGCATAATCTCAGATGTACCTCCAATAATAGTTCCAACCCTCACATCCCGATATAAGCGGGCGATTTTATAATCCTCTGTAAAACCATAGCCCCCGAAAAACTGTAAGCATTCATTTACGACTTTTGTCGCCAACTCACTGGCCTGCAGTTTGGCAATGGAGCACTCTTCTACGGCATATTTTCCCTCATGCTGAAGGTCGCAGCAATGATATACATAGGCTCTAATAACCTTCACATCAGCAATCAATTGCGCCATACGATGGCGAATCACCTGAAAGTCTTTCAATGTTTTTTTAAAGGCCGACCGTTGCTCTATATAATCCAAAGTGTAGTCAATAGCAGACTGTGCTGTAGCCAAGCTATGTATTGCTATAGTTAAACGCTCCAACTGAAGGCCACCCATTAGATATTTAAAGCCATCGCCCTCAACGCCCAATAGATTTTCCTTCGGAACCCGAACTTGATTGAATCCAAGTTCTGCAGTATCAGAGGCATGCCAACCCATCTTATCAATTTTATTGGCGGTCACACCTTCAGCATGTCGATCGATAAGCAACAAACTGATGCCTTTGCTTCCTGCGCTAGGATCTGTCTTAACGGCAGTAACAAAGAAATCGCCATAATAGCCATTCGTAATGAAAGTCTTCGAACCATTAACGATATAATGATCGCCCTCTAGCACAGCAGTGGTCTGAATGCTTTGTACATCAGAGCCGGCACCAGGCTCGGTAATGGCTACTGCACTAACCATATCACCTAAGATCACGGGCCCTAGATACTTTTCTTTTAAATATTCAGAACCATATTTTAATAAATAGGGTGCCGACATATATTGAATTACTAATGCTGATATGGTGAAACCTCCCGAATAACAGTACGAAAGTTCTTCACAAAAAATAAGAGAATAATAGAAATCTAAATCGAGTCCATTGAGGCTTTCAGGATAGTTTAGGCCCATGTACCCCATGTCTCCCATTTTCTTCCAAATGTTTTTATCGATTTGCCGTTCTTTTTCCCATTGATCGATGTGAGGGGTGATTTCTTTTTGAATAAAGTGTCTTAGACTTTCACGGAAAATTTGATGTTCAGCGGTTAATTCTGATGCGCGCATAATTATTTACAGTGGTTAAAAAGATTCAGTAATGTGTTAAATCGTTTATAATGGCCGCAGTCCTGTTTGATAGAAAACTGAGCGGAAATATAGCTGAACCCATACTAATTTAATTGAAATTGATGAGAATAACCAAAGGCGTAAAATATAAATAATGATAATTTAACAAAATATTCATATCATTGAATAATTAAATTATCACATTAACAACAAATAGCTATTCTTATTATATATTTATCAACGATAGATGAAATCTCTTACAACAAGGTTAAGAACTGGCGTTAAATTTGTGCAAATAAATTCATTACATTTACCCATTATTGATACTGCTTATGATAAAACCTTTACAATTTTTATTACTTATTATTGCTTTTTGTTTTTTTCAGTCTTGTGAGAAGTTGGAATCTTCGCACGATCAAGATGAAGAAATGCTCGCCAAAGTCAAGCTTGAGGGCACATATGCCATTCTCAATCCCCTAGCCTTTCTTAATCTGGAGAACGGTTTTGAGCTGTTCAATAATAACGCGATTGCACCAACGGTGAAAAAGATAAACGAGAATACTTACAATATCACTTGGAACCATGCATTGGTGCCAGCGCTAGAAGGATATGAATTTAAACTCATCGGCAATAATGAAAATGGGGATCTCCAATATGTGGCGAGCAATAAAGTTGGGGATGAAGGGATTCTTATGTTTATAATCGATAAGGAGAAAGGGACGTCAAAGCTGTCCGTAAATATCAAAGCGGGTGCTGCTAAATATGTGGCAAGTGCTGCGTTGAAAAAATAATATGCGAATGGACTCTTGTACTGAACCTGAGAAATGTATAACATTAAAAATGTTTATTTAAAAAAACTAGGGGGCTGATCGCCCCTTTAGTTTTTTCATTCTTTTCACAACTTAAGAATATCTTTAGTTCATAACACAAATTAGCAATACTTAACTATTAAAATAAAGCGCTTTGATTTCCTCAATTTTAGAATCAAAGACATCTTCAGGACAATTCATTAATTGCCGAATTCCATTGATTTGATAGAAGCTCTTTTCATCCAAGATGTTTAAGAACAGGAAGAGCTCCTTCAAGATTAAACGCTCTTTATCGTCCGATCGGGTTGAAAGAATCTCTAACAAGGATAGTTTGATCTCATTCAGACTCAAATTATAATGTGCTAATCCTCCTCCAATACTCCAAAATGCTTGATCCAGAATATCCTTATACTGAATCTGATCGAATAGTTTTACTAAAGCTGTCTGTCGTTCAGGACATAAAGATTCCAGATTGACATAGCCGGAACAACAATTGGACAGTAAGGCTTTAACGCGTTCATTTAAATCCTCTTCCAAAAAAGCTGTGTTTGAATTTTCCATATATTCTGTTTGATTTGTTATTTTATTAATAGTTGAACAAATGTGAGCACCTCGTGCATAGCAGCTGTCTATCATAGCTTTTAACGTGCTGAAATGGCAAAATCGAAAAGAGTTTTAGCAATTGATAGGATGTTTCATCGACTGGGAACAGTGCATCCTTTCACGACATGTGTGGAAACAATTATTAATACTTTACTTATGACCCGAGGTAAAAACCTGTTCAAATATACGTCAACAATAATGAAAATTAAGTTTAAATATATTTATTTATTAATAATTTAATAATGCATTAACACATATCGATAAAAAAATTGCCACTTAACCGAAATTAAGTGGCAAAAATTATGTTTTCCCTAAGTAGTTATATTAATGATTGTAATGTCTCAGTATTAGCAAATTCTAAACCAAAAAACATAAAGCCGAGTAGCTAATTCTTTAATAACCAAATTGTTGATAATTTTGTCGCTTTTATGCTACAGAATGGCAAGTCTATTTAACGCTCGAGATCATGTATATTTGATTATGGAAGATATCACAATTCAGTCTGAACGTCTTTTGATGCGGAAAGTGACGGAGGACGATCGCAAACTATGCCTTTGCGAATTTACCGACGGATGTAATTTATGCGATTACAGATCCTCAAAATACTGATTCAAAAAATGATTATCCTCCAGCCCTTCAAAGAAGAAGATTTCGACCGCCTGATATCTTGGATAAGCGATGAAAAATTACTGATTCAATTTGCTGGCAGCAAATTTCAATTTCCATTGAGTCACGAACAACTAAAGGCCTATTGCGCTGAAGTCAAGAGGAATATCTTTAAAGTAATCGGCAAAGAGAGTTCGGAAGTTGTCGGACACGCTGAGGTCTACCAAATCGCAGAGGATACAGTCCTGATCTGTCGTGTACTTATCGGCGCTCCACAGCATCGTGGAAAGGGGCTTGGAACTGCCTTAATGAAAGAACTGATTGCTTTTGCTGAACAAGATTTAGGTATTAAGAATATTGAACTAAATGTCTTTGAATGGAATCTTCCCGCCATTGCTTGTTATGAGAAACTGGACTTTAAGAAGGTACCGGACGGCGACCGCATCACTAGATACGGCGATGAACATTGGCGCTCCATACGCATGCGCCTGACCGCGACAGAAAGTTAACAAACTAATTAACAGATAAATAACAAATGAAATATACATTAAATTTATTCAAACATGGGTATTCCTGCTAATTAATTTTGTAACTTTAAGAAAGTAACGTTTGTAGATTTAATCATCAATCATATGGCTGCTTTCAATGATAACTTCTCAAAACAGGCGTCGATATACGTTCAATTTCGTCCCTCCTATCCGCATGAGCTATTTGATTATTTACAAAGCTTAACTCCAGAGCACGAACTTGCTTGGGACTGTGGAACTGGAAATGGCCAGTCAGCAATACATCTTGCCGAATTTTATAAAAAAGTATTTGCTTCCGATCCCTCGGAGGCCCAGATCCAAAACGCTTTCTCACACGACCAAGTCGTATACCGTGTTGAAAAAGCCGAAGAACCGTCTTTGGCGAGCCGCACGGTTGATCTGATTACAGTAGCACAGGCTATTCACTGGTTTGAAATCGAAAAATTCTATGAATCTGCCAAACGTGTTCTAAAGAAGGATGGCATTATTGCTGTTTGGGCATATGGCATACCGCAGGTAAATAAAGATATCGACAAAATAACGCAGGAATTCCATGACCAAACGGTGGGTCAATTCTGGCAACCGCAGAATAAATTGATCGCACAGGGCTATACCACGATTTCATTTCCTTTTCGAGAGATTGAGCCTCCAGAGTTCTATATTCGCAAGCGTTTTAGATTGGATGATCTATTAGGACATCTGCGTTCTTGGTCTGCAACTCAAAAGTTCATCGATCAAGAACAGATCGACCCTTTAGACGAGCTCAAACAACAGCTGAGCGCTTATTGGAAAGATGCCAATGAAATTAAGAATGTATCCTGGAAAATAGCAATTCGTGTCGGTAAGCTATCGGTTTGATAGCATGATGTTTTGGACTTTAAAAACTATTTTTAAACAGCACTGTTTAATAGCCTAAGTGGGCTAGTGAAAAGTTGTAGTATTTCCATAAAATTGTAGGAGATGTCCAGGTGGGCATCTCTTTCTTTATCAGTCTAGACGTTTTTCGAATGCTTTGCGCGCAGCGCCTCTAAAGTACACTTCACCGCAATACACATAATCCAACTTCTCGAACACCCTGAGCATGCCGATATTATCAAAATTGGTATCAACTTTTATACTGTAGTAGCCTAGCTCCTTACAGATTGGCTCTACAGCCTTCATCATCCAAGTTGCAATTCCCTTGAGATAAGGCTCCTGATTCACCGCTAGTCGATGTATACCCGCGTATGGGCGTTCGGTTAACCAGTGACCTTCGATATTCTCATAAGCCGGTTCTATATCGAAAATCAATGCAACATAACCCAATATAACATCGTCCTCATCCACACAGACGTAAGCATAGTTTTTTTCAATATCACTGGCAATCACCTCTGGGTTCGGATAACCGTCCTGCCATTGCTCGCTGCCTTCTTCCTTCCGCTTCTGTATAGCCTGTTGAAGGATGGTCCAAATAGTATCCTGTTCTTCCGCTACTGCATGCCTTAATCTTCTTAACTCCCTCATGTGATAATGCGATTTATAAAGAGTGTTTTTCCTGTCCGATAACAAAAATAAAAAAACTGAATTTGTAAAACGGAAAAATCCCCGATTCACATCGAGGATTTACCTTGTAGGGTTTTACTAAACCCTACGGAACCAATTGAATTAATAAAAACGAATAAAATCTTTATTGATAGTCCTTTGGATATTTCCCTTTCTCGTAGGTTCCAAACCCAAACATATTTGCTTCGAAATTTCCTACGGGATTGACATTTAAATCTTCTTTAATAGCTTCTGACTGTCCAAGTGCCCAATAGGTCGCATTGACAATCAAGCGTCTTAAGTCAGCGCTTCTAAGGTCAATAGACGAGCCCATGGTCGTTGTAAAAACTCGCCCTTTTTTACCACCCGGAATCTGATAATCTTTAGTCCAAGCAACCGGCATGATAGCTTTCCGCCAATTGAGCGGACTGTCGGCATTCATTTCCAATGTAGGTTGCCCAAAAACTAAAATACGGGCGCCGTCGAGATTATTACGTATTCCATAGACATCCGATGGTACCCAGATATCTTTGACACCCAATAAGATTGGATTCTTAGCTTCTGCTTCTAAACCGTTAATCAATGCTCTGCTTCCCTCTTTACCATGATCTCCATGGTGGTTTACCCAGGTTTCGCCCAATACTATGCCCCCGAAACCACCTTTCCAAGCTTCGCTCTTCTCATTGTAGGCATAATGCTTATATGGGCTTTTAGATTCCTTCGCGAAATTAAAAGCATGTGTCGCTGTACGTAAGCCTATTACTGGCTTCCCTGCTTTCAAATAATCATCAATATGTTTCATTTGATCATCGGGCAGCTCGCGGAAGCGGGTCGCTATAATCATCAAGTCCGCATCTTTCAGATTTGAAAGGCCTGGAATATTCTTTTGGTACTCCGGATTGATTTGCTTTGTATTGGGATCTATGGCAAACAAGACGACAGTTTCAAAGCCGTGATGTGTTGTCAAAAGCTTTGCAAGCATCGGCATGCTTTCCTCCGAACGATATTCTTCATCGCCGGAAACCAATACAATCTTCTTCGCCTTCGCTTTTGACGTTTGCGGTTTGAAATGCAGCCATTCCTGTTGTTGTGCGCAAGCCCAACTATTGATTGTTAAAAAGAACAACAGTAGTATCGCGCCTAACTTGGTAGTCCATAGGTTTAAATTGTGTATATACTTGTTCGCTTGTATCATATAAATTGTTTGCAATCTGTTTACTATGCTATTTTTGCTGTCACGACGCTGTTTCTACAGTAGCGTCATCCACTGAAACTTCAGGTCTATAAGTTCGTTTTTGCCAGAAAAAGAAAAGTAAAAATAAGACAATCAAAATTCCTGGAAATATAGCCAGCTTCGCTAAAGTAGCTTGTCCTACTGCCAGATCAATATTTTCAACAGCTTGTCCGGATGCAACCACAGCTTCTTTTGATTTATCGATCCAGCGTCCGATAATTGGCTGAAAGATAGACGTGGAGAACATCCCTACTCCACCAATAATCGACATTCCTAAAGCACCGCTGAGAGGAACACGCTGCGCTGTGGTAGCAATCATTGTTGGCCAGAAATAGCAAACGCCTATGGCGAAGAAAATTGCCGCCACATATGCCATTCCACCCGTTACAACGGAGAACAAATACACTCCAATCGTTGCGAATACGGCTGAAAACAACAATACGCCCGTCTGTCCTAATACTTTGATTACCGACCCTGCAAAGAAACGTCCTACCGCCATT
Source organism: Sphingobacterium sp. UBA2700 (assembly GCA_002354335.1). Lineage (GTDB taxonomy): Bacteria > Bacteroidota > Bacteroidia > Sphingobacteriales > Sphingobacteriaceae > Sphingobacterium. The sequence continues at coordinate 299,375 of DELI01000027.1, read as the reverse complement.
ACACCTGTAACTAATGCAAGAATTAACATAGGGCTTGCGCCGCTATCGGCCATGATAATGCCCACCCACTGCTGAGGTCCAAACTCTGATATAGCCGTCAATGCCATGCAACAGAATAAGAATATAAAGATTGGGGAGAACATTGCTTTGAAATTATTGGATATGGATGCCGCCGCTTCTTGCTTAGGCTCTGGAAAGGCCTTGCCCCAGAAGATAATCGCATAAAGTATTGTCGGGATCATTATCACCCACATTTGCGTTTGCCAGGAGGCGCCGAAGTCTGTCATGAACTTGGAGATCAGGCTACCAAGGACAATTCCGCCCGGAAACCACATATGAAATCTATTTAACATCTTATCCATTTTCTTGCCGGAATATAAGTCGGCAATCAATGGGTTACAGGCAGCCTCGGTACATCCATTTCCAAACCCGATAAACAGTGTGGAAACTAATAGCGAAGTGTAGCCCGTAGCAAAGATGGTCAGTATAATCCCCAGCGTATGGGATATAAATGCGATACGCATAATGTTTGCCGGTCCTACTTTATAGTAAAACAGCCCTCCTAAAATCATGGAAATAGGAAATCCTAAAAACCACATGGAATTGATGAAGCCCAACTGTTCGGCATTGAGATTGAAGCTCTGCCCAAGTTGAGGGAGAATTCCTGCACGGATAGAAAAAGTTAGGCCAGTTGTAATCAAGGCTAAACAGCTCCCTAAGAACAACGCGCTACTGTTAACTTGTTTGCTCATAATATCGGTTTATGTTAGTTTAAGTGGTATAACGAGCGACAAAGAAAACTTTCCTTTACGCTTGCGTATTATTTATACATTGTCGAGCATCTTCCTGATAAAACTGTACCCCTCTTCTGCAATTTCCCAAGGATCAGAATATTCACGCCAAACATTAATTGCATTTGCGAAATCAGGATCAGCGCGCGAGAAGGATTCGATCGTATACCAACCCTCATAGTTAGCATCTTTTAATGCCTTGAATACCTCGTCCCATCGCACTAATCCTTTACCTGGCGTTCCTCTATCATTCTCACTGATATGCACATGTGCCAAATGCGGCCTGATGCGTTTAATCGGTTCTGTAATACTCTTCTCCTCTATATTCGCATGATGCGTATCATACATTGCCTTCACATTCGGATGATCTGTTAGCTCCATCAACTTGGCAAGCTGATCCATGGTATTGGCTAAATAGGTTTCGAAACGATTCACCGCTTCCAATGTTAAAACAATATCTGCCTGCTTGGCATGGTCGCCAACTTGTCGGAGTACTTCAGCACTCCACTGATATTCCTGATCTGTCGGTGCTGCTCTGGAAAAAGAGCCATGTGCAGAATGGAACGGCCCACAGATAACCTTTGCCCCGAGATCTTGAGCACGATCAATCGCCCATTTAATCTTGTCGACTCCACGCTGCCTAACGCTAGGGTCAGCAGAGATCGGATTGTCATCGGCGCCTAGCACGAATACTCCCGTAATTTCTAAGCCCAAGTCAGCTGCGTATTTTCCTAATGCTTTATATTCTGCTTCATCCGGAGAGCCAATCAACACTTCAATTCCGTCATAGCCAATCGCTTTTAATCGGTCCAACAATGGAAAAACAGTGGAAGATACTCCTGCAGACCATGGCAATAAGTTAAATCCAATTTTATTCATTTGTTCGATTTATCGGTTTAAAAATTCTTAAGCAAAACAATCGCTCAACGCAAAGCTGAGTTTCCCACCTTGCTCAAGTCGACAGTTATTCCTCCCCTTTTTGGGGAGGTTGGGAGAAACTGTCTTGGTTATAATATATGAAACTAAATAGCTTAATGCTCGCTGTTAAGATTAAACGACGCTGATTTCCAACGCTTTCATGATGTTCAAGGGAGACGTGTTAAAGCCTATATAAAAACACTCTCCCTATTCCATCAAATTATTCTAACCCAAATTACTCTTTCTCTAAAGGATGCATCTTCAGTAACTCCTCTGGCGAATAAAAACCCTTTTTATCCTGCACTGCTGCACGGATTGCTTTCACTTTCTCTGGAGAAATTACTCCTGCTTTATTGCCAAACGTATTGCGCACATAAGTCAATACATCTGCTACTTCCTGATCATTCAGCATAGCTCCAAATGGCGTCATCGGAACTTGACCTGGATATTTCTTGCCATTGACCTCTATCGGACCAAGCAGCCCATGCAGCGTCAATTTGATCAGTCGTTCTTCGCTTCCTGTTACCCACGTACTCGCATTTAATGGCGGAAATCCTGAAGCTTCTAGGCCCTTTCCGTTGGGTTGATGACAAGTGATACAGAAACCTTCCTTCGCATAAATGACTGCACCCCGCTTAAACTGTTCCAAATCCTTGCCTTTCAAGGTTGTCCGCAGACTTCCACCTTCCGACTTCGGCTTGACAGATTTATTGTTTAAATGTGCAAATGAGGTATTATAAGCCGGTTTATTCCATTTATCCAAACTCGTCGTATCTATCGCATTCATAAGCTCCAATCCGGTTGCCGGATTCAACCATGATGCGGCAGCAATCAATTCCAACTTCACTCGTCCGTTCTTGTCCTTCGCCGCTTTCGTAAATAGCTCTTTATAGTTCTTGATCTTATCGGTATTATATCGCAACGCATGAACCGCAGCAGCGCGCGCATGGTAGTCGGATGAATTCAATAAAGTTTCCAGCAAGCCTGCATCAATTTTATTCGCACCCCAGGTTACCCACATTGCTTCCGTAAGATGATGCAGGTATTTAGGATCTTTTTTATCCAATTTCTTTGCCCAAGCCAACGCTTCCTTAACCACTTCTGCGTCATCGCGCATGCGAAGCTCTGCGCGACTTCTATAACGTGCTCTATATTCTGGTAATTTTAAGTTTTCCAATAATTCGGCAATCGTAGCGCCATCAACCTTGGCAGGTTTCACTAATGGTCTCGATGGATAAGTGACGCGATAAATACGTCCATGTACATGATCACGAAGCGGGTCGCGAGCATTATGCTGCATATGGCCGATCAGAATGTTATGCCAATCTACTACATACAAAGAACCATCTGGAGCAAATTCAGCGTCGACCGGACGGAAGTTTTTATCATCCGACCAGAACAGATCTTGTCGATGTTGCGATTTAAAACCCGTTCCATCATCCACTAAGGTATGTTGCTTGGCTCCTAAAAAGCCGATTGTATTGTTGATCAAATAATCACCTTGCACCTCCTCCGGGAAATGTCTCGACGAGACAATCTCTAAGCCGGACGTAGGGCGAACGCGATGTAAACTATCCACAAGCGTGAAAGACTTGTCATTAGACTCACCATAGCGAGGTTTGATACTGCCTGGCAACATCCAACGCACATCAGGACCGGAGGTTTCGGAATAGATCATCTGCCCCCAATCATCCGTTGCAATTCCCCAAGGATTCGGAATAGAGACTTGCGCAACGCGCTCTAATCTTTTGTTTTGTGGCGAATAACGGAAGAACCCTCCATTGGTGGCACGTACCGGGCCGTAAGAAGTCTCGACATTCGTATGCAAGAATGTGCCCTCCGCCATGTAGATTGCACCCGAAGGATCCATCGTATAGACCGAATGCGCGTGATGTGTATCATGGTCGTCAAAGCCACTTAAGATAACTTCTTTTTTATCCGCTTTCCCATCGCCATCCGTATCTTTTAAAAGCACCATATTTTTCCCCTGCGAGACATAGACGCCTTCTTTCGTAAATTCAAAACCTATAGGAAGATGCAATTTATCTGCAAATACCGTTTGTTTATCTGCTTTACCGTCGCCATTCGTATCCTCTAGAATGATGATTTTATCATTCGGTTTACCGTCACCCGCCTTCCAATGCGGATAGCTTGGCATAGTCGCCACCCATAATCGTCCTTTCGCATCAAATGAAATTTGAACAGGGTTTGCCAAATCAGGGAATTCCTTTTCCGAAGCGAATAAGTCAATTTTATAACCAGGTGCGACATGAAACTTTGCTAATGCCTCCTCACCGTATAAATATTTTGCTTCACCCTTTTCGCCAGCCTCGTAGTTGGTCACTACTTCCGGCAATTTTAAGGTATTTCTGTCCATCGTGGCCAAGTCTACCTGTTCACCTTTCGCTGCTTTCCAAATCGCAGTATCACGAATCTCCCCCATCTGACGAAGTTTCTTAATCTCAAATGGATAGTTATCCGGACCAAACGGGTTAAAGCGACGCCCATAAGCATGGACGCCGTTCGGAATCTTAAAATCTTGATTCCAAATCCAGTCTTTCTCTAAAACTGCTTCCTTTATCTTATCTCTATGCGTTGATCCAGGCCCCTCGCCTTTTCCGAAAATTCCCGTAACCAGGTAATCAGCAAATTTTGCATATCCATCTGCCGACAGCTGCGAGCCATCTATAGTGAGCGGCTCAGAAGAGTCGCTGTACCAGTTTTTGCTTACCGAATAGACATCCAAGAACGGCACGTTCTTTTCTTTTGCAATGGCAGCCATTGCATCAGCGTACATCTTAAGGTTGGCATTCGTTTCTTTCCCGTCTGGTAAGTCATACTTATCAGATAGATCCTCAAAAGCAATCGGCGACACTAATACCAGCGTCGTTCCTTTGCCTCCATTATAATCCTGCTTTTTCGTATGATCGATAAATGCCGCAATTTCGCCTTTAAAGTTCTCCAATCCATCAGCACCCTTAAATGACTCATTATAACCAAAGAAACCGATTATTACGTCCGGTTTCAATGTTTGCAACCAAGCGTCTTCTGTAGGGAAATGCCCCTCACTACCTGTATTAATATCATACTCTGGATTGAATGCCTCTGCCCCATCAAATGCCCAAGGTGAATTGCGCGACGGGTGTGGACGGAAGCCTGCCGTATTCCCTGGATTACAGATGTTACGGATATACAATAGGCTATCCGGAAAGCGAGCATGCAGCTCGGTATCAAAATCACCATACTCCATCATACGCGAACCCAAGTTGTTGCCAATGAGGACGACACGAGAACCCTTATGTATCTTAACAGGCTCCATGGACGGCTTTTCAGCACAGCTATAAAGCAGCAACAGCACAACAAAAACAAGAAAGGGTAATTTAAGATTCATATAATAAGTAGTATGTATTAGGTTTATGCCCTGAGCCAATCGGCGATACAGATTCAGGTGATAACCAAATATAAACTTCCTATTTGAGAGTGGTATCCTGTACTATCCTGATGATGTGTTTTTTTTCTTAAATCTCTATTTTAAAAGCTTATTATCGTGTTTCGATTCATTTAGCGTTTTAAATGGGAAGATGAATTATCATTGAATAAGTCGGATAGCTCCGACGCATAAAGCAAAAAAAATGATTGTCTAAAAGTTAATGCCCCAGACAATCATCTATATGAACTAGAAAAAAATGTAGTCTATGCTCCTAATGCGGTCGATATGGAGTTTGAGCTAATGAAAGCTACACGATGTCCCAGCTCAAGCAATCTAGCTTGAATTTCATCCTCCACTCGATCCAGCGACTTGATGCGCATAATAAATTGCTTATCATCCAAATCGAACGAATGCAATTGTATATGCGGTATTGTAAGCTCTAATGTTCTGATGAGCTCTTCTCTGGCCAGCATGGTCTTTAAAGGTGCTCTAAACGTTAATATGTAATGTTCCATAATAAATCTGGTAAGGCTGTTAATGAAATTACAATTGAGAACTGTCCCTTTCCGCTCAATTGATAAATCAAATTTAGAAAAGCTTTCTATTAAAACAAGTAATTATTTGTTTTATTATTGTCATGATTTGCCGACACGGTTTAAGCTCGACCCCGTAAAAAGCTCTTTAAATGGCTATTTGTTAAAATATTTCATTAATATTATTTTATTAAAGCATATAGCAAAGGGTAATAGTTATCTTTGTAAACTTGATTAAACCAAGAAAAACATTGGATAATGAAAAAGAAGAGTAGTTCGGAACAATTGCTGATGTTGCTGAAGATGCGCTGTGAATTAGATGCAGCAACTGTAGCGAAGGAGTTAGCGATGACTAAGGAAGGCGCAAGACAACATTTACTAAAATTGGAAGAAGATGGATTCGTGAAGAAGGAATGTAAAAGTATAGGCGTTGGACGCCCTTTTAGCTTCTATTCATTAACGGATGCCGGATTAGCGAAATTCCCGGATACGCATGCAGATGTTACGGTACAGCTTCTTGATTCTGTTCGGAACATTTTAGGCGAGAATGCGTTGGAGCTATTGATTAGTGACCGGGAAAAACAGACCTACGAGCGTTACGAGAATGAACTAAAATCAGCAAAGACAGTAGAAGATAAGCTGGAACGACTAAGCAAAATCAGATCGCAAGAAGGCTACATCGCAGAATGGACCAAAGAGTCGAGCGACTATTATTTTATCGAAAACCACTGCCCCATCTGCGCAGCCGCGCGCGCCTGCCAGCGCTTTTGCCGCGCTGAGCTACAGAATTTCCAAAAACTATTCGGCGCCCAATTCAAAGTCGAACGGATACAGCACATCCTAGCCGACGAAAATCGCTGTGTTTATAAGATTGGGAAACTCGAAAAAAAATAAAACCCCAGCATTATTTTATTTTAGTTAAAAGCGCACTTCGGGTTGCTTAGTGGCAGTGTTGTAGCTAACTGATTCGAGATAGGTCCTTTTATCTCCTTATTCAAACCCAAATCTTAGCCCTTTCAAAAGGGTTCTGATTTGGGTTTGAATTGGGTTTACATTGGGTTTGAAAGGGAAGTGAATTAAGGTAGTTAGTTGCATGTATCTGATTGAGGGGTTGGTTGGATATTTTGTCTTTATATTTTGTCTTTGAATACCAGGAAAGGTTCAGACAAACCTCCCTTCCTTTCCTAGGTCAAAACAAATCCCCCTTTCTACTTCGAAAGCCAATACTCTAACGTCTAAAATCTCATATCTAATATCTAATCCAGCCCTAGGTCTAACTACTAAGTACTAAGTACTAAGTACTATTTTAACGAATCTCTCTCGATCGTCTATACAGCTCTTCAACCAGCTTCGAGGAGCGGTAGCTGAAATCCGCGCCAAAGCTATTGATAACTAAGCCTCTAATCAGGTTGTCTCTGGAGGATATAGCAAATAAGATGCTTTCATCTGCGGGGTCGGTCATTCCTTCAAATCGGTAGATTCCGTCGATAACAAATTCTTCAGGCGATAACTCCATTGCATTCTGAGTACAGTATAGACACTCTCCATCCTCGCGGATTAGAAAATCTTCGGTATATCCGATCGCTTGTAAATCATTCACTGCTTCACTTAGGGTGTCGTAAGATCGTTTTTGTAAGGCCATGTTCGATGATAATTTGGTGTATCTCCTAAATATACCAAATATTAAACTATGGACATTAAAAACCGAAAACCATTGACCCCAAAATGACGTATTATTAGAAATAATTAGATTAAATGGTATCACATTTGTCTACCTTTAGTGCACACACAATTGATAAATGGAAATTACGCTATACATATTAGGGTCATTGATCCTCATTTTCTCTATTCTACCCCTTATTAGGCTGGACTTTTGGACTTTTCGGGTCTTCGAATATCCGCGAATTCAAAAGCTAGCATTGACTATACTTTGGTTATTGTTATTTTTCTTATTTGCCTTTCCTGCTATCATCTGGCTCAACATTATGGCGGTCGCTGTTGCAATTACCGCGATTTGTTTATTATTCCAAATTTTACCATTTACACCGCTATCCAAAAAACAAGTTTTGGGAACCAAGGAGGTCGATAAGGACAATAGCCTAGCGGTGATGATTTCGAATGTTTATGAAGACAACGACAATTATCAGGGATGCATCAAAGTAGTGAAAAGCAACAATGCTGACTTAGTTTTACTACTAGAAACCAACCATCAGTGGGCGAAGGAGACGGCGATATTGGATCAGGATTATCCGTATCAGATTAAAGTACCAATCGACAACACCTACGGGATGCTGATGTTTTCGAAATATCCGTTGAAGGACAGCAGTGTTGAGTATTTGGTAGAGGAGGAAATTCCCTCTATCCACACAAAAATTGAGTTACCTAGCGGTCAATTGGTGCAGGTGTATGCGGTGCACCCTACGCCGCCGGTTCCAAATGAAAACCCACGTTCTACCGAACGTGATAAGGAATTACTTTTGGTTGCAGAGAAGGCCAAGAAATGCGATCTACCGGTGATAGTGATCGGCGACTTAAATGACGTGGCATGGAGCTACACGACCGACTTGTTTTTAAAGATGAGCAAGCTACTGGATCCGCGTCGCGGAAGAGGATTCTTCAACACCTTTCATGCGAAACATCCCCTAATGCAATTCCCTCTTGACCACGCCTTTATCTCCGCTCACTTTAAGCTTATCTCCCTGAGAAAACTGGACAATTTTAATTCAGATCATTATCCTATATTTGTTCATCTGCAGTATGCTCCACAAAACGAAGACGAACAGGAGGATAATCAGTTGGAGGCTACAGCCGAAGATAAAGAAGTAGCACATGAGAAAAAAACAGCGGATACCTCTGATTAAAAAAAGATGAGCAACGAAGAAAACTACAAAGAAGTAAATAGGATACTTTGGAATGATGCAGTGGATACCCACCTATCTTCCGATTTTTATGACATGGAAGGATTCCTTGCAGGGAACAGTTCCTTAAATCCTGTTGAGCTGGAACTATTTGGGGACCTGAAGGACAAAAAAATCCTTCATCTGCAATGTCATTTTGGACAGGACACCTTGTCTTTGGCACGAATGGGCGCTTCGGTCACCGGCTTAGACCTTTCTGACAAAGCGATTGATGCGGCTAATAAATTAGCTGAACAGCTTCAAATCGATGCTAAGTTCATCTGCTCGGACGTCTATAGCACGCCCGAAGAATTGAATGGGCAGTTCGATATGGTTTTCACGAGCTATGGTACGATTGGCTGGCTTCCGGATCTGGATGCCTGGGCCAGCGTAATCCGCCGTGTATTAAAACCGGGAGGTCGCTTGGTATTCGTTGAATTTCACCCGGTCGTATGGATGTTTGATTATGACTTTGAAAAAGTAGGTTACAATTATTTTAATGCCGGCCCAGTTGAAGAAGTAAGCGATGGAACTTATGCGGATCGCGATGCTGACATCAGTAACAAGAGTATCTCCTGGAATCATTCGCTTGGTGAGGTCATGACCGCCTTGCTTGGTCAGGGTTTTCGCTTAGACACGTTTCAGGAATACGACTATTCGCCTTACAATTGCTTTCGACATGGCGTAGAAGTAGCACCTAAAAAGTTCCGTATTAAACATTTAGACAATAAAATACCCATGCTTTATGCATTATCGGCGACGAAGGCTTAGCCGATAAAATCCACGGTATTCAGGGATATATGCTCTGGTTTGAATCAATTATCTTTACCTATCAATTAGGTCAATATATGAATTTTAAATCCATGCCATCCACTCGCCTGCTAGCATCACTATTCTTGATTAGCTTTTTATGTTTTTTTTCGCACTTTGCGCAAGCGCAGGAGGAAGAGCCCGCAGCATTTGTCGTTGCTGACGATTACAACCTTTGGTATGTTAATACCGAAAAGGATGCTACCATCTTTGCCAATATGGCCTATGTTCGTAAAATGCCTTCCACAAAAAGCGCGCTAGTTGACTCTATCCCTATGGGTACTCCGATCAAATTTTTGGACAACGGCGGCTACAACCCTATGCAGCTTCGTGGAATGTACCTGCCTTGGTATAAAATAGCTTACAAGATCAACAATCAACAGAAGACCGGCTATATATGGATTGGATTAGTGAGCTTAGATAAAAAAGTTGATCCTTCTACGGGAAACACCTTCCTCTATGGAATTGCTTGGCATAATAATGAGGAATATTACGATTGGGTGGAGGCGAAAGTATTTGATAAAAACCAACAGCTTATTGCTAAGGCAGGCTTTGCAAATTACCGTGGCGAGCAGTCATACGCCACCTCAGAATTAACTGAAAGCAAAAACCTTAAGGATAGCAAACTAATCTATAACGTGATCTTCTCTGGGGAGGCCTGTGGCATCCCGACAACAACCTTTAGCTTTGCTTGGGATGGGACGAACTTAAATGCCCTTCCTAAGATCTCCTCGGTATCGGATGCTGGAGTATATTATTATTCCGAAGAGTTGGAATTCTCAAAGAAATACACAAAGGGAAACCAACTCATCATTAAAAAGATGGAAGAAGGGGAAGTAATCGACGATACGAAAGAAGAGCTAGAGTTTAAGATCAAGAAATCTGAAGAGCGCTATAGTTGGGATGGTAAAAAATACCATTTAATACCTTAGTACATGCTATTTGCGACTTTCTTAATGGCTTGATAAACCTCTTGCAATTCTTGATCCGAGATGCAATAGGGCGGTAAGATATAAACCGTGTTCCCTAAAGGACGAAGAATCACTCCTTCGGCAAGGAAGGCAGCGTATAGCTGTTCTTGTATCTTGTTGAAGTAGGAGGTCTCTCCTATTTTCCAATCAAACGCTAATATGGTACCACATTGACGTATATTTTGAACGACATCCAACGTGTTAAGTTCCACCGTAAAATCTCGATGCGACCGAGCAATACGCTGTATAGCATCCAAAGAATCTTGTTGGAGCAGTAGATCCAGGCTTGCCAAGGATGCTGCACAAGCAATGGGACTAGCGGTAAACGAATGTCCATGAAAGAAAGCTTTCATCTTTTCGTCCGAATAAAAGGCTTGATATAGTTCCTCTGTACAGATTGTGATTCCCATCGGCATAGTACCCCCTGTCAGTCCTTTTGAGAAACACATAATATCTGGACTTTCAGTTAATTGATTCGCTGCAAATAAAGTTCCTGTTCGCCCAAATCCTACGAATACCTCGTCTTGGATCAGCAGAATTCCTTTGGATTTACAGTATGCCATCAATGCTGATAAATCAGCTGCCTGATGCATTAACATCCCACCAGCCCCTTGGACCAAAGGCTCATAAATGAAACAAGCGACATCATCCGCATGCTGATCTATTATTTGAAAAGTTTCCTTCAGATTGGATGAGTGGGGAGCATCGATGAAGATGACCTCAAAGAGCAAGTCTTGGAAAGGCGCGGTCCATAGACCCCGCTCGCTAACAGACATCGCACCGAAAGTATCACCATGGTATCCATGCTTGAAAGCAATTATCTTATTTTTCTTATTCCCTTGCTGATGCGCATACTGTATGCACATCTTGAGTGCTACCTCTACCGCGGTAGAACCATTGTCGGAATAGAATATCTTTTGTTGATTTGCCGGCAAAATGGCTAACAGGCGCTCTGAAAGCTCTATGGCAGGCTGGTGGGTAAAGCCTGCGAAGATAACCTGTTCTAAGCGCTGTAGCTGCTCGAAAACCTTTTGAGCGATATATGGGTGTGCATGACCATGTAAGGTCACCCACCAGGAGGAAACAGCGTCTATATAGCTGTTTCCATTGGCATCATAGAGCTGAACGCCTTTTCCGGAGAGAATTGGAACGTGTTTGCTGGTTTTCATTTGGCTGTAGGGATGCCAATTAACCGCACGATCTCTAGCAATTAACTCATCGAACATACTTCCTTCACCTCCTTCTGCATTGGTTTCAACCCTAGATTTCTTAACATCTCCATATCCTCGTCGACTCCTGGATTTGGGGTAACCAACAAGGTCTGTCGTTCTCCGGTAAAGATCGAATTAGCGCCCGCCATAAAGCACCAGGCTTGCTCGACCTCCGACATTTCAATTCTTCCCGCACTCAGACGCACCATAGAGGATGGCAACACGATGCGAGCGGTGGCAATCATGCGCACCATCTCCCAGATATCGATCTTCGGAAGATGTTCCAGCGGTGTTCCTTCAACTCTAGCTAGGGCGTTGATAGGAACAGATTCCGGATGTTTTTCCATATTGGCTAGCGTGCGTAGCATGGAGATGCGATCTGCAGGCTTTTCTCCCAATCCGATGATACCACCCGAGCATACAGTGATACCTGCCTTACGCACGTTCTTTATGGTCTCAATTCGGTTATCAAGCTTACGTGTGGAGATGATTTCATCGTAGAACTCCTCGGAAGTATCTAAGTTGTGATTATAAGCATATAATCCTGCTTCCTGCAGGCGTTGAGCCTGGCTCTCGCTCAGCATGCCTAAGGTACAGCATACCTCTAGCCCTAATTCATTGACACCCTTTACCATCTCGATGATGCGATCGAAGTCACGATTATCGCGTACTTCGCGCCATGCTGCCGCCATGCAGAAGCGTGAGGAACCGTTATCTTTCGCTTTTTGAGCATGCGCAAGGACAGTTTCCGTAGGAAGCAAGGCCTGTACTTTGATATCCGTATGATAACGCGCTGCCTGTCCGCAATACGAGCAATCTTCAGGGCATCCGCCTGTTTTCACAGACAGCAAGGTTGAGATCTGCACTTCTTCCGGATTATGCCATTGCCGATGCACCGTTGCAGCTTCATAGACCAGTTCCATAAGTGGCTTGTTGTAAATGGCCAATAGCTCTTCCTTTGTCCAATTATGGCGTAATTCTTTTTCGTGTTTCATTCTGATTTGATGTATTTTGTTTTGTTTATTCTGCTTTACTTGTGTAACCAAGGTATATTGAGGCATGCTACTTCCTCAGGAAGATGCCGACGGATGACCCGTTCCGTTGCACTAGAAAATGGACCATTAAAAACCACGGTGTCCAACACAATATTGTTGGACTCGAGCGCTTTGATGGAAAGGATACTGTGGTTGATACAGCCAAGGTAATCTTTGACGACTAACACGACAGGTAAGTTCAAGTGTTTTATTAAGTCGATTATAAATTTATCCTCATTGATAGGAACATATAATCCTCCTGCCCCTTCAACAACAAGGTTATTTGGGCTGTATGGCAGTTGAAAATCGTTCAATTTAATCTCTACTCCATGGATGCGAGCGGACTCATGCGGAGATGCCGCAGTATTTAGTCGATAGCGTTCGGGAAATATGGTTACCTCATCTTCAACAAGCTCTCGCACAGTCATGCTGTCTGTCATATTCAGATCGCCAGACTGTATTGGCTTCCAATAATCGGCTTGCCAAAGTTTGACAAGCATTGCAGAACAGAACGTCTTCCCTATTCCAGTTCCTATCCCTGATACAAAGACTTGTTTTTCCATTATGTACTTGATTTGATAAGTTCGACGAGTTGTTTGATTTCCTCCTCGCTGTTGTATTGATGGATTGAGATTCTTAACCGGCCAGTTCCTTCCGGCACTGTAGGCGGCAGTACCGCATAAACATGAGAACCTTGCGCTTTAAGCTCTTTAGTAATACTCCTCAATTTGTTTATATCGGGAATAATAACAGGCTGTATGGGTGTAAGTAATGATTTTGAGACTTCAGCAAGCATTTCTGTTTCATAGAAGGTAATACGATCTTGAAGTTCTACTGCCAGATGAGCGTTCTGATCTAAAAATTGATAGCCCGCTTGTATGCTTAATGCCATTAAGTCGGGCATTGCCGTGCTGTAGATAAATGGAGAAGCAAAATTAATGAGATAACTCTTCAACGCTTCCGACCCTAAAACTGCAGCCCCATGTAGCCCCATCGCCTTTCCATAGGTGACTACGCAGGCAAAGACCTGCGATTGCAAACCATACGTTGGGATAAGCCCGTCTCCAAACACGCCGACGGCATGCGCTTCATCGACGATAAGGTGGGCACCATATAAGTTAGCGAGTTGAGCGAGCTCCCTTAATGCTGCAATATCTCCGTCCATCGAATAGACGGATTCAACAACCACCCAGCACTGCCCCTTCGCACGTTTCAGCAAGGCTTCTAAATGATTGAGATCTTGATGTCGAAACTTCCATTTATTGGCTTGATTCAGTGAGCAAGCATCATGAACGGATCGATGTATCGATTCGTCCACAATTACTGTATCGCCTCGCTGGGGCAAAGCGCTCAGCAGCGATAAATTAGCAATATAGCCTGATGGAAACAGCAGTGCTGATTCTACATCGTATCGTTTCGCTAAAAAGCCTTCTACGTCTTCCTTTATCGATGAATTTCCAGTAATTAGCCTTGAACTAGCACTTCCTGTCATCAAGGCTGGGCTTTGAATAGCTATTTCCAGCAAAGATTGTTGAAACCTTGCATTTCTCGCCAAGCCTAGGTAATCGTTAGAGGCGAAATCAATCATCCGCTCTTCGATGCGCAACTCTCTTAGCAGGTCTCTCGAAGCACGATCACTGAAATTAGTTTGCCACCTCTGCAATGTGCCCATATGCCTTCTCTATCTCTAATGCAATTGCCGAAAACCAGTGCTGAAACAGCTCCTTTTCTAACGCTAAAATCGCCGCAGCGTGGACTTCCCATTGCTCATCAAATTCTTTTAATGAGGCTATCATTTCTTCCAAATGTCCTTCCTCTTCGAGAATAATTGACTTTACCATCACTTTGGAGTGATGCTTGGTTAAAGCTTCCTGATAAATTGGATAGAGCTCATCCGCACGAACTTCGATAGCGTAGGTAACAAAAAGATAAGCGGCATGTTTCAACGCATTCCCATCTAATTGAAACTGTTTTTTTAAATATCGACAGGCTTGTATATCCAGCGCATGCAAGTAATGTTGGGTGTGATTAGACGCTAATAATGTATCGGCAGCGTAATATTGGAAACCGGTGACATCGAGTTTATAAAGCTGCTTCTTGAGGTAATAGGCATGGCGATGTTCTTCCGCAGCATGTTTCAACTGCATGATATCGGTTTTGAACCGATCTTCACAGGCAGAGATTTTACGAGCTCCCGCATTTTCCATGAAAGATAGGGTATTTAGCCATTTTGCGTGGAGGACATCATCTCTTACGATGCGATCTATAATTGTTTTCATATTTTTCTATTTCCAACAAATATATTACCTTGCCGGCAGGTTAGACCCTACCAGTTTTGATATCATGAGTAGTCCGGACAACATTCCTTATCGCAGTATTATCCAAATAGATCGTTCGAATTCCCACCCCCTATACCTTCAAATAGCCCAACAATTTATCCAAGCCATTGGCCGCGGACACCTAAGACCAGGATCGAAACTCTTGGGAACCCGACAGTTAGGCGAACTATTGGAAGTGCACAGAAACACCATTACCGCGGCCTACGAGGAGCTGTTCGCGCAAGGTTGGGTAGAAATACGCGCTAACAAGGGAACTTTTATATCCTCAGAATTGCCGATCCTCAACCCTTCCGCGGAAAAAGAAAATAGCTATCCGAAAAGTACAGGCTATCATTTTCGGAAATCCTTCCTTTTAGATAATCCTTTTGAGAAGAATAGCTATGAGCTAAGTTTCAATGATGGCACGCCAGATATCCGCCTAACGCAATTGGACGACCTCTCCAGGATTTACTCCGCCAACCTCAAACGCAAAATCAACCGCAAGAAAATGGGGTATTACAATTATGACGGATCTGAATATTTTAAAGAGCAGCTGACGCAATACCTTCAGCATTCGCGGGGATTAGCGATCAGCAAGGACAACTTGCTGATCACACGCAGCATGGAGATGAGCTTGTTTATCATTGCTGAAATCATTCTGGAGCCTTCAGATACCGTTGTCGTCGCAGACTTAAGTTATTTCTCAGCAAACATGATTTTTCAAAAAGCGGGCAACAAAATTAAAACTATCGCGGTTGATGAGGATGGAATAGATACTAATGCGCTCCGGAAATTATGCGAGAAAGAGACTATACGAATGGTTTATGTTACTCCGCAACAGCATTACCCAACCACCGTACCATTGTCTGCTCAGCGGAGGATGGACTTACTGCAATTAGCCAATCAATACGGATTTATTATTGTGGAGGACGATTATGATTATGACTTTCACTATGAGAAACAACCGATTTTGCCAATCGCCAGCAACGATCAGAATGGGATGGTCATCTATGTAGGTTCGTTTGGTAAATCTTTAGCACCGGGTTTTAGAACAGGATTTATCGTAGCCCCGACGAATATCATGCAAGAAATGCGGAAACACTTGGGTATTATCGATCGGCAAGGCGATATCCTGATGGAGCAGGCGTTGGGTGAGTTGATTCAAGAGGGAGTCGTTGATCGTCATTTAAAGAAGTCTTTGAAAGTATATAAAGAGCGTAGAGATTACTTCGGAAGCTTATTGTCCGAACATCTCAAGGAATGGGTTGAATTTAGTATACCCAAAGGCGGATTGGCTTTTTGGCTGAACTGGCGAAAATCGATCAACCTTTATGAGCTTGCGAAACGCTGCGCTGCAAAACAGCTCTTCATACCAAAAACCCTACTCTACCAATCCAACAAAACCAGGGGAACACGTATAGGATTCGGCAATCTCAATATGGAGGAAATGGATCAGGCTGTAAAAATATTAAAAACTGTATTAGAAGAAATGGAAAATTAGTTTTCCATACTGAGGCGAACAGTTGGAGGAATGGAAGGACGTTTATAATGTATGTACAAGCGTTTGTACTTTATAATCTCTCGAGAGTCGGAAAGTGTAGTCATTTTAACCCCTTTAAATATCATCTCTGCAGCCTTTCGCTCCATTCGTATGGCAAAGTCTAGAAACTCTTTAAATAAACACCTACGCTCTTGCGTACTAAATTCACTTTGATCACATAACCAGAAGATAATTTCATCATCGAAGTGCAGCGTGATGCGAGCGCTTTTACTTCGTAGAAAATAGACAATTGGCTTAGGTCCATCATTCGTAAATAATCCGAAGCCTGTTTGGCCATCATAATTATTGAACACGTAGGCGTAGAATTTTATCGTACCGATCAATGCTGAATCAACCAATATATTTTTAAAAATCATTTCTATAAAAATTAAGATGACAAACAATTGATTACTAGCTCAAAACGCCTAAATCAAATATAAACTAATTTTTCAAATTATGATTCAATAATTAAAAACTTGGAATGCAATCAAAAATAAAATTTATTTAATGATCAGCTTGTTTGGCCCATTTTAGTCGGAAACATAACGATTTCGCATTATCATGCATCAAGGATGTTACACTTGCCTGACAAAAGAACATCCTAATTATCAATAATTTAGCATCACATACACAAAATCATAAAAAGCTAGCGATGTCATCTCTTCATTCCTTCACGTAGAATCTATTGTAGATGAATTGTCTTAATCTGAATTAAATGAGATTTCTTTCTCCATTTTATCGTTCAGAATGCAGAGTTTATAAAAAATATCTGCTTAGAAATGAGCCTATTTGTATCAAAAGCCATATTTTTAGCTGAATATATTTGGAGATTATAGAGATTAATTCTACTTTTGTATCACAAAATCACGGTAGGTATAGCTCAGTTGGTTAGAGCACTAGATTGTGGTTCTAGGGGTCGTGGGTTCGAGCCCCATTACTTACCCGAAAAGCTTCTCATTTCTGAGAAGCTTTTTACGTTTATAGCATTTTGAAGGGGTCACGGGAGTTCTCGGATCCACTACCCTTTCAAGAATCCCACCCACTTATCCCCCAACCGCGCATGGGAAGTTTCGAAACAAACTGTCTATAAATCTGTTCTTTAAGAAAAATCACACTAAACTATGAAAGATCAAATCTTAAAGCTGGAGAAAGCCTATTGGACTGGCATGGAAAACCATGATCTAGAAACTGTCACAAACCTAACCTACTTTCCTTGTGTTCTTGCAAGCAAGAACGGACCTCGCATAATGACAGAAGACGATTTTAAAAAGGTCTTCGAGCAGGCGGAAGGGATGGAAATGAAAGTCAACAAAATAGACGATGTTAAATTTCATAACGCCTCGGATGAACTTGCAGTTATAGCTTACCGCGTAGAGCTTATGCATAAGGTAAAGGACGAGGAAGTAATATCGAAATGCGCTTGCTCATCCACCTGGCTAAAAATTGAGAACACCTGGAAGTGTATTCAACATGCTGAAGCTGATATAGAATTGGAATAGTCCACTTGTAAAAAGAGGATTACGGTGTATGATATCTTCATACTAAGCCGGATTGTTAAGTGCGGTACGATTGGCGTAAAAAGAAAAACGAAATTCCGCTTAAATCGAATCATGGCTAATGCCATTATAGAAAGAAAAAATCAGCCATCTGAAAATACTGTTTATTTGAAATAACCAGGGTTTTAACAATTCTTCTTATTTTGCAAAATAAATAGCTATTAGGAAATGAAAAAGCTCTTAGAGAGTATCTTACCACGAGTCCAAACATACTCAAAACAACTAAATGACGAGTCGATTTTAAAGAACAAGCAATGGGTTCTAATCGATGAACATGGCATTACCTTCGTGACATATATATTTAGAGACAAAAATCTATTATTAGTTTCAAAAAAAGGCAATGTTAGCAAAGGCAGTTGGGAATACATTAGCAAAGATAAAATACTAATTACTGTAGAAGATAAAACCTATTTATACAGAAACCAATATTTTGATGATAAAATCCTGCTATTAAAAAAAGACAGTTCCGAGCTTTACGATATTTTTATTAATGACTCCTTAATAGACGAAGGATATGATTCTTTGGAAAAACTAGAAATTTTGTTCAAAAAAAGCTATTTAGTCGATGAGGAACAAAAAAACTCAAAAATTTCTTCTTCATACAAGAGTGAAGTGAAAATTTTGAAAGATGAAAGTAAAGACACTACAAATGGCGCTAAAGCAAACGGTAAATTTATAACTAAACTTCTTATAACTGTTCTAGTTATAGCGAGCTTGGTTTGGCTAATATTGGGATACCTTTAGAGAATGAATTTCAGCATCTATTTTTCAGAAACAAAAAAAAAAACAGGAATTATAAAATCCCTGTTTTTTTTGTGTACCCAGGGCCGGGATCGAACCGGCACGAATTGCTTCATTGGTGTTTGAGACCAACGCGTCTACCAATTCCGCCACCTGGGCATATTCCGTTTTGGAATGATGCAAATATAGGGCTTCTACTCTATTCTGCAAAAATAAATTTACACCAAACCCTAAACTAACTGATTCTGAACTTATTTATTTTCAAAGCAGCCTGTAAACAGCCTTCCAACAAGCTTCCTAGCAAATCTCCGAGTTATGCTTTCAATGAGTTCAATTACATATTAATACTATCATAAGCCCAATGCAACAGCGCTTGACGCTGCTTTCTGCGACACATTAAATCGCCAAACTCACAATTCCCCTTCACTTGCGCAACATGCCTCGCCATAGCCTTCCAGCGCTTTATCTGCCGAGCGTCATCATCAGTCCTTCGGCCCATAAAATAGCGGCAATACCATTGGAACCATCCGCGAGGATCTTGCGGATGAATCCATCCTTTTGCCTTCCAAACCGCCAACGGTTGAGACGCTTGAACAGCAAAAAAGTTGAGATTCGCATCTCCTTGCGCATGATCCCCTTCATAGAGCTTTGCTTCAGCGAACCAGTCTGCAGGATACTCCGCTCTACAATCCGTCAAATACCGACCGCCAAACACACCTAGCGCAAGCATTTCCTTAGGGCTCAACTGCGGTTTAAACTCCGCGTCAAAATCTTCACCCATCGGTGCATGCAATTCGTAAGAATATCCCCGCTGCATTTTATCATTTACTGTAATCCTTGTAACCTCCATCAAGGCAAAGATAGCGCTAAAAACCTATCGCAAAGGATTTAAGGTAACTTCATCCACCTGCTTACCTTGTTGGTCGACAACCCTAAACACCGCCTTCTCAGCAGTAATATCCGCTTTAATCATATTTACATTAGAGTTCACTAATAACGGGAACTTGATAGCCGCCGTCGGCATTTGTTTTACATGTCGGTGCAAATGTCCACTGATCATAATCTGTGCCCCCGCCTTATTCAATATTGGAACAAACTTACGCTCGATATCAATCGAACCATGCCAGCCTCCCATTGGCGGCATGTGGCATATTACAATCTTATATCTCGCATTCTTAAATGCCGGACTCTCCACTGCTCGCTCCAACCAAGCCGCCTGCTGCGCCCTATAGAAATCCATATCCACGATGCCCGCATACTCAATATCACTGTCCGGTTTATCCTCGCCCCCATCCAACACAATAAAACAAGCCTCTCCTTGCGTAAACATATAGTACAATTCTCCGGAGCTCGTCGGAAAATACTTTGGATATGCAACTGCAAACGGCCCGCGAGTCTCATGATTTCCACGAGAGAAATACATCGGCTTCTCACTAGCAAACAGTTCCGTCGCCTTATCCATAAAACCAGTGAACATCTGATCTTCACTAATCAATGCGTCCACCATATCTCCATTGAAAACCACAAAATCAGTCTTCGTAAGATCGACCTGCCCGATCAGATTGCTGAGCAAATCATTTTTTCCATGAATATCATTTAAAATAGCAAAAGAGACCTTATCAGAAGGCTTTGGCGTAGTAAATGTCAGTGCCGCCTTCGAATACACGTCCGTCGCTACATAATTCCCATATTGAACGCGCGTTCCCTGATGGCTCAACACTTCCTGATTATAGACACGATATCGATACTTCGTCCCCGGTTTTAACCCCTTAAGATCCACTTGGTGAACAGTTCCAACAGTTTTATAACCATACTTGGCCGCAAATAACTTCGGTCTTGCTTCCGCATAAAAATGACTCTCATCTGCCGGAGCTAACTCTACCCACGCAACTGCTGGCTTATTTGTTACCCATACAATGGACAAAGAGCTATCCGTCAGCGCTTGGATATAGGGTTGATGACTGATTCGAATTTTTTCCTGCGCAACTAAAGGCACTGTAAATAAGAATAAAAAAAGAGCTAAAATGTAGGTTCTTGGTTTCATGTTTAATAATTATCGTTTTTTATTAGATTATTCTACTATTTATTTGTCAATGATAAAGGGCAAAGCCCCTCCTAACAATAAATTTTAAATTTAAAATTTTATTTAGTTTCAACCATCCTGTACTATACACCAATAAGCGACCAAGCCTTTTCTAGCCAAGAAAACTAGCGTTATGTAGCATTTCGACTATCATAATTATATAAATCAACTATGCTATAAACAAAGGCAGCTAGGATTTAGCATGATATCTGCTTAACCTTAAAATAATGAGCAAATTAAAACCATAAAATTATAACAAAAAAAACCGTTATACTATGAACGAAGTAATCATCCCCTACAGCGTAAAAAAGCAGAAGAACATGGCCCTCCTATTCCTATTGATTGGAATTGCCGGCCTAGCCATCGGATACTATGTTTTTATCCTTAATACCGCAGGTTATACCATGGGAAAAGTAGCGTCCGTTTTTCTTATCCTTTTAGGATTCGGAGTATTCCTAAAACTATTTCTTGCCCCGAAAAAGGCAACCGATGAAGCGATTAGCTTTTCGAAATCCGGAATACAAGGGAATACGACCCCGGTTGCCAAGGCAGCTGGTCTGATCGAATGGAGCGACATCGCCGATTATCAAATCGACGAAAGATACATACACGTTGCGATCAAAGATCCAGAGAAATATGCGCAACGTATGAAGAATTTCTTCGTTAGAGACACTTTTATGAAAGGGCAAAAAGGGGCTTTGGCCATATCAATCGCAGAGGTTGATGCGACTAATGACGAGATCGCTCGTTATTTTTACCAATTTTTCAACGACTCACTTTAACATTAAGGATAGTCCTGGAAAACAAGAAAGGCAGCCAATGGCTGCCCTTCTTTTAATCCATTCGCCTACTTCTTTTTCGGCTTATTGCTCATAACGAACTCCAACTTTCCGCCATTCATCAAATCGTCGTGCGAAATCTTAAAATCTTTTATCTCCTTACCGTTCCAACTCACCTTACTCACATACAGGTTCTTCTCCCCCTGATTTTTAGCCACGACGTTCAACGTTTTCCCATTCTCCAACTCTACCACTGCGGACTTCACCAAAGGGCTACCGATCCAATAATGCGCATCCCCAGGAGCGACTGGATAAAAACCTAATGAGGTAAATAAATACCAAGCCGACATCTGCCCGCAGTCATCATTTCCTCCTAAGCCGTCAGCGCCATTATTATATTGATGGCGAATAATCTCTCTTACCCGCTTTTGGGTTTTCCAAGGACTCCGCGTTACATTATACAGGTACGCGACGTGGTGCGATGGCTCATTTCCATGAACGTAATTCCCGATGATCCCCTCCCGGGTAATATCCTCGGTTTTCTCGAAATACTTATCAGGCAATTCCATAGTAAACAAGGAGTCCAAATACGTTTCAAAACGTTTTTCGCCACCAATGGCATCGCGTAAACCAATAGGATCATGCGGAACATATAAGGTATAATTCCAGGTATTTCCCTCGATAAATCCTTGCCCATGGGTGTCTAACACATCGAACGCTGCTCTAAATTTACCTGATTTATCTTTCGGACGCATAAACCCGATAGACTTATCAAATAGATTCCTCCAGTTGTTCGAGCGTTTCGTAAACTCCTCCGCAATATCCGTATGACCTAATTTCTTAGCCACCTGCGCGATACACCAATCATCATAAGCATACTCCAATGTATTCGAAACCGACGAAGTCGAAACCTCATCCGGCACATAGCCTAGATCGATATAATCGCCTATTCCTTCATATGGACGAGCATTTGCCGTTGAAATACAAGCTAATAAAGCTGCCTCAGCATCGCCTTTATAAACACCCTTCAAAATCGCATCCGAAACGACAGAAACCGAATGATAACCCGACATACACCAGTTATCATTCGCATAATGCGACCAAATTGGCAACATACCTAGCAATGACTGATCGTAATGTGCCATCATCGAAGAAACCATATCCGCGTTGCGTGAAGGATTGATTAGGTTTAACCAGGGATGGAAGGCTCTAAAGGTGTCCCATAACGAAAATGAAGTATAATTCACAAAGCCTTCTGCACGATGAACCTCCTGATCCAAGCCTTTATATTCGCCATTAACGTCCATATAGATCGTCGGCATCAGGCTAGCATGATAAACCGAGGTGTAAAAATTTACTAAATCGGCCTCGTTCATCATATCGACCTTAATTTTGCCAAGCTCCTTTTCCCAAGCATCTTTGCCCTTCGAAACAACTTGTTCGAAATCCCAATGCGGAACCTCCTCTTCCATATTAGCCAATGCATTGCGCATGCTAACCGGACTTAAAGCAACCTTCATCATCACCTGCTCTGCATCTTCTGTATCAAAATCCAAGTGCAGTTTCATGTTATGTGCCGCCAGGTCCGGGAAGTTGTTTTTTTGGTCAAACTTACGCCAGAAACCTTTATAAGGCGTTTCCTTATCATAGTAGCGCGCCCCATAATTCTTAAAGGGCTTTGAAGTTTTAATCGCAAAATAAACCGTACGGGTTCTTGCCCACCCGTTCGTTTGCCTGTAACCTGTAATTGTCGAGTCGTTCAAAACGCGAACCACGGTCCAAACGTTCTTCTCATCATAATTATAGATTCCCGACGTCAAATCAAAAATAATATGTGAGGCATCCGATTTCGGAAAGGTGTATCGGTGCATACCCACACGCGTACTGGTCGTTAACTCGGCCAATATATTATGCTTATCCAACTTTACTTTATAATAGTTAGGCTCTGCAACCTCATTATCATGGCTAAAGGGCGAGCGATAACCATCTTGTGGACGATCCGCAGTACCAGGATTCAATTGCACTTTTCCCTGTGTAGGCATCACCAAAATATCACCCAGATCAGAGTGTCCCGTTCCGCTAAAGTGCGTATGGCTGAACCCTACAATCGTCTTATCCTTATATTGATAGCCAGCACAATATTCGTAGACAGTGCCGGTATATTTGCCATTAAAAGCATAGGGAATCGTATCGGTGTCGGGACTCAACTGTACGGAACCAAAGGGAACTGTTGCTCCAGGGAAGGTATGTCCCATTTTTGCCGTTCCAATCAAGGGGTTTACATAATCGGTCAACTTCTTTTGTTGTGCAAATCCCAAACTAGGGAGAATTGCTAACAACATAAGTTTCCCGAATCGCGCATAATTCTTCTTCATCAATTAAATATTGGGGTTGATTTATAATGTTTGATACTTAAAAATACGTAATTATTAAACGTTTTAGCAAGCTAAGCTTCAATTATATCAAGAACTTTTGGGAAATCCGTCTTGTTCCATCCTGCTCAACAAGAAATGGTCTGCTAATTTTCGATACAGATGATAGCCTCTGAAACCAGAAAGTTTCAGAAAAACAAAGCTAATTACAGAAGAACGGTCTCTTTGAGGATAATATAGATACCGATCATCAAAATCAAATAGCCAAAAGCAACTTTGAGGAAGGTATTAGAAACCCGCTCAGCAAAATAAAAGCCTATAAAAATTCCAACCAATGTAGAGCCGGTATAACTCAACAACAAATTCCAGTCAAATTCCGCAAACTTCTCACTATCACCGATTAAACCAAAACAGGAATTAATGGTAATAATAATCAAAGAAGTCGCCACGGCGCGACGCATCGGCAAATGATAAAAATTGACCAAAGCCGGGATAATCAGAAATCCCCCTCCAGCACCTACTAATCCCGTCACCAATCCAACTAATGCTCCTTGCGCAATGACCAAGCTGATAGGCACATTGACGCGCGGAACCTCCGGAATCAGATGCTTCTTCATCGCAAAAATCATACTGAGCGAAGAAGCGATCATGACCATCGAAAACAATAACATCAAAGCCGTACGTTGCTCGATCGCATAGCCTGCAATATGAATAACATCAGGGACAAGCGGGAGGATAAACGATCGCGTAAAAAATACGACGATAAGCGATGGAACTCCGAAGGTCAATATTTTCCCTAAATCAGCCTCCTTACGGATAATCCCCCTTAGACCGCCAACAAATGAGGTAATACCGATTGCAAATAAAGAATAGGTCGTCGCTATGACAGGGTGCACCGCCATAACGTACACCAAAATCGGAACGGTAAGAATGGTCCCCCCACTCCCTAGCATCCCTAAGGTCACCCCAACAATAACGGCTAAAATACAACCAACTATTAACATCGATTCACTAGTTAATATGCTATTCAATCAATTTCAACTAAAAGTAGCAGAAATAAATCAAACATAAAACCAAGTAAAATGGTAGGCATTTAATGATAACCAGCAAACCGCCAATAGACCAAGAGCGTAGCTTGACAATTCAAGCTGACTAATTCAGATACTCGTCGATCTACTTCCCTTTCAAAGCCCTTTCAAACCCAATGCATACCCAAAGCAGAACCGCTTCTGAGCGGGTTTGATTGGGTTGATGAAGGAGACTGTTACAATGTAAACCTGAAGAATACTAATCCTAGTACAAACGAATAGGCAACCTTTTGAAAGGTCGCCTACCACTATTGACTAACAAATTATAAAGAATGTATGTATTATTTACGAATGCTGTCGACTTGGCTGGAATCAACGGTTGTAGAATCCAATTTCAACACGCTTTTGTCTGGTTCATTGATATTATAACGCGATACTGCGTCTTTTTCGACAGGTGGAGGGGTTACTTCGTTTGTACTTTCTTCCTGATTATTATTACAGGCAGTAAGAAATAAACCCGACATTAAAATCGATAATCCGTATATTTTTAAATGCTTCATGCTGTTTACCAGGTTGTCTATTATTAATAACTGATGAATAGGGAAATAGTTTGCATATAATTTAAATATCTTGAAAATAACGGTGTTCTGCTCAGGAAAGTAAATAAAAAATCCTGCCTTCCGGAGCGGAAGACAGGCATAATTTAGGATATAATGGAGGGAAAATACTATAATTTCTCGCCGTGCTGCGACAGGTCTAATCCCGCCTCTTCCTCTGCTTCACTGACGCGTAGCGGACTGATCATATCGCAAATTTTTAACAGAATAAAAGCTAAAACAAGTGTAAAGACGGTGGCTCCTATCAAACCGATGACATGCGCTGTAAATAGCGATGTCTCACCGTAGAATAGTCCGTTGCCCTCAATTGCGGGGTTGATCTGCTTGCTCGCAAAAACGCCTGTAAGCAACATTCCTACCATCCCTCCGACACCATGACTAGGAAAAACATCCAAGGTATCGTCGATTTTGGAACGCGTTCTCCAATCGATTACAAAACGGCTGATTAGAGCAGTTACTGCGCCGATCACCAAGGAATGTCCAAAGGTTACAAATCCTGCAGCGGGGGTTATGGCGACTAATCCAACAACGGCACCAATGCAGACGCCCATGGCTGAAGGCTTGACGCCGCGAGCAGCATCGAGAAAGATGTAGGTTAAGGCGGCAGCACCGGAGGCGGTCGACGTCGTAATCAAAGCGGTCGCGGCTAATTCGGATGCCGCAAAGGCAGAGCCTGCATTAAACCCGATCCAACCAAACCATAGCATTCCTGTACCTAATAATACGTAAGTTATACGTGCAGGTGTATGCTCATGATAGTTTTTACCTTGTCGTAAAAAAATTGCCGACGCTAAGGCAGTCAATCCTGCCGACATGTGCACAACGGTACCTCCCGCAAAATCCAGAACGCCCATTTTCATCAGGATACCGTCCGGATGCCAAGTCGCATGCGCCAATGGGGCGTATATAAAAATGAAGAATAAACAGATGAATAATACAAACGAAGTGAACTTAATGCGTTCCGCAAATGCTCCGGTAATCAGCGCCGGCGCGATGATAGCGAACTTAAGCTGATAGATCGCAAATAAAGCAAATGGTATAGTCGATGCGCCATCCCAAGGCTTCTCTTCCAACACACCATTAAACATAAAATAGGTTGTCGGGTTACCAATAACGCCTCCTAATGACTGACCGAACACTAAACTAAAGCCAAAAACAACCCACAATACGGCAATTACAGCCATACAAATGAAACTTTGAAGCATTGTGGAGATAACGTTCTTCTTTTTCACCATTCCGCCATAAAAATAAGCTAATCCGGGCGTCATAATTAAAACTAGCGCTGTAGAAGTCAACATCCACGCAACATCAGCATAATTATAATCGAAATTTCCGTCAATTGAGGGCGCTTTTGAGAAAAACAACGAAACTAACACTACAAATCCCATCAAAACAATGGGTAAATACGATTTTCTACCTGATAATGTCATATATTTTACAATTATTACATCAAAAATATAATTTTAATATCGTTTTCAAAATATATTTTGAGTTTTATTGAAATTTTATCTGATTTTAGCATTAAAAATTAGATAAACAGCAATAAAATAATAGAAATAGCATCCTTTAACACAGGTAAGCACCTTCATTTCATGAATTTTAGAATATAGCAGACTGCAAAAACAATAATTCGGTAATTTTTATTAATAGATAGGAAACAGAAGAATGAATTAAGCTATTTTGGCACTTGAAAAGCATTAAACGATATGGAAGAGCTATTTAAAATCTACAAAGTCGACAATCAAGAAGCTTTACGCATTCAAAATCAGAAAAATGAGCCTCATAATCATAATTTTGAAGAGCTTGTTATTGGCATCAGCGGTCAGATTGAACATTTTATTGATTTCGACTCGGAGATATATGATGCTCCCTTCGTTAGTTTTGTGAGTAAAGGAAAAATACATCGGGTGGTACCTTTGCTCAAGGATGGTCGTTGTGATTTCTGGGTATTAAGATTTAAAAGCGAATTCATTCCTGAAACGACCTTCAATTTATATGCCTATTATCATAAAAGTGCGACGCTGCAGTTCCCCGCAAACCGCTGTTTTACACGTCTAGATCAGCTTTGTGTAATGATCTATGAGGAAATGCAGCAGGAAAATCCTGAACTCTCGGTGGTTCGTGAATTGCTTAATAGTCTCTTCACCATGATCGAAGTAGAGCGAAAGAAACAGCAGCTAGACAGCAATTTGGTCTACAAAAACCAAGATACCACCTTTAAGAATTTCCTTTCTATACTGGAAGAGAACTTCCGTAGACCCGAAGGCGTGAACTATTATGCCGAAAAACTCTTTATGAGCGCTAGGAATCTCAATGCGATCACACAGAGTATTCTTCAACAGTCAGTTTCCGAAATTATAGAAACAAGAAAACTGATTGAAGCAAAAAATCTACTTATAAGCACCGATAAAAGCATTTCCGAAATAGGATATGAAATTGGTTATACCGATAAGGCATATTTTGCTAGCGTCTTCAAAAAGAAATCCGGACAAACAGCAACAGAATTTAGAGAGGAGATGCGGAAGCTTGTTTCCTAATTCCTATATCTTTTGTCCAAATATTCATACCTACCCCCTCTTTGCATTGCCGATCTTTGTTTTATCAATTGGAAAGGACATTGACAATGGAAGATATGAATAGAAAACAATTTTTAGCTGCTGCCGCTACCCTACCTTTAGCGGGCGCAGCAATGAAGCTAAAATCATTAAATAATTTTATTGACGGGTTGGACGCAAGCTCAACCATGCCGGTTTTATTCTTAGGCCACGGAAGCCCGATGAACGCTATTGAGGAAAATGAATTTGTGCAGGGATTCAGAAATATAGGTTCCGAAATTGAGAAACCAAAAGCCATTCTCGTGATTTCCGCGCATTGGGAAACGCGTGGAACCTTTGTGACCGCCATGGAAAACCCCGCAACCATCCACGACTTTGGCGGCTTCCCACAGGCATTGTTTGATGTGCAATATCCTGCTCCGGGTTCTCCTGAACTTGCAGACGCTGTGAAAGAGACCATCAAGAGCAAGGAAGTTCATTTAGATGATAAATGGGGATTGGATCATGGAAGCTGGTCTGTCGTAAAACACCTGTACCCAAATGCCGATGTGCCGATCATACAAATGAGTATCGATTATAGCATGTCGCCAGCGCAGCACTATGCCCTAGCGAAAGAACTTGCTGGGCTCCGCAAGAAAGGCGTGCTGATTATAGGTAGCGGAAATAACGTACATAATTTGCGTATGGTTTCGTGGCAGCATTTGAACACCGTCGGATATGCTTTTGATTGGGCAAAAGAAGCGAATGAGAAAATGAAAGGATACATTCTAGATCGCAATCACCAGCCGCTGATTGACTTCCACAAGCAAGGACGAGCTTTTGAATTGGCGATCCCGACCCCTGAGCATTATCTGCCGATGATTTATGCTTTGGCGCTGCAAGATAAAAACGAAGATTTGTTGATATTCAACGACGAAGCGGTCGCAGGCGCATTAACCATGACCTCATTAAAAATAGGATAATAACATAAAAGCTGTCTCCCAAGACAGCTTTTTTTCTTATCAGTCTCCCCCGACTATCCTTTTGGCCTGCCAAATCAGGCTATTCGCCGAATAGCAATTTTACCGAGAATTTTCACCGAATTATTCCTGCTTTTAACCGAAAAATTTCACGGATACGCCTATTCCCTATGGTGCTGCGTTGCATATTGATATACCTTTGAATCAAACAATTAACAATAACATTCACTAATTTAAATGTATAACATTATGAAAACTTTAATCACTTTAATCGCCTCAGCAGTATTCACTTTAGCAAGTTACACATTGTCTGCTAATAACCTTCCTGACCCATTGAAATTTGCAAAAGTAGAGACGATCGTTGACCACTACATCGATGCAACCGTTAATGGCGAAACCGAATTATTAGATTATCTATTTACAAATGATTTCAGCCAAAGCACGCCAAACAACAAGAACAAAGAGATGCTTTCTAAAAACCAGATGATGAAACATCTAAAATCATTAAAAAACGTAAGATATGCTTGTGATACGGACGTTCAATTCGTAGAGAAAAATGAAGATTGCAGTATCGTAAAGGTAACGAAGTACTTCTCCAACTTTAAACGAGTAGACTACGTAACAATGTGCAACACCGAAGATGGCTGGAAAATTAACAAAGTATTGGTGGCTTACCCTGAGAACTAAGCCTGGAGAGATAGAATTAAGCATGTCCGCTTAAAAAAAGGTATCAGCGTATGATACCTTTTTTTTTATTGTACGTTTTTATGATCATTGGCCATCAAGACCTTTCATGTCTGTTGCTTTTTCAATAAAAACAGTAAGATTTTATTCCCTATTCATAAACCAGGCATCCACTGGTATTCCAAAAGCTTTGTCCATCGCCTTCTTTAGGTCCTTGTGGAATCTGCACACGAATCGTATGTTCACCTGCGGCTAAATCGCCTAGGTCTATGAAAACTGGGTTTGTGATCGTACCGGGACACCAGTTCGAACGGCTTAGATCAGAAGAAGAGAGACCGTTTTCAAAGTTGCCGCTTACCGGATTATAAAGTCTATAACTACCACAGTCTAAACGCCATGGTGTAAATTTCATCTTTAATTCGCCATCTAAAAAGATGCTGTTCGCTTTAGGGACAAACTCATCACCATTTCCCCAACCTCCGTGTCCGGTCGTGATATAACGTAATCTAACATTTTTGAGGTCCTTGTCAAGCTTGAATTTAACTTCCAGCCCTTTCTCATAGGCATACATCGTCGGATATCCTTGCCCGCCCATCTCCATAACATTGGTCGTATTGAACAAGGGCATAACCTGAACGCCAGAAGCATAGTTCGAGCCGCCAGGATGGATGGTTAGCTCCAGACTAATTTTATGCCCGCCTTTGTCGTAATTACCAATGTAAGTCCCGATATAAACTTCTTTTCCTGATAGGCTGCTGATGAATTCTGAAATATCTTGACGATAGCTTACGCTATCTTGCCAGGTCTTCCCTTTTAACTTCACGCGATCGTTAAAATGAGATACACCGAATGGTGTAAAGAAGCGCATGAGCTCTAATACCGGAGAGAAGCCTTCCGTACGCACCATTCCTGGATAAGCCACGCCCTTCTCATCAATATACATCGGCAATCTGTTCATTCCGTTTTGCATGCCGTCAAAAAAGGTCTGCTTCTGATCATCGGATACTAAAAACACAGAGCCTGTACGATCGTATGCATCACCATTGGATTTCTGAACTACTTCAATAAATGCTTGGCTATCGGAGCTGATTTCCGGAATCTTCACTCTTTTAACGATCACCGTTCCTTCCGCAAATCGCAGAACCGAATCGGATTGAATTCCCGGTAGAAAACAGATTTGCTCATTCTGAAAGATAGGAATTTGGATAAAACGACTCTTCCAAAGTTGGTCTTTATAGCTTAAATCATCCAATAAAGTGGATTCAGATGGCTGTGCGAGATTCTTTGGCCAGCTTTTCAACTTCTCTCTCGCTGCGACCCGAATCCCCGTATTACCATTGCGACGGTATTCTAAAACCAAGCCTAAATCCTGCCCTATAAAATTCGGAGCAGCGTTTAATCCAAGTGCGTTCGTATACCATACTTCAATCGCATTCGAGTTGATGGAGGTCTTAGCTAACTTCGTATCATAGCGTAAGATTTTCTTCGCTCCCGTGTCTTGTTGAACAAATTCTAGCTTGTTGTAAATTCCGGGATCATAACTGGAGATGGAACGTGCTGCGGAAAGAAAGGAAGTTCTATACCCTTTCCTGTTTTTAACATCCGCAAAAATCTGTTCAGCCGGATAACGAACTTGCCCCGAATTTATGCTCTCTTTAGTGATAACATACTTATCCTTGCTGACAAACAGTACGATTGGATCTTGCTTCATCATCGCGCCGTCGCGAAAGGCATGATAAGTTATTTTGTAGGTCTCCTGCCCTTTCAGGCTTCCAAGAATGCAGGTCAGGAAGAATAAAAGAAGAATTCTATTTAACATAAAAAAAATTATAAAACCTCAATAGTAGTTCCATCCTCCAAAGGATGCGAGGTGCATATTAAACAACGGCCGTTATCTACCTCTCGATCTGTCAATACTTCATTGTAATCCATCCGAACAGAACCCTTAGTGACTTGGGAAATACAGGTACTGCACATTCCTGATTTGCATGAATAAGGTAGCTTTAGCTTATTTTCTAAGCCTACATCTAAAATGCTTTTGTTATAAGGTATGGTCAGCGGATGGTCAATGCCCTGAAAACGAATAACAACGTCGTAACTTGTCGTGTCCACCGGTTCTTCTTCCTTCTCATCCTCATCCTCTTCTTCCTCCGGGAAATGGAAGGTCTCACGTTTGATATGATCGTCCGGAACGCCCATTCCTAATAAAGTAAAACGGCATAAATCCATATAAAACAATGGACCACAGGTATAGAAAACATCGTCCCCTTCCTCACTCTTATGTTCGGCAACTAATTCCAATATATAGTCGCGGTTTAATCTTGCTTTTAAAAGGTTCTTCGTGTTAGACCAAATCCACTCGATGTGTAAACGATCGGGATAAGCTTCCTGCCATTTCAAAAGTTCATCATAGAATACGGTTTGCTCTTTCGAGCTATTGCTATAAACCAAGACGATCTTCGTATGCTCCTCACGAACTAAAGCAGTTTTCAATATGGAAAACAATGGTGTGATACCAACACCCGCACCGAATAGGAAGATCGTTTGCTTATGATCTACGTCCGGCTCATACACAAATAGCCCCTGTGGATCCATCACCTGTATGACATCACCAACTCTCGTCTGATGATGTAGCAATCTTGAGATTTCACCATTATCGACACGCTTTACCGTAATCTCATACGGCTCCTTAACATCAGGTGAGCTGCTGAAAGAATAAGAGCGACGAACTTCGCGCTCGCCAAACGTGAAAGACAAGGTCAAGAATTGTCCTGCCTTATATGCCGGAAAGCTATTGGATAAGTCTTGAAAACGAATTGAAATATTATGATTTGGATGCTGAATGATCTCAGAAATCTTAAAATTGTACATGTTTCAAAGATAGGAATTAGATATTACAGATTTGTAATCCTACCGTAGATATCATTAACACTAAAAAGGCCGCACAATTACTGTGCGGCCTATATATTTTATCTTTCTTAAGCTAATTACAACTTACGCTTGATTTCAACTTGCTCGAATGCCTCAACAATATCTTTCTCTTGTATATCGTTGAATCTTTCAATGCTAAGACCACATTCGTAGCCTTGTGAAACCTCCTTAACGTCGTCTTTGAAACGTTTCAAGGATGCTAGGCGGCCTGTATGGATAACAACGCCGTCACGAATAATTCGGATATCGTTGTTTCTGTTGATCTTTCCATCAAGAACCATACATCCTGCGATGGTACCAACTTTGGAGATCTTGAA
The DNA here is from genome assembly GCA_002354335.1 of Sphingobacterium sp. UBA2700. Classification (GTDB taxonomy): domain Bacteria; phylum Bacteroidota; class Bacteroidia; order Sphingobacteriales; family Sphingobacteriaceae; genus Sphingobacterium. The sequence continues at coordinate 266,300 of DELI01000027.1, read as the reverse complement.
TACCTCACGGATTTCAACTTCCGCAACGATCTTCTCTTCCAATTTCGGAGCCAACATACCTTCCATCGCCGACTTGATTTCCTCAATCGCATCATAGATGATAGAGTAAAGGCGGATATCGATTTGCTCATTCTCAGCAAGCTTACGAGCACCTTGCGTAGGTCTTACTTGGAAACCGATAATAATCGCATCAGATGCCGAAGCTAATAATACGTCCGACTCGGAAATAGCACCCACTGATTTGTGGATAATATTCACTTGAATCTCATCCGTAGATAGTTTCAATAATGAGTCAGATAACGCCTCGATAGAACCATCCACATCACCCTTAACAATAATGTTAAGTTCTTTAAAGTTTCCGATTGCCAAACGACGTCCGATCTCATCCAATGTAATGTGCTTAGTAGCACGCATACCTTGTTCGCGTTGCAACTGAAGACGTTTATTCGCTACTTGACGTGCCTCCGACTCGCTCTCTAATACATATAGCTTATCCCCTGCTGTAGGAGCGCCAGCCATACCCAATATCTGGACTGGAACAGAAGGTCCCGCCTCTTTAACGCGCTCTCCACGCTCGTTGGTCAAAGCCTTCACCTTACCGGAATAAGAACCAGCAAGAATTGGATCTCCCACACGAAGAGTACCACCTTGAACAAGTACTGTCGTTACAATACCACGTCCTTTATCTAATGCAGCCTCAATAACGGAACCTACGGCACGTTTTTTCGGATCTGCAGTTAATTCTAACATTTCTGCTTCTAGCAATACTTTCTCTAACAACAGCTCAACATTCTCACCTGTTTTAGCAGAAATTTCTTGAGCCTGGTATTTACCACCCCAATCTTCTACCAAGATGTTCATCGCTGATAGTTGCTCACGAATACGGTCTGCGTTTGCACCTGGTTTATCAACTTTCGTGAAAGCAAATACTATCGGAGATCCTGCAGCCATCGCGTGGTTAATAGCCTCTTTTGTTTGAGGCATCACAGCGTCGTCCGCAGCAATAACGATAATTACAATATCCGTTACTTTCGCACCACGAGCACGCATCGCTGTAAAGGCTTCGTGACCAGGTGTATCTAAGAAAGTAATCTGACGACCATCATCTAATTTCACAGCATATGCACCGATGTGCTGAGTAATACCCCCCGCTTCACCTTTGGTTACATTTGCCTTACGGATATAATCTAATAAGGAAGTTTTACCGTGGTCAACGTGTCCCATCACCGTAACAATTGGAGCACGAGAAACTAGGTTTGCCGCATTATCTGGTTCTTCTAATTCTGCTACCTCTTCATCCTCTGGTTTGATGAATTCGATTTGATATCCGAACTCATCTGCTACGATTGCTAAAGTCTCTGCGTCTAAACGTTGGTTGATCGAAACGAACATTCCCAAGCTCATACAAGTTGCAATAACCTGAGTTACCGGAACATCCATCAAGTTCGCCAATTCGTTTGCCGTTACGAACTCCGTAACGCGCAATACTTTAGACATCGCTTCTTGTTCTAGTGCAGCTTCTTCAGCAGATAAAGCTATATCATCACGTTTTTGACGACGTAGTTTAGCACGTTGAGCGAATTTACCAGACTTACCGGCTCCACTCAATCTTGCTAAGGTTGCTTTAATTTGATCTTGGATTTCCTTTTCTGTAGGCTCTTCTTTTGCTACTTCAGGTTTTCTACGATCGTGGTGGCGGTTATTTCCACCTCTGTTGCCGTGACGATCATTCTGTTGATTACCTCCGCGACCTCCAGGGCGGTTATCGCCTCCCGGTCTCGGACGGTTACCGTCCGGTCTATTTTGATTTGGATGCTGTCCTTGGCCAGTATTTTGGTTTTGGTTATTTCTATCGCCACCATCATGTTGCCCTACTGGACCCGTTCCTTTATTCGTACGCTTGCGCTTACGCTTATTGTCATTGTTGTTTCCTGCATTCGCGGAGGAAGAAGCCACCGGCTTATGCGGTTTAGAAACTGGCAATTGAATTTTACCTACTACCTTCGGACCACTTAATGTTTCCGAACGAGCACGAATAACCTCATCTTGAGGCTGTTCTTTTGTTGGCTGTTGAGCAGGTTGTTGCTTTACAGGTTCTGGCTTTTTCTCTACCACTGGTTGTTGTTTAACTTCTTTGACAGGAGTTTCGACTTCAGGCTGTTCCACCTCTTTCACCGGCTCCTTCTTTTCTTCTACTTTTGGCTGTTCTACTACAGGCTTAGCAACAGGCTCTTCCGCTTTCTTAACTGGCTCAACCACCTCTTTTTTCTCTTCCACTACCGGTTTAGGCTTTTCTGCCACCGCTTCCTTCGGCTCCTCTTTCGGAGCTGCCTTCGCACCACGCTTTAAGCTATCCAAATCAATCTTCCCAACAACCTTCAAAGCAGAATGGTGTTCTTCGGCTTTTTTATCCTCCGCTGTCTCAGCGGCAGGTGCTGCCGTAGTATTTTTAATTAAAATCTCTTTTACATCACCACTATCCTCACGCTGCTCAGTAGGCTCATCAGGTGTCGAGCCTTGAGTAGCAGCTGGACCTTCTTCACGGCGAATCTTGCCAATAACAATTTGTTTAGCTTCATCTTTGACATTCTTGTCGCCCTGAAATTCCTTCAAAAGAACCCCGTATTGATCTGCACTTAATTTAGTGTTAGGCTTTGATTCAACATCAAATCCTTTTTTCACTAAAAAGTCAACTGCAGTACCAATCCCAATGTTGAGCTCTTTTGCCGCTTTAAGCAAGTTTATACTTTTACCTTCTGACATCTACTAACTATAAAATGAGTTTCTTTTACAAAAATATGTTTTTTTACACGTATTTAACAATTTTTTACAAATTGTTAAGCAAGCAAAGCTTGGGCTGAACCTTATTCAAATTCAGCCTGCAAGATCCTAACGATCTCGCGAATCGTATCTTCTTCTAAATCTGTACGACGGATTAATTCGTCTTCAGTTAGCGAAAGAACCGATTTTGCGGTATCCAGACCAACGCGTTTTAATTCGTCGATGATCCAGTTGTCGATTTCGTCTGCGAATTCTTCGATATCCACATCCTCCTCTTCTTCTCCCGTCTCACGGTAAACATCGATTTCGTAGCCCGTTAACTTGCCGGCTAATTTAATATTGTGACCACCACGACCAATTGCTAATGACACTTGATCAGGTTTCAAATACACCGCTGCAGTCTTGTTCTCGTCATCTAATTTGATCGATGTAATACGAGCAGGACTTAAAGCACGCGTAATATATAATGAATTATTCGTTGTAAAGTTGATTACGTCAATATTCTCATTGCGCAATTCACGAACAATACCATGAATACGAGAACCTTTCATACCCACACAAGCACCCACCGGATCGATACGATCATCGTATGATTCAACAGCTACTTTAGCACGTTCTCCTGGTTCGCGAACAATTTTCTTAATGGTAATTAAGCCATCAAAAATCTCTGGAACTTCCAATTCGAACAAACGTTGCAAGAACTCAGGCGCTGTACGAGAGATAATAATCTTAGGATTACTATTCATCATATCGACCTTGTGAACTACCGCACGAATGCTATCTCCTTTTTTGAAATAATCCGCAGGGATTTGTTCAGTTTTCGGAAGAATCAATTCGTTGTTATCTTCGTCTAACACCAAAATCTCTTTCTTCCAAATTTGGTAAACCTCACCAATCACAAGTTCGCCTTCGCGATCTTTATATTTTTTGAATACTTCGTCTTTCTCTAATTCTAAAATCTTCGAAACTAAGGTTTGACGAGCAGCTAATATCGCACGGCGACCAAAACTCTCTAAAGTAATCTGTTCGATATAATCATCTCCTACTTCAAGATCTGCATCATATTGGTGCGCCTCCGCCAATTCGATTTCTAAATCGTCATCTTCTGAGAAACCATCCTCCATAACAACACGCGTACGCCAGATCTCTAAGTCTCCGTTGTCAGGGTTCACAATAACATCCACATTCTCATCCGTCCCGAAACGCTTACGAATCATACTACGGAATACCTCCTCTAACACCGTGATTACTGTAGGACGGTCAATGTTTTTAAAGTCCTTGAACTCCTGAAAAGAGTCTATTAAGTTAATATTACTACTCATTTTTATTTAAATGAAATTAACACCTTTGTTTCTTTTATTTGATCATATGGAATTTCGACCTCAACCAACTGAGCCTTCTTCCCTTTTTCTTTTACTACTTCTTCCAGGTTGAAAGATGAATCTCCCGCAGCGAGCAATTTCCCCTCACGTTTTGTTCCATCAAGCATCTGCACCTTCACATTGCGTCCGACATTCTTCTCGTATTGTCTGCTTAACATTAAAGGTGTATCAATTCCTGGTGAAGAAACTTCCAATCGATAAGCTTTATCAATTACATTTTCTTCTTCTAAATGATAACCCACATGTCTGCTCACTTGAACACAATCTTCAATTGCGATTCCATTATCGCCATCAAGAAGGATCTCCAGAACACCATTTTTCAAAAAACGGATGCTCACAATAAACAAATCCTCTCTATCGGCAATCTTTTCTAGAACTAGTTCTTTTACGCGCTCTTCAACCTGCATAATTTAATAAATGAATTAAAAAAGGGGGCATACCATGCCCCCTTCCTTTCAGATAGTACAAAGGTATAAATATTTTTTCAAAAACGCAAAACAATAATGTTTGAGTGCATTTTAAATTAATTTTTATCCACAACCGCGTTGATCGTTTTCTGCATTTGCGCCATCATCGAAGACAGACCTTCCAAGGTAGGCTCCGGACTTGGCTCAGGAAGCTCCGTACTGATAAAAGCTTTTGCCTTCCAGACTTCGATAATATCTCCAGCTTCCACCCAATAAGGTTCATAGGTTTTATTATCAGAAACCAACTTTAGGCCCTTATCCTCTTTATATTTTTGCCCAATACGCTTGTAAACAATCCCATCATTAGAAGATACAATAACATAAGTCTGTCCAGTCTTAATTTCATGCCAGTTCTCCACATACTCTGCAATGATTAATGAGCCTGATGGCAAAGGCAACATCGAGTCGCCTTTGATTTCAAAAGCACGGTATGTTCCTTGAGTAAACATCGGCAGGGAGAATTTAGGTAATTCCTTCACATATTCTGGGTCACCATAACCGTTTAAATACCCAGCGCTAGCCTTCACCGGCACCAATTCTATGTTCTCGCGATCGTCTGCATCCACCGTCACGCTCAATACACGAAGGTTAGAAGCATTGCTTTTTGGCGTAGGTTTCCATTTATCATCGATCACATCGTTTGCTAATTCGTCCATCGACAACTCATAGAATTCAGCTATTTTTTTTAGCAATTCATATTTAGGTTCTGCCCGATCCTCTTCATACGCTCCTACCGAAGCACGTTTAATTTCCATTAAATCAGCAAATTGCTGCTGCGTAACTCCCTTCTTCTTTCTTAGATACTTCAGATTTGATGCGATGTTGGACATATAAATATTTTTAAAATAATTTTTCAAATACTAATATTATTAGTAATATTGTGCCAATAAAATTAGTAAAACATATTTAAATAACCAAATATTTTAGCTAAAACAGGATTTAACATGAAAACATACCACCTTTACATCAGCACAGACGCAAACAGAAGACATCTTCAGCCGGGCATCACAAATGATATCATTGGATTGCAGCAACAACTGCAGGATCCAACGAATGCTGGTATGTTCTCATCTGCTGTATTAAATAGAATAGTGTATTTAGAATCGTTTGCATCGGAAAAAGATGCAGAAAGAAGATATCAAGAATTATGCGGATTAGGTCGCATGGTGCGTGAAAGACTTGTCCGCAAAAACAACCCCAATTGGTTAAGTCTAGGCCTGCCGTTGCCTGGACTTAACCCAATGAAAAAAGCCGTTGTTTTCGCATAACGCTAAACAACGGCCTTAACAACCTTACTCTCTAAAACTCTTTCAACCTTCAATCATACTTTTGACTACCATCCTGGCGCAAAGTTTAATCCAAAGGTTCCAAATTTCGAACGTGTCGGATTATTCAACTGAATGGCATAGTAAGGTTCTAATATCATCGCTCCAAATAGATTCACACGAAGAGAAACACCAGCGCTGAACACCGGCATGCGAATGGCAGGATCATAATAATACTCGCCCGAGTTAGGATCTTGAAGCCTGTCTTCATCCGTCTTCGACCATTTAATCGTACTACCATTTTTCCACGCCAAACCTCCATCAATAAAGAAGTTCAGATCCGAGAACAATAATCCCGAAGGAAGCACAGCAAGCTTTTCAGGTCCTGTGAATGGAAGCCTTAATTCCAGGTTCCCAACCACCATTTTGGATCCGGAAAGGTCATTAAAAGAAACCTTACTATTCGGTCCGAAACTATTGTTCTCAAAACCACGAATCAAATACGGGTATCCAATGTAGATGTTGTACAACTGATCCGCTCCATCACCTACGCGCATGTACGAATAAACACGTGCTGCCAAGGTAAATGGCTTCATGCGGTGGTATTTTCTTAAATCGATATTGATTGCAGTAAAATTGAAGGTTCCGAAGTATTGCTCCGCTCCTAATCTGTAGCGAAAACCTTGCAATGGCGCAGCAATCCCGAATACCGCATTATCTCCTACAAAGCCAGCATTCACCTGAAAAAGATTAAACGGATCTAAACGGGCTCCTAATAGCTGGCTCGCTTCATCAGTAGGAACGCGCTCTCTATTTGCGTAGTAAGTCCGTAAACTCTGATAATAACGATCGACACGGTATGAGTTATACGAAGCAGCGGCACCCGTTTCAAAACGATGATGCTTATTAAATGGATAGGCAACAAAACCGTCCAACTGGGTTTGGAATGAACGCACTAAATATTGATCAAGTACAGGTTCTTCCGTTCCGCTCCCAATATCACGATAGTCATATTGATAAAATCCAAATCGATACGGGATATGCGAAATCGAACCACCCCAATTCCAACGCGATCGTTGATTGATATAAGCTACCTGGCCACCGAAATCATAAATCTCACCATTAATATTCAATGCCGCGAAAATCTGGTTATAGCCCAAGATATCCGAAAACATCCCTTGCACACCCGACGCAATTCCCGCACCATAGCGCGAACCTACAGACATCCCCACACCGCTATTCGCCAGGTAATCTAACTTAAACTTCGGCTTATATGGAATGCTATTGATCTGCGAATCTGAAATTCGACCATATGCATTAAAGTTCTCTAGGTTCGTATTGACTACATTAACACCACGGGCTTGAAGCGGAGGAAGCATCGCAGCTTCGAAATCAACAGCACCCGCACTAACAGGCTGCGCCTCAAACTCCGTTGCTTTAGCCTTATAGACGCTATAGGCATTATTCTTAAAATACGAGTAAACAATATCATCGTTCGCAGAAATGCTCATCGCCGGAGAGTATTCGGTTATACCAGAAATCCCGGTAAAGAAATCTGTCATACGTGCGACTTCCTGCGTTTCAAAGGTATAACGATACATGTTTCTATAGCCATCACTATTGGATAGGAAATAGATATCCTTTCCATCGGATGAAAAGTGAGGATTCAAGTTATTAGCACCTGGAAACACATCCAAATTTGTAATCTTCTTTGTCGCAACCTCAACGAACGCCAAGTTCATCGGAATATCCACTGTACGGGAATCCGAACTTAAAGCCACGCGGTCTGTACTGAACACGATATATTTTCCATCACGCGAGAAACTCGGTTGAAAGTCGGAAAATTTATCATTCATCAACTGCTCAACTTTTTTCGTCTGTAGATTATAAAGGTAAATATCAGAATGGCCGTTTGCTAAACCGGAGAAAGCAACATGTACGCCATCCGGTGACCAAGTAATATTCGTGAATTCCGAAATCTCGCCCATCGCCTCAACCGAGACGGACTTCCCGGTCTCCACATCAACGACCATCAATTTATTCTTACCCTCGCTAAAAACCGAGAAAGCAAACTTCTTGCTATCAGGCGAGAAAGTTCCGGCGGATTCTAAGAAGCTAAATTCATCAATATCTTTATTGGTAAGCCGGCTGCCGAGCTTTCGAATAATCTTCCCGGTCTCCGCATCTGCCAAAAACAAATCTATGCTGAATAAATCAAGCTCCGATAAGAAGGCTACATATTTACCGTTTGGCGATATCGCCGGCGAAACGTTCATTCGACCAGCATTCTTCGTGGTCAATAAAGCTTGACCGATCGGTCTTGATGTCGTATCCTTACCAGAGTTTCGGTAAGTGTTCTCCATACTGTTTTTCCACAAAGTAGACATGGTTTGCGCATCATATCCAAAAACACGACGTATACCATGCTCATAACCATACTTCGCCGTTTCGATAAACAACGGCATGATTACCGTATCCCCGTAGGTAGAGCCGATGTAGGACCAAAAGGCCTGTCCATAGCGATATGGAAAGTAACGGTTCATCTGCTGTGTCATCTGCCCTAACGAAGGCAGATCGTTTCTAGCATAGGCATCGCGCATCCACATGGAAGTAAAAGCGTCTTTTTTTCCGATGGAAAAATACTCCGCCATCCCCTCTACCATCCATAAAGGAATATTTGCCACATTCTCCAGGCGCGTTGAATCTCCGCCCTCGATCAATACACGATATTGAAATGCATGCACCATCTCGTGACCCAATACGTGACGTGTTTGCTGATTGATCTGCATAATTGGCATCACCACACGTTGCTTAAAAGCTTCCGTCACACCACCCGTTCCTACGCTGATCTCACCGCTAATCGCAGTGGTCTGTTGAAACTCCGGATGATTGTTGTAGAATATGATAGGGTTCTTTCTGAAGAAAGTATCTTGGAATACCTGTTGATGTAACTCATACCAAACTTCACTTTCCTTGGCCAACCAATTCATCATCGAATCGTTCTTCAAGTAGTAGTATAAGTTAAAGTGCGGTGTCTCATACACCTTGAAATCCAATTTCTTATAGCGCATTTTGTTCTGCCCAAAATATTGCGCATTCACCATCTGAGGAAACATTCCTAAAAACAGTAAAAAGCATATTGCAGCAGCAAATAGCTTCGATAAGCGTGTTTGGTTAAATTTCATAGACTAAGAATCAGTATATAAAAGTAAGTATTTCAGCCAGTATTTTCAATTACTCTTGCCCTTGCTGTTCGCCCTCAATCTCCTGCAGGATCTCCGGCAAAGTCAGCGCCGGCACTTCCGTTTCCCCTTCTACAGCACCTGAATCCTGCGTATCGCGTGTCGAGCGAACACGAGGTCCCGGACAATTATAGGTCTTTTTAATTTCAACTGTTGGTTCCGGGAACTTCCCAGTTGTAATGCCCAATTCCGGACGTTTATAAAGTTCTTCCATGTAGACTGCGAAGATCGGCAAAGCAGTTTTTGAGCCCTCACCCGTCGCTGAACTATTGAAATGTATGCTCTGTTCATCACAGCCGACCCAAACACCAGTCACCAAATCCTTTGTTACGCCCATGTACCAGCCATCCACGTAATCGGAAGAAGTTCCAGTCTTTCCACCTATCTCATTCTCGTTATCGAACAAATCCCATTCCCATAGCGCCTGCGAAGTACCGCCAGACTCTTCGATCGTACCACGAAGCATATAACCCATCAGCCAGGCATTCTCCGGACTAATAACCTGCTTCTGCTCGGATTTAAACTCAGCTAATACCTTCCCATCTTTATCTTCGATGCGCTTCACCAAAATAGGCTCCGTCTTTTTACCAGCATTCATAAACGTGCTATATGCACGAACCATCTCAAAAACAGAAACCTCATTCGACCCCAATCCTACAGAAGGAACAGATTCTAGTTTGCTATCAATTCCACAGGTATGTGCCATCTTGACGACATTGTCCCAACCCACTTCTTCTGTAATCTGAGCGGTTACTGAATTTAATGAACGAGCTAAAGCATGTCTTAGCGACAGTTCACTGTAAGAAAAACTCCAATCGGCATTTTTAGGCTCCCAAATCTCGTTCTCGCCTTTGTTATTAACAAATTCTATCTTAACCGGTTTGTCGGTATATTTATCGCAAGGCGTTTTCCCAGCTTCTAGTGCGGTAACATAGGCAAACGGCTTGAATGTTGATCCCGGTTGACGCTTGGCCTGGTTGACATGATCGAACTTATAGAAATCATGATTGATACCGCCCACCCAAACTTTGATCTCACCGGAATACGGATTCATAGACATCATGCCCGTATTCAACATGGAGATATAATGTTTTAAGGAATCCATTGACGAATATTCTACCTTTTCCATACCATCCCAGGTAAATACTTCCATCTCCTTTTTCCTATTCAGCTCCTCGAACACCTTCGCCTCATCCTGATATTTCTCTTTTAGATACGCAAAAGCCGGTAATTTCCGCGCCTGATCTTCCAAGAAATTCGGAATTACATTTCCCTCCTTATCGCGCCAGGGTTCTTGACCAGACCATGTATTGTCTAGCCTACGCTGCAAATCCTTCATTTTTAAGGCAACAGCATCTTCGGCAACCTTTTGCATACGCGAATCAATCGTCGTATAAATCTTTAAACCCGAAGTATAAATATCAACTTCGTTCTCCTCAGCCCATTTTTCCAACCACTTCTCAACGGCCGTACGCAAATACGAATCGTTCGAGTTGCGAACTTCTTGATTATTCAAATTCAACCCCAGAGAGTCCTTCGACAAAGTCTTTACCTCCTCCGGCTTCAAAAAGCCCTCTTTCTGCATCTGCCCCAACACGACGTTTCGACGAGTTAACGCATTTTTAGGGTTGCGAATAGGGTTATATAGGGTTGTTCCTTTCAACATTCCGATGAGCACGGCAGCTTCATTGACAGACACCTCCGACGGCAACTTATCAAAATAGCGCACCGACGCCGACTTGATGCCGTAAGCGTTATTGCTAAATGAAACAGTATTCAGATACATCGTAATGATCTCTTGTTTGCTGTACTTATTCTCGAGCTTGAATGCCGTCATCCATTCTTTGTACTTCGTCACGATAATTCCCACGCCAGGAATCTTACCGAGTAAGCCTTGTGAATCTTTATAACGAGTTCGGTATAAGTTTTTCGCCAACTGCTGCGTAATGGTACTTGCTCCACGATCGCTTCCTCCTACCGTAGACAATACGCCCCCGAATAAACCAATAACATCCACGCCATTATGCTTATAAAAACGCACATCCTCTGTCGCAATTAATGCGTTAATGATATTGGGAGAAATACTATCGAAAGGAACCGGATCACGATCTTGTTTGTAATAGCGACCAATTAAAACGGAGTCTGCAGTATAGAGTTCTGAGGAAACATTTAAGCTGGGTAACAAAATCTCTTTCTTCGTGGGAGATGCTCCAAACAGGCCTAGAAAGTTGATTTGTACCGCGCAAGTAAATAAAATAACAAAATAGATAATTATCAGTGCGATACGCAAGAATTTGTTTTTAACCCGTCTAAACATGAGGTAAATATGAGCAAAACTTTGGAAAAAACTGTATTAAAACGCCTAAAAATGTACTTAGGTTTAAAAATTAACGAATTTTAACAGTTCGTGTTTTGAAGTACATTTCTCCTTGTGAATGAACAAGTATTGCCACAAAAATTATACCTAAACCCAATTCCCTAAAATAATATATTGATCTCCATTAAATAATATTCGCTATTTTTACCATGATTTATAATCGGGGACATGTTAAAACAAACGTTACAGCAGAAATTATTACAAAAATTATCGCCTCAGCAGATTCAATTTATAAAACTTCTTCAGGTGCCTACGGTATCGCTTGATGCTCGTATTAAAGAAGAATTAGAAGAGAATCCTGCGCTTGAAGACGGCAGTTTGGCCAATATGAATGAGCCTGTCGAGGAATATCCAGACAAGGATCCTGACGATGATTTTAACGCAGAAGATAGCAGCTACGAAGATGAATTTTCCGTAGATGAATACATACAAGAAGATGATTATAAGGACTATGGCGGCGGCTATGATTCGGATGACGATGATAATAAGAAAGAAATGCCTATCGCTATCCAAGATTCATTCTTCGAAAATTTACAGAATCAGCTTGATTTATTAGCCCTTTCCAATAAAGATTACTTAATCGGTCAACAAATCATCGGCAGCTTAGACGACGATGGTTATTTACGTCGCCCTATCCCCTCATTGATTGATGATTTAGCATTCTCGCAAAACGTTATCGTCGAAGAAAAGGATGTGGAAGAAATGCTACGTATTATTCAGGAATTTGACCCAGCGGGCATTGGAGCGCGCAGCTTACAAGAGTGTTTAGCAATACAATTACGCAAAAAAGATCAGGAGAACCCGATTATACAAAAGGCCATGCAGGTGGTGGAAAACTATCTGGAAGAATTTACGAAAAAGCATTACGACAAAATCGAAAAGCAGTTAGGCGTAAATTCGGAAGAGCTGCGAGACATTGTCAATGAAATTCTTAAACTGAACCCCAAACCGGGAGATTCGGGAGCAGCAGCAGGAAAACAACTTCATATCATCCCCGACTTCCATATCAGCAATAACGACGGGGTGCTACACCTAACGCTTAACGGCAGAAATGCTCCTGAGCTACGCGTATCCCGCTCCTACCAGGAGATGTTTGAACACTATGAGAAAGCGGAAAAGAACGATAAGAAAATGCGCGAAGCGGTACAGTTTGTAAAACAGAAACTCGACTCCGCGAAATGGTTCATCGATGCCATCAAACAAAGACAACAGACACTCCTAAAGACCATGAACGCCATCATGGAATATCAATACGAGTATTTCCTAACTGGAGATGACCGCATGCTTAAACCCATGATCTTAAAAGACATAGCTGACCGCATTGAAATGGATATTTCAACTGTATCCCGCGTCGCAAACTCCAAATACGTACAAACGGAATTCGGCACGTTCTTGCTTAAGTCTTTCTTCTCGGAAGCTATACAAACAGAATCTGGCGAGGAAGTCTCCAATAAAGAAGTAAAGAAAATCCTTGAAGAATGCATCGCCAACGAAGACAAGCGAAAACCACTTGCCGACGAAAAACTTACTGAAATCCTAAAAGAAAAAGGTTACTCCATCGCTCGTAGAACGGTCGCAAAATACCGCGAAGCCATGAATATTCCTGTTGCAAGGTTGAGGAAGGAACTTTAGGTAGTGATTAGTATTTAGTAGTTAGTACTTAGTATTTAGACCTAGGGCGGCTACTGATTTTAGATTTTAGACATTAGATATTAGATTTTAGAGCAGGGCGCCGATTAGGCGCCTTTTTTTTGGTTCATTGTTTTCAAAGAGGCAGGAGATATTTTTTCAGTTGTTTTGACACTATGGTTTGTCTTGAACCAAGAAAGAAAGGATGCAAGGATAAACCAAGATCGGGTGTGTTGTCTTTGAACCAAGGAAAAAAGGATGCAAGGATAAAGCAGGATCGGGTATGTTGTCTTTGAACCAGGAAAAAAAGGATGCAAGGATAAACCAGGATTCTGTCAATCCTTAAATCCTTCCTTTCCTGGTTCAAGACAAAAATCTAATCCCGCCCTAGGTCTTTATACTAACTACTAAGTACTAAGTACTGAAGACTAAGTAATAAAGACTAAATACTAAAGACTAAGTACTATCACCCAACAGCAACTCAACCCTTCGTCGACTCAAACCCAATGCTAACCCAATGCAAACCCAATACATACCCAATTCAAACCCAATGTAAACCCATTGTTTAACCCTTTATCAACCCAATCATAACCGTTCCAAAAGGGCGCTTATTGGGTTATAAAAAGCTTTTGATAAAAGCCATATATCTACTAGTATCATTTGAAGCATCTTCCCTCTCCCTAAATGCTTCAGATCATCCTGAAAAATATTTTTTTTGAAAAATTTGGAATTTTAAAATAATATCTACTAAATTTGTAGAGTATTCAGAATTGCGATAGCAATACCAACCGAGTGAAGACACCGCGGTGGTAAAACAATACGGGTATCATACCAAAATAAACGCAATAGCTTTATTTCACCCTTTCTGAATGCAATTATGGTTAAACCCTTTTAATTCTTAATTGTATGTCAAACACAAAACCATTACAACAACACCTTGCAGAGCAGTTTAAGAACTACTCCACTCAAGAACTAGTCATTATCAACAACGACATCGTAAAAACAAATTGGGGAACAAGTAAATCTGCTTTCCGCACTGCCCTATTATCTGCATTATCAAAAAGAGGAATCGATCTTTCGGCAATTATCTCAAAAGAAGATGGAATCACACTGATACAACGAGTAGCAGTACGCTTGGAAGCGAATAGACTTGTTGCAATCTAATAGTACTTAGTATTTAGTAGTTAGTATTTAGACCTAGGGCTGGAATAGATGTTTTACGTTAGAGATTTGGTTTTGTCTTTCAGTTAGAAAATGAAATGACAGGTTGGCTTGAACTAGGAAAGGAAAGATAAAAGGATATACAGGATCCTGCTAATCCTTAAATCCTTCCTTTCTTGGTTCAAAACAAACTTTCCTGATTCAAGACAAACTCTCTCTTCCTGTTCAAAAACAAACCAGCAAAAAGAAAGGCGCCTAATCAGCGCGCTGCTCTAATTTCTAACATCTAATACATCACTCCTATACCCGCAATAGGTCTAAATACTAACTACTAAATACTAAGTACTAAAGACTAAGTACTAAAGACTATTCCCCACTAAGCGCATACAATGCAAAGGTTCCTAGCCAGTGTGAGCCCATGTAGTCATCTTTTGCAGAGATATTTCCGATGGAAAATGCGATATGGTTTTCAGCGATTGCTTTCAGGGCTTCCAGTTCTGGGATTTGTTTTACGATTCCTTTTAAGCAGGCAGCTCGGCTGTAATTTAGACCATCTAGATGCACCAACTTTCCATCGGTGCGATCTTTTACTACGGCCGGCTCTAACTTAAAGTCTTTATCAAAAAGAACAGGCATAAATGTCTTTAGCCAAGCATTATAATCCTGCTTATTCATTACTTTGCTCATTAGAAATGCTTCTTCCAAACAAGGTGAGAGGAAGTCATTTCCACTAGGTTCATATGCCAGATTACAGTTGACATCCTGTTTGTAGTAACGAAGGCTATGTTCTTTAATTGCTGCTTCGAAGGATTCGTCGCCCACGGTACGTGCATAATCTAGCGACAGGGAAAGACCGAAAGCTGTGTTATCATGCTGCCCGGTACGTATTGGGTAAAGTTGCTTCGGAAGATACACCTTGTAGCGCTGTACTAGTAAATCGACTAAGGGTTGTAAGGCCTGCTCCCAGCGTTTTGCATCCGGGTCGTTCCAAGTGTGCAGCTCCTCCTGCAATTTAAAAAGCCATGCCCAACCGTAGGTACGTTCAAACCCTAGATTATTCTTATCCTCAAAAAAAGCTTTCTCGATGATTACATTATCAGCAGTAATATGCTGATTAAGAACTTTACGAACCTCTCCATTAGCGTCCAGTTCTGGAAACTGCTTCATGAGCTTCACGATAGACCAATATCCGTGGACTGAAGAGTGCCAGTCGTAGCATCCGTAAAACACGGGGCGCAAGACTTTAGGTGTTTTTAAATCGACTTCCGATGCAAGAACCTGACCAAGTTTATTGGGATACTCTATCTGTAAACAATGTATCGGTAGAGCAAAGATATCTTTCGCTAGCGTTGCTGTAAGATGAGTTTTTTCAATTTCGGTTTTTTCTTTTTTAACGGTTTCCGATTGACAAGAACTAAAAATACCGGATATCAATACTAACCCTAAAATCGTTGTACTTATGCGCATTTACTTTGGCTTTATATTTGATTTATAAGCAGTAAATTTATAACAATAAAACAAAATAAACCAAAACATGAATATCACAGATTTAATTTCCGGCAATATCGGCTCCCAAGCTGTAGAGAGCATTTCTCAAAAATTAGGCGTAGACAAAGATAAAGCACAGTATGTAGTTGCTGCCGCAGTACCTTTGATGATGTCTGCTTTAAACTACAACGCGAACAAAAGTCCCGAGCAAGCGAATGGCATTCAAAATGCGATCGACAGCAAACATAACGGTAGTATCTTCGACAATTTGGGTGCATTGTTCAACCAAGGCCCTACCGAGGATGAGGATAAGATCGTAAACCATATGTTTGGTAGAAACACGGATAACGTTAAGGAAACCTTATCGGCAAAAACAGGATTAGATATTAAGAAAATCGCAGGAATCTTAGCTTTAGTAGCTCCGCTTGTTATGGGCTACCTAGGTAAGAAGAAGCAAGAAAGCGCTGGCGAAGCGGGATCATCGGGCGGTGGTATCGGCGATTTAATCGGTAGTGTTTTGGGCGGAGGCGGTTCGGGTGCTGCATCTGGCGGTTTAGGAGGTATTCTTGGTAACATCCTTGGCGGTGCGGGCGCAAACAGCTCCCAGCCAAATGTTGAAGGTGGCTTAGGCGATCTAGTTGGCGATTTCTTCAATCAAGATAAAGACAAAGAATCTAAAGGTGGAATTTTGGATGCTTTGACTGGGATGTTCGGAAAATAAGACAATAAAACATAAACATATAGAGCAGGCTGCGCATTGATTTGCTGCAGCCTGTTTTGTTTTTAGCAGTGCATGACCTTTGGCAGAAAAACAATTGATAGCAAATAGTATTTGAATTTCACCCTTGCGCCCTTATTTTCACCTATCTTTGAGCTAATGGGAACCAAAGTCAGTTTTAAGAACGATTATTCGGAAGGCGCACATCCCCGGATACTCGAAGTGTTATTAGAGACAAACCTGCAACAAGAGGCAGGCTATGGATACGATCGCATCAGTGAACAGGCGAAAACATTTATCAGAAAACATCTAGAGAACCCCGATACGCCTATCTATTTTGTTTCTGGAGGTACACAAGCCAATCTTCTGGTGATTAGTCACTTATTGAAACCTTATGAATCAGTAATCGCTGCGGACACGGGCCACATTCATGTGCATGAGACTGGTGCTATTGAATACGCGGGGCATAAAATTAATACGGTTCCGCATATCGATGGGAAATTGACAATTGAAGGAATTCAATCGATATTGGACTTGCATAATGACGAGCATATGGTAAAACCGGCTCTGGTCTATATCTCCCAAACGACGGAACTGGGAAGCATTTATACAAAAGAAGAACTTCAACTTATTTCTACACACTGCAGGGAAAAGGGATTAAAACTGTTTATAGACGGAGCAAGGATGGCCGCCGCCCTCTGCAGTGAGAAGGTTTCCCTAGGGATCCGAGATGTTGCTGCGTATGCGGATGTTTTTTATTTGGGTGCGACGAAGAACGGAGGCTTACTTGGGGAAGCGATTATATTTACAAATTCCGCGCTTGCAGAAGGTTTTTCCTATGCGATGAAGCAAAAAGGGGCATTGATGGCAAAAGGGCGCCTATTGGCTGCACAATTTTATGCTTTATTTGAGCATCAACTTTATTTTGATCTGGCAAAACGTGCGAATCGCCACGCTATGCGCATCGCTGAGGCACTTCAGTCGGCAGGATTTTCTTTTTCATTGTCCCCAGAAAGCAATCAGCTATTTCCGATCCTGCCCTACAGCGTCATCAATGTTCTTTACGATGAATTTGAATTCTATGTTTGGGAAAAACTGAATGAGCAAGAAGCAGTAGTCCGTATCGTTTGCTCATGGGCAACAAACGAAAACGATGTTGATTTGTTCATTAAAAGAATAAAGGAGCTGAGTAGCTAGGTCGGTAGGACATTTGAGATTTTATTTGTTATATTTCACACTTAAATATTAGCGAGCGTAACGATGATGAAGGAAGAATACGTAATATTAGTCGACGAACAGGACAATCCCATTGGCGAGATGGAGAAGCAGGCTGCACATGAGCAAAATAAAAAGCATCGTGCGTTCTCTGTTTTTTTATTGGACGAACAAGGAAGAATATTGTTGCAAAAACGAGCGGCTGGCAAATATCATAGTCCAAACCTATGGACCAATGCTTGCTGTGGGCACCCCCGCCCTGCTGAGGAAACGATTGATGCGGCAAAACGGAGAACATTTGAGGAATTGGGAATACAAGTCGAAATCGAAGAACTCTTTACCTTATCTTACGCTGAGGAATTGGAAAATGGTTTATGGGAAAATGAGTATGACCACGTTTTTGTTGGAAAATATACTGACCCGATAGAACGCTTTAATCCAGATGAAGTGCGGGCAATTAAATATGTAGCCGCCTATGAATTATTAGATGACCTAAAGCTTCACCCGGAACAATATACATTTTGGTTTAAGAAAATAATGCCGAAGCTGCTTCCCTATCTTGAAAAAGTAGATTAAAGTGTCTGCAAATTTTCAAAATTTAAAACAAGTAGAATTTCTGTCATCAAAATATTATATTGCATCCTTCACAAGAAGCGATATCATATTTTATTTTCAATTTATTATTGTTATTTTTGCGCCTATAAATTAATGCAATTATAACATATTGAATGCTGCTTTTTTTTCAAAGGTGGCGTCATTTTTAAGGACTGAATCTAGTCTGGACGCACTTAGAAACATTTTAACCATCCTTTTACCCAGCTCTTTGCTATTCCTTTTTTGGGATGGTCATATCGCAGTCGCTTTTGCTGTGGGCACTTTATTGGCCTCACTAACCGATCTACCAGGCAATAAATCGGACAAGCTTAGCACAGCATTCTATTGTATCCCGATCTTTTTCGTTACAGCAATAACAAGCTCACTAGCTTTACATTATAATTCCTGGACTATAGTATTACTTTTAGGAATTTTTGGCTTCGTCTATACTATTATTGCCTTACTAGGTTTTCGCATCAATGTTGTTGGCAATTTAGGGTTAATCGTTGCCAGTTTTACCATTGGGCTACGTCCTGAAGACCCCATACAATTCAGTCTTTCTGTAACGGCAGGTGCGATATTCTTTTTCATCGTTTGTATTGCCCAAGTCTATCTGTTCCCACATCGCTCCTTACGCTATGCGGTGGAAGGCGGAATCAGTAATATGGCGAAACTCATACGTCTGAAGGTTGATTGTTATGATGAGGATGTACCTCTCAATAAAACGTATAAACAACTAAGCGCGCTGCATTCGCGGGTGAGCGATCAACTAGAATCTGTACGTTCCATTCTGTTGCGCGACAAACGTCTTCTCGCAGAAGGGAATGCATACAGCAAGCGCTGGTTGGCTAAGCTCTACCAATTGGTCGATCTTTATGAGCTATTGATGGCCGTAGATAACGATTATGAGACGATTAGAGAGACTTTGAGCGGTGGAAACACCTTACACAGCATCCGAAGGTCGTTAGCGATTCTAGCCTTTGAAACGTCGCGATTGATGCAAACCAACAAAGAGAAAACTTTCCGCAGCATAGGTACGGCTGAACTGAATAGATTGTACGCGCAGCTAGAGGCAGAGCAGCGTCTGGCTTCTCCTGAAAAAGCGGCATTAATTTATTCTATAAGTGCTCAATTAAAGCAGTTGTCGGATATCCTTCAGCATATACACATCAGTAAGTTTGCTGCTGATGACTCCTGGATAGAATCTAAAAACTTTAAGGATTTTGTTGCTCCACAGAGCAGTTTCCAAACCATTATTAAGAATTTAAATTTTCGTTCGCCTATTTTTTCTTATGCGGTACGTATGTCGATTCTCTTGATATCGGGTGGTTTGATCGGGTTTCTCCTGCCGGAGTATCGTTATGCTTCCTGGATTTTGTTGACCATAATCTTAGTCGCCAGACCGAGCTATACCATTACGCAAAAGAGAAATTACCAACGAATTGTAGGTTCTTTGATTGGTATTGCGATCAGCCTACTTTTATTGCTGCTAATCAAAAATACCTTTGCCCTTTTAGCGATCGCCGCATTGTGCCTCTACCTGTTTCTTCTTTTCAATAAACCCAATTACTTGGTATGCGTGATTTTCATTACGATTACGATCTTGCTGGGACAGAAACTACATGAAGGAGAGCTTCATGATATTTTAGGTAGCAGATTCGCCTTCACCCTCTTAGGTTCTATATTTGCGGTTCTGGGTTGTTTGGCGATTCCTATCAATCATTATCGAAGCGTAGAACAGACGACAGCTTCTCTTTTCAAACATTTTCGTGATTACCTGGAGAAGATACAGGAAAGCTACCAGACCGCGAACTTGAATCACTACGACCTTCGCCTGCTGCGTAAATTTACGCAGGCTTCCTTGGCGCAAAGTTATGATTCGCTAGAGCAATTTGGGAAAGAGCCGCTTCGCGGAAAGGCTTTCAAAGACGATATACAGCATTTACAAACGCTCGCTTACCGCATCAACGCATTGCTGGTTGGCTTATCGGTCAACATCACCAAGCTTGGGCTAAACTGGAATCCTGATGCCATGAATTCTCGGGTGAATTATGTTCAGGTGCTCATCGAAGAAGCGGAAGAGTTATCTAAGAAACTCGCACAATCCAAGCGTGCGAAGGATAACAGCAAAGTTAATCTTCAACCCTCAAAGTAAGGGACACCCAGCATTTCTTGCCTTAAGACAAGCGAACTTTGCATAGTATTTGAGATATTGCATTAAAGCAATGTACTATGGAAATCAATCAGCAAATATCAAGGGAGATTACGGAGGTTTTTGATCAGCTTAAGACGCTTATTCAGGATCTCACGGATGAACAGATTAATAGAAGGCCCGAAGCTGGCGGATGGAGTATCGGCCAAATCGTTGAGCATATTCTGCGTAGTTCGAATGGTATTCCGGATCGTAAAGTGCAGACCTATAATCGCGCTTTTGACGAGCAAGGGCCTGCTATTCGATCGCTGTTCTTGGATTTAAATACTAAGTTCGAAGCGGATAAAAGCTTGTTGCCTAAGGAGGATAATTATACGAAGGAGGACCTGCTAGAACGTGTGTTGGCTCGAAAAACGAAGCTTGTTCTGGATGTGAAGGATAAGGATTTGACGCTGATGTGCATGGATATGGAATTCCCGAATCTTGGCTATCTGACCAGGTTTGAATGGTTGACGGTGATAGCGGCGCATAGCAAACGACATTGCTATCAGATTGAAAGGGTGAAGGGGGAACTATAGCGGGATTTACGAAAGCCATCCACAGCTTTCTGTAATAGATATTGAACAATCTATTTTTCGAATAGATCGACAATCGTCTTTAATGGCAAAAACATTCGTTTCGATGTTTTCAAAGATAGGAAGCCTAGTTTAGCGTAAAATCTTTCGGCAGGCTCATTGGTTGGATCAACAATGACGGCATGGTTCCCCACGAGCGTGCTGATTTCTAGAATGCGCTTAAATGCATCAATTAGTATCGCTTGGCCTAGCTTGTTTCCCTGATAATCCTGGTGTACTGCTAATCGTCCAATAAAGATTACTGGTACCTCTGAATACGCTAAAGATTTCGCTAAATTGTCGGGGATATCGGATATATCTATTCGATTGGACGAAAGCGTGTAATATGCAATTACATCATTCTTTTTGTCAGCAAGGACATAACAAACCGCCAAGCGCCGTTTTATATCTTGATTTGCGTATTGTTTTAGATAAATATCTAATTCCTTTATGCCGCACGTAAAATTCTTACGATTATGCTTTTTTTCTAAAACTGTCGAAATCATTAGATGCGGCGGAATTAAACTGATCAGTATACTGTTCTAGCGCAGATTTTAAGGCTTTATTCGGAGCAGGTGGATTCAATAACGCCTCAACAAATTTAGTCTTATCTTCTATCGACTTAATCAATTTTGTCTCCTCTTCAATAATGCGCTTCGCTTCTTTTTTTGCCAAAGAAACAATAAACTCTGAAACTGTTTTAAATCCACTAATTTCAGCAGCATATTTTATCAAGTCTTTATTTTCCTTGCTAATTCGAATGTCAATACGATCTATTGATGTTGCCATGCCGATTGTTTTTGTTTATACAAATGTACGGAAAAAATCCGTACAGCAAAAGGTGCTAATTATTGAAAAGACTGCGTGTATTGAGGATGGCTAGCGTTGTTGGGCATTACATCTCCGTCACTTGGCCTCTTTCTTTCAAGACTTTGTGCAACTTATCGTAATCTACCTTCTGCACGGATACATTATCATTAATTGCCAATATTGCCGCTGCTGCTGCACTTTGTCCCAAAATCATAAAGACAGGTTCCATTCTGATCGAACCAAATGCGATATGGCTACTCGAAAGACATACGGGCACTAAAAGATTTTCGCATTCCGATTCCTTTGGCACCAATGCTCCATAGGAGATTTTATACGGATTTTTAGGATGCACACCGATATCTCCCTCATTCTGAACGAAACCATCAGGCTTCACATAGCGTTGAACGTTATGTGAATCCAAAGTATATGACCCCATCCCTACGGAATTACTGACAACACGGTCGCTAAATGTATCATGTTCCGTCATTACATATTGACCTATCATCCGTCTTGCCTCACGGACATAAAGCTGATGTGGCCAATTCCCGTTATCTTTGAATTCATCTTTTGCCAATCCCCATTTTGAGTACGCTTCGCGCACGTCCGCAGGCATTGAAGGATCGTTGGCCATGAAGTACAATAATCCTTTTTGATATTCTTCATGTTGCTCGATGATCTCTTTTCGACGTTCATAGCTTGCGTCGGGATAATCGTAGTTCATGCCGATAAAATCGGTGCTGAAAGGCCCATGATTGTTTGTGTCTGTCTTCTTATTCGGTATTGGATCGAACTTATTGAACGTCTCTCTCCACCCAGACGCATAAACGCGAGCGAGGAGTTCATAATTTTTGGGATTATAGTTTTTTGGTTTTTTGAACGGAACTCGATTAGGAGCATGATCGGTTAAGCACATCCGGAAGCAATAAGCCTGCACCCGATGGTCAGCCTTACCATATTTTCCTGGATCTTCCGCTGAAACACCAAACAACAATCCTGAACTTTTATCACCCGGAACAACATACGGTGAAATATCCGACTTAAACCAATGACCATGATGAAGCACTCCCACCTGCACGCCATTCCATTTCTCGCCATACGTGCTGTTAGCCTCCCTGCCCACATGATAGGATACCCCAGCGAGCGCCATTAAATCGCCTTCGTAGGTTGCATCTATGAACATCTTGCCTCTAAATGTCTTTCCAGAAAGTGTCCGAATCGCTTCGATTCGTGCCCCATTTTTCTTTATACCTGAAGTCTCCCGGTCGAGCAATTCTTCACGTAAAACCTGTATCTTCTTTTCTTTCACCCACTTTTCAAAAACCATCTCTGCAGCATGTGGTTCAAAAATCCACATCGTTCTATTTGCACCATCCACAGCGGGTGTACCCTGACCCTGGTTGCCATATTCGTTCTTGCGTTGCCATGTCCATGATTTTTCTTGATCGTAATGGAGGAAAATCTGATGATAGAACTCGCGAGCCAATCCTCCAATAACCGATTTATTTCCCGTATCGGTAAAGCCCAATCCTCCACTAGACAATCCCCCGAGATGCTTGTCCGGAGAAACAACAATTACGGAAACTCCAGAATTTACGGCTTCTACGGCGGCCGTAATGGCCGCCGAAGTTCCGCCGTAGATAATCAAGTCGGCACTGTACTCTTTCTTAGGCAAAGTAAACCCTAGCGTTACTATACCTATAAAACAACTAATTACTATATGAAAATTTTTCATCTCTTTAATTTTGATCCGACTGAGGAACGAATAGAATTGCGTTTGCAGCAACGATTCCATCTGCGCCTTGATTGCTAATTTCGACGTAAGGATTGTTCTTCCCCTGATAGAATGTAAATTCGCCTACTTCAACCCAAGTGCTACTCGTTTGCCCTTTAATCTCCACCTTTGAATAATCTAAGATTTTATTTTCCACTGATTTACCGTTAAAGATTGCTAAGCCATGTTTAATTGCACTTTCCGCTTTCTTGGGGTAATACGTATAAACTTTATATTTTCCGGCTTTGAGAGGCTTCGAAGCGGTAAAACGTGCAGCCGCAGCATCTTTTCCGTTAGATTCCTTAAATGACATACCAAAGCCTCTACCCTTTCCATCAGACCAGTTGCCGGATAAATTAACCTGTTTTGAATTCGATACATGAATCAATTCATCTGATGCACGTTTGTCTGCTTTTGGATTAGTCTTTAAAACATGCTTGATGTCAGCAATTTTCACATCCTGTACAGGAATTCTTTTGTCAATTGCAATTCCTGCAGCGACCGCAGCAGATTGCGCTAAAACCATAAATACCGGTTCCATACGGATAGAACCAAACGCAATATGGCTGGATGAAAGACAGACCGGTACTAATAGGTTATCCACTTCTTCGCGTTTTGGAGTTATCGAACGATAAGAAATTGGGAACGGAAGAAAGCCGCCAACCTCGACATTACCTTCATTTTTCACCATGCCGTTGACTACTAGCCTATCGCAATTGTGCGAATCCATCGTATAAGCTGCATAGCCAATATCATCTTGTACGATCTCACGACCCTGACAGTGATTTTGAGTCATCACTACTTCGCCCAGCATTCTTCGAGCCTCTCGAATATAGAGTTGTGGTGACCAGTGATTGTTATTGGTATACTCATCTTTCGGGTATCCCCATTTCTGAATTTCATTTCTAATTTCTTGAGGAACCGCCGGGTCATTACCCACAAAATAAAGCAGACCCTTGGTATAATCCTCATGTGCTTTGATAATCTCCCTTCGTCGTGACCAATCTGCTTCTGGATAATCCCAGTTCATCCCGATCATGTCCGTAGAAAAACCATTTCTATTGTTGATATCAGTTTTTCCGTTTGGCATCAAGCTCCAAATAAATACATCCTGTATACTTTTCCAAGGTTGTAATTCTTTCTGGCGTTTCAATAACTCATATCGTTGCGCATCGTAATTATCAGGCTTTGTAATTGGGATTCTATTCTCCGGAACATTCGTCAAAGTAATTCGATAGTTATATGCTTGAACTTTCTTATCGCCTGTTCCTTTTGGTAAAAGTTTTTCACTTGAAATACCCCAGAGCAAACCACTCGATGCATCACCCTTCACTTTATAAGGGTCTATTCCATTGGGGAATTGGTGGCCGTCTAACAGTTGAACACCATTTATTGTCTCTCCATATACAGTATTGTCCTCACGACCAACGTGATACGACACACCTGCTGCCGCTAATAAATCCCCCTCATATGTACAGTCCATAAATACTTTGGCTACAACCTGCTTTGTCCCTTCCGAAGAACTTAACTCAATATGGGTAATGGTATTTCCATTTTTATTGACTTTGACTAGGGGATTGTTCAGCATTAATTGCACATTCGTCTTGCTTAAGTAGTCTCTAAATATTTGTTCCGCCACCTTCGGTTCAAAGATCCATTGTTCGAACGTGCCATAATGCTTTCCGATCTTTCTATAGAAGTCGAGCGCTAATCCAGTTACCACAAACTTATTACCGATATCTGTCATGCCCAATCCGCCGGAACTTAATCCTCCGATGTGATTCACTGGATCCACAATAACCACCTTTTTGCCGGCGCTTGCAGCTGTATAGGCTGCTATTACCCCCGCGGATGTTGCCCCATAGATACATAAATCAACTTCAACTTTCTTTTGTCCATAAACAAAAGAAACACTTAAACAACAAAATATAAATACTTTAAAAATCTTCTTCATAATAGTTTATTTGGGTTTAGGATTAATAGCCAGGATTTTGGTCGAGCGCTTTATTTGTTTCCATCTCAATATTAGGGATAGGCCATAAATAATCCCTGTCTTTATTAAATTTGCGAACTTCAATTACACGCATTTGTGCCTTATTTGTAACGCGGCTATAGTCAACAAGGCCGTCCGAATCAATCTTCGGAGCATTGCTCAGTAAACCTTTAGGAATTCGTCCCATAAACGAATTATTCATAAACTTCTCCGCAAGTCCCCAACGCCTTAAATCAGCCAGTCGAAAACCTTCATTCGCTAATTCATACAAGCGTTCTTTACGAACGATGTTTCGCAGTTCTGCTTGCGATTTTCCAGCTGATACCACGGGCATCCCGACAGAGGGTCTTTGACGAATTTGATTGATCGCGTCGTAAACTGTAGCGTCTATCTGGTTAGCTTCAATTTTTGCCTCAGCATAGATCAGTAAAACTTCAGCGAAACGCGATTGTGTAATATTAAGTTCGGATTGCATGGTAAATTCTTTGTCTTTGAAATCCACATATTTCTTCCACAAATAGCCTGAGAATGTCGCATAGGCATTCAGCGCATCCTGATTGTCGATACGCTTAGGAACTGAGGACGAATAGCTATAGTCCCAACATTTCGTACTATCCTTGTGGGTCTCAAATTGAAAACCGAAATGTCGCGAACCGGGTAATGCGACGGTGAATCCTAAACGAGGATCCCGATTCTCGAATGGCTTCTGTGGGTTAAATAAGGGGGATTTATCAATTTCTAATCCGTCCTTACACAAATAGGCATCAACTAAAGCTTGCGAAGGAATCTTATTAGATGTTCCTTGTGCATTTCTGGACAGAAAGTTCCGAGTCGCGCTATGGGTTTTTGTATTTTGCAAACGTAAATATTGAAAAGCAAAGATGATTTCCTTAGAATTCTCACCGCCATATTGAAACAGTTCTTCAAAATTCGGATGAAGACTATAAGTTTTTGCATCCATCACGGCCTTCGAAGAGGCGATTGCTTCTTCCCAGCGCTTATCGTTCAAAGCCGTTCTTGCTCGAATAGCTAAAGCAGCTCCTTTCGTAGCCCGACCTACATCAGCCCCTCCGTAACTTACTGGCAAATCTGTTGCTGCAGCAGTGAGCTCCGTCAGGATAAAATCAACAATATCTTTCTTAGGACTTCTTGGAATCTGTGCTTCTTCCAAACTTAGCCCCTTATTCATCAATGGAACAGCACCGAAAAAGTCGACGAGTAATTGATATGTGAAGGCACGAATAAAGCGAGCTTCTGCGGCATAGCGCTTTAATTTTGCATCATCTACCTTTCCTTGCAACTTATTCATGTTGTCTAAGACGAAATTACATTTGCCTATTGTTCGGTAAGAGTCGCGCCAAATATTCAAAATATAACCGTTATTGCTATCGAAGTCACCACGACCAATCGATTGCAATGGGGAAGTATTCCGATCCCAACTGATATCAGTCGCGCAATCTAACGTTAGATTTTGAGGAACATCATCAGTTGGATGAAATGTCATTGACGAATAAAGTCCATTGACAACTAACATCAATTCCTCTTCATTATTAAAATAATTCTCATCGGAAGGACCGGAAAGTGGTTTCCTATCTAAATAATCATCGCAAGAGTGCAATAAGGTTAAGCCTCCTGCAATGATCGCTATATATAAAAGTCTAAATTTAAATTTCATGGTCTTTAGCTTAAAAAGTAATGTCTAATCCAAACGTATACACCTTTACCTGTGGATAATAATTACCCACTCCTACTGGAGCCTCTACGTCATATCCTTCCCAAAAGTTATCAAAAGAGAATAGGTTCGATCCATTAACAAATAAACGTAGTCGATCAATCCCTATGCGATCTATTGTCGAGTTTGGCAAAGTATAGCCTAGCTGTACATTCTTAACACGTAAATAGGAAGCATTCTTCATCCAGAATTGAGATGCTTGTTGATTGTTATTTTGACCAAAAGCTAAGCGTGGATATTTCGCATTCGGAGTTTCAGGTGTCCAACGATCTTTATTATCTTCACGAATGGTGCCGCCAATAGCCCCCGTCGTAGTGAAGGGCTGTATTCCAGCGCCATACAAATAACCATCTGCTTTTCCAACCCCCTGTAGTAAGAATCCAAAGTCAATGCCTTTATAGGCCATATTAGCATTTAGCGAATACGTCAGACGCGGAATCGTGCTGCCGATTATTAGTTTGTCAGACTCATTGATAATACCGTCTCCATTTTGATCTTTATATTTCAGATCACCTGGAGCGAGGGTACCAAACTGTTTTGCATGGCTATCTATTTCAGCTTGTGATTGGAAGTAACCCTCAACCTCATACCCTAAAATTGAACTTATCGCATAGCCCTCACGGTGAACCGTCAACCCGGTATTTGCAATACCACGTAAGTCCAATATTTTATTTTTCACGTCGGAAAGATTGAACGTCAAATCGTAACGGAAGTCGCGATCACGATTGCTTCGGTAGTTTAAGGCAAGTTCCCAGCCTCTATTTTCTACAATTCCAGCATTCTGATTCGGAGCATTTAATCCAACCGTTAATGGAATATCAAGCTTTAACAGAATATCACTAGTCTTACGATGGAAATAGTCAGCTGTTAAACTAAAATTCTTGAATAAAGTTAAGTCCAATCCAATATTCTGCTCCTCTGTTGATTCCCAAGTAATAATTGGGTTTGACATGTTGTTAAGAGCCGCAGTATTGATAATTGCATTTCCCATATTAAAGGCTCCTAGATCCAACGCTGATACGGATGGATAATTACCGATATTCTGATTACCTAGCCTACCCCAAGACGCTCTTAATTTACCCTCGTTCAACCAAGATTTTGACTCTTCCATAAATGATTCTTCGGAAAATCGCCATCCGGCAGAGGCCGATGGAAAGAAACCATATCGGTGTCCCTTCAGGAATCTTGAAGAACCATCATAACGGGCATTAAGCTCCAAGAGATAGCGATCTTTAAAATTATAGTTAATCCGACTGAAGAATGACTGTAGCGCCCATTCCGATGCTGTTCCGTCAGCTGATTGATTTAACGCAGATCCTGTATTTAAGACAGGATAATCCGGAAGCACATAGGTATCACGAAATGCCTTGAGCTCATCCTTATGATAATCCTCACGCGAAGCCCCTACTAGCCAAGTTAAGTGATGATCGGTAAAAGACTTATTGAATGTGAGGGTCGCTCGCATGTTGTTGAAATACTCTTGATCTCGAGTCTCAGTCAATGCTGATCGCTGAGGAACCGCAAAGCTTTTTGTGCCATCAGGTAAGTATGATTGCACCATTTCGCGGAAATTCTTGTTCATTGCATTAACATATTTGGGCGCATAGTTTGCTTCAGCTGTCAACCAGGAAAACGGCTTATATATTAGTGAAGCAATTACTGCACCCCAAGGACTTTTATCGATAGCAAAGCCTCCATCTGCAGCTGCTGACACCGGATTGTTTCCATTCCATCCCAAACCCCAGGTTCCGTTAGAATTACGGAAGGATTGGTTTGCAGGAATACTGTTCATCCATTGGAATAAATCATTAATATTTTGAGCTGAGGAGTTTATGACTGGATTAACGAATTGAAGATCAATTTTTGCAGAAAGCTTTTCGGAGATTTCAATGTCCAAATTATTACGGAGCGTATATCGCTTGAAGCCACTATTTAACAAAAGCCCTTTTTGATCAAAATATCCGAATGACGCTAAGTTGCGGACCTTGTTCGAGCCGGCATTCAACGTGACGAAATGGCTTTGTTGAAATCCTGAACCGAGAAGTGACTCTTTTTGCCAATCGGTATTAGGATATTCATCGGAGCTGCCATCGCCCTGCTTGCGATAAGCCTCCAAAACATTCTCTGGGTATAGCGGAGAGCTTCCGACATTGGTATATGCCTCGTTTGTTAGCAACATATGGTCTAAAGCATTCACCAACTTCGGCATATTCGTTGCACTTTGCCATCCGAAGTAATTGTTGTAAGAAAGAGTTACCTTATCCCCTGTACCACGCTTAGTAGTTACTAAAACGACACCATTCGCGGCTCTTGAGCCGTATATAGAAGAAGAAGCGGCATCCTTCAATATCGATACGGATTCGATTAAATTTGGATCGATATTATTGATAGAGCCTTCGACCCCGTCGATTAACACTAGCGGATCTGCATTACTTAACGTTCCTATTCCACGAATTCGGATGGTCGCTCCATCAGAACCTGGCTTTCCGGATCTCTGGGTTACTGTGACCCCTGGCGCCATCCCTTGTAGCGCAGCGGAGCTTTGACCAACGGGACGTGATTGTATATCCTTTCCAGAAACCGATGAAACGGCACCTGTCAAATTCACCTTCTTCTGAACACCATAACCTACGACTACGACCTCATCCAAATCATTAACGGAAGGAACCAACGCGATATTGAAATCACTTTGCTGTCCAATTGGTCTTTCGATAGATTCATATCCTAGCAAAGAAAAGACTAATGAGCCTTGGTTGTTGGTGACAATGAGCTCGAAATTTCCGTCATAATTCGTAGACGTTCCGTTATTGGTGCCTTTCTCTGTTACAGTAACGCCTACTAGAGGGGCACCTTTGTCATCCAATACACGTCCCGAGACTGTACGTTGCAAACGATCTACTTTCTTTGCCTCTATGCGTTCTTCTCGTGTGATCGGCCCTGGCTTGGCTTTGACCGCATTGATGAAAATTGTCTTATCATCAATAACATAGGATAGTGGTTGATCTTCCAATATTAAATCTAGGAATTTATTTAGGGAAAGATTCTTAGCATCAAGATTCATGGGTTTGGTTTTCTTGACGACATTATTGTCGTAAAGTACCAAATAGTTGCTCTGTTTCTGAATAAATTGAAACAAATTCTCTAAACGAACAGATTTAGAGCGGAAAGTAAGAGTCTGTGAAAACGTCTTTGCCTGTACTTGAAAACAGCACAAAAGCACAAAGACATAACAAGCTTTTATAGACATATTTAATAGCCTGTGTAATGGAACATAAGGAATAGGTAGCCGCGACCATAGCGCATAGGCCTTTCCTAAGATATTTTTCATAATATTGTAATAAGTAGATTTATGATTCTGTTAGTAAATGCAATAGATCATAATGAAAGCTTTCGGGGAAGTGGTAGGACACTTCCCTTTTTGCTTTATCTTATCATGGTGGTAAACAGTTTCTTTTCATAGTTTATTATTGGTTATATTCTATTGGATTGATTACTTAATAATTAGCTTCCGATTTGCCAACAGCTCCCCTTTGACTCCGGTATTTTGATATATGAAATCTAAAAATGTGGATAGCTTAACCCCTCGACTCATTTTGCCGACAAGATCAACTTGAGGTATCTGCCCCTGATACTGAATCTCCAAATCATACCAACGTCCAATTACGCGCATGCACTCTTCAAAGCTTAAGCCACTAAGGTCAAAAACCCCATCTTTCCATGCGGCAACCGCTGCGGCGTCTACCGATAGCGTCTTAACCACTTTATTCTGCTGATTAAGTACAGCTTGCTGATTAGGTCTTAAGAGCAAATCGTTGACTTTTAAAGATCCAGACAGCAGCGTTGTTCGAGCATACTGCTCATCAGCATAAGTATTCACATTGAAAACAGTTCCTAAAACACGAATATTTTGAGCCTTCGATTGGATTAAAAAAGGAAGATTTTCATTCCGCTTTACTTCAAAGAAAGCTTCACCGGATAGTTTCACCAGACGATTATTGATATTGAAATCCCTAGAAATTGTTAAACGGCTATCTGCATTTATCCAAACCTTTGTCCCATCGGTCAATACGATGTGGTACTGACCGCCACGAGGCGTAATCAACTCTACCTCGTCCGCACTTAATAGGGTTCGATCAGATCCATCCAAGTAGCTAAATGAAGAGTCCGATAACACTACTCCTGCTTTCTCCCCATTTAAAACTATCTCCTGCCCATCGATAATCATCACAGCAGCGTCCCTGCCGGGCGAAAGATCAAGCTTCTTCATTACAACCTCTTTTGTTAACTCTGAGGTATTATCCAAAAGCCCACGATAAATTGAAAAAGCAATCACGAATAAAAGGCACGCTGCAGCCATTCCAGTCCAAATCATTCGGTTGTTCGTGATACGCTGTACACTAGGTGTCGATGAAATTTCTTTATTTGCTGAGATCGTCTGTTGAATTCGGTTTTGCAAATGGTTGATTCTACCTTTGATAAATTGATCTAACTGTAGGGTGTCGGATTGCAATTCTGAATGCTCATGAATAAGAAGTTGCAATTCCTCCTCTGTCAATGACGCTAGTAGTGCAAAAAACTCTTCGTAGTCCTTTAGGTCTAGATTGTTTTGCAAATATAATTGCAAAAGTTCTTGAAATCTCGAATCGGCTATATTCAATTTTTATGTGTTTATAATGGTCGCTTTACGCTTGGTCTTTATACTATATACAAGCGTCGTCCATAAACACACTATGGAGAAATGATTTATTTTTAAAATTGGATGTTCAATAGTAAAAGTACTCCGACAAGGTACTCTTCACTGTAGTTTTTCACAATGAAGCGACGAATATCGTGAATTGCATTAACTAATTGATTGCTAACGGTGGATACGGAAATGCCTAACAATTCAGCGACTTCTTTGTAACTCCTCCCCTCCACTTTGCAAAAATGAAGAATTTCACGACGCTTTGGCGTAAGCGTTGCGATCGCACGATCAACAATCTCTAGACGCTCTTTATCAAGTAGTTTTTCTTCCGAATGAAGATAATAAGAGATAGAACTGGCCCAGACTTCTGCTTGCAATGCCTTATCTCTATTAATTTTCTTGATAAGGTTAATCGCCAAGTTACTAGAAATGGTATAAAGAAAAGTCTTAAATCCCCGATCTGGCTCTATTTCAGTGCGTAAGTTCCAGAGCTTCACAAAGACTTCCTGTAACACTTCCTCGACTAATTCGGGCGATTTCAAAAACTTCAATAAATGCGCATACAGTGCTGGTGAATAAAACATATAGAGTTGATTGAAAGCTGGCAAACTGCCTGCTTTCAAATCCCTTAGAAGTAATTTCACATCAATATCTACACTCTTATTCATTGGAGCATTATCACAAAAGGATATTTTTAATCGCTAAAATTATTAAATGGGCAAAGATGTTTATAGGTTATTCTTTTTTTATAGTGTTATAAAGTATCAAATTAGCACATATTTCTAAAAATTCCAATTAAGTGAGCGGAAATCTACTGGTAAGAAGTTATAAGAACCGATGAACGAGGCAGCCCAACAAAACGGGATATTGAAATTCAGGTAAACAATGAAATTAGCGATTGCACATTCGAAAATGGTACTATGCTTTTAGTAGAATCAGCGCTAATAGCCCCTAGAAATACTAAAACCTCAACAAGCTACCACCATTGTGCAATTGGTAGCTTATAGAAGTTTAGGTCAATCTTAGTTTGCCATGGAGCCATGGGAAAAGACCAACTTTCGGGAATCTTATCGAATCGGCGACCTATGGATTGGTCACCCCATTGATATTCAACTTTGTATTCTTTGCCTAGATAGTTGATAATTCCAAAAAGGCAGGGCTTCGAGCTTCCGGACACACCATTCGTATACATCGTTGCTTTGGAAAAAACCACTTGCTGACCTGCGGGAATTTTTACAATAAATCGTGCATCGGGTTCTTCAATGGTCAAACGCTCGTGCAGATATTGATAATTTCGCTGATACCGGTCGGTAATCAAATGAGGAAAATCGTCGTTGGTAGGGAATTCTTCGATAAACAGTTCGACATCTCTAACCAAGGTCAAGGGTTTGTTTAATATCTCTTGGAAGGGAGTGATGTTGTTCAGACTAGTAGACTTAGTTTTTACCGACGCATAAAGCATGAAGCAGAAAAGAAATATTGCAGCTACAACAACTAAGAGTGCAATTTTTAACACGCGCTTACCAGTTAATTCCTTTTTCTGCTTCATCTATTATTTCTTTTCCGTGAGGTTTACTTCAAGTAGACCATCCGTAGATTTTAAACGGATATTATAACTTTTTTGTTCTTCAACCCTCATTTCACCCGTCGTTTCCTCAAAATCCGTCGAGTTCATGTTGGCAGGAGTTTGGTGGTGAATCTGCATATCTTTACTCATCGCCAATTTTACAGTACCATTAGCATTCTCTGTTACTTTAAACCATCCAAACCCGGTCTTCGAAGGTACTCGCTTCCCTTCTTCGTAGCGCTCGAAGCGACCAAAATATATATTGTTTGGCTCCATAGGTAGTTCTAATGGCTGAGCTGCCGTTAATTTAGTATCTACAGGCTTGAAAAATGAATCATAGGTTAAATATGCGAAGAGCCCGATAACACCTAGTAGCATGATATAACCAAGAGCCTTTATTTTAAAACGATAGGGTGCTTCTGGTACCTGAGATTCTTTTTGTCGAACGACATTGTGCATGCCCTCCGTCCAATATTTTTTCCCTATTCTTTTATTCGTAACGGTATCCACATAGAATGGAGCAGCGTCCTTCGATGTTGCTGAAAAAAATGCAGAACTTGAATAGTTACGAACAAAGGATAAAACCATCGGGTTTCCGGGGTTTACCGGGTTTACTAATTGATCTACCGCAAAGGCAGCCTCTTCATGTTGTCGAATAGAAAAAAACATAGAATTCGATTTAGTTTAAGTTCAACAATTCGATTTTCGAAAAACTGTTTATATACCAAAGGTAGGTCACTCCTAAAAAAAATACTATCTGATGCCTTGCGGATTTATATAATACAGGTAGGAAAAACGGCTGGATATCATTTAAAACGCTATTTATCGACCTTCATCCTTTAGGTAATCTAAAAATTGAGAGGGTGTCACACCTGTACTTTTCTTAAATGCTTTACTAAAAATACTATGTGATGAGAAGCCTGATACTTCCGCTAAATAGCTGATCTTATATTGTTCAAACTGCGGTTCGTTCTTGATACGGTCGATGATGTAACGAATACGAAGACCATTGATATAATCATTGAAGTTCATCTCTTTGAACGTGTTGATAATCTTTGAAAGCGTGATGGTGTTAGTCCCAAGATAACTTGCCAAGTAAGACAAACTCATGCGGCTATCAACGAAGAGATTGCTATGTTCAAATTCCGTCAACTTATCTAATATCTTGTTCGTCTTATCATCAATTTCTTCATTTGCTTGGGATCCCCTCTGCTCGTTCGTGCGACGCTCCTTTTTCAAAGGGACAACTTTTGTTGCTTCATCAACAGCTTCATTATCCATCTGATCCATGTATTCCTCAATCCTTGCACGGATTGCTTTATTCTCTGAAGCCTGATAAAAAGAAAATAAGAGCAAACCGACCGTAAGAATGCCAAAACCGATCAAACCATAACGAAGGAGATGATTGCTGTTACTGGTCGATTTAATGTCCTCCTCGAGTTTATTGACTTCTAAATTGTTGATAAAGGAATTAATAAAATTGGATTTCCGATTATCATTCATTGCAGCGTCTTGTTCGATAAAAAGACGAGAATATTCCAATGCCTTCTCGGTTGCTCCCAATTCCTTACTCGATAAATAGGCATAGCGCTATGCCTCCATCTCAAAGTCAATGTAATCAGCGACAGCAACTTTAAATTGAATCGCTGTCTCCGCCTGTTTCAAGGCTTCTTTATAATTCCCCTGTTGGTAATTTACTATGGCCAGAAACACGCGCGCTTTATATTGATATTCTTTAAAACTGTGTGAATCACCAAGATTAATAACCTCCTGAAGATAAGGGATAGCCTTATCAAATTCTTTCTTAAACAAATACAGCTGACCGAATGCTAACTTGCGCATTAAGCTGGAGCTATACAGATCATCGGGAAAATGCTTTTCGATGATTGCTTTCGATTCATTCAGATACTTTTCGGCAGATGCAAAATCCTCTTTCATCGTATATCCATGCGCAATAAAATTGATCAGTACTGACTTTCCCATCCACAAAAAATCTAAATCAACGCCTTTCAGCGCTTTGGACTCTTCAATTTTATTGATCTCTTGCAGATTCTTGAGGTTCTGCTCGATAAATAGGTCGAATTTACCGCTCAAATAATAGAAATAGCTGTATTCAGCTTTGGACAGCACCTTATTCATGCCCTCTGGGAGTTTCTCGATAAGCGGTTGAGCGGCCTCAAATACCGTTTGACTTTTCTTATATTCTTTCTTTCGATAATGAAGTTCCGCAATAGAAAGCTTTGCGACAACCTCATTGGTAAGATCGTCGGTATTTATTGCCAAGGAATCAAGCTTGTTGTAATAAACTAATGCCGAATCTAACTTACCCTCCGAGATCAACATCCGCCCTAAATCCTGATATAAAAGCTTCGTTTCATCAACGCTTAACTTTCGTTTTTCTAAATATTCCAGATAAAATGTCTTATGCGTAAAAAATGCCCTGTCTAAAAGTTCCTCATTGGAATACTTTGCTAAAGTATCAGGTAGCGGATTACTTTGTAAAGCTGTGGAGTGCAAACACAAAAAGGATATAATTATTAAAAATAAGCTATAGCACTTTAATCGCATGGAATGAAAATAAGTTAATTGGAGCATCTTCACTGCTTAGGTTGAAACTTCCGAAAATAAGTCTTAATTAAATAATACTATAGCCAATATAATGCCACAATAAAACTATTTATAGACATTATTGTTATTCGATTAATTACAAGTTTAAACACAGAATAACAAGCATTTCACAAGGTGCGAAATTGACCTTATAAGCACAACAAGATTAGATATCTATCGTTTTATAATAAACAGTTAAATCAGCGTTTTTAAATATGCTCATGGATAATTTTTTCATTCTTACAGGCGGACCTGGGGTTGGCAAGACGACTTTGCTCCGCGCACTGGAAAAGGAAGGTTTTACAATAGTCGACGAAGTAGCACGTCATATTATTCAAGACGAGGTGCAAAAGCGTGGCGACGCCTTGCCATGGGCTGATAAAACCAAGTATGCTGAACGGATGTTGTCCGGATCTATTGATACCTTTGAAAAGCAACAAATAGCATGTCCACATAACGTATGTTTCTTTGATCGCGGTATTCCCGACACATGGGCGTATGCAAAAATGGAAAAACTAGATCTATCTCCTGAGCTCCTTGAACGGACTACGGATTACAGATACAATCCTATCGTATTTATCCTCCCTCCTTGGGAAGAAATATATGCAACGGATGAAGAACGAAGACAAAGTTGGGAAGAAGCCCTGAGAACCTATCATGAAATTCAAGACACTTATATCTCGGCTCATTACCATTTGGTAGAAGTACCAAAGACTGATGTTGACGCGAGACGAGACTTTGTTATGAAAACCATTGTCGCTGCGATGAAGATGAAAAGCAATGGCTAATACCCAGCTCACAAAACTATCCTCCAGCGCGTGAAGCACTGGACTCCATAAAGAATCGGCCATAAAATAGGCGCTAGCGAATATTATTATTTTGCTATGCGTTAAATTTAACTATATTTATGTAATGATACATGTAGCCTGCGCCCTGATAGAGAAAGATAATCAAGTTCTAATTTGCCAACGATCTGCGGATATGAAACTTCCCTTAAAATGGGAATTCCCCGGTGGCAAACAAGAAGAGAATGAATCCTTGGAAGAATGTTTACTTCGCGAGGTTGAAGAGGAGTTGAAGTTAAAGATTAAGATTCATCGCCCCTTAACCAAAGTAGAATACCATTACCCTGACTTCTCCTTAACGCTCTACCCCTACCTCTGTAGCATCCAATCCGGTGAACCTACTAAAACCGAACACGAACAAGTCATTTGGGTCGATCAAGTTGACCTATGGAAATACGACTGGGCAAATGCCGACCTCCCTATCATAGAAGAGTATATTCGTATTGTAAGGGAAGCAATTTAAAAGAGTATTTAGTATTAAGTAGTTAGTATTTAGACCCAGAGCGGCTATTTACACTATGTAAGTATATAAATATGAGATGAGCTTCCTTCCTATCATTTCTTCCATTGACGAAGATTAGAAAACATAATACTCAAACTATAGGTCTAACTACTAACTACTTAATACTAACTACTAAATAAGCTGCTTCAAAGCAATCTCATATCCCCTCGACGAAATACCCGTCTTGGAAGTCGGATTAGCAGCATGTATAGCCTCCATGGCCTTCAGAATTATCGCTGATACATCAGAGAATAACGCATCGTCACTGATTTCAATATTGGGTTGCATCAGGTAAGCGAATACTCGCGCCATGCCGCAATTCGCAATAAAGTCAGCGATAACAGCGACATGTTGATCGGCATACTCCATCACGGGGCCGTAGAAGATTTCTTTGTCGGCGAATGGGACATTGGCGCCAGAAGCGATCAGCTCTAGTCCGTGGGCTACCATGGTGTTGACTTGCTCTTTGGAAACTAGTCTCGATGCTGCTGCAGGAATAAAGATATCAGCACCTAATTTCCAGATACGCTCATTGATCTCTTCGAATGGTATTAAATGGTCTGCAGCAAGGGAGTTTCCCTTACGCGATAAAAATAAAGCCGCAATCTCTTCTTCGGAAAATCCTTTCTCATTGATCAAACCACCGACGCGATCGATAATCCCGATGATCTTTACGCCAAATTTACTCAGGTAAAATGCTGCCGATGCAGCCACATTGCCCCAACCTTGGATGATTGCCGTCTTCTCACTTATCTGGCCTCCAAATAGCGAATAAAAATGACGAACTGATTCCGCAACACCGAATCCAGTAATCATATCAGCAACCTTATATTTACGCCTCAGTTCCGGACTGTATGTACCATCTTCCAATACCTTGGAAACACCATAACGAAGTTGTCCGATTTGATGTATTCGGCCATTCTCTCGCACATCGAAATGTCCGCTAAGCACACCCTCCTGCGGATGCCAAAGGCCGTATTGCTCCGTTAAAGGAATAACATCGGTTATTTCATCGATATTCAAGTCTCCACCGGTGCCATAATAGTTTTTCAACAACGGCGTTACAGCCTTAAACCAACGATCCAGCACGTCTTTTTTACGAGGATCTGTTGGATCAAAATTAATACCCGATTTAGCTCCGCCGATAGCCGGTCCGGACACTGTAAATTTCACCTCCATGGTCTTCGCAAGCGACTCTACCTCATTGCGATCTAATCCTAGCCGCATACGCGTGCCGCCGCCAGCGGCACCACCACGCAATGAATTGATAACAACCCACCCTTCTGCATCCGTCTCCGGATCTTTCCATTCAAAAACAATCTCCGGACGCTTCTCTTCGAAAGCTTTCAATAATTCTTTCATTCTAACTTAGCAATATGTTAAAGGTTTCCTCTCTTTTCTTGTTCTCTTTCGATGGCTTCAAATAATGCTTTGAAGTTTCCAGCACCAAAACTCTGTGCGCCTTTGCGCTGAATGATCTCATAAAATAAGGTCGGACGATCCTCTACTGGCTTGGTGAAGATCTGAAGTAAATAGCCTTCCTCATCGCGGTCGACTAAAATTCCCAGATCCTGAATTATCTTGATTTCCTCATCAATAGCGCCAATACGCTCTGGTAACATCTCGTAGTATGCCTCCGGCGGTGCTCCTAAGAACTCCACGCCCCTAGCTTTTAATGCTTTTACCGTAGCAACAATGTCGTTGGTAGCTAAAGCAGCGTGCTGAACGCCTTCTCCCTCATAAAACTCCAAGTACTCTTCAATCTGTGACTTCTTTTTCCCCTCTGCAGGCTCGTTAATTGGAAACTTCACATAGCCATTCCCATTGCTCATTACTTTACTCATCAATGCCGAGTATTCTGTATTGATCTGCTTGTCGTCGAAAGAAAGGATATTGACAAAGCCCATCACATCCTGATACCACGCTACAGTCTCGTTCATTCTTTCCCAGCCCACATTGCCCACGCAATGATCGATATACAATAAGCCGGTTTCCTCTGGATTATAATCGGACTCCCATGCTTGGTAGCCTGGCATAAAAGCACCCGTATAGTTCTTACGCTCAACGAACATATGCACTGTCTCACCGTAGGTGTAGATACCAGCCGTACGAACTTCGCCAAACTCATCTTGTTTAACTTCTAGTTCCTGATACACTTTAGCACCACGGCTAACCGTTTCTTTGAAGGACTTCTCCGCGTCGTCAACCCATAGTGCCAACACTTTCACACCGTCGCCATGCTTTTTAACATGTTCGGAAATAGGATGGTCCGATTTTAATGCTGATGTGAGGACTAAGCGTATTTTATTCTGTTTGATAACATAAGAAGCGCGGTCGCGAACTCCTGTTTCCGGACCAGCGTAGGCTTCAGATTGAAATCCAAAAGCAGTCTTGTAATAATGGGCTGCCTGCTTTGCATTGCCCACATAAAATTCAACGTAATCAGTTCCGTTAATAGGTAGAAAATCCTGCGCTAAGGCAATCTTTTCTGCGAATGTTTGTGCCATAATCAATAATTTATAATAGTCGAATGTTTTTAACTTAACCAGGAAATGTAATAGTCCGGATCCTCTAGTTCCAAAGCTTCCTTCGTTAATTTAAGCGGACGGAAAGGATCGATCATCACTGCTAACTCATCTGTTCGCGTTTGCCCAATGCTTTTCTCCACTGTACCTGGATGCGGCCCATGCGGAATACCGCCCGGATGCAAAGTAATTTGTCCCTTTTCGACAGATTTACGACTCATAAAGTCGCCATCTACATAGTAAAGCACTTCGTCGGAGTCCACATTACTGTGGTTATAAGGAGCAGGAATAGAATCCAGATGGTAGTCATAAAGACGCGGACAGAAACTGCATAGCACGAAAGAGTTTGTTTCAAAGGTCTGATGAACCGGTGGCGGCTGATGCAACATGCCAGTAATCGGCATAAAATCATGAATTGAGAATGCCCATGGATAGTGATATCCATCCCAACCGATAAAATCAAAAGGATGGCTTCCATAAATGTATGGATAGATCAAGCCCTGCTTCTTAATCTTGACATCAAAATCCCCAAATTCGTCATAAGTCTTCAGATTCTGCGGACGCTTGATATCTCGCTCATAAAATGGCGCATGTTCCGCCAATTGGCCAAACTCATTTCTATAGCGCTTCGGTGTTCGGATAGGCTCGAAGGATTCAACGATAAACAACCTATTGTTATTATCATTGAATTCCAACTGATAGATTACCCCTCTTGGGATAACTAGATAATCGCCATAAGCGAAAGGAATTTCCCCATAGCCGGTTTTTAATGTTCCTGAGCCCTCGTGTATAAAGATCACCTCATCAGCTTGGCTGTTCTTATAGAAATAATCTCGCATGGAATCCTCTGGGGCTGCCAGTGAAATATGTAAATCGTCGTTAACCAATACCGGCACGCGGCTTTCTAAATAATCAGCTTTAGGTTTTACTTGAAAACCTTTTAAGCTGGTATGTTTTAGATGCTTATCGCGTGCTACAGTTGGCGAAACATCATAAGGTTCTTGTATTTGCTTAACTAAGGTTGGCGGATGACAATGGTAAACCAAAGCATAAGTGCTCGAGAAGCCGTGCGTAGATACCAACTCTTCCGCATAGAGCTCGCCATTCGGCTTTCTGAATACGGTATGTCGTTTTGGGGGAACTTGTCCCAATTGATGATAAAGTGGCATATTAAAAAGATTTATAAATTGATTATTAACCCGATTGCAATACAGCAACGGATAGTTTATTTCTCGAAATCGTAATGAGGAATTAGTATTGGGCAAACACAACTTCAGCAATAAGTGCCTTCGTAAAAGGCATCATTCCTTTTGGAGGAAAGACAATATTTGCTCTACTGATGTTCATAAATGGTTATTGCTATTACCCAAATATACGGCATTTTATTTTATATTTACGTCGGAATACAGAATATATCTTTTATTTAACAAGTCATTTTCAAATACTTAATAAATAAAAGCACCAATTGTAAATTTTAAACATTCGAAGATCATCCGTTATGAAAATCATAACATTCCGTCATAATAATCAAGAATCTTTAGGTCTTGTTCATCAAGATTACCTCATCCCGATATCGAATATCGGCGATAATCTACCGGATAGCATGGAAGCACTTCTGAACGCCGGACAAGAAGGGTTGGATAATCTAAACCAAGCCTTTAAAACCTACTTAAAAAACAGTCAGCAAACTGCTAATCTATCATTTGAAGAGGTCGAAATAGTTGCTCCTGTCCCGAGGCCGACATCCTTAAGAGATGCTTATGCCTTTCGGCAACACGTGGAAACCTCACGCGCAAACCGCGGACTGGAGATGATTCCCGAATTTGACTTATTCCCGGTATTCTATTTCTCCAATCATCGAGCGATTGCCGGTCCTGGAGAAGTATATTGTATGCCTGATCATTTCGATCGAATGGACTTCGAATTGGAAGTTGCCGTTGTTATAAATAAAGAAGGTAAAAATATTAAAGCCGCAGATGCCGATGAATACATTGCCGGTTATATGATCATGAACGACCTGAGCGCACGCCGCCTACAAATGGAAGAGATGAAGCTTAATCTAGGCCCCGCAAAGGGCAAGGATTTTGCGACTGTAATCGGCCCATATCTAGTAACAAAAGACGAGTTAGCAGCCTACAAGGTCGCTACGCCTGCGGGTCGCGAAGGCGACTTATACGACTTAAAGATGGAATGCTTTGTCAACGACATGAAAGTATCATCAGGAAGTTTGGCAAGTATGAACTGGACCTTCGCGGAGATCATTGAACGCATATCCTACGGCGTGACGATCTACCCAGGAGATGTCATAGGCTCCGGAACTGTAGGAACAGGATGCTTCTTAGAACTTAACGGAACCGGGAAACGCAAAGACCCAAACTACCGGGAACAGTGGCTGCAGCCCGGCGATAGTATCCGCATGGAAGTTACAGCCTTAGGATCTCTTGAACACACTGTTCTCCTAGATAAAAACCTATAAAAAAAACTAGCGATTGATATGCAAAATCTAGAAACCAAAACCTTTGAACCCGCTGTACATGGACGCGTATTCGACAACCTGATAAAATATGCTGTTGCTCCTCGGCCTATCTGCTTCGCCAGTACGATTGACGCTGCGGGCGAAGTGAACTTGAGCCCATTCAGCTATTTCAATTACATGTCGCAAAACCCGCCCATCTGCGTATTCTCACCACTACGCCGAGTACGCGATGGTTCTACAAAACATACCTTAGACAATATTAATGAAGTGGCAGAGGTTGTTATCAATATTGTAAACTACGATATGGTACAGCAGCAGTCCCTCGCCAGCACGGAATATGCTAAAGGAGTCAATGAGTTTGATAAATCAGGGCTTACCCCTATCCCATCACAACATGTTAAACCACCGCGGGTTGCGGAATCTCCAATACAGTTAGAGTGCAAGGTACGCCAAGTCATTCCGCTTTCAGAGGATGGCGGGGCTGGTAACTTAGTTATTGCAGAAGTCGTTTGTATGCATGTGAAGAGCCACCTTCTAAACGAGCATGATCAAGTTAATCAAGCAGATTTAGACCTTGTCGCACGTTTAGGTGGAGACTGGTATTGTAGAGTAACCGAAGAAAATCTATTTGAAGTACCAAAGCCGTTAAGAAAGTTAGGAATTGGTGTGGATCAATTACCCGAGCATATCCGCTTGTCCAGTATCTTAACAGGAAATCAATTGGGGCTATTGGCAAATATAGAAGCGCTTCCCGAGGAAAGTGATCTAGCAAGAAATGATGCACACGTGCAGCAATTGCTTACGATGTGGGAGAATGATAAGACTCAATTAACAAATGAGCTGCATCGATATGCAGCCCAACTTCTTGACCAAGACGAAATAGACTTCGCTTGGCAGGTCTTATTACTGGCTTAGCGTCAGACTGATATTCCTGTCTTTCGCCAAACGAATACCATCCTGAATAAGTTTATCTAATTCAGGATGTTTTGTTTTCATCATCCTTAAATAGCCCTCTGCATCGATCGCTAGGTCTTGCTTCTCCTGATCCAATGCGATTTCTAAAATTTCCAAAGCCGCTAACCAGGTATCCGAAAAACTCGCATCTAAACCTCTTAATTTCTTCACTAAACTGTCCACATCGCCCTTTTCGGTTCGCACATCGCGGATAGCTTGATATACTTGTTGTAAAGCTAGAACGCGATCCGAGTATACGCCTGCAGCGATAGGCTCGCCTGTACCGCCTCCTGCCCCTTCAAAGGCATCCTTATCTGCGGCGCCTGCAAATACAGATACTATCTTATGACCGACCGCCATATCGTAGGTTCCCCATTCGGGTTGAAAATATACTTTCCCAGATGCATCATTCACTGTGCAGTCGCTGAATGAAATTATCAATAAACGCTCGTTGCGATAGGTCAGTCCATCAACAACGCCGCGTACTGCTAATCCTGATTCGAAATGTAGCTCAGCAGGCTTTCCCTGAACAATTCCCAGTTCGCTCAACTGTTGCGTCGAAAAGTCCTCTAAAGGCTGAGAAATGCCTTTTAATAAGCCTACAGGCGAGCTGAAACCATCTTTATGATAGTCTTTACCATGCCCTTCCAACTGTTTGTCTTCAAATGCCAGCGAGGTAGGACTGTTCGTCTTGATCCCGATCAACTCTTCGCTATCTGCGAAATCTACAAATACACCCGAAACCTGCAATCCCGAACTATATACCGCGGTACATACCGTCCGACTATCAATCGCCTTGTCCATACTCGCCTTCCCGCCAACGCGGAAAGCCATTTGATTCGCGAACTCATCCAATACGTCGTA
Source organism: Sphingobacterium sp. UBA2700 (assembly GCA_002354335.1). GTDB lineage: Bacteria > Bacteroidota > Bacteroidia > Sphingobacteriales > Sphingobacteriaceae > Sphingobacterium. The sequence goes on along the minus strand of DELI01000027.1, from coordinate 221,885 downwards.
AACCTGATGGAAATCTGCTGTCACAAATAATTGGGGCTGCGGCTGCGTGATATCATATGCATAATTTATCGCATCTATCGTATAAGGTAGTTTGCTGACCTCCGGACGCATGCAATTCGCGCTTTCACCGATTGAAGAAAGCAATCCTGCACCATATATTTTAGGATCTTCTAGCGTACCTATCAAGCCGTACTCCACCGTCCACCAGTGTAAGCGACTCAATAAAGCCATTTCCGACGGCTCACCGATGTTTTTGGAGATGGCCTCAAACTTAGATTCCGCCGCATCGATTTCCTCTTGCGACGCACCTTCCTTTTCTTTCACGATCGAAAGCTCCCGGATCGCTTCATAAAGTTCCATATCTTTCCCCGAGCTTAAAGCTTTGGTGCCGACAGAACCAAAATACTGCAGATAATCAGCATATTCAGGTTCACCAATAATCGGAGCATGCCCCGAAGACTCATGAATAATGTCCGGTGCCGGCGTATATGAAATATGATCTATACTTCGGATGTCTGCCGCAATGACCAGAACGCGGTATGCTTGAAACTCCATAAATGCCGAAGGCGGAATAAATCCATCAACCGTAACTGCACCCCAGCCTATTTTTTTCAAAGCATCGTTCATCGACTGTAGGTTCGGAACCTCCTCGATACTAAGGCCAGCTTTCGTCAATCCTGGAATGTATGGGTAGTAGGCTATTTTGCGCAAATAGGCATAGTTCTGCCGCATAACATAGCGCCATACTGCTTGATCAATTGCTGTATATCGGGAGTAGTCTTGCGGAACAATGTATTTTAACAAATGCTTAGGTAGCTGAGCAACTACCGGATTATCATAATGATTCATTTACAACCGTTTTAACAAACATAATTATTTTAATTATTAATCACAAAGAATATTAATTGGCGTAGAGATAGAACAGTTAAATATCGCTTAGCATTCCCTGTCCTTGGGTTTCAATGAAAAACTTAACAATTTCATAAATTACAACCCTTTATAAAGCAACATTTTTTTATTTTTGCAAACTTCTACTCATAGACAATGTTTAAATGAGGAGGAAGTCAGTCCCTAAAAACGACTGGTAATTTGATTTGAAATGGATGAAAAACTTAGACTGTTCGATCTAGCGTTTAGACAGGTCGAACTATTCCCTAACCTTGATATTTTCTCGCATAAAAAAGAAGGTGAGTGGAAACCAATAAAAACCGAACAATTTTTAACGGAAGTAAATGCAATTTCTAAAGGCCTTATTGAATTAGGTGTCAAGCCTGGCGAAAAAGTAGGTCTAATAGCCGATAGCAGTGTAGAATGGCATATTGTAGATTTTGCAATTCAGCAAATTGGAGCCGTAACGGTAGCTATATATCCGAATATCACTGATGCGGACTATCAATTTATCTTCAACGATGCGGAAATCAAACTATGTATCGTCAGCAATAAATCCCTTTATAACCGTATTCTTTCTTTAAAAGACTCCATCTATACGTTAAAATTCGTATTTGCGATGGATAAACAGGAAAATGTTAGGCATTGGGACGAGCTGAAGACCTTGGGTGAAAAGATACCTGACGAGCAATTGAATTTGCTTCGTGATGCCGTAAAACCAGAAGATCTGGCTACACTGATTTACACATCCGGAACTACCGGGAAACCTAAAGGTGTGATGCTAACGCATAACAACATCATGGCCAATGTGGAAGCCGCAAGAGAAATTACCCCTTGCCAGGCCTACCATCGCTCCCTAACCTTCCTCCCTCCGTGCCACGCCTATGAGCGGATGGTCATCTACACCTATCTCTATATCGGTATCACGACGCATATCGCTGAGTCCTTAGACAAGATAGGACAGAACATTAAGGAAGTGCAGCCACATATTATGACCGCTGTTCCTAGAATTCTGGAGAAAGTCTATGAAAAGATTATGAAAACGGGTCTTGAGCTGACCGGTATGAAGCGTAATATCTTTGATTGGGCGGTGAAAGTGGCGGAAGATTATGACCCTGATCCCAAGAAAAGAAGTTTTGGGTATAATATAAAATTGAAACTCGCTAAGAAATTAGTGTTAGATAAATGGTACGAAGCCTTAGGCGGTCAGTTAATGACCGTAGCGTCCGGTAGTGCTTCCTTGCAGGCGAAACTTGCGCGCGTATTCTTAGCGGCGGGCATCCCACTTTATGAAGGCTATGGAATGACCGAAGCATCGCCACTGATTTCGGTAAACCATTACATTAAAGGAACCCGTGTCGGTACCGTGGGCCTTCCGGTAAAATATGTAGAAATTAAATTAGCCGAAGACGGCGAAATCCTGGTAAAAGGACCCAACGTCATGCAAGGTTATTATAAGAATAAAGAAGAAACGGATAAAACGATTATTGACGGCTGGTTGCATACCGGTGATATCGGAACTTGGGAAGAAGGTCGTTTCTTAAAGATCATTGATCGCAAAAAGGAAATGTTCAAAATTTCCGGCGGTAAATACGTCATCCCACAACCTATCGAAAAGAAACTGTTAGAGTCGAACTATATCGAACAAGCGATGGTCATCGGCGATGGTCAGAAGTTCGCTTCGGCCTACATCGTACCTAACTATGCTCATTTAATCGACTGGAGTAAATCCGAAGCACCAGAGCTGCGGGATCTACCGAAAGATCAGTTCTTGAAGCAGGATAAAGTTGTTAGAAAGATAAATAAGGAAGTACAATTCGCTAATAAGCATTTCGGAAACTGGGAGCAGATTAAGCGCCCAATTATTCTGACGAATGAATTTACAATTGAGGACGGCGAACTGACACCGACTTTGAAAATGAAGAGAAAGGTCATTCTCGAAAAATATAAGAAAGAGTTCGAAGACCTCTATCATACAACGGAATAATAGGCAATTGCCTTCTGCTAAATTATTTCGAGAGCCCTATTATTAATAGGGCTCTCCTTTTTTTCGCGAAGCTATCTGTTTTTAAAGGCTTCATCAACTTTCCTACTTTTTGCAATTTCATTGAAACCTGAAAGATTTCTTATCTTACATCAACAATCATGAACAAAATCTTTCCGATTTTGTGGTACTATTAATAAATAAAATAACACAGCATATGAAAGAGCAATTCGAACCCATCCCTGTCGTGAAAAACGAGGAAAAGAGCAGATTTGAGCTAGATGTAGATGGCCATATCGCCTTTATAGACTACAAAGAAACCCCCAGCAATGTTGCATTGATCCATACCGAAGCACCGGAGGAACTCGCTGGAACAGGTGCGGCAGCAGCATTAGTAGAAAAAACGTTGGTATACATTCAAGAGTCAGGCAAGAAATTATTGCCTTATTGTCCTTATGTCTTTGCATTTATTAAAAAGCATCCCGAATGGAAGGCTTTGGTCGCTCCCCATTTCCCTGGATACGATAAACTTTAACAATCGCTATCTTTGGGATTGCTATTGAAAAAATCGTGAATAAAGGAAAAGTGGAATGGATAAAAAAGAACATCTAAGTAGAAAAACATTTATTAAAAACACCGCATTGGGAATCGCTGGATTAAGCGCAGGATCGCTATTAACAGGTTTTAAGCAAGCAGAATCTAGAGAAAATAAAAGCAAACCTATGAAACTGTTAAAAAACGTACGTCTTGAAACAGGCTTTGACTATGATGGCGATGAAGTGGTTGGAACAAAAACAGATCTGTTTTGTGTTGAGCTTGCTGATGACAAAATTACCAGCATCAAAAAGAATGACCCTAGAGCAGATGCTTTTGATGCCAAAGGCATGCTTATGTTACCTGCCTTCAAGGATATGCACATACACTTGGACAAAACCTTCTACGGTGGGCCTTGGAAGATCGTTAAGCGCCGCCCAGGCGGGGTAAAAGGAATGATTGCATTAGAGCAAGAAATCCTTCCGGAAATGCTGAAAACATCGACATATAGAGCGGAGAAGTTAATTGAACTTTTACAAGCTAAAGGATCTAGTTTTGCCCGAAGCCACGTCAATATCGGACCCACATCCAAACTGCAATCTCTTAAAAACTTACAGTTAGCTCTAGAGAACAAAAAGGCTGGTTTTGAAGCGGAACTCGTGGCTTTCCCCCAACATGGACTTTATTATACCGATTCTGTTCCTTACATGAAGGAGGCAGCACAAACTGATATTGACTTTATTGGCGGTCTTGACCCCTATACGATCGACGGGTCAATTGAGAAGCCCATTGATTTTACCGTACAACTCGCATTGGATCATAACAAAGGTATCGACATACATTTGCACGAATCCGGGCAATCGGGAGTGGATACCATCGAATACCTTATCAAAAAGGTCTTGGAGAATCCAAGCCTCAAGGGCAAAACCTATTTGAGCCACTGCTTTGCCCTGTCGGCAATCGACTCTGCCAAGCAAGAGGGACTGGCGGAAAAGCTTGCTGAGGCACAAATAGGGATTATTTCAACCATTCCTTTCGGAGGAAGGGTGATGCCGATTCCAACCCTGTATAAGCATGGCGTTCATGTCGCTACGGGTATCGATAGCGTTATTGACCATTGGGGAATCTATGGTACCGGATCGGTATTAGACAAAGCTAGTTTAATGGCCCAGCTATACGGTTTTGGAAATGAATTTATGCTTTCCCGAAGCCTTCGATTGGCGACTGACAATATTTTGCCGCTCGATGACAGAGGAAAACAACAGTGGCCGAAACAGAATGACAAAGCTAACTTCGTATTGGTCAATAGCAGCTGCTCGGCAGAGGCAGTCGCGAGAGTTCCAGAAATTGAGCACCTGATTCATGCAGGTAACCTAGTTTATTAAGTCAATTTTCACCCGAATATCATAAAGCTCCTTATTTAAGACAAAACAGTCTTAAATAAGGAGCTTTTCTCTTATCTTTGTTAAAAGAACAATTAAAGCAATAAATTATGTTCTCAAAAGCAGTTGAACACGGTATTAAGGCTATCATCTATATTGCAACGCAATCGATGGAGGGCAAGCGGGTGAAGATTGGTGAAGTAGCCGAACATACCGCAACCCCCGAAGCTTTTACAGCAAAGGTTTTAGGCACTTTAACGAAACACGATATTCTACAATCTATCAAAGGTCCCTATGGCGGTTTTGAAATGACTGGTAAACAGATTGAGCAGGTAAAAGTGGCTGATATCGTGAAAGCATTGGACGGGGATAATATCTTTACCGGCTGCGCCTTAGGCTTAACGGCCTGTAACCATAAAAACCCCTGCCCTATGCATGAACGTTTCGTCAGCATTCGCCGGGAGCTGAAAAGCATGATGGAAAGCACTACGATTCACGATCTTGCTACAGGATTGATTGCAGGAGAAAGCGTGCTTATCCGCGCCTAAAGCCGGGCAAAATAGAAAATATCGAATTATAATAAATAGAAAAACCAGCCATGAAAGCAGATATCCAACATATAGAAGACGTCAAATTACTTGTGAATACCTTTTATGATCGTATTCGTGAGAACGAGCTACTGGGAAAGATCTTTGATAATATTATACAAGATCGTTGGCCGGAACACCTCGAAAAAATGTATCGCTTCTGGCAGACGGTGTTATTCGACGAACACACTTACTTTGGAAGCCCCTTCCCCCCGCATATGCACATGCCCATAGAGAAACAGCATTTTGATACCTGGATTGCGATCTTCAGCAAAACGGTCGATGAACTGTTTGAAGGGGAAAAGGCTGAAAGAGCAAAGTGGCAAGGCGCGCGCATGGCTGAAATGTTCCAGCATAAAATTGCTTACTACAAGCAGCAAAGCGGAAAGCCCCTAGCTTAAATTTTATTTTCTAACCCATTCATTGAAGAAGGCTAAAACTTTCTCTTCATCGTAGCTCTTATCTTTCTCTAGATTACCGCTCTCACGAACTTTCAATACTTTTCCATCTTTACCCAAAACAATAAAGAAGGGAAAACCTAATGCTGGTCCATCCGGAGCATATTTCTTAAAGAATGCCTCGTTTTTATTCTCTTTAGAATAGTTTACATGGTAATACAAAAACTTATCTTTCAATAATTTGCTGACAGCAGGATTTTGCTGAATATAATTATTGAATCGAAGGCACCAAATGCACCAGTTCCCTCCTGCTTGCACAATAATATTTTTATTCTCTTTTTGAGCCTGTACAATCAACTTATCCAGATCGGCCTGCGCATCCGCCTCCGGATGATACGGCTTAGCATAAGTGTCTATCTCTTTCGGTTTTTCAGTCTGCGCATTTACATCCGTCGACCAAATTCCCAAAAACAATACGCATGCCGTGTAAACTAATGGTAAAATCTTCCCTTTCATAACAAATCTCATTTAATTACTAAATCTAAATTAGCTATTCTCACCTACTTTTATGCCAATTTTTTGTCAAGCTTTTTATACATTTAGATTATAGCTTCTTTTTATTTCAAAGGTTGACAATTGAGGCAATAATAAACAGTCCCGCCCATATAATTTTCTTTAACTATTTCTCCTTGGCATTTGGGACAAGGGCTGCCATAAGTCTTTTTCGACATCCGTGTTTCATAAGCACCCCAGCCTGCCAGCGTCTTTTCGGTATCACGTCCGCCAGCCTCAGTCATTGCACGAAGTGTTGTTTTTATCGATTGAAATAGGTTTTCTTTTTCCTGCGTATTGAGTGTTGAAATCTTGCGTTTAGGGTGAATAGATGCATGGAAAAGTATATCCTGCAGGACGCCGTTGCCAATTCCGGGAATACGTTGCTCTGTTGCTAATAGCGCTTTGACCGATATATCTTTCGTTTCCTTTTGGATTAGGCGCTCAAAATATAACATATCAAAGGCATCGCTCAATGGAGAGATGCTTTCTATACTTTTTGTATAATACTTGTTATCGCATGCTCCCTGATAAGCTGCTATTAGGCCATACATAGCCACTGTAAATGCAAGAAAGCTTTCATCGTCAAAAGTGATCAACAGCTGATATTTAGCGGGTATCTTGGACGCATCCCTACTGTATTGAAGATTGACACCATCATTCAAACTGATCCGGATATTATCTTCTAACACGATATCCACAAATATACCAAATCCGATTGCTGAGAGGATTTTTTTACCTGTCAGTAATGTGCTGTATGCTAACGGATCAGCATAGAAAAACGTGAATCGATGAGGACTATTGGAATTGAATACATCTGTTATTGTTTTTCCGGACAGTGCATCGTTGAGCTGACGTCCCAGTGTAATTGCTTCAGGTAATTCAATCATGACTTTAATGTATTATGTTTTTCAAATGTGATATGTTTATCCAAAACCGATAAATCGCTATCGCAATATATATTATAAACAACAAATTAAAATGACCTGATACACTCATCGTATTTTTGCCGTAGCTAATAAGTTGGTAACGAAACTTTGTTTTACCTTTGTGTTTTGCTATCCGAAAACGGCAAGCCAAATCAGGAGTTACTCCACTGTTATTATTTGATCGTTTTCAGTTGGCTATTTCTTGCTTTTTTCTCAGACTATTGTTCTAAATGAATTATTCGCACTGGTTACTCTATCATTCATACTACCGTTGGATCGTTTTAATCGCCATGCTTATCCAAATTGTTTGGATATATATTAATCACCGCAACAAAACTACCCTCGAAATAAAACACTACCAATGGCTTGTACTATTTTGCATGCTCTATAACATTCAATTGGTACTCGGTTGGATGCTCTATCTGACTAGCCCCATTAGCAATGCCTTTTGGGATGACTTGCCAGCGACCCTTAAAAATCGACAACTCCGCTTCTTCGGTCTCGAACATATGAGCATGATGACCCTAGGAATTGTCCTGATGAATACATTAACCTTTCTTGCAAAGAAGAAAGTCGGAACGCCAGCTTTCACGTATCTCTGGAAACGCTATATCTTTATTTATATCATCATTCTTGCATCCGTTCCCTGGTCATTTTCGCCCTTGACGAGCCGCCCAAACTTCCGCTAGGAAACTAGTTCCTGTCTTAGCATTTTCTTAGCTTATTCAAACCCATATCAAAGCCCTTTCCAATCGGCTTTGATTGGGTTATACATTGGGTTTGAATTGGGTTTAAAAGGGGATTCTCTAGTACTTAGTAGTTAGTAGTTAGTATTTAGACCTAGGGCGGGCTAAGATGTGAGATCATAGATTTTAGACGCTGGTGTCTTGAACTAGGAATGAAAGGGAAAGTTTGTTTTGAACCAGGAAAAAAAGGATAAAAGGATTGACAGGATCCTGCTTATCCTTGTATCCTTCCTTTCCTGGTTCAAGACAAAACATCCTGCTTATCCTTTTATCCTCCCTTTCCTGGTTCAAGACGACATTTTCAATAAACGCGACACCATATCCGATCCTGTCCATCCTTACATCATTTTTTTCCTGGTTCAAAACAATACTCTAATATCTCACGTCTAAAATCTAATATCTAATAAAAAAAAGAAGCTGCCCTTTTTGGGACAGCTTGCTTTTAAGTTATCTTCACCTCATTTTTCGAGGTAAAGATAGAGGAAGTGTATCGATTCCGATACTGTGAAGATTCTTTGTGGTTATATATCGTTAAAACGTGATTTTAACATTAAAATTATCTCCATCCGCCGCCTAGCGCGCGATAAAGATCAACATAGGATTCCAGGTGTTCCTGTCGAAGTTCTACGAGGGCTAGATCGGAGTTCAGGGCATTTCCCTGTGCCGTGATAACTTCTAAGTAGGTTGCATAACCACTGCGGAAAAGGAGGTTGGCATTTCTAACGGCTTTCGCGGAGTTCTCAACGCGAAGGCGTGCGAATTCCAACTGCTCGCGTAGTTTGTCAACGGTAATTACCGCACCGGAAACTTCAGATACCGCTTCAACAACGGTTTGCTGTAAGGCAAGCTCTGATTTCTCGCGTTCAATTTTTGCGACTTCCCAGTTAGTCTTCAAAGTTTTATTTTTAAAGATCGGTGCTGTTAATTCGCCGGTAATCCCTCCTAACAATGCGCCCGGAATGGAAAACCAATTTTTCGGTAACATCGCATTCACCCCTAAGTTACCGCCTAAGGTTAATGATGGATAGCGCATCGCTTGCTGAATGTTGGCTGCGGCATTTGCTGCAATCAAGTCATATTCTGCCGTTCTGATGTCCGGTCGATTACGAATAATCTCCAAAGGCGATCCGAGAGAAATATCTTTGTTCTCTGCAAACAGGTGTTCAAAGCTTGTTCCGCGTTTGATGGAATCGGGCATTTGCCCCGTCAATACACGTAGCGCATTCTCTTGGAGTATAATCTCGCGTTCCAGTTCAGGCACCAAAGAGGCTGCGATTAAGCGTTGCGACTCGGTTTGTTGTATCGCAAGCGAGGTGATTTCCCCTGCTTCATATTGAAGCTTGATCATCTGCAGGGTACTGTCGTTCAACTGCACGTTACGTTTCGCGACTTCGATCTTTGCGTCAAGCATCAACAGATTGAAATAACCTTTGGCAACATCGCTGACAATCTGTGTTTGGATTGCGTTTTTTGCTTCGCGCGTATTCAGGTATTGTGCTAGCAACTGATCTTTCGAATTTGCGATCTTTCCCCAGATATCGATCTCCCAATTGAAACCGATCTCGGTTCCGAACTGTGATAAATAGGTAAACATATTCTCCGACGCCTTCGTTCCGTGTCGCTCATACCATTTTGACGATGGCCCTGATCCGAACTCTTTCGACCGCCATTGCTTGTTCGCGCTTGCAATCGTCATATCCACCTGTGGTAAATAGTCTAGTTTGTTTCGGCGCAGATCCTTGTTGGCAATTTCGATATTCAACAGCGCAGTTTTCATATCGAAGTTATTGCTTAAGGCAGAGTCTATCAGGTCCTTCAAAGTCGGATCATGGAAGAACTGCTTCCAGGTTGTTTTGCTGATGCTGGTTGTATCGCCAAAATAGGCTAATGTATCTCCGCGATAATTCTCGGGCAAATTGAGCTCAGGCTGGCTATACTTCTGTCCTACTTTACAGCTTTGTATAAAGACTACAGCAGCAAATAAGCAAGCTAAGCTTAGTTTTGTTATTGATATCTTCTTCATTATTCTTCCTCTGTTTTTATTTTACTACGTACTAGCTCGTCCAGCGATTTGAACACGACAAATAGCATTGGTATAATGAAAATACCGAACGTTACTCCGAATAGCATCCCTCCCGCGGCACTGAAACTGATGGAATGGTTACCAATGGCTGATGGTCCGACCGTCCACATTAATGGAACCAAACCTGCCACAAAGGCTAGTGAGGTCATTAAAATGGGGCGTAGACGCAATTTTGCTCCGTTGATAGCCGCATCGACAATGCTTAATCCTTTCTGCCGCTCTTGAACGGCAAACTCCACAATAAGGATGGCATTCTTCGCCAACAGACCAATCAACATGATCAAACCAACTTGTACATAAATATTATTTTGTAATCCTACGATCGCAATCGTTCCATATACCCCGATTAATCCAACCGGTACGGACAATAATACCGCCCACGGTAATATATAGCTCTCATACTGCGCTGCCAATAGGAAATAAACGAATAGAATACTCAAGGCAAAGATGAGAACGGTCTGGGAGCCGGATTGGCTCTCCTCGAAACTCATCCCTGTCCACTCATACCCATAGTTCCCTGGCAGCTTTTCTTCTGCATATTTTTCAATCGCAGCCATCGCATCCCCGGTACTGTAGCCTTCGGCAGGTTCTGCATTTACAGTGATGGCATTATATAGGTTATACCGTGTGATAGTCTCCGGTCCTACTATTTTCTCCAGCGTCAGGATTGTATTGATGGGAACCATCTTGCCCTGATCATTGCGTACGAAAATTGAATTGAAGGACTCGGGATCTTTACGGAAATCAAAGTCTGACTGTACATAGACGCGATATTGTCTACCGAAGCGACTGAAGTCGGATGCTTGCACCCTCGCGAAATACGAACGAATGGTAGACATCAGGCTGTTGATACTAACGCCCAATGCTTTAGCTTTGACCACGTCGATATTGACTTCATATTGCGGGAAATTTGATTTGAACGAGGTATAGGCATTCCCTACTTCAGGTAGCTGATTCAGCTCGCTGATAAATGTATCGGCAACAACATTAAAGTCACGGATATCTCCACCTAAGCGATCCTGCAAGACCATCTCGATTCCGGCAAAGTCTCCGAAACCTTGTACTGTAGGGCGTGGGAATACCGTGAACTTGGCCTCATGCAATTGGGATAGATCCTGACGAATGGTATCCATAAAGGCGGTGATATTTTTGATCTTCTTACGCTCGGCATGAGGAACCAAGTTGATGTATCCTGCAGCAAAGGCTGGACTGGAACTAGCATCTAAAGCATTGTATCCAGATACGGTGGTCATCCCGGCGATGTCTTCATGCTTCTTCAAAATGCTATCCGCCATTCTTAACACTTCCGTTGTACGGGCTAATGAAGCCCCTGGAGGCATCGCCAAGTTGTAGGTGATAAAACCGTCGTCTTCTGTAGGAATAAAGGCTTTTGGCGACTTATACATAGCAAATACGCCAATCGCGGTGATTAAAGCTAATCCTGCCCAAGCGACATTCTTCTTTTTGATCAGGTACTGGACACCAATAATGTATTTGTTTGTGAAATTGTCAAATGCTGTATTGAAAGCCTTGAAGAAACGGCCCTTATATTTTTCAAATTTGTTTTTATCCTTCTCTTCCTCTAACTCATCTTGCGCAGGCTTCAAAAGCAAAGCACATAAGGCCGGACTTAGGGTTAGGGCGTTCAATGCTGAGATTAAGATAGCGGTCGCTAAGGTGTAGGCGAACTGACGATAGAAAATACCTGCCGGTCCTTCCATAAAACCTACGGGCAAGAATACCGCCGCCATGACCATCGTAATGGATAGAATGGCTGATGTGATTTCCGACATCGTGGATAAGGTCGCTGCCTTCGCCTTTAAGCCGGTATGGTGCATCTTCTGGTGGATGGCCTCGACGACGACAATGGCATCATCGACTACAATACCGATAGCGAGCACCAGAGCAAACATCGTCAATACATTTAGCGAGAAGCCGAATAGCCCCAAGAAGAAGAATGTACCGACTAAGGAAACCGGGATAGCGATAGCCGGAATTAAGGTCGAACGGAAATCCTGCAAGAAGATAAATACAATGATAAATACGAGGATAAATGCCTCAAATAAGGTATGCTTCACTTGAGAGATGGACTCATCAATCTGATCGCGCACCGAATAGGTAATCTCGTAATTGATACCCTTAGGGAATGTTTTTGCCTGTTCTTCAAGAACCTTCCGTACTTCGACGTCAATATCGTGTGCATTGGATCCACTGGTCTGTGTTAGGTTCAATGTTAATCCGGGATGGCCATCTACTTTATTGTCAGAGTTTAAGTTGGTCGCACCGAATTCGACGCGGGCAACATCTTTGAGGTAAAGTACCGAACCATCTTTATTGGTTTTGATAACGACGTTTTGGAATTCTTCGGGTTGTGTAAATCGTCCTTTATGTTTAATAACCGTTTCGAACGCCTCCTCCGAAGTTTCACCGAACTTACCTGGAGCAATCTCAAAGTTTTGATCTTTGATGGCATCCGTTACATCTTTTGGCACTAAGTTATAGAGCGCAAGCTTCTCCGGGTTCAACCATAAGCGCATGGCATAGTCACGCGCCCCCAGGCGGGATACCTGAGCGACCCCGTCGACACGTAGCAAGGGTCGCATTAAATTAATCTGCGCATAGGCCTGCAAGAAGGTCTCGTCGTAGATACTATCCCGATGATCGGAGAATAGATTGATGGTCATAATAACCCCACTCTGCCTAGGCATCGTGGTAATACCGGCCTCATTTACTTCGGCGGGAATAGAACTGATTGCCTTTGAAATACGCGTTTGGACGTTTACTGAGGCTACATCGGGGTTGGTTCCCGTTTTGAAATACACCGTCACATTACCGGAACCGGAGTTCGAGGCTGTGGAGCGGATATAAGTCATGTTCTCTACCCCGTTGATGGCTTCTTCGATAGGCAAGAGTACACTCTTGGCTACCGTTTCGGCCGTTGCACCTGGGTAACTTAACGATACCACTACCGAAGGCGGTGCAATTTCGGGAAAACGAGTTACGGGAAGTAATTTCATCCCTACTAACCCGAGGATAACTAATATGATAGATACAACCGTTGCAAGGACGGGTCGATTTACGAATGTTTTTAGCATATAAAATATTTAGATAGACGATGCTATCCTACCGCTCTGGCGAGCAGTAGAAATAGCTTATATAAGTCTTGAGTATTCTTATTTCTTTTGATCAATTGGGATAATAGCAGATCCGTCAGTTAGTTTATCAAAACCACTTAAGATAACGCGATCTCCTTCCTCTAAACCCTCCGATACAATGTAGTTTGCTTTACTCTTACCGGCAATTTTAATGTTGCGACGCTGAGCTGTATTGTTTTTATCGACAACAAAAACAAAGGTTTTATCCTGCAGTTCGCTGGTTGCGACCTGTGGGATTTGAATGACATGGTCCTTGACTTCTGAGATTTTCAAGGTCCCTGTACTTCCTGAACGCAAGATATTATCTGGGTTCGCAAAAGATGCACGCAACGAGATGGCACCGGTCATACGGTCGACTTGCCCATTTACCGCATCCACGGTACCTTTGTATTTATAGTCCTCTCCATCAGCTAAAACTAGCGTAACATCCGGGAAAGTTAGTTTTTTGAGTTTATCGTATTTGCGGCCTTCGACGCTATCCTTTTTCGCTTGAGCCTTCGAGAAGTATAGGAAATCGGATTCGTTCATAGCAAAATAAACGTAGACTTCCTGAACATCGGATAGGTAAGTTAAAGGCTCTTTATCGCCTTTAGATACTAAGTTACCGATACGTTTCGGAATACGCCCAATGTATCCGCTTACTGGTGCTGTAACGATGGTAAAGTTTTTCGACAATTGTGCCGAGCGAACTTCTGCGTTTGCTTGATCTAAAGTCGCTTTAGCTACTTGGTAATCCGCCTGTGCCGATGATAAACGAACTTCTGAGATAACTTCGTTGTCCACCAATGGCTTTAAACGATCTACTTCCAACTGTGCATTCTTTAGTTTCGCACGGGCTACCTGTTGGCTAGCAACCGAGTTATTCAAATCCTCTTGGTAGAAGGATGGGTCTATTTTAAATAGCTTTTGTCCTTTTTGTACAAAAGCACCTTCATCGACATAGATTTCCTGCAATAGCCCTTCCACCTGCGGACGTACATCGACATTCACTTTACCTTCGATAGTACCTAAATAGTCTTTCACAGTAACGGCATTATCACGCGTTACGGTGTAAACTGGTAATGCTAATGCTTTGTTGGATTCTTTTTCTTTTGATTTGCTTTCTGAACAGCTTGATAAGATACTTAATGAACTGAACAATACGAGCGTTCCTTTTAAAAATGATAAATTTAGTTTCTTCACAGTAATTGTATATGTTTAATTCTTCCTTCGTAATATTTTTATTACACTTCCCTCTTATTAACGTACTATTTAACAATTATTGTACCGTTTAACATTTGTTAACATATTATTTTATAGTTAAGAAATTGAGAATTTTGGAAGCTACTTATGTTAAAACATTGGTTTTCAATGCATCTAATATCCAAGACAAACGATAGCGTTAAATCGTTGGAAAAAAGAAGATTATTTTTTGAAATTGTATTTTCCCTTGATCAGAAAGTGGGTTGAACACACGTTTGTACAGCGCAGAAGACGATGCATATGATATGACAAGAATCTTTTAGCAAAGATTTGAATAAGATTAGATCTGCGTTGTTGAGTTAGCGTGAAGATTGTAGGTTTATTATATTACTCCAAGTACATTCCTTGACGAACTAACAGCCCGCGGTATTTATTGAATACGGAAGATTTGGATACAAATCCTAGATATTGACCATCTTTATTGACTACGGGAAGTATCCATACGTCGTCGCGATTCATCTTCGTCATTACCACTTCCATATTCTCGTTCTCCAAGATTATATCGTGTGGCTTCTGTGCTAAGACAGCGAAGTTCTTATCCTTACCCTCCTGCTCCGCCAAAAGGATGGAGAAGAGTCGCTCGCTATAAATAATCCCTAAGAGCTTTCCGCCGTCATCAACGATAGGAAAAATATTACGTTTAGAATGGATGATGTCAGATTGCCGATCTACAGGTGTTTCTTCCGGCTTCAATACAACAAAGTTGGTTTCTAGCACATATCGCAATTTCATCATGCTGAGTACCGTACGATCTTTATCTTCGTAAGATAGTAAGTCGCCCGATTCCGCTAATACCTTCGTATAAATCGAATGCTTCATCACTGCTCTGTTAATAAAGTAGGATATAGAAGCGACCAGCATTAGGGGTACCATGAGCGTATATCCACCGGTAATTTCTGCAATAAGGAAAATACCCGTTAATGGAGCATGCATAACACCTGCGAGGGCGCCTGCCATACCTGCCATTACGAAGTTAGGGACGTTCAATTGCACAACGCCAAGCTGATTCATTCCGAAGGCGAAGGCGAAGCCTATTAATCCGCCCATCACAAGACTAGGTCCAAAGACCCCACCATTACCACCACCATTAATAGTAAACAAGGAAGCAATAGACTTGGCAAACAATGTCAAGATGGTATAACAGATAACCACCCATGCCATATCTTTATAATCGGCAAACAAGCTATTCTTGACTATGGAATCAAAGCGCCCATCTAATATTTGTTGGATGGTGATATATCCCTCGCCATAGAGCGCCGGGAAGATAAAGATCAATATCCCTAATGATACACCACTGACCCATACTTTATTGTATGGGTTCTTAATACTGGCAAACCAGTCTTTTACCCATTGTGATATTTTAGAAAAATAAACCGTATAAATCCCGATGATCACCGCCAAGAGTAAATAGAAGAACAGTGCATCTACTTCCCACCCTGTGGTTGCCGTATGGAATAATGGCTCACTATATAACAGTTTAGAAATAACCGAAGCTAAGGCTGCAGAGATCAACAAAGGAATAAATGCCGGGATTGAGAACTCCGGAAGGAGAATCTCGATTGCGAAGATCATCCCAGCCACCGGACTGTTGAATGCTCCGGAAATACCTGCTGCAGCACCACAGGCCAGCAACATCGTAATCTCCTTGTAACTCAAGCCAAAAAAGCGTCCTATATTGGATCCTATTGCCGACCCGGAGTAAGCAATCGGTGCCTCCAATCCTGACGATCCTCCAAAGCCGACGGTCAAAGCACTCGTGACGATCTGCGAGTAGATGTTATGAAAATCAATACGGCTTGATTTACGCGAGATTGAATAGATAATCGGAGTAATTCCGTGCTCCAGTTTCTTGCCTCGCAAGAACTTCCGCACAAAGACTACACTTAGAAAGATACCTATTAATGGGAATACAAGATAAAGTGAATATTTATAATGCCATTCCACATCGTCCTGAAGGGATGATGCAATAAAATGAGTCATTCCTTTTAGCAAAGCGGCTGCTAATCCGCCGACTATACCCACCACAAAAGCTAACACTACCAAGAAGTTTCGATTGGAAATCTTCTTCATCCGCCATTGATTAATATACTCTAGTCTTTTTAGCAAGCGCTGTCTCATATTATATGCAAATATAGAAACACTTTCGCAGATACCTAAAAGGATTCAACCCTCCCAAAAACATTTTGTATTTTTGGGCTGAAACAAATACAATGATTATGATGAATATGTTAAAGACGGGAGTCTTGCTCTCGGCGCTAGCGCTTGGAACATTCAACTTCTCGGCAACCATTCCTGATGAAGGAATGTTCCCCCTAAGTGAATTAAGCCGTGCCGGATTGAAAAAAGCGGGTCTTAAGATTAGTGAAAAAGATATCTACAATCCTGGACAAATTGGTTTAGTAGACGCTCTTGTGCAGGTTAGTGGCTGTACGGGATCTTTCGTCTCAAGAACCGGATTGATCATTACCAACCATCACTGTGCGTTCTCTGCCGTTCAATTAGCATCTACACCAGAGCACAACTATCTACAGAATGGCTTTGTCGCAAATTCGCATGAGCAAGAAATCGAAGCAAAAGGATTAACTATTCGTATCACAGACTCTTACGAAGATGTATCAAAACAAGTTCTTGATGCTGTCGCTAATATTACTGATCCTATTCAGCGTATTGATTTAATCAATAAGAAGCGAGTAGAACTCGCGAAAGCTGCAGAAGCTGCTGATCCTACGATCAAAGCTGAAGTTTCTGAAATGTTCATCGGGAAAAGCTATGTGCTATTCAAATACAAGACTATTGAAGATGTTCGCTTAGTTTATATCCCACGTCAGGACATCGGTGAGTTCGGTGGCGAGACGGATAACTGGGTATGGCCAAGACATACAGGCGATTTCTCATTCCTAAGAGCTTATGTTGCTCCGGATGGTAAATCTGCCAAGTACTCAAAAGACAATGTTCCTTACACGCCAAAGAAACATTTAAAAGTGAATCCTAAGGGCGTAAATGAAAACGACTTTGTGTTCATCCTAGGCTATCCAGGACGTACGTTCCGTCATCGTCCTGCCCAATATATTGAATACCAACAGAAGTTCTTATTACCTTATACTTCAGAACTCTACGATTTCCAGAATCAACAAATGCTTCTAGCTGGTAAAGATGATAAGGCGACTGAACTTGCGCTGGCAACACGTATCAAACGTAATGCGAACGTGATGAAAAACTATCGCGGTAAATTGAAAGGTCTAAGAAACATCGATCTGATCAATACCAAAGAAGCGGAAGATAAAGCATTATTAGATTTCATCAACAGCAAACCCGAGTTAAAACAGAAATACGGTACGCTGATGGCGGATATCGACAAACACTACGATGTGGTATTTGCAGATGCAGAAAAAGAACTATGGTATAACAATATCTATTCGGGAATCCGCTTACTTCAAGTGTCTAGCTTAGTGAACTCATTTAAAGAGGCGTTAGGAAAAGAGCTTTCAACGGCAAAACGTGAAGAATTGTTCAAAGTCAACATTGATCAATTTAAGAAACAGTTAACTCCGTTATACGAAGGCTACAACTTAGCTGTTGATAAAACGATTGGCGGCCATATGTTTGAGCAAGCCTACCAATTAAATGGTGCAAACCGTATTGCTTCTGTACAAGCAAAAAACTTTAAATCGCAACAGGATGCTGCAAACTATATTCAATCGGCTTTAGACAAGTCTGCGATGAACGATATTGATAAGTTCGTAAGCACTGTATTGAAAAATGCTTCCACCCTAATGGCGTACAATGACGACTTGTTAAAGTTCCAAGATGAACTTTACAAAGAGACTGCACCTTTCCGCGATGAGCAAAAACGTCGTGAAGGAAATCTGAATAAATTAATGGCGGACTACGTTGCTGTTAAAGAACAATTCCAATCGAAGAACTTCATTCCGGATGCGAACTCTACACTTCGCTTAACTTTCGGAAATATTAAAGGATACAGCCCAGTCGATGCAACTTACATGGAACCTTTCACTACAGTACGAGGATTAATTGAAAAAGGAAACTCAGGAGCACCTGAATTCGCTTATCCTCAAGCCATTAAACAGAACTGGTTAGACAAGAACTTCGGAAACTATTTCAAAAAAGAAATCAATGATGTTCCTGTCAATATCCTTTACAATATGGATACTACTGGCGGAAACTCCGGATCGCCAATCATGAATGCACATGGCGAATTAATCGGAGTTAACTTCGACCGCGCATACGATGCCACAATCAACGACTTCGCATGGAACGAAAGCTATAGCCGCTCCATCGGTGTTGATATCCGCTATGTATTATGGATCGCAGACAAGATCGATAATGCACAGTTTATCTTGAAAGAAATGGGAATCTAGTAGTAGTTAGTATTTAGTAGTTAGTAGTTAGACCTAGGGCTGGTAAGAGATATTAGACATTAGAAATTAGACTCTGAAGCGTTAGCTAAAAGGCTTTATTAGATGTTAGATATCAGACGTTAGACATTAGACTCTGAAGCGTTGCTTTATTTGATGTTAGACATTAGATATTAAACTTTAAAGCGCGAGCGGAATAACTTCATCTAATGTCATCCTTTATATCAAATATTAGAAGTTTGCAAAAACAGCATAGGTCTTAATACTAACTACTAAATACTAACTACTAACACTTTATCGACTTATTTTCTTTGAAAAAGGCAGATACATGGGTAGTGCTGCCGAACCGTACCAAGGGTAAATCTTAAATTCCAATAAGTTATTTTTAATTGCAGGATCTGTATTCAAGATGATCTCTAATTCGGACTCATTGGCAACATTATGGAATATAAATAATCCACGGCAATTGTCCTGGTTTTTCCCAAATGGACCGGCAACAATTAGTTTATCTTCTTTTACAAGGCGATTAATATTAGCCATGTGTCCTGTAAAGCTCTCATTGATTAGGTTCTTATCTTTAGTTTGATTAGTCCCGGTCTTCAAGATCACAAAGAAATAGGATTTCATTCCTCGCTCATCAGCTTTTAATTTCTGTGCTAATGCCTCATCGTAAGTTGTATCTACAGCAGCAGTTGAAACCGGATTGCTAGTACCTGCTTGACGAATCATCTTAAAACTGTGCTCCTTCTCTCCTGCTCCAACTGCGACATGCATCGTATCAGGGCTAATTTTCTTGTATAAAATCTTCTTAGGAAAGTCATGCTCTGGGTTTAAGAAAACAAAATAATCTTTACCGCTACTACCCTCAAATTGAATGGCTTTACCCTCATTCTGCCCCAGGACACTTGCCTCTAAGACGAGCTTTCCATTCGCCTCTTTTACGTCGAGATATTCAATTGTTGAGATCCCCTTGCCCGCTGAAAATCCGTAAGAGAAACCTTTCAGGTGATGATCGGAAAGCCTATCCCAATGTTCATACAATTCTTTCCCTTCAACTTTCCATGTTCCTGAAAAGAAAGAAGATATGTTTTGCTGAGCATAGACGCCCTGCACGACTAGCAAGCTAAGGAATGTGAGTAGGTTTTTCATATCCAAATATAATTATAGTAGTTAGTATTTAGTAGTTAGTATTAAGACCTAAGGCTGGAAATAGATTTTAGATATTAGACCTGTGTGTCTATCCTTAAATACTTCTTTTAAGATTAGATATAAGACATCCGATATTAGAGCTAGACATTTGATTGTAGTTTCAAATAAGAATGGGAAACTTTTCTTTGAACCAAGAAAGGAAGGATACAAGGATATTCAGGATCCTGTTAATCCTTGCATCCTTCCTTTCCTGGTTCAAGACAACACTCATCCTTCACAACAACACTTATCTGTCACAATAACACTCATCGTTCACAACAACACTTACTCTTCAAGAAAACACTACTACTTTACCCTCACTCCTTCTAAAGCAAGAAAACAGCCCGCTACCCTACTCTCAACCATTTCTCTAATTAGCACAAAAAAAAATAGACCTATGTCGTCATTTC
>DELI01000027.1:122481-201330 GCA_002354335.1 Sphingobacterium sp. UBA2700 | reverse complement strand
GAAATGACGACATAGGTCTAATTACTAACTACTAAGTACTAAAAAACACTATACCAAACTGGGCTCCGCGTCTGCAAATTGGTGGATATACCTTTCTACCATTTCAACCATCTTTTCGCTACCGATGATCAGTGCTGTTCTTTGGTGCAGTTCTTTAGGCTCAATATCCATAATAGGCGACACGCCCGTAGAAGCCTTTCCTCCTGCTTGTTCGGCGATGAAGGCTAAAGGATTACATTCGTACATTAAGCGTAGTTTTCCGTTTGGATATTGTACGGTGCTTGGATATAGGAATATCCCGCCCTGTATCATGTTGCGATGGAAATCGGCTACCAAAGAACCGATATAGCGCGATGAAAACGGTCTATTTGTCTTTGGATCTATTTCCTTGCAATATTGTAAGTAATGCTTAATTGCGGAAGAGAACTGATTGTAATTACTCTCGTTTACTGAGTATACACGTCCGTCTTTAGGAATGGTTAGACCAGGATGTGACAGGCAGAACTCACCAATAGACGGATCTAATGTAAAGCCATCCACTCCTTTTCCAGTGGTATAAACCAATACGGTCGACGAGCCATAGATGACATAGCCAGCAGCAACCTGCTCGCGGCCGGTCTGGGCGAAGTCTTGCGCCTGCATCTCTCCTTCAGCGCTTTTGCGCTTGTAGATGGAGAAGATCGTACCTACAGAGACATTTGAGTCAATGTTGGAAGAACCATCCAATGGGTCGAAGTAGACCATGTATTTCCCTACACGATAACGCTTCGTCTGTGTTAAGTCGATACCATCCTCATGCTCTTCTGAAGCAAGATAACAACATTCGCCACCACGTTTAAGTGCATCCATAAAATGGTTGTCAGCAAAAACATCAAGCTTCTGTTGCTCCTCGCCTTGCACATTGCAATTGCCTTGTTTCCCAAGAATATCGGCCAATCCAGCCTTATTCACTTCGCGATGAACAATCTTTGCCGCCAGGGAAATTGCCTGCAACAAACGGGTAAATTCACCTTTTGCGGTTGGAAATTGAGCTTGCTGCTCAATAATAAACTGTTCTAATGTTTGTATACTCATTATTCTATCCGCTTTTTTCGATTAAGCTTCCTCTAATTTGACATACTGTACATAGTTTTCTTCAAACATGCCCTTTAGCTTCTCAGCCATTTCGACATAGCCTTCTTGATTTGCCCATACACGTTTCGGATTTAAAAGCTCCGATGGTACGCCCGGACATTCTCTAGGCATTTGAAGATCGAAGATTGGATGCACCTCATAACCAGCCTCGCCGATGACATTTTCCATCGCGCTGCGGATTAACTGACGGGTATAAGCCAATTGGATTCTACGCCCAACTCCATATGGCCCTGCTACCCAACCGGTGTTTACCAACCAAACTTGAATATCTTGGTGATTTTCTAATCGTTGCTTCAACATTTCTGCATAACGCATCGGATGTAGCGGTAAAAAAGCTGCTCCAAAACATGCTGAGAAAGTCGCCGTCGGCGTCTTTACGCCCATCTCGGTACCTGCCACTTTCGCAGTATATCCGTTGATGAAGTAGAACATCGCCTGCTCTGGCGTCAACTTTGAAATTGGAGGCAAAACGCCAAATGCGTCAGCACTTAAGAAGAAAATATGCTTTGGTGCGTTGCAGCAGCTCTTGTCGCTCGTATTCTCGATAAATTCCAAAGGATAAGAAACGCGTAAATTCTCGGTGATGCTGATATCGTTATAATCAATCTCGCGAGTACCCGGTTTGAACTTCGCATTTTCAATCAATGCGCCAAACTTGATCGCGTTGAAGATTTGTGGCTCATGCTGATGCGTCAAGCCAATACCTTTTGCATAACAGCCACCTTCGAAGTTGAAGATTTCGTTATCCGCCCAGCCATGCTCATCATCGCCGATTAAATAGCGTCCTTCATCTGAAGAAAGCGTTGTTTTTCCTGTACCTGACAAGCCAAAGAATAGAGCGGTGTCATTGTCCTTACCAACGTTTGCAGAGCAGTGCATAGTAAGCACATTGTGTTTCAGCGGCAATAAGTAATTTAAAGCACTGAACACTCCTTTTTTAATCTCGCCTGTATAGGCCGTACCGATAATCAGGATTAGCTGGCGTGTTAAATCCACTGCAACGCAGTGTGATGTTGGCAAGCCAAGCTCTTCATAATCCTCCAATTGTAAATCTGAAGCCACTAAAACCGACCAATCTATGCGTTCTTGCTTCTGAATATCTGTTTCGATAAACATATTGTCAACAAAATGGCTTTGAACAGGACGTTCACAAACCACAAGAACCTGTTGTGCATAAACCTGATGGTTACAAGCTTGTACCGAGCGGATATACAACGGAATTTTGGACAAATAGCGGCTAACGCGATCATGAAGCTGATCGAAAAGCTCCACAGTCATCCCTTTATTTACTTTTCCCCAATTAACTTGGTCGAAAGTAAACTCGTCTTTAACGATAAAACGGGACTCTGGTGAGCGCCCCGTAAATTTTCCGGTGGCGAAACTTAATGCACCACTATCCGTAAGAGTTCCTTGATTTTGTTTTACAGCGTGTTCCACTAATTCGGGAACCGGTAACTGGACATAGATTGGCTCTTCTGGTCGAATGCCAAGAGCCTCTAATTGAATACTGATTACGTTTGTCATTATATAGGCTTTATTTTGCGACAAAGCTAGATATATTTTTAGCAACTAAAAAAGAAAATTTAGCATATTGTATGAAATACACAATTTTAAAACACTGTATTTCAAGTTATTATAACTTAAAAAAATTGTCTCACATTTTTAGCTAAAGAAAGAATTAACCTTTAGCATTTGAATATTTTTTAAATCAGACAAAATAGGTTTACTCAAACGGATAAAATACGTGTAGTGGTTAACTGACAAGGCAATTTGTGTGTCATAACATGGAATTTTTGACCGGAATTATCATAAAATCGTCAAATCGAAGAAATGCCTCTTTTTTATCTAAAGAATAAAGCTGTTATTTGCATAACTTTTTGAACAAAAGGATACAAAAGTCAAAAAGTAAGCATTATGAAATCACATATACACGGCCTCCTATTCGTCCTGTTTACACTCTTTGGAATTTCGGCTGCATGGGGACAGCAGACCATCACTGTAAAAGGCAGAGTGATGAACGCGGAGACATACGAAGCAATTCCCTATGCATCGATTAGCATTATCGGAACCAGCAAAGAGTCGGGCGCATCATCTACTGCTAACGGTACTTTTACGCTTACCCTTCCGAGCAACTTAAATAAATTACGCATTAGTTCCGTAGGATTCGATACGGAAGAATTTGTGGTAACGACGGATAATGCCGGCAATGCTAAGATATTCTTATTCCCTGCTAATAAAATCGAAGAGGTCGTGATTAAGCGCCCTAGAAGAGGAAAATATTCGAACAAAAACAATCCTGCGGTTGAATTGATCCGCAAAGTTGTAGAGCATCGTGATCAAAACAGATTGACTGGTCAGTCTTTTGCTGAATTCAACCAGTACGAGAAGATAAGTTTGGGTCTGAGTAATTTGGACTCAAAATTCAAAAACAAGAAGGTCTTCAAGAAGTATCAATTCCTATTTCAGGAGGATGATACGGCTAACGTAAATGGCAACTATGTTTTGCCAGCATATATGGAGGAGAAATTCTCGAAGGTATATTACCGGAAAGACCCCAATGCGAAAAAGCAATACGTAATGGCCGAGAAGAAGGCACAGTTTGATCCAAAATTTGTAGACAACGATGGTTTGAGCAAGTATTTCAATCGCTTATATGATGAAGTCGAAATCTACGATAACAATATTGAGATCTTGACGAATCAGTTTTTGAGTCCGATCGCAAATACTGCACCTACCTTTTATCGCTTCTATATTACCGATACGATCAAAACAGCGCAGCCGAATTTAGTGGAACTGAGCTTCTTTCCTCGCAATAAAAGCGACATGCTATTTACGGGTAAGCTCTACATTACTTTGGATGGAAACTATGCCGTACAACGCGCTGCTATGACGGTTGCCGACGACATCAATTTAAACTTTGTGCGCGATCTTGACATCGAGCTAGCATTCGACAAGGATCATAACAATAAATTTTACCTGAGCAAATCCAGCCTGGGTATAGATTTTTCGATTACAGGCAAAGGAAAGGGAATAAAAGGAAAACGCGTTGTCTTGATCAATGATTATAAACAAGGCGTACAGCGTCCTGACAGCACCTACCAAGTGCCCGACATCTATCTTGTAAAGAAAGAGGCTGAAATTGAGGCCCAACCCGAGAGCTATTGGGCTACGCTAAGACCAGAGCCATTGAGCAAATCGGAGAGCTTGATTTACCATAACATCGATAGTTTGCAACAAATGCCATCGTTCCGTACGTTTATGGACATTAGCGCCCTATTGTTGTCGGGGTACAAACAAGCTGGCCCTGTAGAGATTGGTCCTGTCAATACCTTTTATTCTTACAATCCTGTGGAGGGTTTTCGATTGCGCGTGGGTGGTCGGACGACCGACCGGCTGAGCAAGCGGTTCTATCTTGAAGGATATACGGCTTATGGCTTTGACGACCAGAAATGGAAATATTTCTTAGCCGGAACCTACTCATTAAATAATAAATCGATTTATAATTTCCCGCAGCACTATATCCGTGTTTCTGCATCCTATGACACAAAAATCCCTGGCCAAAAGCTAGAATTTATTCAGGAAGACAATGTTTTGTTATCCTTCAAACGAGGCGAGAACCAAAGTTATCTTTATAATGAGGAGTATCGCGTGGACTATAAAGTAGAATTCAGCAACAACTTTTCCGTGACCGCCGGCTTAGGGCGATGGAAACAAACACCTGCTGGAGTTCTATCCTATCGTTTACCACAGGCAGACGGTAGCTTCGACAATCTACCCTCCCTTCAATCTACAGAATTTAATGTGGGGCTGCGTTATGCACCTAAGGAAGAGTATTACCAGGGAAAACTATACCGTACACCGCTATTTAACAAATATCCGATCTTCCAGTTGAATTATACCGCTGGGGTGAAAGGTTTATTCGGCGGTGACTATAATTATCATTCTCTTTCTGCGGATATTTTCAAAAGGTTTTATTTGTCGCAATTTGGTTATGCAGATGTTAATTTAGATGGATCTTATACTTTCGGGAGCAATATTCCCTATCCATTCTTAAATATCCATCGTGCCAACCAAACGTATGCCTACCAATTGCAGTCTTACAACTTAATGAACTTCATGGAGTTCGTTTCCGATCATCATGCGAGCATCAATGTACAGTATTATATGAATGGTTTTATATTCAATAAAATTCCATTATTAAAGAAATTGAAACTTCGCGAAGTGTTTAGCTTCAAGGGTGTATATGGTGGCTTAAGAGACAGCAACAATCCTTCGCTGAACAATGAGGTTTTTGCATGGCAAACAAACGGTAAAGGCGAGCAATCGAGCTTTACGTTTGGCAGCGAGCCTTATATGGAAGCCAGTGCCGGTGTATCGAACATCTTTAAAATATTACGCGTCGATTTAGTAAAACGCTTGAACTATTTGGATAACCCTGACGCTCCAGAATGGGGTATCCGCGCCAGAATTAAATTTGATTTCTAGGAAGCCTAAGTACGAATTGAAATCAAGTTGAAGTCAAAGAGGTACCTAGAAGGAATCGAAGCTTTTTAACAACCCTTACAGACCCCTATCATACCCGTTCCGAAAGGGTTATGATAGGGGTTTGTATTGGGTTTGAATTGGGAGAGTAAGGGGTTATACTAGTAGTTAGTATTTAGTAGTTAGTATTTAGACGTATGTCTTGAACCAGGAAAGGAAGGATTTTAGGATTGACAGGATCCTGCTTATCCTCGCATCCTTCCTTTCCTGGTTCAAGACAAACTTTCCTTTTTTCTTCAAAAAGTCTAAAATCTTATATCTAACATCTAATGTCTATACCAAAAAATCAATTTTCATAAAAAAACTTAAAAAAGTTTGCATACAAAAGCTTGATACATTACATTTGTTGCATTAATAATATGAAGATCACTCGCACATACCATTACAGTATTCATCATCGCCATTGTGGCGATAGATATTAGTATTGGCTCTACGCGAGGCAACATTCCCCCCGGATCGTATTTTATTATTAATTCTTTACTTACAAAAACCGACATTTTGAAAAATCTGAAAATTGCTATCCAGAAATCGGGTAGATTAAATGAGAAATCTGTACAACTATTAAAGAACTGTGGACTCGATTTCGAAAACTATAAAAGCTCCCTTATCACTACGGTATCTAACTTTAACCTTGAAATCTTATTCCTTCGCGACGATGATATCCCTGGATATGTAGAACAGGGTATTGCCGATTTAGGTATTGTTGGCGAAAATGTGATCGACGAAACGCTCTCCAAGGTTCAATATCTTCAACGTTTGGGCTTCGGGAAGTGTACTTTAAAATTAGCTATCGCCAAAGACTCCCCGATCGAACGTCTGGAAGACCTAAATGGCAAATCAATCGCAACCTCCTACCCTAACATCCTTCAACAATTTCTTAACGATTTCAAAATCAAAGCAGATATCCAAGAAATATCCGGCTCGGTTGAGATTGCGCCCGGATTGGGCTTGAGCGATGCGATCTGTGATATTGTTTCTACAGGCGGGACGCTAAAAAGCAACGGCTTGAAGCCATTTGCTGATGTTCGTTCGTCGGAGGCTATCCTTATCGCTAGAGAAGGTATTGAAGAAAATCCTATCATTTGCGAGCTGTTGCAACGTGTTCAATCGGTATTGCGCGCAAAAGAAACCAAATATGTGGTTTTGAATGTGGAGAAGAAAAATTTAGAGCAAATCACTGAACTATTGCACGGCGTAAAGAGTCCTACCGTTGTTCCCTTGGCGGAAGAAGGTTGGGTTGCTGTACACACGGTAATTTCGGAGGATGATTTTTGGGAGAAAATCAATAAATTGAAAGCTGCCGGCGCACAGGGTATCGTGGTGATGCCGATAGAAAAAATAATAATGTAATATGCTAAAGACTTATTCATATAATCAGCTTGATCAAGCTAAGATTCAGGAGCTTACCAATCGAAATACCGATCCGAATAACGCTATCCAAGATACGGTGTCTGCGATCATCAATGAGGTAAGAACACATGGCGATGCAGCACTGAAATCCTATGCTGCACAGTTTGACAAGGTTGAATTAGAAAAATTATATTTAGACGCTTCCGATATTGAAGAACTGGCGATGGGAATTTCCCGCGACCAAATGCGGGCATTGGAAATAGCGTTTCAGAATATCCATAAATTCCACTCCTATCAAACCAAAAGAGAGCGGACAGTGGAGACGATGCCCGGCGTAAGCTGTTGGCGCGAATTACGTCCGATCGAGAAGGTGGGACTTTATATTCCTGGTGGCTCCGCGGTATTGCCGAGCACATTATTGATGTTGGGAATTCCAGCGCGCATTGCAGGCTGTAAAGAAATTGTGGTTTGTTCGCCGCCTCAAAATAACGGCAAGATTAACGGCTTTGTTGCGTACTGCTTGAAGCTTTTACGTATAGAACGCGTTTATTTAGTTGGTGGTGCGCAAGCGGTTGCTGCTATGGCTTTTGGCACGGAGAGCATCCCGAAGGTGAATAAGATCTTTGGCCCTGGGAACCAGTTCGTGACGAAAGCAAAAAGTCTAATTCAAGGGATTACGGATGTGGCGATTGATATGCCGGCGGGGCCTTCAGAAGTGTTGGTTATTGCCGACGAATCTGCTAATCCTGCTTATATCGCTGCTGATTTATTGGCGCAAGCGGAACACGGTATTGATAGTCAGGCGGTGTTGGCGACGATCTCCACAACGATTGCAGAGCAGGTGAACGAGGAACTTAGCAAGCAGTTGTCGATCCTTCCGAGGAAGGAACTAGCGGCGAAGGCGCTGGACAATTCCTATATCGTCGTATGTGATGATTTGATCAGCTGTATGAACTTCTCGAACGCGTATGCTCCAGAGCATTTGATTATTGAATCGGATCAGTGGAAATCTTTGGTTAACAAGGTTCAAAATGCGGGGTCTGTATTCTTAGGACATCTGACGCCGGAAAGTGCAGGTGACTATGCCTCCGGAACGAATCATACCTTACCGACATCGGGATATGCACGCTCCTATTCTGGTGTGTCTGTAGACTCGTTTGTAAAGAAGATAACTTTTCAGCATATTACCGAGCAGGGCTTAGAACAGATTGGTTCGACGGTCGAAATATTGGCAGAATTAGAAGGTTTACAAGCGCATAAAAATGCGGTAAGCATTCGGAAGAAAGCCTAAAGAAAAAGGAGTCACAGCGAACTGTGACTCCTTTTTTATATAAAGAAATGCAGGTTTCTTATTTCTTTTTCTTCTTAGCTTTTTTCTTATCATCTCCAACAATCTTGCTGTAGATTTCAGAAATCGCTTTCTTTAGCTTACCGAAAGACTTAGCTTGTTTTTTATCTTGTTTTTTCGGCTTCTCCTCTTTTACTTTTTTCACTTTCTTTGCCGAAACTTTTGCTTTTTTCTTGTCCTTGCTGTCTTTTTTTACCTTCTCAGCTTTTTTATCGTTCGCCTTTTTATCGTCTTTTACAGCTTTAGGATCTTTCGCTTTTTTCTTCTCGCCTTTTTTAACTTTAACTTCTTTTACCGGAACTTCCTCTTTATATGAAGCTTCTTTCTCCAACTTGGCTTCCTGCGCTGCTGGCGCTTTTTCTACGGTTTTCGTTTCAAGCTTATTATCAGGAGTTTCAGGTTTTGCCGATGCTGCTTTTGGAGCGGGTGTCTTAGCACCTAGGCCATCACCATCCGTTTTTGGTGCTGCCGCTTTGTTAGCTGTTGTAGACGAAGCATTTGCTTTTGCTGCTGCCGTAGTCTTGGTGGATTGGTTTCCTGACGCTAATGGCTTCGCAGGCGCTGCCTTTGGCTTCGTAGCTGTTGTGCTTGCTGTAGTTTTAGTAGCCGGCGCTTTTGATGATGCCGCCGTTGCTTTCACTGTTGCAGGTTTTGCAGCTGAAGTTGCTGGTTTTGTCGCCGGAGCTGCCTTCGCTACTGGCTTTGTCGCAGCCGTCGTTGTCTTAGCCGCGGGCTTAGCAGCTGTTGAGCTTGCTGTTTTCGCGTTGGATGTGGCAGGTTTTGCCGCGCTTGCCGTAGTTGCAGGCTTTGCAGCCGTTGTTTTATTTGCTGCAGGTTTCGCAGCCGCAGTGCTAGCTTTTGTTGCCGCAGGTTTCTTAGCAGCGTTTGCAGGTTTTGCTACCGATTTAGCAGCGGGTTTTGCTGCAGTAGTTGTTTCCTTTTTATCATCAACAGCTGGGGTTGATGGATTATTAGCATTTGTTGGTTCTGCCATATTCTTTAATGATTTGCGTTTCTGTGATTTAATGGTGTTATTCCGTGATGTTTTTCTAGGGTAGTCTGACGTTTAAATAGTTTAAATGCGTCTAAATTTTCCAAAAGTTTACATGTCGCTTATCTTTTTGGTTTCTACCACTTTAAAAACCTTAATATACCAAAAATGTTTGCAATAACGCGCACAATTAAACTTTTTCTTGTTTCAGAGGTCAAATAGAATGATTACATTTGTAGCCTATACATAACTGGGGTCGACCGGAATTGACAGGATAGCGATGGTTATGTAAGCATGCAGTGCATTGTTAGTCTAGCACTTAAATCTGAACTTTCAACTTTATAACTGGCGAAGAAAACTACGCCTTAGCTGCTTAAGTTAGACTTAACATAGCTATTTGTCCCGTTAGATCCTGTTCTTTGGTCTAACACCTGGGGCATCGAACAATAGAACTGGTCTTTGTGATGTTGCTAAGCAAAGACGAGAAACAGCAACTACGGAGAACGGTATAGGTAAGCGACTCACCTTCCCTCTCCCGACAATGAAAGAGAAGCTAAGCATGTAGAAAGCGTAGATCATACTATGTTTGGACGAGGGTTCGAATCCCTCCGGCTCCACAATCAACACTGATTATCAATCAGTTACAAAATTTACACGACAAAATGCACCACCTTTTAGATGGTGCATTTTTATTTTGTGATATTTTTGCTGTTTGTAACAAGTTGTATCAAATACTATCTAATTAAGGGAATCTTTACATCTAGCTTATATACCTTGTCATAAACCTTAATTGGTTTTCGCTTATCTATTATATTGGTCAAAGAAAAATCTTCAATTCCACTATCTATATCAGGATAGTTAATTAAACAAACAATACGCCTATCCTCGGTTACTTTTAGTTTATCACGAATCTTATTTTCTCTTGCATATCCAGCAACCTGATGAATTTATTGATAAATGTGTTCTATCTATATAGTGATGTTCATATTTGCTGTCAATAATCATTTTAGAACGTTCTTTTGACACCATTATATCTAATGCATATTAAAGTTTAATATACTTAAGTTCGCGCTCCTTAATCTAGTCTTAAATTAATTCAGAGAGGTTGGTATACATGATCCTATCATTTCATCCAAGTCTTTGCATATATCTGAAATTTATTTTTTTGGTTTTCTATAAAGCGCGACACAAAATTCAACACCTTTTCATAATTATTATGTAACCCTCCCGAAAAGTCGGACTGTTTGAAATGCGAAAATTCGTAACTTAGAACAGTACAATGAAAAAAACAAGAATCAGCGAGAGTCAGATCGTTTCGGCGATCAAGCAACATGAATCAGGTAAATCCACTTCTGATATCTGCCGGGACTTGGGTGTCCACCAAGCCACATTTTACAACTGGAAGAAGAAGTATTCCGGGATGGACAGCCAAGAGCTGCGACGTATGAAGGAACTTGAGGAAGAGAACCGCCGTCTCAAACAGATGTATGCGGACCTTGCCCTAGACCATAAGATTCTCAAGGACGTACTATCAAAAAAGTTCTGAGGCCCTGCCAGCGCAAGGAAATGGCTGCTTATGTGATTTCGGCGCACCGGATCAGCATCAGCAGGGCCTGCAAGGTTGTCAATCTTCCCAAGTCAATGTATTATTACAGGAACAAGAAGGATGACAGCGAAACGATAGCGAAGCTCCGAGAGCTGGCCGATCGGTATCCAACCGAAGGACAGGACCTTTACTATTCACGGATCCGACATGAGGGACTGAAGTGGAATTACAAACGAATACGCAGGGTGTACCAACTCTTGGGGATGAATCGTCGCAGAAAGACTAGAAGACGACTTCCAGCCCGTATAAAGCAACCATTGTCGATTCCAGATAAGCCGCTAAAAACATGGTCTTTGGATTTCATGAGCGATGTACTAACCAATAAGCGCAAGTTCAGGACACTGAATATCATTGATGACTTTAATAGGCGGGCCATCGCTATTGAGGTTGCACATAGTATGCCAGCAAGCAAAGTAACCTATCTATTGGAACGCATCATAAAAGAGCAGGGAAAGCCTTCACGTTTCCGTACGGACAACGGCCCGGAATTTATCAGCAGGGAATTTCGAGAATGGTGTGCTGACAAAGAAATAGAGATACAGTATATCCAACCAGGCAGGCCTATGCAAAATGCCTACATTGAACGTTTCAACCGCACCTTTCGTGAAAGTATCCTAGATGTCTACCTCTTTGAAGATACTCTGCAAGTACAGATACTCGCATAAGAGTGGTTACAGGATTACAACTACAAAAGACCACATGAATCACTGGGAGGAAAAACACCAATGGAATACGATGCCCTGCCGGCGGCATGTTATCAATAGGTCAACTTTAAAAAAGATTGACCTATTGATAACAACTATATTTATATTTGAAAACTCGCCTGGATGCCAGTCCGAAAATAGGGAGGGTTACAATATCATTGATATATAAGATCAAATCGGGAATACGCAACTCTGTACCTTGTATTTCCAATTGATTGATAATCTTAAAGCGATTAAGCTTGACCGAATCGATGTCTATATAGCGAATACGCAAATCCTTCTTTGCTGGATTGTTGCGCTTGAAAATTAATCCATCGGATAATAACTTACAGATACGCTTGTTGGATTCATACAGATTAGATGTTGACTGATATGCTAATTCATTAATGATACTCTCCAACTCAATCTCCTCCAAATCATCATATCGAGTCAATAAAAAAGCACGTAAATCTTCTTTGAGCAAGACGTCTTGTTTGGAAGTTCGCTGTAACTGCTTACCGTCAATATATTGATAGCCTTTCCAAAAGGCTGATAAAAGCTTGTTCTAATTGGTACTCGGTGTATTTCATAGATGAATTTATCTATCTTTAATTAAATCAAATTTAAATTTGGCTAATGGTTTGTCATTAATTGTCTCCTCATTCAAATCTGTTCCCCATAAAATTCGATTCATTTCATGTTTTTTTAAATGCAATTTTGAAAATGCAGATTGTACAGATTTGAAATACGCTTTAGAGTAAATTTTTTTCTTCCATAAAATTTCTTCTGCCTCATGCTTTTGTGTATTATACAAAAGCTCTAAATCTACAATGTTATCTAAATCTGTTTTACTTATATTATTAATACTACCTGCTACATTAATTTGAATAAGATTCCTATCCAAATTATTATAAAATTGAACTTTGGATTTTTGTGTAATATAAAATACTCTACTTAAAGTAAAATCAGACTCATTCGTTTCGTAAAATGGATTTAAGCTAGTAATCATTTTATCACTTTTACTTCTATTACATGATGCACAACAAGGAATAAAATTAAAAAACGAAGTAGCTAAAAATGGATAAATTGATTTTGGTAAAACATGATCTAAATCGTAATAAGCTTTGTAATTACTATCTATTAATACAGTTAATGTACCGGCATAGTTACAATAAAAACATGTTTTCATATTCCATCCCAAGTCATGCATTATTTTAGGATAATGAGAGTTTCTATAAACATCATATCTTAAAATCTCAACAATTTTTTTCGCGAATTTTGTTGAGTCGCTTCCATCTACTCCATCGATTATATAAATAGCGTCAAATTCATTTTTTTTTACTAAAAACTCAGAAGGTCTTAAGTTTAATAACTGGCTATACTCTTTAAACAACTTTTTTAAATACGCTTTTTGATCATTATCCTCTGTAATTTTATACAAATCATAAAGTCCATTTTTAGGCAATTTAAAACCTTTTTTACCTTTAGTTTTTATTAAACGTATTTTTTTTCGTCCTATTCTTTTATTTATTTTTTTCTCATACTCGACAATGTTTTCACTAAAAAGATTAGCATTAAAATCTTCCACTACTTTAATTAGATTAGTATCTATTTTAATTCTCTTCATTATTCACGTTTTTAGCTTCAAGATTTTTAATTCTTTCTTTTAGAAGTTCTATCTCAAATTCAGGGCTCTTCAATTTTTCAAATAAATGTTCTTCTAAACCATATTGTACCAATTCATCACCCACAATTGATATTTTACTCTTTAACTGATTAATTACATTCTTTTCGATATCAGGATTTATAGCTTCTATTTCATCAATTAAAGAGTTAATGAAATTTTGAGCATAAGCACCAACAGCACCATTTTTCAAAAAGAACTCATCATTTAATAAATCATAAATATTTGCTGAAAATGAATTTACAATATCATTAGGCTTTGGCTCTCCACTTACCAATTTTAAAACATTCTCTGAAGGAATATCCGACAAAATAAAAGGAGAATGTGTAGAGAAAATTATATTAAAATTAAACTCTTTGTATTTATCTTGACTTAATAATACAATCAAATTTTCGATGTAATTTCTTTGTAATTCTGGATGGTAGTACAGTTCTATTTCATCAAGTATTATATTGATATTCCTATAAGTTCTTAATCGTGAGTTTTCTACGCTCCCTTCGTTTTCTACTATAGATAATAAATTATCTAAATGGTATGAAATTGAAATAGTAGAATGCAACATTTGTTGCTCACCTGAACTTAAATATTTCAATTCAAAGGGATGATTTTCCTTACTTTTTATGAACATAAATATTGGTTCAAAAAAAGCATTAGGTATATACTCAATATCCAATGAATTGTTATCGTAAATATAATTCTTATCTAGAGTATAATATACTATTCTTTCACCATCGTTTACAGAAAGATTTTTCCTGTCAACTACATTCAAATTATTAAAGAAATTAGAATGTTGCATATTTAAAACTTGTCGAATCTTTAAAGTAACATGACTTTTATCTTCACTTAATTTAGCTAACAACTTATCAATAAGCAAATGTCTCATTTCTAAGCTATTTAGTAAAGATTCAATTTGTTCAAGAAAATAATTAATTGCCTCATAAATCGTTTTCTTATTAACTCTATTTATCTCATATTTAGAATATACTTCATTAATAAAATCTTCATAATAGAAATTATAATAGTATTTTAATAAATGATTTTCAATTTCTTTTAATCGCTCAATCTTATAAGTTCTTCCTTTTGAATGTTCTAAAGCTTTAATAGAGTCTAAATTTGTATTTTGATCTATTAAAAACAATTTGGCGTATTTAGTACTAAAATTTATCTTTAAATTAGCGTTGGTTTCAAGATTACCAAATTTTACTTCTTTAAAAATATTTTCAAACTTTTTATAATTTTTGTAATTACGAACTATTTTTACAATTTTTTTAAATATATATAGATTACTTAAATCAAAACAATTATCGTAAAGTGTATTAGTTTTTAAAAAATCAATTTTATCATATAAAAAAATAAGTTCTCTAAATTTAATATTAACATTAAAACAATTATATAACTTATTGTAAAAATCTTTTATCGAATACTTGTTAAGTAAAGTAAATTCATCGATTAACTTATCAATTTCATAATCTTGATCATTGAAAAAGACATTTAAATTTTTGTCTATATTTAATTTAAAAAGAAGTTTATTTACTGATACATCTTTTATTAAATTGGATGTATTAAAATTATCGGCTTCCGATTTTGTAGTCAGAAATACTTTTAATAATCGTGAATTTGCTAATTCAAATTCACGATTAATATTGATATTACCTTCTTCTCTATAAGGGTTTAATACAATTGGAGTTTGATAGCCATCATTTTTAATAAAAAGATTATCGAGCCATTTGTCAGAATCTGAATTGCTATTTAAACCATATATTGAATAATTAGTAACAATATTATATATAGGAAATTCTAATTTATTACCATTTTCAAAAGACTCTGTTTCAGAATTTATGTCGAATCTTTGATTATAAGTATCATGTTGATAACGCGTTTTTATAAAATTATTTACGTTATCCCACTCAATGCAGTAGATTTCATCATTTAATAAATAATAAAATTCGATATGAATTTTTTTTGAATCTATTTCTACTAGGTCTGAATCATTACTTAATAATCCTTCAGTTCTTGAATACTCAAATAAAAAATAATAGAAAATTTCAAGCAGTGTACTTTTTCCGCTACCATTTTGCCCTACAATCGCAGAAATATTTATATTATTTCCATATAAATCATTTGGGACTGTAGGTAAATATGATATACTTCCAACTTCAACGTGTTTACCATCGTTGATTATATTATTTCCATTTTTATCTAAAAAATGATATTCATTATAAAATCGATATAAAAAATTATCTTTTAATCCTTTCAATAATTCAGATGAAGTATCTTTTAAAGGGCGTATTGCTAATAGTTTAAAATTCATTTACGTATTCTTAGTTTAGTTTAATTAGAAAATCTAATAATTCCTGTTCAACTACTTCTTGCCACTCATCTTTTGTCATTGAATTGAAAATCTCCACATTGTTTTTCTTGTTAATTCGTTTCTCTTTGAAATAATCAACTAAATCTTCATCATCTTTAAAAATTTCAATTTCTTCATCTTTCAAGTGATGGTAATATCTCTTTAAAGCTGATGGGTGAAAATAATATTCTATGTTTGACTTTTTAAGAGAATAAGCTTTTCCAAAATTTATATTGAAATCATCTATTAATTTTTGTTGTAGAAACGGTTTTTTTGGATCCCTGACTTTTAGTCCTTTATCACTGTCCAACAATAAGTATAATTCTCTACCATTTTTCCTAAAATATTCAATATTAATAAAACTCTCAACACTACTTCCTCCACAAGGAAGAATTAATACTTTAGATAAATCACATTCAAGTAAATTATTTGCTATTAGTTTATAAAAAGTACCATCATCTTGCCCCTCGACAAAAAGTATTTTGTCAAAATTATCTCTTAAATTAAATGAGGGTTTAATTCCTAACTCATCAATGATTTTAAATAAAAATTCCCTCTCATTTCCTTCAACTGCATTTTCATAATTAGATTGAGCGTTTTTTGTACATAAAACGACACCTTCAATATGTGTTGCACCTGCAAATACAGGAGAGTGTGTTGTGGTTACAACTTGGTTTTCATTCGATAATTCTTTTAAAGCATTCAATAAATCTTGTTGAGCCGTTGGATGTAAAAATGTTTCGGGTTCTTCTATTAAATAAATGATATTATTTCCTTTATTTTTCTGAGCCAGATATCTAAATCTAGCAACCATAAATAATCTACGATAGCCTGTACCTTTATGAGTCATTGGGATGAATTTATCATCACCTGCGAATTGAAAGGAAACATCAACACTTTTGATTGCATCTTTCCACGCAACATTTGGACTAATATCAATATCTAATAAATTAGAAGCATATTCTTGCATATAAGTTTTAAGAATATCAGCTTCTTTTTTCATTTCAGCATTAATCTCATTCTTAAAAATTACTAACCTATCTTCAACACGACTAAAATATTCTTCAATTTCTGTTACTGTAGCTGTTTTAAATTTTGTATCAGCTTCTAAGCCATAATCTGCTTTAAACATTTCTACTTCTGGAAATAATGATGAAATCTTCATATCATCAGGAATCCAAAAATTAGCTCGAGGCTCATCTTTAAAATGCTCCTTTATAAATTTTATTTTCTCAGCTTTAGAATTTCTTCCTTTACCTTCTACTGGAATTACAATTCCAAATTTTTCTACAATTGCTGTTATTTCTTCATCAGACTTAAAATATAAACCTTGAATTTCATAATTTTCAAAATCATTAATTAGAATATGCTCTTCACTCCAAGATTTTCCGATATTATATGCTATTCTTTTATAAACAATAGAATTATCGAAAATCAAATCATTAATAAATCCATCTAGCCCTTCAGTCTTCTTTACTTTTGATTTTACCTTTGTTTCAAGTAAATCAGAAATTGAATCTGAGCTCAATTGAAATTCAAACTCAATTGGTTTATTTAAATCATTAAAATCTGTTTGTGTTATGGTGAAACTTTTAATGTCTAAAAATGTTGCAATAGCATTTAATACTATAGTTTTACCAGCATCATTTTTACCAACTATTGATGAAAATCTAGCAAGGTTTATAGAACGTGTTTCTTTTACTCCTCGATAATTAGTTATTATTAAGTTAGATATGTACATAATTTAATTTTTCTTTGGTTAATCGTAGTTTAGTGTAGTAGTTTCTTACTACTACAGAGTTGACAAACGTGACAATAAAAACACTCTATAGTTGCGAAAACTTTACTACAATACCTTATCAAATATCCCCAAAACTCTAAAATTCATTAATTGTTCATCTCGTAGTACGATTGGCTCATAATCAAATGCAGAAAGTGGTTTGAGAACAATCTCTTCATGTTTCCACCCATCCTCATCAATACTTTTTTTACTCGTATATTCCTTGATTGTAAAATTCCCTCCTAATTCACTATCATAAATATCATTTCCCTCAACCAAAGTAATTAGTCCATTTCGGCTACCTCCAGCATATTTACGAAATAAACATATAGCTCCATTAGGAATAATCTTATTCATAGACTCACCTACTACTTTACAGGCAAAATAATCACTAGGATTAAATAATTCAGGCATATCAATATATTGGATATCTTCTAACGATTGGTAATCTGAAAAACTACCTGCTGCAGCATTTATATTGTAATATGGAATTGTACTATCAGAAGGGACAGGTAATAGTTCAATTGCACTCTCAGTTGGTTTATTCTCGGAATATAAAGGTATAAATCCTGATAAAAACTTTCTTAGATTACTATTGCAAACATAAACGTATGTACCTTCAATACCACGTAAAAATATAGTTTTATATATATTAAGAATATAATCTAACAATACCTGTTCATCCTTAATTGAATTCTTACCATTTTTATCTTTGTAGGCATCTTTATATACAACAAATTCATTCTTCTCAAAATCATAGTCTAATTCTGGACCTATGATTATTCCGGTATAATTCAAATCATACCCCTGTGTGGTATGGATACATCCTACCTCATTGATAGCATTATTTGAGTTTACCCAATCAACAGCAATACTGTTCCACTTCAACTGCGCTTTGTCAATTACAATATCATAGGCTTCAGGGTTTTTATTCGATATCCATTCCCAAGCAAAACCCGCAACCATTCTAGAAAGACCTAACAATTGATCTTTCTTCTTAATTCGACTGACCATTTCATCAAGATTATCAAATAAGCGAAAGTCATAATGCCTTATACCTGTTTGATTTTGAGTGTTATTAAATATGTCATGTACTAACTTAACATATTGATTACCTCCTTTTACACGAAATTGAGTGACTAACTTTTCAATTCGTGTAGTAGATAGCTGTTTTAGCCTTTCAAAACTTTCGATGGTAGTATCAGATGGTTTAATAGATTGGAATTGATCATAGAATATGATTGATTTTTCACTTTGCAATTGAACCCAATCTAATTCAGAAGAGGTCATTTTATCAAGACCCAACGTTAAACTATTTTTATCAAACGTACCGAAATAAGATCCGAGGTTTACACGTCGACGAAGACGATGACCTTCGTCAACTATCAATAAATCATATTTTTGTTTAACAATTTCTGATGGACCAATAACCATTTTACTAGATAATCCTTTTATATTCTTAAAAACATTAGCAATTGTCTGTCTAAAAGAAGCCATTGGAATTACCAATGCCATATTTAATTCTCCATATTTAGATTTTACTTCTTTCAAAAGAAAGAACAACTCCTCATCTTCTTCATCAAAATCCGAATAATTAAAATCACTAAGGTTTGTTTTTAAAAGTTTGAATAAAAAAATTGCTAAAATAGATTTGCCAGTCCCTGCGCCTCCCTGTATTAAACTTACTTTTGCATTGTCATCCAAGAGACAATATAAAATAGTTTTCAAACTAGCTATTTGTTCTCTAGAGAGTGATTTGTAAGGAGAGTATTTAAATAAATCAGAGTTATCAATATGATCTAAGGAATGTCTAGCAATTCCCATTTTTCGTAAATCAGTCCATATATCTTTAAATAATTCCCAATAGACTTCCTTCTGTTGATAATATCGATGATTAGAAATACCTAAATTTCCATTTTGTAATGAATATTTTCCATCTGCGGCTATATAACGAATTAAATTAGCCTCCAAATCCAATGTGGCCGATTTATTAAATAGTTCACTTAAAATAAGACTTACACTATTTAAATTTTGTTTTTTCTCGGTTTTACCATGTGCCTTAAATCGGTTCACTACATCTGTCGTTTCACCAACATAAGCATCACGTATTAATTGGTTTTTAGCATTTTTCTCTTCTAAAAAGTATACTAACGGCCAATTCAGAAAATCCTGATGGTTTAATAATATGTTGTTCTCAATATCTTGATCAAAAGAATATTGATGTATGCTGAAATTCATTAATTGGTTATTGGCTTGGTATTTTATTATAATTCGTTGTATTTTTTTGCAGATCCCTTAGCTTTATCTACTGGATATTTTTGATTGTTGATTTCTAGTTTCTGCTCTACTATTTCTTCAATATTAAATTGATGTTTTTCTGCTAATAATAACGCATACATCAAAACATCTGCAAGCTCTTCTTTTAATTTTTCTTTACTAACATCTTCCTTATCTTTCCATAAGAACAATTCTAGCAATTCAGAAGTTTCAATATTTAACGCAATCGCTAAGTCTTTCGAGTTATGAAATTGCTTCCAATCCCGATCATCGCGAAATGCTACTATCTTAGATATTAATTCGTTAAATCCCATAATTTAAATATGCTTTTTAGAATTCTTAAATATACTTAGAAAATCCTTAATAAACTTACGGGAAACCGTGATTACTATTTTTCCCTAAACTTAGTTATGAGGCCTGAAGATCATTCAATTTATTAATAAGTTTCCTCTTCTCATTACTTTCATTTGTTTTGAAACGTATTAACGGGAAGTTGTAATTACTTAAAATAGCATCTTTCATTTTATCTCTGTCGGATTGTTTTGTTCCATCTTTATGAAATTCAAAACCATCAACCTCTATTCCAAGTACTGGAGTTTTACTAAGTTTATTGTAAACTATAAAATCAATGTGTGTCAATGGATTAGATGCGTACTTTAACTCCTGTTGATCAAGCTTCGAAAAATCATTAATAAGTTGCCTCATCGGGAAATGCATCAGGACGTCATACTTAGAAAAACTACTATCTGCTAAAACCTCTTTAATTAATACATACATTAGATTTTCACTATCATATGCTGATACCTTGCCCGATTTACCTATGATTTTTGCTCTTTCTTCTTCATAATCTTTATATAATAAATCAAATATCGATTTCAGCTCACTTTGCACGATAGAAAAGTTATTATACTCGATGTATTTTATCAAGTCTGAGATATTACTATCGTTTTCATGCTCATTCCCATTAACAACTAAAATCAATTGCTGAATTGCTCTAGATACAGCTACATTCAAGCGATTAGGGTTGTCGGTGAAGTCGGATATCTCATTATCAACAGTCGAAAGAATAATAACGTCATTTTCTCTTCCTTGAAACTTATCTACAGTATCAGCTTTTATTGAGGATCCATGAAACGTATTCTGCAATGCATTGGTCTGATTACGATAAGGTGTAACAATTCCTAAAACAACATTTTCAAGCTTTTGCATAGGAATAATCTCTTCTTTGATGATATCAATCTGTCTTTGATTCATTCGTTCTCGCGCATGATTTCCTTTTGCGGTTTTATATACAACAAGCGGTTGTCGTTCTCCACTAAAATCTGTATGAACAATCAGTTGATTATTATAAAACTTCTTGTTGCAGAACTCAATAATTTTAGGATGACAACGATAATGTTCTTTCAATAATATCTTTGGAATATTTGGAAATAATTCAAGTAATGAGGACAAAAGACTATGACTCGAAAAACGATAAGATTCTTTTAGTTCATAGGAATCGAAAATTAAATCAGTCTTTCCTTGCATATTAGCGTCAACCACATTAGGAAGTTGTTTAACATCACCAACAATTACAGCCTTCTTAGCACAGGATAAAGCTAGTGCCCCGGTAGCTAAATCAACTTGTGATGATTCATCAATAATCACATAGTCATAAGAGATATCATCAGACAAGCTTTGTCTCAATGAGTATGTTGTACTCATTATAACTGGATAGTCCTTAATAAATTCTTCGGATCTACGCTTTAATTCTGGGATAGTGTACTCATTTCTCTTCTTTTTATAGTAACGTCGAAACAATTCTGCCTTAAGAATTCGCATTGAAATATCTGTATACTCTCTCAATTTACTGTCAAAAGCGAAGTGTTTTAAAGCTGATTTTAATGATTCAATCTCCTTAGTCACCTCCATTAATTTGGTCGGGTAATACTTGGATTGACAAATAAAAATCATTTCATTAAGTGGATTTTCATAAAAGGATTTATCCTTTATCCCGTATTTGAATCTAAATAGAAGTCTGTTTATAAAGCCAACTTTCTTACTTCTTTTTGCTAATGACTCCAGTGTAATCCATAGTTGAAGGATTTGTCCTGAACTGATGTTTCTTTTGAATTCTACAGCGTTGGATTTCTCGTTTTTATGATTTTCTTTGAAATGCTCATATTCAGTTTCCAAGTTATCAACCTGAAGCTTTAATAACGCTAAGCGATTCTTTTTATCAAGCTTTTCAGATAGTTGCTCAGAAAGCAATAGAGCTTTTTCTTTAAGCTTTGATTTTTCAGATCCAGCTATGTCAAACTGTGTCAAATCGGGAATCTGTTTTTGAGAATCAATAAAATCTTTTTTATTCTGCGTATTTCCTAAAAGTGCAGCGATAAACTCAATGCCGTTTTTTTCTAGCTTTTCATAGACATTTTTCGTTGCAGAGTTATTACTAGACACAATAGCTACACTTTGACCTCTTAAAACAGCATTTACGATAATGTTCAAAATTGTTTGTGTTTTTCCCGTTCCCGGAGGTCCCTCTATTACACTTAGATTATTTGCGAAAGCTGTATTTACTGCATTTTTCTGACTCAGGTTAAACCCAAATGGAAAAAAATCTATACTTTCTGTGGGGTTCTCAAAAGAGGATAATGAGCCATTTAAAAAACTAGCTAAAACGCTATTCTTAGATATGTGTTCAATGTTCTGATAACTTCTTAAAAGGATATTGTCGCCTTCATCGGTTTTTAAACCAATCGCATTTGCGATCTCATGCAGATAGTTAAAAACATTGAAGGCTTTGTCACTAGTAATTGCTGTTCCTACGACCTTAGCTCTGTTTTTACTGTACAAAAACTCTTTATTACTATACTTAAAAACAATAGAAATCTTATCTCCTTTGTACGAATATTGGGAGATTCTATTCGTTTCGTCTTTATCGTCGATATATATTAGTTCTCTTTTAAGCGACATATGACTGTTTAAATTTTACATTGATTTAGCTTTGTACAATAAATCACGTCCTCTATCAACACCCTTTCTGATATAAATATCAGATAAATAATCTATTTATATAAGGAGCGAAGCGTTATAAAATCAGATATCGAAATCATAATATCCCCATAGAAGTTTAAAAAACAGTCTTATCACTCAATCCAATTAAAACCTCTAGCCACCTGAAAAAGGGAAAATAGTGGCTTTGATCTAAATTCTGCAAAGTTTCATTTACAATGTTTTTGTGCTATATTTAAATCACCTAATTATGAAAACATTACTCTATCTATGCATGGTGCTTTTGCTAGGCTTAAATTCATGTAAAAAGAACGATGAAACTGATAAAACTCCTGAAGAAACCTATTTAAATATCGAAGG
This sequence comes from Sphingobacterium sp. UBA2700, assembly GCA_002354335.1. Taxonomy (GTDB): domain Bacteria; phylum Bacteroidota; class Bacteroidia; order Sphingobacteriales; family Sphingobacteriaceae; genus Sphingobacterium. The sequence goes on along the minus strand of DELI01000027.1, from coordinate 178,228 downwards.
AAAAACCTATTCATTATCTGAACTTACCGACATAATGGTTAAATATACGCGAGTTAATCCCGATCGACTAGTGTATAATGCCAGCGACACTACGTTTAACATTAAGACTTATGAAGGATTGAGGTTCCGAGTTGTAGATGTTTTAAGAGATTTAGGTTATTGATGTTAGATAGGAAATCGTTTGGATATCTATCTAACGAACGGCAACAGCTATAATGAAAAACGAAAAACGAAGGAGGAAGCAAAACCTTGAGATCGAGACTTTCAACAATCCTCCTTTGTAAACTCGCGCAGCAAAAAGACGGTTTATATTAAAAAATCAACTTTTGTCTCTAGTTGTAGCACTACGAAAAACGTTGAATTATTTCGATTCCAAAAACTCCTCTCTCCATATCCCTAGCTTTCTTTCCCTCGCTTCTACTTGCGCTTTATACAGTATTTCTTGATATTTAACATTAGGCGGAACTGTCATCAAAACAGCATAGCCATTCTTAACCATTATCTCGTTTACAAAGGTTCCATCATTTAGATAAACGTAAGCGAGCGTTCGACCATACTGATCCAAAGAATCGACGTCGAAGTTTAACTTCACATAAGGATTCGCCAGTAAAATACTATCTAAATACAATTTGGAAGTCATTCCGAAAGGGTGCTTTTTCTTTTTAAAAACCGTTCTTGTCTCTGGCGCGTCAATACCAATTAACCGGATCTTCAAATGCTCCCTCCGGCTATTCATAACCCAAAACGTATCGCCATCGATTAGTTTCTCCACTTTAAAAATCGCAGGATTTTGGAACATCTGCTGTTCAAAATCTATATCATCATAATATTCGGCTACCGGAACATTCTGTGTTTGGCAGGAGACAAAAACTAAGAAAATTAATAAAAGTTTATTCATGGATAAGAAGCTTAAGTCGCCTATATAAATCCCTTATCTTTACAATAAGCAACCAGCTGTTCATTTTTGTTAAAAGCTAAAACTTCTCGCATCATGTTCAATCGCTTTTCAACACTACTCAATCCCGATGGCTTTATATTTCTTTGCTTGAGATGATTGGGAATCTCTTTCTGTAAGACACCTTCCGACAACAATTTCACAATTTGAATGTCGATATTTGAGAATTCATAGGTATGGCTTTGTTTTAAGGATTGTTTAATATCAAAGGAAACATAGGTATGCCCTTGATCGATCGCTATGAATGCTTCCTTGAGATGTTGGGCATCGCGCCTAGCCTTTCGCACATAGCCATCTATGCCATATTCACTGAACAGTCTATCAATGATGGCAGGTCTATCTTCACCTGAAAAAACTATAATCTTTAAGTTTGGTTGAATAACTTTTACAGCCTGAATGAGTTCAATACCACTTGCAATACGTTGTTTATTGAAATCCTCTTCAAATGATAAGTCCGTAATCAATAAATCAAACGCATCCCCGTCTTGTAATGCACGACTGATCCACGCCAAAGCATCATCACAGTAATAAACATATTTGGCTATTTCTACACCAATATCACTGATGGTTCGTTGAACCGAAACATTAGTAATTTCATGATCTTCTGCAATTAATACTTTTCTAAACATATTGGTCAGTTTTGAGGAAGCGGTAAATTCATTTCTATTTTCACTCCTTTCCCTTTCTCTGAGGCAAAATTAAATTTACCCTTTAACCTTTCCATACGGTTTCCCGTATTCCGAATACCATTCCCCATCTTTTTTGGATTTGTTAAACCAACACCATTATCCTGATATAAAATATGTAAGTAATTGTCCCGTTCTTCGAACCTAAATATCACCTCGTTAGCTTGGCTATGTTTGCGCATATTCACTAATATCTCTTGCAAAATTATCAGTAAGTCATTCTTTGCATTTTTTGATAAATTATGCCATAGATGTGGATCATTACCGACAATAAACATGTGAATATTTTCATTTGCAAATGATCTGATCAATGTAGAAACATCAGTTGCAAAGCTTTCTTCGCACATTTCTTTAGAGGATTCATAGGAAATATCTCTAGATTTTTCATACATAACTTCCAGCTTATCTAAAATTTCCGATTTATCAAATTCATCCTTATGCTCCAATTCTGTCATCACGCGATAAATACCGTTGGCAACCACATCATGTACTTTTTTAGAAGTGGTCAATTGTATCTCTTTAACTTTATTTTCCGCTTCCATAGTAATCCGCTGCTTTCTTCGTTGCGCCCACAAAATAAAAAATGTAAGAGCAGACAGAACAAAGCCAATAACAGCCACCATAATGATTCGCTCTTTAGAAATTCGCAGATCCCGATCCAAAACATCCTTCTGAAGCTTTAGATTATCAATTTTATTTTTCTCTGCCTCATAACGAATCAATGCATATTGATTCTTTGCTTTCAAACGAGCCGTTCGAACGCTATCAGACAGATGCTTATAGATTGCAAAGTAGTATTTTGAAGAATCGGAATTAACCCTGATTAATTTCTCTGCAGCATTTATTTGATCCGTACTAAATTGAATCTTGTTTGCTAAATCAAAAGATTTCGAAGCATAAATTTTGGCGGAATCCAAATTTCGTCCATCGTGATATTCAAATAAATGTGACAACGTGGAATTCACGCCCAAATCGTCTGATTCGGATTCTCTTATTTTTAACGCTGTATGTAAGTCAGGCAACGGATTATACGCTTCATCTATCCGCCATCTTGTATTTGCGTAGTTGGACAAACAACGTGCATAATTCTTATCTTTTTTATCAGCAGATTTTAAATTCTCTTTATGAATAAGAAAAGCTTCCTTAAAACGCTTCGCCTCAAAAAGAGTTACAGCTTTATTATTCTTATAGGTTTGTGCATGATCCTTATTGACCGCATATTTTACGGCTAGATCGTAGTAAAAAATGGCAGCCTCATTATCTCCATAACCAGAAATCGCATTTCCCAAACTATTATAGTTAAAAGACAACAAGTCTAAATGCGCCTTATTAGCCGTATCTAAAAGCTTGTCTGCCTCCAATGATGTTTCTTGAGCAGCATAATAATCCGCTTCTTCAGACAACGTAATTGCCATCTGAATTAAACATATTGCTGCATGAAGACTATCACCGGCTTGTATAAAATCGTCACTTGCTAAATCAAAATAAACAAAAGAGCTATCGTTCATCCCTAACTCTAGAAAGGAATTTGCTTTAGAAAAATTGCTATTACTATCGACAGTTAATTCTGCATCAATTTCGGCGAATTGCGGACTCTTAGAATGGCACCCGAAAAACAGTATTATGCTGAATAATAGTGTGATTATTTGAAATCGCATGGATAATAATTTGGTAAGCAATATTACCAAATAAAAAATACAGGTAAAAGTGATTTTACCTGCATTTTTACTAAAGGATCTTAACCTAAGAAATCAGGAAAGATCGGCGGAATCGCCGGCCTAGTCGGAGGACGTACGGATCCCTTATCACCACCATTCGTCTGAGGATCACCATCGCTGGTTGTAAAGGAGTTTGAGTATCCTGCAGAACACAGCATAGTCAGCAGCAGAGCTACGAACAAATTTTTCATTTCTTCTAAAATTTAAAGTCAAAAAACTATCCCGACACCATTGTCTCTAAATGGTATCATTCATTAATTTTTCAGAAGGCCTTCTGATTTTAAGGAAGAAGTAAACTCATAGGAAAATCAAATAATCTTCCTCTTTTTCATAGGATTCAACTACAAGCCTACCATACGAATTCTCTACAGTTGCGTTAATAGTAAACGAGCTATCGAAGAATTCATAGGACAAAACTAAAGGCGTTTAACAGCTTTAAATCAGACATTTCCGGTATTTCCGATATTTCTTATAGATTTCCGATATTTCCTATTTTCAAGCAGACAATTTGTACATCTTAGATATTATGCTTTATTTCGAATGACGAAAACCAATTAGTTCCGTGTTTGAATTCGATATCTTTAGAGAGCAAGTTTTGGCGGAATACACAAAGAAACGCAATGAAGGGACTCTACCTACAAGCCTAGAAAATCCTTCGCCAGCGAATCTTCGAAACTATGCACTATATCTATATTGCAAAGGACTTAACAAGGAAGACAGAATTGTCTTTGAAGAATACTTTAATTCAAATGTGAAAGTAGATGATCTCGAAAAAGCTATTAACACTACCGAATTAGGAAAACTAAAATCTGTACAAAACTTCCTTAATGGTACAACGAGAAATCCGGACGAAATTATCGCCAAATTGCTTGCTGTTTTAATCGATTTTAAACCAAGACCATTTGTAGAATGGCGAAAGTCATTTCAACAGCATCAACAGGTAGAGTTTAAGACGTCAGATCGCATAGAATATGCTCAAAAGGATAATAACATTGTTCAGAGTCAACCCTTTAAACCAACAGTAATTGCTAAGCCGAAAAAGAAAAACGGCTTAAACAAAATACTAGTTATATCGGCCGCAAGCCTCTCTTTTGCTACGCTTTGCTATATGACCGTTTCTCAGCTTAAAACTGATGGCTGTATGTACTGGGATGGAACAAAATATATAGAAATTGACTGCAAAGAAGAAATCAGACATGCTGAGAAACTTGTCCTCAACCCAATAGATTTAGTACATTTTAGAAAAATTACTCAAACAGATACCCTCCAGGAAAAGCATGTGAACAAAGTTTGGTATTCGAAAATCAACAATGAAGTTGAATTTTTCACAAGTGCAGGACGACACCCAATTAATAAAGAAAGAACATTAAAGCCCGCAACTTGGTATATGATCAAGAAATATAGAACTTCATACCCGACGAAATAATTTCAAAATAAAAGAACTAACAATATTAAATTCCAAATTTCTATGGAATTAACTCACTTAAATCATCATGATATAAAACCAATATATCATGAAATACTACGCCATTTTTGCCTTCATCTTTTTAATTAACTATTCTTTTTCCACTTATGCTACTGAGCAGGAACCCGACAGACTAATTATCAAAGGAGACACTATCTTGCTACACGCTTTACCGTTGGAACAATGGATTGATCAAAGCAATTATAATAAACCCTTTTTCCCCGACTCATTAAGGGGATTTTCAACAGGCTGCTGGAGAGCATATGTCGCCTATTGGGAAATTATCGATAATCGGTTGTATCTAACCAACATTTATAATGAAAGTAAAAGTGCTAAAGCAGATCTCAATGAAATGTTTGGCAAAAAGGTCAAAAACGGACGAGTGATAGCAGACTGGTTTTCGGATACGGTTATCGCATTTAATGGTAAACTTCTCACTTACGATCATCATGGATTCTCAAGTGTTTTCGAACATGAGTATGAGTATGTTTTTGATAAAGGTATATTAAAAAGCACAACTTACTTCGACAACTCCATGTCTAAGAATACACCGCTGTTCATGGGCGATGCTCTTCTAAATGGGCACATCGACACGCTGATTAATGTGTCTGCATTACCAACTATTGAGGAATCAGGATTTGCCGCAATTCATGTACTTGCTAATGAACAGGGCAGATTAGATAGCATAATAAATGTCTATGGATCGTCTGAAATTTTCAAACAAGAGGCACTACGCGTAGCGAAACTGATAACAAAGTTTCCAGTTATTTATCGAAGAGGAAAGTTACAAACCCCGGATATACGGGTAGAATTCCTTTTTACGGCAAAAAAACAAAAGAAGTACCGGAAGGATTAACAAAAAACTCTACCGATTTCTCGGTAGAGTTAAGCTAACTCATAGGAATTAACAACGTTTTGTGTGATTTTACTTAAAAATTTAACGTTATACGGAATAAGTTTGTTGTTTCTTAAATTGTTAATTGTAAAGAGATGCCCTACTTTATCGATAAGTCAATCTGACCCTCCTCTACTCCGTCGATTGCATCTTTCGAGAGAATTCCTTGAGATTTCTTAATCATCTCATCTAGTAGCTCATTACTACCACCAGCATGCGATACGATAATTTTTGAACTGTTTTTGTTAAAAGCCACATTCGTTGCGCTAACTCCCTGACAAGATTTCAAACTCTTGTTCAGCTGATTCAGTTGCTCGTAACTGATACCCTCAATCTTTACGACAGTTTTGTTAAGTCCAGCTTCTCCCTCCTTGCCTTTACCGAAAAATCCAGTAAGCTTCTTTCCAACCTTACCCGCCTTATCGGCTTTATTCGCCGCACGATCGGCGGTATTCGTTGCTCTATCCAGTTTATCAGCTGCACGATCTATCTTATCTAAGAATCCTTGCGCTTTTACCTGTGTAGCTGTTAAACAAAACAGCATCAGTAATGATATACAAATTGCTTTCATAGTATTCGTTTTTATAGTTTCAACAATGTTTTAGTTCTTATTATATGGTGCGGAAAACTCACCCTCAGTCACCGTTAGGAATTCACCTCCCCCTTCCAATACACCCGAGAAAGTGCCTTTTACCCCCCATTTGGTCAAGCTCGTAATATTTAATGTAAAACTTGAACCATCACTTCCGTCTCCACGATAGCCCGTTGTACTCACAATCTTTCCGTCTACAACATTTTGAATATAGTATTGCCCAACTAACTCAGGACCTTCACCATTCGCAGTCACATAAGTTGTCTCCTTAGCTCCCTCATCGGAAACCAATTGAAACCCAAAGCCTGGCGAGGCCATATCTTTTGACTCGTGACCACCGACCGTCACGAAGTGTATCGTATTCCAATCATCAGGTTTATCATTTGCACTCAAACTGTAATTGAACTCATGTAATTTCCCATTAATCTTACAGCGCAAAAAACCATCAGAATCGCCAGATGGCGAGTCATCTTTACTACAGGAAACCGTTAAAAGTGCTAATACTAGAAATAAGCCGATCTTGTTAAGTGTGTTTTTCATTTTGCTATCCATTATTAATATTCGTTTTTAATATTTTATGCTTATGGCATTTATCCATGATTTCCTTGCAAAACAAATATGCGCTTGTCCATAGTTCAAATACGAACGGTTTAAATAGACGACTTAGAATTTTTAACGAACGACAAGCTATTTTCAATGTTTACATCCATTGATAAAAAACAATATTCTATTGAAAAATATTGAGGATATAACAGCGTATTACTAACTTGAATACTATGGTTAAATTTTTCGATAGGGAGGTTTCTCTGGTCAAGTTGCAAGTCATTACTTGGCTTTTTGTGATGGCACTAACTTTCGCATCTTACCTCCAAAATGCCGACTTCGGCTATGCATTAGTATTTACTATCATCAATATGTTTAGTATGCTAGCGGTAATCTATGGCAACGCCTGTTTTCTTCTGCCAAAGCTTTATTTTAAAGGCCGTATTTTTACTTATCTGCTTGCAACGGTCTTGTTGCTCAGCATCATTTGTTTTATTCGCGTAGAACTTCGTTCTTACTTCCATGAGCTCTACTTCCGGGGAGAAGACCAGAGCACCAGTTTTCAAGTATACGCGAGTATAATGACTTCCTTAATTATCAACTACCTATTCAGTTTTATATTTATGTTAGCTTTAGATTATTTTAATGTGCGTAAAGATCAGAAACGGCTTAAAGAATACACGTCCAAAGTGGAACTCGATTTATTAAAGGCACAAGTGCAACCACACTTCCTATTCAATACGCTTAACAATATCTATTATGTAGCACAACGCGAGTCGCCACAAAGCGCCCAACTGATTGAAAAACTCGCCAATATCATGCGCTATTTTGTGGATGAAGCGTCGAAGGCGCTCGTCAAGCTACCAATCGATATTCAATTCCTGAAGGACTATATTGACTTAGAGCGGATGCGAATGTTGCACCCGATGCAAGTAGATTTCGAAATTAATGTGGTGCCCAATGCTGTGGAACTGCCGCCTATGCTCATCATTCCACTAGTAGAGAATGTCTTCAAACATGGAATCGACAAAAGAAGCAAAGAGAATTATCTGTCGTTAAAAATTGAATCATCAGACGGAAAATTAAAAATCAATGTATCGAATAAAGTTTTTGAAGAAAAAAATGAACAGCAAGGCGGCAACGGCTTAAAGAATCTTATAGCTCGCCTGGACATACTTTATGGGAAAAACTATAAATTTGAGAGAACACTAACGAACAATATCTTCAATGCCAATTTAGAATTACCTTTATGAAAATAATTACTTGTCTAATAGTCGATGATGAGCCAAATGCTGTTCAGTTGCTTGAAGATTATATTCAAAAGATCCCCTATTTGTCATTAAAACAAAAGTGCTATGACGCTTTCGATGCATTGCAATACATGGAGAAAGAAAATGTTGACTTGGTTTTTCTGGATATCAATATGCCCAAAATGTCCGGTATGGAATTAGCGGCCTTGCTCCCAAAAGGACAGTGCATCATTTTTACTTCCGCCTATGCCAGCTTCGCCTTGGAAGGCTATGAATACAATGCCTTAGATTACATCCTAAAACCCATCATCTTCAAACGCTTCGTGCAAGCTGTAGAAAAAGTTAGAGATTATTTTCTCGCTCAAAACCCAAATAAACCCTACGTCATTCCTGAAAGCAAAAAGGAATTTATGTTCATCAAATCAGATCGAAAACATATTAAAATTTACTACGATGATATCTTATATTTTGAAGCACAACAAGAATACGTCAAAGTAGTATTAGCAAATGACTCTCCAGTATTGGTTTATAAACGCATGAAACAACTTGAAGAGCTACTCCCGACGAATTTTATTAGAATCCATAACTCCTTCATCTTGAATAATAATTACTTGGAATTTATCGTCGATAATCATGCGTCTGTAAGAGGCGACAAACTCCCTATAAGCGCTAGCTATAAAGCAAAGCTGATTGCAATTATTGAGAATAATACGCTCTAGGCAACAAGGATTATGAGATTGAGGGTAAAAATAAAACTTTCAGGTCTCCATCGAAACACCTACATGGATGAAAGTTCTTGATGGCGGCGGTAAACAGAAACTTTCAGAAAAAAGAGGCTGTGTTTTCGCACAGCCTCTCCTTCATTCCCCAATCTTGTTTTACTTTTGAAGAACAAAACCGCCAACATATTGTCCATCCATATCCCAAACTGAATAGTAGAATGTTCCTGGAAAAATCGATGACTCACTAATTGAAAATGAATAAAAAGGGTTTCCTGGCAAAGGGAATGTTCCTGGAGGTAATGCCTTTCCACCTTTTACAGCGTTTTGTTCTTTAATCTCAAATTTCGAAAGATTCGATAATGCCTTCATGCGCTTAAGTTTTAGTTTTATTTATAAATATAGAAAACGCTGAATTTAAACCACTTCCACATCTAATATTCGAACACTTGAAATCGACATTTGCACTAATGATGAATATATTCGAGAAATTATCAATAAATCTAATCCCTAACTTCCAGACGCAATTCCTCCTGCATCACAATCGGCGTTTTACCGACCTGATATTCATATTTCAAATTGAAAACATGGAATTTCCTACCGTAAGTTTCTTCCAAATGATACGTATTCGGGTATCTTTCATCCCCTTCCAATTGCTTGATCTGAAGAGTCTTGTACGGTTTGATCGTCACCTTGTTATCTGCGCCCACTTCTAATACCATTGAAGTCTTTGCAATGGCGGCTTCGTTATTTTCAAAATTCTCATTCCCCACAACCACGCGAACGGAATTCTTTGTCAGGGGATATAACTTTTTATTCCCTGCAGTCACAATATCATTTGCCGAACCAGACATCGTATAAAAAGCATCGGAAGCCTGTGAAGCATAAGCATTCTTAATTTGAATTTGGTAAAGAATCGTTTTCTTCTTTGCATTGATTTCCACCGCTCCCACTTCATTTGCTTTCAACGCGATAAAATAAGTCGAATCAGGAGAAAGGCCATCAGCCAATAGCTTTACCTGTGTCTTTCCTGTTCGCTCGCCGGCCTTGATTTGAATCTTATAATCTTCAATGCTATACTTTTCCTTTGGCAATAACTTCGCATAGAGTCTTTCGTCAAGATCAAAAAGCGATCTATTGTAAGCGTCTAGAGGCTCCTGATCTTCGGTAAGTTCAATAACCAGATCGTTCTCTGGAAGGTGCGTACCGCCAACCGATGCTGCAATGTATCCCACGGTCTCCCCTCCTGTCAATGGCACAACCTCTTGAAAAGTATTGTGATAGGAACTGCTGATTAAAGCAACCACATTCTTATACATTTCCTTTTCAAACAACTCGTTGTCTTTGCATGATGATAGCAACCCCGCTAAGGCCATCATGGCTATATATCTACGTTTCATGTAATTTCGATTAATATGATTTTAGTATCCTGGATTTTGATCTAACGATGGCAATCTGCGTAACTCTTCGCGTGGAATAGGAACCCATACCAATTTCTTGTGAACAACACGTTTTAAGAAGGATGAAGTCCCCGGGATCACACGTTTGTAATACGTTTCTTTTGTCGCTCCATCAGGATTCATCCCGCGGATTGGTTCACGCTCGGTTTCTTCATAGATTCCCCAACGACGAACATCATAGTACCGTCTGTTTTCCCATAAAAATTCAACCATGCGCTCGCGCTCGATCTCACTTTGTACTGTTTGCGCGTTGCCCACTTTTGATGAATTTAAACCTGGCAACCCTGCTCTATAACGCACTTGATTGAAAGCATTCTTGATTGCCTCTTCTTCGCGGCTAACCGTATATTGTCTTCCTCCTAAGTCTACTGTATGAGTCCCCTTTAAATTATTCAAAGCTTCGGCATAAGATAATAAGATCTCAGCATAGCGGATAATCGCATACGATTTTTTCATACGACGAGCACCTGTACCGCTCCAAGCATCCATCGGGTGAATAAATTTTTTGATTACATAACCTGTGATTGGATAATCAGGCGAAGTCGCCGTAACTCCACCACGCCCGTCCGCATCCTGATAATAATATTTTGCAGTATAGTTATTCAGAGAGGCGCTAGATTCAGCTTGCCAAACAGCTTCGTTAAATCCAACCGATGCATAAAAACGCATTTCGCGGTTTGCATACATATTGTACACCCCTGAATTTAAAGGGTATCCAGAAAATCGCTTCGCTTGTGTTGTAAAACCATTTTCCGAGTAATAACCATCAACAGTTGCCTCTTCCTTCGTGCGACCATCATCCATTAAATAAGCATCTACAACCTTTTGTGTCACACAGAAGCGACCCCAACCTCCCAACGATGGCGGGAAAGCCCCTTTAGTAATATAGTCATTGATATAATCAGTATTTCTTCCCCAAATAACCTCCTTATTGGTTGCAGGAACGGCTTCGCCAGTAAATATTTCTGAATAGGAACGAAATGCATCAATACCCGCAGCACCGTTCGGAAATTGTCCATAGAAATTCGGATCAGAAGTTACACCTTGAGGGAGTTGTTTTGTCTTATCGTCTGCTACCGCAGTATAAAGTTTATATTGCCCCAAATCCATAACACGTTTTGCTGCTGCTGCTGCAACTGCCCAACGCTTCTCATCATATTGTTGCGATACATAATGTACTCCATCTGTTTTGCGGGTCCAACTACCAAAGTAAGAAGCAGCGACAGGGCCGCCATTGAACAACGGACTCGCATGAATCAAACGAAGACGCGCAATCAAGGCATAAGCTGCTCCTTTGCTAGGTTTTCCAAAATCTAAAATCGACACTTCGGCAGGTAAAAATTGAGCTGCTTTTTCAAACTCTTCGACCGTATAGTCCATCGTCTCATCGTAGGTTGCTCTTGGGCGATCGTAATACTCAATCGGCTCATTCGTATTGACGATTTCATCGCCCAATAGAATGGCAGGACCATAATCCACTAAGATATTGTAGTATGCATAAGCGCGGATAAAGCGAGTATAACCTTCAATACGATGGCGGTCGGCCGTACTTAGATCCCGAGGGACATCGAGATTAGCCAAAATGCTATTGCACTTACGAATAATCTTATAGTATCTCGCCCATTGATTCAGGTTATAATTAGACGCGGACGAGCCTGCACCGAAGAAATCCGGATTGATATTCCCCGTCACATAATCCATCCCGTAATAAACGTTGGTCGAACCACCACCTGTCAATCCGTTGAATCCCTCATCCGTAGCCATCGGTCCGGGCGTGTATCCAAATCGAACGGTATTGGATTCATCCGGGAACATCGAGGCCGCCCCCCACATATAAGCTTCGATATTTCTTGTACTGCTGAATGCAGAGTCTATATTGAATTCATCATCAAAATAATTATCGATGTTTAGATAATCTTTACATGAGGATGTTGAGGCAATAGCCATTACCAAAACCGACAGTTTAGCTATTTTATTTATGATCGTTAATTTCATTTTATTTATCACTTTATCCATTAAAAATTAAGATATACTTGCATTGAGTAAGTTGATGGAATTGGATATTTTCGACCATTCCAAGCAGCTTGCTCCGGATCAAATATCTTCACCTTGTCCCAGATGTACAGGTTAGTGCCCACGAATTGTAAATCAAGCGATTTTACGCCTATACGTTTTACGAAATTCGGCGAAACATTATAGCTGAGAGTCAATTCTTCTAAACGGATATATCGAGAATCCCCCTGCCAAAATGAGGAAAGCTGACTATTGTTCGCATTATTACCATATTGTAATCTTGGAAATAGCGCATTTGGATTCTCGGCTAATGAAGGGTCGATACCATTCGCAACTGCGTAATCCATCGGTATCCAACGATTGTTAGGATCGGCCACTATAGAAAGCACATTACCTTCATTCCCGTTGAAGAAAGGCATATACCCCATACCATTCACTTTTTTCTCTTTGTTTACCTCCATCGTCTGTCCTACATAGAAGAATGATGTCCGGCCGGTTCCTTTAAATAAAAGGCCCAAAGTCAGGTTTTTAAAGCGAAATTCTCCACCAAAGCCAAACATCGCTAGCGGATAGTTACTGTGTGTTAGAGGCACTTGGTCTAAAGCATCTATTACCCCATCGCCATTAACATCTTTGTATTTGATATCGCCAGGTAACACTTCTCCAAAAGACTGCTTAGGACTGTACTTAATATCCTCTTCGTCTTTGAATAGACCTAAGGACTGATACCCACGAATAGACTTATGAGGGAATCCATTAAATTCTAAATAAGGGTACTCTAAATAAGCTTGCTCCCAATTCTGAACGAGGTTTTTTGTATAAGTGAAATTTCCTCGTAAGGTGAAGCCCATTCGATCTGACAAGTTATGCGTGAAGCTAATGTTACCATCGACACCTGAGCTTTTCATACGCCCAACATTTGCAAATGGGTTGGAAACGACGCCCACATAAGAAGGCACTTGTACGCGTTGTTGGAAGATACCGTTACGCTGATCTTTGAAAATGTCAAACACAAAATCAATCTTGTTATTGAATAGCTTTCCTTCAAAACCGATATTTGATTTTATAGCTCGCTCCCACGCCAAATTGTCTGCACCAATACGCGTCTCATTAATCGTTTCAATTCCCGGAATTCCCCACACATTAACATCGTTTTGATTGACTTTCGTTAAATAGGGGAATCTGATTTCGGAAATACGGTCATTACCAACTGTCCCGTAGGAAGCACGGATCTTAAAATAATTAAGCCATGGTGCATTCTCTTGTAAATATCTATAGCCAGTTGGAACCCATCCTAAAGCAATCGACGGGAAGAATCCATACTGTCTGCCTGGCTGGAAGTTTTCAGATCCGGTATAACCAAAGTTCACATCAAGTAGATAGGTATCACGGAATCCATAAGTCAATCGACTGGATACCCCTTGATAACGCAATGGAATCGCCTCCAGGTTGTTCTTAGCGTCATCCGTATGCTTTGCATCGCTCAAATAGTAATATATCAATGCAGATGTGCGGTGATCGCTGCCAAACTGCCTATCGTAGTTAATAACGGATTCAAAGTGATATTTACGGTACTGCCTAATTTCTTTCTTATATGTCGCCTTCTCCTCTAATACAGTCTGTTGCATAATAAGCGAACCGTCTGGAGCACGTCCTAATGCTTTGGAAAGTCCTGGCTGCACCTTTCTACGCTCTTCAAAGAAACTATGCACATCATAAGCACCTTGTGCTCTAAATTTTAAGCCCTTAACCCATGGATCAAAGTCCTGATTCAAGGCTAATGTGACCTTGCCTTTGAAGGCTTCATCCAATGCTTTACCCGTGCGGTTGATCATCACATAAGGCGATGATGCATCCTCGCCGCCTAAGCCTGGCAGCATACCATTTGAATATTGTGTTGGAATCGCTAAAGGCGTCAATCGTGATTGCGCACCCCAAATGTATTCTGTATTGGCTACACCAGGTTGCTTTAGTTGCGATAAGAAACCATCCGACCCTAAGTAAACCTTTGTTGTTTTCGTTAAGTTAACATCAAGATTGATACGGTAGTTATACGTATTGAAACCTACATTCGAACTATAAACGCTATTTGGATCAACTTTGTAAGCTGCAGACTCGTTCTTCCCGCCTAAGCTTAAGAAGTAGCGCGCCACTTCCGAACCTCCACGACCACTAACGTAGTAACTTTGTCTCCAAGAATTTTTATTTAATATTTCCTCTTGCCAGTTTACATCCGGATACATGTCCAGATCCAAACCATCGCGAATAATTCCCATTTCAGTTTGATCGTACAATGGACTCTGGCCGCGAAGTGCTGTTGCCTCATTAGCTAATAAGGCATAGTCATAAGCACGTAGATATTGAGGCAATCTATTCAGATGAGAAAGTGTAGAATTTGCTCTTGCTGTAATTTGAATACGGTCTACCAATCCGCGCTTCGTTGTTACCAATACAACACCATTTGCTCCTCTCACCCCATAAACTGCCGTTGCCGACGCATCCTTCAAGATCGAGAAACTTTCCACATCGGCAGGATCAATCGTATTCAGATCACCTTCGAGTCCATCAATCAAAACGAGCGCCTTGCTATTGGCACCAAAAGTACCGATTCCACGCACCCAGAATTCAGAAATGTTCTTCCCAGGTTCACCGCTCGATTGCATCGAAATGACCCCTGCGGCGCGTCCACCAAGCAAATTGGCAATCGAAGGAGCCGGAGTTTGTAAACTCTTAACATCAACCGTAGTAATCGCCCCTACGGAGCTTATCTTACGCTGAACATTTCCAAGGCCGACCACGATAACCTCATCGATATCAGAACTCTTTTCAACAAGCTCAATAACTAAATCGGCCTTCGATTCAATTGCTAAATATTCTTGGAGATCATAGCCGGTATGACTAAACACCACTTTATCACCATAATTGACCGTTATCTTAAATACCCCGTCATTGCCTGTCGATGTTCCAGCGGAAGGCTTGTCCTTCACAAATATGGATACTGCCGACATGGGATTTCCTGCAGCATTTATCACCTTTCCGGCAATGGTTAATTCTTTTGTTTCCTGCCCATTGGCAATCGAGAAGACTGAACAAAATAGCAGCAAACAGATCGCATGAAAAATCTTCATTTTATTTTATTGCTTAATTAGTTTGTGTTGGTTTAATATTTAAATGCTTGCAAAAACTACTCAATTACAAGTTTGCGGATTCTAGCGTTGCTCCAATCTGCGATATAGATATCGCCTTGTTCATTCACCGCAACACCCCAAGGTTGATTAAATAATGATTCAGCAGGACCACCGTCTTTATAGCCAAATGTTCCAGGTCGGCCGGCAACCGTTGTTACGATATTATCTGCCGATACCATTCGGATACAATGGTTCCCATAGTCTGCCACAAACATGTTCCCATCGTTATCGAATTTGATGTCCTTAGGATAATTGAATAAAGCATCTTCAATCGGACCATCCCGAAAAGCACTACCTCCTGGTGCATTCATTCGTTTGAAACCTCCCGTTCCGTTGGGATCGCGAAGGTCGAGCACAGAAATCCCTTGTCGAAATTCAATAGGGGTTGCATTGGAGTGTAAAGTGATATATAATAGCCAAGGTTTTTTAGGGTTTATTGCTTGCCCATATTGCGAACCATAGGGGCCTTGATGGACGATCTTTGCCTCCATTGTTTCGGGGTTGATCTTCGCTATTTTACCATCACGATAACGCGTGTAGAGGTGTCCGTCATAGGGACAAAAAGTAATAAAGTTCTTATAGCGATCTGCATCAACAATCGATGTTAGGTCAGCGGTAGAATATTTCACATTTCGTTGACGGGGGTACCACGCTTCGCGAGGGTCAAATGTAAAAATCACCTCCTTCGTCGACTCGTGTGCTGCAGTCAACATCCCTGTTGCACGGTCTACTGTTAATCCATTCGCGTATAGAATTCTTGTAGCAGCCTGAGCTTCAATTAATGGGGTAACGATGTTTTCCCGCTCATTTATTCTAGCTACACCAAAGGTAGCAGGGTTACCGCCATCGCGCCAGGACATGAAAATATTGCCTTCCGCATCCAATTCCAAGTATTTACCATATACCTCTGCTTCCGATAATACCCCTGGTTTAAAATTCTTTTGCCCATTCCCAGTTACTGTACTAACCTGCGCTTGCGTATGATAAATGAAAGTATTCTCATAAACTAATGAATCTTTACCCACGACCACCGAAATCTTAGGGTCGGCCCCAGGCATGCGCGGTACAATAGCATAAATGCGATTGCCGCTGGAAGAAATAATGGAAGCCTTCGCTTTGTTGAAGTAGACTTTAATTTTAGATGGGTCAGTTCCAAAGTTTTCACCATCTAAAAGTATTTTGGTCCTCGCTCCGCCCTCTAACGGAAAGTACGAGCTAAGCACAATCGGCTTGGAAGGATCATGCTCACTTTTCTTCAAAGTCTCTTCGTCTTTGCACCCTGCGAGCAGAAGCAAAAATCCGAGAGGCATCATTAGTAAACTACGAATTTTCATAACATTGAGATTAATATTTACTTTAAGTGTTTCAAAATTTCATAAACCCTTGAAAACTGAAAGATTTCTTTCGATAACGAAAGAGAACAAAACAAACAAGTCACAACTCTAGGTTAATTTTATGATTGTGTTTTTTCAAAAGTTTGTGCAAAATTAGCCAATACACGCTTTGGGAATGTTTAGAGGCAGTTACTAAATTGTTAATGTTCTATTAATAGAAGGTTTGGGAGGAAACTTTAATTTAACTTTTAAAAAGCATAGAAATTTAAATAGAAAGAAAATAAAAATCAGGGACACACGATTTATTACTTCCTTATTCGAATCATCTCATACCCGCATATAAGCCCTGGATTCTGATTGGGGTTTGCCTAAGGTTTGTATTGTATATGAGGGGGATAGAGCCAAATTTGTTGTTAGAATCTATACGGTTTGTCTTTAACCAATAAAGGAAGGATGCAAGGATTGGCAGGATCGTTTTTCATGAATCAGGAAAGGAAGGATGCAAAGATTGACAGGATCTCGTTAATCCTTAAATGCTACCTTTCCCGGTTTAGGACAATTTTTAATTTCCTGCTTAATTTTTGGGGACAAATTAAGCAATTATACATTTTATGTCTATTATATAGGCGTTAATCGCTATTTAGACAATGAAAACGGCAGATCTCCTCTGCTCACGCCGCGCTTTTTATTAGGTTCTGCGCCCATATCAAAGCTGAGGTTTGCACCTTTTATGAGTTCGCTATGCTTGATAAAGTTTTTGCTATAGTTTTTGCCGTTGAATTTCATGCTTTGGATATAGCGATTCTGATCGGAGTTATTCTTTGTTTCTATAATGATTTTCTTGCCACTTTTTAAACTGATGATCACCTTATCAAATATGGGTGATCCTAAAACATACTCATCGGTAGCTGGCGTCACGGGATAGAAGCCCATTGCTGTAAAGACATACCAAGCAGAAGTTTGTCCATTATCTTCATCGCCACAGTAGCCATCGGGATTTGGGGAATACATTCTATTCATCGTCTCTCGTAACCAGTATTGTGCTTTCCAAGGTGCTCCAACATGATTATATAAATAGATCATGTGCTGTATAGGTTGGTTTCCATGTGCATACTGCCCCATATTGGCGATCTGCATTTCACGGATCTCGTGTATAGGGAAGCCATAATAAGAATCGTCGAATACCGGTGGAAGATGAAATACAGAGTCTAGTTTAATTTCCATGGCCGCATGACCGCCCATCAGATTTGCTAATCCTTCGATATCTTGAAATACCGACCAGCTATAATGCCAACTATTGCCCTCGGTAAAGGCGTCGCCCCACTTAAATGGATTGAATGGTGCAGCCCAAGAACCGTCCTTGTTTTTTCCGCGCATCAGCCCGGTGGAAGGATCGAATAGCTTTTTATAGTTGAAAGAACGTTTCTGATAAAAGTCAAGTTCCTCCTGAGGTTTATTTAGCGATTTGGCTAATTGATAGATAGCAAAATCGTCGTATGCGTATTCCAGCGAGCGAGCAGCATTTTCATGTATTTTTACATCATACGGCACATAGCCTAGCTCATTGTAATATGTCGCGCCTGCGCGCCCTACAGCCGTCATCGGTCCTGCATTATTTGCGCCCTTCTTAACAGCTTCATACAAGGTTTCAATATCCTTCGATTTAACACCTTTTATCCAGGCATCTGCAACAATCGACGCAGAGTTATTACCAACCATAATATTTCTATAGCCCGGGCTCGCCCATTCCGGTAGCCATCCGCCCTCTCTGTAAGCATTTGCAAGTCCCTCTTGTATCTTCTCATTCACATCCGGATACATCAAATTCAGGAATGGAAAAAGACAACGGAAGGTATCCCAAAAGCCTGTATCGGTAAACATATAGCCTGGAAGCACTTTTCCGTTATAGGGTGAGTAGTGAACGACCTGGCCTGCAGCATCAATTTCATAAAACATACGCGGAAACAAAAGCGAGCGATACAAAGCCGAATAAAAGGTGCGGATCTGATCGATGCTTCCACCTTCCACCTGTATCTTTGCGAGCTCGCTATTCCAACGTTCTTCGCCCTTTGCTACCTGTTCGTCAAAGCTAGTGTTATCGAGTTCTTTAAGATTGAGATTAGCTTGTTCGGGACTGATGAAGGACGATGCCACTTTAACGAGCAGCTTTTCCCCGGCATTTGCGGTTTTAAAACCAACCAGGGCGCCTACATGATTCGCTTGTATCTTCAGGCGGCCATCGGTTAACACGGAGTCAGCGAAGGTTGCAACGTTCGCAAATGGACGGTCGAACTCCATAACAAAGTAGTTCTTGAAGTTATCCGGAACTCCGCCGCTATTCTTTGTGCTATAACCGATGATCTTCTGCTCGCGAGGGATGATCTCGACATAGGAGCCCTTGTCGAAAGCATCGAGCAGGACGAAAGCAGAATCTGTCTTAGGAAATGTAAAACGGAAATATGACGCTCTTTCCGTCGGAGTTACTTCGACTTTGGTGTCATAATCAGCCAGATAGACGGAATAGTAGTGCGGCTTTGCAACTTCTGCTTTATGAGAAAAATAACTAGCGCGTTTATCCTGATCAAAGGTTTTATTGCCAACCATCGCCATTACGGAGAATTGCCCATAGTCGTTCATCCAAGGCGAAGGCTGGTGAGTTTGTTTGATTCCTCTTATTTTTTCAGCCGTATAAGTATACATCCACCCATCTCCCATCTTGCCGGTCTGTGGGCTCCAGAAGTTCATGCCCCAAGGCATTGCGACGGCTGGATAAGTATTACCACTGGAAAGAAAATATGTAGATTGTGTACCTACGAGCGTACTAACCATATCAATGGGACGTTCGATTTTCCCTATCTTTTGTGCGTAAGTGCTAAGAATAGAGCTCCCCAATAGGAAAGCTGTAGCAAGAAGTTTTAATCGCATAGGCTTTTTAGGATTAATTCGTTGTCTAAATATAGAAAATATTCCTTGAAAATAGACTGCTAAAAGTATTTAGCCCTCGAAAGAAAGGATAATTTTGCCGAAATGATCTTTACGCTCGATTTGACGATGAGCTTCCTCCGCATTTCGATAATCGAATACCTGACTGACTTCTACTTTGAAGGTTCCATTTGCTATAAGTGGGATAACTTTTTCTTCAACCTCTTGTGCAAGCGATGATTTAAAAGCAATATCCCGCGCCCGAAGTGTTGAGCCTGTAAGGCTTATCCGCTTTTGCATAAGTTTTAAAAGGTTCAGTTCCACCTTGGCTCCCTGCATCGCATTGATATAAACCAAGCGCCCATCGGGATTCATGATTTTTATGTTCTTTGCAAAGTATTCTCCTCCAATCGAATCTAGAATGACATCCATGCCGATGTCCGCCAATGCCTCGACAAAATCTTCATCTTTGTATATTACTGCTTTAGTAGCGCCTAATCCCTCTGTGAGAAGCTTTTTATCGATGCTGCCAACCGTAGTATAAACATGAGCACCAAATGCTTTTGCGAGCTGTATCGCAGTTGTGCCGATTCCCCCTGCTCCGCCATGTACCAGAAAATTCTCTCCGCTCTGCAACTTGCCGCGCTGAAAAACGTTATGCCATACGGTGAATAAAGTCTCGGGAAGCCCGGCTGCTTCGACGAAGCTGACATTGCGAGGCTTCGCCATGCACATCCCTTCGTTTACCACAACAAGCTCGGCGTATCCGCCTCCAGCCAATAATGCCATGACCTCATCGCCTACTTTGAAGTTGGTCGCCTCTGCCCCTAGCGCTTCGACGACACCGGAAACCTCTAAGCCTGGTATGTCCGCAGCAACGCCCTCAGGCGCGGGATAATTGCCTTTTCGTTGAAATACATCTGGACGGTTAATACCCGCAGCTTTCACACGGATCAACAGCTCATGTTGTTGAGGGATTGGATCTGGGCGTTCTTGGACTTTTAATACCTCCGGTCCTCCAAACGAAGTAATTACAATGGCTTTCATTATTTTTTATTTGGATAGGATTGCAATCTAATATTGAGAGTCAACATTAAATATCTTCCCAATCGATTGTTTCTAGATTCGAAAACGTCATTCCCGGCATACTCGGTCAATACACCCACGTTCTTATTTTGATCCAACAAATCATAGCATTGCAAGCGTAGCAATGCTAAATTATTCTTCATGAATGTATACTCCAGATAAGTGTTGATGATCGTTGGATTGACGTCACTTAACTCACTCACGTAGCCTTTATAGAAACGTTGTGACATCTCCGCGCCTAAGACAAACTTGTTGCTGATATAACCTTTGCCCCCTAGGCTCAATAGAAAGGAATGCGCTGCAATTTTATTGCGATAAGGCAATTCGTAAATAGCCCTGTTTAGGAAATAATTGGTATTGAAAACCGACTCAAAATACTCATTCCAATTATAGCGAAATTGCAGGTTCTGATTGAAAAGCACTTGCCTGGTCGTACTTTTTCTCGAATCGATAAACGAAAGATTGTTGTAATACTCTACATCTCCATTCAAATCGAGTTGGAAATTGTCGTTGATAAACGGCGTATTGAACAGATAGTTCCATCGGACATCATAATATCCGTTTGTGTTTTCAAAAGACGTTTCCTGTATGGTCGACTCTTTCGATACGGACTTCTTCGTGCTGACGATCTTATTATTGATGAAAGTATAAGCAAAGCTGGTTTCAAAATATTGTCCCCTATTGGTAACAAACTTCCGCAAACTTGTGGATATCTTATTATAGAATTCCGCCTTCAACGCAGGGTTACCGACGATAATGTTTCGGGAATTGGAGTTATCACGAACCGGAGAGATGTGCAAGAAATTGGGCTGATTGTTTTTGCCGAGATAAGAGAACTGCAGATCCAGCTCGTCATTCACCTTGTATCGAATGTTTGTTGTCGGAATCAGGTTTACATTGGTGTAGTTATACGTTGCTGTATCTCCTTTAACTTTTCCCTCCAGGCTAAGAGGTTGTACGGAAAAGCCCAGATTCACACGGAATCTATTGTTGGGCTCGTATTGATAGTTTAAGCCTGTTTTAAAGCTTCTAAATTGATACGCATACTCGACGCCTAACGAATCGATTATTTCGAACGGTTCTTTTCTTACCACACGGCGCGCTTCGATATCCGTGATATCAATATCATAGGACACTTCCAAAAGACTGTGTTTTAAGAAAGGCTCTACATACGAAATAGATGATTTTATCGTATTGAGATCATTTCGCGCATCAACAATCTGTTCTTGTTCAAACATGCTGATTGAGGGATTCACACTGGTTGTATCATAGATGACGTAGCTTTCGTTCACACGCTCATCTTTTCCTATCGTTTGGAAATTAAATCGAAAATCGCCTACCAACTTTCTACCGGGCTTCTTGAAATACTTGGAATAGAACATCAGAACCTCCGCTGTCGGCGTAGAATTTACCGAACTATCCTTTTGCTCACCGCTCTCACTTACTCTGTAGTTCTGACGCGTCGTGTATTTATTGTTATCGACAAAAGTTCTGTTGTATGTGATCGTGGGCTTAATCTTAAATATATCCTGATTCTTGAACTTAGAATTGATTTCAAAAAACAACTTATGATAGTTATCCAAGGTGGTCGTACTATAATCCTCTTTCTTATGTATTTTAAAGTTGCTGAATGAAGATGTTAATAGCGAGTTACCTTCCGTCAGGTTTTGACGGCTTTGGTAGTTATAACCTCCGGATATCTGTATGTCTTTCCCCCAATTATCAGTAAAGCTGACCCCTATCGAGCCCAACTTATTCAATCCATCGGATTGATCTGCATAGTCGCCAAACTCACCCAAGGAGGTCGCTCTTCCTCCGGCGCCGTTGGGTGATCCAAATGCAAACAAACTCGTATTGGTATTATTTAACGACCCGACGACTGAGACTTCCTGCCCATCATTAAATTTGTTGATGCCCAAGCTACCGAGATATCGCTCGCGCGTTCCACCGCCAATCGTCCCTTGTCCGAATGTAATTTTCTTTTTGTTTTCCTCTAGATTGATATTGATAATCTTCTCTGGCTCGTTATTCTTAATTCCTTTCTCTGTCGATGCCACACCATAATCATTGATCACTTCAATTTGCTTTACGAACTCCGCAGGGAGATTTCTAGTCGCCGTTTGTACATCACCTCCAAAGAACTTCCGACCATCCACTTGCACCTGGGTGATTATTTGCCCATTATAAAATAGAGTCCCGTCACGTAACACTTGGAAGCCAGGAATATTCTTTAATGCTTCCTCCAGCAAGGATCGTTCTGGAAATGAGAAAGCTTTCATATTAAACTGAACAGTATCCCCCTTATTGACAATAGGAATATACTTCACTACGCGTACTTCAGGAATTATGTTGGCCTGCGGGTGGAGAGTAACCTTGGGCGCAAATATCTGATCTATAAATCGGTTGGAAGGAAAGGTCTTTTTGACAATTTGGTGCCCCAGCATACTATAAGTAACACTGATATGTTCACCCTTAATCTTATTGATTCGATAGAAACCATTTGCATTCGTCGTCACCACAATCGTATCTGCGGTACTGCTTAAGCGCACTGAAACTCCTTTAAGTCCCATACCAATGGTATCTACCACCAGTCCCTCAATGCTTCTGGCGCCTTCTTGCGCATGCAGCTTTGGAGAGATTGAAAGGCAGACCATCAGCACGGTCAAGATATAATAAAGATTATGCACCTAAGATAGTTCCTATAGAGTAATTTAAATCTACTAATTCACAATAAATGAAATTTAACATTAAAACGTAGGAACTTAAAATTTTTGTATAAAAAAAGGGGCTAAAAATACAATTTTAGCCCCTTTTCTCAATTTTTTAACTTATTCACCGTCGAATGTTACTTTCACTAGATGGCGATCAATTTCCCATCTTCCTGTTCCTTCTTCTCCGATCACATCGAATAATTCAAGAATACGACGTGCAACATACTCTTCTTCAACCTGTTCCTCTAGGAACCATTGAATAAAGTTGAAAGTTACGAAGTCTTTAGCTTTCATACACTTATCAGCAATTTTGTTAAATTGCTCCGTCACAAACATCTCTTGCTCTAATGTTTGTTCAAATACACCTCTGAATGATTCAAAGTCTACCGGTACGTTAGTAACTTCTGGAGAGATTGCACGACCACCTCTTGCTGAGATATAGTTAAAGATCTTTAACATGTGAGCACGCTCCTCGTCAGATTGCTTTGCGAAGAATGCAGCTGCGTTATCTAATCCTTGATCGTCACTCCATGCTGACATGGCTAAGTACAATGATGATGAGTGTGCTTCAACTTTAACTTGTGCATTTAATATGTTTTCAATCTCCTCAGAGATGGATGTTTTTAATTTCAATAAATCTTTCATAACAATTATATATAAAAATGTCCAGCGTGGATTGAATGAGTTTCAAATCCTACACTACAAAGATAACGTGTTACGATAAAAAATGTTCGTTTTTTCTGCAATACAAATTCAGTCTAAATTAGCTAATAACATAGCTAACTTATTTAGAACTAGTATAATTACAGCTTAGAATGTAAGTAGCGACCTGGAGTGTAGACAACTATGAATCACTCCATTAAGTTCGATCATAAACTTCGCTCCGGATAGGACTTCACGAAGCTGGAGAATCTCTTCTATCGATAGGATAAAACAACGCTCTGTACGGAAAGGCATGATGATCTCAAAGTCACCGTTACGAGATGAATCGGTGAGCATCGCTTCAAGATCGATGCTATCAATCTTCTTTTTAAAAGCGAAAAAATCTCTGACATTGAATGCCGTAGTGGCACCTTGAAATTCTAACCAATAACAATTTTGGCGACTACATTGGTAGACCGCAGCGTAATCGGATATAAATACTTCTTCAACGTTTGCTAAAGGACAAATCATGTTTTTCATTAGTCTGGAACAAATCTAAATAATATTAAGAATTAATCCAAATAAATAAACATAAGAAAAGTTTAATAAGCCTAAAATAAGGATTTGAACTTAAGATATTCATCTAAATATTTCTGTGTACTCACAGCATCGAGGTAAAATAATTTAGTGCCAAATTCCACTTTTCGGAATTCCTCGTTTACTAAAGAAGTACTCAGGTGCTCCTCCAATGCGTCCCATAATTCCTTTGCCAAGGGAATAAAAGCCAAATCTTTCATTCCATACGACCCTTTCCAGAATCGAATTTCAAAATCCGGATGCATGAGTTCATTTATAGCAGCAAGTAATTTATCTAAGTCTATTTCTCCATTGGAGTTAGCCAGCTGTATTGGTTTTTGATTGTAGATAAGACGTATTCCATTGTCTTCTAAAGTTTCCTTTTCAAGACAGCACATCTCTAATAATTCTTCAATCTTAAAAATTATTTCGTCGACAGCGGAATGTTCGTTTAACCACATCACTAGCTTGTTGTCGTCCATAAGGCTCCTCCCATCGACGCTTTTAACCAGCGATTCCAGTTTTTGTAATTTATTTAGGGGCATGTTGTTCGTTTTATTAACCTCAAGTTAGCAAGAATTCCTTGGGGATAAAACTATTAATTACCTATTTATATAGATAATTAACTACAAAACTACCAATCAAGTATTTGTCACGTACATACAAGAAAAATACGATCAGCATGAAGGAACACATTTCTATTTTCACGAAAATGCTAGTCACACAAACTTTCATATTTCCGACGCAAAACGCATAACGATGAAAATATTTGAAGGACTCTAGTCAGACAGCCGCTCAGCAAAAAAGGCTGCCTAGTTGATAGACAGCCTTTCTCTTAGAGTATGTATTCCTTAGAATTCTTCTTCTTGATTTAATATTTCTTTGTGGTTACTTAAGTTTGTTCGGGTCTTTGTTTTGTGCTTATTAATCTGTCGTCGGATCGATTCGATAGCGATATCTGTAGCTTCCTCGAAAGTCTTTGCTTGTGCTTTAGCGAACAACTGGTTACCCGGAACATTGAACTTTAGTTCCACTACCTTGTTTGCTTCGTCATCAACATTCTCTAAACGCAAATAGCATGCGCCCTCAATGATGTTGTCCAAAAACTGATTTAACTTCTCTGATCTCTTCTTAATGAACTCAATTAACTTTTGGTCTGCATTAAATTTAATAGATTGCACTGTAATGTTCATTTTTCCTCCTTTTTTAAGCCTTTGGATGGGCTTGTTTATAAATTGATTTCAAACGTTCAGCTGAGTTATGGGTATATATTTGTGTCGCCGACAACCCAGCGTGACCTAATAACTCTTTAATTGCATTCAAATCTGCCCCATTATCTAAGAGCGCTGTTGCAAAGGTATGTCGCAGCACATGAGGACTTCTTTTCTTCTGTGAAGTGATCATACTGAGATACCTTTTAACAATTCTGTAAATGAGCTCCCGATACGCAGGCTTTCCTTCTTTGGTAACGACTAATTCTGGTATAATGTTTTGAAAGTTCTGTTGTTTTTTTTCCAACATGTACCTTTTTAGTTCTTCTAGTAAAGTGTTGTTGATAGGTGCAAAACGCTCTTTGCTCCTTTTTCCGAATATAAGTATTTTTTTATTATAAAAATCAACATCGATATCTTTGATCGTTACTAATTCCGAGACACGGATGCCGGTGCCAAAAAGCAGCTCTAACACAATAAAATCGCGCAAATCTTCGAAACTGCTCACCTCAGCGTCCATTTGGTCCAACAAGCTAACCATTTTCTCTTTCTCCACGACAGTTGGTAGTTTCTGCGGCACTTTCAATGCTTTAATTAAAGACATTGGGTTTCGGTCTACTAAACCTTCGCGAAGCATATATTTATAATACGACTTCAATGCCGAGATGGAACGGTTGATTGATCGAGCTTCCTTCTTGGACTCTCTTAGTGTTGAAAAATAATAACGGAGAAATTTGAAATCGATAGCGTCAAAGGTATAAGACTCTTGATCCGCGAAAGCTAGAAATTGATCTATTTCCTTCTCATAGGCGGTCAAGGTATGCACCGAATAATGCTTTTCAAATCTAAGATATGATATAAAACTTTCTTTATACATTTCCTCTTCCCTTATTGGTAATATTAGGAATTATTTTCCGAATAAAATGTGATTTAACGCAATATAATTACTGAATTCGCTCATTTGACACGAAAATGAAAAAGGGCGAAGTGATGACTTCGCCCTTTCCATAGATTATATTAAAATTATAATTTGCTGTTCACATCAATTGCATTCAACTCTTCGAAAGCTTGAGTTAAACGCGTAACGAATGCTTCTTCACCTTTTCTTAACCAAACACGAGGATCGTAGTATTTCTTGTTAGGAGCATCTGATCCCTCTGGGTTACCGATCTGTCCTTGCAAGTAATCACGGTTCTTCGCTTCGTATGCACGAACGCCGTCCCAGAATGCCCATTGCATATCCGTATCGATATTCATTTTGATCGCACCGTAAGAAATTGCCTCAGCAATTTCCTCAGGTGATGAACCTGAACCGCCGTGGAATACGAAGTTCACTGGCTTCTCTGCTGTTAAATTAAATTTCTCACGAATAAACTCTTGTGAGTTATGAAGGATAACTGGCTGTAATTTCACATTCCCTGGTTTATAAACACCATGTACATTTCCGAATGCCGCAGCAACCGTGAATTTATCAGAAACTTTTCCTAATTCTTCAAATGCATAAGCAACCTCTTCAGGTTGTGTATATAATTTTGAGCTATCCACATCGGAGTTATCCACGCCATCCTCTTCACCACCTGTTACACCTAACTCGATTTCCACAGTCATTCCTAGTGGTTTCATGCGCTCTAAATATTTTTTAGAAATCTCAATATTCTCTTCGATTGGTTCCTCAGAAAGATCTAACATATGAGATGAGAACAAAGGCTTACCATGCTGGGCATAAAATTTTTCACCGGCATCTAATAAACCATCGATCCATGGCAAAAGCTTCTTAGCAGCGTGATCTGTATGCAAGATTACGGCAACACCATAGTGTTCTGCTAATAAATGTACGTGCTGTGCAGCAGATACCGCTCCTAAAATGCAAGCTTGCAATCCATCATTGTTCAATGATTTACCTGCATAAAACTGCGCTCCACCATTTGATAACTGTATAATTACTGGTGAATTAACTTTTTTTGCTGTTTCCATTACGGCATTGATAGAATCCGTACCAATAACATTGACCGCTGGTAAAGCAAATTTCTCTCTTTTAGCAATCTCAAATAACTCCTGTACTTGATCGCCGGTTAAAACACCTTTGAAATCTTTTAGGCTCATAGTTTATTCGTTCTAAATATTTGTTGTGAATGCTTAAAGATAACGTTTTTTTATTATTCGAAAAAATATAGTGTAAAAATTACACTATCAGAATAAGAGCCAGTAGATTCCCTTTAAACCAACAGAAACCATTTTTCTTACCATAAAATAATTGAAAAACACCATCTTTTTAATATAACCTACCTAGGTATGCAACGTCAGACTAATAGCCATATTTAACACTATTTTGCGCCCCCTTAACGATGTATTTAATATCTTTATCCTGTTAGATTATTATTACCAAATTAATACAACATGTTACAGGTATACGGAATTAAGAATTGCAACACAGTTAAGAAAGCTCTCGACTGGTTAAATGAAAATAAGAAGGACTATGTCTTTCACGACTATAAGAAAGAACCGGCGACTGTTGAAAAACTGGAAGAGTGGGAAAAAGAAGTAGCTTGGGAGTCCTTAGTGAACAAAAAAGGAACGACCTGGAGAAAACTCAGTCCAGAGGAGCAAGCAAAAGTAAAAGATGCGAATTCAGCGAATCAAGCACTATTATCAAACAACAGTATGATTAAGCGTCCTTTGATTGAATCGCCACAGGGCATTTTACTGGGCTTTGACGAAGAGGAATACAAAGCAAAACTTTAAACTTAACTATGAAAAGAACAATTTTTAGATGGGCGCTGGTGGGTCTCATGATCGGTTTTTACGGTCAGCAGGATAGTGTTGCCCAATCAAAAGAAAGTCAATATGATTATAAAGAGGCTTTCAACCCTATTTTCTACAAAAACAACGGCTCTCCTTATCGCTCGGCTTCCGGCAAACCAGGTCATCAATACTGGCAGAACGCAGCGAGCTATGATATTAAGGTTAGCTTGAACGATCAAACCCATGAAGTTAAAGGGACGGTCAAGATTTCCTATACCAATAACAGTCCCGACGAACTGGGTTTTATCTGGCTTCAGATCGAACAAAACCTCTTTAATCAAGAGTCTATCGGACAGGCTACAGTTCCATTGAGCAACAGCCGATACGGAGATGCTGGCTCAAGCTTCAATGGCGGCTACACTTTAAGCAATATCAAAGACCAAAGCGGCAAAGAACTCAAAAACAGCATTAATGACACGCGAATGCGCATTGATCTCCCAACTCCGCTTGCTGCTAATGGCGGTAAGACCGAGTTCAGTTTAGACTTCTCGTATATCGTACCGGAATACGGTGCTGATCGAACTGGAATATTACCAACCGCAAATGGCAATATTTATGCAATTGCACAATGGTATCCCAAGGTAGCGGTTTACGATGATGTATTGGGTTGGAACAGCCTGCCCTACACCGGACCGGGCGAATTCTATATGGAGTATGGCGATTTCAATGTAGAAATTACTGCGCCGGCAAATCATATCGTGCTGATGGGTGGCGAATTACTAAATCCGCAGGACGTTTGGACCAAAGAACAACTAGAGCGCTATAATAAAGCAAAAGATAGCGATAAAACGGTACTCATTCGCTCTGAAAACGAAGTTACCAACGCTAATTCCCGTCCACAGAAAAAAACTTTGACTTGGAAATACCGTCTGGAAAATGCTCGTGATGTCGCTTGGGCATCATCGAAAGCATTCATTATCGACGGTGCGAAAATCAATCTGCCGAGCGGCAAAAAGTCGCTTGCGCTTTCAGCATATCCGAAAGAAAGTAATGGTGGCAATGCATGGGAGCGATCGACAGAATATACCAAAGCGTCCATCGAATATTATTCAAAGAAATGGATGGAATACCCCTATCCTGTTGCTATCAACATAGCATCCAATGTCGGCGGTATGGAGTATCCCGCAATTGTATTCTGTGGAAACCGGGCAAAAGCGGCTAGTCTTTGGGGAGTTACCGATCATGAATTCGGGCATATTTGGTTCCCGATGATCGTCGGTTCTAACGAACGCCTGCACGCATGGATGGATGAAGGATTTAATACCTTTATCAACGACCTTTCAACAGAAGTTTTCAATAAAGGCGAATACAACCGCCCGATGGGAACCAAAAATTCCATGACGCAGGTCTTAATGAATCCTGCACTAGAACCGGTCATGACCACACCGCAGGGCATGAAGGAAAGGAACATTGGTATTCTTGCCTACTATAAACCTGCTTACGCACTTAGAATACTTCGCGATGAGGTTTTAGGAGCAGAGCGTTTCGATAATGCATTCAAAAAATATATTGAATACTGGGCATACAAACACCCTACGCCGGATGATTTCTTCCGTACCATAGAAAATGAAACTGGCGAAAACCTAGCGTGGTTCTGGAGAGGCTGGTTTCTCAACAATTGGGCATTAGATCAAGCTATTACAGACGTTCATTACCCGGATTTAGATCCGACAAAGGGAGCTATAATCAGCATCAGTAATCTAGGAAAAATGGCCATGCCTGTCGTAATCGAAGCGACAACCGCGAGTGGTAAAAAAGTGCGCACGAAATTGCCGGTGGAGATTTGGGAAAGAAACCAATCTTGGCGATTTTTGTTGAATACTACAGAGAAGCTGAGCTCAGTAAAGATTGATCCGGATGGCGTTTATCCAGATAGCAATCCTGAAAACAACAGCTGGAAATCAAAATAGAATGAAAAATCTTAAGAAAATATACATCATCGCCTTGTTGCTCATCAGCAATGTAGGCCTACTATCCGCCCAACAAATCAAAGGATTAGTCTTCGACCTAGAAAGCAGTCAGCGTTTGAGCGATGTGCAGATTGAAAATATCAGCAACAACAAATCTACGACAACCGCTTCCGACGGTAGCTTTAGCATCGAAGGAAAAAAGAATGACTACCTGGTATTAAGGGCAAAGGGCTATGATAGAGATACGGCCTTCATTTATCAAGACGGCGTCTCTAGAATTTACCTGGTGCGCGATAAAAGTATCATCCGTATTGATGAAGTGACGGTTACCCGTATGACAGATAGTCGCTTGAATACCGAAATTGAAAAAGCAAAAAACAATAGCAAAGCGGTTGAAACAAGTCAAAATCGGGGCGGATTGCGTGTGTCTCCTTCGCGCTTATTCGGAAAAGAAGCACGCATCGCTAGAAATAGTATCAAAATACTCGAGCTTGAGCAAGAGCAGCGCCTCGTTGACCGAACATTTACCGATGAACTGATCTTATCGCTTATCGCTATGCCAAATGATCAATTGGCTTTATTCAAAGATAAATATAGACCTACCTTTGCGTTCATTAAACAGGCGAGAAAAGAAGATTTGACTGCTTATATACTGGATTCATATGCAAAATTCAAAAAACAGTAAGTGCCATAGCGGGTCAAACTAAAACATACATCAATTGTTGTATAAATGCCTTGGCCGATGAAGTTCGCCAAGGCATTTTTATCTAAAAGCAAATACATATGAAAGTAGCATTAATTGGAGCCACAGGTTATGTGGGATCTCATATTTTAAAGGAATTAGTTGACAGGAACATCGAAGTGACCGCTATTGCGAGAGACGTAGAAGAATTAAAAAACAAAGATCATGTCTTAGCCGTTCAAGTTGACGTGAATGATGAAGGGCGTTTGGCGAGCGCAGTAAAAGGGAACGACGCTGTGATATCGGCTTATAATGCCGGCTGGGGCAACCCGAATATTTATGATGATTTTCTGGTCGGCGGGCGCAATATCCTCGAAGCTGTCAAAGATGCTGGAATCAAACGCCTGATCGTGGTAGGTGGTGCGGGAAGCTTAAAAGTCGAAAACGACGAGCGATTAGTCGATACGACAGGGTTTCCAGGCGAAATTAAACCCGGCGCGTTAGCAGCAGCGGATTATTTGGACCTTGTCGAACGCGAGGATAAATTAGATTGGACGTTCTTCAGCCCTGCTATCGAAATGAACCCTGGCAATCCGGGGAAACGGACAGGCAGCTATAGAACGGCAATCGGACATCCCGTATTCGATCATGAAGGCAAAAGTACCATCTCTGTCGAAGACGTTGCAGTAGCAATTGTAGACGAGCTAGAAAACAACCAATTTATCAAGAAGCATTTCTCGGCTGGCTATTAATTTAGCTAGCCAGCAACTTGCTGATCTTCAAATACCCAACTTCCAGCCTATCCTCCTCTGCATCTTCTGCAATCTCAAACTGCAGCTGATATTGTTGTTTAAATTCAGCCGGCAACATATCCTCTATCTGATAAATGTCATCTACATCGATACCATATTTATCATCAATATGCGAGGATTCATGATGCTTGTAGAAAATAGACTCCTTTGCAATTTTGCTAGCCTCAGCCAAATCATTCGCTACTACCAGGGTTTTGTAATGATATTCTTCCATGTCGTTGGGCTTATAACCCCCCAGATTAACAAAGAATAACTTCAAATCATTTGTCGCCTTAAACGCAGACTTATCCACTATGCGAACCTCATAATTTCCAACTCTTGTTACCTTACGCCAGGAATCTATATGCATTCTTCCCTCCAACGCTGGCCAAAAATTATGCATCGAAGGCACCAGGTCTTTCAGCTTATCGGCAATACCAAAAAAGACATCGTGCTGCTCCGTAAATCGACCTTCCGGCTTACCGCCAAGTACTAACATAAATAAATTCATAAGTATAGAATTTTAAGAAATTCGCCTTCAGTTTTTGTGCTATTAAAAATATAGGTTTTCAATGAAAATATGCTCAATCACTCGAATAAATTTTCAACGATAATCGCATCGTATCGTCAACCCTGCTGTAGAATGACAAAGGAGCAAACTCACGTCTGCCCCTCTGTACTAACCCTATATTGAATAAAAATAATGAACTATGGTTTCCATCCGCCTCCCAATGCTTTGTACACATTTACGACGGCGCTTAACTGTTGCTTTTTAGTTTCCAACAGCTCTAATTTTGCCTCCAATACTTCGCGTTGCGTTGTCAACACTTCTAAATAGTCCGCTCGTGCCGACTTAAACAAGTCGTTCGACACTTCAATGGATTTATTTAATGCGGCAACTTCCTGGCTTTTATATGCAAAGCCTTTCTCCAAATTATCAATATTCGAAAGCTGGGTTGAAACTTCCGTATAAGCATTCAGAATCGTCCGCTCGTAATTATAGATGGCTTGAATCTGTCGGGCATTTGCCGAGTTGAATTCTGCTGTTATTGCATTCTTATTGATCAATGGCGCCGCCAATTCGCCGGCTAAATTGTACAATAAAGATTCCGGCAGCTTAAATAAGAATGATGGCTTAAAAGCCTGCAGTCCCACACCCGCCGATAAACCAATGGAAGGATAGAACTCCTTGCGAGCCACTTGCACATCGAGCTTCGCTGCAGCAAGCTCATGTTCCGCCTGCATAATGTCGGGACGATTTCCCAACAGCTGGCTGGGAAAACCCGTCTTAACCGCTGCAGGCACTAAATTCACAAAACTGTTCTGATCTCTTTCAATTGACTGTGGATATCGACCCAACAGAAAATTGATTCTATTCTCCGTTTCTTTAATCTGCTGTAAAGTCGAAAACTCCATCCCCTTGGTCTTCGCGACCTCCGCTGTAAATTTCTGAACCGCCAACTCCGTTACGCGTGCTGATTCTTTCTGAATTTTTACAACCTCCAACGCATTTTCCTGAAGCTTTATATTTTGACGAATGATTTCCAATTGATTATCTAATGCCAAAAGCTCAAAATAAGAGTTGGCAACCTCGGCGATCAAACTGCTCAGCACAAAATTTTTCCCTTCGACCGACGCTAAATAGCGATTTACGGCTGCTTGCTCCGCATCCTTCAACTTCTTCCAGACGTCGATTTCCCAATTCGCATATGCGCCTAGCGTTAAATCGCCTAACGGATCGGGCATTTCATGACCTGGCCTGATTTCGGTGCTAGCGTCGCCCGCTCCCTGTGAGGTATAGCGCCCTACCTTTTCAATACCACCGCCCGCACGGATATCGACTTTTGGCTTTAAGGCACCTTTGCGCAATAGAATATCGTTCTTCGCAATCTCCAGCTCTTGCAGCGTGATGCGTAATTCCTGATTATTTTTTAGTGCCGTATCTATCAATGATGCCAGCTGCGGGTCGTTGAAAAATGTTTTCCAACTTAGGTTCCCAATATTCGTACTGTCGGCCTGCAGCGTCTCCGCAGCACCTGCATATGAATTAGGTGTATATTTGTTTTCCTTTGCCTTGGTCGCCTGCGGTACTTTACAAGAACCCAGCAACAGCGCACAGGCAGCAATCGCTGCCCAGCCTTTCCAGGAATAGTTATTTGTTGTCATAAATCTCTTCTGTTAATGGTCCTTCTTCTTCCTGTTTGATTAGCTTTCTTTTAAATGCGATGGTTCCAAAGATGAAATACAAGCCCGGAATAATCAGCACGCCAAATACGGTCCCGAATAGCATACCGCCCGCAGCAGCCGTACCAATTGTACGGTTACCGATAGCCCCAGGACCAGTCGCCATCACCAAGGGTATTAGACCCGCGATGAAGGCAAAGGATGTCATCAAAATTGGTCGAAAACGAACTCTTGCCCCTTCCATTGCCGATTCTAAAACCGTCATCCCCTCGGCATGCTTCTGCGCCGCAAATTCAACAATCAATACCGCATTCTTACCCAGTAGACCAATCAACATCACCAGCGCCACCTGCGCATAGATGTTGTTCTCCAAGCCCAATAGCTGCAACAGTAGATAGGCCCCGAATATCCCTACAGGCAAGGATAGGATGACCGAAAACGGCAAGATAAAACTCTCATATTGTGCGGCCAGAATCAGGTACACGAAACCCAAACAGATCAAGAAAATATAGATGGCTTCATTTCCTCGAGATACCTCATCCTTCGATATACCAGCCCAATCAATACCATAACCCTTCGGAAGCGATTTAGCCGCCACTTCATTGATCACCTGGATCGCCTGGCCGCTACTATAACCTTGTGCCGGCGAACCCGAAATCTCCGAAGCCATATACATATTATGGCGCGTAATCTCTGATAGACCATAAACGCGCTCCATATGCATGAAAGCAGAAAACGGAACCATTTCACCCTGATCATTCTTCACATACAGCTTCAAAATATCCTCCGGTAATGCCCGGTATTGCGGCAGCGCCTGCACCATAACCTTATACTGTCGGTCGTATTTGATGAAGTTGGTTTCGTAGTTACTACCGACCAAAGTCGAAAGCGTATTCATTGCATTGTCGATAGAGACTCCTTTTTGCTGCGCAATATCATTATCGATTCGTAGCATATATTGCGGGAAGGAAGCACTGTAGAATGTAAATACCGACGCCAATTCAGGGCGTTTGCTCAATTCTTTGACGAAATCTTTGCTCACCTCTTCCATCCTTTTGAAATCGTTTGAACCATTCTTGTCCAATAGGCGCAATTCAAAACCTCCGGCAGCACCATAGCCCGGAACTGCCGGTGGACCAAAGAACTCAATCGTAGCGCCCGGAATTTCCTTCGCTACTTCTTCCAACTGTTCGATAATCTCGGTCGCCGATTCCTTACGCTCGTTCCAATCCTTCAAATTGATCAAACAGGTACCCGTATTCGCGCCTGTACCCTCTGTGAGAATCTCATAGCCTGCTAGGGAAGAAACTGAAGACACACCGTCTATATGCTCTGACTCTTCCTGCAATCTTCTTGCAACCGCATTTGTGCGCTCCAAAGTCGAACCCGGAGGGGTTTGGATAATGGCATAGATCATCCCCTGATCCTCATTAGGAATAAAACCTGAAGGAACACTGTTATTCAAGAAATAAACTCCAATACAAAAACCTGTCAATATCATAAAGGTCAGCGCACGCTTGTTCACAATCTTTTGAAGGATCGCGATATAGCGGTTCGACATCTTATCAAACCCACGATTGAAAGAGTCTAAGAACTTGTCAACGACGGATTTCTTCTTCGGTTTCCCATGATTATTCTTCAATAAGATTGCACAAAGGGCTGGCGTTAATGTCAATGCGACGATACCGGAAAGTATAATCGATGTCGCCATCGTAATAGAGAACTGACGATAGAAAATGCCGACAGGTCCGGACATAAAAGCGACAGGAATAAATACCGCTGCCATCAAAAATGTAATTGCAATGATAGCCCCAGCGATTTCGCCCATTGCCCGTTTCGTCGCCTTATACGCTGAAATATGATCCTCCTCCATCTTTTTATGGACGGCCTCGATGACGACGATGGCATCATCAACCACTACCCCGATGGCAAGCACCAATGCAAACAGGGTAATCAGGTTGATGGTAATGCCAAAGAACTGCATAAACATAAACGATCCCACTAAGGAAACCGGGACGGCCATCGCTGGAATCAATGTCGATCGCCAATCTCCCAAGAAAAGGAATACTACGATGGCAACCAATATAAATGCTTCAACTAAGGTGTGGATCACTTTCTCGATTGAGGCATCCAAAAATTTAGATACGTCGTAAGAAATTTCATATTTCAATCCTTTTGGAAAGGAACCTTTCAGCTCTTCCATTTTTGCTTTTACGTCTTTGATAACCTGCGAAGCATTACTACCGTAAGATTGTTTTAATACAATCGCCGCGGAAGGCTTACCATCTAAGGTCGAGTAGATATCGTACATAGCTGAACCAAAATGCACATCGGCAACATCTTTCAAACGCAACAATTCGCCGTTCGGACTCGCTCGTAAAACAATATTCCCGTATTCCGCCTCCGTCGTGAAGCGTCCGGAATATTTCAATACATATTCAAAGGATTGCGATTTGATACCTGAGGACTCCCCCGCACGACCCGGCGAAGCTTCTAAACTTTGCTCTTCTAGCGCCTTCATGACTTCCTCTGCAGAAATCTTATAGGCGGTCATCCGGTCGGGCTTTAACCAAATACGCATCGCATATTCCCGGTTACCCAAGATGTCAGCCACACCGACCCCATTCACACGCTTCAACTCCGACATGATATTGATATCGGCGTAGTTATACATAAAATTGCCGCCTAGGCTCTCCTCTTCAGAATATAAGTTAATATACATCAACATGTTCGACTCCTCACGCGTAATCTTCACCCCCTCACGAACAACGATTGGCGGAAGCTTATTCACGACCGAGGCCACCCTATTCTGCACATTTAACGATGCCTGATTCGGATCCGTCCCCAAGTTAAAGACCACCTGAATACTGGCCTCCCCGTCATTTCCGGCATCCGAGGTCATGTATTTCATCCCCGGCACCCCGTTGATCGCGCGTTCCAAAGGAATGATAACCGATTTGATCATCAATTCGCCATTCGCTCCAGGATATTCCGCGGTAATAGTCACCTTCGGTGGAGAAATTGAAGGAAATTGAGTAACCGGAAGTTGGGTCATCGCAAGCACCCCTAAGAACACGATAATAAGCGATATAACGATCGATAATACCGGTCTATTTATAAATCTAGTAAACATACTGTCTTCGTATTACGATGGATTATTCGGTTTTTAACTTCAAATTCGAAATCGCATCATGCGGACGAACAACTGAGAATTTAATCTGATCGTCATCATTCACTTTCTGAATGCCTTCTAAGAGAAACTGATCATTGGCAGAAAGCCCAGCGCTAACCACATATAAATCTTGCAGACTCGAACCAATCTTGATTTGCTTGGACATGACTTTGCCCTGTTTATCCACCAAATACACATACTTCTTGTCCTGCAATTCATAGGTCGCCTTCTGAGGAATGATCATCGCATTCTTCATAGGCACCGTCATCTGCACTTTTCCTGTTTCGCCGTTCCGCAACAACTTATTCGGATTGGGGAATCGCGCACGGAAAGCAATATTCCCGGTCTCGCTATCGAACTCACCTTCAATAGTTTCGACAACACCTTTTGCATCTAAAGGCTGATTATTTGCTAACAGCAAAGAAACAT
Organism: Sphingobacterium sp. UBA2700; assembly: GCA_002354335.1. Classification (GTDB taxonomy): domain Bacteria; phylum Bacteroidota; class Bacteroidia; order Sphingobacteriales; family Sphingobacteriaceae; genus Sphingobacterium. Next base: position 140,292 of record DELI01000027.1, on the reverse strand, counting down.
GGCGATCGCCGCGGTCGGCTACATGCTGCTGATAATCGAGGTACTCCGGTTCGGAAACATTGAAATAAGCAAACATCTGGCTGTTGTCGGAAAGACTGGTGAGCAACTCGCCCTCATCCACCAGGCTTCCTAATTTCAATGGTATACGGTCGATTGTACCATCGAACGGCGCGCGTACTTCCGTAAAGGAAAGGTGAAGTTTAGCAATCGCCGACTCAGCCTTCGCTTTCTCTAATTTCGCTTTAGACATGGCTAACTCATTTGGCGAGACAACATTCTTTTCGGCCAAATTCCTTGTGTTTTCCATCTCAATAGAGGCCAAATCTACTTCAGCCATCGCCTTTTTGTATTCCGCTTCATACATTCTAGGCATAATACGGAACAACAATTGCCCTTTGCGAACCGACTGCCCTTCATCCACATAAATCTGTTCCAGATAACCTTTTTCTAGCGCGCGAATTTCAATGTTCCGCACAGATTTAATCTGCGACACATACTCCTTGGTAAAGCAAGTGTCCATCATCATAGCAGAAGTCACGGTAAACTTCTCTTCATCTTTGTGTTCCTCTTTCTTGTGGGAACAAGCGACTTGACCTAACGTTGCCGCCAAGCCCATGAGCATCAATACTCTCTTCATTTTAAAAACAATATAGGGGGTAAACTAATTTTGATTTTAGAAAGCAGAATTGCTTTCATATAGGGTTGATTTCCGTCCTGAAATTAGCTTATCCAAATAAATGAGGGTATTTTAAAGCATACCATTCCCATTCCGGCAGAAGAAATTGCAGAAAAACGGAAATCGTCGAGCTTAAATCAATAAGCTACGCTTGGTAAGATATAGGGGGGTATTATAGTTCAGACTGAACGATGTCCGAGGTAAGACATCGGGTTTACGGCCGAACTGAAAAACAATAAAAGTAAAACAAACTAAGCTGGCAAACATCGCCATCTGCAACTGAAGATCGGTAAGACTATAGCTGTCTTCATTCTCATCGCCCAAAACATGATGTTCATCAGAGCCCTGATGTGTGTTGGATTTCGAAGAACTAATCTGCTGCTGCGTGGAAGTTTGTGATTTTACTTTCAAATCCTGCGCATCATGATGTTGCATGAAACTGGTTGCAGGACGATAGGAGTCGCTCATTACCTCATGACTATTTCCACTCCGGATCAGGAGAAAGAAAAAGAAAAGAATAAGTGTGATTATCGCTCTCATATCGACGCCAAATATACTATAGGATTAAATACGTCAACCCGTCTTAACACTTTTTAACTAAAATAATTTTTCGAGCAGACTTCAATAGTATAATCCCCTTTCAAAGCCCTTTCAAACCCAATGTATAACCCAATCAGAACCGCTCTCAATTGGGTATGAAAGGGTTGTAAAAGGGGAGTAAATGAGTTGTGACTCGCCGAAGTCTTCATCATGCTACGTTCATGTTCTAAAGAGCAGATTAAAATTACGCAAACCATTTCCTTGCAACAATAAGAATACCAAATAGTTAATAAGCATAAAAAGCTACCCAATCGGGTAGCTTCTTACTCTTTTCGCACATGATTTTTCTCGCGACCATGAACAACGTTATTATGAATATCGATTTAGACTAGTAATTTCTTACGCATCGCACAATTAAACCGTCATCTGTTGTAAATGTACTTGGAATTGGATAATCTATTCCTGAAGGTGATGAGATATCATTACGATAAATTTTTGCGCTAAACTTAGGACTCGCTGCAGAATTAACTTTCAATTCGAGGTATGCCCTATGTCCAGTAACGCCCGACACCGGAGATAACCAAATATAGACTGAGCCGGATTGAGCTGTTGAAGTTACAGTAGGTTGAGCAATGCTATGGGTGTTAGTTGTGGAATTATAAGCTGCGTAGCCTTTCATTTCAAAAGAAAGACGCTCCGACCATTGGTCTGGTGACGATTGGCCGTTCGTGTTCACGGTAAGCACGATCGATTTTGTTGCTTCATTAAATGTATGGCTTATGCGTCCAGTGCTGGCATAATCGTTGATATATTGTGCTAGCGCTCTACCCTGCGCGACTGTTGGATAACGCCACTTGTCGTTCAAGACGCTGCCGCCCGGTGATAAGCTTTGGCATGGATTCCCTGAATAATTCTCTATCACTCCCTTAAGCGGATAAAGATTATTAAACCTATAATAGGTGCTACCATATTTTGCGACTGATTCTCCATAAGATGCAACAGGAGAAGTAACACCATAAGGCAAGAACGTGCTTTGATAGGTCATAGATGCCTCATGGTTTCTATGTTGGAATCTAGTTAGACCTTCGTTGCCGGCGAAGCCCTGTGAATCATCGTAATAAACATCTCCTCTTGACCAATTCGTATTTCCATTGGAAGAAGGTACTGCTATACCATTATCGAGCGCATAAATTGAAATGCTGGTGTATTTTCCGCGTCCCGATCTTACCTTATGCGTATAGGTTTTATTGAACACTTTAGGAGCCGATGGCCGGTCTAAAATTGTCCAGGTTTCTATGCTGGTATTAAAATTACTGATATAGTCCAAATCGCCATCAGGAACGGTGAAAAAGAAGCCTTGATACGAGGTATTCGGATATGATGGTGTAAACGCGTAATTGTTGCGTGCTACAGCATTAACGGATGTCGCTATTAACTCCTTTTGCGAAAACGCTCCATTTTTCAAATTAAAGACTCCTTTTTTAAGCGTATTTGCCGCAACGCGAATATAGGGGCGTGGTGTAGCATTTCCAAGATAAGCGGCGTGATTTACTTTACCATTAAAACTTGATAAGTTTACTGAAAAACCCACCATAGCCATGGCATGCTTAAATGTAATCTTAACGTCCGTATTGGTTGTTTGAGTTGTTGAAGTTGCTGTTGTAAAGGTTCCAGAAGCATACAAAAAGTCTTCATTCTCTACGTTGAACTGCGGATTCGCTAGACTAGCCTGAGAAAGCGCTGGTAGCGGATCTGTTGCGTAATAGGAATAAGCATACCAACTATACGTTTTTCCTTGCTGTAGATTAGACGCCACTGGGAGAGTGCTACTACCGGCAACCCCATCGACAGATTCAACGAATTGACCATTACTATCGTAAACCAATACTCTGAAGGTTACCCCTGCTGTAAGCTGTCTCCCTGTTGGGAACCCGGCAGGGATGTAAGAATCGGGATATACCGGGGCTACCGCATATTTTTCAATGGATGATTTCGACTCTTTTACTTTGATATTTTTCGTCGAGTTTCCACCGAATTCTTCGGTTAAAATGTAGCTGTCAAACTCATCTCCTCGAATCAAGGTATCTTTCGATTGAAAAAGGGATTGACTATTAGATTTTAGCATGCCTGTGTTTGAAACACTAACCGGGCTCTCAGCTTCTGCACCTTCCAATTCTGTCTCGCCCTCCACAGTGAATGACACCTTTGTCCCGGCAGCAGACTGATCCGAAATAGTTTCTTTTTTACAGGAAAAAAATAATACGAATAGTGGGATGAAAAGTAAATATGATTTCATTTTTACAATAGTTAAATTAAATAGGCTTACCAGTTTTCGACCCCCAATACATGCGGATTATCATTTGCGTCATTTGGCGTGACATTCCAAGCTTCAACATCCGGCGAATTCGTAGCAGAAGAACCAATAAATGTGGCGGTAGCAGAACCTGTTGCTATAGAATGCTCATGACAAACTATACTTACGACAAGCCTAGGTGGTTCGTAGTTAAAATTCATATTTCAAATTAGTGTGAGTCGCAAAACTAACTGCTTAAATGGAATATTTTTTACAAACTTTTTATTAATTACTATATCGTAGTGAAAATCTTACAACAAACTAGTCTAAAAAAATAAAATATCACAAAAGCATAAAATTACACTCCTAGTTTATTTTTGTAAGTAGGTTTGATGAAGCCGTGTTTTTGGGACTATAGAAACTAATTTCAAGAATTGCGATAGGTTCAAAGGTATTAAAAAGAGAAAGGGATGCAATCTGGCAATTACATCCCTAACTATTAACCAATTATAAAGTTAATATATTTGCAATGAGTTGTTATTCAATGTTTTATAACATTCGATATATTTTTCAGTAAAGTATCAGTAAAACCACTACCAATCATCGTTAGTCGTTTGTTTCATGATTTGAAATTCCTTTTCAATGGCTTTACCCATTATGATGCTTTCTTTTTTAATGAAACCTTTCTTCAACCCTTTCCCATTCCCAACTGATTCCTCTATGGGAGAGTACTGCCATGTTTCCGGATCTTGCGCATACACTGGATTTCCCAAATGAATTACCGGAGATTTCGAAGCGATATTAATTGCAGTAATTCGATATCTACCTGGTTTGTAATCGATCGTAAAATATGCTCTAATATCTCCTAGCGCGTAGAACGACGTGCTCATTCTTGAAAATCCCAACGCTGTAGGATCTGTTTTAATTCTGTCACCTAAGAATGTTATTTTATCTTCGAATACTTGAATATCTGAAAATACTCGGTTAGCTTTAACTGTATTTATCAAATCATCGAATGAAATATTCTCATTTTCGTAAACCTTTTGCCAGTTTACACGACCTTCATCTGTAACATAAAAATCTCCAGCTTTTAACTGAGCGAATGACAGCGCGGGGATTAAAAAAAATAGAACAAGAAAATGTTTCATTAATAATAGTTGATAGTGTCTTTAATCTCTTTCGCGAATTTAAATATCTCATCCAAATTTGAAATATCGTGTCTAACTTCTTTCTTAGACGAGTCAAATAAACCAATTCTCATTTTATTCTCCCCGAAATAAAACCTACATATTGGTTTCCTGTTATTATCATCCAGAATAATACCACAATATGATTGTGTATCTCTTAAAAATATCCTTGAGATATCTACCTCTTCTCTAAGAATAGCTTTAATAATTAAATAACCGTCCATTTCATCCTGAGTGGTTTCCACCAACGGTTTTTCAGGGACTTCAACTTCTAGTGTCTCGCTCTCTTCCTGTTTTTTAAGAGCACTAGTTAGTCTCGAATTTATTTGATCATTAATAATTTGAGAAAAAACCCGTTTAGTTAACCCCGAAAACTGATCAACGATTTTACTAGTTACAGGTCCGGAATGCACTTGCTTAGCAAAATATCTCACAAACTCCTCATTTGGATTAGATATTTCATTTTGGATAAGGACCTTGAGTTCATTAATGTGTTTCAGATCGCTTGCTGCACTCGAAATAGAATCCAGATCAAAAATAGTCTTATGAAACTTTCGTAGTTCGTTTATCTCTACATCTTTTATGTTGTCCAGTGAAAACTCAAAAAATGGCTTCTCGTCCATCTTGTTCGGAGTCACCAAATCGGTATAGAACCTATATTCCATGCCGTTGGTTAGTAACCCAAATTTCGCGCTGGTAGTGTGAAAATAGCGGAATAACTGAGAGTTGTGCGGATTCAAATCTTCAGTGTAGTGTTTGCATTCAATCAAAATAATTGGCGCCCCATCTTTCAAAATGGCATAATCCACTTTCTCGCCTTTCTTAATACCGATATCGGCGATAAACTCTGGATTCACTTCAAATGGATCAAATACGTCGTACCCCAAGATACCTATAAAAGGTAATATTAACGACGTCTTAGTTGCCTCCTCTGTCTTAATTTGTGGAAGCAATCTTTCTACTCTTTTTGTAAATTGTAACAGTTGATCTTTAAATTCCATAATAATTGGTTTATAGTTTAACTAATTTCAGGAATATTTGGTCTATATCCTACTATTTTACGGTAAATAAATATTTGGAAAACATCATCCATGGGAATTATGTAATCTTCATACTTAGGATTGTAAGAATGACATTTAATATATCCTAATTCGGTGTTGTGCTCAACGATCTGCTTAAAGACATTTCCGTCCCTTGACACTACTACAAAGAGATTCCCTCTAATTGGCAACTTATCCCCGTTTTCAAGGACATACTCTTTTACTAAAATCTCTACGCCGTCAGGAATTGAAATATCGGTCCCGTCGGTCATGCTATCCCCATTAACACGAACAACTAAATAATTTCCTTTTTCAAATTCCCTAGGAACTAACCGCTTTTTCGAGTCGGGTAATACATCCACATTGGATCCCCCAAGCATCCCCGCGCTCGCTGATAAGTCGACATATTCAACCATCATATAATCTTCATACGGTATAGGTGTAATTTCTTGTTTTGGTTTTGGCGCAACATCATCTGACAAAAGCCACTCAATATCTATATCAAATTTAGATGCTATAATCTCAGCTTTTTCATAAGGCAATTGAGACAACCCCTTTTCAATTGCTACGATAAAAGGTTGCTTAACCTCTAATAGAGTCGCCATCTGCGCCTGAGTAAGTCTATTATTTTTTCTAACAAACTTAAACTTATCATTTTTTGTCATTGATTATCAATGATATACAAATTTATAAGTAAAATATAACTTATAACTATTGCGGTTACTTATAATTTACTTATATTTGTAATGGTTTAACACTACTTAATTATTCTTGACAGAGCAAAGGTAGTTATATATAACCATATTATAAAATATTTTAGTTATAATTTTATGGAAACTACTACAAATCGTAGCATTTCTGCTACAAAGCTTTTTGAAACACTATCTGTTGGAGGTCGAGTTGAAGACAGCAGATCGATTAATTACCTCCGGAGAGAGCAAGCTGTATTCAAACGAATATTCCCAGACCGTCACATTGTAGTGATGCAATCTAAATTCAAAGAAGGTGTAACCATTATTATGAGGGCCGAGTAATGAATCAACTAACAAACATCCAACAAACAATGTCAAGCCGTGAGATTGCGGAACTGACAGGGAAAAATCATCAACATGTCCTTAGAGATATTGACAAACTAAATGATAACTACGAGAAACTAGGCATGTCCAAAGTTGGACAGGGGTATTACACTCTTCACACCACAGGCCAGCAAAAACACAGATGTTATGAGTTGACAAAAATGCAAACCATCGACTTAATGACGGGATATAACATCGAGCTTCGTATCAAGATTAATAGGCGGTGGGAGGAACTGGAATCTCAGAAAGCATCAATTGACTTCTCAAACCCGAATACTGTTTTACAGTTAGCTCAAAATTGGGCTGATGAACAAGCTAAGAGAATTGAAGCGGAAACCAAACTCAAAGAACAAGCTCCTCAAGTGGCTTTCGCAATGGCTATGATAGGATCAACATCATCTTGTCTTATTGGTCAATTAGCAAAAATAATTACTCAAAATGGGTATGAAATCGGAGAAAAGAGACTGTTCTCATATCTACGAGAAAAAGGGTATCTAGGTAAGTCAGGAGAAAACTACAACCTTCCTGCGCAAAGATTCATTGAACAAGGATTATTTGATATTAAAAAAGGCACAAGAACTGGTAACGGGGGAATCCTAGTGACCACCCAAACTCCAAAAGTTACAGGTAAAGGGCAACAATATTTTATAAACCACTTCCTAAGTAAAGAAGTAGCGTAACACACATTGAAAATCAAGTAGTTACAAGTTTAAAAACAACTTGTTCAGGCGTGAGCCATGTTTAAAATTTCCCGATAAGCTATAGGCAGTAAGGCTCGAAACCTTGATCGGGACCAATGAGGTCAAAGAATCCCTTTTGAAGATTCTCGCTTACTGTAGCGAAATACACGAGGTAGCGATGGCAAACCAATCGTTCCGGGCTGTAGGATTAACGCAGCGTCCTTGCAAATAGCATGGTTCAACCAATACCCTAAGGTTTGAAATAGTACCACGGGCATAAATAAGCTGTAATAGCGTGTGTACGCTATCTGACGATTCGGAAACGATGAAACAGCTAAATAAGTAAACATTTCAAATATGGAAAAGACAGTATTTCAACTGACACTGCAAGACTTAACTGCTGTAGTCAACTCCATTATTGCCAAAGATAAAATAGACATCACTCTTTCAAAGCCGCAACTATCGAGATTGGAAGCTGAAAGGCTATATGGAGAACAAAGGATTAAGAAATGGATTAAAGCCGGACTTTTAAAACCCGTAAGCCAAAACGGCAAGAATAGCCGGATCTATTTCTCTCACAAGAAAATAATCGATTTAAGTCAAAAATCATTTCACCATTTAAACCACTTAGACTATTAAACCTATGCACCAACAGAAAGAAACACTACATCCACTTTTAGAAAGATGGATTTCAGTAATGGTCGCTCTAATAGGGCGGCTTTTTTATTTAGGAGTAAATGATAAGGATACTTTAAGATTTGTATTCAGACAGTTCATCATAGGATTAGGCGTGTTTTTGATGATAATGTTCGTCGCTTGCCTTCCTCTCCTATTTGTCTACTTACATGAATTGATTAACTCACCAAAATAAAGCAGTAATGAGTATATACAAGAAACTCCTGGAGATTCAAAAGCGGATCAACGGACTAGGCAAGGACAAAGACACCAAATCTCAATACAACCCAAATGGATATGCTTACGTAACCGGGTCGAAGGTGTTAGGTAATATCAAGCCGTTAATGAACGAGTTGGGGCTAATATTGAAGCAAGAGGTTTTATCAATTGAGAACGTACGTCAGGATTACTTAACAGCGAAAGGGCATCAAAAGGTAGAAATACTGTCAAAACTCCAAATGAAATTTACATGGGTGGATGTAGAAACCGGAGAAAAAGACGAAAACCTATTCGGGGCCAATGGCCAAAATGATTGGGATAAGGGCGTCGGCAGTGCACTCACTTACGCAGAACGTTATTTTCTTCTCAAATACTTCCACATCCCTACTGATGAAGATGATATCGATAATCCAGATAGTAAGTCTACCCCTACTGATGAAGATGATAAGCCGATCACAATCGCAAAGGCTAAAACTTTAATAAAAAATGCTCAAACAATAGAGCAGTTGACAGCTATTTTTAACAGGAACCAACATCTACACGCTGATAAGGATTTCACGGACACTTTAACCAAACGTAAAACCGAACTAAAACCTAAACAGTAATGAACGTATTTGAACTTAACCCTGATTACATAGCGATCAAGGAATCGTATGTAACAACACTGCAAGAAAAATTCAGCAATGGAGAGCTCTATCTCTCATATTCATCACTTTCAAATTTCAGGAAGTCTCCAAAACACTTTATCGATTATAAACTTTTTGGAAATGAGGACACAGATAGCATCCTTCTAGGAAGAGTGCTACACACATTAGTTTTAGAGCCGCACAAGTTCGATAAAGAATATGCAACCGCCCCAGAGTGCGACCGAAGAACGAAGGAAGGCAAAGCGATCTACGCAGAGTTCTTGGAGTCGTCAAACGGCAAAACGATCATTTCTTCAACCATATACAATCAGGCAATTGAAATGGCTATTTCGGTCTTGTCAAATGAACAGAGCAAGGCTCTTATTGACGGAACGATCGCAAGGGAAAAACGAATTGATTGGGAAATGTACGGATTCAAATTTCTATCATTTCTCGACGGAGAGGGTGAAGATTATGTTTTCGACCTTAAGTCAATGCCAGATGCTGACCCTAAAAAAGTTCAAAGGGAAATCCTGAGCCGATGCTTATGGCTGCAGGGAGGTATGTACCTCAAAGCATTAGCTGAGGATAAAGATTATTACATCATTGCTGTGGATAAAAAAGGGAATGTTTCTGTTCATCTTTTAATGGAATCCCTAATTGATTACGGTAAATCTGAGTTTAAGCGACTATGTGAGGATTTCGAGGATTGTCTAAGTACTAATAGCTGGTTAAAATCATATGAATACAGAAGCCACAACGGGATATACCCCATCGATAAGCCACACTAGCGATATTACAAAGTACTACGCCGAGAAGCTCTATAAAGAGGTTGACCCGGTGATGAAGCAAGTATATTATAACACCTTAATTCGATTGCTTGATGGAAAACAAACGATCGACGGATCACAATAAATACTACTGGGGAGTATTAATACCTCATTCCTCTAATGCTCTCCTTTACGCAGGATGGGAGAAAGAAAGGTTTTCGCACCCAGAATTAGTACATAAGTTCTGGAAAACGCTTCTTAATACTCCATCCACAAAGGATTTAACAACAACCCAATTTTCTAACTACATCGAGGATATTATCAGGATATGCGCTGTATATCTTGATTATCAGATCCCCGAATAATAAATAGAATATGAACTTAACGGAAAAAATAGCGGATATACTTGTTAAAGAGCTTATCCCCTACCAGCAATTGATATCTGCCCCCTTTCGTATTTCACTTCCAAATAGGACCACAATTTCTATTACGGAAAGAGAAATATGTTTAGATCACGAATTTTTGGGGGACGAACACTTCTCTTTATCGGTATTCGCGGACGATAATATACTCGTCACAACACGACCTGGATTTAAAGGAATGTATGCTGCAGAGATTCTCCAGGACTTAACAGAACTTATCGAAAAGCATATCCCTAACCTCGATAGTAAAATGGTAAGGGCTAAGCTTATTTCTGCTAAAATTCAATCCCTCCAAAATGAGCTAACCGAAATTACAGAATGAAGATAAAAAAGATGTTAACCCCGGAACAAGTTTCGCAAAATGCGTTCATACAACAGGAACGCGAACGCTTACGATCGCATGTACGACTTCATTTAGCATTAGCGGACATATCTATCGAATTGATGCATACATGCTTCACACTAGGCTTAAAAGACCTTAAAATGCCCGAAGTATCTATTCGTGTTAACACAGTGTTAAAAGGAATGGAAAGTAGCGGTAAACGACTTCGTCAATTAGTATCTCCAATCATCGCTATGAAAATCGAGTTTGAAGATCAGATGCAAGGAGATCACGCTTATGAGGTCTACAGATTGATGCGGAATTTCGGTTTAAAGGGTACCGATTACCTCCGGAAGATGAATGACGATTTCGAAAACCAAAAATAACAATGAAAAACATTTATAAAAACTGGCTTAGTGAAGAAGACTTTACTAAGCCTTTTCGTTTAGTAGCCCCTGAGTATTCCTTAGTAACGCTACGATTCAGCAATGAAGAAAAAGCTATAGAAGCTTTAAACGCTTGCAAAGACATGGGTATTCAAGGAATACTCTCAAAAGTAGATACTAACAAAGTAGTAACTAAGATCATCGGCTATAGTCGAGAAATTAGAGCAAAGGCTTATTAAACAAATATACGTTTATGTCACAATTAGGATTCACTTTTTACCCAAAAGATTGGTGGTTTAGTGATACCTTCTTTGAATTTTCCCCTACTCAAAGGTACATCTATTTAGAGTGCCTTTTTTTAATGTATTCCAACGGTGGGACTATGAAAACAAATAAGTCTCATTTTGAAAATCGAATACGCATGAAAGTTGATGATGGCGACTGGAATCAGGTTGTAGAAAAGTTCGAAATATCCGAAAATGAATACACTCATATTTCCGTTAATTCCCGACTACGAAAGCAAAAAGCCAACAGGGAGAATGGCAAAAAAGGAGGTCGACCACCAAAGGATGAAAAACCCAAAAAACCCAATTTGGAAACCCAAAAAAACCCACCTTTAGAAAGAGAAAGAGAAATAGAAAGTGAAATAGAAAGAGAAAGTAAAGTGAATGATATAAAAACTCACACACCAACTATTTTTAATTTCGGTAAACAACCAATTAAAAAATTAAAAGAAGGTTGCGCGAATCACTCCGAATGGCTCAATACTATTTCTAAAAAAAATCAACTTCTCCCAGGTGCCGCGCTTGTGTGGCTTGACGCGTTCGAGCTGCACCTTCTCGGAGCAGGGAAAGAAGAGGAAACGGAACAGGAGTTTAAACGCTACTTCAATTCATGGGTTACCTCGGAGATCCGACAAGGTAGAAAACCCAAAGTAGAAAACCAATCGAAGGATGCCCCAAAGAAAACCCCGGAGCAGATAGCCTTCGAATCAATTCAAAAAAAATATGGAGACAGGATTAACTAGAGTTGAGAAATACAGCGCGCTCCAACGGTTGGAACTATGCGTTGAAATGTTCGACTCTCCCCTAGCCCGCGAGAGTGAGGAATTAGATATTGACAAAGCTGTTTTACCCGCCCTAATCAAAGCGAATAAAGACTTAGGATTTGCGCAGGATGAAGCGAAGTTATCACACCTGTTTGACGGAATAGCACTCGAAATTAAAAAGAACGTTCCTAACATTCGATTATCAGAAATACCCATCGCAATAAACAAAGGTGTTTTAGGCGATTACGGCGACTATTTTGGGTTATCGGTAGTTAGTGTCATAAAGTTTCTAAAAGCTCACCACGCGTCAGAAAAACGGGCTGAAATCGCAAAGCAGGTTAAGGCTAAGGAACCGGAAAGACAAATACCAACTTTGGAAGAGCAAAAAGCGCAAGCAAAGATTGATTTAATTGCTGGATTTGAGAAGTATAAAAATACAGGACAAATTCCTGTCACCGCTGTTTACCTGTACCGGTTTGCTGTTAAAGATTTTGACTTAATTCATTTTACAAATGATGTGAAATTCGAACTGTACTACGATGCTATGCATAAGATTTTACAGGAGAAGCAGAGCGACACTAATCTTAATGAAAGGCACGAAAACCGAAGAATTGTAGACTTCCTAAAAAGAGCTATAGAAGAAACACCCGATAAGATCGAATGTGCTCGCAAAACCGCCAAGGCAGTAAAAGAAAATGATCTTCAATATCTACTCCGGAACGAATCGGAACGAATCGCGCTAAAGAGATATTTCGATAACCTAATCGAAATGGAAACAGAAATCAAAGATTTATTGAACGATGAAATCACCACCTAAAAACAGATGGTTCTACAAGTTTTGGAACAAGAACGAAAAGGTATTCTTCATTTCCGAATTAGTAGATATCGACCATTCAAAGACAGCTCCATTCATTACGTCTGGTCTAGGATTAGGATATATGAATGCTAAGCCATTAACAGTTAACGAATCACTTGAAATTTTAAGAAACAAGCGCCTATGATTCAATTTGAAGTACTAGGGGAACCGAAAGCCTTAAAACGTCACAGGATGGGGAAAGGCTTCAACTACGACCCTAGCAAAGACGACAAAAGCGACTTCCTTTGGCAAGTCAAGAAGAACGCACCGCCTACCCCACTCGATCAACCGCTCCATCTAAAAATTACTTTCAGCTTTCAACGACCTAAGTCACACTACGGAACGGGTAAAAATAGCATGGTTTTAAAGGCTACAGCACCCAATTATCATACTGCTCGACCTGATATAGATAATTTAATAAAATTCGTTTGTGACGCTTTAAACACAGTCTATTGGAAAGATGATAGCTGTATATGCTTAACAGAAGCTTTGAAAGTCTACACAGATGGAACACCTAAAACAGAAGTAGAAATTATTACACTTTAACACTTAATTGAAATGAAAAAGTTCTTTCTAAACCTGCAGTTTATATTCAGGCCGTCGTTTTGGTTCATGAACTATCCTTATTGCCCTATCCATGACAGCGTGATCAATAATCTTATGGATGAACATAGCTTCTCCAACTATAATAATTTTGGTGCTTTCCTTGGAAGCAAAGATATCTGGATGGCTAATTATCCATACGCTGTTGGCATCTATCAGATTCACCGTATTTCTCGACCATCAAGACTCACCATCCTGCGAATGCGAAAGAAATTTATTGAAGATTCGACAAGAGGGCATGATAAATAGGAAAATCATGTCTTGCATAGAATGTAATCAGCTAAGGTTAGTCTATGCCAAAAAGAAATGTCAGAGTTGCTATTGGAAGTCCAAACCCAAAAAGCCTATCCAAAAGAAAAACACACCTATTCCCAAACGATCCAAAAAAGGAATAAAAGAAGATAGGATTTACTACAAACTTGCTAAGAAATTCAAAGAGGATTACCCCTACTGCAAAGCAAAATTAAATGGATGCACTCACTTAACTACTGATGTCCATCATATGAAATCCAGGGGGATAAACCTTAACAAGATTGAATATTGGCTCCCCCTATGCAGGAACTGCCACAATAAGATAACAGAAGATTCAGCCTTCGCTATTCGCGAAGGCTTTTCTTTTAGTAGAAACAAAATTAATTAACCCCAAAAACAGAAGTCCTTATGAGCACCGAATATAGACTAATCGACCACTTCGATACGGAAGAAATCGAATGTATAGAGCGTGACTACCCGAAGGAGCGAGTAGAGGTCTGCAGCAATTGCCGTTGGGTCATAGACTATGACAAGACTATCGTCAAAGAGTTTTGCTCTGGCGACTACTCTACCCCACCTACTTACGAAGAATACTGTCCTGAGTGCTCTAAACCTCTAGGACACGATTTCGAAACTATTGAGGAATACGCAATAAGGACTTCTTAATCACTTAACACCATGGCACGAAAAATACCACAGGAAAGCAAAGCCTTGATAACTCAATTATGCGATCAGGGCTTAAAGATACATGAAATAGTAACTAAGACAGGTGTATCTCGTATTACAGTTGCTAGACATGTAGCTAGACACAGACGCGGAGAGTTAACCATCACCGAACAGAACGCTTTGAACCAAAAGAAACTCGCTGACGATATGGCTAAAGACAGATTGACTATGTCAAGAGGTGAAGTAGCAGAAAAATATGGAGTCAATCAAAGTTGGGTCCATAAGCTGACGGCTGACCATCCACTAGCGCCACAGTTTAAGAGCCTTCGTTTCCGAGAACATCGAAAAGATAATCCAGCTAAGGAAGTCAAGAAACCAAAGCTAAAGCCACAGCCAACGAAGAAGAAAAAAGATGTTTCCGTCATCGACCAAACCGGCATGCAGAAAGGACACGTAAAGCTTAAAAAGAACGAAACAGTTTTACCCAATCGGATCCACAAACCAAAGAAGTCAGTCCCAATGTATGACAGCAAGAATACTGTCTTATTCGTTGATATCGACGAACCTAAAAGCCATGAACGAATCAGAGCAGAATGGCACGAAGCACAAAAGAAATCATTTAAAAACCTCGCTAGCTAAAGTTGCTAGTTAAACCCACAACCAAGATGGAGGGCAAGAAAGATGAAAGGCACAGAGCAATTTGAAAAGGTAATTCATAACCACCTGTTAGGGGTTGCCAATAATGATAAGGTTTTCGAAGCCAAGTTTAACGATCCAAAAAAGAATATTAAGGATTGCATCACGTACATTCTCAACACAGTTCAGAGAAGTGGCTGCAATGGTTTTGCTGATGAAGAAATTTTCGGAATGGCAATACACTATTACGATGAAGAAAAGATTGAGGTAGGAAAGCCAATAAACGCACAGGTCGTAGTGAATCACACTGACTTTCAAGGAAAGAAAGTTCCAGCACCACAAAAGAAAAAATCAATAAAACAAAACTCAGTTACTGAACCATTCGAACAACTATCAATGTTTTAAGATATGAAACCACGCACAAAAGTTCAGCACGAAATATTCAAAATCAACAATAGTCTTTTGGATATCCAAAAGCATATCGAAACATGGGCTTTCAAGGAATGTAATGAAAAGGTGGGCATCGCCACAAAGAAACAGTTTTGGTGTATCGACTGTGGCGATTACCATCCTATCAATTTGGTCAAAGATAGCAAAGTAGAATGCCCCGGATGTAAAGCAATATTATCCATTACTAACAGCAGGAAAAGAACCTTTGACCAGCGATATTGGGTTGCTTTTGCTGAGCTGAATTCGGGTGAAATTCTTGGAGAGCTACAAGTGATCAGATTATTCGAAGTAACATCATACCATTCGGTTTACAATAAGCCCCGTTTCTATGTAAAAGAGTCCGTTAGGCAGTTTATTCCCACCGACCATAACAAAATACAGTATGTAGCTCGATTACGTAATATGGGGCAGGGACACCCAGTGCATGGATATTTGGAAATCAGAAATGTGTCACCGTATTATTCCTGGTGTTACAACCCCTATCCTTTCCGGTATCATCCATGGTCACAATTTAAGAGCTGCTACGGAAAATTAGGAATAAATAAAGACTTGCAAGGACTTTCCTTTCTAGAAGCGTCTAGAATTCTTGCGTATAACTCCAAAGCAGAAACACTGCTAAAAACAAAGGAGTACAGCCTGTTTGCTGAGTGTTCCAACAACGAAGGGAAGATCTATCGCTATTGGAGCTCCATAAAGATTGCATTGCGAAACAGATATAGTATTTCTGATGGCGGTATGTGGTTAGACTACCTAGAACTTTTAGAGTTCTTCAATAAGGATATTAAGTCACCAAAATATATTTGTCCTAGGGATCTACGCAAAGAGCACGACCGATACGTAAGGAAAAAGAATGAGCATGAACGAAAATCAAGGCTCAAAACACAGAGAGAGAAAGTTGCCCGCGAAGAGAAACTCTACAGAGAAATGAAAGCTCCGTTTTTCGGCATCGCTTTCACTAAGGGCGACATTACTATCAAGGTATTGGAGTCTGTAAAAGAATTCATGCATCAAGGCGATATTCTAAAACATTGTGTATTCGCAAACGAATATTATAAAAAGTCCGACTCTTTAATTCTTGCTGCTTTTGTAAAGGATGAGCCGATAGAAACAGTGGAAGTGTCTTTAAAATCTATGGATATCGTTCAATCTAGAGGCATGCACAACAATCCTAGTCCTTACAATTCCGATATCGTGAATCTTCTTTCCAACAACATGTTGAAAATTCGTAGCATTTATGAGTCCATTCAAAACGCCAATTAACTATGACAAGTTCAAAGCAAAAAGCTATTTACGTGGAATGGTTATCGGGTAAATACACATTAAAAGAGCTAGCGCAGAAACACGGCATATTTGAAAGTGCCGTGTCTCGCCTACTTACGAAAATGTTATCGAAAAAGCATTATGACCAAAAACGGTCAAACTCCCGAATATGACAGATATAAGTCATAACATGTATGGTTGAACGAAATAAACAGGGCAATAATAAATAGGCGACAGTTATCCCAAAACTGCCGCCAGTGTTTTGTTTTTGTTTTGTTTCCATTCTAATAACGAAATACTACTTTTTAACAAATAACTTGTTTATGTAGTACCCCGCTATAACTAAATTGCATAGCAACTCAATTATAGATTGGATTTTCAAAAACATATAACAAATATACAATGGCTAGATATCAATTAAAAACCATAACTTGAAATAATTATTTTCAAGTTATGAATAAAACACCCTTTAAACTTTACGGAATAGCTAAAGCTGACTTTCACAGATGGGCTATCAAAGAATTTGGAAATGACCTATATGATGTGGAAAATTGGCATTATAGTGATCAATTAAAATACTACTCTAATTTTTTTAAAGTGCCAATAAATAATTTAGAGGAACTACAATCGGAACTAGAAAAATACAATGCAAAAGAAAGTAATTTATAAAATCACTTACCCCAATGGGAAAATTTATATAGGTAAAGACTTAACCAATACTTTAAACTACTTCGGAAGTGCCAACAGTATATTAATTGCTGCCGATTTCACGGAAGATCAAATGATGGATTTCACTATACGTAAGCAAATCCTTTGGGAATCCTTTACTGAGGATATAAAAGAAGTGAATAAGGTTGAAGTTGAGCTTATCAGGCAATATCAGTCCAATAATCCTGATGTTGGCTACAACATTTGGCCGAAATTTAAATTATAGCCTAACCAGCCTTTAGGCTATCTAAACTTTCCTTATCAAAAACAGTAACTTCTTTTTGTCCTTTGGATAATCCTTTAATGTTTCTTTAATAAAGTTTTCAGCTTTTTCTTGCGATTGAGTTTCCTTGATCCAAATTGCATGTCTCAAAAGAAATTTGTTCAGATCGAATTCGTTATGATTATCCATATTCTAAG
>DELI01000027.1:0-122235 GCA_002354335.1 Sphingobacterium sp. UBA2700 | reverse complement strand
TACCTTTGTCCCATGCAAGATGCAATAGACAAAATACTCCAGGCAATCAACGAATGTAAGGAGCCGTTGGATAATACCGATGCACGGAACATACGTGACCTTATACTGAATGAAATAGGAGCAACATTTATCGATAAGTCCCGCGAGGAAGTTGAAGGCTACGCCCGTAACGAAGATGAAGCAAGGGCATTGCATTGGTTCTATACCCGTTTCGTGGGGAATAAGGTTAAGAGCAAGGGGAGCAAGAGGATGGGGGGATATTCGCAACAAAAATAAAGGCCTCCAAAATGGTGGCCTTTATGCTAATAATGATCAATTTAATCATGTCCTTCTGTCTTTACAATCTTGTTGTAAATCCCCAGAAGTAAAAACGGGGCTGCCCATTGCCCGATAAAAAGCGCATCTTTATCGTCTTTCCATCTGCTACATTTCAGAGCTGCTGATACGCCCATAGATAAAAGCGCAGCTCCTAAAAATACCACCGAAGGTATTTTCGCTGTTTGACTTTCAATAGTCTTGCTTACTTGATCCTCGTTCGCTGTGTCTAGTGCCATAAGTTTATAATTTAATTGTGATTCTCTTTTACAACAAGCTGGACAATAATGTGTTTGAAAAATGTCAAATTAAATTTCATCAGCTTACAAACCCTTACATAATCGGTTTGTACTTCTAACAATTACAACCATCTCAAAACATTGGTGCTCTTAACATACAATGCTTATAGCTCCGCGATCGTGGGGCTTTTTTGTTCCTGCTAAATCCCAACCACAAGGCTACCCCAATCAATACAACAAGAATAGTTTGCCCCAACCTCTTGACGAATTACTAATATTTTTAGTAAACTTGCAAAAATGAAATCATTGGAAATCCATTGTCGAAATAGAGTGATGTATGCAAAAATATCGGTGCGCGATCGCGGATCCGGCCGGCGCGACTATGTATTGACCGGAAAAGACGGAGTTTCGCTGTATGTATTCACTAAAGAGAAAGGTCATTGGAAATGTACTTTAGGTTACCTTGACGAAGATATTAAAGAAGCTATTGTAAACGCGCTGATTATTCGATTCGATAAAACGATCTGTGACATTTTCTACTACAAGGGTGAACGTAAATTGGTTGAAGCTCGTGAGAAGCAGGGCAATTTATGGCACATTTATGTTAACCTCTCTTATGTAGCGACAATATCCTACGATAAATTCACTAAGAGATTCCAATACAATTTAGAGGATGAAAGTGGAGTAGTTACCGACGATCACATCAGAAAGTATATCGGGAAAATTGGAACAGGTGAGATATCCTGGTATAAGGGGGATAGGTGAAAGACATTGACAGCTATTATCATTGTAGGTTCTCGTCTGGCTTTTGCATGTCCAAGATACGTCCAAGGATCCAAAGATTTCTAAGTATCGTAAGTATTAAAATTATTATACCACCAATCGTGAAAAGATACATTGTGTTTGCTGGCAACTGCGTAGAGAACAATCTCACGAGGTATATTAAGATAGCTGAAAAAATTATCTCTTTAATCGAGTTTTTAAATATTGTTGTAGTCTCAAAGTATAAACCACTATTACAAAACTTCTCAATTAACGACAAACTCTCTTCATTTCGGCCATTTAACTTCGTTGCGTCTAATTTAAGTGAGACTAATACGGTCAAAAATGTTAAAATGAAACCCGATAGCGTTAAAAGTATTGTAACTGTCTCAGACGCAAGATCTCTTACATTATCGTTAGAAGGAAGTTCTAAAACATTATTTAGAACAAACTTCTTGAAAAGTAAAACTAAAATGACAGCAAAAGCAAAATCAAATTTTACAGGGTTGTCGAAATATTTATTAAGAATGCGTTTCATAATTTTAGCATTATTTTGTCAATTTCATCTTTAACTAACTCGTACCATTGTTTATTCTTCGTAATTGTGGTGAAATCAATTTCAATCTCAAAACCTTTCTGATGCTTAATTAGGTTAATATCCCGGCTTTCGCCATTCATATCATTATACTCGATAGCTAAACTCTTAAAAGAGTCTAATTCTGTAGTACGATTGTTGATACTTCGAAGTAAACGGCCGAGCATGGTTTTCGCTTCCCTATTATCGTATTTAACTCCATTCCGTTCGCTTATTTCAAAAGACGCTTTAATCGTTAGAAATCTTGAATTAACAAGTCGTCCGAAAGAACTTAACGCGGTAAAATATTTCTTCCTCAAATTTTGTTCAACTCCTTCTAATCGTTCTGGCTCAATCTTGATTTGAAAGCTTGAGATATCTTTCATATCATCTAAAACTTTATCGATTGAAACATCTAAATATGTCTGTATTTTTGTCTCTTTTGAAATCGACAACATGTCTCTTGAAACGTTTCGAAAATAATACTCGATATCCAATGCTCGCGGGCCGTTTGCGTGAAACTCTACAAAAAGATAGGGCTTCGTTTTACTCATATCTATGTAAAAATGTGTCACCTCTACAAGTGTGCCTAGTTGTTTAATCTCTTCAAGTGAGACCAGATTATGACTATCATAAGGTTTGAGCATAGGGGGCCTACCAGTTCGTATAAGAACTATCCTACATTTGTATCGCTTTACTTTATAATCATAGGTAACGTAATCTACAAATAACTCTCGCGGACGGGATTCTGACCTGTTTTTATTCCTATCTACTAAGTGAACCTTATTTCCTAGATTTACGGGAGTCACAAAGTGCAAAACCTTTTCTAAAATTGCGCTCGAATTTAACAGTGAATTGCTTTTATTTGGTTCGAACAATATAGAATAAAGGTTAAATTTAACTTTTTCTTTCATAATTGGTGTGGTTTTAGAAACCGAATATATGAAAGATATTATTAACTTTATATTCCTCGCCCCCTCGCCCCTTTAAAAAACCACCATAAAACCCCAACTACCACTATAAGGAATGCAATACCCCAGCCTATATTATTTACGAACACCGCCCATACATTCGGCTTACTTTCGTTGCTGACCGATGATTGATCCTGACTTCGGTGCTGTTCCTCAACGCGGGCAACTTGCTTATTTGTACTATCTCGCCTTTCTTCCTGTCGTTCTTTGGTGGCGTCCTTTCGTTCGGTAACCTTCTCCTTTTCCACCTTTTGCACCCGCTCCGGCTTCGTTTCTATTTCGATTGTCAGCGTTTTATTAAGTGTATCGAGAATAGCTTTCACCTGCTGACCGGCAGAATCTCGAAGAAAGTTTTCGCCAGGCTTTAAATCTTCCTTTTTAGCTGTAACCCGTATCTTGCTACCCTCGCGGGTAGTCGTGGTAGTCGTTTCGCGTTCGGTGACTACCGTACCTTTGTCGACTTCCTTTTCTGTGATCTCGGTTTTCGTGCCGGTCGATTTCTTTAAAGTCTGCTCAACCTTTGCTCCCTCAACAACACGCAGAGCGGAAGATTGCTTATGTTTATTACGAGTTGTTCCGCATGATGCAATAACCATCACTATGACAGCCATCGCTAATATTCTAATCCCTTTCATCTATCGCTATTTTTAACCTGTCTAACGAATTATTCAAACTATCCAATGACTTAATAAGTGTCGGTTGCTTACGTTGCTCTATCGGCTTGCTTTGCCTTGACGAGGTGATGATACCCCATAATAACAACATCAGTAGTATTACTGCCTTTCTCATTCTTTACCTCCAATCTTTTGAACGATGGTATCTACCTTGTTTAATGCTTTGTCTACTCCCTCGCGGACTCCTTCGAGCTTGCTGTCTACGACTGCCGGAACGCTTTCTTCAACTGCCCTAGGAACTTGCCTGCGTACCTCTTCTACGATCTTCGCATTTAGGTCTTCATTAGTTGTTATAATTTTATGCACCAAGAATACATTCAGCAAGATGGATAGTGTTGCTACTAGAGCGACCACATCTTTGTACGCTAGTCCAAATATCTTTACAACTCCATCGACCTTTCTGTCGATCATATCTTGCTTAACCCCACTCATTCCCCTTACTTACTGAAATATAAATCTGCTTCCGCTTTTCTTCTTCTAACCAATCCAGCGAACACCTTGCCCCCTGCGAGTCGCCACTTCGCGAACTCGTCACGGATGGATGGATCGTTTGGGTTGATGTTGACCTTCTTCAATAGCGTGGATTTGGCAAGATTCGCCGCGCCCAAATTGAAAGTGAAACTTACTAACGCATCAAATTGGTTTTGTGTCAGCTTGGACCTCACCAGCCGCAAAACATTCCCCTCGTACCCTTCCAAAATCTCCTGTAGCATACAGGTAGCCTGATGTTCTGTCAACGGTCGGTCTTGCATGGTTACCTTACGCCTATCCGGCAAGTAGTAAGTAAATCCGTAGCCGATGGTAGGAATACCGATCGGGTCTTTATATGGCTTGCTGTAGAATCCCTCAAAGCTTTTAATGAGTGCTAATCCCTTTTCCCCTGTTTTCATTCTCTTCCCCTTTTTACTATTTCAATATTTTACGTATATTGTGTCTTTTGTCAACTAGTGGTGAGTTCAATAGCCGCCCGGCTTATTTGACTCGCTTTAGCCTAGCAGGGCGATACATTGCTAGGCTTTCTTTTTTTTATCAATTTTTATTATATTTGAAATAACATTTTAGTGATATGTTAACTAATCAGCCTAGCGGAACCATCGACCGCTGGGCTTGTTTTTTAAAAGATTTTCCAGTACATTTATATAGACATTGTTTATCATAGGGCAGTGTTACATTTATGTGTAAGCCTGACGGACAACCACCGTCGGGCTTCTTGATTAAGCCCCTACCGAGATAGGGGCTTTCTTTTTAAAAATTGAAATACTCTTCAAAAAATCTCCACAACACCATCTGTCCTGTCTTGTTCAGGTGGATTCCGTCCATTGTGAACGTGTTTCCGTTCTTGCCACTAGCTTTTAAAGCTTCATCATAGATGTTTGAGCCTTTACGTTTTGCCGTTTCTGTGATTCGATGGAAAAAGTTTAGAAATGGCACTCCTATCTGACTGAATCTGTACTCGATATTGTCTACATCCTGAGCGCATGTGATAATATCACCGTTTGGAGCATGAGCAAAAAGAAAATTTCCTGATTCATCAACAAAATTCGAGTACTCGGCGGCCCATACAGCATAAGGAAGCACTAGGTAGCCTTTCCCAACATATTCGTTGTATTTATCAATGAATTTTTGCCCGTAGTCTTTAGACCCAAATGATCGGTCTGGACGCCCTAACGCTTCGTTAAGTATCTGACACTGCCAAACGATAAGATCAGGGTTAAATTCATCTACCATCCACGGCTCGTAGCGTTCAATCATTTCAATACTGTGGCTTCCTTTAGAAGCATTGATATAAGTAAACATGTATTCGTTTGGAGAATACTCTAAACCCCAATATCCGAATCTACCCGCTCCTACATTCTTAACGGTTATAGACTTTTCGGAAAGGTTTGTCAAGCTCCGAAACTTCAACCTCTTTTGCGCGTTGTCACGATAAATCCCAGGGGATGGCTGTGTTTCCGGCTCCTTGAAATAAACCGTCGCTCCATTTGCTTCCACCCATGCAATACCGTTAAAAACCTCAACCTTGCCATTGCCCTCCGCAACTGTTATCTGTTGGCTTTCTGACCAACGACAATCAGTATGAACAATTAGCGACAATCTTTTCATATTAGCAGGGTATTTGAACGATACGCCGGCGTCAGTACCTCCCTCAATTACTTTCGTGTAGGGTAAATAGTATGAAGATCCAACCGCTCCCCAGTACGTGTCAGTGCTTACAATAGAAGATGTGCCACCGCCAAGTATTTCGGTAATTACCCCGGGGTTGTCGAACCGTCGGTATTGTTGCTCTTTCCATCTTAACTTCTCCTCGAGGTAAGAGCTATTGTTGTATTCATTACAGAATGGGGGTCTTCTATTGGCGTCAGGACGGACGTCAGTCCATCCCAATGGGGTATCGATGCTATCAGCTACTTTCACGAGTGTTACATCACTATTCCTTTGCAAGTATTTTTGCACAAACGGCTGAATGTGCGACAATATGGTACTCTTTGAAGAACTTGGCTTTGGCATCCATTCCGAAGTCGCCACGGAGGTTTGAAGTACCTCAATAGCTTGCGTGTTTTCGTCAGTTGCTGCCTTCGACTCGTAGACGTTCTCATTAATAGAGTTTTCAACGTATTTGTAGATAGCGATATACTCGATCAAGAACTCAACGTTCTTCTGATTGTTTACCAATAATGCCAAAGCATTCGGTGTATCTGTTGGTATAACAATCTTTGCCCTTTGTATCGACCATTCACTTGTATTTATCGTAAACAGTGTATTGATACCCGGAGTAAAGAAGCCCATTGTTAGGTACAATGTTCCTGATGACACCTTCTTAACCTTCATCTCAACATTGTATGTACCTGCTTTAAGGTCAATGCTTCCTTGCATCAGCCCGGTATTCTCGCTGTTGTTCGTTTTAATGTGCGCAACACCATTCTTTATGCTAAGGTCGAATATCGGTTCGTTCTGTTGCCAGAACTGTTCCCCATTTTCAAATCCTCCGTCTTTAAGGATATTCTGAACACCGATTACTTTATTAGAAAGATCGTTCTCTTTCCCTTTGAAATCCCAATCGCTACCTGTCGAAGGTTCTTCTGATGTAGCCTTGTTCGCTTCATAGATAAAGCCGTTGTAAATCCTTTGATCACCTGAGGTATAGTTGCCCGATACCCATTCTTTGATTCTCGCTGAATCCGGCAAAGCCCCCATGTCTTTTAAAGACCAAGAAGAGCCGTTCCAATAAGCTTTCCATCGCTTACTAGCGTCAGCCTGCACCGGCCCCGCTCCAAAGTCATACCATAGACCACTAGCTACTTCTGCTGTGCGCTGTTCGCCTGCCGGCCCATTAGGCACAACTAATGCTGTACCCGAAGTTGTACCCCCTACTAAAGGCTCTAGTTCAATGCCTGTAATAGCTAGATAATCTTTTGCTTGATTGAAGGTTGCTTGATAAGCTTCACCTGTTGACTCTTTCGAGATCATTAATTTGTCATTGCCCCCTATGCTTGTAGCTGGGCTCATTTCGCTTGGAAATTTAACTGTAGCCATTCTCTATACTCATTTAACTAATATCCCCCTGTTCAAAATAGGAGTAGATATACTCCTGCCGCTGCACCTCATTAGTTCTTATTTGAGCAAGCACACCTTCAAAGTGGCTTCTTAGGTAGTCTATTTTTCCTTCGACAAAAACGAATCTTTTGCTGTTTAGATATTTGCCGATAGTTGCTGTTATGTATTTGCTGTTCTTTTCTTGTAAGTAGTCATCCTCTGGATTGACTAGTACTCTTTTTTCGCTCCTGCATCTTACTGCGTAGTGAGCAAATGGATTGATATGTTCCATGTCAAAGCCAATTCTTAGTTCGTCGTGGGCTGAGCCATACGAATATGTAAGCTGTCTTAACGAATGGGTAAGCAAGGGATTGCGCTCGCTGTCCGATCGAGTGAACCAATTCTTAAGCATTTCACCGCCCTCGTTGTACTGGATGCTTAAAGAATCTTCACGATACTTATAAAAGAATCCATTTTGTCCTGACGTTTGATAATCCCCGAACATGACCGTCCTTTCTTTGGTCGGCTTTGTGAATTTACCGTACGTTAATTTACTTTGGAATACCGTTCCTTTAGGGGTTTGATTATCATTTAAAAAAGTAAGCGTCACGCTCCTTAACATATTTTTAATTGTTGTTAAGTTAGGATTGTACGTGTTCTTCTTATATGCCCTATTCGGATATACTCTAAAAAAGAAATTAGCGGTGCTAATATCATAGTCTTGTGTCTGCCCTTTTGAGATATTCATTTCGATATTCCACTCTTGATCGACGGCAATATTTTCTGAATTGTATTTGTTTTCGAACCCAAAAGGATAGGCTAGGATATAACCGGAACTATTTATGTCAACAACCCTAATAAACTGATTATTTCCGGTATAATTATTTTCTTCATCAACGGGATTGTAGAGCGTAAAGTAGTATTTAACGCCCGGTTCTGAAACCTTCTCAATCTCCATTATTAAGCCTATCATAATTGCGGTATAAGCTTTGCCTACCGCTTTTACATTAAGTTTAAATGACGATTTCTTCTTATCCATTGTCACAACCTTAAACTTTTGCGATTCTAGTATATAAGAGTTCCCGATAACGTTTGGAGGTACTGATGAAAAGTTTGTCGTATCGTTTGACAGCACCGAAATATCATAGTCGTTTATCAATAATTCCCTTACTTCATTTTCGTATGTCTCATTTATGCTTCCATCAGCATTATACTCCGAAGGAATAGACGTTGTAGCTTCCGAAGTAGATCCAGGTTTGCTCTGCCAAAATTCAATATCGGCTATATTCGTGCTGTCTGAATTTAAAGAGTGATTTAACGGGTAAATCATTTCGGGGCCATTGTCCAATAGATAAGTATTCTTCGCGCCTGCAGGTATTAATGTACGTTCTCCCCCTACGTCGATTAATCCAAAGTATTCTTCCGGAAAATGTACTTTTTCTATGTATTGCTGTATTCCGAAACTATTGTAATGAAATAGTACTCCCTCTGCCCTATCTAGATCAAATTTATTTACAACCCACCATTCGCCTTTATACTGCGTTATAAGACAGTTGAATTGATTTGCAATAGCTTGAAGTATCTCATAACAATTCTTTGTTTCTAATGTCTCCATATCAGTTACAAAGCGGTATTCATTTACCCATGTGTTAGCAATAGGATCATTAAATTCATAACCTTCGAACCCTGTCGACGGGGCATGGTATGGAAACTCGTCCGAATACATTCCACAAACAACATTTATGTTAAGCTCTAAACCTGTTTGCTTGAGTATATTAGACACAACTGTCATAAGATTGATCCGGTCGACGATTTCTGAACTCAATGTATATGGTACATCTTTCAATATCCCGATACGATCTGATGCCGTTAGCCGGATAAGTGGATTCTCCGTAATTTCAACATTAAAGAAGTCGGGCGTAACAAACCCTATCCACTCGATTTGGTTGTCATAGTAAAAAACGCATCTAATTTCTGTTTCGTCAGATGTAGACAAATCGTCGATATTAAACAATAAATCTTCGAAAAATTCCATATCTGCGAAAGTGGCGCGTATTGCCCCTCCTTTTTCTCCTGTGTCGTTTTGATAGTTCAATACGAATGGGTTTGCCCCTCCTTCAATATCGTTCTTATCGCGATCAGGGTTATAGTTTCCATCAATGTTAGAAACAACGAAACTACCCTCTAAATCTTGTAAGTATTCATCACCGTTAACGAGGATAAATTCTTCCCCCACATAATCCAACAATTGAATCTCAATTCTTAGAGCCTTGCCTAAGCGGTTGCAGTAGTTCAATATGTACTTAGTATTATATGCCATTATCCTAATCTGTTGTTACGGTTCTGATTAATATTAACCGCCCCTACGAGGTTGTTCCCTTTTATCTTAACTTCAACAACTTGTTTATCATTGTTGTAGTAAGCTCCACGAGGGAAGTTGCCGTTAGATGAATTAATGCCGCTACTATAACTCGTGTTTCCCCCACTGCTTGAACTCCCCATAGACTTCCCTAATCTAGACGCGCCATACGAAAAGGCAGCCCCCAAGGCAATCAATCCCACACCGGCCGCAATAGCGACCGCTCCGTTTAAAGTCAATAGAGATTTCTTAATTTGCTCCACCCCAAAACCAACCATGAGCGCCATAGTCCCTAACTGAACCATAATTCCACCTAAGGCTCCTAATAGCGCAGCCCCAACCGTTTTTACTATACTTTCCCCTGCGCCTATTGAATTCACTGTTGCATTAACCATATCAGAAATAGCACTGGATACAATTGAACTCAAATCAATTGTAATATTGTTGAGGTTTGCTTTTACATCGTTGAACTTGGAGTTTAAAGCACTAAAATCGGCGTCTACCTTTAATTTTGCAGGAATACTAATTTCCGAGCCTGATAACCCGGGTAATTTAATTCCCTTAATACCTTCCCCTAGCTTTTTAAAGTTTACCAAAGTCTTTTCAGCCCATTCGCGCGATGCAATTACTTGAAATTGCTCAAAAGACGCTCCTGCGTTTCTAGCGACCTTTTCTATCTCATTGAAGCTTCGAGTAATCACCTTCATTTGAGCATCATAAATGCCCCAAGAAGCTAGCGTATTGTCTAACTCTGCACGATAGTCTTTGTTCGCTTTCGTGTTCTTCGTTAATGCTGCTGTGTTGGAGTCTACTATAGCGGTCTTGGTAGCTATCTTTTTTGTAGCTTCTTCAACTTTAATCGCTGTTTGTTCTACTTCTTGCTTAACAGGACGTAAGCCATTTGCCCAATTCTCAAGAGAAGCCCCCATCTGATCAGCGCCGACAAGCTTTAGAAAGCCGGCTATTGCTTGCGATATGTTCGCGAAAACATTAAGACCGATATTCTTTATCGTATTGAATACGTTCTCAAACAATCTTCCTGCTGCGCGGATTGCTCCGCTAAAATCCCCCGATAGCAACGCTGAAAACACATCGATAACCCCGGAAATATGATTGATAACCGCTTCTACGATTGTAAGTACAGTATTGAATGTATTACCAACTATGGATTTTACGTTAGAGCCTATTTTGCCCCATACATCAAGCATGAACGCTCTTACCTTTTCAAAGATATTTACGAGCTTCGCCCATAGGTCTTGCGCGCCTTTGGAGATACTCGCCCACACCTTGGATCCGCCACCGCTAGAGAAATAAGCTTTTATTTCATCCCAATATTTAATTATCAGCACTACTGCCGCGCCAATAGCCGCTACTGCAATACCTATAGGCCCCGTCATGGTTGCAAACGCTGTCCCCACTAATGGGGCGAGTTGCATAAGTGACCCCAATGCTAATAATAATGGACCAATAGCAGCCGCAATAGCCGCCACTACGGTTATAGTTTTCTGTGCTTCCGGTGTTAATGATCTAAAACCTGCCGCAACTTCTTTAATTTGGTTTACAATAGGTGTAATAATAGGGAGAAGATTAGCTCCTAATTCCGTTGTAAGGTTTGCAATCTCTGTTTTAAGCGCACGCATGGATCCGCTTGCCCCTTCCGCTTCTCTGGCCGCCTGACCTTGCGCGGCAGATGATTGCTCATAGATAAGCGCGAGAGTAGCCGCTTGTTTAGCTGCTAAATCAAGTTCTTTACCTTGTTCGGCTAAACCCATCGAATAAGCTTTCGCTTTCACTAGAGCGTCGTTTGCGGCCATACCATAGTTATCCAACATGGTGGTGTTACCTTTTAACGCTCCGGTAAGCGCGCGGACAGCATCTTGTGTAGTACCTCCGTACATTGCGGTTAAATCACCGGCTAATTCAATAAGCTTTGCACTCTGCTTGCTTGCTTCCTGCTCGGTCAAATTACCTATATTAACAAGCATAGAGCCCATCATATTAGAGTAGTCTAATGCTTCTTTCTTGGCAATACCGAAGTAAGTGGGTAGGTTGTTCGCCCATTCCTGCGTAGCTGCCGACGCTTCTTTGAAAATTTGGTCAGTAGCCCCGAGCGCATCCTCAAAGTCGGCCGCCATATTGAAAGCTGCTGTACCTGCGGCTACTAATGGAGCGGTAACGCCAATAGACAACGCCCCGCCAATCATTTGGAAGGACTGCCCGATCTTCGCTATTTGCGAGCCGATACCATTAGCAAAAGCATCCATTCGGGCTTGCGCCTTATCAAGATTGCTATTGAAATTATCAATATCCGCTTGTATTAGTGCTAATAAACTCATGATATTTGGCTCTTCTTTTTTAAATACTCCGCAGTTGCGGCTTTTAGTCTCTCTTTTTGCTCGTCGGTAGCTGTGCTTTTGACTTTCTTCTTCTCGCCGATAAATTCGCTGAATGAAGGAATCTTATCTAAGCGGATATTTCCTGCTATATAGGCGTGATATGCGATGAACTGAGCGGTTAATAACTCTTCCTTTTGCTTGGCACTTTGCCGCCTGCTGAATGCTTCTACCATTATGATATACTCATTGAATGGCATATCGTAGAAGTCGTGCATCCTTAACCCTAACTCACCTACCGCGAAACTCAGCAAGGACGCACAATCTTCAAACGGATCTATTTCTTTTCCGTCGTTTTGCTTTTTTTTTCGTCTTTCGGGCTAATCAATGCTAGAGAATTAGTAAAGCATGTGATTACCTTTTTTACTTCCTCGTTGTTGACGAAAGAAAGCCCTCCGGTTTGTTCTGCATAGTCGTAAAACACGTCTTTATCGAATGCTCCTAAATCCTTACCATTCGCGTTACACGCTCCTAAGTACATCAGTAGGATAACCATTTCCATAAAGCGTAGTGGATCGCCTTTCAACGTGTCGAAGTCTTGCAGGTTAAAGCCGAAATCTCTTAATCTGAATAGCGTCCACATACCAAAAAGCAATTCTACCTTTTGCGGCTCACCGTCGATGTTTACTGTAATAATAGTTTTGTTCATATGATTTTAAATTAACCTGCTGCGTGTGGATCTACTTCTACTACATCCCCTTGAATACCTAACTGACCTGAGAAAGTCGCGTCCTCTGCTGCTGAATAGCTGTCAGAAATAGAAAGGAATTGACCAGGGAAATATAGAAACCCATCAAAGTCACGTTCCAATCTAAAATCGTTCGGCTGACCCGTTGTCGCTTGTGTGCGCATGATTGCTTTAATGTCCGCTAGTGACGCTCTCACATCGCCCCCACCTAATGCTGTTGTATCGATAACCTGCCCTTCAAAATCAACCGTTTCAGTGATACTTTGAAGTTTAGTGATCGTTTTGCCCTGTGTACACATGTTTACTTTTTCCTGTGTATTACCTGACATCGAATGAGATGTTGATGTTAAACAAGCTAAGGGCTTGTATGCGCTAGCTGTATTATCCCACACAGAAAGAACTCCTTTCCAGCCTTGTCCGTAATTTTCGTTTGCCATCTTCTTATTGATTTACTATGTTATTGTAAATGATTACTTTGCTAATTGCTGTTGTTCCGTTAGCTTCTTCAAATATGGTCCTGCTTAATTCTTTGTCTACTCGTTGAAATGAATATCCGTTTGCGTTGATAAGAGCGTGTGTTTTACCTGTTGGCTTGATCTTCGATTGTACGGTGCTCGAAACCTTCTCAGCGACCTTTTTACCGATCGATTTATTTGTTTCGAACTTCGTTACGATACGTAGAGTGATAGAGCAGTTTTGACGGTAAGTACAGAAGTTCTGAACGCCTTCTATCTCTTGTTGATCTTGGATAACTACATAGGTAGATGCCCATGTGTTGAGCTTTGGAATTGTCTCCTCTGGATTAACAAATTCATCAAATACAGGAATCTTTACCCCATCAACAACCAAAGGTGTTAAGGCTGTGAAATATGCCCTCCTTAATGCTTCTGATACGTCCATTACACTTTTCGTTGTTTATCCAAAATTTCCTTTAACCGTTTTTCGTAGCCTGGTGCTAATGCTAGATAATTGTTGTACAGATACGGCTTGCCCTTTAATGTACCTTCGCCATTAACATAAAACTTCATAGCAATATCCTTTATCTCCTGCGGGTAATTTGAAAGGATGTCTTTAGCGCTCAGGCCAGTGCCGAATTCGATGTATGCCGCCATAGGGTTATCCCCCATCACTCCAACTTCGACTCCTAGTCCCTTGTTGTAGAACCTTTTGTCTATATGAATGAAATTCGGAGATCCTTTAGTGGCTAACACTTCTAGTTTTGATGCTGTAAATGCAATCTCATCCTTTACGCTTTTAACAATATCCTTGCGATACTTCTCCAGGTCTTTACCGAAAGTGTTTATTATAGCCCCCTTAGCCATTGTTCCCCCTCGCTATATCAAAGATCCATTCCTTTTGAAGCCTTACGCTTTCTACTCGTGGTGTCGTGCTGATCTTAAAGATTTCACCTCTCCACTTCACGTCCTTTCCGACTACCGGATTAAAACCACTCCTAACAATCATCCTAACTCGATATGTTTCGGGAAGTAACAATTGCGCTTGCTCTAAATCCGAGGATTGTTGAAGCTGATTGATTTGCGCGAAGGTTGTAAGATCGACGATCTCAACAGGATTATAACCTCCTGCTCCGTCTGACTCTTTCCCCCACGTCACAAACTGAATCTTTTGATCGTACTTTCCGAACTTCATTAGAATATTGGTCTTTTATTGTATTGACGGAATATGAAAATAGAAGCGTTTACAGCTTCTTTCTGTCCTTCCTCGTCGTTATCCTGTCTACAATCGAAACTCGTTGCTACACGCGTTAAAATCGCTACCTTGATAGAGTTATTAGGCTCTTCATAGTTTTCACCTAATGGATTTGAGAGGTTACGTCCTGTGATGTTCTCGGCGTCAGCTTTAGCAGCTTGCAGATACATGTCTAGGATCATATCAAAATCATCAATACCCGTAAGGTTCATGTGTGCTTTAACTTCTTCGAGTGTAGGGAATGCCATTGTTAGCAGGTTTTACAGGGTTCGGACTTCGTGGTTTTTAATTTCTGTTTTGTTTGCTTTACCGCTTGTTTCGGCTTCGCTTCGGTCACATATTCAGCTACACCAGTGCGGACAAGGTAATTAGCTCTACCTTCGGTAAATTCTCCCTCATCTCCCTTCTTGATGCCGTTTACGTGGTCCTTTAAAAACTTGATTCTGCTCATTTCTTTGTGCTTAAAAGAAAGGGCGGGTTACCCCACCCTGACTACCTATTTAAAACTAACTACTAACAGCCTGTTTGATTATGGTGTTACCGGAGCATCACCATTAGTTGCAGAAGTTAAATCGATCTTAACTGCAGCATTTAAGTCTTTTGCAATAAATGCAGCCATTTCCTCCGCACGGAACGTCACTTTGTTATAAGTGAAGTTTGTACCGTGTTCTTCTGACACCTTTAATTCTGGGTTCAATCGGTTGATGAACTCGAACTCATTAGCCGCTACTACATAAGCAGTACCTGCTGCGATTGATGGAACTGGAACTACTTGTAATGAAATCTCTAAACCGCTTGCATTAACGATTTTAAGCTCATTGTTTGGTAGATCGTACTCACCTGATCCTGACGCTTTATTGAACTTGATGAAAGTCAAGTAATCAGCTTGGTTCATTAAAATGTGAGTAGGAACTAAATAGTTACCTAGCAATTGATTGAACGCTGCATCTAGGATGATTTCCGCTCCAACAGTTTTAGATCCTGCATAAGCAACAGCATTAGCCGCTAAATAATCAGTGATCATTTTGTTTTCAGCAGCGAATAAACCCACTCTTGAATAAAGCAAAGTATTAACAATGCTTGATTGCAAGTAAGACACATTCATTAATAACTCACGGTTTACAGTAGTGAATCCTGCGATCCATTGTGGAGTTACTGTGATATCCTTGTATGTTGGTGTTACCTCTGGTTTCTCAACATCCGCACCACCTGATCCGGTACCACGTGCCCAAAGAGCAGCCGCACCAGTGTACCCTTGGATTTGAGGGATTACGATTGCCCCGCCATCTGTAGAGATATTTGGGAAAATATTTCTAAGATAGAAAGGAGAATAAGGTGACATGTACAGATTCTGACGTACATCAGTAGTCTGACGCGATAATACACCAGCTGCCCAACTAGCATCAGTAACCGCTTTTAATGCTAAGCTTGCTTTTCCATTAAAAGACTTTAAGGTTTCGGCACCTTCCGAGATTGCATTTTTTAATGCTTGTTCGATATTCATTTCCACTTCTTCTGCTCGTTCGATCTGTGATGCTTTCTTAGCTAATGCCGAAGCAGCATCAATTCCTTTTTGCAATTCTGATTTTGCCTTAGTAACCGCTTCTTCAGTTTGCTTTTGAGCATCTTCTTTAGAGATATACTCTTTACCCTCAAAGGCTTTGTTTACTACCTCTTGGGCTTTTGCTTCTGCGGCTTTATTCACTACTTCCAAAGCAGCCGCTTGTTCGTCTTTTTCTTTTTGTGTTAATTCTGACATTGCTTTAATGCTAATAATTCAAAAATTGATTTAACTATCGGCTTATCCTCTGGAGTGGTGTCTGCGCATTGATCCGGCTCTTCGGTAAGTGACTTTAATATGTTTTCCACCTCGATCAGACGTTTGTCCGAATATGGCAGATTGTACATTTCTTCTAAGTATTTGATTACCTCGTGTTTCTCGGACTCTGATTTGTAAGAGGTGATTACACTAAGGTGATTGGAAGGCAATAAGGTGGGTAATACAGAAATCTCCTTAAGCTTGTACTCAAGCACATCAGCCTTATTCTTTCCGCGTTTCATTACCCATGCACCAATACTAACTCCGACGTTTTGCCCCTTTTGATGACGGAAAACAACGTCGTTATAAGTGTCGTTAGCTACCGCATTTTTCATATTGAATTCCAATACAGAACGAAGACCGTAAGGGTCGTTTGCATCAAATTCAGTCGGAACACCCATTAAATGATCTTCCTTATGATTTCTTAATACGATGATTTCGTGCTTTTGCTCTAATACGGTTTTGTTAAATGATCCGGGAATGGAAATATCACCGTGAGAGTCTTTGATATTGTAGACGTTCGCATAGACTTCCAAGATACCTTGCGCGGCATCGAAGTCCTTCAACTCACTGTTACTTTTTACCTTATACTCACTCATTTCTGCTAACGATATTAGCAAAGCTAAAACCATTTTAGCAAATTACCAAATTTATTAGCAAAATTTTAGCAAATTATGCTAAACTTTTTAGCTGACGTTATTTAGCTGAGTTTAAACGGCGTGCGTAACTCTCCGAAACGTAGACTACAACACAGGAACATTGAACATTCTGGATTGCGCCACCTGCTGGGTCATGTGGTCTATCCATTTCGTCAATACCCCCCGTTTTAGGGTTTCTAACTTGGAACTTGTCGGTTTTCGGGATAGCCTTACCGTTATCCTGTTCTTCGTGGAATGTTCTCGGCTCCTTTGCATAGCGATGGATCCACACCTTATACAGGTTCTCCCCCGTTTCCCTCTCCCAATCTTCGGAGCTTCTATCTTTGGCGATGTTGGCTGCTTCTGCTATTTCGGTACGGGCGATCATTATTGAACGGTAAACATTGAACTGTCCGATACGCTCCCGAAGGAACTGCGCTATCTGTTCTGTTTCCAGACCTAAGTTAAAGCCGATGGCGATTGTTTCCTGTATTTTCTTTCGGGTAGTATCATTGATACCGGTTACCCTACCTGCCATTGATGATAGGATGTAATTGGTCATGAAGTCCAACCAGGTGTTTAGGAAGAATTCGTTTGCTTTCGTCTTGAATGCTGTTAGGGCATCATATTGACTATTGGCGATGTCTACTCCTACTTCTTTGTAGAGATTGGCTAGTACATCGTTCATACTTACATCTAAGAAGATAGCACCTGATTGAATGTTTCGGATTGCTTCATCAAGTTGGTGGTTAAGGACACGTAGGATTGCTTTGGCGTACTTCTTCTCGTATGCCTTTAGCTTTCTGTCCTCTGCTCTTGCGTATCTTCTTAGTTGTAGTTTTGGGTTCATATTAAATCCCAGAAATTATCATTTAAAATCCTTTGAATATCTGGTTCAATTTCTTTAGTGTTTAATTTACCTCTCTTTTGAACCCTTCTAAACCTTCTCTTTTCCTTGCCGAGTAACCCAATACCAATTGAGCTTTGGAAAACAACTTTCAATGCATTAATCATAGCTTATCATCATTTAAAGTTAATCCCATATCAAATTCATTCAAAGGAACTTTACCCGATGCTACGAATACCTGATTGGCTGCATCGCTGTCCTGAATTTCTTCCCATCCTTCCAATACTCGCATTTCATTGATGGATAGGATTTCGCTCAATGCTCTCCTTTCCTCTAAATCAAGCTTTAATTCATCGTATACACTCGTATCATAGTCCAATACATAGTTTTTCTTATCAGCACGTTTAAACGGCTCTGTAAGCCATCTATTAAGTCCTTCTTCCTCTTTGTTCAGATATGGAATGATAACCTCGTTTACGAATCTTTCCTTAGCTTCCTTCATGTTCTGATAGGTAGGGTTAGGATCAAAAAGAACAGGAGGAACGCCCCATAAATCACATAGCTTTACATTGGAGTATTTAAGACCATCGACAATTGCCAATGCCTGTGGACTTAGTCCGATTGCCGTGTATTGGATAGGCATAGCGGATGCAACGATCTTGTTCTTGTTCTCTGCACCGTGTATCTTTTCTTCTATGCTGTTCTGTAAGCTGTCCACCTGATTAGGTGTAAGCCATAATTTTGGATCTGCATGATTAGGACTAATCAACCCCTTTGCCCCCTCGTTTACCGTACTGTTCAACCAAGC
The DNA here is from genome assembly GCA_002354335.1 of Sphingobacterium sp. UBA2700. Lineage (GTDB taxonomy): Bacteria > Bacteroidota > Bacteroidia > Sphingobacteriales > Sphingobacteriaceae > Sphingobacterium. Next base: position 103,904 of record DELI01000027.1, on the reverse strand, counting down.
CTTTACTGCGGTATCATCCAATTGGAGGTACTTCTGCCCTGCCTGTAGCGGTGACATACCTCTTAGTTGACTACCCATTGAATCAAATTCGGGATTTGCCATCTTCAATTGAAAAACGTCCTTAGCATCCAATTTGCGAATCTGACCATTCAATAGGTTCAGCTTCCATCCTGTGATAGGATCATTTATTGTTCCACCGAATACCGGCTCCATAAGGTTAGCCGGACACACATGGATAGATAGTGCGATATCGCTATCGTCTGCCGTTTCCCGATATAGGAATGCTTCACCCTGGACAAAGTAGAAGATGCGGAACAGTTCGATAAGTTCATTCCAGGACTGATGCTCGTTTGGTTGCTCGATCAGCTTTGAAAAGTTATTGTTGTCATTGACAAAATCGAGTGCCTTAGTTCGATAGATGTTGTATTTAGCATGTTCAACCTTATCCACCGACTTCTTACAGCTTTTGTACCTTAAGCTTTTCTTATCTTCCTTTTCCTCGTACAGGTACAATGGAGCGAATGAAAGCTTATCCACGATCTTTTTGACGATTGAATAGACCTCTGCATTTGATTTGTACCCTTTTAGGATAAAGTCCTCCCTGCAGTAGTTGTAGAAAACCACATCCTTGAAGTTGATAAGGTTGCCGTATAGGATAGCGTTTAACTGGTTCTCGTATTCCCTCTTTTGGGGATTGAAACCTAATGCCTTATTGACGTATTGCCCGAAACTAGCCATTTGATTGCTTTAAATTGATTAATACCATAAATACTGCTGTTAGGGTTAAATAGGTTATTCTAGCAAGGATAGACCAATCAAAGACGTTGAGATCGACCAATACAAACGAATGAAGCCCATAGCTAACCAAAGCCGTGAGCAACAGTCTTAATCCAAATACTATCACTTTATCTTTATCGAACATAAAACTCGAATTTAAATCTATACTCAAACCACATTCTCATCATTATCATATCTGCGTAGTCAGGTGATCTACCCAACAGTTCTTTTACTTCATCCTTCGGTAATACCTGCTTTTTACCGTCCTTATCCATATTGTGCTGCTTTACTTGCTCTAATTCCTGTGTTATGATATCACGAATAGTACTATCGCACTCAATGTAAAGCCCTGAATCGTTTATAAGCTTTGCCAATGCGTAATACATTTGGCTTTTGAGGTTCATGTAGTTTTCAGGTTGCTTTGTTTCGGGATTGTCTAAAGGCCTACTGTTGTTTACAAAGCCATTACACCCGAGGATATCAACAACGCCACCGCCTACACCATCATCGTCCACAACAATATTCGACATAGGAACAGAATAGTATTCTGCAAGCTCCTGGATCTTCATTGCCGCTTCGGTAACCTTGTTCTTATCGAACTCAACAATACGGACAAGTCTAAACCCATCCCAACAACCGATAACAGTTTTGTCACGTCCAAAACGGGCAATATCAGCCGTTATAAATCTTTCCCCACATTTTACAAAAGAATTGGTGAATATATCCTGCAACTTTCTGAAATCTATCAATGCTGCCGGATCATCGTCATACTCCCAGTTACCATAGTAAAGCCTTTGTTTACTGTTCTCGTCAAGCTGTCTAAGCGACTCTAAGTAACTTTCCGGTAAGTGTGGGTTATCCGTTGGCAGCGCTTGAATAAACTTCCTGTATGGCTTTAATTCCTTCTTTCTGAATGGATGGTAGAATTGAGAATAAGTCCAATTTTTAGCAGGGTTACAGCTACCTAGCATTTTGGGTATTAGTCCAAACTCCTTTAGCTTATAACGAATACGCGATTTAACGATTTGCCAGGCTTTAAAAACAATCTGATTGCACTCGTCGATAAAAGCACCGGTTATCTCCAGTGATCCCAAGCTATCAAAGTTCGGATCCGATGGATACAGGAATAAGTCCTTGAGAATTATTTCGGAGCCGTTTAGGTGCGTAATTACTCCGGACTGTTGATTGTAATGGAACTGATCAGAAACACCCAATTGTGCGCAGATATCAAAGAACGTATTTAAGGTTGTCTCCTTTAGTGTCTTAAGTTTAGAGCGTCCCATAAGCCACCGTGACTTAGGGTATTTTTGGCAATTCTGTATGAGCCACATACACCCGAATGCAGATTTACCACCTCCAGCCGCACCGCCATATAAGACTTCCTTCGTAACTTCATCGTTGAGGTAGTAAACTGCATTCTCCTGCTTTGGTAAAAGCCTTATCATTCATCCTCCTGTGGTTTTACTCCACTACCGAGGTTGATTATCGTTGTAGAGATCTTCTCACCGTCACTAGTAACATCCAATTTATCACCGTATTTCTTCGGCTGCATCTTCCCTAACATCCATTTACGAGCGTCTACTCTTAACCGGTCACGTTGGATAACATCGTGGTTAACTCTTGGGTTGCCGTTTTCATCGACGGTCATGTCGTGATCTTCGCAATCGACGATATCCATTATTTCCTCGAAGATGTTTTCTGCTCTGGTCTCGCGCGCGCTCGCGTAATGGTGATGATAATCAAAGTGATCAATCCACTTTAATACTGTTGTATGGTCTAAGCTGTCTAACTTGAAATGCCCTAGTGCTATTCGGGTAGCTTTCCTTAATGAGATACTAGACAAAGCTATTTCCTCAAGCACGTATTCTAGTACCTGTTTCTTTTCGTCGTCTGATAATTCTCTAGGGTTTGCCACTTGCTAAAATTTTGCTAAAAATAATAACAAAACTAAGCTAAAAATATTTAGCCACCAAACAAATGCTAAAAATCATAGCAAATCAGATTGTTAGAGTATTTTGTATATTTGGAAAAACCACTTATTATGAAGAAATTTCTTTTTCTCCTTATTGTTCTTATGTTTACTAACGGATATGCATATGAAGGTAACTTTATAGCCTATCAAACCAAAACAAAATGCACCTATAAAGGAAAGGTGTTATATGAAGGCCCAAGGGGCGGCTGCTATTATATTAACAAGAATAATAACAAAACGTATGTAGATAGGTCATTTTGCAGGTGTAAATAGTGTTAATCGTCCTTATGGGCTTCGAGGAGGACTGTCTCTGACCAGACCCGCCCACGAAACGCTCCCTAATCGACGAACGCTGCGGACCAGTGTTGCCAAGGGTGAAATAAATCGATTCATTTCCCGACATTTTAATATTTATTCCTATTTTTGTTTTCCAAACCAACTAACAATGAAGTACTTATTATTCTTTTTTACGATATGTTTTTTTCTGGGCTGCAAAAGTGGATCAAGAGATAGTTCCCAAGACAGTGTTCGACATTTAATGGAAGAACAGCGCCCCAATACCGATGTTAACAGTGAAAACAATCATCATGTTGATCCAAATTATAAGTACGAATTTAGAACAGGAGAATCGGACGATTACTCATATAATTACGACATCAATGGGTATGATAGTGAAGGAAATTTCTGTGAAGGCAACATTGATATATCTGGTAAATATGGAAGTGGCTACATTACAGATGAAAGTGGTAACGAGAAATATGTGGATGTTGAGTGGGTTGATTGGGGAGTAATGGAAGGTATTGATGAAGACGGAAACACCTATGAATTTGAAGTTGATCAATAATAAGGGTGATACTGATTGAAAATCCGAAAACAAAAATCCCCTCGGGATGGAGGGGGTTATAAATATCTTTTAATTTCTTCGATGTAGGGACAAACTCCTATTTTACGATAAATAAACTCTATTGGTAATTCTACAAAATTACTGTAATTAAGAAAACTATCTTTTAATAAACCCATCATTTGACCATCGTCCGCTGTTGATATTACCCATCTCCCCTCACATTTGCCTGTTTTATTAGTTCCTGTTATCTGAACCAATAAAAATAATGGGATATCATTTATTTCAATTATTACAGCTGGCCTTAATTTGGATTTCTGAGGATTATCTGAAAACGGGAATTGAACTAACACAACATCCCCTAAGTTGTAACCAGAGCTCAATTGTTATTTATTTAATACATAATAATCTTCATAAACATCTAACTCCTCATTATCCCATCCTGAAGTATCAATATTGTTGTAGCAATTTTTTAATCTTTCATAATCATCTTTTGAAAGATCTTGAATAATGTTAGGGTAAGCAGCATTTTTTAATGTGTTTTCTAAACTATTCATTAAATCTATATATTCTTCAATCTCTTTATCAATTGATCTAAATAGAGTTCTGTAAAATGTAGGCGTTTCCTCGTTATTTGAGTTTTCTTTTAATGCAAGTTGAGATTTACGATTTAATTGCTCTACTTTTAAATGTATATTCCTTATACTTTGTAATTCTAAATTAGACACATTATTAATTAAAAGTTGTGCTTGCTTTTTTATTTCTTTCTTTTGCCTTTTAATTCTAAATAACACAATACCACCGACTCCATATCCAAAAGGAACAAACAGATAAGCACCAATAAAACCTGCGAAAGAATTTAAAGACTTAATAAAGCTATAGAATTTAATAGGATTTACTCCGCCATCTTCATTTTCGAGAAGTTGATTTATGTTATAAGAAGCAATCATATTTAATATTTATTTAGTATTCCAGGTTAAAGACACAACATTCACGCCAATGGTTTAATTTCAACGTGTAAAAGTTGTGTCAAAATAATTTTGGATAATGAGATATATTTTGTAAACACACTCACATCTTCACCAAACTTAGCAATATTTTGAGGATCTCCAACAACATTACCAACAAAAATAACTATTACTCTATTAGGTGCTAAAAAGCCAACTGCAACCTCTACAGTTACCACATCAACAACTACATCTTCAATAGAGCCATCTTTAAGAGCTCACACTTGAACAACTCCGTCTTAATAACGGTTTGTGTCTCACGTACAAATAAATTGTTTAAAACGCTTTAAAATAATTTGCAACATTTTTGAAATAATTGTATCTGAATGTATCTAAAAGTATCTTTTGTAACAGACGAGCGTACTTATTATGCTATTTTACTGTATATGATGCGCTGCTACCTGTCGTCGAAACTTTAAGTGCAAATGGTTCATCATTCTTAGAGATTAGAATTTTAATAGTTGGAGAACCTGATTCAACGCTTACCGAACACGTAAACCCTTTAGAAACGGGGCCATAGGTCTGGCTCCAGGATCTAGTCTGATAACCACTTTTAGTGTACATTGATCCAGGAGTAGTTACTGACCAATTACTGAAATACCCGTATGGGCCATCTCCAGTTATTTCGTATCTCACGTAATAATTGTCATCGCTGGTATTGTCTTTAATATCATCCTCTTTTTGACACGATGAGAAGGCCATTAGAAGTCCGAGCGATAGCAAAAGAAGTATAATTTTCATATCGTACTGATTTGGTCCAGCGAAATTAGGATTTATATTTCAATAATAATGTTTTCATCTCGCAAGTTGTAGATATCACCCCACCTCATAAGTAACCACATAATGTAAGTTTTCACCATCGAATCCGAAGTAGAAGCCGTCTTCTAAGTCGTGATCAACATAGCGCAGCGCTGGATAGCCATACTCTTTCTTCAAAGTTTCAGCGATACCTTCTATCTTTCTATGTACGTATAAGAACCCATCCTCATCATCCATGATGCATTTGGGTATTGTCAGTGTGGATGTAATTGTTTGTCTCATATCGTAGAGATAACAATTGTTGGAGGGTTTTGTTGGTTTTAAGGCATGGAAAAATCCCCTACCGAGCGATAGAGGATTCCTACTAACCAATTATAAACCTAAATTATGAAAAGACAAATTAAATAAGGGAGATCCGCACCTATCCTGTTATCTCCCTTATATGGATATACTTAAATATGCGATAGTTCAAATATACTAATATTTTTAGTTATTTAAGCGGTTTCAAATTAATATTGCTAAAAATATTCCCGACCGGCTTAGTTTCGTTCTTTTGATCTGCATAGAGGTAATCTATCACTTTACGCTGCGCATTATCAATAAACGTCCAGTTTGGTTTTATATAGTGACGTGTAGAACTGTTCAATCCATCGATGTGATTTAGTGCTAATGAGATGTGATAGTAATCTACACCCAAATCGTTAACCGCTATATTGGAGAAAGAATGCCGGGCATGATAGGTCCCCAGGCTGTTGATCCCTAATTCGTTGCCGATTACCACAAGCTTTGTTTTCACTGCGTGATAGAAAGAATTGTAGGTTGTATAGTTCTTACGTTTAAGAAATTCCTTTACACTTCTGATATATGGCTTTGCTTCTTCCGGTATCGCTACGCTTATAAATGCTTCGTCTACTCTCCGGCCTTTCGTTTTGGACCTATTATAATCGATTCTAAGCGCATCATCTTCAAGATTAGGTATATTGTTCCAGATATCTTTTAAGTTCATTCCGAGCATCATAAATATGAGCATAAAGCAATCTTGCCCTATTCTCTTGTCCGTTTTATTGATCTTTGTCTCTATGTCCCGAATTTTCCGTATCATGTCAATATCAAGCTCCCGGCTTCTTACTTTATTCTTCTTCAATCGTTCCCATCCCTCAAACGGATCATGAGGAATTTTAATATCACCTATGGCGGCGTTATTGAACTTCTTCTTCATCTCCTTAAACATTTTTTTGAAGAGTTGAATATAGATATTGACAGTTGATGGCTTTACGGGATTCTGCTTGTCATACAGAAGGAAGTATTCGAAATCAGCAACAAAATGCTCCGTTATTTCAAGCGGTGATAACTCGTCGAATTTGTGGTATAATTTAAGGTTATTAATTACAGCCGTGTAAGTAACCTTTGAACTTTCGCTCTTTTTGTCGACGATTTTTCCGATGTAAAGGGTTGAAAATTTGAAGAAATCCATCGTATCATCGGTTTTAACGAGATACTCTCTTAGTTTCTCACAGCTCATTAAATCAATCTTGCGCCCAAGTTGACTAATATTTTTCCGTAAAGTCTTGAGCTCTTCCGCGATGTAATTAGTGACAAATTCTTCCTTTATCTCGTCAGTATCTTTATCGATGCTATCCGGCCCTACGTAGTGAGTTGTTGGAATATATAGGATTTTACCATGGTAAAGGCGGTATGACACCCTCCAGGTTCCGTCGGTTCTTTTATTGGTCTTTCTAACTACCGGTTTTATTGTAGCCATAATTTTCAGTAAACTATCAGTAAAAATGTTGTATTTTTTGCCCCTATTTTAGTAAGAGCATCGTTGTAAAATATTGGTGAAATCTTTATTTAAGTGAAATAAAGTGCGTTTTACTTCTGTCTGGCAACATTTTCAAACGCACTTTTTTTAACCAATTATAAACTTAAATTATGAGACAGCAAATATAGAAATTTTTCTAATACTGTTCAAATAATTTTGCATGTTTTTGCATGTTTTATCTATCTGTCGACTTCACCAAGCACAATATCGATTGATCCTAATATTGCTATTAAATCAGCAATGAGCACCCCTTTTCCCAGTTCAGGCAGGACTGAAAGGTTGTTAAAACTTGGTCCTCTTGCTTTTACGCGTATTGGAATATCTGTTTTTTCTGCTGTTACGAAATAAAACCCGAGCTCTCCTTTGGGGTTTTCTGCGCGAACATAGTAGTCTTGCGCTTTTAGGTTTACTTTCTTCGGAACCAACGCGCGGGGATCAAAATCTGTTGTCCGTTTAAAATCAGTTTCTAATCGAGTAATACATTGCTCAATAATCTTTACAGACTCTTTGATCTCATCGACGCGTACTTTATAACGATCCCAACAATCGCCTAGTTTTCCCATCTCCCCTTTTCCGACAGGGATTTCAAAGTCTATTTCCGGATATACAGAATAAGCATCTACCCTTCTAAGGTCCCACTTTACGCCGGAAGCACGAAGCATTGGACCGGTGCAACCATAATTGATTGCCACATCCGCTGGCAACACCCCAATATTGGCCGTCCGGGAAATAAAAATTTGATTATTGGAGAGCAGGTCATCCAATTCGACTAACTTAGGCTTGAAATAGTCTATAAATTCCTGACAACGTGCTTCGAAATTAACGGGAACATCGTAAAACAGTCCTCCGATCCAAATATAGTTATATAGCATTCTGGATCCGGATGCCCATTCCAACATATTCATGATATGTTCGCGATCGCGAAAGCACCACATAAATGGTGTAAAGGCACCAATATCGATACCATAGGTTCCGATGGCAATCAAATGAGATGCGATACGGTTAAGTTCGCATACTAAGACCCGTATATATTCAATTCGCTTTGGTATTTTCTGCTCTATTCCAAGCATTCGTTCTACACCCATAACAAAGGCATGGCTGTTGTTCATAGATGCTAGATAGTCTAGCCTATCCGTAAAAGGAATGCTCTTGGTATAATTGATGGATTCAGCATGCTTATCAAAACAGCGATGTAAGTATCCTAGATGCGGGATAATATCTTTGACGATTTCTCCGTCAGTAATCAGCTCTAATCGCAGGACGCCATGCGTGGAAGGGTGCTGCGGCCCCATATTGATGACCATTTCTTGGGAGGATACATTAGCAATCTTCTGTTCGTAATTCCTCAAGCCAGCTTCGTATTGTTCTTTCCCCATCTTACTTAACTGTTATTCCGTGAAAGGTTTCCGGATCCTCATAATCTTTGCGTAGCGGATAGCCTTGCCAATCATCAGGCATCAAAATTCTTCGCAGATCGGGATGCCCTTCAAAGTATATTCCCATGAGATCGAAGGCTTCGCGCTCATGCCAATCGGCAGTGCGCCAAATTTCAGAAACCGAAGGTAAACTGGGCAAAGCATCTGCCTGGCGCTCATTCTCCAATTTCACCTTTAGCACCAATTGCTTTTGGTAAGGAATCGAGGTGAGATGGTAGACAACTTCGAAATAATTTGCCGGATAATAATCCACAGCGGCAATATCAGCGAGAAGATCAAAATAATAATCCGCAGTATCTCGCAAGAACAAGCAGACCTGCTTGAGATAGCTAGGATCAATATATAGCGCAGGTTGCAAACCGCTCTGCTGTACCTCGAGCACCGCATCGGCATGAATATGCTTTTGAAGATCGTGATGGATTTTTTCAATCATGTTAAGGCGCAATCCGTTTTACTGTCCATTTATCGGTTTCTGCAGTGTACACGATTCGATCATGCAAGCGACTGCTTCTGCCCTGCCAAAACTCTACCCGCGTCGGTATAAGAAGATACCCACCCCAATTTGCCGGGCGTGGAATATGATCCTTGCCAGCATATTGTTCTTCAATCGCCCTCACTCGAATCTCAAGTTCTGATCGATCGACCAAATCGTGGCTCTGTGGAGATGCAATTGCACCTATGCGAGAACCGCGCGGACGGGACGCGAAATACTCGTCGGAATCCGTAGCTGGCAATTTTTCAACGTAGCCCTCGATACGCACCTGACGCTGTAATTCCGGCCAAAAAAACAAAGCGCTAACCGATGGATTCAATTCCATCTCCTGCGCTTTTCGGCTTTCGTAATTGGTAAAAAAACTAAAACCGTTTGCTTTGATGTCCTTCAGTAATACCACGCGAGAAGAAGGTTTAAGATCGGTATTAACGGTTGATAAAACGAGTGCATTGACCTCGACCACTTCACTGTGGCGAGCCTCGTTAAACCACTTCTCAAATTGTTCGATGGGATTTCCTAACACATCCGATTCGCTTAAGCTACTCAGCGCATAGTCTTGACGAATGGCAGCAATCTCCTTATGTTGAATCGACATAGTAGATATTTTTATTCCTACAAACTTAACAAAATAGCGAACTTTTTGGCGTTTTATTGGTAAAATATATAGGTATTTAGAAACGATTTACAACTTTATTATATAAATTTGATACAAGGCAACATCAATTTAATTATGTTCAACGAATTTATCCCCAAACGTGGAAGCTTGATTTTATCTGAACCTTTTATGCTGGATCAGAATTTTGAGCGCTCAGTTATCCTTCTTTGCGAACATGACATGGAAACCGGAACCGTTGGTTTGATTCTTAATCATCGATCTATGTTATACTTGTCTGACGTAATTGAAGGGATGGATAACATGGAGGTTCCTTTGTATTTTGGTGGACCTGTCGAAGGGGACGCATTATTTTTCGTACATAAGGCTCATGACAAGCTCATGAGTGGCAATCACATTATTGACGACCTGTATTGGGGTGGAGATTTTGATCGCCTGAAAGATTTATTGAACGAGGGCTTGATCAGCAATGAGGAAGTTAAACTTTTTCTGGGATATTCAGGCTGGTCACCCGATCAACTAAATAACGAGATTCAGCAGAACTCCTGGGCAGTACACAATTCTTTCAATATTGATTTAGCCTTTATCACAGATGGTGAAGACCTTTGGAAGGAGGCTATTATCAGCATGGGACCAAAGTATGCGCATGTAGCGAACTTCCCGAAACGTCCGGAATTCAACTAAACTAGAAACAAACATCAACCATATGAAGAATACTATTTCTAAAGCGCTATTTTGCGCTGCTGCCACTACGTTCGTAGCGTGCAACGGTGCAAATTCTGCTGGGACAAACCCGGCAGATACCACCGCACAGGATACCACAAAACTACCGCCGGTAGAAACAAACAAAGGAAACACAGACTATAAGCCGGCTTTCGAAGGACAAACCCGTATTGCGGGCGTAAAAACAACAACTCCATTTGCAGGCAAAGTGGTTGCGGAAGGTTTGAAAAGTCCATGGGGCATTGCTTCCCTACCTGATGGTCGCTTATTAATCACGGAAAAAGAAGGCACGATGCGCATCGTAGATCCCGCAAGCGGAAAAGTATCGGATGCGATTACGGGTATTCCAAAAGTGGACACACAGGGGCAAGGCGGCTTATTAGGAATCACGTTAGATCCTGAATTCGAGAGCAACCGCATGGTTTACTGGGTATTCGCCGAGCCTGTTTCCGGTGGAAATCATACAGCCGTTGGAAAAGGTAAACTTTCGGCAGATGAGAAGAAGATCGAGGGCGCCAGCGTAATTTATCAAGCATTGCCGACCTATAACGGCAAACTACATTATGGTGGCCGTATAATTTTTGACAAAGAGGGAAACTTATTCGTTTCTACGGGTGAGCGTTCTGATTTAGAAACTCGTCCGCAATCGCAACAGTTGAACTCTGCGTTGGGTAAAATCGTGAGAATAACGAAGGATGGCAAACCAGTTGCTGGAAATCCATTTGAAGGACAGGCGGATGCAAAACCCGAGATTTACAGCTATGGACACAGAAACACCCAAGGCCTGGCGTTTAATCCGGTTACCGGAGACTTATGGAACTCGGAATTCGGACCGCGCGGTGGTGATGAGATCAATATTGTATCGCCGGGCAAGAATTACGGCTGGCCAACAATTACATACGGTATAGAATACAAGGGTGATGCAATTGGCAACCCTCCTATCCAGCAAAAAGAAGGTTTAGAACAGCCTGTTTACTATTGGGACCCGGTGTTATCGCCAAGTGGTATGACTTTCTATACGGCGGACAATGTGCCGGAATGGAAAAACAACTTGTTTATCGCTGGACTGAGCAGTACACACATCGCCAGATTGGTTATCAAGGACAACAAGGTTGTTGGAGAAGAGCGATTATTGCAATCAGAAGGCCAACGATTCAGAGACGTTATCCAAGGCAAGGATGGCGCCCTATATGCCGTGACTGACTCTGGAAAGGTATATAAAGTTGACAAGCAGTAAATCTGTATATTGACAGAATAATAAAAGGCGGATTGCAAGTTGAGCAATCCGCCTTTTTATTTTGATACAATAACAATTACTCGCTGATACACTACAATTATGGAGGTAATTAGGATGCTACATTTTTTTATTCCATGAAATAATATGTAGATAGCATTAACAACAAGCTTGATAAAAAGAATAAAATATAAGCACTAAGAAATTTATTTTCTGTTTTTGTTATAATTATAATCTAAAAATTATTTACATTGCGAAACGTTACTTAATTTAATGAATAAAGTTAATCTTTCTAAGTTTAGAAACTATCGAAAAGAATATTGATTCTATTATTAATTTTTTCATATTAAGAAACAAATAAGTTTTTTTATAAAATAAAAATGGATGTTTTTTCTTTTATTTGACTTATATTTGAAATACACACCAACAAACGGATAATGTTTAAAATAATATAACATTACTATTTTTATAATTTAATACTTAATATTACGAAGTAATTCGGTTTATTCGGGTGTATAAGACGCATACGCATCTTTTTTTATTAAAGAACAATATGAATTCAGTTGAAAAACTCTTTATCAATCCAACTAATAAAAACCAAAAGCTCGCACGCACTGCGAAGAAGAAATTCAAAGTGTTGCAGGCTGTATATTTATTAGACCGCGCTTCAGTCAACGAACTGATGTTAAGTCTAGACCTAAGCTTCCCTACCCTAAATACATTAATCGTTGATTTACTAGACCAAAAATTGATTACGCAGCATGAGCGTGGTGAATCTATTGGTGGTAGGAAGCCTAATCTATATCAACTGAAGAATGAGTTGTTTCGGGTTCTTTGTATCGAGATGGATCGGTTCAACAGCAGCCTTTCGTTTATCGATAATAACGGCAATTTATTAGCAAGAACGCTACGCTATCCGTTGATGCTCAGCCGCGACGTTAGCAGCCTTCCGGCTTTTATCGATATTATCCGACAGTATGTTGCTGACCAAGGCATAGAATGGTCACAGGTGACGGGACTTTCGATTTCCATGCCCGGACTAATCAACAAGGACACCGGCGAAAACTATACCTTCTTCCATGCGGCGAACTTCAACCTGCAAACACATCTTGCGGAGACTTTCAATAAAACGACTTGTATTACAAACAGTGTGAATATTGCGTCAATTGCAGAAATGCATTATGGTCTTCTGAAAAATCGCGAAGAGGGCTTGGTTGTGTTAATTGATTGGGGAGTTTCCGTGGGCATTATTTCGGATGGTAAAGTGTTCCAAGGAAAGCATGGTTTTGCCGGGGAAATGGGGCACATTAGTTTTGTAGAAGACGGCGAACTGTGCTACTGCGGTAAACGTGGCTGTCTAGAAACTGTAGCCTCTGGCACGGCGCTCGTCAAGCGTGCAAAAAATGATATTGCCAACGGCACGCCCACATTAATTACCAATATGTTTAACGATCAGGATCTACGCCCAATTGACATCCTGAAGGCGGCAGTTGATGGCGACCAATATGCTATTGAGCTTATTTCTGATGTCAGCGCGCATTTGGGAAAGGCGATAGCGCAATTCCTTCAGGTTTTGAATCCCGAATGTATTGTCCTATCGGGAAGCTTTGCCTCCGCAGCCTCTTTGATCACCAACCCAATACAACAGCAGATACAAACTTATACGATGGGTAAAATATCGAAAGATTGTGAACTGTATGTTTCTGAGCTATCCGACAGAGGAGCGATTCTGGGGCTTAGCCGATTCTTTATTGAAAAATACTTCGCCGACAAACTGAAGCTAGCTTAAGCAATGATACTGTTAAGGTTAGGTTAGGACATAATTATATTTTGTCATTTTCCTAATTTTCGAAGGCCTTAAATTCGTATTCTACAGCAATCTTGATACCTTTGCGTATTAATTCCATGCTATGAGAGTATTTAATTTAAGGTCTTTCAACATTCTGTTGATCTCCACCTTAGTCCTGTTCGCTTCGTGTAAAACCTCGTATTACCAAGCTACAGTAAGCAACAAACAAATGCTTGCAATCGACAATAGTATTGCCGAAGACAGCAGCATTAGTAATTATATCGAGCCCTATAAAGTTCAGCTGGATGCAGCAATGAATCGTGTAATCGGTGTTGCACCGGAAAACATGATTCATAATCGCAATCTTCCGGAAACCAACTTAAGCAACTTCTTTATTGATGCATTATTGGCGATCGGAAAGAAAATAGATCCGGAAGTATCTTTTTCCTTGGCCACAAAAGACGGTATTCGCTCGAGTATTAAAGAAGGTGAGGTAACGGTTCGAACAATTTTTGAATTAATGCCTTTTGAGAATTATGTTACGATTTTAGAATTAAAAGGTTCCGACGTGATGACCTTAGCGAATTTTATCGCGAAGTCCAATGGTCAACCTGTGGGCAATGTTAAAATAAAAATCAAGGATAAGCAATTAGTCGCCTTTAAGATTAATAACGAGGCCATCGACCCAAATAAGACGTATAAATTGGTGACTTATGATTTCGTTGCTAATGGTGGCGATCATGTGGAAGGATTAAGCAATCCTATTCAGTCGCATACCTCATCGGAGCGTGTCAGAGAGGCTTTAATCAGTCATATTGAAGAGTTAACAAAAGCGGGTAAAAAAGTAGAAGCGAAATTAGATGGAAGAGTTGAAATCATTAAATAGAAGAGTATTCTTAAAAAGTTTGGCGGCACTAGGTGCCACAGCAAGCTTGGGCAGTCTTCCATTGGAAAGCTTTGCGAAAGCAAAGGAAATTAAACTGACTATCCTACATACGAATGATGTGCATAGCCGTGTAGAGCCCTTTCCTATGGACGGGTCGCGATTCCAGGGATTAGGAGGTGTGGCGCGCCGCAGTACCTTAATCAAGAAAATCCGTGCAGCAGAGGACAATGTATTACTATTTGATGCAGGCGATATATTTCAGGGAACTCCGTATTTCAATGTGTTTGACGGGCAGGTGGAACTGGAGTTGATGTCCAAGCTAGGCTATGATGCTGGGACATTCGGGAACCATGAATTTGACAACGGATTGAATGGGTTATTGAAGCATTTTGATAAGGCTAATTTCCCTTTTGTGTCTTCGAACTATGACTTTACCGGAACCGTCATGGAAGGCAAAACAAAAGACTATTTAATATTCAATAAGCAAGGTGTGAAGATTGGAGTCTTTGCAGTCGGTGTAAATTTAGAAGGTCTCGTAGATCCGAACAGCTATAAAGGCATGAAGATTTCTGACCCAATCGAGGTTGCAAACAAAATGACGCCATTTCTGAAAAAAGAGATGAAATGCGATTTGGTCATCTGCCTGTCTCATATCGGCTATAGCTATGATACAGATCAGGTGTCGGATCTAGTCTTAGCGAAAAACAGCCGCTACATCGATCTGATCATCGGAGGCCACACACATACTTTTCTGGATAAACCTACCGAGGTTAAGAATCTGGACAACGAAATAACATTGGTTAATCAGACTGGCCGTTCCGGTGTGAACCTAGGTCGAGTAGACTTTATTTTAAACAAGCAGAAGGGAACCAAGAAAGTCTTGGCCCAGAATTATATCATTGACGCAAGTTTGGATAAAAAATCATTCGCTTAATCTTATTACTTCTTTAAATAGCATAACGTATTGAAATCACTTCTTAGACTCTATATAAATTCCTATAAAGGTTTATCTCCGGCAGCTTGGTTATTGGCATTGGTCATGTTGATCAACCGTACCGGCTCGATGGTAATTCCGTTTTTGGGGATTTACATGTCTGAGGAGTTACATTTCAGCAAGCCTCAGATAGGGATTGTATTGGGCTGTTTTGGATTGGGTTCTGTTTGTGGATCCTGGCTGGGCGGCTGGCTTACAGATCGATTGGGAAGCTATAAGGTCCAGATTTGGAGTTTAATTGGCGTAATTCCCTTATTTCTTATTCTCCCCAATTTCCGGACATTCGAAGGCTTAGCATTTATGATTTTCAGTCTTTCCTTGGTTGCCGATGTATTTCGTCCGGCAAACTCGGTTTCCGTTGCGCGTTATGCAAAACCTGAGAATATCACACGGGCTTATTCCCTAAATCGCATGGCGGTCAATCTAGGTTTTTCGATCGGCCCTGCATTAGGTGGATTTCTGGCTGGTTTTTCTTACGACTGGATCTTTTACGGTAATGCTATAGGTGCTGCTGTCGCTGCCGTTGTTTTTGTGTACTTCTTCCGTAATCGTGCGCCGAAGTCGAATCTTCAGGAAGTTCATAAGCGAAGTCTCGACATGGATGAGGCTCCGGAACGTAGCGCCTACCGAGATGGATTATTTATCGTATTCAGCGTATTCTGCTGCTTTTTCTCGATGGCGTTCTTTCAGTTATTAGGAACCCTATCTCTTTTCTATAAAGAAGTTCACTTGTTGAATACTGGACAAATAGGTTTATTACTAGGATTTAGTGGATTTGTGATTGTACTATTTGAAATGGTCTTGGTTCATCTAGTAGAACATCGATTCAGCGTTCGCCAAATTATGCTCTGGGGTACTGCCATCGCTGGACTCTCCTATTTGATGCTCAATATTGATTTTGGAATTGCTTGGCTATTCTTTGCGATGTTCTTATTGTCTACTGGAGAAATGCTGACCTTGCCTTTCACTGCAACAGTCGCCATTCAACGAGCGGGCAAAAGAAATCAAGGTGCTTATATGGGACTAAATTCCCTATCCTTTGCGACAGCGAACATCTTTGCGGCATACATCGGGACCTATTTGGCAGAACATTATGGCTACTCTACACTTTGGTTAGTGACTGGATCGACGTTGATCTTATGCGGGTTTGGCTTCTATTGGATTATCGGGAAGATGAAAACAGTTTAACCTACGTTGCGTTCGTAGGGAACACGTGTTGCAATGGAACGTCCGAGCGTAATTTCATCGACATATTCCAATTCACCGCCGAAGGAAATCCCACGTGCAATCGTACTGATCTGAATTTGAAACTCCCGCAGCTTACGGTATAAATAGAATATGGTGGTATCACCTTCCATTGTAGCGCTCAGGGCCAAGATTACTTCTTGAATTTCACCATTGCGAACACGCTCAACAAGCCCTTCGATTTTCAGGTCTGCAGGCCCAACGCCCTCCATTGGTGAAATCAATCCACCTAAGACATGGTACACTCCATTAAACTGGTTGGTATTCTCAATAGCCATCACATCACGGGTGTCTTCCACAACGCAAACTAAGCTATGATCGCGTTTTGGCGAGCTACATATCTCACATACATCCTGATCAGAAATATTAAAACAGGTCTTACAATACTTAATGTCGCTTTTCAGCCGATCCAACGAATTAGTAAAACGCGAAACATCAGCGTCAGATTGCTTCAACAAGTGCAAAACTAACCGGAGCGCAGTCTTCTTCCCTACCCCTGGCAACTTCCCAAACTCCTCTACGGCTTGTTCTAATAGTTTAGATGAAAAATTCATTCTCCAAAATTACGAAATAATAGGAAATAATAAGTGGTTGTATCATTAACGATGACAACCACATTCTTACACTATGAATAAAATTATTAGATGACTTTAGAAGTCCCTATAATCCCATGTTCCTCGGTAGGGTCTCGTCTTGAGATTGTTGGCATAAGCATTATCAAACTCCTCTTTTCTAGGATCCCATTTTAATGGCTTTTGAAGCTGATAAGCAATATTAATTGCATTACATACCGTAGCAGTGCGATGTCCGATTTCGACGTCGCATATTGGCTTAGAACGCTTTTTAATCGCGTCAATAAAATCCTTATAGTGGTTTTCAGAGTAATAGACTTTTCTGTCTTTTTCCGGAATAACGAGCTTTGGCAGGTTTCCCTTGTCAGAAGTTAGAAACTCTCGCGATACTTCAATCTTACCTTCCGTCCCTAAGAATTGAATAGCATTGAATTTTCCCCAAGATTTGTGATGTACTTTTATTCCATTCTTGTAAGTATAATACAGACCTTCTTTAGCGTTCGCTTGATCTGGTGGAGTGAATGACACAGGCCCTGAATGGTCCATATCGAGTGCCCACTGCACAATATCAAACATGTGTGCTCCCCAATCAGTGATATATCCACCGCCAAAGCCGTGGTATAGACGCCACATAGCCCACTCCTTTGCGTCCAATAAGGGACTCAGCACCGGATGGTATCCCCGATATAGCGACGGACCAATCCACATATCCCAATCCAGATGTGCAGGAGCCTCCAACCAGGGCAAATCGCATTCTTTTACTGGCTCACCGACCGACACATTTACCTCTTTGATATCGCCGATGTAGCCATTTCGTATTAAGTCAGCTGCTTGACGGAAGTTGTAGTAAGAACGTTGCATGCTACCGGTCTGCAATACTCGCTTGTATTTGCGAACCGCATCGACCATCGCCCGACCTTCATCAATAGTTAGAGCAAGCGGCTTCTCACAATAGATATCCTTGCCTGCCTTTGCCGCATGAACCACATGCAGGGCATGCCAGTGATCGGGCGATGCGATAATGACCGCATCAACGTCTTTGCGTCCTAACAATTCACGATAATCCTTATAGCCTTGTACCTGATGTCCTGATTTTTCGGCATTTGCTTTATTCGCATTCCCCAGAAATCGATTAAGTTTGCTGCTATCGACATCAGCCGCTGCAACGATCATGGTTTCTGGAAGCGCCATATGCCCTCTGAGAAGCGTTCCGACTTGCTTCCCTACGCCAATATATCCCAAGTTAATGCGATCGCTCGGGGCTATAAAACCATTGCCCCCTAATACGTGTCTCGGAAGTATTGTAAATGCTGCTGCAGCAAGTGCAGTTGAGCTAATAAATTTACGTCTGTTCATTCTTAGGTTTAGTTGTTTGCTCAAATAGGTTTATTTCCTAAATATAATTAGAGGCAGCCGATTTTCAAAATTGGGCATATCATTTGACTACATTTTCTTGATAAAAACAACGGTTTAACGTTCGAAAATTATTAAGAAAACGTTATATTACATCGAAGCTTCCCCATGGAAAGGAGGCTGAAAGGAATAAACAATTAGTATGATAAAAGACGATAAAATTAGAAACTCCTTTGCTAATAAGAATTGGCAGGAAATAAAAGTAAAAGACTCTTGGCAAATCTTTAAAATCATGTCAGAGTTTGTTGATGGATTTGAAAAATTAGCGAAGATAGGTCCTTGTGTTTCCATCTTTGGATCAGCGAGAACGCCAGATGAGCATAAATATTACCAGATGACGGTTGAGATTGCAAAATTGTTAGCGGAACGTGGGTATGGCGTGATCTCTGGTGGTGGACCTGGAATTATGGAAGCAGCCAATAAAGGTGCTTATAACGCTGGTGGAAAGTCGGTAGGCTTAAATATCGAGCTTCCGCATGAGCAATTCCATAACAGATACATTGATCGCGATAAACTGCTAGAATTTAATTATTTCTTCGTTCGCAAAGTAATGTTCATGAAGTACTCTCAGGGTTACATCGTTCTTCCCGGAGGATTTGGCACTATGGACGAGCTGTTCGAAGCGATTACATTAATACAAACCGGTAAGATTGCTCGGTTCCCGATCGTCTTGGTTGGTTCAGAATATTGGAGTGGGCTATTCGATTGGATTACTAATACGATGCTGACCAACAAGTACATCTCCGAAGAAGATCTGATGTTATATCGCTTGGTAGACACGGCGGAGGAAGCAACGGAACATATCTTCCGATTCTACGACAAGTATTTATTGAAACCAAACTTCTAATCCCAAAACGACAACATGTCACATACAGATTTAAAGAGCTATTTGCTCGGTAAGTGGAATCTTAGTTTTCGTGGATCCCAAACCGGCGAACATATCGACGCTGATTTCCATCCGGAATGCGAAGGAAGGACCTATTATCAGTTCAATGAGGATCAAAGTGGTTCAGATAAGTTTTATATCTATAACGAAGGTTCTTGTGAGGAGCAGCCAAGCAGTAATTTCTCCTGGGAATTAAGAGACAATATACTCGTTCGGAATGAAAGTATTTCCGAAGAAGATTTTGTTGCTGTAGCAGAGTATGAAGTGTATCCCATTGATGAAAATGAAATGGAATGGCGCATACAGATTCTCTCCGATGATGAGGAAGAACAACAGCTGTTTATGATGAAATGGCGTAGAGCAGAGTAAAAACGAAGTCCTTTCCCATAAAAAAATCCCCGCTGTTGGCAGCGGGGATTTTTATTTTCAATCAGATTAAAACTGAAATCTCTATTAGAATGAATATCTCAAACCAACCATTGCACTCCAAGTAGTTGAAGTTCTAGTTGCTGGCAAGTATGGACGTTTAACCATTTCACCTTTATCATCCAATAACATTTGGAATTGAGGATTTGCAACTGCATTTCTGCTCACACGGCCTAAGATTGCTCTACCGTTAGTGTACATCCAGTCTTGAACTCCCCACTCAGAATTAAGTAAGTTTCCAACGTTGATGATATCAAGAGTAAATTGAAGTTTATCTTCTTTAGTTACTACATCTTTCAAGATGTTTTGAGTCCAACGAACGTCAAATCTGTTCAACCAAGGTAATAAGAAAGCATTTCTTGGTGCAATTTTACCTCTGTATTCTTCAAGATCATTCAAAGTGATATACTCGTCGAAAGCTTTTCTTTGATCTTCAACAGAATATCTAACCGATCCGTCTTTGTTAAGGATGTTAGCAAAGTTCAAATCACTGGATTCTTTAGGGATGAACGTTAAATCATTCGAAATACCATCACCGTTTAAGTCATAGCTGTGGTATAATGAATATCTTCCTTGGTGAGAACCGTTGTAATAAATACCTAATGTTGTGTTCTGAATCGTATAGCTTAAGTTTGCAACAACGCGGTGTGGAACTGCGAAATCAGAAATACTTAAGAAATCTTGGTTAGGCGAGTTGATAACTGGAGAACCTCCCCATGCTGAACTTGCACTTGAACCAGCATTCGCAGAAACTTCTTCTGCTTCTGAATACGTGTAGAACAATGACCCAGAAAGACCGTTCCATGGAGCAACTGAAGCACCAACCGTAGCTGAGAAAGCATAACCTTTAGACTTCGTATTTGTTAATACGGTCGCGTTGTTAGCACCGATCGCTGTGTTGTATTGGTAAGATGCTGCGTTTGGATAGAAATCTCTATCAACACCTGCATAGTCCATTTTCACAGTCGAAGCTTTTCTGTTCGCTCCTAATTGGAATACGCCATTGATATCTTTTGTATATAAGATGTCTGTAGTTAAAGTAACTGGCGAGTTAGGAATTTTGTAATCAGCAGCGATGCTTGATCTCCATACAGAAGGCATTTTGAAGTTTTTGTCAACAAGAGCAAATGATGATGGAGCACCATCTTTTGGAGTCTTGATAAACACATTCTCTGCACCTGCAGGAACATTGTTCAAATGATAGTAGATATCTTCTGGGTGGAATCTAACATTGCCAATCCATCCTTTGATTTGATCGTATGATCCCGGTTCGATTGTATTTTGTAATACGCCGGCACCTGTTGGCATGTTAGTTAACCATACAAAAGGAACACGTCCTGTGAAAATACCTGTACCACCACGAAGCGTTAGTGAACGATCTCCGAATACGTCATAGTTAAATCCTAAACGTGGAGAAACCATTAGCTTTTGGTTCGGCCATTTCCCAGAATTATAGTGCGTTGGATTTCCATCAACATCTAACAATTCCAACGCGTCGATTGACGGGTTAGCTGTTAATTTGTTCATGTAGATTGGCATTTCTAAACGGATACCAGCAGTAACGTTGAAACGATCTGTAACCGAAATACGGTCTTGTACGTAAGCTGATGCTAGTCCGAAGTTAATTCTAGAATAAGTATCTTGGTTCTCGTAAGGATAGGTCAAACCGTACATGATTGGAGCTACCTCTGCTGAAGTACCAGTTTTCAAGAAGTCTTCAACCGATGCATAACGGTAGTACCCTGTACCCATACGAGTATAAGAGTTACCAAATTTCTGAACGTCGAATGCGATACCTCCAGTGAATGAGTGCTTACCTGTGTTGTAAGTCAAGTTGTTTGTAAATGAGAAGTTATCGTTGATAACGTCATTTAAATATGAGAACAACTCCGTACCGAAACTGATGTAGTTACCACCTGTTGCACTACCATCCCAGATATCAACAAACGGGAATAATTTATCGCTTGGCGTTTTTCTTGTATCTTGAATCTTCGAGTAAGTAAACAAGAATTTATTAGACAATTGCGAAGTGAAGTTAGAGTTTAACTCAGCGGTAAATGAGCTAACGATGTTATTGAAAGCGTAGTTACCATTTTGGAAGGTAATCGAGTTCTCACTCACACGACCCCATGAAGAGCGTGGTTGAGGACCTGACGAAGCATTCGCAACTTGCATAGACTCACCATTTAAGTAATTAAAACGGAATGCAGCCTTATGCTTATCATTGATGTTCCAGTCAACTCTTGCTAAGAATTTATAACCAAATTGCTCTGCTGTGTTTGCATAGCCTTCATAAGCACCCGGATCATAACCGAACTGGTTGATCAAGTGATTCTTAACTGCATCAAGGTCAGAACGTTTAACACGAGTAATATTCTTCTCGATGTTCATTGTTCCATCTTCGGAAGGAACCCAAAGGTTAGCTCCTGAAGCGTTGATACCTGTTGATTTTTCCTTCTCACCACTTACAAAAAAGAACAACTTGTTTTTAATGATTGGACCGCCTAATGTAAAGCCATAGTTTTGTTTTGTACCTGGCTCGTACTTGATGGTCTCTTTATTAATTTTAAAACCTGTTAAATTTTCGTTGTTGTAGAAACCATAAATCGATCCGTGGAAATCATTAGTACCTGATTTCGTAACCGCGTTAATACCAGCACCTGTAAAACCAGATTGCGTGATATCAAATGGAGCAATATTTACGGAAATTTCTTGAATCGCGTCAAGGGAAATAGGCTGAGCATTTCCACCTGGAAGCGCGTTTGAACTTAAACCAAAACCGTTATTGAAGTTTGCACCGTCAATTTGTAAGTTGTTGTATCTCGCATCTCTACCTGCGAATGAGTTTCCGTTTGCTTGAGGAGTCAAACGTGTAAACTCAGTAATACTTCTACTAACTTGCGGTAGTTCTTGAATTTGCTTTAATCCAACGTTAGTCGATGCGCCAGTTTTATTAACACGGCTTCCACTTCTCGTAACGACAACCTCATCAAGAATATTCGCTGAATCACCGAACACGGGGTTAAGAACGAATGGTTGACCTAATTGTAAGTACACATCTTCGTACACAACTGGATCTTGTCCAACGTATGTTACTTCGATACGGTATGGACCACCAACACGCATGTTGGATAAGTTAAAGCGACCCGCATCATTTGCAGAACCTGAATAAGCAGTTCCTGAAGGTAAGTGGGTTGCTTTGATTGTAGCTCCTGAAGTTGTGGATCCATTGGTTTGAGTGACCACACCCGTCATGCTACTAGTGGTTACCTGCGCTTGGATAGTTCCGTAGCTCGCAAGAACCAAAGCAAAGAAAAGTAAAGATTTCTTCATATGGTTTGTTTTGTTTTCCGATGCAAAATTATAAAGTTAAATCATGTTCCGTTAATGCTTAACATAAACTTAATATACTAACAACCATAGATTTGCATTCTTTTGGCAAAATCGAGTAAACCAAAATAGTAAACATGACAACTTTTTATATTAACGACGCGCGTTGTTTAAAAAATTGATAAAAAAACTAGGCGAACATTATCAGTTTAACAAATTTTAACATTTTGTGAAATGTGGAAAAGTTTTTTCAAAATTTGAAGATAAAATGCGACGTTCGATAATTTGTAGCAAGGATTTCCAGCATTTTTATTCAAATCTAGTAGGATGTATATCAAAAACCTATCGACTCCTCTGGAAGCAGCGAGCGAGATGAAAGCTCTTGATGATCATTGAAAACCAACAACACAAAAAAGAGGGCGCAGTATAAAACTGCACCCTCCGTCATTATGAACCACTAAACTAAACGAAACCTAAACTTGCTAATTGAAAATATAACGAAGGCCTACCTGAGCCGACCAACGCGATGAAAGGTCATGTTGGTAGTAAGGTTTTCCATCGTTCAAATTGCCAAGTCGATATTGCGGGATGTTCGTGTCCTTTTCAAAACTGTCGAAAACAATCGGACGGAAACTATTATCCCAGAAACTTTGACCTCCCTGATATTGCTTACCCCAATTCTTGTTAACCAAGGCACCAATATTCATGATATCAACAGAAAGTTGAATTGTATTTTTCTTACCCCCTACATTCACAAATACATCCTGTAAGAATTTCAAGTCAAATTGATGCGAAAAAGGAGTACGATCGCCATTACGCTCAGCATACTGACCTCTTCTGCTTTTTAAGTATGGATTAGATTCTATATATTTTTCAAACTCCGCTGACTGCTCGGCAGCGGTCTTACCCTTAGGAATATCGACGAACTTAATTTCGCTCGCGTTTTTAGGAATATACATTAAGGAAAATTGATCGCTTCTTCCGGCTGAATGACCTCCCGGATCGCCCGCAATCATATAGGCAAAGCGGTTGCCCGATTGACCATTGTAAACCAATGATATCGTCGTTCCTAAGTTTCTCAAATATTCCTTATGGTATGATGCATAAGCAACAATACGACTACCCGTACTGAAGGAATTGTGCCCCAAAGTAATATTGTTCGAACCATTGATGGTACCGGTTCTGTAGAAGTTCGATTGATTTTGTGAAGATGAACCTGAGAATAGATCCTTAGACTCCGTATAAGTATAAGCAACGGAAGCAAAGAATCCTTTATCAAAGTTTTTCGATAACTGCGCTGTTCCAGACCAAGCATAACCCTTGTTCACATTGTCTATGTAAATCACCTGTGTATAGTTTGGCAAAACAAGGCGCTTTCTTACATCTTGCTCATACATTAAACGGTTGTCTGCCCCTTCCAATTGTCCGATCGGATCTTTCACATTCAAGTCTCTAAAGCGGAAATTGCTTAAGTTTCTCGAGAACATCGCGTCTACCGTCGCCTGCACACCCCATGGTAATTGATAATCCACACCAAAAGATGCGCGTGCCATTTGAGGTAATTTCAGATCTTTGGCCAACACAGATATGTTCCCTGATGGTTTAAACTCCTCGGTACTCTTAGGCTGTTTATTAGCATCTGGAATAAAAGGAATGTTTGGCGCAACATTGCTTCGCACACTCGCCTGAACACCACCTAACAATACACCGCTCTGTGTATAAGCACCAGACGACCAAACAAACGGATATCGCGAAGTAAATATCCCAACACCACCACGCAATACTGTTGAGCGATCCTTATTCACGTCCCAGTTAAAACCTACGCGTGGAGACCACATGAATGCGGTTTTCGGCATACGATTCGTCTGCACATCATAACGCTTCGCTAAAATCGAATTATTAAAATCTGTATTCTCCAAAGGACTGCTTGTATAAATCGGAATATCAACTCGCAGACCGGCAGTTAATTTAAAATTGCTGGCAACTTGAAAATCATCCTGAACATAGAAACCTAATTGCATCGCACTAACGTCTGCACCTTGTCTAGGGTCGTCCGTATTACTATAGGCATACCTGAAATTACTTGCTAGCTTGCGCTCAAAATTCTCGAGAGCAGTGTAGGGTGCATTTGTTGCCGGATTAATGTCCGTTACAGGCGAATCAGTGAACACATAACTGCCGAAGCCATTTCCGATAAATCCATTATACATTTTGTAGAACTCATTATGTGTTCCAAATGTAACCGTATGGTTGCCCTTGAAAAGCGTCAAGTTATTGGTCAGCGTTAGTATACTCTGATTCAATTGGTTAATTGTCGAAAATGGCTCCGGACCGAGGTTGATATTCAAGTTTCTGCTACTGATCGCAACACGTGGAAATGCCTCGCCCAAGTAGCCGCGCGGCTCGCGAACATTCGTGTAACCAACAACCAAGTTATTGGAGAGTGTATTTGAGAACCGACTGTTCAACTCTACGACAGCAGAATGGGTGTCGCTTTTTCTATTGATACCAGCATTCTGAAAATTAGCCGTAGATGCATTGCGCCAAATCTGAAAAGCAGAACCTTTCACATAACTATAACGTGCCGTCAACTTATGCTGATCGCTTAGGTTGAAGTCGAACCTCGTAAAGATCTTATCTGAATAATTATTGGATTCCAAGTCTAAATAGCCACCCGGTTCGTAACCCATTCCTTTAATGATCTCTGCCACTTTCTTCACCACATCTAACGAAACATTTGATGCGGACGTTCCTGGAAGGAACCCCAGCGGTGTCACATTCTCGGTGCGTTCATAGTTTGCGAAGAAAAATATACGATCCTTCATAATTGGACCACCGATACGGAATCCCATCTGCCGCTCCGTATAGCTCTCCAACTTCTTGCGGACCTCTTTATCTCTAACTAAATCCGGAGGAGTCATACCGGTTAGATTTTCATTACGCATAAAGTAATATGCAGAACCTTTCAGCGCATTTGTACCCGAACGCGTTACAGCCGAGATACCACCACCTGCGAATCCACTAGCGCGAACATCAAAAGGCGCCACTTGTACGTTGATTTCCTCTATCGCGTCCAATGAAATTGGCGAGGTACCAGTACTTGCACCGTTGGTACCTGCATCATTCAATCCGAATACATCATTGCTAACGGCCCCATCAATCGTCAATTGATTAAAGCGATTATGCATCCCGCCAATTGAAATTGCCTCACCCCTAACGTCCGCTTGTGGCGTAAGACGCGTGAAGTCCTTAAGGCTCCGCGAAATTGTAGGCATACTTTGCAAATGACGATTCGAAAGCTGCGTGCTGGCACCGGTCTTTAGGTTTTGCCCCCGCCCCGCTCCTATGATGTCTACGGCATCAATGCTCGTCACATCATCACCAAATGTTGGGTTTAATTCAAAGGCTCTACCCAACTCGATAAATACATTGTTATAAACGATTGGTTCTTGCCCAACATGGCTGATTTCAATACGATAAGGACCACCAACACGCATACCCACTAAACTGAATCGTCCAGCCTCATTTGTCGAACCCGAATAGATCGTACCTGATGGTGTATGGATTGCTTTGATGCTAGCACCCTCCGTCATACTACCGCTATGTTGTTTAACAACACCCGTCATACTACTACTTGTAACCTGTGCTTGGACCGCTCCATAACTCGCAAGTACCAAAGCAAAGAATAGTAAAGATTTCTACATTTGATTTGTTTTAAATTACAGGTTAAATATATAGAGCTTTTATCATAGTTCACTTGCTTTAACAGAAACTTAATAATTAAAAAATTTAATCTTTATTTTAATAGAAGTTAGTATTTAGTAGTTAGTAGTTAGACCTAGGGTGGGAATTAGATTTTAGACAATAGACATTAGATTTTAGACGTAAGGATGTGCAGGATCTTTCGTCATGGGTCTAAATACTAAGTACTAACTACTAACTACTTTTTCTGAACCAGGAAAAAAAGGATTTTAGGATTGACAGGATCTGACAGAAAGAAAAAAATATTTTGTTCAGTCGAATTAATAGAATTTAGACACGATCCTGTTTATCCTAAAATCCTTCCTTTCCTGGTTCAAGACAATCTGGTCTAATATCTAATTCAACCTTCATCCACTCAAACCCCTTACTTAACCCTTTCAAAGCCCTTTCACAACCCAATCATAACCGCTCTGAAAGGGCTATGATTAGGTTATGTAAGGACTGTACATTGGCAGTAATACTTAGCAGTTATGCCTGATCCTGCTCATCCTTAAATCCTTCCTTTCTTGGTTCAAGATAAATAGTCTCCGTCAAAAGCGAAGTCCCCTCCTCATCGTCAAATAAAAAAGGAGCCTATGCAATTTAATGCATAGACTCCCATTATTTTAGAACTTAAGAATTATCTATAAAATCTAGTCTAAATATGCATAGGTAATGCCATCGCCACCGCGGTCGGCATGTTCATCTTCAAAGCGAGTAACCTGATTGTATTTGCGTAAATAGTCGCGAATAAAGCGTCTTAAGATACCGTCACCTTTTCCGTGGATGATTTTTAGGGATGGGTAACCGATCATGACGGCTCTATCGAGCACAGTTTCTATTTTTTGAAGCGCATCGTCTGTTCGCATCCCGCGTACATCAACTTCGGGGTGGAAGTCTGCCACACTCTCTGCCGAGATTGGGCGCGATTTCTTAACGGCCTTAGCCTTCTCTTTGCCGCGCAGCTTCTCTACCTTATTCTTTTTAACTACCGTGCGCAGATCGCCCAGTGCAAGGATTAAGTTGTTTTTCGCGATTTCGATTACTTGTGCTTCATTTCCCGTTTCGAGGATGCGAACCCAATCGCCAATGGCTATCGGTTCGTCCGAAGCCTGCACAACTTTTGCTTTCGCCTGCTCCTTAGGCTTTTCTTTCAAAGAGTCCGACGCACGCTGTAGTCCTACGCGCAAATCCTTCGTCTTTTCCTTATCTGCCTTTGCCTGTTTGATTTCCGAAATGGTGTTTTCGACAAGCTTATTCGCATTCTTAATAATCTGCCGAGCTTCCTCTTTGGCTTCCTTAAGGAGATGATGCCTATTTTCATCCAAATAAGATTGTAGCTCTTTGACTTCCGATTGCTGGTTTAAAAGCTCTTTCTCACGCAGGGAAATCGCCGTCTTCGTATCGTAAATCTCCTTCTTCTCGCGCTCTAAATCCACTAATAAGGTATCTACTTTTTTCTGCTGAACACCTATTTTTTGTTTTGCCAAATGCAGCACCTCTTTCGGTAAGCCAATGTTTTGGGCAATCTCGAAAGCGTAGGAACTGCCGGGCTTTCCTGTCTGCAAAATATATAAGGGCTTCATCTGCTCATTGTCGAACAACATCGAAGCATTCTCTATACCTGCAGTATTGCTGGCAAAGACTTTTAAATTGGAATAGTGCGTCGTGATAACGCCCCGAATTTCTTTTTTATTTAAAACTTCCAATACCGCCTCCGCTATCGGCCCACCAAATTGCGGGTCAGTACCTGTCCCAAACTCATCAATAAGGACTAAGGTTCTAGCATTGGAAAACTGGGTGAAGTGCTTCATTTTCGATAAGTGCGCACTGTAGGTACTTAAGTCGGAGTCGATAGATTGATCATCGCCAATATCTGCGAAAAACTGTTTGAACAGCCCTAACTTCGAGGTCGGATCACAAGGGATCAATAAGCCCGACTGGAACATCAGTTGCAAGAGTCCAACGGTCTTCATACATACTGACTTACCACCGGCGTTTGGTCCTGAAACTAATAATACGCGATCAATAGCGTCGATCTTTAAATTTAATGGGACAACGGACTGATGCCCTTCCTGACGTGCACTAAGCGTCAATAATGGATGCTTCGCATTGACCAAGCGGATTTCAGCTTCTTTAGACAATTCAGGCATTTCCGCGTCGATATCGAGCGCAAATAAGGCCTTGGCTCTAACAAAGTCTAGTTTAGTCAATAGTCCATGATAGGCAAGCAATAAAGGGACATGCGGGCGCAGCGTGCTCGTTAAATCGGTTAGTATCCGAATAACTTCTCGTCTTCGCTCAAACTCCAAGTCTCTAACTTTATTGTTTAAGTGGAAAACCTCTTCAGGTTCGATATAAGCCGTTTGTCCTGTCGCTGACTCATCGTGAATCAATCCCTTGATCTTACGTTTATTCTCCGCAAGAATGGGGATACAAAGTCGGCCATCGCGAATGGTTAAACTACCATCAGCGGTCCAGCCATTCTGCTGTGCCTGCTTATAGATGCTATCAATTCGTTTTCTCGCCTCCTGCTCGCTTTTACTAATCTGTTGCGTGATCTCTAACAATAAGCGTGAAGCATTGTCTTTCATCTTACCGCGTTCGTCGATCACTTGCTCGATACTGCGAATAATGCTTTTTTCAATAGGCAGATGCTCAAATAATAGCTCTAAATTTGGGTATTGCTGTTCGCGTTCATTAAAATATCGGATAATCGCATAAACCGTTCTCAGGGAAAGTAAGATTCGATAGAACTCATCTTCAAAAAGAAAAGCGCCTTCGACCTTTGCTTTTTCTATAATCGCTTTAATGGGATAGATATGGTCTACGGGTAATGCAGCATCATTGACCAACAAGTTTTTAAACTCATTTGCCTGACGCAAATACCGATCGATCAACTCCAGTTTTATTTGAGGTTGAATCTTATCCACCATTTCTTTTGCAGCCTCACTCAGGCATTTTTCCTTGATGAGTGCCTTTATATCTGTATATCCTAACTTATCTACTGCGTTCTTGGGGTATATCATGTTTTAATTTGCGGTCTCTAATGGCCTTCGCGGCTTTACAGGTTTTAATTGCGAACCGTCGGGAGTGCGCAATGGTCGTCTTATATCGGTAGGTCGCCCATTTCCAACAGGCTTTAACTCTTGTGGTTTTTCTTCCTGTGGCTGTACTTCTTGCGGTTGTGCCTCCTGAGGCTGTGCTTCCTGTGGTAGATCTGAACTTGTGACCGTAGGCAGCTGTTGCTCAGTTACGTTTTGCGGCTGTGCTGCTGTCGCTGAAATCTGCGAAGGCTTCTCGTAAATATTGTTCTTCCAAATTATATCCAATCCTGTGGGCGATAGCGTTCGGCGCGTAACCTCGGCTATACCATACGGCAATGTATCTGCTTTCGCGTTCATCAGGGAATTGATCCTTCCCTGCCATCTCAGGTTCTGGAAATTAGCGGTACGGATACTATCTGAAAATATGGCATTGCGTATCGAGTCTTCCTTAATAAATGCATTTTCTTTTTCCTGCAATGACTTTACTACGCGATCATAGGTCTCCACCGACAAATCCGGATCTCCATAGTAATAGTCAAGATTCTTCGTAAACGACGCGGAATCTAAGCCATATTTGCTAAACAACTCATCATATAGCGGATCCATCAACCTCTTTGCACTATCGATAGGAATCGTAGTAAGGTAGCCATCAAGCACATGCACTTCGCCAAGCAGCTCGACCATGGTGTCTTTTTTCAATATTCCACTAGGTAGCCCTCTCTTGCAGGAACTGCTTATAAAAAACAACAGGATGAAACCAAATATTAATCGTTGCATTTTGTAAATTTGTACAAAAATACGCAAAAGCTTGCACAGCTTTGTATAAATATTCGAAGTGAACCCCAAAACATGATGAGCATTACATCCAACATACAGGACTTGCATAAAGAACTTGATCCAATTGGCGTCAAACTAATTGCAATTTCGAAAACGAAACCCAATGAAGATATATTGGAGGCCTACGAGGCTGGCCAACGCGCTTTTGGTGAGAACCAAGTCCAAGAGCTGGTAGCCAAACAAGAAGCCCTTCCTAAAGATATTGAGTGGCATCTGGTAGGCCATTTACAAACGAACAAAGTAAAGTATATCGCGTCATTCATCCATTTAATCCATTCCGTCGACTCCTTAAAAGTGTTGGAGGAGATCAATAAGCACGCTTTGAAGCACGATCGTGTAATCGACTGCTTATTACAGGTTTTTATTGCGGACGAAGACACCAAATTTGGTTTGGACCATGTGGAGCTAATTGAGCTTCTCCGTAGCGAAGAATTCAGCGCGTTGAAAAACATCCGGATTCGAGGATTAATGGGCATTGCTAGCAATACGGAGAATGAGCGAATTGTTAAAGAGGAGTTCTACGAGCTTAAAATGCTATTCGATGGTGTAAAAGCAATGTACTTCCGGAAAGATGATACGTTTGATACGCTATCGATGGGGATGTCATCGGATTATACACTTGCCATCGAGCAGGGAAGCAACATGATTCGTTTGGGAAGTACCATCTTTGGAAAGCGTGTAATCAAACATTATAAAAACAAGTAATGGAGCTAAATATCCGCAGAGCAGAACGCGAAGACTGCCCAAGACTATTAGAACTTATCAAAGAATTAGCTCTTTATGAGCGGGCTCCCGACGAAGTAACTGTTAGCATGACGGAGTTTGAAGAGTCTGGCTTTGGTGAAAATCCAGTCTGGGGAGCCTTTGTTGGTGAGCTGGATGGCGTTATTGTCGGCATGTCACTTTACTACATCCGATACTCCACCTGGAAAGGTCGAAGATTATATCTGGAAGACCTGATTGTAACAGAAGAGGTACGCGGAAGAGGCTTTGGTAAAGTACTATTAGATCATACAATAGCGTTTGCTAAGTCAGAAGGATATAGTGGAATGATGTGGCAGGTGCTGGATTGGAACGAGCCGGCAATAAACTTCTACAAAAAATATGATACAACATTAGATGGGGAATGGATAAATGTTTCAATTGATTTTAAAAAACACTAAACAAACAGCGCTAGTATTAGCATTATTGGCATCAAGCATCGCAGCCTGCCAAAGCAACAAGGTCGAAAATAGGAGCATAAGTCATCGAGGAAGCAGCATCAACTCCCGCACCGACACCCTATCCTATCAAAAATTAGAGGTAAAAAAAATAAGTCAATATTTTTCGGAAAACGATGGCACGATAGATACCACTTTTGTTCGTGTGACCTATCCGCGATTCGAGGACAGCAGCATGAATCAACTCATAACAGAAACTATTCTGTTGGAGGGCGAAGAGTCGATTGACCAATATGCGAATAACTTTATTGAAGGTTATGGGAATTTTATTGAGGAAAATGAGATCAACTATAATCTTTCCTGGTCGAAGATAACCGACGTGGATATCGTGCTAAACAGCCCGCAATTAATTACATTAAAAAACATGACTTATGAGTTCTCTGGCGGTGCCCATGGCAACACTTTTGAACTAATAAACGTATATGATATAGAAAATTATCAAAAACTGGCATTAAATACGTTTATTTCCGAAAATAAGATGAAAGAATTTACTAAAATTGCAGAGAAATTCTTTCGCGAAGAAGAAGGTTTATCCGATACTGCAAGTTTAGACAAGGCATATTTCTTCGAAAATGGAAAATTTTCCCTCGCCGCGAACTACGGCATCAACAAAGAGGGACTCTTCTTTCATTACAATCAATATGAAATTAAGCCCTATGCTGCCGGAACGACAACCATTGTAGTTCCATTTGACGCCATACAGGATGTATTAACCGAAACAGGAAAGAACTATATAAAGCAGTTAAAAGATTATAATCATTCAATACAATAGCATAAATGCAAGTTTTTAAATTTGGTGGCGCCTCTGTTAAGAGTTCAGAAAATATCAAAAATGTAGTTTCTATTATCGAGAAATACAAAAACTCCGAACTACTAGTCGTTGTCTCGGCCATAGGAAAAACAACGGACAAGCTCGCCAAAATAACGGACAACTATGTAAAGCGAAGTTCTGAGGCCCTAACGCTCCTTGAGGAACTAAAGAATGAGCATTTCCAAATCTTAAACGAGCTTTTCGAGGATAAGACCTTCCCTATCTTCGATGATATTGCTAATACTTTTGTAGAAATTGAATGGATATTGGAAGATGAGCCGCAAGATGATTATGATTATCTTTTTGACCAAATCGTATCTGTAGGCGAGCTATTATCGACAAAGATTATCGCGGGATACGGGCAATATATGGGTCTACCTGTCAAATGGCTGGACGGTAGAGACTACATCTTCACCGATAACACCTACCGCGAGGCAAATGTGGATTGGGTAAAAACAGAAGAAAAGATCCGTAAAGAGATTCCTTCTATTCTTGATGATCATATCATCGTTACGCAGGGCTACATTGGTTCTACCTCCGAAAACTTCACCACAACGCTAGGTCGTGAAGGTTCCGACTATTCGGCTGCGATCTTTGCGGCTAGCTTAAACGCCGAAAACATCACGATCTGGAAAGATGTGCAAGGCGTATTGAATGCAGATCCGAAATGGTTCGACCAAACCGAGCTTATTCCGGAACTGTCCTACACCGACGCGATTGAATTGACCTATTATGGTGCAACTGTTATTCACCCGAAAACAATTAAGCCACTTCAAAACAAAAAAATCACGTTAAACGTGCGTTCCTTTTTGAACCCTGAGGCTCCAGGAACGCAAATTAAAACAACGAATCAAACACTACCGGTTCCTTCCTTTATCTTCAAGGTCAACCAAGTGTTTATCAACATCCAACCGCGCGATTTCTCTTTTATCGTAGAAGATAACCTAAGTTCCATTTTCAACGAATTCCACAAGCACCGCATCAAAATAAATATGATGCATAATTCGGCGATTAGCTTCAGCGTTAGTGTGGATGATACGGGGGAAAATGTATGGAACTTGCTTGATCAATTGGAGAAACGATACAAAGTTTCGGTTGCGACGGGCTTGGAATTGATCACCATTCGTTACTACAATCAAGAAACTATCAACCGTGTTTTGGTAAATAAGGAAATTATTCGCGAACTTAAGGATAGTTATACCTGCCAAATGCTGGTGAAGAACAAAGATGAATAAAGCAATTATAGACAAAGAGGTTCAACAATTTATTAAAGCAAATCGCGAGAAGTCGCCGACAGAAGTTGCTTTAAAGAAGAGTCCTTTCTCTACCGTTTCTTCTGCAGAACTTGCCTCGCAAATTGATGGATGGCAACGAAGCGTCCGAAAACTCCCTACATGGGCATTCAGTGAAGGTATTTACTATCCTGATAAGCTCAATTTAGAACAGTGCTCGTCGGAGCACACAGCGCTGATCAAACAAACCCTCATCCAGAAAGGTGCGCGTGTGATTGATTTAACGGGTGGATTTAGCGTAGACAGCTGCTACCTGGCACAGGAAGCATCCGAAGTAATCCACTGCGAGCTCAATGCGAATCTATCTGAAATCGTTGAATACAATGCGAAGATTCTTCGCGTAAATAATATTAACTGTGTAGTTACCGACGGCATCAAACTCTTGGAGGAAAGC
The DNA here is from genome assembly GCA_002354335.1 of Sphingobacterium sp. UBA2700. GTDB lineage: Bacteria > Bacteroidota > Bacteroidia > Sphingobacteriales > Sphingobacteriaceae > Sphingobacterium. The sequence goes on along the minus strand of DELI01000027.1, from coordinate 69,344 downwards.
GAGGATGACGCATTTGATTATATCTACGTCGACCCCTCTAGGCGAGTGAATCAGGGCAAGGTATTTCTGCTGGAAGACTGCGAGCCCAATATTGTCGAACATCAAGATTTATTTTTTCAAAAGGCTCGTGTAGTAATCGCAAAGCTTGCTCCGCTCCTGGATATTTCAACCGCGTTGAACAGCTTGAAGCACGTAAAATGTGTATATGTCATTAGTTTAGACAACGATTGCAAGGAATTATTATTTATACAAGAGCGTGGCTATACCGGCGAGACCAAGATTAAGGCAATCCGACTATTTCACGACCAGCTGCAGGATTTTGAATTCACCTATTCGGACGAGAAAGGTACGATTAGTCGCTTTTCTATGCCTCAGCATTACCTCTACGACCCCGACGTGGCAATCAGTAAGGCCGGCGCTTTCAAAATCGTAGGCAAATATTTCGGATTAGGGAAATTGCATCAGCATGCTCACCTTTATACCTCCGACAAGTTTATCCCTGAGTTTCCGGGGCGCATATTTGAAATCATCGAAGTAATCCCATACGGCAATTTTAAAAAGAATAACCCCTATCCTCAAGCGAATGTTGCTACGCGCAACTTCCCAGATAAGGTGGAACTCATTCGGAAGAAGCATAAAATAAAAGATGGCGGACAGATTTATCTATTCTTCACAACCGATATCAACAATAATTACATCGCTATCGCCTGTCGGCGATTGCGTTAAAATCCTACAATACTATTACAATAGCACATCGTATTTGCTCTTATCTTTGATTCTATGGAGCAGATAAAATATTCTCTTTTAGAATTAGCTAATGTTGGTAAGAATAAAACCATTGCACAGGCAATAGAACGCGCTAAAATCGGCGCGCAAACCATCGATAATTTAGGTTATACGCGTATATGGCTCGCCGAGCATCATAATATGGAATATGTTGCGAGCTCTGCCACGGCAGTATTGATTGGCCATATTGCTGCCCATACGCAGCATATCCGTGTTGGCTCCGGTGGAGTCATGCTCCCTAATCACTCTCCTTTGGTGATTGCGGAACAATTCGGAACCTTAGAAAGCATTTACCCAGGACGCATCGATTTAGGACTGGGAAGAGCCCCGGGTACCGATCAAGCGACGGCTATGGCACTGCGGAGAAACAACCTGAATACCCAGTTCTACTTCCGTGACGATGTGCAGGCCTTACAGCGGTATTTTGATGCTACAAATGCAACAGCAAAAGTTCGAGCTTTTCCTGGTGAAGGACTGGATGTACCTATCTGGATATTAGGATCCAGTACAGACAGTGCCTACCTCGCTGCGGAACTGGGTCTCCCCTATGCATTTGCAGCGCATTTTGCGCCTGCCATGTTGGAACAGGCAGCAATGATATACCGAACGCATTTTAAACCTTCCGAGCAATTACAGGAGCCTTATTTTATGGTCTGTGTCAATGTAGTCGCCGCAGACAGTCAGGAGGAAGCGGAGCTACTCGCAAACAGTGTATTTAACATGTTCGCGGGCATCATCACGAATCATCGAATGCCTTTATCGCCACCTACAGAAAAACCGATATATCATGGCATCCCGGAGATTGAACAAGCTGTTTCAAACATGACTAAGTGCACTTTTATTGGAACGAAAGACAAAATTGCAGAAGAATTAAGAAGTTTCGCTAATGAATTGCAAGCGAAGGAAATCATGATAACCAATAACATCTTTGACGATACTAAAAGACTTCATGCATTCGAGCTTATTGCGGATGCATTTAAAGTAGTGAATTCATAGTCTTCGCGCCTAGTATGATGGCGACAGAGTTAGGTTTAGGCTTTCCATTATACCACGACTCAGCTATCGTTATCCTATAACGACAGAATTAAACGCAATAGTAAAACTAATAAAGTGCCTAGGTGCGATTAGTTTTACTATTCCTTATTTTAGTTAACAACAAACCTAGATTAGCAACATTGAGCGCAACCTATGTTATAACATGTTTTTAAAAAAATAAGCTATTTATTTGTATTTAGATAACATTAATCGAGTTTTATTGAAACTTTATCAAAGTTTACCAAAAATGGAAAACAAACTGTTTCTTATTTAAAGAGAAAATTTATATTTTTAGAACAGCATCTATGGGCTAATTGTTATGATTAGCGAACGTTTGAATATCATATATCAAAAAATTACGGACGAAACCTATGATTTGGAATTCATCTAGCTTAGACTCTGAACTCTTGAACTTACCTAACGAACTTAAATCGTTCGTTAAAACTGTAAATCAACTTCCAATCAGCTCTCCTACCGATTTCCATATCGCTATCGTTGGAGCAGGTCCAAAAGGTTTCTATGCTTTAGATACGTTCGTTAAGCTTGGAAGGGAAAAAATAAATAATACACTACTCGGGAATCGAAAGATTCAGATACACTGGTTCAACAAGGACAATCATTTCGGAACAGGACCTAACTTCCACACCGATTTACCAGACTACTTTCTCGTCAATCGATACATTGCTGATATTACCTGCTCGGAGGAAGATGCGAAAAACGGCTATCCAAACCAGCAATCCTTGATCCAATGGTTGCAAAAACATTCTATATCCGCGAAAGAGCCTGCATGGGATCATTTATGCACGCGCGAATTATTGGGTTATTATTTTATTGATGCTGTGATTGCTGTAATTAAAGAAAAACACCCTTCGATTGAAATACAGCTAGTAAGAGAGCGGATTTGCGATCTCGATATCGTGGAAGACAAGTCAATACTTACCGGTGCAGCAGGTGAAATACCTTTTCAGTACGACTCCGTCATCTTAGCGACGGGTCATTCTTATGAAAGTACAAGCTTCTCACATCTGAAGCAAGATCCTGAAGCTTCCTACACAATTATCGACGAAGTTTATCCTGTTGAGCGATTAAGCGAGATTCCCGCTCGCGCAGATGTAGCTATCTATGGAACAGGACTTACTTTTTTAGATGCAATGCTCGAATTAACGGAGGGACGCGGGGGAATATTTTACAAGAAAGAGGACGAATACCATTACCTCAGTTCGGGACACGAGCCCATCATGTATCCGTTTTCACGTAGAAATCTGCCTAACATGCCAGTAAATGCTTACTCGAGTTCCAATAAACGGACGCTCGCGTTCATGACGGACGAGTGGTTAAATGGTTTGCTGGCGCAAAATAGAAAGATTGATTTTATTGAAGAAATTATTCCAATCCTTGATCTCGAAGTAAAATATGCTTTCTATCCACTCATTCCTGAATTTAACGGACTTGATGATGAAAGTATTTTGGCATTCCTCCATGATGATAGCCAGGAGAAGTTGTTTAGTCTTTTTGCTTTGGTCAATCCCATGTCGTATTCGAAGTTACCATTGGATACGAATTACCAAGAATTCATTTTGGACTTGAGCAATTACTGCTTACAAATGACAGAATTTGGAGAATTTCACAGCCCTATGGCTGCAGCGACGGCTGCACTGAGAGAAGGATTTGAGCAAATCGTAAAAATCAATAATGCTGTTGGTTTTACCGCTAATTCACAAAAAGCGTTCGAGGATAAATGGTTTCCAAACATCAACCATTTAGCTTATGGACCTCCACGCGAGGTCTCCGAAAAATTCTTCTGTCTGATGCGTGAAGGCTTTGTTAAGTTTATTTTCTCGGACACCGCCTCTGTTACACAGGCTGGCAACAGTATCCGATTAAAAAATAAATACATGGAAAAAGATTTTCAGTATTTATTGAATGCCCGAATCCAAAAGGGCAATCTGAGGACAAAAAATCATCCTTTGTATGATCGCTTGTTGAATAAAGGTATTATTAAAGAATGGGTGAATGAGCAGTTATCCACAGGAAAGATAGCTATAGATAAAAATGGAAAGCCTGCCGGATTGAAGGAACAACATAAAATTTATCTTTACGGAATACCAACGGAGGGCCAAGTTATTAGCAATGACTCGATTTTAAGAACACGAAATAACTTTGCTAAACCATGGGCAAAGGACACTTTGGCAACTTTTGAGCAAAAGTGTGCAGAACTAAACGTAAGAACGCTTTAAATCGGTCATAATATTATCCGATACATCACTTAACATAATCTTAATGCATTAGTAATGCTAACATCAAAATACTCACCTATATTCGTATAAATAAAATTTAAAAGAAATGATTAAAGACGAAGTATTATTAGCAGAGATCAATACGATCCTAGTAGAATTCATGTATGATGGTGATGATTTTAATTCAGAAGAGGATTAAGATCCCACCTCATACCTATTACTCCCAACCAATAACCTCCTATTAACTACAATTACTTTTTTAAAACTTACAGCAAACATAGATGATATCTATGCTTTACTGCTTTGTATCCTCGCCATCATTCCAGTATTGTCCATAAGGAATTATATAATATTGATATATTTGCTAGGCTAACCAAAATAGTTGATATGCTGCGATGAAGCCCGAAGCGTTATGCCCACCAGGGGGCGCTGAAGCCACCGGTTAAAATTTAAAATCGATGACTTAGGTTTTAGGATGGCCATCAATCAAAATACAGAAAGGATTTTTCATGAAAGCTGAGCTGTTAGATTTTAAGATTGAATCGAGCGATGAAATTTCTGCCCAGTTTTTAAAAAGGGAGATATTTTCATTTCGAGATGCTGCAAGATTTATACAAAATTTGGATTATGGACGAAATTCGGATAAAAACAACCTTAAAGCAGTTTTCACAGAAAATAAAGGAACCTGCAGCAGCAAACATGCCCTCCTGAAATCTTTAGCAGTTGAAAATGGTTTCTATGGTATACAGCTGACTATAGGAATTTTTAGAATGAATGGTACAAACACGCCGAAAATTAAGGATCGGTTATTGAAATATGATATCGATTTTATTCCCGAAGCACATACCTACCTCAAATACAGGGGACAGTATTTTGATTATACGAGAACAGGATCCTCTGCAGAGGACTTCTTAGACGACCTTCTTTTTGAGGTTGAAATCCAACCGAACGAAATTGGAGAACAAAAAATAGAAATTCACCAAACGTTCTTAAATAACTGGGTGGATAAGAATTCTGAATTAAAATATTCAGCAAAAGAAATATGGGACATTCGAGAAGAATGTATTGCGGATCTTTCTAAATAATTCGTAATTTCTAACAATTATGCAAAAACTATCAACGATACTTTCAATCGCTATTTTATTAACTTTCACGCAGTGCAACTCAACGAGTAATTCGGCAATAAACAATTCCGAATTAGACACTACAGCTCAGCGGGTTGATTCCATCGCATTAACGGAAAACCCCAGAGGAATCGAGGAAAATCAGCTCGACAGCCTTGTTGAGGGCCATATCCTGTTACCAGCGAGCTATCGGATATGGGAGGAATCGGAATCGATCAGCAAGATCATGGACAGCACTTGGCTTGCCCTTTATAAAAAAGGAGATCAATTCTTTATCGGCAAGATCAAATATAAGATTGAACATGCAGCCGAAGAGCCTTGCTCTGGCCAGCCTACAGAGACGATTCTACCGGAATACCGGACATACGCATTTTTCAATTTACAAGAAATGAAAGCTGGGGCAATCGATAGTATTTCAATTCAAAATTCAGTTCTGAATCCAAATGAAAGCTCTTCTTTCTCATTCAACGGAAAGCAGTATAGTATCAAAGCCTCAGGAAGAGCTTTTGACGATCGTGAAAAGAATGGTGCCGGATTTTATAAGCTAGAACTCTATGAGGACAATCGATTAAGCCGTGTGATACTACAGCAAGATCAGTACAACGACACCCATACCGAAATTCAGTTCATTAGCGACTTTGATAAAGACGGAAAGCCAGACTTTATCTTTTCGAGTCCGAGAGATTATGAAGAGGAACGTGTAATTATCAACCTGTCCAATTCGCCTTATGCGTTTGAAGGCAGTCGGCAATTCGATTGCTAATTATCGTCCGTTCAACAAACTATGTTGGCTCGCTGTAAAGATATTACGAAAAACAATGTTAATCTCCTGCTCTGCTTGCGAAGCACGAATACCTAGTAGCGGAAATAGTTCTACGACCTGCAATCGCATATCCTTGACAAATGCTCTGGAAAAGCTCGCTAAATCCTCATAGGGACCGTTATTACCTTCGAAATTGCCAGCAATAACATTCGCCCATATCGTCTTCGCCAGTGCGAAAACATGTTTTCTGCGCGCATTAAAATCAGTTTGTATAGCATCTAGCAATTTGAACCTTTCCTTGCTGTATTGGCTCGCCCAATTCGGATCTTTAGACTTTTCGAAAAAATACTTCTCCACCAAATCTAGGAAACGGCGAAACATGCCTACATAATTCACCAATAGAGTAATCTCTGCGAATGGCATAAAAGGGATATCAAACAATGGCGAATCCGATTTCTTTGCCGCAGGATCTAACAGGAACGCATGATTCTTTGTAACCTTTATATTTTGAAGCGAGAAACTATGGCTCGCGGTACATTCCAATCCAAATGACGTCCAATCATAATGAATCAATACCTGATCTCGCGGTACAAAAAACGAAGATACCGCTTGCTCCCCATCCTCATTGAGCACCGGAACGCCCTGATCCAATAAATTCGCATTTAAGGTAAAATGTGTCAAGTGTGGAGCGCCCGTAGCGTATTGCCACTCGCCCGAAAGGATATAATGTTCTCCATCCCAATTGGCAGTACCCGCAGCGCGACCACTCCCACCCCAGCAAACCGTTGGTTGACTGAAAATACCCTTCGCCAAGGATGGCTCCAAGAAGCCGGCGAACATATTGGCGCCAGAGCAAAGCGTTACTGTCCAGGCATAGCCTCCATCTACGTATGCCAGCTCTTCCAAAAGAGTCAAACCCTCTACCAGACTAGCTTCTAATCCGTCATAAACTTTCGGCACCCACAAGTTGAACCATTGGTTTTCATAGGCAAGCTTTAATGTGGCAGGCGCTAGTGATTTCATTTTAATCGCTTCAGCCTGCGACTCTTTAATAATTAGAATTTGTTCTGGAGTAAGCATGTGTAAGTTTTTCTTGATTTCGCATAATAAACTGCCATTTCAGGTAGCCGAAGATAGCAACAATAAATAAAAAGGAGGTCAACGCCGCAAATAGGTACAAATCTTTATGGACGAGCAATGGAATTGCAAAGGCATTGCTGATATTCAACAATATCCAATTCTCTATCTTTCGTTTGGCCAAAAGCCACATACCTGCCCATGCAGTCGAGGAAACCCAAGCATCCCAAACGGGAACATCCGAGTCCGTAAAATGACTCAATACCGAGTAAAGAACAATAAATCCAATAAAGACAATACCTAAAACAATCGTCCAATCTCGCTTATCGCAGCGCGTTATAGACTGCTCCTTGGCTTCCTTATTCGTTACCCAATACCACCAACCATAAACGCTCATAACTAGGTAGTACATATTTAACGCAATCTCTGCGTAGAGTTTCGCACCGAAAAGCACATACATCCCTGATAGTATGCCGAGTATGCCGAAAAAGTAGTTAGACACTTTATTGTTCCTCGATAGAAGAACCTGAATGATGCTGCAGACAACAGAGAACCGCTCCAGCGGCGTCGTTTGCAATAAGGCATCCCATAAATCGATAAAAAAAACACCCATAAATTATGTCCTCGAACAAAACTTATGGATGTTATATAGCAACAAGATCCTTTATCCCTACGCCAGCATTACCTGGATCAGGTTTTACCAATTAAGGTATTGGGTATAATCTCAGCCTATCCTAGCAAATGCAGGAGAAGCACCCCATAAGTTTAATAAAATCTATTTATCTAAATTCAACAAACGGTGCGTACGCTCGCGTGTCGATTGACATAGCGCTGCATCATCGTTAAGCTTTTTACCCCATGTAGGGATCATCTCACGCAATTTCTTGCGGTAAGAATCTGATTTCGCACGATCAGGAAAGCATCTCTTCAACAAGTTGATCATGATAGCAACTGATGTAGAAGCACCCGGAGAAGCACCTAAAAGCGCTGCGATAGAACCGTCTGCACTGGAAACTACTTCCGTACCGAATTCTAGGATTCCGCCATGCTTAGGATCTTTCTTAATCACCTGAACACGCTGACCAGCTTTTTCAATCTCCCAATCTTCCATTTTGGCGGTCGGCATAAACTGCTTCAACGCATCCAATTTATCCTGTGGTTTTTTCATCACTTCCGTGATCAAATATTTTGTTAACGGCAAGTTATCAAGTCCTGCAGATAACATCGGACGGATATTCGATAATTTAATCGACGCAGGTAAATCAAAGTATGAACCTTTTTTCAAGAACTTAGTCGAGAAACCCGCATACGGACCGAACAATAAGGCTTGCTTTCCGTCGATATAACGCGTATCTAAATGCGGTACAGACATCGGAGGAGCCCCTACCGAAGCTTTACCGTAGACTTTTGCATGATGCGCTTTAATGATATCCTCATTTGTACATCTCAACCATTGTCCACCAACCGGGAAACCACCATAGCCTTTAGCTTCAGGAATACCCGATTTCTCTAATAATAATAAAGAGTGACCACCCGCACCGATGAAAACAAACTTCGCAAGAATCTCACGCTTCTCGCCTGTTGCCAAATCTTTCACCTCAACTTCCCAACGACCATCATCCTCACGATCAATATCTTTCACCTCTTGATTCAATGAAAGCTTGATGTTATCTTTTCCATCCAAGTAGGAAACCAAATCTCTTGTTAAAGCACCGAAATTCACGTCTGTACCGATGTCCATCTTCGTCGCCGCAACTTGTTCATTGCTATCTCTACCGTCCATCATCAATGGTACCCAGTCTTGCAGCTGCTGCTTGTCTTCAGTATACTCCATACCTTTGAACAAGTTTTGTTGAGTCAATGTTTCAAATCTTGTTTTCAAGAAACGAACATCCTTCTCTCCAAAAACCGCCGACATATGTGGCACTTGACGTATGAAATGACTTGGATTCTTAATAATTCCTTTTTCAACTAGGTAAGACCAAAACTGCTTGGAAACCTCGTATTGCTCAGCGATATTGATCGCTTTGTCAATCTTAACAGAACCATCTGCTTGCTCCGGAGTATAATTTAACTCACAAAGTGCGGAGTGTCCAGTTCCGGCGTTATTCCATGCGTCGGAGCTCTCTGCGGCAACAACATCAAGACGTTCTAAAATCTCGATATTAATATCCGGACTCAACTCGTTTATTAAGGTGCCTAGCGTAGCACTCATAATACCAGCACCAATCAAAACGACGTCTACTTCCGTTTTCTTAGTTTTCTTACCCATGTGATTTTTAAATGAGTTACAAAATTAATATTCGCATTATATATAAGCGAATAATTTTGTCAGAAACATATCAGATATTTGTGATTTTATCAAAAATACCCAATTAACATTAGCGATATGCATATTTTTGACCTTAAAAAATAAATCCAAGCCTTCCTATTCGTCAACATTTTTTGTATTATGCAGTTTATTTTCCACTTTTGTGGTTAATTAAGTAAGCATTTAATAAGAATACATATGAAATTGTTAGCCGGAAAAACAGCCTTGGTAACAGGTGCATCAAAAGGAATAGGAAGAAAAATCGCTGAGGTATTCGCTCAGCATGGCGCAAATGTCGCCTTCACTTATTTATCATCTGTTGAAAAAGGACAAGCTCTAGAACAAGAGCTTCAGGCCTTTGGAACCCAAGTAAAAGGCTATCGCTCGGACGCCTCGAAATTTGATGAAGCCGAGAAATTAATCAATGATATCGTTGCTGATTTTGGAGCGCTTGATATCGTAGTAAACAACGCCGGTATCACAAAAGACGGCTTACTTATGCGTATGACAGAAGAAAACTGGGACGATGTCATCAACATCAACTTGAAATCGGTCTTCAATGTATCGAAAGCAGCTTCAAAAGTGATGATGAAGGCGCGCAAAGGCAGCATCATCAACATGAGCTCCGTAGTAGGTGTTCAAGGGAATGCCGGACAGGCAAATTACGCCGCTTCTAAAGCGGGTATCATCGGATTCTCAAAATCCCTAGCTAAAGAATTAGGATCAAGAAATATCCGTACCAATGTTATTGCTCCAGGATTTATCCGCACCGAAATGACAGACGTATTAGACCCGAAGGTGGTTGAAGGATGGGAAGCAAACATCCCATTGAAACGCGCCGGAGAACCTGAAGATGTTGCAAATGCTTGTGTATTTCTAGCATCGGACCTATCAGCTTACGTAACTGGACAAGTAATTCCAGTAGATGGCGGTATGTTGTAAGAAATTGAATTCACAAATAGAATATTATGAAGCCCCGAAGTTCGGGGCTTTTTTTGTGACGTTACTTACAGAGAATGTGGAATTGGAGGAGGAAAGGGTGGACAGGATGTATTGTCTTTGAACGAGGAAAGGAAGGATTTAAGGATTGACAGGATCGAGTCTAACTACTAAGTACTAAGTACTAAGTGCTTAATACTAGAACGGGTTAGGAACGATTCGACTCATAACCCTTATAAAGCCCTTTCAAAACCCTTTCATAACCCTATCAAAGCCGCTCGCGAGCGGGTATGAATTGGGTCTAGATTGGTTATAATATAGAACTTACCTGAAGTAGTATTTATTAGTTAGTACTTAATAGTTAGACCCGATCCTGTCAATCCTTAAATCCTTCCTTTCATGGTTCAAAAACAAAGTCCCTAAACCCTTTCCCTTCCCTACATTTAATTATTTTTAACACACAGCCAACACCCAAAACCTTAACTTTACAGAAAATTAAGACACAACATTAACCTCATGGCAAATTTTCACTATCTTTTTTCGATTTTATTTCTGCTGTTCACTACAAATATCCAGGCCCAATCATCCCTAGAGCGGGAGATAAAAGAATATCAGGTTGCTATTAAAACAAAAAAAGGGACGGTCAAGGGGCTTTTGCAACAAGTTAATGAAGAGAGTATCGATGTGATTACATCGCGAGGTGCTCGTTCTATTCCGGCGGAGTCTATTAAGGAGATTAAGATAAGATTTGATAAAAACCGAAAAATTAAGGTATTCGAGGGAATGTCTGACACGGGGGTCGGCATTATCGCGACGTCTTTGGACGAAAATCGTTCTAATATTCGTCGAGGCGCGCTTGGAGCACCAATCTATGATAGTCCGGAGGATGAGCGAACCTTAACCGATGCTGCGGGTCAGGCATTGCTGGGCACCGCAACAGTCGCAACGGCTCTAGCCGCCGATCAGGTAACACGCTTGATTTATAAACCTAGTATAGAAGCATTTAAAGTAGACTACAAACAGGAAAAGTTTACGGCTATAAAGAAACAATTAGCCTTATATAGTGTATCGACACAGGCCTCACCGAGCTACGAAAAGGAACTAAACAAGCAGCTGAAGGAGACGATGAAAGCGAAGAAAATGGATGTGAAAGATAATCCATTCCGCAACAAGGAATTGATTAAGAAAAGGTAGGGAATCCCTATATTTGCGTCAATGGAATTACTGGATCGCATTTTTAATATCCAATCGGACGACGACTTTAACGCCTGCGCATTAGCTGTTTTTCGGCATCAGGCAGAACATACCTTAATCTACAAGCAATACTTACAGATATTGGGCGTAGAACCGGGAAATGTTGACCATTATACCATGATTCCGTTTATGCCGATCCAATTTTTCAAATCGCAAGATATCATCAATGCGGCATTAGAAACTGAGGTTGTTTTTAGCAGTTCGGGCACAACGGGAATGATTACAAGCAAGCATTTAGTTGCTGATGTCAGCCTATACGAACGCAGCTTTAGATTAGCTTTCGAGCAGTTTTATGGCGATGTTAAAGATTTGGCAATTGTTGCCTTGCTTCCATCCTATTTAGAACGTACCGGGTCTTCATTGATTTATATGGTTGACGATTTGATCAAGCATTCGCAACAGAAAGAAAGTAATTATTTCCTCTATAATCATCAAGATCTTTTTGAAGCTCTTCAGCAGCTAAAGGAAAAAGGCACAAAGACGGTTCTTTTTGGAGTGACCTATGCCCTTCTCGACTTTGTGGAGCAATATAGCATCGATTTTCCCGAGCTTATTATTATGGAGACCGGAGGGATGAAAGGCAAGCGTAAGGAGATGATCAGAGAGGAGCTGCATGCTATCCTCAAGGCAGGATTCGGCGTTCCGGCGATACATTCCGAATATGGGATGACGGAGCTGCTATCGCAAGGCTATTCTGATGGAGAAGGCTTATTTAAAACGCCTAATTGGATGAAAATTCTAATTCGCGATACCAATGATCCTTTGTCACTACTGGACAATAAAAAAACAGGAGCAATAAATGTCATTGATTTAGCCAATTATTACTCCTGTTCGTTTATTGCTACCCAAGATTTAGGGAAGTTCCATCAAGATGGTTCCTTCGAAATCCTAGGTCGTTTTGATAATTCTGATATTCGCGGCTGCAACCTCTTGGTGCAATAGCTTATTGCAAGCTAGGGTCGTTAAACGTATTCCCCTGGTTTACATCGCCCGTTTCATACCCTTTTTTGAACCAGTATGCACGTTGCTCGGAAGTACCGTGCGTAAATGATTCCGGATGCGAGCTACCAGTCGCTTGCTCTTGAATGTGGTCATCGCCTACCGCTGCAGCAGCACGCATACCCTCAACAATATCATCATAAGTCAACTGTACATCGGATTTCTTGGTCGCATGATGCGCCCATACGCCCGCATAAAAGTCTGCTTGCAATTCCGTCATTACAGAGATTTTATTGTAATCACGCTCGCTCATTTTCGCGCGCATGGCATTCGTTTGATTTAATACACCAAAGACATTTTGGATATGGTGGCCTACTTCATGGGCAATCACATAAGCAAGTGCAAATTCGCCTTTCGCGCCAAAACGATTATTCAACTCTTTATTAAAGCTTAAATCCAGATAGATCTTTTGGTCGCCCGGGCAGTAGAATGGTCCGAATTCGGAACGTCCGACCCCACAACCGCCGGTTTCGAAAGCTTCGCGGTAGATGGTCAATTTAGTAACGGGATATGATTTTCCATTTTCACGAAATATAGAACTCCATACATCTTCGGTACTGGTCAAGACAACGCCGGCAAATTCGACCAATCGGTCTTCCTCCGGAGTCGACTGAAACTCGCCTTGTTCTGTCGCTACGCCACCTTGTTGTTGCGCTTGATTCAATAATTCGGTAGGATCGCCCCCCATTAAAAATCCGATAATCAATACGATTACCCCGCCAATTCCGCCTAAGGTTAGCTTCTGTCCTCCAGACATTCCCCTGCGATCTTCAACATTTCCGCTATTGCGGCCGCCTTGCCATTTCATAAGTATAAATTTATATTTTACAGTTTGTTTTTCTTCCTATACAAATTCTTTGCCACAACCACAATTCCCTACACTAAGGTAATATACATTCCCCTCATTTAAAATGCTTATCTTTGAAACAAATACTTATTACCCTTATTTATGTTAGTAGATGAATTAAAAAGTAGAAGTGAAAACAAGTGTGAATTGTGCAACTCTACTCAAGAACTCTCCGTTTATGAAGTCCCACCGGTGGAAATCCCTAATCAAGATAACAGCATTTTAGTATGTTCTGTTTGCAAAGGACAGATTGAAAAAACGGAACAGATTGATCCTGAGCACTGGAAAGTTCTAGGCGACACAATGTGGTCACCTTATTTGCCGGTACAGGTTGTAGCTTGGCGTATGCTTAGCCGTTTGCGTAACGAAGCATGGGCAGCCAATAATTTAGATATTTTATACCTCGATGATGATGCTATTGCTTGGGCGAAGAAAACTGGAGACCATGAGGCAGAGGCTAATGTAGAGTTTCATCAAGATTCCAACGGTACACGGTTATTTGAAGGTGATACTGTAGTATTGATAAAAACTTTAGATGTGAAAGGTTCCAGCATTTCGGCGAAATTAGGTACCGTAGTAAAGAATATTAGACTTGTTCCTGACAATACCGAGCAAATTGAAGGCAAGGTTGAAGGGCAAACCATCGTTATACTTACGAAGTATTTGAGAAAGGGATAATTTGTCCCAATAAATAAAAAGATATGAAGAGAGCATTGTTCATCATTGGTTTATTGGCATCTGCACATTTCGGAATGGCGCAAACAAAAGTTAGCGCCGAAGAGATGGAGAAGGCGATCGCGAAACCACAAACACAATTGTGGGACGTTCGTACGCCCCAAGAATTTTCTGAAGGACATATTCCTAATGCGGTAAATGTTGACTGGAAGGATCAGGAAAACTTTAAACAACAATTGGCAAATCTGAAAAAAGATCGACCAGTTTACATCTATTGTTTAGGTGGTGGTCGCAGCAAACAAGCATCCGAGTTTTTAACTAAAGAAGGATATACCGTTTATGACTATTCTGGCGGGATGATGGATTGGCGAAAAGCAGAGAAACCAGAGATAAAAACGAGTAGTGCGAAGGAATCTGCAGGAATGTCGAAAGCAGATTATGACCATGTAGTAAATTCTTCTAAAGTAGTTCTTGTTAACTTCTCGGCGGTTTGGTGTGCTCCATGCCAGCAGTTGAAACCGATTCTACTGGATGTTGAAAAAAAACACAGCGACCAGGTGAAGCTGGTTAGAATCGATGCTGACAAGAATAAAGAATTAGCCAAAACATTAAAGGTTTCCGCTATACCTCAAATAAAGCTTTATAAGAACGGTAAGCTAGTATGGGATAAAACGGGTCTGGCAACAGAAGCGGAGATCGTAGCGCAGGTTAAAAAGGCAAACAAGTAGTGAATCAACTCGCATTAATCGCTGGCTCGATACTAGGTATACTTGCTATCATTCTAGGTGCATTCGGAGCGCACGCTTTTAAGAAGATACTATCCGAAGAAAGATTAAGTTCTTTCGAAGTCGGCGTACGCTATCAGATGTACGCCGCGATTACGCTATTGATTATAGGATACAACATGGATTTTTCCAGTACCAGCGACAATTGGGCCGTATTTGGAATCCTCTCCGGATGTATCTTATTCTCCGGCAGCATTTACTTCCTAAGCTTCAAAGACGTCTGGAAAGTAAACCTAAGGTTCTTAGGTCCCATCACCCCCATCGGCGGATTGCTGATGATCGTAGGGTGGGTTATGATTCTTTTGAATAGTATTTAGATTAGATTTTAGATTTAAGACATTAGATATTAGACTTTTTGCGCCGAATATGGCAAGTATAACTGCTTAACTCTTATCATTCTAGAGTTACGAAGAGCATTATACATCTAATGTCTTAAATCTAATGTCTAATATCTTATATCTAACTACTAACTACTAACTACTAAATACTATCGAACCATTCCAAATAAAGCTCCAATGCTTTTCTTTTATCTGCGTCTAGATGAAAATCGAGGTTTTCATTGAGATAGGTATGGTAATCGAAGTTGGGGTATACTGGCAATCCGTCGATGACGTCGTCGGGTCTCGAGACTCCGTCGGCTAGTGCGGCATTGAATTTCTTGCAGAAGGATTCTGGTAGTTCTTTGTTGGCTACCCATACGGCAAATGCGAATGGCAGGCCGGTCAATTCATGCCAGTAATGGCCTAGGTCGTAGACGTAGGGCACCTCTTCTTTTTTGCCGAATGTGCGATCGCCGATCAATACATGAGCGTCGGCTTCACCTTCCGTTAAGATTTCAACATCGTTTCGCTTCCAATAACGTTGCAATAAGATGCGCGCCAATCCGTTGGAAGTTTTGGATTGCTTGTCCAACAAAAGAGTTTTAATCTCTTCAATGGGTTTATTGGAGAAAATAAAAACCGAATCGACATAGTTTTTCGTGCCGATGCAGTAGTCGCCAATAATGTAATAGTTGGACATGCTCGCAAGCGCTGCGACAGGTATAATACCCATATCAGCTTCGTCTTCCATAACTTTACGAGCACATTCGCTCGGATAGTCAACAGAAAGATCAATATCATTAATCACATCTGAGTTCCTGATACCTTGCAAAAATGGCAACGTGTTGGTATAAGAAACGGCAGATACTCTAATTTTTTTCATTCATTAAATTTTCTAAATGCTTGGTATTGTAGTAGTCTACAATGCTGAATTCATTATCCTCATACTCAAGAACATAAAGCGCGGTGTTGGTATGCGGGAAGTCGTCCATGTTGCAAACCGGCACATTCGTTAGATGGCATAGCATAATCCGCATCGCACGTCCGTGCATACAAACTAATACGGTTTCTTCCTCTTTATTTGCAAGGATGTGAGCGATGGCTTCCTTCTGACGAAGGACTAAGCTGTTCGGCGACTCACCATCAACGATAGCAAGATCGAGGTCATTATTACGCCAGGAGCCTACAACCTCTTCGAAGCCTTTGAGGATATCTTCGGTTTGCTCCTGCCCTTCATAAATACCCCATGAAATCTCGTCCAACCCTTCCAGCTCTTCCATCGGGATTCCCTGTGCCACAAAAGGTGCGACAGTCTGATGGGTTCTCAATAAAGTGGATGCGTATATTTTATCGAAAGGAATATGTTTATAAGCTTCGTAGAAAGCTTGGGCCTGCAATATACCATTTTCATTGAGCGGCGAATTAACACCTCTGCCTTGCACTATTCCCTTTAAATTTAAATCTGTTTGCCCGTGTCTTATGAAATATATGGTCTTTTTCAATCCTACCCCTTTTTCTAAAAATTTCTGTTTTCAATGGCTATCAAGAGTTTTCACCCTCGTAGCTGTTTCAATGGAAATATGAAAGTCTTTTTAATTGACTACTGGTAAAGAATAATACTGCTTTTTAGGATTTTCCTCTTCAAACTGAACCTCATTATAGTCTGTAACGACGTTGTATAAGGTATCACGTTCGATAGGATGACGACCAACATGTTTGATCAATTCCACCAATTCCTTAGTAGACATAGCCGGGTTTTGCTCTTCGGCACCCGCCATACTATAGATCTTTGTGGTATCGTCTAAAGTTCCATCAATATCATCCACACCGAATGCTAATGACAGCTGAGCTGTATTTCTGGAGATCATTGCCCAATAGGCCTTGATATGCGGGAAGTTATCCATATAGATACGCGCAATCGCATAATTACGTAAATCCTCAACAACAGATACCTCCGGAACATTCTCCATCTGGTTATCTTTATTTCTAAACTTCAATGGGATGAATGTTTGGAATCCGCCGGTTTTATCTTGTAGATTTCTTAAGCGCTCCATATGATCTACCCGATGCCAGAACTCTTCGATATGTCCGTAGAGCATGGTTGCATTTGTATGCATACCCAACTTGTGTGCTTGCTCATGGATATCTAACCATTGCTCAGCAGTACACTTATCGTGGGCAATTTTTTCGCGCACTTCCGGGTGGAAGATTTCTGCTCCGCCGCCTGGCATAGAATCTAAACCGCATGATTGCAGGTATTTCATGCCTTCATAATGGCTAAGCTTTGCTTTCTTGAAGATATAATAATACTCTACCGGCGTTAGTCCTTTAATATGTAATTCGGGTCTATGTTCCTTACAACGTTTAAAAAACTCGGCATAGAACGCTAAGTTTTGCTTAGGAACAACTCCCCCAGTGATGTGTACTTCGGTTACTGGCTCATTGTCGTATTTACGTACGATGTCCATCATACCGTCCACATCCATCTCCCAACCATCGTCTCTATTCTTAATCAATCTTGAATAAGAGCAGAACTTACAGTCGTAGACACATACGTTCGTTGGTTCAATATGAAAATTACGATTGAAATAAGTGATGTCACCATGCTTTTTCTCACGGATATAATTAGCTAATACGCCAAGGTATCCTAATTCCGCATGTTCGTAAAGATAAACTCCTTCGTCAAAGGTGATACGCTGGTCGTTTAAAACCTTCTGCGCAATACTTTTTAGTTCTTCTGATAAATTTTTATCGTTCAATAAAAACGATAGCTTCTGTGTTGATTCCATTTCGCAGTCCTTACAATACAAATGTAGCAAAACCTACCCTAAAAAGCGATTGACTTAAGCCGTTAAGCCTCAGCAAATTGCTGCATATCAATCAGTCGCTTATATAATCCATTCTGCGCAATCAGCTCAAAATGTGAGCCTGTTTCTGCAATTCTTCCACCTTCCAATACAATAATTTTGTCTGCATTTTGGATGGTGCTCAATCGATGCGCAATGACTACTGTCGTTCTGTTTTCCATCAGTTTATACAGGGAGTCCTGTACTAAACGTTCAGATTCGGTATCTAAGGCAGATGTAGCCTCGTCCAAGAGCATAATCGGTGGGTTCTTAAGAACCGCACGCGCAATACAGATACGCTGTCTCTGACCGCCGGAAAGCTTAGAGCCTCTGTCGCCAATATTCGTCTGATAACCTTCCTCTGTTGCCATGATGAATTCATGCGCATTGGCAATTTTTGCTGCCTTGATCACATCTTCTTCGCTTGCCTCCGTATTGGCAAAAGCGATATTGTTGAATATCGTATCGTTGAAAAGTATAGATTCTTGGTTTACTACGCCAATTAAATGTCTTAAAGAGTCTTGGTTCAGGTCGCGGAGATCCGTACCGTCCATCTTGATGCTGCCCGCCGTAACATCCATAAAACGCGGGATAAGATCTACTAAGGTTGACTTACCACCCCCGGAAGGACCTACGAGTGCCACGGTCTCTCCTTTTTGGATGCTGAGAGTGATATTGCGTAGTACTTCTTTCTCTTCGTAAGAGAAAGAAACCTGATCAAACTGGATCTTATCATTGAAGGAAGTAACGACTTTAGCGTCAGGTTTATCTTCTACTAGGTTCTTCTCATCAATAAGCTGTAATACGCGTTCGCCAGCAGCAATTCCGTTGTGTATATTACTGAAAGCATCTGTTAATGCCTTCGCTGGACGCATTACCTGCGAGAATATAGCGATATAAGCGATGAACTCGGATGCCGATAAATCACCATTTCCAGTAAGTACAAGATGTCCACCATATAATAAGATAATAGCAACCATGATTACGCCCAATAACTCAGACACTGGAGATCCCATCTGTTGTCTGCGAACCATACGGCGCATAATCGTAGCATATCGATCATTCTCTCCATTAAACTTCGCTTTTACATAATCTATCGCATTGAAAGATTTGATAATCTTTACACCGCTTAGCGCTTCTTCCAAATAGGTAATCATATTTGCATAGGTCTTCTGACCTTCCTGCGCTTGAGCTTTCAATGTTTTAACGATACGTGAGATAACGAAGGCTGAGAACGGAATAACCAATAAAGAAAATAAAGTCAGTTTAGTGGAGATAATAAACAACATCACTATATAAGCGATGAGTTGTAAGGGCTCTTTAAAAGCTACCTGCAGCGTACTGGTCACTGAGAACTGTACCACCTGAACATCTGATGCGATCTTAGAAATAATATCTCCTTTACGTTGATTGGAAAAGAATCCCAAGTGAAGGTTCATAACATTGTTGAAAACCGACTTTCTAAGGTTTAATAAGGTATGGATTCGTAAGTTTTCCATAACCCTTTGCGAGAGGTATCGGAATAGATTAGAGATAAAGACAGATGCGACGATTACGACACAGATATATTTCAACGCTTCGTAAGGGCCGAGTCTATTGTTCAAATCGTAGGCGAAGTAATTAAAATAGCCCATCAGGTCGAATGTACCCGTTGGTTTTTCAACAACTTCAACGACAGCATCTTGAGAATTAAATAAGGTATGGAGTAACGGAGCCAGCAATGCTAGATTGAGGGTACTAAACACCACCATGATAACCGTGCAGAGAAGGTATGGAATGGCGTATTTCTCAATAGGCTTCGCGAATGAAATTAATCTAAAGTATGTCTTCATGCAAAATACTAAGATTACAAATGTAAGAAATTTTGCAACCTTAGGCGTTTTTTGAGTTTTATAGGGTGAAATTGTTGCAAACTTATGTCATAATATTCCGTCCTAGGATCATCGGTTAACATAAATTTGCAACAAAGAGAAATAACTTAGCCATAGGGGATTATGAATCGGCTGAGCCTTCCTCGGTCAATGTGAAATCAATGTTTATACAAACTGGAATTCTCCTTCGTCACAATATCGATAGGCATATATTGTATGCGAGAGATCGGTCTTTTAGAAATAAAATGTTCAAACAATGTAGCTAAAGCTTTATACCCCAGTTCGAGCGGCTTTTGACAGATCAGGAAGTCGATACCTCCCCTTTCCACATAATCTATATTTTTGCTAGTATAGTCATAGCCCATAAGAATGATATTGCTGATGGAATGCTCTTCAAAATAGCGGGCCACCCAATAAACCCAAGCATTCGTCACAAATATCACATCCAGCTCATTCTGCTGTAAGTACTGACTGAAATATACTTTGAACATATCGTAATTCTCTGCGTTTAAATCTAGTCTAAGGATATTCCAGCCCGCTTCCCTTTCAGCGAAGAAACTCTCAAATCCTGCAAGACGGTTTATCGTATGATCGATATTGCTGAATTCCCGCTGAATATTTAATACTAGAATGCGATCTTCCTTTCGTATAATGTATTGGCACAGGTTTGCTGCTAAACGCCCTGTTTGCCATTGGTCGGGCCCAATGAAGCTGAGCGGCTGAGATGACGGCAGATCATTGTTTATAAATAGATATTTTATCCTTTTCTCCTCGCAGCGTTTCACGAAACGTTCCGCTTCCGACGGAAAAATAGGTGCTACAATAACGGCATCTATGGCGTTTTCTAAAACCGATTCTGACATCTCTTTGAAATCCTCTGCGTCCTGTCGGTCAAATAGGAAGTAAGTCAGCTCTACACCGAAGTCCCCTAATTCGTTTAATGCCGATTGAATCCCTAACAGCGGCGCCCGCCAGTAATCCGTTTCGACACATTCCCTAGGCATAAGTACAGCAAAACGATGAACTCGCTTCGAAGCTAATCGCTTCGCTAGAATATTCGGTTTGTAATCCATGTCTTTTATGATCGATTCGATTTTTTCCTTGGTCTTGAGTGCAACACCAACTCTGTTATGCAATACCCGATCAACTGTGGCGATAGATACGTTAGCCCTCCGAGCAATTTCTTTGACGCCAGATAATTCCGTAGCTTTCATAGTTTTTAATTAATTTTTATGCTTTTAAAATTTATTTTTAACCAAAATAATAATTTTTAAGCAATGTATTCTCGTGTACATTAGACTTTAATTAAATATGTTACGTTATTTAACATTAAAATTACTAACAACAGTAGTCCTTTAATTGGAATTAACAAGAAACTAACAATGATGACAATTATGACGATAACCGCTTGAAAATAAGCAATAGAAGATTTGACAAGGCTTTTAAATGGAATTTTGAAATAAATAGGCCAAAAATGCTGTAATTATTTAATAGAAATGATTTATTGACCGTAAGATTTCCTAATTTTAACGCCAAATTAGCGTAAAAATGGAAATAGAAGTTGCGAAACGTCTCCAGCATACGGAAGAGTATTACTTTTCTAAAAAACTGCGAGAGATCGACGAGATGAACAAGAACGGTGCACAGGTGATCAATCTGGGTATCGGAAGTCCTGATTTGCCGCCTCATCCTGAAGTAATCCAAGTATTACAGGAACAGGCAGCATTGTCCAACACGCATGGTTATCAAAGTTATAAAGGTGCTCCAGCACTACGACAAGCCATGGCAGATTGGTATGATCGATATTATCGCGTTTCGTTGAATCCTAATACCGAAATCCTCCCATTAATGGGCTCAAAAGAGGGAATCGTGCATATCTGTATGACCTATCTTCAGGAGGGTGACCAAGCTCTGATTCCTAATCCGGGATATCCTGCCTATGCGAGCGCAGTTCGCATCGCCGGAGCAGAGACTGTGCCTTATGAACTTAAAGCCGAAGAAAATTGGATACCAGATTTGGAAGCTTTAGAAAAAACAGACCTTTCTAAGGTTAAACTTATGTGGATTAATTACCCGCATATGCCTACCGGTGCGTTGGCTACCGCAGATTTCTTTGAAAAGGTAATTGCATTTGGAAAAAAACACAACATATTGATCTGCCACGACAATCCATATAGTTTTATCCTAAATGATCAGCCGCAAAGTATCCTGTCGGTCGACGGTGCATTAGATGTTGCCATTGAGCTGAATTCGCTCAGTAAATCATCTAATATGGCAGGATGGCGTATTGGTATGCTGTCTGCGAAACAACAGCGCATAGACGAGATATTGCGCTTTAAAAGCAATATGGACTCTGGTATGTTCCTGGCCACACAACTTGCTGCGGCAAAAGCATTGCAACTGGATAAGTCATGGTACACCCAACTTAACGAAAGCTATAAGGAACGTCGCGAAAAGGTTTACCAAATTATGGACTATTTAGGCTGTACATATGACACGAATCAGGTGGGATTATTTGTATGGGCAAAAGTTCCGACAAAATACGCCGACTCGTATGCATTAAGCGACGATGTTTTGTACAATGCGCAGGTGTTTATTACTCCTGGTGGTATTTTCGGCTCTGCAGGTGAACAATATATTCGGATCAGCCTTTGTGCTAAACCTGAGGTATTGGATCAAGCCATGGAAAGATTAAAAGATAGATTGAGCAAATAGGCTCAATGCTAGCATAGTATGTTTTTATTATTCTGAATAAAATGAATATAGCAATTGTCGGAGTTGGTTTGATCGGTGGATCTATCGGCATTCGACTTAAAGAAACGAAGTTTTGCGAAAAACTGATCGGTGTTGAAAGAAATGAAACCAATCAGAAAAAAGCATTACAATTAGGATTGGTTGATGAAATCCAATCATTAGAGGAAGCATTAAAAAGCTGTAAAGTATTAATATTGACGGTTCCTGTGGATGCGATTATGGGAATACTCCCAGGCATGCTGGATAAAGTGACCGATCAGGTTATTATCGATATGGGATCTACGAAATCAAATATCTTGCATTTGATTCAAGATCATCCAAACCGAGGTCGCTACGTAGCTGCTCACCCGATGGCCGGAACTGAATATTCAGGTCCAGAAGCCGCTATTCCGAACCTTTTTAAAGATAAAATGATGGTCTACGTGGAAGCATTCAAATCGGATGAGGATGCCTTCGAAATCGCAGATAGTATTACCGATCAATTAGAGATGCAAACTTCTTTTATGAATGCTGAAGAGCATGATATGCACACAGCATATGTTTCTCATATTTCACACTTAACCTCTTTCGCCTTGGCTTTGACAGTGTTGGAGAAAGAAAAATCGCAGGGACGTATCTTCGAACTTGCCGGTTCGGGATTTCAGTCAACCGTTCGTTTAGCAAAATCCTCTCCCGACATGTGGACTCCGATCTTTAAACAGAATCGAGCCAACGTACTGGAGGTGTTAGAAGAGCATATTAAGCAGCTTCAACATATCTACGATAAGATCGAGAAAGAAGATTATGAGGCTGTGCATAAATGGATTAAAAAATCAAATAAGATCAAACGTATAATTAAGTAATCATGTTGGAAAAGAAAACACTCAGCAATGAGCTTGTAAAGCTTATTCCGATGATCAAAGAAGACTATGAATGGGTATATGCAGCGGCATCGGATCCTAAAATATGGGAACAGCATCCGGATACTCGCCGCTACTCGCCTATCGGTTTTACAAAATACTTCCAAAAGCTCATAGCAACCGATATTCCTTATTTGATTATTGATCAGCAAACGGAGCAAGTAATCGGTGCAACTTCTTTCTATGAGTTCAATGAGGAAGAAAAGTCGATTGCTATTGGGTATAGCTTTTTGAAAACAGAATATTGGGGCGGAGAGTACAATAAATCGATAAAGAAATTGATGCTAGACTTCGCATTCGAACAAGTTGATAAGGTGATTTTCCATGTGAGGAAAGGTAATTTACGCTCGCAGGCTGCCTTATCAAAGATCGGTGCAATAGAAGAATCCGAATACCCAGCCAAGGACGGTTCAGGGGTTCAGGTCCAATATTGCATCCGCAAAGAAGATTATTAAAAATCAAAAAGAAAAGAGGCTGCAAATATCAGCCTCTTTTCTTTTTGGTGTAAGTATCTACTTCCAATGTCCATCAAGAGCTTTCATTTCTATTGGTCTCTCAAAGGAAACATGAAAGTTCCTATCCATTTGAACGCTCTGTCATCACCATTAACATCAGGCTTAACACGAAACGTTCATCGTCAATATCTTTGGTGGTTTGCTTATAAACTGTAAACTTTCTCCCGAAAAAGGAAGGCTCTTTACGAATTTCGAACATCGGCTCACCAATTTCGTTCTTAAGTATATAAGAAGGATTAAAAACATATCCAGAAAGCATCCCGATAATCGGCAACTCACCGAACAGACCGTCCCAGAGCTTCGTCCAAGGATTCTTTTCTGTAATGGTATGATCGTGCTTATCGGCTTCGTCAATAAGGTTAAAGGTTGAACGCCAAAGCGATTTAATGGTCTTTCTACGAACCTTCCCTATCACGCGTTTTTCATGATCATAGATTGTAAAAGTCTGCTGGAAATCTATGAGTTTATTGGAAATAAACTCGTACAACATCTCGCTCTTCGTCCGATCACGATAGACAGTAATATGATCTCGCCATTTAAAAATCTTTTCGCGAACGTAGTAAATGGTGTTCCCATCGCCGTCCGTCGCTTCAAAATCGTTCGATAGCGTCGTCACGCGAAACTTAAAGTGTATTGGGTATTTGAGGTCCCTCATAAGTAAATTTATACTCTAAAATAGAAATAATCTTAATATTTCCATTTCAGTTTATCGAACAATTTAGACCAAAGCCAAACTGGCCCAATTGTCAACAGCTTAATAAACGAACTAGCGTCCTGATTATCCTTATTCTTATTCCCAACCAAGAACATAATTAACAGCCCGACTATAGCGAGGATCGAACAAACTAAAATAACGGATGGGCCACCGTCTCGCTCAACATATTCCAGTTGAACGATGAAAA
Organism: Sphingobacterium sp. UBA2700; assembly: GCA_002354335.1. GTDB lineage: Bacteria > Bacteroidota > Bacteroidia > Sphingobacteriales > Sphingobacteriaceae > Sphingobacterium. The sequence continues at coordinate 44,405 of DELI01000027.1, read as the reverse complement.
AGCTCATAACACCAATGCAGAATAAGACTGCATATGATAAAGTAGGTGCTAATTTTAAATAGCAGTAAACAACTATGGCTATAAAGAAAGAACCCCAATTCAAAAAGGTATGCGCATTCATTTTAACAAGGAACTCAAATTGTGGAAATGGTATCACCCAAATTAGTCCCATGATACCAAAAAAGGCTAAGGTAAGCCCTACGCTGAGTGCGGTAAAATTCGAACCCCCATAGGATTGATCTAGCTCATAAAAGTACTTCTCTACTGGTCGGTTAAACTTTGGTGATTTATTCACTTGTTTGGCCTGCTTTTTCATGCGGCAAAAATAAGGATTATAATATACATAATTCGCCAAACATCAAATTATGACTATTTATTGAACAGAAGTTTATGAATCACAATACTTCCAAGTATCCATTCAAACACCAACAGGAATGAAAGTCCTTAATGCCCTTGAAGAACAGAAACCTTGAACAAAAAAGAGGGCCGTCATTAAATCTGACAGCCCTCTCAAAAATTCAAATAAAAATCTATTTCGCATAAGACACGGAACGTGTCTCACGGATTACCGTTACTTTAATCTGACCCGGATAAGTCATTTCCGTCTGTATTCTGTTGGAAATATCTGCGGCCAAAATCTCAGCTTGTGCGTCCGAAACTTTCTCACTTTCAACAACAACACGAAGCTCACGTCCTGCTTGGATAGCGAAAGTTTTTTCTACTCCTGGATACGAAAGCGCTAAATCTTCCAGCTCTTTCAATCTTTTGATGTAACTTTCCACCACTTCACGACGTGCGCCTGGGCGAGCACCAGAAATAGCATCACAGGCTTGAACAATCGGCGAAATCATTGAGGTCATCTCGATCTCGTCGTGGTGAGCACCGATAGCATTACATACATCAGGATGCTCTTTATATTTCTCCGCCAACTGCATACCTAAAATCGCGTGAGGCAATTCTGGATTATCATCGGGCACTTTACCGATATCGTGCAATAAGCCCGCACGTTTCGCATGTTTAACATTCAAACCTAACTCAGAGGCCATCGTAGCAGCAAAGTTAGCAACCTCACGAGAGTGTTGTAATAAGTTCTGACCATAAGACGAACGATAGCGCATTCTACCTACCATACGGATCAGCTCCGGATGTAAACCATGAATACCCAAGTCGATTACCGTACGTTCACCAATTTCCACAATCTCATCTTCGATCTGCGTGCGAGTCTTCGCTACCACTTCTTCGATACGTGCAGGGTGAATACGACCATCCGTTACTAATCTATGCAATGATAAACGGGCAATCTCACGACGTACTGGGTCGAATCCCGATAAGATAATAGCTTCCGGCGTATCATCAACGATAATTTCAACACCCGTAGCAGCTTCTAGCGCGCGGATATTACGCCCTTCGCGACCAATGATACGACCTTTGATTTCATCGTTTTCAATATTGAAAATGGACACTGTATTTTCGATAGCAGCTTCTGTCGCCGTACGTTGAATAGTTTGGATTACTACTTTTTTCGCTTCTTTAGATGCTGTTAATTTAGCCTCATCAACGATATCTTTAATTTGCATAATCGCTTGCGAACGCGCTTCCTCACGTAAAGAGTTAACCAATTGTTCTTTCGCTTCTTCAGCAGAAAGACCGGCAATGCTTTCCAATTGTTTAATGTGTTGACCTTTTAATTGCTCAACCTCTTCTTTTTTCTTCTCATTCAACTCAACCAACTGATCAAGTTTCTTAGACTTATTATCTAATTCTTGTTTCTCACGATTCAGATTCTCCAACTTTTGGTTCATCGATTGCTCCTTTTGGCGAATCGTGTTTTCCTTTTGCGCGACCGTATTATTACGTTGGCTTACTTCTTTTTCATGCTCCGCCTTCAACTGCAAAAATTTCTCTTTTGCCTCCAACTGACGTTGCTTCTTATTATGCTCAGCTTGTTGTTCTGCATCTTTGATAATTTGCGCAGCTTTCTCATGAGCCGTTTGCTCCTGTTTTTTGAAAAGCATCTGCAACAAATATCGTCCAATAAACACACCCACAACAAGTGATATTATTATTGATATAGTAGTTGATATCTCCATTTTTTATGATTTATATATTAATGTAATAGTGATTTTTTTCCAAAAAAAAACCGCAATTAAATTATCAGGTATCTAATATTATTAAACTTCGATTACACATGATTTGAGCGTTTGATCATGACCTAGATGGCTTTCGCAAAATGGCCTTCATCTGTATATTGCTCGTGATATTGAAGCGTTAAGTTTAAAATAGTGACAACCCGAATTTAATTGCGGCAAATTCGTCGTTATAAGCTCTAAATGTAAGAACGGAAACGTTTTATTTTGAAAAGAAACTTGTCAACATATTATCCAATTCATGAACCGCATTTTCAATACCGGAGTCTTGGCTCTGTGCATTCTTCTCCGCTTTAATCATCCCTGTCGCATATTGCAATACGCACATAGATAACAAATCTTGCTTATCACGAACTGCATAATTATCCTGCAATTCTTTTATTTTTTCGTTTATTAACTTCGCTGCGTAACGAATTACTTCCTCCTCTTCCGTTTCAACGCGAAGTGGGTATACTCGATCAGCGATATTTATTTTTATGGAAATTTCTCCCATGTTTCTTGAGCTTAAAAACGTAACAAGTCCTAACCTAAACCTCTACTCCTACTTCAAAAGACTTATACATTTGTCTATTTCTCGCACAAAATCGTTAATTTTTTGTTTTGTGTCAAGTATTTTTTCATTTATGGCTTCTTTATCGACCGAAGAATCGTCTAATGTTTTAGCTACTGCCAGAGCTTTCACTTTCTCTTCCAGCTGTTTAACCTTATCAGAACTCGTATCGAACGCCACTTGCAAAGATTGAACTTCTAACTTCAATAAGTCGTTTTCTTCTTGCAAAGCTTCACACAATTGAATGAGATTTTTCGTTTTCTCAACGATAATATTCATTTGGGAAGATAATGACGCCATATGTTATGTTTTTCGCAATTTAATGTGATTAACGCACAGATGCGCCAACCTCTTTCTCAAAGTTAATAATTAATTTTTGAATTATGCCATCAATTTGTTTATCGGTCAAAGTTTTATCCTCGTCCTGCAAAACAAAGCTTAAAGCATAGGATTTCTTGCCCTCAGGTAACTTATCCCCTTTATAAACATCAAAAATTCCAACCTCTTTTAACAGCTTTTTCTCGGTTCTATTTGCGATTAATCGCAATTGTTCAAAACTTACGCCCTCATCTAATAACAAAGCTAAATCGCGACGTACAGATGGGAATTTAGAAACCTCTTTGTAGGTAATCTTGTTCTTCTTGATGACCTTCAACAATAAATCCCAATCGAATTGCGCAAAGTAAACTGCACCATCAACGTCTGCCTTTTTAAGATTTGCTTTCGCGACAGCACCAAAGGATACTAAAGCCTTCTCCCCTTTGCGGTAAGTCAATCCAAAATCAAAGTACGACCCTTCATATTCCTCTACACGGATACCTTCGATCTTCAAACGTTTAACGATCGCATCTACAGCCGACTTCATATTATAAAAATTGACTGCATCCGATTTCGTATTCCACTGCTCTGCTTCGTTCTTTCCGGCAATCGCCAAAGACAATAATTGCTTCTCTGCATACCAATCGCCATCTGTATTGTATGACTTCCCTAGCTCGAACAGCTTAAGGTCAGCATGCTTACGCTTCTGATTATATCCAATTGCTGTTAACGACGAGAACAATAAGTTCTGGCGCATACAGTCTAAGTCGCTACTCAATGGATTCAACAACTTAACTGCCGTTTCTGCATTTTCCAAATAATCAGCCTTGGTCAATGAATTGGAAAGAATCTCACGGTAGCCATTGCTAATTAATAAATCAGCAATCTGATTTAAAACAACCTCTCTGTCAGGTTTTTCAGACGTATTAAGTGAAGCCTTAATTTGTGTATTCAACTCGATATTATTATATCCGTAAATACGCAACACTTCCTCAACAACATCCACTTCTCTCGTCACATCCACCTTGTAAGGAGGCACAACAACATCAAAACCTTCGGATGTTTCATTCTGGATTCCAATACCTAGATTCACGATAATATCACGAATGGTCTCTGCAGGAATCGCCTTACCAATCACCCTTTGGATATTTTTATAAGTAACAGGGAACTCAAACGGCTGAATCGGCTCCGGATACAGATCAACGATTGTAGAAGAAATCTTTCCACCGGATACTTCAGCGATCAGTTTCGCTGCTTTTTTCAACGCTAAAACCGTAATATCAGGATTCACGCCACGTTCGAAACGGAAAGATGAATCTGTTTTTAATCCATGACGCTTCGAAGTTTTACGAACGCTAACCGGATTAAAGTATGCTGACTCTAGGAAAATAGAAGTTGTCTCCTCCGTTACACCAGACGCTGCACCTCCGAATACACCTGCAATGCACATCGGCTTTTCGGCGTTAGCAATCACCAAGTCTTCTGCGGAAAGCTTACGCTCGATACCGTCTAAAGTAACAAAGATCTCCCCCTCAGCAGCTTTACGTACAATAACTTGATTACCAGCCACCTTATCTGCATCAAACGCATGTAAAGGTTGACCTAAATCATGTAAAATATAGTTCGTGACGTCGACAATATTATTGATCGAACGAACGCCTATTGCATTTAATTTATTTTTTAACCATTCCGGGGATTCCGCAACTCGAATACCCGTGATATTTACACCCGCATAACGTGGAGCATCCGCATAGGAATCGACGCGTACCGCAGTACCCGTTTCCGAACCTGCAATAACATCATCTACCTCCACAGCATTGACCGGAATCTTGAAATAAGCTGCCAGGTCACGAGCCACACCTAAGTGCGATGCTGCGTCAGCGCGGTTCGGCGTCAATCCAATTTCATAAGCATAATCATCTTCCATATTGAAGTATGATTTAACCAAAGAACCAACAACCGCATCTGCGTCTAACTCAACGATACCGGCATGGGAACTGCCCAAACCAATTTCATCCTCGCCGCAAAGCATCCCTTCGGAAACTTCACCACGAATCTTGGATTTTGTAATTTTAAAAGGTTCGCCGTTGCTAGGGTGACATGTCGTTCCAACAGGAGCAACAATTACTTTCAACCCTTGTCTAACATTTGGAGCACCACAAACAATATGTAAAGGTTCTCCCGAACCAACATTAACCGTAGTAACTTTAAGTTTATCCGCGTTCGGATGCTGCTCACAAGTCAACACCTCGCCCACTAGCAAACCTTCTAAGCCGCCCGGAATACTTTGTTCTACTTCTAAAGACTCAACCTCTAACCCAATGTCTGTCAGGATTAACGATAATTCTTCAGGGCTTTTATCGATTTGTATAAAATTCTTTAACCAATTATATGAAATTCTCATCGTATCGTTTTTGCAAAGCACAAAGATAGGACTTTGTGCCGAAATCTAGGGCTAAAATCACGACAATCTTGTCGCTATATAGCCGTATTTACCTGTTTTTGTAGATTAATTTAAGCGAGAAAAATTTAGATGACCTTGCTTACCAGAACATCCAATCCGCACAGGCGCTCTAAATGTTGGTAGTCCAAGCCGTAATAGCTTTTTAAGCTGGCTAATTTCGCCAATATCTCCTGTTGTCTTTCATCGGAAATCGCCTTCTTCTCCGCAACAATCATTACGTTCTTAGGCGTATGCTGATCGGAAACAAATTGCATAACCTTTGTGTCATAACCATAGTAATTTAGAATCAAAGCACGAATGCTGTCTGTAAGCATTTCAGCATGTCGTTCCATGAAAATCCCATACTTAGTCATAAAGTCTAAATCATTCTTTGCTTTTACGCGCTCCAACTCGCGGCGCACCTGCTTGTGGCAACAAGGAGCCACCACGATCAACGAAGCATGATCTTGAATGCCTTTGAAGATCGCATCGTCTGTAGCCGTATCACAAGCATGCAGGGCAATTAAAACATCGATATTCTTCGCCGACGAATAATTCTCGATAGTCCCCTCCTCAAAGTGCAATTGATCAAATCCTGCGCGTTCGGCAATTGCATTACATAACTCAACCAGATCTTGACGAAACTCCACCCCTACGACCGAAACATCACGTTTCAGCTCAGAATGCAGGTAATCATACAGTGCAAAGGTCAAATAGCCTTTTCCTGCACCCATATCGACAATTTGCAAGGCGCGATCCTTCGGAAGGTTTGCAAGCGACCCACTCAAAATTTCTATATAATGGTTAATTTGCTTCCATTTATCTTGCGCATTCTTATAAACCTGCCCGTTAGCATCTGTAAGTTTCAAATCGTGCAAGTAGGATTTCGAAGAATCTTGGAGCCTACGCTCCTTTTGTTTATCATGCCTTAGGTCAACCTCAACTGCTGCGGAAGACGCTCGCTTAAAGCCTGCCCATTCCGCTTTTTTATTCATCTGCATTTCCAGTTGCTGATCAATACACTGCAGGACCACCGAACGGAAACCTTTGAAGTGCACAGCTTCTACCAACACGTCAAACCCATCCCGTAAACTATAATTCTTCGTGATGTCGCGCGTCTGATAGCGATAAACAAAAGACATTTTCAGCTCACGTTTGATTTCCACAAGCTTAACATACAGATTCTTCAAGCCTGCTTCCTGCCCCTTGTAATTGCTCAACGTAAGTTTAACAAGTGTCTTATCTTTGATACTCTGTTTTATTAGCTCGATGAAATCTTGGTATACTGCCATGTCTTAAAAATTTGAAACAAAGATAGGAATCATCAGCCTAAAATGTACCTTTGTATATGCAAAACCCAATTGTTAAAGCCGTCTTCTTTGATATCGACGGTACATTAATCAGCTTTAAAACACACGAAGTCCCAGACTCTACGGTTGAAGCAATTAAGGAACTACAAAGCAAAGGCATTAAAACAATTCTTTCTACCGGCAGATCGATCAATAGCATCGACCATGTGAAATTTCTAGACTTCGACGGGTTTATCACGTTCAACGGTGGATATTGTCTGACCAACACGAATGAAGTTTTATTTCGGAAGGCAATTGACAAGGAAGATATCGAATCGGTGATGAATTATGCAAAGCAGAAGCCGCTGAGCTTTTCTTTCATGTCGGAGCGAGAAATAACCATCCATGATGTAACACCGGAGATCGCAGGAATGTATGCACACTTGAATCTTCCCATTCCTAAGCTTGTGGACATGGATTTAGTGGACAGCAGCAGCATCTTGCAAACCAATATATTTTTAGGACCAGATGAGGAAGAAGAATTCATGTCCACGGTTATGCCGAATTCCTTGGCTTCCCGTTGGACACCGCTCTTTGCTGATGTCAATCCGAAAGGGCTGAGTAAAAAAGTCGGAATCGACATTTTCTGTAAGCATTTCGGCATCGATATCGAAAATACGATGGCATTCGGCGATGGTGGTAATGATATTAGCATGCTGCAGCACGTAAAAGTTGGCGTAGCGATGGGCAATGCAAATCCCGAAGTTAAGGCAATTGCTGATTATGTAACGGATGAAGTGGATGAGAACGGTATTTGGAATGCACTCAAGAAGTTTGCGGTGATTTAATAGCGTTATCCGTTAAAAAGAACAATAATATACCCTTCGATAGGTATATAAATCTTGGGATTGATACCCTATTTTTGAACAGAAGAACTTAGAAAATATCTATAGTTTGGATTACTTTTACTGAAAAGGGGTCGATGTGAATCGACCCCTTTAGTATTTCTATTCTAAAACTACCTGTTTTCAAAAACCCTCAAGAACATTTGTCCCCGTTGTTTTTTCCCTGAAAACGGTAAGCTGTTTTATACGACGATATCTTCTTTGGCAACCAGATAACGCTCTGCCTCCAAAGCAGCCATACAACCCGTTCCGGCAGCAGTAATCGCTTGGCGGAAGATATGGTCTTGAACATCACCACAAGCAAATACTCCAGGAATATTCGTAGCAGTACTATCAGCTTTAGTGATTAAGTAACCTGTTTCGTCCATATCCAATATGCCTTGGAACAGTTCCGTATTCGGTTTATGACCGATAGCTACGAAAAATCCGGTGATATCTAAATCCGTAAGTGATTTTGTTTGGTTATTGATAACGCGTAAACCAGTCACAACCTGTCCGTCGCCTAAGATTTCTTGGGCCTCCGTATTGTATAGCACCTCGATATTTGGCGTATTCATTACACGGTGAACCATTGCTTTCGAAGCACGGAACTCGTCTCTACGCACCAACATATATACTTTCTTACAAAGTTTCGCCAGGTAAGTTGCTTCTTCAGCAGCCGTATCACCTGCACCGACGATTGCAACATCTTGATTCTTAAAGAAAAATCCATCACATACCGCACATGCCGATACACCAAACCCATTATATTTTTGCTCCGAATCTAAGCCTAACCATTTTGCTGTCGCACCCGTTGCAATAATCACAGTGTCAGCAGTGATGGTTTTAACTCCATCGATTTCTACGGTATGAATACCGCCATCTAAAGAAAAATCTACTTTTGTCGCATAGCCAAAGCGAACCGAGGTACCGAAACGCTCCGCTTGCGCGCGTAAATCCTCCATCATAACCGGACCAGTAATTCCTTTTGGATAGCCTGGAAAGTTATCAACTTCGGTTGTTTGTGTTAATTGTCCACCCGGTACCATTCCTGTGTAAACAACAGGTTTTAAATCCGCGCGTGCAGCATAAATGGCTGCAGTATAACCTGCAGGGCCTGAACCAATAATTAGGCAGCCTACGTGTTCTACTTCTTGTTCTGTATTATTCATAATCTTTATTTATATCTTCTACTTCTTAAATTTCCCTTGCAATTGCGCCAGCATATCTGAGGTAATTGGTTTAGGCTCTTCACGTTTTACAGGGCGTCGGCTCTCTCCCTTCTCCGTGATAACAGCAGGCTTTGCAGCCTTCTTTGTATTTTTATAATTGGTCCAGATTTCTTCCAATACTTGTTTCGTGTACAATGGGAAATCCCCATTCTGCATCCATGAATAGTAACTCGGTTCAACCTCAAAAACATCGGTGACCTTCTTACCTTTGTGTTTCCCGAAATTAATCGACGGATCGCCATCCTCATCATAAACGATACGTCCGGCAAAATCTACAGGCTTGCTCAAATTCGTAAAGGTATGCAAGGCTTGCACATCATTCACAACCGGCTTGCTCACATTCCCATGTTTATCCTCGAAATCAGCGCCCTCGTATTTAGTCAACTGTGCTTTTAACACCGCGTAGGTCGCACGAACATCCGCCTCCGCATTGTGGGCATTCTCTAAATTCTCACCACAGTAGAATTTATAGGCTGCCTTCAATGTACGCTGTTCCATTTGGTGGAAGATATTCTGTACATCCACAAATGCGCGTCCCGACAAAGTAAATGGAACGCCAGCACGCAAAAACTCCTCCATTAACATCGGCACATCGAACTTATTCGAATTATAGCCCGCTAAATCCGCATCACCAATAAATGCAGCAATCTCCGCAGCACGCTCGCGAAAAGGCGCTAAGTCTTTAACATCCTCGTCATAAATACCATGAAACATAGAGGATTCCGCTGGAATCGGCATTTCTGGATTGATTCGTAAGGTTAAAGTTTCTTCCTTCCCTCCCGGTGACACCTTCAAAATAGACACCTCAACAATTTTATCCAATGAAACATTGACTCCCGTTGTTTCTAAATCAAAAAAGGCCAACGGGCGCTTTAGGTTCAATTCCATGTTCTTTGTAGATTTATGATTTTATGCAAACTGTACAAAAGTACAAAAACTATTCTATTAGATTTAGAATCGTTTCATTTTACTAAATTAATTCAATGTAAAATTTTTACTTACGAAACTTAACAATTAGATTTGCAAGCAAAATGAAGAAGCTGCTTCTATATCTAATGATTCCCATAATGCTTTTGCAAAGCAATATGACCCTATTGATATCAGCTTCCTTCTACTACAACCAAAACTATATTGAAAAGTATCTCTGTATACAACGCAATATGGAAAACAACTCCTGTCATGGGCAATGTTATCTTGCCAAAAAGCTAAAAACCCAGCAGGAACAAGAGCAGCAGAACTTCAAATTGAATTTCCACGAAGCCTTCACTCAACAAGAACTTGCATTTTCATTCGTATCTCCCGAATATCCAAAATTCTTAGAACTGGACTATGCACTATTCCAGTCTAACATGAATCCAAAAGATATCTCCTCAAACCTATTACGTCCACCCCTCGTTTAACTGAACCCCCTAAAATGCGTAATGGCTTTAGTTACAAACTATTGCCCATAAATTTCTATAATTTACATTCAGTTAAACAAAACCATGAATATCAAATTCCTAATGGCTAGCCTGTTGCTTGTAGCCACATTATTCTCTTGCTCAAAAGAAGACATCAAATACGAAAACAATAAAGATGGCCAGCTAAAGCTTAAATTTGACCATATCGTTGGCGGCAAATCATTGGTATTGAACGATTATACCTATAGCAACAATAGCAATGAGCAATTCAACGTTGAATTGGTCAAATACTATGTGAGCAACATTAAACTGACCAACGAAAAAGGTGAAGAATATGCCTTACCAAAAAAAGAATCCTATTTCTTAATCGACGCAGCCGATAAAGCGTCCCTATTTCCGAAGTTCAATATCCCCGAAGGCAAATACATCAATCTGGAGTTTGTTCTAGGGGTCGACAGTATCACGAATACTTTGCCGGTAGAGGAACGCACCGGTGCCTTGGACATTTCGAAACACGGAATGTACTGGAGCTGGAATAGCGGTTATATCTTCTTTAAGATGGAAGGAACATCGCCAGCTTCGACGTCAACCGACAAAAAATTCCGCTACCATATCGGCCTATTCGGCGGTTATGACAAGCCAACAAAGAACAATGTCAAAACGATTAAAATCGATCTGAGAAAGGCCGGCGCCGCAGAGGTAAAGGAAAACTTGAGTTCGGATATACATTTAATGGTGGATCTTGGAAAAGTCTTCGATGCTGACAACAAGATTAGCATTGCTAAAAACAGTACCGTCATGGTCTCAGGACCTAACGATTTGATCGCAGCAAACTATGCTAGCATGTTTACTCACGACCATACCCACAACTTTCAGAAATTAAGTAATGAATAAAACCAGTCTGCTGGTTATGGGATTTATTCTATCGATCATCCTCGCCTGTCAAAAGGCGGATGATCTTATTGACGAAACCATTATCACGTTCGTCAAACCAGCGCATTTCCCAGAACCTGTCTACAACTTTCCAGGAAATCCAATCAGCAAAGAAAAGTTTGAACTCGGTAAAAAACTATTTTATGACCCCATCTTATCTCGGGATAATACTATTTCTTGTGGTAGTTGTCATATCGCTGCTAATGCTTTCACCCATCATGGTCACGACGTCAGCCACGGGATTGACGATCGATTGGGGATTCGCAACAGTATGTCCATAGTCAACCTGGCATGGACAAAAACATTCTTTTGGGACGGCGGGGTGTTTGACTTAGATCTATTTTCCGTGGCGCCAATAGAAAACGTGGTCGAGATGGATGAGAAAATGCCTAATGTTTTAAAGAAGTTGAATAATTCTGCTGAATATCGCGGTCTTTTCGAAAAAGCTTTTGGCAGCCCCGAAATCAGCAGCAGCAATATGCTGAAGGCACTATCACAATTTATGTTAATGCTCGTATCAGACCAATCCAAATATGACAAAGTCATGCGTAAAGAGGCACAGTTTACCGATGAAGAACTGGCAGGTTATACAATCTTCAAATCCAAATGTAGCTCTTGCCATACCGAACCACTTTTCACGGACGGATCCTACCGTGATAATGGTATTGGCGTCAACCCGGCAAAAGATCAGGGCCGCTTCGAAATATCACAGTTAGAAAACGATAGATTAAAATTTAAGGTTCCTACGCTCCGCAACCTCGCCTATACAGAGCCTTATATGCACGACGGTAGATTGAGAAACCTACAGGCCGTTATCAACCACTATAGACGCGAGGTGCAACAAACGCCCAACCTAGACCCGATACTGAAAAAGACGGGAGGAATTGATTTAAGCGACAACGAAGTCGACCAACTACTCGCATTCCTCAATACACTCAACGACGAAACTTTTGTAAAAAACCCTTTATTCCAAGAATAAAATGAAGAAATTATTAATATTACTTAGCTTAATTACGGCTATCCAAACGAGTAAAGCATGCGATATCTGCGGATGTGGTGTCGGCGGGAACTATATCGGACTCCTCCCCGACTTTACAAAACGCTTTGTCGGTGTGCGATATCAATTCAACCGATTAACTACACAATTAGATATTAACGGAAATAGGACGGCATTATCCACCGACGAAAAGTATCAGACTATGGAACTTTGGGGCGCCTGGAACATTGGCCAAAAATGGCGTGTACTCGCCCTACTACCCTACAATTTCAACGAAAAATATACCGAAGGAAGTGATCTATTGCGGAAAAAGAATGGAATAGGTGATATCACCTTAAACGGCTATTACAAACTGTTCGACCAATCGAACACATCTGCGAGCAATAAATTGGTCGTGCAATCGCTTTGGGTTGGGATGGGTGTGAAACTCCCAACCGGATCGTACGACGTTGCAGAGCAACAAAATGCCACGGCAACAAATCCAAATATGTTTCAGTTGGGAACAGGAAGTCTGGATTTTATCCCCAGTTTAATGTACGACATCCGAATTCAGGACTTCGGTATCAATGCCAATGCGAGTTACAAAATAAACACAGAGAATAAGGATGATTACCGCTACGGTAACAAAATCGCTGCAAATGCTTCCGCCTATTATAAAATAGCCTTAGGACCGGATAGCCGACTCGCCCCCAATGCAGGATTATCATTCGAGCGGCAACAAAAAGACCATGCCATGGGTTTTAAAGTAGAAGAAACTGGCGGACATCTCGTGAATGCTTCTATGGGGTTAGAGGCAAATTTCAAACGAATATCCGTTGGCGCATCTTTCCAAACTCCGATTCAGCAAGAATTGGGCAAAGGGAGAATTGACGCAGGAAATCGAGTGCTAACACATGTGTCATTTTCTTTCTAAGGAAAGATGCACTTTTGAATTCCAAAAAAAAAGCAGCTCGTTGAGCTGCTTTTTCCGTATCATGGATATTTTAGGAACTAGCCTAAAATTTCTTTCAATTTACTTACCTGGTGATCCACCAACTTCTGTAAGGGACCGGAGGCCATCATTTTCATCATCATATTCAACTCTGCTTCGATCACGAATGTCGCAGTAGTCGTTGTTTCTGATGCCGGCTCCACTTTCCAACGCAAGGTGATAGCAAATGGTGCCTCCTCGGAAGGAACACTGACCAATTCCTTATTTTCAATACGTTGACTGATGCGCAAAGCTAATTTTGCCATGTTCTTAATGGTAAATCTAGCCTCGTCAGCAGTTGATTCCCAATTGTAAATATTCTCGGGCATCAATTGCTCATGATTATTTAAATCTGCCAGGAAGTTATAAACCTCCTCAACAGGTTTGCTAATAAGCGTAGAATTCTGTATTACTGTCATAAGCTTAAACTTCAGGGCTCCAGTTTGCTGGATCTTGTCGCCATTTCTCTAATAATTCGATATCAGATTCCATAATATAACTATTTGATGCAGCTACACGAACTAAGGCATCATAATTACATAAGCTATGGAATGTACATTTTGCTTCTTCGAAGTTCTTGCGAGCCTCATCAAAGCCATAGGTAAAAATCGATACTAAACCAACGACGTTGCAACCTGCTTCACGCAATGCTTTAACGGCGATTAAGCTACTCTTACCCGTAGAAACTAAATCTTCGATTACGACAACACGCTGTCCGCTGCTCACTTCTCCTTCAATCATGTTCTGACGACCATGATCTTTCGCACTGCTACGCACATAAGAAAAAGGTAGACCCAAATCTTGCGCAACCAATACCCCCTGCGGAATACCAGCAGTTGCTACACCAGAAATCATATCTACTGATCCAAATTCCTCTTGAATCAATTGTGATAGCTTCTGACGGATGTACGTACGAATCGATGGATGTGATAAAGCTACACGGTTATCACAATAAATTGGAGACTTCCATCCCGATGCCCATGTAAAAGGACTTTTAGGTTGTAATTTTATTGCTTTAATTTGCAATAAGGATTCTGCAACTTTTTGTTCAACCTCATTTAAATAATTCATGGCACAAATTTATAAAATTTATATGAACCAATCTCTGTTAATTTTTGCAGATTTTGCTCCAAAAATCAAAGGCAACATTCAAACGATTGGTTTACAAGACATTGATTTAGAAAAACTTTTTAACCAATCGCTAAACAAGGCAGAAAAAAACATCTATCTACACATACAGCCAAATATTGAAAAAGTATTTAAATCCTTTATCTCCAATATCCGAATCATTAAAGCTGCAGGCGGACTGGTAAAAAATGGTGAAGGCCAGTACCTCTTTATCCATAGACTTGGGAAATGGGATCTGCCGAAAGGAAAAGTCGAAGAAGACGAAAAAATGAAGGAAGCAGCATTGCGCGAAGTGGAAGAAGAATGCGGCATCAAAATAAACTACCTGGGCAAAAAAATAGAGACAACTTACCATTGTTACACCATGCGCGGCAAATTCGTACTCAAACAAACAAAATGGTACGAAATGGGCGTCAACAAAATCCCTAAACTAACCCCTCAACTCGAAGAAGATATAGATCAAGCCATCTGGGTCAAAAAAGCCAACCTCGATAAAATTAAAAACGATACCTATCCGTTGATATTGGATGTGATACAAGGAATCTGATAGTAGTTAGTATTTAGTAGTTAGTATTTAGACCTAGGGCGGGAAGTAGCGTTTAGAAATTAGATGTGAGATATTAGACATTCTTATTTTTCTGAACCTTAAATCCTTCCTTTCCTGGTTCAGACAACCTCTAATATCTAATATCTAACCCGCCCAAGGTGTTAATACGAACTAGTATATACCAACGACAACTCAAACCCATTGTAAACCCAATACAAACCCAATACAAACCCGAATCAAACCCGCTCGTGAGCGGGTTTGATTCGGGTTTGTAAAGACTATAAAAAGCTATTGAGCGGACGTTGCTCTAACCTTGCCAAAAAACGGCTTGAATAAGGTTATTTTAGGATTTAGTTTCTGGAGAAAGGGGTTTCTCTTTTCGGAATACAATGAATAATAAGGTTACTACGCCTAATAGAACGGGGTAATATAGGTACTGCATGATGTCTATTGGCGATAGGAGCGGCATTTTCCGTTCGGAAAGAATGATATTGGCTGCTGCTAGCGCTGCTAGAATTTGCGCGCCATAAGGAACCAAGCCTTGAATAAAACATGAAATTGTATCTAGAATACTGGCGACACGCTTCCCATCTAAACCATTCTTATCGGATATTTCTTTTGCGATAGGGCCAACGATTACAATGGTGATGGTATTATTTGCAATGGCTAAGTTGACCAAACCTGTCAAGAAAGCGATGCCGAACTCGGCTCTTTTCTTGGAATGGATTCGTTTGGTTACTGCGTTCAACAAATATTCTATTCCGCCATTTAATCGAATGATGCCTACGACGCCACCAATTATCAGACACAGTATACTCAATTCAAACATACCTGCAAATCCATCGTTTATGGATTTTAGAACTGTGAGTAAATCAACGGAATTGCTTGCCAATCCGATCGCTGCAGCGACAAGAATGCCTACCCCTAAGGTGAAAATTACATTGAGACCTAATAAGGCGAGGATGAAAACGACTAAGTAGGGAACGATTTTGATCAGTTCATATTCCCCCACCGGAATCTGCTGTAAGTTCTTCACCAAATCTTGCCCTTGAAATGCATAGATGATAAATACCAAAATAGCAACAGGTAGCACCATCTTAAAATTAACTTTGAATTTGTCGCGCATGCCGACATCCTGCGTGCGCGTTGCGGCGATCGTGGTATCTGAGATAAACGAAAGGTTGTCGCCAAACATGGCGCCTCCTATTACGGCGGCTAAGGCGATTGGCATTATGCCGGCAATATTTTCTTCCAAACCTACCGCAATGGGCGCTAATGCGACAATTGTTCCCACCGATGTACCCAAAGAGGTCGAAATGAAACAGGCAACCAGAAAGAGTCCTGCAATGATAAATTGCGGTGACACATAGGTCAAAGCAAAATTAATAGTTGAAGATATCGCTCCAACATTCTTGGAAAGCTCACCAAATGCCCCGGCTAATAAAAATATAAGGATCATGATCAGAATATTCTCATCGCCCGAGCCCTTTGAAAAGTGCTTCAGCTTCTCCGCGAATGGCACCTTTGGGAATTGAAAAAACGCCACAAACAATGCTAAGACAAAAATCACAAGAACGGGAAGCGCGTAAAAATCACCTAAAACATAAGATCCGGTGAAGTAAACGACAACAAAGAATATTAGTGGCAGTAAGGCCCAGAAATTGCCTTTCGACATAAGATTAGTATTGGTAAAACGTACAAAAGTACTATTATTCTAGTAGAACACCGGAGAAGAGAAAAAAAAACTATAGAACAACTAGGGTATTATTCCGTAATCAAAAAAAAACATTGACGTTTCCATTGTCACATAAACGAAGACAAATTACGGGATTCCTTTGGTAGAACACACATTTTAGTAGAAACATTCCCGTTTCTGAAGGAAGAACAACGAGAATGAATTGCTTGATTGGGATCGAAAACAAATACTTTCAGAAAAAAAGTGTAACTTTAATGTTAATCACCATTTTAAACGCAATATTAAATCAACATGAAAAGGACACCATTGACGAACCTGTTCCTTTTACTTTTTGTTGCAGTCGTTTTACTATTCGCTACGACTTGCTTCGGAATCCATTAAAAGCAGAAAACACAAAGAGGAACAAAGGTTTGTTTCTCTTTGTGTTTTAGCGCCCGGCGATCAACTCCTACAATTCTTAAAATCCCTAGCATTAGGTATTTCGACAGCTTTAGTATTTCGCTAACTTACCCTTAATGTCAAGCGATTGTATCGCAGCAATCTCGATGAGAACTTAAAGTTTCGCATTTCTTGTCAGAATATAAAAATACATAGAGCGGTAAAGCCCTGGGCTCTTCATTGGGCTGACCTACAATATCTTAAAAGAATAGTTCAATACCCTTAATCATTTACCTACGAAAACAATAAAACAGTAAAGAGGCTGCTTCGCAAGAAACAGCCTCTGTTTTTTAATTGGTCGATTTTAGTATCAAATAAGGAAGAAACATAAAAGTCACCCCACTCTAAAATCTTATATCTAATATCTTATTTCTAGTTTCTAGTCTCTTTTTTCCCAAAAATCAGCATTCTTTATACCAATTTCTTTCGGATCGAAGTCAGGGTTCACAATTCCTTGCTTTCGCTTCGCCTTATAATCTTTCCACACCTTCATGGCGATTTTGCTCATCAGAAGGATGGCAATAATATTCACCCAGGCCATCAGCCCGACACCAATATCACCGATCGCCCAGGCGGTATCCGCCGTTCTAATCGTACCATAATAAACAGCAATTAGGAAGGCTACCTGAAAAACACGTCCCACGATGGCACGTACTTTATCGTTTTTAATGAGGTAGACGATGTTGGTATCGGCGTAATAGTAGTACGCCATAATCGTGGTAAAGGCAAAAAAGAATAAAGCGATAGCGACAAAACTGTCTCCAAAGCCAGGGAAATGATGCGAAACAGCAGCTTGCGTAAACCCGTTGTAATCCACGCCCGGAAGATTCTCTTGCAATAAAGTCGTCGCTTTACCAGCTGCGTCAGTATTCGTAACATTATACATTCCTGTGAATAGAATCATTAAAGCAGTAGCCGTACAAACGAAAAGGGTATCCACATACACAGAGAATGCCTGTACAAGGCCTTGCTCAGCAGGGTGGTTAACATCTGCTGCTGCAGCCGCATGTGGTGCTGTACCTTGCCCCGCTTCATTCGAATAGATCCCACGTTTTACTCCCCAAGCGATTGCCATACCGATTATACCTCCAAAGGTAGCATCCAAGCTAAATGCGCTGCTAAAGATTAAGCCAAAGACTTCAGGAATCTGCTGATAATTCATCGCAATGATAACAAGTGTCATCAAGATATATCCGCCAGCCATAAATGGTACCACAAACTCAGCAACTGTACCGAGGCGCTTTACCCCTCCAAAGATGATCAAAACTAATAAAAGGACAACTGCAATACCCGTGTAGGAAGTTGGGATTGCGAAAGCATTATTGATTGATGAAGCAATTGCATTACTTTGCACACCCGGCAACAAAATTCCGGCACTAACAATCGTTAATACAGCAAATAGTATCGCATACCATTTAACTCCTAATCCCTTCTCAATATAGTAGGCAGGACCACCGCGAAATTCGGAACCGTCCTTTTGTTTGTAAACCTGTCCTAGCATAGCTTCTACGAATGCGGAGGCGGAACCTAGAAAGGCAATGACCCACATCCAGAAGATTGCACCCGGTCCACCATAGAAAATCGCCGTCGCCACACCAATGATATTTCCAGTTCCCACACGCCCAGAGATTGCTAAGGCGAAAGCTTGGAAGGACGAAATACCTTCATCGCCTTGCTTTTTCGCAAAAAGCAGCCGAAGCATATCTTTTAAGTACGTAATCTGTAGGAAACCGGTACGGATAGAAAAATAGAGACCCGTACATAAACATAAATAAATAAAAATATCACTCCATACAAGGGAGGAAATACTGGAAATAATATTGTCCATTAATTTGGTTTAATTGTTTATCAATAGTGAAATATGCGTAAAGAAACTACTTTTTTTGCGAATAATAGAAATTTAATTTTGATTTGCCCCTCTCAAAAAGCATATCTGAACAGTTTGCACGGAGAAAAAATATTACACAATAGCTTGTAAAGTATCACTGATAATCACTTTATTTACGCACAAATTATCATTCATGAGAGCCTTGATAAAATTTGCCGGTATGGGCATGCTACTATTTTTCGTGACTTCCTGTGCAACGGTTAAGAATGCGGAGATCCGAAACTTGTTGCAGCATAGTAACTGTAATCAACGAAACGTATATAATTATACGGAATCGGATATTGCTACTCCGCTTCATCTTCAGAAAATTTCACCAGAACTCAGCAGTAAATTAAGTCATAACAGCCTTAACATCGCCAATGCCATTGGACTCATCCCGACGCTTGAACGTTACACGAGCTTAAGAGCAAATCAGGCGAACCAAAATACCGATCAGCGAATTGAACTGTTGGAACTTAAGCAGGATATAGATCACAAGATTAATCTTTCTTCGTTAGAAATATCGGCTATCTCTTCGGAAATGGATTGCGAAGAAGAGCGAACCAGCCAGGTTGCTAATTATCTTTCGGGCATCGCCGACAAGCGCGAGACGAAGCTGACCATCGCCGCAATTGTCGTGGGTGCAGCTGGAGCTATATTGACGGGTGGTGTTATTAAGAATGAAACTGCTGCCAATGCTACCGGCATATCGACGGGTATCGCAGAAGCTACTTTCGGTTTTTTGATGTTCTTTGATAAGGCGTCGATTGAATTCCAACATAAACGAAATGCGTTGAAAGACATTTGGTTCGGCAGCAAAACATCGGAGATCTTCCCTCCTGCTGTTTGGTATTATCTAAACTATGCAAACCCGGACTATGATGTAACGACCTCTTTTCGCGAGCAGATTATCGAAAAATGGACTCACCTCGGGCAGATTGACAAAGAATCCAGTGATGAATTGGTTAAGCTTTATTTCGGCGAAGGCGGAAAGTACTCAAGTGAGCAATTGAACAACAGAGCAGATATGTATGACCAATTGGAGTCAAACATCAACCTGATGAAACAAGATTTGAAAGCCCTCGCCTTAGAATTGGATAAGTATTAAGATGATTATTTAGCGTCTTGCTTTTTATCGACCACTTCTTTCATCTTAATATCATAAACCGCAGGATCGTATTTCATAAAAGCCCCGGTTGCTGCGTCTATCCCCCATCCGAAAATATTAATTAGGTTTCCGATGGTAGCAAAATTATAAAAGGTATTTGGACGGAACTCAAAAGGAACGTAGCCCTCTTTTCTCAAGGTGATAGTCTGTCCACGAAATCCTTTCCTAAGCTTCACGGGCATAGGTGTAACACCTCGCTCAAAACCATCCACTTCAATCGTCGCCCCTTCTGGATTGGATTTAATCATAACGTTTTGCTTTGTACCTGTAAAGACTGTAGCACAAGAAGTGAAAACTAGAATACTTCCAATAATTAATAAGCGCTGTGTGTTTTTTATCATAAGTTTATATTGAATTAATATTTTTATTTTCTGATAAGCTATTTTTAATCAAAAATATCATATTAATTTTAATTTACAAGGTTACTTTTGGACATTCATGCCATAAAACCTAGCTAAAACGTTATTTTTTAATATAAAATCAAATATTACATCAGAAATAAGCAGAAAAATTCTGCCAATAAAACATCAACATTAATTTAATAATAACTTAATATTTGAAGTTTATCGGTTTTTTTGTATATTACAATAACCAATTGATTAATAGTTTTCCCTACTATTTAATTATACGACGGTTTCTACAGATTGCATTTTATAGTTAGTTACAAAACTTATAGCTTATTATGAAGAACCGATTACTCAAATTATCCGATGCTGAATTATTGAAACTTGGAGTTCATGGCAACGAAATGGCTTTATCGATTATATTCGATAAATACTTTATTCAAATACACTCCTTTGCAAACCAATTATTAAAAAACAGCGACATAGCGAAAGAAATTGCGATGGACGTTATGCTTAAGATGTGGCAAAAAAGAGATCTGATAAAGATTGAAGGAGATCAATCGCTCCAGCCCTATATGGTTAAAGCGGCCAAAAATGCCGTTATCAATTTCCACAAAAGCAAAAGGCTCCCCACAGAATCCATTTCGAACCTACAGCTCTCTGCAGCGTTAGCATATGATTCCAGTGCTGACGCACAGCTCAATCTTAAGGAACTAGAAGAGAGAGTCAGCCAAATTGTCGAAGGCCTTCCTGAACGACGGAGAATGGTATTTTGTTTAAGCAGACAGGACGATATGTCCTATGCCGAAATAGCGAAAAAACTGAATATTTCAGTAAATACCGTGCGTAATCAAATCAGCGCTTCACTCGCCTACGTGAAAGGTAAACTGAACGAGTTTAAAAATCTGTAAACTCTGTAAACAGAAAAAACTCTTATCCTAATCTGACATAACATAGATTAGGATAAGAGTACTTTATTGCTTACTCAAAGTAACTTCCAAACTCTCCGGTAAAATAGAGATCAGCTTGTTCGACACTTTTAAACTGTCCAATGACATTGTCGCCGGCATCATAGTAATCTATCGTATATTGCTTGTTCGGGAATAGCCCAATAAGCCCGGCAACGGATGCCTCAATAAACTCCGCATTGGCATGTGGCGTATTTCCCGCTTCAAAAGGCAGCCGTTTTAGCGTATAGACGCCGGCATCAGTTTTTTCAAACGAGAAAGGAAAGGTTCCTAAAAAAATACTGCTGCCTCGTTGAAAATACAGTTTTAAATCGACGGTATTAGCCTTTGTGTTCAACTCGAAGGCCATCACTAATAGATAGAAGCCTCTTTCAGTGAACAGCTTGCTCGTAGCCCCCATCCAAACATCTAGGAAAGAGGTAGACCAGCCCGGCAACTCCTCTATAAATATTGGTGAAGGCATAGACAGAATAGGCGTCACTTCTTCACCCAACATGATATGCAAGGGGATTACCGGTAGAGTTGCGCCTAGTAGGTCATAACGCGTAGTTTGGTTTTTCTGCAGATAAAAAGACTTTTTCTCCGTATCAAAGTTCAAATCGCTTATGACCTGGCTACCTATGCGAAGAGGCGTCTTTAGTCTGATTTTTTCAAGTCCATAGGCATAATCAGTCGTACTAAACTTAAGCTGTTTATTTTCGACATATAAAACACGAATACTGCGCGTATCGGGATCAATAATGAATTGAACCGGGATATTGCCCTCTGCGATGAAATAAAAGAATCGTTGGCTATCAAAGAATTCAGACAAATTGCCGAAGGTATTACTCAGCTGACCTGCTTCATATTTTTCGGCAACTTCTGCTTTCATATTGATCAACTTTAATTCGTCTCCGTATCTATTCCCTCGAAGAATTAGCGTATCTCCTTTCATCATTTCGAAAGCATAGGAAGTATCGGCGCCGACATTTCTAAACCCTTCTTTATGCAGTATATCATCCAAATGCGTACCGGCAGAAAAAATAAGGCTTGCGTTAGTTGATTTTCCTTCTAATCTATAAGTCGCAGCCTTAATTTTTTTAGCACTCTCCTCGGTTAAGTCTACCAAAGATAGCGCCTTCCCATCCTTCGTCAACTGAAGATATAGGTTATAGGTTTTTCCTGCTTTCGGATTTAGCATTGCTTCCCAATGCGACGATCCGCTATCCAAAGCTTTTTGAAAATTCGCGAGCAACTCTTCTGAACTCGGAAATACTTCTACGATATCATAGGCAGAAGACTTATCCTTTTTACAAGACAGGACAGAGAATGCGACTAGTATAATCGTTATTAGTTTTTTCATAACTTTTTAATTTAATTCGCCAATAAACTTGAATCCGGCTAAATTCTTATTCTCGCCGCTCGCTCTAATTTGTGTGGCCGTCAGATCATAATTAAATTCAAATTTCCCTTGATGAAAGCCTTCAATGATAGGCTTAAAGGCATTCTCAAGCACTTCCGCATTCCCGTAAAGAGGCTGCTCGTAATTCAATACAAACTGGTCTCCGTCCATGCGATAGGTAAAGATGTACAGCGCCGAAAAGTTATTGAAGCCTTGTCTAATAATCTGGTTCACGACCAAGACCTGTTCTTTGATGTCAAATACTAAATTCATCTGTGGAAATATGGTTCCAGCAGCTAAAGCTGACCTCGCTGCAGTTAGAAACGCTGTTCTTCGTGTATTAAACTCCGCTCCACTGCCTACAACCGCTTGTTCCATTGGGACGACGATAGACATATACTGCACTCCTAATATTTTATTCAACGGTAAAATCGGCTCAGCCGCAGATTGAATCGGCAGGCGCTGTCCAGCGTTCATCGCGACAACAGTATTATCGTTTAGTCCAAGAACAAACTTTTCCACATGTAAGTCGTCAAATACGAAGGCTTCCTTTAGAACAATTTCATTGAGTCCGGAAAAGGCAAAACCTAGAATCTTTGTTTCCAGTTTCGATCCATTTAAATAAACGAAGGATACCTCTTTGGTTACCAGGTTCAATGCTGTACTGACCCGCACCCCCGACTTCGTATTGAGATAAGGGAATCGTGCAGTTTTGTTGTAGTTTTCAGCAACGGTGCGTAAATTGTTCAGATTTCCGTTACTATAGGCTGCTGATTCTTCGGCATTCGCTTTCACCAATATCAATTTACTTTTGGACAAACTACCGACTAACTCTATTGTATCTGCACTAACTTTTTTGAAGTTGAACTCGAAATCAGAAAACATCCCCCATCCCGGCACCCCATTCAGTATCGCAGGATCGGGATCTGCCAATAGATGCATGTAGGAGTACGTGTCAAAATAAAGTGCCGGTGTTGTTACGGCTTTCAATCTAAAGGAACTTTCCTTGGATGTTGTACCTGTGGCATTGTTAATATCCGAATACATGGTTACCCGGTTTTTATCGTTAAATTTTAGATAAAAGCCAAAACCTCGGCCCCTATCGGGGTACAAATGTGCTTTCCAACCATGCTCTGCAGAAACCAATGTTTTTTCAAAGGATACCAAGGCTTCTCCCAACTTTTTGTCTGGACGCTCGCCTTCAAATTCATTCTTCTTACACGCGTAACACAGAACGAGAAGACTTAAAATTATCCAAGCTATATATTTTTTCATGCTGTTTAATTTTGAAATGATGAATAATGGTTACTGCGCAAGAAAGGCTGCCAAGGCTGATTGCGTTTCTCGCTGTAAGGCTCTGAAGTCGATTTGATATTGCTTTGTGAAATAGTCGACAATCATAGCTTCTTTCTTCCTCAGGATTGCTTTCGCTTTCGCCGAAACATTAGCTTTATTGACCACTGCATCAAAATGAGCTTGCCCGTATACTAATAGAAATGAGACAGTTTCAACAAAATCTTCATCGGCATTCGCCTTTGCATAAGCCGATATCAAGCCCTGTTGATGAGCAACATCATCGGTATTATTAAACCAGGTCGCCGTATACCATTCCGGGTTCAAAGCCTTCCATTCCAGTGGATATAACTTTGTTTGATGTAATATATGTGCAAACTCATGATGCATGGTGTGCAGCATCCGCTCCACTTGCGGCTTATCTTTCGCATCAAATTCATTCAACAGAAGTAAAACGATCTTCCGCCCTCCTTCGGCCTGTCCTAACACGATTGTACCATCATTATTCCATTCCGCACTACCCGCTAAGACAAACTGCTTTGGCGCATATTTCTTGATGAACGAGTCTCCTGCGACCTTTACATAAGGCTTGATCCATATTTCACGAACAGAAGACATAGAAGGTTGAATCTTTTCCTCCCGAATTGGAACTATACTCTTGACATAGTTTAGCTCGTAAGGGTCCCAGCGATATTTAACTTCAATATTATAGGGGTCTAAAAACTCCTTCTTCAACCAATCGTCAATAGGGCCATTGACCCAGGTATCTCCTCCAAGGCCTAGAATTGGAGTTTGTTTTATCTTTTCTTCTTTGCTACAAGCGCTCAAGAACAACGCTAGCAGAAGGATCAAATAGGGATTGATGTTTTTTCTTTTCATAATTAGCGAGGATTTAATTCTATACCAGAACTTTGCGCTTCTTGCGGTATTTGGAACACGCGCATCGGATCATTGACACCCAGCACGAGGGTTTCATTGTCTGAAGTCTTATGGGTAACCGGTAATTTATGACGGATAATATCAAACCAGCGTTGTCCTTCAAAAATAAAATCCACACGCTTGAAATCTAAAACACACTGTATTGTCGCGCGCTTCAGATCTGCGGTTTTGTAAAAAGCCAACAGTTTTCGGTCTGTGATACTGTGTAATTCCGGAACATATATTGGAATTGAGAAGCTATATATAATACGTTTGGATGCGAAATCATTTAGATCCTTTATTGCATTATCAAATCTTGACAATTCAGCATATGCCTCCGCTCTATTAAACAATACCTCCTCCGCAGTAAACAATGGAACCATATTATACGGTATTCCAGTCTCAGCATTCAATGTTTGACGAACAAAGTGCTCCCTAAATTTCGGAATATTCAATGTGGTCTCTCTTCCATATATATTATATGCCCATGAACCGTCCGTTACATTGGAAGTTGTAAATAGTTCATTCAATATATCATTTGTCAGGCTATAGCGATAGAAGGCGTAGTTCCTCCCCCAAACAGAAGGGGCTTCTGCCAATAATAGATTCGCAGGATTTTCAGCCCTGGTGTATTGAGCTTGCAGTTCATAGTATTGAAGAGAACGGTAAGCTTCCGAGTTAATAGCGCGGAGATTTGATGCAATATCCCCTCCAACGAATACTTGGTCCGCATGCTCGATTGTTTTTTCGTATTCTTTTTTGAAGAGGTAAAAGCGCGTTGCAAAAGCATGTGCCGCAGAAACTGTAAAATGATATTTTGGGGCCTTCTTATAAGCTGCGTTATCTAAAAGCGGCAGCCCTTCTAACAGATCCTTTTCTATTTTATTATAAGTTTCCGCTACTGTACTACGTTCATATTTACCAATAACCACTTTACCGACTTCGGTAACATAGGGAACTCCTGGATTAGTTGCTGCAGTAGCTGCGTCATAAGGTTGTGCAAAGAAATTGACCAACATAAAATGCGCATATGCTCTAGCGACTAGGGCTTCCCCTCTGTAGGGTCTATATGCAGGATCATCTCCCGCCTTTTCGATCGCCTCTAAGGCATGGTTTGCAGCAGCAATAGCCGCATAAGCTGCATTCCAATAGTTGGTAGGTGAGTCCCTGTTAATATCTGCGACATCTTCAAATCGATAAGGTGCTGAATTTATGATTTCTACCGTTCCGGCACCCTTGTCTCCGGCATTATCAGTCATCGCCTCTGTAAAAGTGATATAGCTTGCTTGTGGATAGGCCGTTGCGAGAAGTTCTGCAACTTTCTCTACCGAATTAAGCTCCGTACGCATATCGGGATTTACATCCAGGAATTTATTACACGACTGTAAAAAACCTAGCGCAGCAATCAGAGATAGCGTGAAAATCTTGTTTATAGTTTTCATATTCGTATGGTTCTAAATTCCAAGTTTAAGTGATAGCGTAAATTGACGAGGGATAGGCATAGCAACCCCACCCGAGCCAAAGAATTCAGGATCCTGCCCATTCAAATCTTTATCTGAATAGATCAACCATAAATTATTTGCTACTAAGCTCAATGACGCTGATTTTAAAGTCGAAGCTTTAAGCATCTTCTGCGGAAGATTATACGAGAGCATCACTTGCTTCAATCGAATAAAATCGCCTTTCGCGACACGTCTAGTGGAATAGTTATAGTTATTGTAAGGATAAGAACCGATGATATCAGCATTCTCACGACGGTCTAATATGGATGGTTCTGCATCATCGCCATACATCAGCCATCGATTTAAGAACTCATCCGGCGTGGCGTCAAGCTCGGTATACGAACTTCTGAATGCTGGACGAAGCCTGACAACATTTCCCGTACTAAATGTGACTAAGGCAGTAAGTCGGATATTCTTATACTGGAAACCGTTGAAGAAACCTCCAGTGAACAACGGATCGATAGAACCTTCGTAAACAAGGTGTGAAGTATTTAGATCTTGTAAAAAGACTCTGGGAGACTCCTCGCCCTTCTCGTTCATGAATTTTGGCATCCCTTGTGTTTGATCAAGCCCTTTGTAATCTAAAGAAAATAAGCCTCGTTGTGGATAGCCCACCTTTGCTCCGCCGTCGGTATTGACCAACGACCAGATATTTGGTTCATTACGTAGGTTCGTAATCTTCGATTTATTATATCCGAAGTTAAATTGCGTATCCCATTTCCAATCTGTTTTGTCTAACAACTTTACTCCCAAGGTTCCCTCTACTCCATAAGCTTCCATATCGGCATAGTTTGCCAACTTCATGGGCTCCCCGTCTATTCCTCCAGTTCGGATAAGACCAATCAGATCGTAGCTATCGTGATCATAATAATCCATTGTTAGGGTCAGTTTATTATTCCACATAGCCATATCAAAGCCGATATTAGCTTTGTACATCTTCTCCCAGGTCAACTCGGAGTTCTCGACATGGTCTATCCCAATCACAGACTCTCTTTCCGTTAAGTATGGCCTATTTGCGGCACGATTGCGCAGTACCACACTTGAGTTCGTCGCAGGCCCGCTACTTGCGGTCAAACCATAACTGGCGCGAAGCGTCGCAGTGTTTATAAAGCTTTGGTTTTGGAAGAATGCTTCGCCATCGATGTTCCAGGAGCCACTGACGTTCCAAGTTGGTAACCAACGTGCTGTATTCGTGCGCCCCATTAGGTTGGAACCGTCATATCGAACAGTCCCCGCTACGTTGTATCGATCTTTGAATGTGTACCGAGAATTTAAACCATAGGCAAGAAATCGCTCCTTACGTTTGGACATCTCAAAATAATTAGCATTCGCTTCGACCATCATTTTCAGAAACTTAGGGTCCACATACGGTACACCGCCCTTGTCAAATTGGTAACCATATCCATTAAATTGCTTAAATTTTCTATCTGCTGAACGTAGCTCCATAAAGGCGTAAGTGTTCAGCTTATGGTCTTTAGCGAGTTTTACATTGTAATCCAACGAATTCCGCAGGATGTAACTAACCATGTTGACATCGTCGGTATTGTAGAACCCTCCATAAGGTAGAATAACAATAGGCTCTGCCTCTGGATTATCCGGATCGCGATACAGGAATCGGTTCGACTCTCGGATCGTCGCATCCGCATCCGCACGGTACGCATTAGGCATGTTCGAGTTTTCATGAATATTATGCTCTTGGTTAGTGACAGCGTATCGATACGCTCCTTCAAAAGAAAACTTAAGGTTATTTAGAATATTATAGCGCAAATCACCCTGCATCTTGAAATCAATAAAGTTCAGCTTGATATTATTGTATTCTAACTCGTTAAGAATGTTGAAGGGTGCAAAATTGCGTCTGAAATATTCAAGGTTACCATGTTCGTCATACGGTGTAAGCACTCTGCTTGTATTCAATGCATAACTAAACGGGTTGATATCAAAATCACGATCAAAACTCCCCGTAACCTGATTACTGGTTCGACCTAAAGTTCCCGGTGCATTTTGATCACGTATGGAACCTTGGGCGATTATTCCAAAGTTCAGGCGCTTACTTGGGGTAAAAGTCGCCCGCACATTACCCGTATAACGTTGTACCGCATCTGCTTTACTCCAACCATTATCGTTCAAATAACTAGTAGATACATACAACTGTCCTTTTTCGGTACCCATCGAAACACTTAATGCATGTTCCTGCATCAGCGAATTATTGAACAGTACATCAAACCAATCGGTATTTGCATTCGCATAGCGCTCCAAAAAGGCACGTCTGCTCGCGGGATCATTCTTCAATCCAAATTGTCCATTCGATTCGTCATACTGATTGATCAAATCGGCCATCTTGACGAAGACACCCCCATTTGCGAACCGCGATGTTTGCCCATAATTCAACCAGCCCTTGCGCTGCAATTCAGCATACATAGACATCTGATCGTGGGAATTCATGATGTTGAATTGACCGTAAGAAGGTTTAAGATAGGTCGAGAAATTTCCTGTGTAAGAAACCAAAGGCGTGCCGACCCGACCTTTTTTAGTAGTAATCACGATCACCCCGTTCATGGCGCGGGCGCCATATAGAGAAGTTGCAGCGGCATCTTTTAAGATCTCGAAACTCTCAATATCGTCGGGATTTAATCCCGCAACAGAGGAGCCGATTAATGTCGCTGGGTCACCAGTCGACAGCTGCTCGTTCGAAATATTGATAATGTCCTCCAGGATCATCCCATCAACAACCCATAAGGGTTTGTTGTCCCCGCTGATGGAAGTTGCACCCCGGACGCGGATTTTAGGAGCAGCACCAAATGTCCCCGACACATTCTGAACCGAAACACCCGCAACTTGCCCTTCCAACATTCTGCTGACATCGGCAATACCGTCGCGACGGACATCTTCGGTGTTAATCTTGGTCGAAGCGCCAGTAAACTGTCGCTTACTCACAATCTGATAGCCCGTCACGACGACATCATCTAGAACGGTGCTTGTGGCCTTCAGATGAACACTGATAAAGTCACGAGTACCAACAGCGATATCCTGTCCTTCATAGCCTAATAATCGAATTTGGAGAACAGCATCCGCAGGAACCTGAAGTGTAAACTGTCCTTTCGAATCCGTTGACAACCCTTGCGATGTCCCCTTGATGACCACCGAAGCTCCAGACAATGGATTACCCGCCTGATCACGCACTTCCCCTTTAATCGTTCTTTGGATTTTTATCAAATCACTACCATTCGCCTCAGCGTTCGATACACAGCATAAAATCAACATCAAAGAAAATGTTGTTATCCAAAACGACTTTGCTTTGTTAAAAATTAAAAATAAATCCATATAGTTAAGTAATTAGTCATAAAAATTCTGTCAAAACTTAAAGTGTATTTTGGTTAATTATTATCGAATAATGATGTTTAGAACAGCGTTTTGCCGTTCAGTATTTCAATGAGATGCCCTAATTAATTGTAGTATTATGTGCCAATTTGCTATGGTTATTATTTAGTTGGTTTGTCTTAAATGTTAATTAGCCTGCTAGTCGAGACTATCTCTTCCGATTACGATCGTCCATGTGCTTTTCCCTTTCAACCTCCTCCAAAAACATCTTTCTGCATACTTCTAGCACCGTCTCATCCACTCGCTCTTTCAAAACATTCTCCCATGCCCTATCAAAATATTGATCTAGATGCTGCTTTCCTTCGATCGAACTTAAATACTCCTCTACGAACTTCAGTTCTTCTTTGGAGCAACTATCGGATAGATACTTATCCAATAATAATTCTGTAATCCTCACGGTCATAATTGGCTTTATTATGTTCGAACGACGCGAAAGAATGAGGTTCGTTCAATAGTATAAACAGTATTTATCAGGCTGAGTACTATCGACTACTGAAATTTATTTTCAATTTATCAAATCGACTACTAATCAGTCCCTAATTATTAGCGACTTGACCGTACACTAATCCAATCGAAAAGCGTATCTTTGCAGCATGATTAATGTATCAAATTTATCTCTTCGCTATGGAAAACGTATTCTATTCGAAGATGTCAACCTAAAATTTACTCCCGGAAATTGTTACGGTATTATTGGTGCCAATGGTGCTGGTAAATCTACATTCCTAAAAATCATATCAGGAGAAGTAGATCCAAGCACAGGATCAGTTTCTTTTACTCCAGGTGAGCGCATGTCCGTTCTTAACCAGAACCACTATGCATTCGACGAATTCTCAGTAATCCAAACAGTCATGATGGGTAACCAAGAGTTATTCAAAGTCATGAAAGAAAAGGATGAAATCTATATGAAAGATCCTTTTACGGATGCCGACGGCGAGCGTGCGGGTGAGTTAGAAAGTTTATTCGCAGAAATGGATGGCTGGAACGCGGAAAGCAATGCAGCAACCTTATTGAGCAACTTAGGTATCAAAGAAGAACAACACTATAAGCAAGTAAAGGAATTGGATGGTAATGAAAAGGTCCGTGTCCTATTAGCACAAGCACTTTTCGGTAACCCGGATATTCTGATTCTGGATGAGCCTACCAACGACTTGGACATCAATACCATTGCTTGGTTGGAAGATTTCCTTGCTTCTTACGAAGCGATCGTATTGGTCGTATCCCACGACCGTCACTTCTTAGATGCTGTATGTACGCACATTGTGGATATCGACTTCAGCAAGATGTCAATCTACTCTGGTAATTACACCTTCTGGTACGAGTCTTCTCAATTAGCATTGAAACAACGTGCTGATCAGAATAAGAAAATGGAAGATAAGGTTAAAGAACTTCAGGAGTTTATCCGTCGCTTCTCGGCCAACGCTTCCAAATCGAAACAAGCAACTTCTCGTAAGAAAGCCTTGGATAAGATCAATATCGACGAGATCAAGCCTTCAAACAGAAAATACCCGGCTATCATGTTCAACATGATGGATAGAGAGCCTGGAGATCAAATCTTGAATGTCGAAGGATTAAGCAAAACCAAAAACGGTGAAGTTTACTTCAAAGACATCACATTTATGATGAATAAAGGTGATAAGATTGCTGTCCTTGCGGAAAACAACTTAGTTACCTCAGCATTCTACGATATCCTAACAGGCCGTGATCAAGACTATAAAGGTGAGTTCAAATGGGGCGTAACAATTACGCCAGCAGACATGCCTATAGACAACTCTGCGTTCTTCGACGGTAAAGATGAGAACCTCGTTGACTGGTTAAGAGACTACACTACGAAACCTGATGCTGATGAGCAATTCATCCGCGGATTCTTAGGTAAAATGTTATTCTCGGGTGAAGAGGTATTGAAGAAATGTTCAGTACTATCCGGTGGTGAGAAAATGCGTTGTATGTTCTCTCGTATGATGTTACAAGGTGCTAACTTCCTAATCTTCGACGAACCTACCAACCACTTGGACTTGGAATCTATCACCGCATTAAACAACGGTATGAACGATTTCAAAGGATCGATGCTCTTTACATCTCGTGACCACGAGTTGACTCAAACTGTGGCAAACCGCATCATTGAGCTTACTCCAAACGGAATCATCGACAAACTCATGACGTATGACGAATACATCAACTCCGATGCTGTAAAAGCACAACGCGAGCAAATGTACAAATAACAAAAAGGCGGTTCTTCGAATCGCCTTTTTTGTTATTTAGATGTGAGATGTGAGATATTAGATTTTAGAGGATTGTCTGAACCAGAAATAGTAGTTAGTACTTAGTACTTAGTATACAGACCTATGGCGCTCAATATGTCCCTCATTTATACGGTGTACCAATCATCCTGTCAATCCTAAAATCTTTCCTTTCCTGGTTCAAGACAAACAGTAATTCAAATGAGTTGTCTGAAACAAGAAAGGAAGGATGTAAGGATGACCATGATCGGGTCTAAAATCTAAAATCTAACGTCTTATATCTAATCAACAATTTTCTGATGCCTTCCTTCCAACGCGGCGATCAACTTCGCTTTTACAAGCGTATAAGTATAATCCTTCGCTTCCGCGAAAGAGATATTATAGCGACGTTCAATCTGCTGCAATTCGCTCGGGAAACGCGCAAGCAACTTATTATAATAGGTATCCAATACTTCATCCGATGGCATTTCAAAACTGATCTTTAACTGAAAACGACGAATCAGCGCAAAGTCTATGATATCAATATGATTCGTTGCACAGATGAGCATAACTTGCTCGGGCAAATAATCTATCAGTTGGATCATGGTATTGACCAAACGGCGCATCTCGCCAACATCGTTCTCATCCTCGCCCCTCGCCTTTCCAATCTGATCAAACTCATCCAGAAATAGCACCGCCTTATCGCGGATTGCACGATCGAATACCTGCTTGATATTTTGGGAGGTCTCCCCAATTCTAGAATTGATGATATTGCTTAGGTTCAATACGATCAAAGGGCGTTCTACCGCATGGGCAATCGCCTTTGCCGTCGTTGTTTTCCCACAGCCGGAGCTGCCGAATAGCAAAACCTTATTGTTTACCGGGAGGCCATACTGTTGAAGATCTTCAACATATAGCTGTTCTTTGATCAATTGCTCGATTTGCAACCGGTTTTCCTCGCTTAAGAAAACATCATTTAAATTAACTGGTTCTTTATCCTTAATAATAAGGTCTTGAATATTCATGCGTTATGGGGACTCAAACTTTTATAAAGCCCAAAAATACGAAATACTTAATCGATAACTAAGAGAAGAACCGGATAATCTTTACCCAGAGAATCCTTCTCCGTACGCGAAGCGACCTTAAATCCCTGCTTTTGATAGAATGCAACCGCCTGTTCATTTTGCTCATTTACGTCCACAGAATTTACACCAAGCATTTCAACAGCATAACCCAACAGTTGCTTCCCAACTCCACAGCCGCGAACCGCATCATGCACGAACAACATTTCTAAATGCTGCTCATTTACTGCCATAAATCCGAGAATAGCCTCCGCTCGAAAAACATAGACCTCCAACTGAGGCAGATATTCGTTCGGAATCGCATCTTTGAAAAACAGAAAGTCCTCCTCTGCCAAAAAATCATGAGTAGCTTTTACAGCAGATTCCCATATATCAACCAATACCTGATAATCATTCGACTCGTATCGCTCGATTAACCCTCTAAGTTCTGCCAATTGCTTTTATCAATTAAGTAAACAAAATTCTTCTTCACGCCCTCTCCATAATAGGCCACTTCCTTCTCATCAATCTTAATAGCACCCAGGCGCTCGATGGAGATCTGCGAACGTAAGTTCTCCGCTCCAATATGGAAAAGCACTTTCGAAACATAGGGGAAAATGTAGGTTAACATCATGCGCTTCACCGCATGGTTTGCCCCCGAACCCCAGTAGTTCGTTGCATAGAAGGTATAGCCTATATAGATGCTATCATTCTCTGGCTCTCTATCGTAAAATCGCGTGCAGCCAATAACCGCCATACTATCCTTATCGATAACTTTGAAGGCGCCACCACTATTTAGCGCGCCTTCAAAGAAATTCGTAAAGACATCACGACGCCATCGGTCTTTATTCGGATGCTGCTCCCAAACTTTAGGATCCGAAGCAACGGCATATAGTTCTTCGAAATCATCTGCTTGTAAAGGAAGCAGCAAATAATGGTCATGCTCCAGCACAGGTTGTAAATTCACAATCGTATCCATGGCTCTCTGGTTTTTGCTGTTTACCAAAGGTAAAGAACAATCAATTAAAATGTATGACGATTATCGTTAGAATCTGTATCGATCAATTTATTATAAGGGTCTACCCCTACCGCAATAGGTTTCTCATTCACTACAAAGGTCAAACGGTTTTTGATACGATCAATCTTAACTCGCTTTTCTAAAAGCGCATGCTCATGCTCATACTTCCCTTTTTTCTTTGGCGAACCGAAAATTGCGATATCAACGTAATCGCGCAAAGGCAGGGATTCCACAGCACGCTTATCGCTATCTTTCATCTTCTCCGAAAGCTTAGCCCCCTTCACATCTTCATAGCTGCGTTTTCCCTTCTCATCCGTACGATATTTCGAAACCTTAAAGTCCATGCTCACCTCATATTTACCATCTTTGAGCGGCTTTACGCTGGCATTTTCGATGGCGTTATCATAAAGCGTCACTGTTTCGTACATGTCTTTGATTAAGTATTGCAACGAATCTGGCGTGTGCTTCCTAAGTACGTCGACAAACTCGATTGAAGTGGTATACGGTGGATTTTGAAATGCTGTCTTCGCAATATATTCCTTCAACATACCGCTGAACGCATTTTCTCCTAAGTAATCGCTCATTGCATACATCACCAACGAACCTTTATTATAATGAATGTATTGCTGATTTTCATTAAACATCAAGGGGTTCTCCTTCAATTGTTCACTCGCGCGCCCCATTAAATATTGGTCTAAAGCATCCTTTAAAAACTTACGCATTTGTCCTTTCCCGTAAGTATGCTCCAACACTTTCAAGGAACTATATTCAGACAAAGACTCTGACATCATGGTAGCTCCCTTCACATTTGCCCCAATCACCTGATGCGCCCACCACTGATGTGCAAACTCATGTGCTACGACCGAATACGGATAGTCTACTGCGTCTGGATTTTCATCGTCTACTTTGGCAATAAAACCGATACCCTCGGAGAATGGAACCGTATTCGCAAAGGCTTGCGCGAACGTACCGTGCGTACTAGGAAACTCAATAATACGCAACTGATTGAACTGATATGGGCTGAAATTCGACTCGTAATATCCTAAGGATTTCTTAATCGAAGCCATCATACGGTCCAGATTATACTCATGCCCCTTATGATAGTAAATCTCCATATTCTTGCCGTTCACTTTCTCTTTCTTCACCTCATATTTCGCCGAAATAAACGAGTAAAAGTTAAGGATAGGGCTATCCATTTTATAATGGAAGTACTTCTTTCCATTCTCCTCCCATTCCTTCTGCAAGTAGCCTGGCGCAATCGCTATCTGATCAGGACTCGTACTTACAATCGCCTCAAAATCTATCCAATCGGCATCTTTCGAGATATAGGTATTCCCCAATTTGCTGCTATCGCGCGGGTCGGCCATACGATCGCGTGGCGCCAATTTATACTTCTCGCGAACCCTATTGTCAACAAGCTCTACACCATCTTCGTAGGCTAAAGATGGAAAAACGGAATTATTAAAGAATGTCCCATTTTCCAATATCAAGGAACGATCCATCAAGAATGTATTCGAAAGGCTAGTAAGTTGATACTTAATTTTCAAACTATCACCAGGCATCAAAGGCTCCTGCAAATGATAGATATTGACTTCCAAAATACTATCCTTAACCGTATTTTTAATCTTACGATCCAAATTAACAATCGTCTTCACGGATCCATTAAATCGCATAAACATCGAATCGATAGGCTGCGCCGTTTTATTCACATAGATAAAATCGCCCTCTGCCTGAAGATGACGGTCTTTCGGGGCTATATCGACCTTCGCAAATACGCTCACCAATCGTGGCATAGGCAAATCTTGGAAATGCCTGTATTTTTTCTCATAATCTACCTGCTGCAACTCTTTTTCTTTGTTGGAATAGCGCGTCGAAACGACATTGTTTACATAGTATATCGCATATCCTAATCCGACGAAAGCAATCAACGACAGTAACGCTGGAATTACGATAGGCGCCTTAAAACGCAGAGCAAATTGTTGCAATCTATCTTTCACGTTCGAGATGATACCGCGACGCCAGAACAATAAAGTCAAGGCAAATAAGACAGCGGTAAACAACAACCAATATAACCGATAATATAAATAATGACGGATATCGGCATAGCCATTCATATCCGAATATTGATAGCTAGCGCCGTTATTGAATTTATAAATCGCCTGCTCAACACCAATCTTGGAAAGAAACGGAATACCTAAAACAATGATTAGACAAACGATAAACCCGACGAAGTAATTGCGGAAGAAACCATGTATAAATAAAGCAAAACCTATCAATACCACATATTTCAAGTAGTCCAGGATAAACAGTTCGTACAGGTAATGTCCAATCTCGAACTTGAAATAGCCATTATATATTTGATAGATTATACCGGTCAGCATGCTGATGATGAGGACAACAATAGTCATCTTCATTAAAGCAATAAATTTGGAACTCAATAATACCCAGTTAGGAACGGATGTCGAGTCGATCAGCAATTTCATATTACTCTGTTGATCACGCTGTATAAGCATTCCCGCAAACAGCAAGATCATGATCACGAGGAAGAAACTGTATATTCCACCCATCGTTTGCAGGACCTGCCAGGTAACCGGATAAGTCACCGTTCCATATAGCATCCCCCCGACAGACATCACCGCCAATACAAATAAAGCAGCTATCAGCAACAGGATGATGAACGTCCAGTTCTTTACGACATACTTGAAGTCGATGTGGCTCAATCGCCAGCTCAATTTTAAATTATTGAAAAAAGAATGCGATATCCCGACTTTTGGCAAATCAATCTTAATAATGCTACCGAAGTTATTCTTCGTAACGCGCTCAGAAGACTTTGAACGTGTGAAGCTAATGCCCAATTGCGAGAAGGAAAACTTGTAATAGACCAAACCTAAGATCAGCACTGCCAAACCCGACCAAATTAGACGGTTGTACAGCATAACGCCCGTCATCGGTAGTAAGTTATTGTTCTGTTCTTCAACGCTCCAATACTTCGTATAATAGGTGATTGGCTGGAAACCAAACGGGTCTAACAGCGCAACCAAATAGCGGTTATCGGCATCTCGAGTAGCAATATCAAGCACCGACTGCAATAACAACAGAAGCAGCACAAAGACAAAGCCAACGTATATGTTCCTGCTGAAGGTAACCAAAGCAAAAATAATGCTCCCGAACAATAGAAAGTTTGGTAATACAACCAATAGAAAACCGCTGAAATAAGCGTCCAAACGATTTGGCCCCAACATGCTCTGATCGATTCCGGGATGAAATTGAGCCATGTAATAGCCTAATATTGTCAGGATCGCCACAAAACTGACAACCAATAATGCGCTCAGGAACTTCGCCGACAGATAACTTAATTTGTCGAGCGGATATGAAAATAATAGGTTATGTACGTGATACAGATAGTCTCTATACACCGCCGCGCCGATAATGGTCGGCAACAGGAAATAAATCAGCGTAGAAAAACTATTGAAGAATCCCGCGATATTTAATGGCGAATTGACATATACAGGAGTCGATGTCGTTGCAGAAACAGCGTCGAAAGCACCCAATGCAGCGATCGTCGTAA
This sequence comes from Sphingobacterium sp. UBA2700, assembly GCA_002354335.1. GTDB lineage: Bacteria > Bacteroidota > Bacteroidia > Sphingobacteriales > Sphingobacteriaceae > Sphingobacterium. The sequence continues at coordinate 6,751 of DELI01000027.1, read as the reverse complement.
AATAGGCTAAAGCAAAATAAATAACGCAATAGACATAGAAAACAGGCTGTTTAAACCAGCGTGTTACTTCGAAAGTAAAGATGGTACTAAACATTGACGCTATCGTTTTTAAGGGCTACAAAATAAACATCTTCTAGGATAGGACTCACCGAGCGGAAAGATTCGTCGGGCTGCACATCGCTCATCACACGGATATTGAGCGTATTGTCCTGATTATAGTTCGAAGAGATGATATTATGGGTTGCGTTGGCAGCATCAAACTCGCTACGTTCAACGCGCTTCGTCCAGATCTTACCATTCAACTGCTCCTCGCCTTGTTGCGATGAGCCCCGGAACAGCACACGACCACCATTCATGATCGCCAATTCGTGGCATAACTCACGAACATCATCCACAATGTGAGTCGAGAAGATAACCGTATGCTGCGCCCCGATCTCACGAAGAACATTTAAAAATCGATGCCGCTCTGCAGGATCTAATCCCGCCGTCGGCTCATCAACAATAATTAATTTCGGATTATTCAACAACATCTGCGCAATACCAAAACGTTGTTTCATACCACCAGAATAGCCGCTTACGCTCTTTTTGCGCACGTCGTAAAGATTGGTGACCTGCAACACTTCCGTAACGATCTTTTGGCGATCGGCTTTAGCGCTGATTCCTTTCAGATTAGCAAAATAGTTCAACAGTTCCTCGGCGGATAAGTTAGGATAAACTCCAAATTCCTGTGGCAAATATCCCAAAACGCGACGTAACGCATTCTTATCGCTCAATATATCGATGTCCCCAAAAGTAATATCTCCAGAATCTGGTGTTTGTAAAGTGGCGATAGTACGCATCAGCGATGATTTCCCCGCACCATTTGGACCCAATAAACCAAACATACCCGGCCCTATCGTCAAATTAACATTATCTAGCGCTTTCACGCCGTTACCATAAGTTTTGTTTAAATTACTAATCGTTAAGTTCATGTTGTTTGTTGTTATATTAGGTTAGTCGCCTTAAAAGCAAAAATGTAACAATAAAAATTAAAATAAATAATTTTCAAACAGCATCAAATAGAATAACCAATAAACCCAAGAATATAACCCGAACTTACTATCCTCAAGTAATAGACTTTCTTATCCCATATCACAACCCTTTCAAAGCCCTTTCAGAAGGGTTCTGAAAGGGCTTTGAAAGGGTTATGAAAGGGTTATACATTGGGTTTGACTTGTACTAGTATTTAGTAGGTAGTAGTTAGTAGTTAGTAGTTAGTAGTTAGTAGTTAGACCTAGGGCGTCCTATATGGCGTTGGGGATTTTGTTTTTCTATGTCCGCTAGAATCTATTTGACGCTAGTAATGTTTCGTCTGAACCCGGAAAGGAAGGATTTAAGGAAGAAGCAGGATGTTTCGCCCTAGGTCTAAATACTAACTACTAAATACTAACTACTAAATACTAACTACTATAAACAAACTAGTATATACAAAAAAAAAGGAGCCCCGTTAGGGAGCTCCTTTTTTAGTATATACTAGTTTGTTTATTTCTTATAATATTTCATTACCTCTGGAATCATCGCTTGCAATTGGGCAATACGACGAGCATCGCTAGGGTGAGTACTTAACCACTCTGGTGGGTTTCCTGACTTACCTTGTGCCATTCTTTCCCAGAATTTAATAGACTCATTTGGATCATAACCCGCCATGGCCATCAGAATAAGACCGGCTTTATCAGCTGCTAATTCGTCATTTCTGGAGAATCTTAATGAGCCTACTTGGTAGCCAATACCATACAATTGGTTAAAGATACCGATGTATTTGCTGTTAGACATAGCACCTGCAGCACCTAAAATCTGTGCACCGTATTGTGCTGCCATAGCATTTGAATACTGAGAAACAGAGTGCTCTTCGATTGCGTGTGCAATCTCATGTCCCATAACTGTTGCTAGTCCAGCATCATTTTTCGCCACCGGAAGGATACCAGTATAAACTGCTACTTTACCGCCTGGCATACACCATGCATTGACATCCGGGCTCTCGATCAAGTTAAACTCCCAGTTGAAGTTAAATTTGTCTGCAATTCCCAATTGTTTTAAGTACTGGTTTGCAGCCACAGCGATATTGCTACCGACACGTTTAACCTGGGTTGCAGCAGCCGTACCTGTAACTACTTTCGAGTTGTTTTTGCTTAAAAAGTCTTTATAGGCAAGTGCAGCTTGATCATTAATCTGTTGAGAATCTACCAATTTTAGGTATTTACGACCAGTGATTGCTGATGTCGCACATCCTGCAATCGAAGCCCCCAACATTAACATGGCCGTATATTTAAAAATTCTTTTCATAAACGTTGTTATTAAGTTTACTCAATACAAATAATGTTTTACAAAGATTAAACAAAACTTGTACCCAAAAGTTTAACCGGATGATTTTTTCTTGAATAAAAATATTTTAGACTCCTTGCCTTTGAGTAGGCGTTCGATGTTTTTCTGATGAGTGACTAAAATCAACGCGCAGATTGCAATGCCATACAATAAAACCGAAGGTACGGTGGTCTTAAAAATAAAAGCAATACTAAATGGAAAAGTAAATCCCGCTAAAATGGATCCTAGCGAAACGTAGTGGAATATAAATAATACGAATAGGAAGACCGTGACACAGCATAGGGCTGCGGGCCAATGAATTGCCAAGACCATCCCAAATAATGTAGCCACGCCTTTACCGCCACGGAAACCAGCAAATATCGGAAACAAGTGTCCTAATACAGCTATTACGCCTAGGGCAAGCTGGAAATTTACAAATTGTGGGGCATCGTGATTACCCACCACGCTACTATCTAATAAATAAGGTAAATTAGTTGCTGTCCAGCCCTTTAGGATGTCGACAAACATCACCACGGAGCCTGCTTTTTTTCCGAGAACACGAAATGTATTGGTGGCCCCTGCATTCCCACTACCATACTCACGTACATCAACACCATAGAATGCTTGTCCAAACCAAACCGCAGTAGGGATCGATCCGAATAAATATGCTAATATGACTATTCCTACGAGATAGATTGAAATCATATACAGCAATTTACTAAATAAGTTTTGCTTTTAAGCTCAAATCCAGACTTTTAACCGAGTGAGTTAAAGCTCCAACAGAGATGAAATCAACTCCTTGTTTTGCGTATTCTGCGATCGTATCGAGGGTGATTCCACCAGAAGCTTCAGTAACCAATTGACCGTTTACAAGGTTAACGGCTTCCTTCACTTGTGCTGGCGTAAAGTTGTCGAACATAACACGATCTACTTTACCGATAGCAATAACTTCTTTCAACTCGTCAAAGTTGCGTACTTCTACCTCGATAGGTATGTTTAAGTTATGCTCGCGCTTATACGATAAGGCCGAATTAACAGCGGCTGTAATGCCACCAGCATATTCAACATGATTGTCTTTGATGAGAATCATATCATACAACGCGAAGCGATGGTTTACCCCTCCCCCTAACTCTACAGCTTTCTTTTCTAAGAAACGCAGTAAAGGCGTTGTTTTGCGCGTGTCTAGAACGCGAGCTTTGGTCCCCGCGATTGCTGCCACATACTTTGCCGTTTGTGTTGCAATTCCAGACATACGTTGCATGACATTGAGAACCAATCGTTCTCCTTTGAGTATAGTATGGATAGCTCCTCTCAAGCGAAATGCGATATCTCCGTATTTCACCGTATCACCATCCTTTAAAAGTATTTCGAAATGTAAATTAGGATCAATGGCTAAAAATATTTCCTTAGCTACCTCAATACCGGCAATAATCCCCGATTCCTTAACTAATAGCTGAGCTTCACCTTGCTTTGATTCGTCAATAGTAGAAAGAGTGGTATAGTCTCCTGGCCCAACGTCCTCTTTTATTGCTTCTTCAACAAATTGCAATAGCTTTTCTTTAAATTCTTTCTCCATTTATTAATGTAAAATTAAGCGAAGATGAATAAAAATTACTTTAAATAAAAGATAAATCCAATAAAATGTATGTTATTCTATTCTAAGTTCAGCAATTTGAGTCTCTCCCGAGATTTGGCTAAGCTTCGTAAAAACCCGGTAGGTTCCGACCGACGTTTTTAATTGGTAAACGATATAAAAACTGTTGTTGCTTTGCGAAGTTCTTTGCACCTGTTTGATCTCTGAGGTCTTATTGCTTTGAAAAAAATCACTTAGCAACATCTCGGCCTGAAATTTTGAATAATAGCCACCATCGCTCTTAATAGACAAAGAAACATTCGATCCGAAATAGTTCGAAATCGCTTTTGCATTGTTCGATTTAAAAGCTTCCATTATCTCATTTCCAACGTCGTTATAATACGCGCTGAATGACAATAATGGCAAAATAAGAAGGGCATAGCATAAAAATAATAATGGTCTGCAGCTTATTTTTAAATGATGTATCATGACTCTAAAAACTCCAATGATCGGAACTTCTCTAAAAATATCAAAGTTTATCGCTCTAAAATTCCAATTTTTACAACCAAAACTATGCCAAGGATAATTATTTTTAACAAAATCTAAGCTTAACCATCATAATTATACTTTTCGCTGCATTAATATTATATTTGTGTAATGAGTTCTGATCAAAAAAGAGTAGCATTATTAATCCTGGATGGATTAGGCTACGGAAAAGAAGACAATTCAAACGCTGTATTAGCTGCAAAAACTCCATACCTAGACTACTTACTAGCAACTTATCCAAATTCTAAACTGGAGGCATCTGGTGAAGCCGTAGGTTTACCTGCAGGACAGATGGGTAATTCGGAGGTTGGACATATGAATTTAGGTGCCGGACGCACGGTTTACCAGGAGTTGGGGCGCATTAATAAAGCTGCAAACGAAGGGATATTCAATTCAGATTTAACATTAGAGCGGGCATTCGATTACGCCAAAGAAAATAATAAGAAAGTACATTTCATTGGATTGCTATCTGATGGCGGGGTGCACTCCCATATCCTACACTTGAAAGCGCTTTGCGATGCTGCAAAGAATGCAGAGCTCGGTAATGATCAGGTTTTCATCCATGCTTTCTTAGATGGTCGTGATACGGATCCGAATGGCGGTGTTGGCTATATGCGAGAGCTCAATCAGCATTTAGTATCCTCCGTCGGCACTGTGGCTTCGGCGATCGGCCGTTATTATGCCATGGACCGTGATAATCGCTGGGAGCGGGTAAAAGAAGCCTACGACCTACTGACAAAAGGATTAGGAACTCCGTCAACTGATATGATCGCTTCGATCGAAACTTCTTATGCCAATGATGTAACGGATGAATTCGTGAAGCCAATCGTTATGGTAAAACCAGACGGCACCCCTATCGCAACGATAGAAAATGGCGACGTGGTGATTTGCTATAACTTCCGAACAGACCGTGGCCGAGAGATCACGATCGCATTGACTCAACAGGAATTCCCGGAATATGATATGCATCCATTGGATTTATATTATGTGACGATGACTTCATATGACGATACTTTCAAAGGCGTGAAAGTGATCTTCCAAAAGGATAATTTAACGAAGACCTTGGGAGAAACATTATCGGCTCAGCACAAGACACAGGTTCGCATCGCGGAAACCGAAAAGTATCCGCATGTGACTTTCTTTTTCTCCGGAGGACGCGAAGAGCAGTTTGAAGGCGAATCTCGCATCTTGATCCCTTCGCCGAAGGTTGCAACCTATGATCTGCAACCAGAAATGAGCGCGCAAGGCATCGCAGACGCTATCTGCGAAGATATGGTAGTAAATCACCCTGACTTCATCTGTTTAAATTTTGCGAATCCAGACATGGTAGGTCATACGGGCGTTTTTGAAGCAGTAGTGAAAGCTGTAGAGAAAGTGGATAGTGTGACCAAGCAAGTAGTTGATCAGGGTCTTAGAGAAGGATATTCGTTTATTATTCTTGCGGATCATGGTAATTCGGAATATATGTTGAATGAGGATGGGTCTGTGAATACGGCACATACGACAAACTTGGTACCTTGTATTCTAATCGATAGTGAGTATAAGCATATTAAGAATGGGAAATTGGGAGATGTAGCTCCTACAGTTCTGAAGATGATGAACTTGGAGATTCCTTTAGAAATGAATGGGGATGTATTGGTATACTAAGAAGTTATCGAAAAAACTTGTATTATTCGCAGGTCTGGCCTTAGGCTTACACGCGTGTTCCTCTCCTGAAGTTGAGAAAAAGTCAGAGCAGAAGGCACAAGCATATTTTGATATTCCTAGCTTCATACAACAGGAAATAGACTCGCTAAAACAAGCAAATCCAACAGTAAATAAAACCGTAACGAAGGATAAAGAGGAGGAAACTAAAGATTTGAAGATAAAAGATTGGGATAATGAATTCTCAAGTTTTAAAGCAATTGATCTCAATAAACCAGCATATGCGGGTTTTATCGAGTTAGACACTGTAGATTCGGTTATTGAATATAACTTTACTAATCCCGATTTAGATCTCGCTTGCGTTAGAATTGCATTTAACGAGGAAGGAAAGGTTAAGATGTTGAGCGTGGATAAGCACGTGAAAAACACTTTATATCAGACTTCTGAGTTCTTAGTATATGAGAAGGGCAATTTTTATATCGTAGAAAAGAACCAGAAAGTGCGCGTGATGGGAGAAAACTATTATAAAGTGCAAGGAAACTTAAAAGCAGATAAAACTTTATAAGAAAAGTAAAACCATTGCGAACCAGATATTTCCCTCCAAGGAATCTGATAAATAGGCATAAAAAAAAAGAAGGTGTCTAAAAA
>DELI01000007.1 GCA_002354335.1 Sphingobacterium sp. UBA2700 | reverse complement strand
ATTTCAGGGATGGACATATGACGGCTAGATATGGTCGCTATCTTTTAGCGAAAAGCGGGGGTATTTTGTTCGTTTTGTTCGTTTTGTTCGTTTTGAACGAAAAAGGAAAATTGTATTCGTTTGTTTTGAATCTGTAAGGAAAATTTGTTTTGAACCAGGAAAGAAAGGATTTTAGGATGAACAGGATCCTACCAATCCTTAAATCCTTAAATTTCTATTTTGTCTGAACCAGGAAAGGAAGGATAAAAGGATGACCTTGATCCAGCCAATTCTTGCATCCTTCCTTTCCTGGTTCAAAGACCAGACATCCTGCCAATCCTTTCATCTTTCATTTCCACCCGATCCTGACAATCCTTGCATCCTTCCTTGCCTGGTTCAAAACAACACACCCTACCAAATACTGCTTAATTCCCTTTCAAACCCAATGTAAACCCAATACAACCCCCTATCATAGCCGCTTCGAAAGGGCTTTGATAGGGGTTAGTATTGGGTGTGATTTAGTTTATGTAGACTTATCTTACAACGCAGTCTGCCTAATTATACTTAGCCGACTTCGCTCTAATATCTCATATCTAAAATCTAATGTCTAAACAAGTCCTTTCTTCACCTGTGGAATAATCTTATTACCATACAGTTCGATAGCTTTCATCATTTTGCTATGGTCCGGGCTACCTACGTCCATGTGCGCTGAGAAACGGGTCAGACCGAAAGTTTCTTGCATTTGGAGGATTTTGTCTACCGACTCGTTGACATCGCCAACAATTAAGTGTCCATGTCTTGAGCGGCCGTAATCGTATTGCGTGCGTTGGTAAGAAGGCCAGCCGCGGGAAGCCCCGATTCTATCCATTTGTGCAGCGTAGAAAGGGTAGTACCAGTTTGCTATTTCTTGCGAATCTTCCCCGAAGAAAGAATGCATATGCACGCCGACTTGCATATCCTCACGGTTATGTCCGGAGTCTACAAAAGCTTGTTCATAAACCTCAAACAAAGGTTTGAAGTTTATCGGCGAACCGCCAATAATCGCGAACATCACGGGCAATCCTAATTTTCCGGCACGGATAACCGATTCTGTTGTACCACCTACCGCAACCCAGATCGGCATTTTACCGTTGGTTGGTCTTGGATAGATCGATTGATTGATCAGGCTTGGGCGATGCTTGCCCGTCCAAGTGATAGTCTCAGCGTTATTTAAGCGTGTTAAAAGATTCAATTTCTCTTCGAATAGCGAGCTGTAGTCTTTTAAATCAAAACCAAATAGTGGGAAAGATTCAATGAACGAACCGCGTCCCGCCATAATTTCCGCACGACCATTGGACAACAAGTCGACCGTAGCGAAATCCTGATATAATTTTACGGGATCTGCGGAGCTCAATACGGAAACTGCGCTTCCTAGTTTGATGTTCTTCGTCACTGTTGCGGCGGCGGCTAAGATTATCTCTGGGGAAGCAACAGCATAGTCTGCACGGTGGTGCTCGCCCATACCGAAGAAGTCTACGCCGACTTCATCCATCAATTTGATCTCTTCTATGATTTCGCCTAAGCGAACTTGTGTATTCTGTATTTCACCTGTTTGTGGATTTATTTGTAAATCACCAAACATGCCTATTCCTAATTCCATGATATTTCTCCTTAAATGTTAAACAAAAATAGCCTGAATGAACAGGCTATACATTGATATATGTTAAGAAAGATCTTCTACCCGTGGATATGTTCTTTTTTTCCATAAGATTGGATCAGCTCGCCCTCAAAATCAAGCCATTCTTTCCAACGCTTATCCACATCGACGTCTATCGTATATTTTCTTGCAAAGTTCAAGAACGTTGTATAATGGTTTGCTTCCGATACCATCAGTTCATGGTAGAACTTCGCTAATTCTTGGTCGGCAATATTCTTAGACAATACGCGAAAGCGTTCGCAGCTTCGCGCTTCAATCATTGCCGCAAATAGCAAGCGATCGATAAATGCCATATTGCGAGAACCGTCTTTCTTTGCAAATTTCATTAATTGGCCTACGTAATCATCCTTGCGCTCTCTCCCTAAGATATAGCCGCGCTGCTGGATAATATCGATCACCATTTTAAAGTGTTCCATCTCTTCGATGGCAATTGCCGTCAATTCATGCACCAAGTCCTCATGCTCTGAGTTCTGTGTGATCAAGGAAATCGCGTTCGATGCGGCCTTTTGCTCGCACCAAGCGTGGTCTGTCAATATCTCTTCTAAGTTCGACTCCGCAATATTTGCCCAACGGGGATCTGTCAATAATTTTAATCCTAACATAGCTGCTCATATTATAGCGCAAAGGTACGAAAACAAAATTCATCCGGTGGAATCGCCCTAATTATGTTAATTTGCATCATGGGAAAGCGCGTTTTAATAATGGGGTTAGTATGGCCGGAGCCGAACTCCTCGGCGGCCGGTTGGCGGATGTTGGAATTAGTAAAATGCTTCCTAGCATATGGCTACGACGTCCATTTTGCCTGTGCTGCCGGAAAATCGGAATATTCCTTCCCATTAACTGATTTACAGGTCAGCGAACATAACATCCTATTGAACGACAGTTCCTTCGATCGCTTTATTACTGAACTCCATCCGGACATTGTGCTATTCGATCGTTTTATGGTCGAGGAACAATATAGCTGGCGGGTGAAATCGGCATGTCCTAACGCCCTGCTGATCTTAGATACGGAAGATCTACATAGTATTCGTTTGGCTAGGCAGCAATCCCATAAAAACAATAAGGACTTATCAGAAGATTCCTATGCTAATGCTCATAGCCTGCGCGAAATTGCAGCAATACTGCGCTGCGACTTATCTTTGATTATTTCATCCTATGAGATGGAGGTGCTAGACCGGGTATTTCGAGTAGCCCCTGAGCTTTTGCAATTCTTGCCTTTCCATATTACTGCTGAACAACGCGAAAACCCCGGTTTCCCAGACCGCGCAAACTTCGCTTTTATAGGAAATTTCATTCATGAGCCTAATTGGCAAACCGTACTTGCATTGAAGAAAATATGGCCTTCAATACGGAAACAATTGCCTGCTTCGGAACTTCATATTTATGGAGCCTATCCGAGTCAAAAAGTTTGGGAACTGAATAAGCCTAAAGATGGATTTATCATTAAAGGGCGTGCGGAAAATGCAATCGAAACGCTGGCACAATATCGTGTACTGCTAGCGCCTATTCCTTTCGGCGCCGGCTTGAAGGGGAAGTTCATTGATGCATTACGAGCCGGGACGCCTTCAATAACAACGACAATTGGAGCCGAAGGATTCTCGAATAATGAGCTGTGGAATGGCTATATCACAGATGTGGAAAAAGACTTTGTGTCGAATGCTGTACAACTAGCTTCCCATGAAAGCGATTGGCAACAAGCGTCGGAAAAGGGAGAGCAACTGCTTAAAGCATTAAATTCAGAAGCGTTATTCTCGGAATTTATGTCAACAATCGAAAAGCTCCAAGCGAATTTAGATGTGCATAGGCGGCAAAACATCATGGGGCAGATCCTATGGAGCAATCAATTTAGCGCAACAAAGTATATGTCGCTCTGGATTGAAGCCAAGAATAAAGGGTAAAAAAAGAGGCTACCCTAATCGGACAGCCTCAATTCTCATCTCAAGTTTATATTTAACGTCTTTCGAATCTTATTGTAGTAGTTGTAAGTCCTTCAACATTTTTAAGTGTGAAGTGTGTGATTGTTGAAATAATATTTTCTTGAATCTCATATTTGACACCATCGAACCACATCACTTTTTCTCCCTCAAGCTTATAAGGAATAGGTGCAGACATCGTTTCATCCGCTTTCATGATGTATGCATTGTTATTTGATTTAAATTCTAAGTTTTTATAAACTTCATCCCCAACTATAACCGTTCTAACGCTTTCTTGTCCTTCTACACTCACTGTTTTTACTACATCAAACCATTTATTTGCTCTGATAATATTTACCGTAGTATCACGCTCGATACTATCTAGCGTATCCTTGCTACAAGAAGCCAAGCCAATTGCAACAAATAATAGCATCAATACCTTTTTCATAGTCTTATTCCTCTAGTTAAATATTGTACAATTCGAATGGACAGTTCCAATCATTATGCCAATTAATGTTCACCTTTATTTTTTAACGTTTGTTACATTTCCTTTCAGCTAGAATAATTCTACTTAAAAGCGGTTAAAATAAAGTTTTCTAGTCTTCAGAATTATTTTTCTACAGTTTATTTTTGGCGGCTATAACAGTGGCCGCCTTTATATTTTTGTATGCATTTGCTGTCCTTTTCGAGTTGTATGCTTTTGTTTTTCTTACAAAAAGAGAAGATTTAATTTCATTATCTTTAGCGAAACTTAAATCAACATGAAGACATTAAAAGGCCCTGGTATCTTCCTAGCACAATTTATCGCGGAAGAAGCCCCATATAATACATTAGAAAACATCGGGAAATGGGTGCAGTCCTTAGGATATAAAGGCGTGCAAATTCCTACCAATGACCCCGCGTTCTTCGATTTGCAGCAAGCCGCAGAAAGCAAAACCTATGCAGAGGAGATTAAAGGCAAATTGCAGGAAATAGGCTTGGAAATTACTGAACTCTCTACACACCTACAAGGGCAGTTGATTGCTGTAAATCCGGCCTACGATGAGCTTTTTGATGGTTTCGCGCCGGCAGCGGTAAGAAAGAATCCAAAAGCGCGTACAGAATGGGCTACTGAGCAATTAAAATACGCAGCAAAGGCTTCGGCAAACTTAGGCTTGAATGCACATGCGACGTTCTCTGGGGCTTTGTTATGGCATATGGTTTACCCTTGGCCGCAACGCCCTGCCGGTGTTGTAGAGACCGGTTTCCAGGAACTTGCCAAGCGCTGGTTACCGATCTTAAATGAATTCGACAAACATGGCGTGGATCTATGCTATGAGATACATCCCGGCGAGGATTTGCATGATGGGGTTAGCTATGAGCGATTCCTAGAAGCGACGAATATGCATGAACGTGCTTGTTTATTGTATGACCCATCGCACCTATTGCTTCAGGGCATGGATTATTTAAGCTATATCGATCATTATCATGATCGCATCAAGATGTTCCATGTGAAAGATGCAGAGTTCAACCCGAATGGAAAGCAGGGAGTTTATGGTGGATACAGCGGCTGGGTTGAACGTGCGGGAAGATTCCGTTCGCTTGGTGACGGGCAGGTGGACTTCAAGAGCATTTTCAGCAAGTTAGCGGCTTATGATTACGAAGGTTGGGCAGTGTTGGAATGGGAATGTGCGTTGAAGAACAGTGTGGATGGTGCTATTGAAGGTGCTGAATTCATTAAAAATCATATTATCAAGGTGACCGATAAGGCTTTCGATGATTTCGTTGCAACAGGTATGGATGAAGCTTTCAACAAGAAGATATTAGGATTGGGAGGATAGTATTATGAAGAAAACTTTGATTAGCTACTTCGTAGGCGTCGTTCTAGTAATGTCTTTCTCACCTCATTGTTTTGCACAGAAAACTGTGTCAAAACCTGTGAAGGTGATATTTGATACCGATATGGGGCCAGACTATGATGATGTTGGCGAAATTGCCGTTTTGCATGCGCTTGCCGATCGTGGAGAGCTCGATATTCTGGCAACTGTAGCAAGTGATGCACATCCGGATATCGCACCGACTATCGAAGTTTTCAACAGGTATTTCAATAAACCTCAGATTCCCATTGGACAAGCAAATAAGCAGCTTGCACCAAACTTTACAGCAAAGACAAATTGGAATGATGCATTAATTCAGAAATTTGCTCCTGAGGTCAAAAATAAGACCTATAAACCTGCTGCCGAGGTGTACCGCGAAGTATTGGCCAAGCAACCTGATAACTCCGTAACGATTATTACGGTAGGTTTTATGACTAGTCTGGCAGAACTGCTTAAGTCTCCGGCGGATCAGTATTCCAAATTAAGCGGCATGGACTTAGTTAAAAAGAAGGTGAAGAATTGGGTCAGTATGGCCGGCGGTTTTCCGCAAGGACGAGAGTTCAACGTTTTTAAAGATGCTTCTTCTTCATTCTATTTCTTCAATCATTTTCCAAGACCTATCCTCTTTACAGGGGTTGAGCTGGGAAACAAAATCAAAACCGGTGCTATGATTGCGGCAAAGAATGATCAAAGCAGTCCTGTTTCAACGGGCTATCAACTCAATCTGCCACATTATTTGGATAAACCTGAAAAGGCAAGGAGTTCATGGGACCAAACGGCGGTTTTGTTGGCAGCGAGAAACCCTGCAGACTATTTCTATTTAAGTGGCAATGGAACGTTTAAGGTTGAAGAAGATGGTTCGAATACCTGGATTCCCGACGAAAAGGGGTTGCATCGCTTTATTTTCCACAAGTATCCATATGAGAAGTTGGAAGAAGTAATCGATGAGCTGATGATGTATCAGCCGAAGAAGTAAAGAGGCGTTAAAAAAAAAAGAAGCTGTCCTTTCGGACAGCTTCATCAACACTATAACCGATTTTTCAATATAAATCCTTAGATATTAATAATCTGCGAAGAATTTCCTGGAATGGAATAATTCGCATCTCCTACTTGCATGTCTAGCACCTCGCTGGACGTGTTTTCGATTTCCATTTCTCCTTTGCTGATACGGATGGATAAAATTTTACCTCTAAACCCAATATTAAAAGTAAAGGATTCCCACTGTTCAGGAAGGAAGGGCTGAAAATACAATTGATTATTCTTGATACGCATTCCAGCGAAGCCCTGTACAATGCTCATCCAAGTTCCTGCCATGGATGTGATGTGCAGCCCGTCTTCGGTGTCATTGTTATAATCGTCTAAATCTAATCGAGCAGTTCGTAAATAGAATTCGTATGCCCTTGCCTCGTCATTGAGCTTAGCAGCTAAAATACTGTGTATGCAGGGCGACAGCGAGCTTTCATGCACCGTACGAGGTTCATAGAAATCAAAATTCCGACGTATATCGTCTAAGTCAAACTGATCCTCGAAGAAATACATGCCCTGCAAAACATCCGCCTGCTTGATAAAACAAGAACGGAGAATTCGGTCCCAGCTCCACTTTTGATTTAAAGGTCTTTCAGAAGCCGGAAGATCTTTCACCAACCATTGCTCTTTATCCAAGTAGCCGTCCTGTTGAAGATAGATTTTTAGCTTCTCATGATAAGGATAGTACATGTTATTCGCAACCTCTTGCCATAGTTCGAGTTCCTCTAGATCGAAACTTATCTTATCCAAGATCGCTTCGAAGCGCGCAACGTCCTGTTGTTTTACGTAATCCAGCGCTTCACGCGTATAGTTCAAGCACCATACAGCTAAGTAGTTGGTATACCAGTTGTTGTTGACGTTGTTTTCATATTCATTAGGACCCGTCACGCCAAGCATTACGTATTTCTCGCGTTCCTCGCTCCAGTTTACGCGTTGTGCCCAAAAGCGCGCAATGGCAACCAACACCTCTAAGCCATATTGTGCAAGGTAGTCCCAATCTTGCGTATAGTTGATGTAATTGTAAATCGCATAGGCGATTGCGCCATTTCTATGGATCTCTTCGAATGTAATTTCCCATTCGTTATGACTTTCTGTACCATCCATGGTAACCATAGGATATAGGGCTGCGCCATTTTTGAAGCCCAACATCTCGGCGTTCTCAATCGCCTTTTCTAAATGGTTATACCGATAGACCAATAAGTTGCGACCAACTTCCTGTGGTGCCGTGGACAAGTAGAACGGGATGCAATAGGCTTCGGTATCCCAATAGGTAGCACCCGCATATTTCTCGCCCGTAAAACCTTTAGGGCCAATGTTTAGTCTGGAGTCCGTACCGGTATAGGTTTGGAACAGTTGGAAGATGTTGAAACGAATTGCTTGCTGCGCTTTCACATCGCCTTCGATCTGAATGTCGCTTTGCAACCATTTGTTCGCCCAAGCTACCTTCTGCGTTTCTTTCAGTTTCTCAAATCCCACGGTATTCGCGATTGCAAGTTTTTCCTCGCAGGTTGCCAATAAAGCTTCCGCAGGATGATTGAGCGATGACTGCACACAGGCGAGCTTAACGATGTTAATCATATTGCCTGAAGTAATATCCAAGTGAAACTCTTCTGCTATCCATTTATTCTGTTGTAATACGCCCTGTTGATTTAGTTTCACTAAGTGCCCATCCGCATATATCTGCGTCTTCGCGCCAACACATAATTCGAACCCCGTCTTCAAAGTCTTGGTCTGTAAGAATACCCCATTTTCGGATTGCTGATCCGCTACGGGTTCCCAAAACTTAAAGTCGTAATTACTATCCTCATTGACGATATCACCATCCAACTTCGACACGACTTTAATCGCGGCATCAAAATTTAATGCCGTTAAGCTGTATTGTATCGCACCGATTTCATCATCAGCAATACTGCAGAAGCGGATACTATTCACCTCAATCTCTTGTCCCTCATTTATCGTTGCTCTAAAAGTGCGCTGCAGATAACCCTCCTGCATATTCAACACCCGTTTAAACTGGGTTACTTGACATTGGGCTAAATCCAATAATACGTTGTTGATGTAGATATCGATGCCTATCCAATTCGTCGAATTGATAACTTTATCGAATGTTGGCGGATATCCGTTTTTCCACCAGCCCACTCTGGTTTTATCTGGGAAATAGATTCCCGCCACATAAGAGCCTTGCAGACTTTCACCGGAATAGGCTTCCTCGAAGTTTGCTCTTTGCCCCATTTTACCATTACCGATACTAAATAAACTTTCGGATATTTTATTTAGGTGAGGATCAAAGCCCTCTTCAATAATATTCCAGGGATCGGCTTGGATGTAGTTTTTCATAAATAGATAATTATGTATGTGCTAAAACAGATTTTGAATAGCCTTCAATTGTATTTTTGTCAAATCTTCAACAACAAGGTGCGCCTTTCTGAGCTCCTTGGGCGAGCCTATTCCAATGGCTTTCATGGTCGCGCGCAATGCTGCTTCGACGCCAGCGCTTGCATCTTCGAAGACCACACAGCCGCTCGGTGAAATATGCAACATCTCGGCTCCTTTTAAGAAAACTTCCGGGGCGGGTTTCGATTTACTGACCACATTGCCATCTACAATGGCATCAAAATAAGGCGTTAGCCCTGTGTTATCCAATATTAGCTGCGCGTTTTTGCTTGCGGAGCCTAATGCGATCTTAATCTGATTTGTCCGGAGTTCTTCCAACAGCTCAAATGAGCCGGGCAGTACTTCATCTGCCTTCATTTCGGAGATCATTTCCACATACCAGCCGTTCTTTAAACTGGCAAGCTCATCCTGTCGTTCTTGGGGGAAATCCAGACCGCCCCATGTGAGTATTTTCTTTAAACTCTCCACGCGGCTGATGCCCTTAAGCTCTTCATTTTGAAGCTCCGTAAAGTCAAACCCTAACGAGTTTGCTAATTGCTTCCAGGCTAAGTAATGGTATTTAGCGGTGTCGACCAACACACCGTCAAGATCAAATAAAACTGCTTGCAATCCCATCTTTAACTTTTATTTTAACTCGAATACCTGTGTGCTAACCGCTGGGATATCCAACTCTTGTAAGTTTTCAATATTGGCCCCAGTCACGACATTGGTTGCTTGCGTATATTGACCTATGCCCTCTTGATAGCGCTTGGTTTGGAGCTTTACACTTTCCTGCTTGCTATTCATGATCACCATTACGCGTTTATCATCATTGTAGCGGAAATAAACATAGATACCGTCTTCGGGTATAAATTGCAGCATCTTCCCGTCTTGAAGAACCGGATTGTTCTTGCGATAATTCGCTAGTGTTTTAACATAGTTAAATGCTTCATTCTCTTTTTCAGTTCGTCCGGCAGCGGTAAACTTATTGGCTTTATCGTTCTTCCATCCGCCTGGAAAGTCTTCACGTACAAGACCGTCGGGACTGGCAAAGTTTTTCATCAGAATCTCTGTTCCGTAATACAGTTGCGGGATGCCGCGCGTGGTCAATAACCACGCAATACCTGATTTATACTTATTGAAATCCTCACCTACGACAGATAAGAAACGGCTTAAATCATGGTTGTCTAAGAATACGACATTACGATAAGGGTCTTCGTACATAAAGTCGCTGGCAAATGTATTGTAAAGACGGACTACGCCGTCCATCCATCCGAACTTCCCATTCAGGGCTTCATTGATTGCCCAATAGGCTTGGAAATCCGTCACCCCCTGCAACTTGGTATCAATACCCTGGCTGATCTTGTCGGCTTTGGTAAAGTAAGCCTGATTAGGAATTCCATGTACCCAAGTTTCACCGAAATAGGTCATCTTAGGATATTCCGCATCGATTGCTTTTCCCCATTCTGCCATAAAGCCTAAATCGTTGTATGCGTAGGTATCTAATCGGAACCCATCGATCCCCATCTCCTCGATCCACCAAATATGACTTTGAGTGATATAATTTTTAACATATGGATTATGTTGATTCATATCCGGCATATGCCTATCAAACCAACCATTCAACATGATGTCCTTATCCGCCTCCGCCGCATAAGGATCCATATGCACTTGCTCGCGGTAATTAGTTTTAGTAAAGCTGTCCCATTGATGTACCCAGTCTTTCATCGGCATATCCTTTACCGTAAAATGCTCCGTTCCGAAATGATTATGCACTAGGTCCTGAATCATTTTGATGCTTCGCTTGTGGCATTCCTCAATCAACTTACGATAAGCCTCATTACCACCAAACCGAGGATCAACATAATAGCTTTCGGTATTTGCATAACCATGGTAGGAGGTCAACGGCTGATCATTGGTCAATACTGGATTTAGCCATAAAGCTGTGACGCCAAGCTCTTCCAGATAATCGAGATTATTGATGATTCCTTGTAAATCGCCGCCATGACGATAGTACATGCTATCCCTATTTAGGGATTGATCGGCCATCCCTTTAATACGATCATTGGAAGGGTCGCCATTGGCAAAGCGGTCCGGCATAATGAGATAGACGAAGTCTGACGCATCAACGCCTTGGAGGGCGCGCTTAGCGGCATCTCGCGCTTTTAGCTCATACGCTTTCACATAATCTTTCTTTCCTTTTTCTTGGAATACCAAAGAAACCTTTCCAGCTTTTGCATCTGGATGTATCTTGAGGTCCAAGAATAAATAGTTCGGGTTTTCTACCTGCTGTTGTCTGATTAGCTCAACACCGGGGTAGTCGATACGGACTGTTTTTTTAGAGATGTTATTGCCATAGATCAATAATTGAACATTGGGATTATTCATTCCAACCCACCAGTTCAACGGTTCAATACGATCTACCTGCGCAAAGGAGGCTAGATGTATGAAAATAAAGATAATGGCAATAACGATCCTCATATTCGTTTGTTGTTTAGTTTTTTACGATTGTATAAGTTAAAGCAGTCGGGTTCATGGTCACGGTGTAGTTTCCAGTTTCCGTAATCGCGATATCAGCACCGCCCAATGTTAATGTGCCTCCACTGCCACCTAGGTTGGTTCCCCAATCGTGGTTTCTACGGAACTTGAATTTACCTGGATTAAGAACAGTCTGAAGTACCCAGTTTCCAGCGCCATCATTTACGAATTTCATGTCTGCATCAACCGACCAGTTCGAATTTGGAACCGCATCTCCTATCATGCCCCATGTCGCTGCCGTCTCCATCATCCAGGTATTGCTGTTCATATCCATAGTGATCAACACGGTGCCCTCGGCAATAGACTTAAAGTTGCCTCCTGTTGGGCTAATAGTTCCGTTGCCACCATCTCCGTAGTTCACATTCCAGTTCTTCGCAGGCGTAATTTTGAACTCCGAATCTTTGGCCGGGAAGCGTAGGATGCCGGTATAAATACCGTTGCCTGTAGGTGAGATCAAACTATCTGCCGTTGCAGGGTTCCATCCCTGATAAGCTCCCGGTAGATAGATCCATGAAGTCAATGGAATAGGTTTAGTACTGATATTGACCACATTACTGTAAACCGCAACGCTATTTGATATTGCCGACTTCAGACGAACTTCTACATCTGAGTTTTCATCAAATGATAGGTTCATAGCCGACAAAAGATTATTTAGCTCAAGCCCGGTATAGGATTTCGTAGTCACTCCGTTTTCTAGTACGACCTCTCTTGCTGGCGTAAAGTTGGTTCCTTTCAATCCAAATTGAAGAGAATAAGTGATTCCGGCATTATAGCCGAAATCAGAAAGCGTATGGTTAAACTCAATGACCTTGTCGTTCAAGGTTGCTTTCGAGAGTGCAACAGATGTTGCTGAGCTCGTCAGGTTACCTGATTGCCCGTCTTTTGCTATTGTTTTTACTTCATCCTTTTCGCATGAAGTGAACATCAGGCTACTCAGGCAGAATAATATCAGAAGTCTATTAATAAGGTTCATAATTTCTAGTGTTAATGTTAATAGCCTTGGTTTTGCGTTAAGTTGGTATTGGCAATAACATCAGATGATGGTAACGGAAGGAGCGCTCTGAAATCAGCGATAGATCTTCCGTCTTTAACTCCACCTTTCCATGGCCATATGTAATTGCCACCTGTGAATTTCCCAAAACGAATTAAGTCTGTTCTGCGATATCCTTCAAAGTATAGCTCTCTCGCGCGCTCATTTAAGATATCATCCAGCGTAATTGCCGATGCATTGCCACTAGCATTACCATACGCTCTAGCTCTCACTTGGTTGAAGTATCCTAATGCTTGTGCAGTAGAACCTCCGGATCCGCCACGTAGTACCGCCTCCGCATACATCAAGTAAACATCTGCCAATCGGAATAGCGGGAAGTCTAAGGAGCTGAATGTTCCTCCTTGCGAAGCACCAGGCGTACCGTTTGATTCACATTTTTAAACTTCGTTACGCGAAGACCATCTTTAAACTCTCCTAGCTCATCATTCTCCAGCTTGTCGCCAAAGAACATCGCTCGTTTATCGGTGTTGCCGCTATAATCCGGGAAAGCGGTAGGAAGTGCTTTCGTAGCGCGATTACCACCCCAGCCACCAGTAGGAACTCCATATGAAGCAGGTCCCATCTCACCGTTGATCAGTGAGTTGATCAAGAAAGTCGTACCGCCGTAGTTTCTGGTTTTTACGCCATCATAATTGATGGTAAAGATGATTTCATCTTTGCTCGTCACATAGTTATCTTCTAAGAATAAGTTCGCATAATTGCTCGCTAAAGCGTATCCTCCGTTGATAATCTTATTCGCATAAGTAATTGCTTCGGTGTATTTAGCAGTTCCTGTGTACACCTGCGCATTCAAGTATAATCTTGTTAACAAGGTCCAAACCGCTCCCTGATCTGCACGCCCGTATTCGTTCTGCTTGGGTGCTTTCATCAATGGTTCGATCTCCAACAATTCCTTCTCCACATAATTGAACAGGTCGGGACGCTTGATTTGGTTAGGAGAGACTTTACCTATCAGATTTTCCTCGGTTACAAAAGGAGGATTACCGAATAAATCTAGCAATACCCAATATTGGTAAGCTCTGACGAATCTCGCCTCTGCCCGATAAGCGTCAATCTCCGCAGTATTAGTTATTCCTCTGGCAGACAGCTTGTCTGGCGTGCTTTCACGAAGGAACTCGTTTGCCACGGTGATGGTGTAGATACAGCGGGTGTATAATCCTTTGACCATGATATCATCTGCGTCGGGAGTACCATAAACCATGTCAGGAACGCCAGGGTCATTCCAGCCACATAAGGTTTCATCTGATGTTAATTGCTGAATATTCCAATACAGACGCAAGAAATCAGATTGGCCGGCATCAATACCTGCTAGATCACTTGCTCCTTCGCCTCCGCCAGAAGTCATCGAAAGACTGCCATACACTTTTAGGAAAGCTTCTTTATAACCTAGCTCAGATCCATAAACCTGATCTGCAGTAATATCATTCTTTGGGCTTAAGTTCAATAAGTCTTCACTACATGAAGAAACAGACAAGATCAGCATGCTGCCCCAAATCGTATTTTTTATTAATCTTTTCATGAATTTCTTATTTAATGTTAAAACCCGAAGTTCAACCCTAATGAATAAACTCTTGGTCTTGGATATAGCGTATAGTCAATACCATTGAACAATTCCGGATCAATTCCTTTGTACTTAGAGACTGTGAATACGTTCTGAACATTCGCATTGATCATCATTGTCACCGTTCCTTCTTTATCTAAGTTTCCGACGTTGTAAACTAAACCTAGGTTGTCCATACGTAGGAAGGATGCATTGTTGATGTAGTAATCGCTTGAGTATTGGTTATTATTAAAATTCGTGTTGTAGATATCCGTTGTTGCGTTATTGATGAAGCCCGAAGGATTTAAAATATTACGAGCCACGCCGAAGTTGGAAGAGATATTATCATAAACATAGTTTCCGAAGCTTGCTCTCAATACCGTGTTCAACGTTAGGCGTTTGTAATTGATGGATGTTGTAAAACCCATAAAGTAATCTGGTGCCGGTTTTTGATAATAATAACGGTCGGCAGGTGTTACAGCGCCGTCGCCATTCAGATCTTCATATACGCCTTCTAACGGATTCCCTTGCTGATCATAAACTTGCTTGTAAACATAGTATTGGAATGGTGCCAGACCTACTGTATGGTATTGGATCACATTACCTGTACCACCGGTAATCCAACCTGCTGCCAACTGATATCCTGGGTTATCATTCAAGGTTAGATTAGTCACCTTGCTTTCATTAACCGTCATATTGAAACCTAAGTCCCAATTGAAGTTTTCTGACTTCACCGCCTGAATATTGATGCTACCCTCGATACCGCGATTCTCCATGTTACCAACGTTAGTCAATAATTGGTTACTGTAGTTCGTTCCTACAGAGATTTCCGTCGTTGCCAACAAATCTTTTGTTTTCTTATGATAAGCATCGATTGCACCATAGATGCGTCCTCCCCAGAATCCATAGTCTAAACCGATGTTAGTTGTCGCAGTAGATTCCCAACGGAGAGTTTTATCATATGCAATTGGCGAATACACATGGTAGAATTGATCGCCGATTTGATATTGCGCTTCATTCGTACTGTAGTAGTAAACCGGGATATAACCATAGTTCGTAATACCATCTTTATTTCCAGTCTCGCCATAGCTTAAACGAAGCTTTAAGTCAGATACACTGTTGTTATCCTTTAGGAAGTTCTCTCCTTTAATACGCCATGTAAATGCTGCTGAAGGAAAAATACCCCAACGTCCGTCCGGATTAAATTTCGAAGACCCATCCGCACGAATGGTACCGGATAGGATATATCGGTCAGCAAAAGAGTAGATCAATCTTCCATAATAAGAAAGCAATCTATTCTGTGGAACATTGTCCACATGCACTGGTGTAGTGATTATATCGCCATGCGCGTTATAAGAATTGAAGTTGTAGTTTGTCTCTTTATTATCGTAATAGCCATATCCTGCTGTTACGTTGATATTGCTATTGATACTTTCAATGTCTTTAACGTAGTTCAGATATCCCTCGATAAAGGTATTGTTCTGTCTGCCTCTATAGCGTTGAAAGAAGCCTTTGTTTGCAAAGTTTGATGCTGCAAAATCAGGAATGCTGGTTGCACCTTTACCTGAAGCGATATCATAACCCACATTAATATTCGCGTGTAACTCCGGAAGGAAGTGGAAAGAATAATCCAATTGCGCATTACCGATACTTCTACCCGCAGCCGCTCTATTACCATAGTTCTCTAACAAGGACACTGGGTTTCTTGGGGACAAGGAATTCGGAACTGCGCCCTCTTGCCATTCGAAGAACCCACCATACGGACTGTTCGGATCATATACATTTTGAGTAGGGTCGAATACAATGGCAGAACCAATCGCTCCTGTATTTGCAAACTCTTGATTCGTCAATGTACCTTTAAAGTTGATATCCAATTTCAAGTGATTGTCAAAGAAACGAGGAGAAATATTTACCCCTGCGGTTCCTCTTCTAAGCATATCCGTCTTTAAGATCCCTGCTTGCTCCAAATATCCGATGGAAACACGATAAGGCATATTTTTTACACCGCCCGACAGCGAGATGTTGTTATCTGTGGTAAATGCATTGTGATAAATCAAGTCTTGCCAATCTGTATTTGCCGATCCTACTAAGCCTTTCTGCGTTGCAGTTCCATATTCATTCACATAAGACCGCACCTCATCAGCCGTTAGGACATCCACTTGATTTGCGATAGTCGATAGAGAGTTCACTGTTGAGAGATTCAGCTTCGGTCTGCCCATCTTGCCCTTTTTAGTTGTAATCAAGATGACACCGTTAGATGCTCTAGAACCGTAGATAGCTGTCGCATTCGCATCTTTTAAGATGGTCATCGATTCGATATCATTCGGATTGATAAGCGAAAGTGGGTTTGCGGCTCCTGATACATTCTCACCACTTAGTGGGTTTCCATCAACAACGATCAACGGGTTGTTACTTGCGGACAATGAAGCTCCCCCGCGCACGCGGATCGTACTTCCTGCACCCGGCGCACCCCCATTGGAGGTAATAGAAACACCCGATACCTTACCTTGAATCAATTGATCCGGAGAAGTGATTGCTCCCTTTTGAAAGTCCTTCGATTGCACATTGGAAACCGCACCGGTCACATGCTTACGCTCGACCGTGCCATAACCAATCACCACAACCTCACCGATTTCAGCGGCATTAGAAGATAAAGTGAAGTTTAAACTTTGCGAAGCCGTCAGGTTTATGCTTTGTTCCGAGCTGGCGTGGCCAACATAGGACGCCTGTACGATCATAGCCCCCGCATTTATTCCTTGCAATACATAGTTCCCGGACTCATCCGTTGAAACTTGCATGTTTGTTCCTTTAATACTTACCGTCGCTCCAGCAAGCTCCTTACCCGCATCATCTACCACTTTCCCCGAAAGCTGTAAATTCTGTTGAGCCGAAACAAATTGAAAACTGAAGATGAAGATAACTATTAGCCGAAAGTGCCAATTGTAAAAATCCCTAACCATAATTTTATTTTTTGTTTATAATCGGCAGACGTACATTGTCTCCCTTTTGGTTGACTACTAAATTATTGTAGAAAATTTATAAAAAAAAGAGTTTTCTGATTTTTTTATTTTTATACAAAAATATGCATTTTATTATTGTAACCTTTTGATTTCATTATAATTACAAAACAAAAATCGACTCAAAAACAATAAAAACCCCCGGGAATATTCGAGAACGTTCCCGAATCAAAACAGCATTTTCTTCTTAAAATCTACTATTTACAGAAAAAAGCTCCCCAAATAATACCGCGAAACAACACAGTCTATTTTATCAAAATTGATGACATGTAAGGCAATTAGGATAAAATAAACCATATAACAGATTAAATCCCCCCGAGAGTCTGCTCTGCTTCGTCCGTAACTTTGAGTATAAACCAACTTTATAAATCATGAGCACAAAAACGAATCAAATTCTTGATCAGGTAAAACCTGTATCCGCAGCAGAGACTGCCGAGTTTCAAGATAATGGACATATTCTCATTCGTGATATACTAGATAGAAAAACTGCGGAGCACTTCCGTGAGGTAATCAGTCAAGCGGCCGACAAGCATAACGAAGAAAAAAGAAAGCTGGAAGATCGTGACACCTATGGCAAAGCCTTTTTACAGATCATGAACCTTTGGCGCGTCGATGAGGAAGTGAAGCAGTTCGTGATGGCGAAGCGTTTCGCGAAGATCGCCGCTGACCTATTGGGTGTTGAAAATGTGAGGCTCTACCATGATCAGGCCTTATTTAAAGAAGCTGGCGGCGGCCCGACGCCGTGGCATCAAGATCAAAACTATTGGCCATTGGATACAAAAAATACGATCACCATGTGGATGCCACTTGTCGATATTCCCAATCCAGAGATGGGTATGCTGACCTTTGCCACAGGTTCTCACAAGCAAAACAACGTATCGGATGTTATTATTTCGGATGAATCGGAAAAAACATTCTCCGAATATGTCAAAGAAAACAACTTCCCTGTCGTACATCCCGACTACATGAACGCGGGTGATGCCACATTCCATTATGGCTATACGATTCACAATGCACCGGGCAACTCATCTGACAAGATGCGCGCCGTTATGACGATCATCTACTATGCGGATGGCGCTAAAGTAACCCAACCGAAGCATAAATGGCAGGAGAATGACCGACAGCAATGGCTAATGGGTAAGGAAGCAGGAAGCTTAGCAGACTCCGAAATTAATCCGCTATTATTGTAAAAGCTGAAGGAGAAAAGTAAATGAAAGGACTACAGCACATTCTCCTTTTGACACTATGCTGGGCTGCTGGAATGCTCACGAGTTGTCAGAAGAAGCAAACAGATACGGACTCGGTTAAAGACGAGATTATCTATCATGTCTTCCAGCGGAGTTTCTTTGATAGCAATGGTGATCAGCATGGCGATTTACCCGGCATCCAACAGAAGCTTGATTATCTTCAGGATCTCGGAGTTACATCCATTTTAATGACCCCGTTGTATGAGTCGGTATATTACCATAACTACTATTCCAGCGCTTTCGAGAAAATCGACTCGACCTACGGAACTAAGGAGGAATACCTTTCTTTAGTGAAAGAAATGCACAAACGCGGCATGAAGCTATACATGGACATGGAAACCCAATACGCTACGGAGGATCATCCCTGGTATACAGACTCTTATGGAAATCCAAGTTCGCCCTATTCCGACTATATTCTTTACGACGATAAAGAACAGCGCAAGCCATCCACTATTGTATTCGATCTATACGACTTAAGAGGATATGATGGGCAGCGCAGAAAGATTACTACCGTAAATCTGCTCAACAAAAATGTGATACAGTACAACAAAGATCTTTTTGCTTATTGGCTCGACCCTAATCAAGATGGAAACTTCGACGATGGGGTTGATGGATTCCGGCTCGATCATATGATGGACGACCTAGATAACAAAGGTCGATTGACGAATCTATTCAAAGACTTTTGGGTTCCACTGATTGATACACTGAAAAGCATCAACCCGAAGATTCATATTATGGCCGAACAAGCCGATTGGGGATCCTATGGAATCGATTACCTGACGAAAGCTAAAGTAGACTGGGTCTTTGCCTTCCGCATTCAGCAAGCCATACGCACAATGGACAAGGACAAGATCATGGCTTATGCGGACACGACCTTTCGCGATAGTCCGGAAGGAAATAACCAAATTATCTTCATCGAAAACCATGATATCCCGCGCTTCTCGACCGCGGTAAAGCAAGACAAAGGCAAGGAAAAAGTCGGCGCTGCGCTAAACTTATTGATGGCAGGAGTACCGTCCATTTATTACGGACAAGAGATCGGAATGCTAGGCGACAGCTTCTTCGGTAAATATGGCGGCATTACTGATGCGAATGAAATACCCTATCGGGAAGCCTTCGAATGGACAAAGGATAAAGATAGTCCGGGAATGGCCTATTGGTATAGAGACTCTGGCCCTTGGTGGGAAACCAGCACGGTAAAAAGCAATGATGGCATTTCGGTAGAAGAGCAAGCGAGCGATCCTAATTCACTTCTCAACACTTATAAAGCCTTGATTAAGCTTCGAAAACAAGAACCCCTACTCATTCAGGGGGGATACCAATCCATCCCAAATGATAGCAAAAGCGTCGTCAGCTTCTACAGAACGAAAGGGCCAAAAAAAGCAATGGTCTTGATCAATCTTTCAGCAGATGCCGTAAATCTTGAGATCCCCATAGCAGAGGGGGTGCCGAAAATAGTCTATGGTGAAAATACAGGCGAGTGGAAAAACAAGCAGCAGGCGATTAGTATTGCCGGCTATAGTACGCAGGTATGGTCTATCAATTAAGCCTTCTTATTCCATAAATTCTTTCCGATAGGCAAGAGGGCTCATACCCATCTTCGATCGGAAAGTTTTGTAGAAATAAGACATATCATTAAAACCGGATGCTAAAGCGATCGCACTGATTGGATCGTCGGTATGCAATAGCTGTTGAACAGCATAGTTCATCCGATATTGCACCAACATCTCCACAAAGGTCTTTCGCGTCAGCTTCTTGAAATATTTACAGAAGGCGTTCGGTGTCAGATTCGCCACATTAGCCACATCGTCTAAGCTAATATCGTTCTTAAAGTTCTCGACAATATAGGCCATGATCACATTGATCCGATTGCTATCCGCATTACTATCACTGTTGTTTTCCAACGCTCCGATATCGATAGCTTTATAATTTTGTTCGGTAAGCAATTTCAGTAATTCCAGCAAATGAAGGATCCTTTCTACCCCTTCCGACTTACGAAGGCGAAGGATATATTTGGTCATTTCCTTGGGTTGGGGAAAGCTAAGCACCGCCTGGCTCTCTTTCAACAGTGCATTAATTGGGGAAAATTCTGGTTTTTCGAAGAATTCAGCACCTAGGAAGTCATGCGTAAACTGGATGACGACCGCAGAGGCTTTCGTATCGGGTTGATCCAATTTCCAGCAATGAGGCTGATTAGGACCAATCAATACGAAGTCGCCATCGCCGAAATCGTCCAGACGGTTGCCGACATAGCGCTTACCTTTGCCACGGATAATATAAGTAAGCTCGTACTCCGGATGATAATGATAGGGAGCCAAAAATGCCTCGTGGCCAAAGGTCCGAATCAAGAATGACTCCTGCAGACCGTTCTGTAATATCTCGGGCTTTGCTTTTTGCATATATTGGACTTTCTATCCATCAAGTTAAGTGAAATTTCCAAAATAAGCCATATTTCGATTAAAATTGTACGACGAGTACTTATTGAAAACTAACAACTTAGTATAACCATTATAAACAGCAATGAAGAAATTTGTCACACTGACCCTCTTGACTGTCTTCGCTTTTTCGCTTTTTGCGCAGGACGCCAAATTAACGATTCGTGTGATCGCCCCTGCGACCACACCCGCTCAGGATTCTATTCTGCCAATCGGTAATCAAGGCATTTGGGGATTTTGGATCTATCCGAAGAGCAAAGCGCTAAAACCTAAAGGAAACAATGTATGGGAGGATACCTACAGTATACCTGTAAACAGCCCTATTGAGTTTAAGATTACGCGAGGATCTTACTATAAAGAAGCGCTTTACAACGGAAACGGACATAGCGCGCAACCTGTAAAATTCACGTTGACGAAGGATACAACAATCACCCTCAGTCCAAGCAATTGGAACGATATCTATCAGCGAAGTATCGTGGGCAGCGTGCGCTATCATCATAATTACTCGAGCAGCTATCTTCGCAACACCCGCAATATTGTCGTATGGCTTCCTCCGAGCTATGCGAAAGACTCAAATAGGCGATACCCCGTTCTATACGCCCATGATGGACAGAACCTTTTCGATCATACCAATTTGAGCGGAAGCGAATGGCGTATGGACGAAGTAGCCGATAGTCTGATGCGTAAGGGAGAAATTGAGGAGTTCATCATCGTCGGCATGGCGAACACTAAAGATCGCTGGATTGAATATAACGGAACGCCCGAAGGCGATAATTACCTTCGGTTTATCAGTACCGAACTGAAACCCTTTATCGACAAAACCTACAGAACAAAGACCGACAGAGAGCATACAGCGATTATTGGTTCTTCTATGGGTGGTTTAATCTCCTTTTATGCCCTCTACAAATATCCACAGATCTTCTCCAAAGCCGCTTGCTTATCCAGCGGGTTTTATTTCGACGACGGGAATATCATGGAGCAGATCAGAAAGGATCTAGCTCCGTTCCAACATAGCAAAATCTACTTGGATTGCGGAGGCAAAGACCTCGACTATGATTTCCTCCCGAGCAACCAAATAGTGAGAGACATTTTAACGAAAGACAAACATATCAATCTGCGGTATGAAGAGTTCCCGGACGACCCGCACAATGAAATTGCTTGGTCAAAAAGATTACACATACCCTATAAATTCCTATTTCCAAAAAAATGAAAATAACGTGCAGAGCAGCGATCACCGACGGAAAAGGCCAATACTTTATTGACAACATTCAGGTGGCTGAACCCGCCCCAGATGAGGTACTCGTTAAAATCAAGGCTGCGGGGGTCTGTCATACGGATTATGACTCGCTCAATTGGAACCAACCCTTAGTATTAGGCCATGAAGGTGCTGGCATCGTTTATCAAGTCGGTTCCCATGTTAGCCACGTGAAAGCCGATGATCCGGTTTTGCTAAACTGGGCAATCCCCTGCATGACCTGTTTTCAGTGTAAGTTGGAGAACTATCATATCTGCGAACAGAATTCACCTGTCACCGGGCAAGGGCATGCCAGTAATTTAGGACATGCACATGCAGCTGGCTGCCTGTGGAAGGGCGAATCTATAGCGCGATCCTTTCACTTAGGAACGCTTTCGGAATATACGCTAGTCAAAGCCGCAGCCGTGACGAAAATAAAGACCGCAACACTTCCCTATGAATGTGCTGCAATTATAGGTTGTGGGGTTATGACAGGCTATGGCTCGGTAGTCAATGCTGCGAAAGTCCAAGCGGGATGTTCTGTCGTTGTTTTGGGGACCGGCGGCGTAGGTTTGAGCGTTATCCAAGTTGCCAAAATTGCTAAGGCAGGAATGATCATTGGAATTGACGTCAATCCAAAACGATTGGAAATGGCGAAGCAATTTGGGGCCACCCACTGTCTACTGGCCGACGCTCAGGATCAAGGCTTATTACAGATGGCTCAACAGGTGAAGCAATTGTGCGGTGGCAGGGGCGCAGATTATGCTTTTGAATGTACCGCTCGCCCCGAACTCGGTGCAGCACCGCTTGCGATGATCAGAAATGCAGGAACTGCCATACAAGTCAGTGGAATCGAGCAGGAAATACCTTTCGATATGAACCTATTCGAATGGGACAAACTATACCTGAATCCGCTGTATGGCAAATGCAACCCGCATAGGGACTTCGATCGTATCATCCAACATTATCAGCATGGCGAATTGCTATTGGATGAAATGATTTCCGCACGTTATAACTTAGAGAATTTGCCTTTAGCCTTTGATGATATGCTGAAGGGCAAAAATGCGAAGGGCGTTATCCTATTTAAATAATCATTTATGAAAGAAACATTCAGATCCATAGAGCAATCTAATCCCAATTACGGTATCCGGAATTTACACTTTGTAACCATTAAGTCGCCACAGTTGGGGTCACGTGGCGATATTTGCATCTATATACCAGAAAATTGCCCTATGGATGTCCCGGTAGTGATTTTGTTGCATGGTGTTTATGGAAGTGCCTGGAGCTGGCCGCTATCGTCGGGCGTTCATAAGCAGGTCGATCAAGCAATAAAAGAGGGCATAATCAAGCCACTGATTCTTGTGATGCCCTCTGACGGGCTTTGGGGTGACGGTTCCGGCTATGTAAAACATCAGAAGCAGGATTTTGAAAAGTGGATTGTGGAGGATGTCATCGCAGTTGCCCGACAGCTAGCCCCAGATCAGATCAGTCAGGCTTCCAAATTCTTTATTGCAGGGCTTTCTATGGGCGGCTATGGCGCCATGAGAATTGGCGCTCGACATCCGGATGTTTTCACTTCGTTCGCAGGCCTTTCGTCCATTACCAGCATTGCTGAGTTTGCACATCTCGTAGAAGAAAATCTCGACAGTTACCAAATGGATACAGAACTATCCTTGATAGATAGTTTAATAGCTAACAAAGAACGATTGCCTTACTTCAGATTCGATTGTGGAAAAGATGATCTACTCCTTGCATACAACCAAAAACTTCACTCTAAGCTATTAGAAGCCAATATTCCCCACGATTATGAAGAGTTTGAAGGTGGGCATAGCTGGGACTATTGGAAAAATAATATTATGAAAACGATATTATTTTTTAATTTACGTTTCTAGAAACCAATCAATAAACGAAACTACACATGCAACAGACTTCAAAACGATCAAAGCCTAGGCTTACCCGTGCTCAAATTTTCAACATGAGCTTTGGGTTTTTCGGTATACAATTTGGCTTTGCCCTGCAGACAGGAAACGCCTCCCGCATACTACAAACCTTCGGTGCCGATGTGGAACATTTATCGCTTTTTTGGTTAGTTGCCCCCCTTTCAGGAATGCTCATTCAGCCGATTATAGGTTATTTCTCGGATAAGACCTGGACCAGATTGGGAAGACGCAGACCTTTTTTTCTAGGCGGAGCGCTGGTGGCAGCGGCAGCCCTTGCCCTGATGCCCAATGCTTCCGTCCTGACCCTACTGATCCCGCCCTTACTTATCGGCGCCGGAATGCTAATGA
Organism: Sphingobacterium sp. UBA2700; assembly: GCA_002354335.1. GTDB lineage: Bacteria > Bacteroidota > Bacteroidia > Sphingobacteriales > Sphingobacteriaceae > Sphingobacterium. The sequence continues at coordinate 112,396 of DELI01000007.1, read as the reverse complement.
TCATGGATGTTGCTTTTAACGTTTCGATGGAGCCGTTCCGCGCTTTAGTTGCTGACAACCTGCCCAAAGAACAACATGGCTATGGCTATGCGGTGCAGACCTTCTTAATCGGAGCCGGTGCCATTATAGGGTCTTTTTTGCCTTATGTGCTTTCCGAATATCTCGGCGTATCAAAAATCGCAGAACAGGGACATGTGCCCGACAATGTTATCTGGTCATTCTATGCCGGAGCCATCGTATTGGTACTCTCCCTGTTGTGGACAGTCATCACGACGAAAGAATACTCTGCAGAAGAACTGCGTTCCTTTGACGAGCATGCTGATGACGAGGAACAGCATGCACATAGCTTCGGCTCTATTTTTAAAGACTTTAAGAATATGCCAACAGCGATGAAGCAACTAGGCTTAGTGCAGTTCTTCTCTTGGTTTGCCTTGTTTTCCATGTGGGTATTCACGACGCCCGCCATTGCACAACATATTTACCATCTGCCGACGTCGGACACCTCGTCCGCAGCGTATGCCGATGCTGGAAATTTAACCGGGGTGCTGTTCGGGGTGTACAATTTGGTGGCGACGATATTCGCCCTTATCCTACCCAAACTCTATCAGGCTATAGGGAAAAAGAAAACGCATATGCTGGCTTTAGGCGTTTCAGGTATTGGCCTTATATCGATTCTATTTATACAAGACCCCAACTTATTGTATATCCCAATGATTGCGGTCGGCATTGCCTGGGCAAGTATTTTGGCTACGCCATATTCCATCCTATCGGGCGTTGTGCCCGCAAAGAAGATGGGCTTGTATATGGGTTTATTCAATTTCTTTATCACCTTGCCTCAATTGGTCAATGGAGTACTCGGTACGGTATTGGTGAAGCATGTATTTCAACATCAGGCGGTGTATTGTTTAACGATGGCGGGAGTTTTTATGCTTCTTGCGGCAGCCTCGACGATGACCGTCAAGGCAGACTAGTTTAAGCTTGTGAAGAATTTCGGACAACTAAATCCGAACGCATCATTACAAACTTTTCCTCTTCGGCTAATGATTCTCCTGAAAGCTGCTTCAATAAGGTTGCGGCAGCCTTCTCCCCGATTAGCACTGCCGGTTGGCGCACAACAGATAGCGGAGGATGCAACAGCCCTGCTATTTCCAGGCTAGAAAAGGATACGACCTTGAGGTCTTGCGGAATTTGTATGCCCATGCGTCGACACACATAGTAGGTTGAAAATGCTAAACGCTCTACCGAAGCAAGGATCCCGTCTGGTGCTTGCTTGCGAATAGCTGTCTCAATAATCTCACTGTTTTCCTCATAAGAATTTGAACAGTCAATAATCAAGCGCTTCCGTAATGGAATCTTATATTTCTTCAGCGCATCTTCATAGCCCTGCATACGGGTCTTACCAATCGATAATTCCTTATTGATAACCAGATAAGCAATACGCTGACAGCCATTCTGGATAAGATGCTCCGTTGCCATAAAGCTACTATGGTAATCGTCTGTAACAATTTTTGGCAAATCTATATCATCATAGATACGGTCGAATAACACAATCGGAAGATGCTCGTAATTGATGCTCTCCAAATAACTGTGATCCGTCGACTCGCCCGATGCCGACATAATGACGCCATCCACACGCCCACTCGCAAGACTACGGATGAAATCGCGTTCTTTTGCGATATCATCATCGGTAACAAAGATCAAGATATGATATCCGTGTTTTTTAGCTTCCTTCTCGGCGCCCTGAATAATCTGAGTAAAGTAGTTGTTGGCTAGTTCTGGCAGAACAATGGCAATGGTCTTGCTCTTTTGTTCGCGCAGATTGCTCGCATAATGATTCGGTTGGTAATTGAGTTCCTTCGCAACCTTCAAGATACGCTCCTTCGTCTTCGGATTGATATCACTACTGTCCCGAAACGCACGAGAAACCGTGGACTTCGACAAGTTCAGCACTTTTGCCAATTGGATAATATCAATCTTTGCCATAACAGCGTCTATCTTATACTAGCACAATCTTTCACGGATAGAGGTGATGTTTTTACAGCGATTCTATTCATAAAGATTGTGTGCTAATATAGCAAATTTGCACATCTACTGCTAAAGTATTTTAAGGGATTGATTCCACGAAGAACGCTTATCTCCTGCTGTTTACATATGTGTCCACAGGTATCCGCTTGCAAAGAGAATCTGCAGGATCAGAGCGGCCTTACTGAGGATACCCTTTCGCCTAGCGAAAACAATGATAGCGAGGATCGTTGCGATAAAGAAAATAACATCCCAATAAAAATGTACAAAGATTGGCACTTTTTCGAAGGCTACCACCGCATCGACCATGGTTTCATGCATGGATGAGCAATATACCCAAGAGCCAAAATATGCGACATTGAGCAGAAAGGAGCCATAAGCGAGCAGTAGTTTATAATCTTTCATGGTTTCGGATTGGCTATTACTTGAAGATAGCGAATCTTTTTGAGGAATGATTCGAGGATGTCGTTTATTATAAGCTTTTCAGACCCATATCAAAGCCCTTTGCGAGCGGTTGTGATTGGGCTATACATTGGGAGTGAAAGGGGAGTGAAAGGGTTTTAAGTTAAAGAAGGGTTGAGGTCGGGAGGAATGATAATAGGAAAGGCTGCCAATAGGCAGCCTTTCTTTTTTTATGAATGATTAGGGAATGTTAATTCGATTACTTTGTTTTTAGTATCTTCCTAACTTTCCGTAGAAGATCGCTGTCTCGTCATTAGACTTGATTAATCCGCCGATAGTTCCTGCGTTAGGATCCGAGCTAGTCAAATAAGTCAATTTAAAGACTCCTTTGTCAAAATAATTTCTCACTGCCAATGATACCCATCCATTATTCCAGTTTCCATTTGTAGAGATTGGGCTGGTTAGGGTTAGTGTTCCATCCACCAAAGTATAGTTATAGTCTGCAGCCGCAGAATAAACCGTTGAGCCATTTGTGAAACGAACATCCAAAGTTGCAACGCGGGCACTGGTCAATTTAAATGTAAGCGACACGGTTCTCATATTATTCGAAGCATGGAAATTTGTAAGCGCTGTCCAAGTAGCATTAAAGCTAGAATTGATTCCCGGAGGCAAAGTTAAACCATTGATTGCCATTCCGTTGAAAGCACCTGAATAATTGAACATAACATCAATCGGCAAGATTGGCATATTAGTGCTCATTACAGGATATTTCGTACCGTTGGAGTCATAAACAGAGAGATTATTGCCCTCAACTTCTCCTCTAGTAAATAATACATCTCTATGCAATCCGCCACTTAAAATATCGAAGCCTGTTAGATTGAATGCAAATTTAGACGTATTAATGATCGCTTTATTACTAGCATCAACAGATCCGAAATCAATTGTCTTTGATGTGTTTGACAAAGTCAATGCAATTCTTGTTTTAACGCCGGCAAGATCCACTTCGATATAAGGGTTGCTATAAGATTGGTAAACAGCAGTTGTTTTATCTATAGATGTCTTATAAGATCCATCGTTGTAAGCAACCTTTTCCGCCGCGGTTGCTTTAGTTAATATCAGGGGTTGCTTATACCTCTTCCCGCGCATGTAGATAGAATCGCCAGAGTTTTTCACGTATTCAAATTCAATATCACTTTGATATCCGTTCGGTGCTGTTCCTCCGTAATTTCCAGAAGGTTCCTGAAGCATCGTTAAATAATTGAACGTATCAAAAACTAAAGATGCATTCATTGCCCAAATTACACGATATGTTGATGTATTCGCAGATGTAGAAGTTGCAGCGGTAAGATCGCTAAGCATTTTTACATTTTTCGCATCTTCAAAATCAAAATAGAATCCATACCCCCCTTTAGCACCTGTTGTTAGATGTGCTTTCCATCCATTTTCCGCTGAGGTTAACATTCCACGAAGCTCATTCAAGCGCTCGCTCATGCGTTCTTCGGGCTTTTCGCCGAACGTAAGATCTACCTTTTCTTCTTCACAACCAGCTAATAAGAAAAGGCCAACTATATATATTAATATCTTTTTCATTTTTTCTTATTTTAAGGTAACTGGACCATATAAATAATTTGTTTCATCGCCAGCAACATAGAATCCAGCGAATTTCATGGAGTTATTATAACCTACAATCGTTGGAGACACCCAATCAGGTCTGAACGTATTTGTTTCTAAATACGTAATTAACGCCCTCCAACCTTCGATTACAATTCGGCCATTTCCATATCCTGTATCAGTCAGCCCTTCATCTACATATTTGAGTTTGATTGTGCCATCAGTATTGTATGTCATCGTGAAATCATACCATGCCGCAAGATTAGATCCTGCAGCATTTTTATACCCAGCCTGCAATTGAACTTTGTTTTCATTTAAGAAAACTAAGTTGAAAGATACCGCCTGACGACCTGCGTTGTTTGAAATCGTAGGTAATTTCGCTTTAACTTCTTTCCAAACGGCGTCAAATGCTACCGATTTACCGTACAAGGTGTATTCAGTTCCTGAATCCAAGTTGAAGTTAATTGAAGCAACACGGTTGTTCTTCAAGTTCGTCAAAAACGCCTGACTTTGGTCACCATAAGTCTGGTTTAACATCAAGTAAACTTCGTACTGTAATTCTTTAAAATCAATATCAAAGAACTGTTTGTAGTAGTCTTCAACGATGGTTTGCTTTGCTCTTAGCTTCTTTGCACCATCCTCAGAAGAGGCTGCAATACGTTGATTATAGTACGCTTGACCTTCGATTAAAAGATGGGCTACGGTTTCTGCGAAATCTTCACCAAAATTACTTCTCGAATATTGAGAAATAAATCCTAGGCGCAAAGCCTCCGCGTCCGTATTTGCAGCGGCGGTCCAGTCCGCAACATGGTCTGTCGTAACCTCTCTAAAAGAAGGAGGAATTGCAACGATTTGATTGACGATGTGCGTAAATTCATGATGAATCGTTCTTAAGCGACGCTTAATATCAGTCGGACTGTTAGGATTGACATTATTGATATCATAAAGTACAACTCTGCGTCCACCATCTGCGGTTCCTAATGTCACCGACCCATTGGAGTTATAAGCGTGCGAACCAAACAATACAAATTGTTTAGGCGTGTAAGTTTTAATAAACGTTGGGCCTGCGACCTTTTCAAATACTTTTAAGAAGCCGTTTATCACCATATCAACAGCCGGTTGAACTTGTTCGATTTTCGGAGGCGATATGTTTTTATTGATATCAGTTTGACTTCTGTCAAAACGGTATACCACTTCAATGTTATAAGGAACCGTTAAGTTGGTATTTATATAATCATCTATTGGAAGTTTCTCAAATGTGTCATAGTTATATTTAGTTAAATCGACATCTAAGTTTTCATCCTTACTACAAGATGATATTCCTAACCCTAAGGTTAGTGCTAATATGCAGTTGAATAATCTTTTCATAACTTTTTTACCTTGGGTTAAGTTCAACACCAGCTAATTGTGCTTCACTAGGAATTTGGAATACTCTTCTTAAATCATTTGGTTCAAGAACAATTTCAGATTCGGTGTCATCAGGAGCAATTACTACATGAGTTACCGGAAGTTTATGTCTAACGATATCCATCCAACGAACACCTTCTGACATAAATGCTCTTTGCTTGATTCTCAAAATCGCCTCAGTTATTGCTTTTTTCGGATCGTCTATTCCATAAAAACTGGTAGCTTTCTCCACGGTCAATCCATGCGTACCGATAGCAAAGTTTTGAACTCTTGTGCTTAAAAATTGGTTAATGTCTGCTAATGCTTTTCCAAAATCGCCTTTTTGCACATACGCTTCCGCGCGATTGATTAATGCTTCATCTGCAGTAAGCAAGGGTTGCATAATATAAGGATAGCCGATTCCAGCTTGTACGTTCGTGTAGTAGAAATATTCATTGTACATATACACCGAGTAATGCTGCCCAGAGTTATAACTAATCCCTCTCGAATGCATAGTTGTTCCTGTAAATACAGGTGTGTTGAACATCTCATTATATTTTCGCTGCCCATAACCGAATCTCGAATAAATAGACGAGTTAGTTCTTTGATAAACTGAGTAAGTCTCCCGCAATAAGAGATTATAATCTTTATCTGCTTTGGTCAACTCAATCAATTGCTGCGCTAGGCTATAATTCTGAATTGTCGTTGTGATCGGTCTAATTTTTCCAGCATAGTCTCCGCCAGGGAACACATTATTTGCAGCAGCAATTGCCTTATCCCATTCGCCCGTAAACATATAAAAGCGGGCTGCGAAAGCGTTGGCTGCAGCAGATGTAAAATGGTATTTTGGAACTTTCCATTTACCGCCTTGCAATAATGGAAGACCTTCTTCAAGATCTTTTCTGATTTTGTCGTAGGTATCCTTTACCGTTTCTCTATCATAGGATTTTAAAGCGACTTTTTCGGGCGCATCGACATACGGAATACCCGGGGAAGAATTATCACCGGCAATATTATAAGGTTGCGCGAAGAAAATTGAAAGCATAAAATGCCCATAAGCTCTCGCCACTAAGGCTTCGCCTTTGTACGCGTTTGCTTCCGCTCCGAAATTATTGTCTGCAATTGCCTCCAAAGCTTGGTTTGCAGCTGCTATCCCTTCATATACGCCATTCCAATATTGTGTTGGGGTATTGTTTCCACTGCCCTCGACATCTTCCCACATGTAAAAGGAAACATAAGGATCATCAATATGACCAATCGCTGCCCCCTTGTCGATGACATTATCAGAATATGATTCTGCCATCGCTAGATAGTTATATCTCGGATATGCAGAGCCTACCAACTGCGCTACTTTTTCGACATTATCGATCTTAGTTCGCATATCAGGGGCATGATCTAAATATTTTTCACAAGAAGTTAGTGAACCAACCCCGAGGAAACTTAATAGAATATATTTATAAATTTTCATTGTTATCAGGTATTAAAATCCAACTTTTAGTGAAAGCGTGTATTGTCTTGGAACTGGCATTGCTACACCACCGTTATTAAAGAATTCTGGATCTGCTCCATTAAGCTTCTTATCAGAATAAAGCAAGGCGATGTTGTTTCCTACCAACGAAACTTGCGCTGTTGTCATTCTTAATCTGTTCGCGATGCTCTGAGGAAGGGTATAAGACAATTGTACTTGTTTCAATCTAATAAAATCACCTTTCGCAACACGTTGGTCAGAATAGTTGTACATGTTATAAGGGTACACCGCTGATACAGCTGATCCATTCGGACGTAACACGTTATAATTCATTGAATGTGCATCCAACAAAGACGGTATATTAGTAAGCTGCTCGTCACCAGGTATTAACCAACGATTTACCATGTCTTTACTAATTGCTGTTAGATCGTTATAAGACGCTTCATAAGTTGGTTGTAAACGAATGTAGTTCCCTGTAGAGAATGTGAATAAAGCCGTTAAACCAAAGTTCTTATATCTGAAGTTATTATAGAAACCTCCTGTAAATGTTGGGTCAACCGGGCCATGGTACGTTAAATAATCGATGTCTTCACTTTGAGGGTTGATATAAGTATCTTTAATTCCTTCTGTTCCGATAAAAGTAGGGAAACCATAATTCGGGTCTAGGCCATCGAATTTTGCTGAAAACAGGCCTCTCTGCGCGTGGTTTAATACCGCGGCACCTTCGGCACGTACAAGCGTCCAAATGTTTTGGTTAACATCTAACTTCGTTACTTCATTTTTGTTGATACCAAAGTTGAATTGAGTTCTCCAAGTAAATCCGCTTTCTCTTCGAATAGGAAATCCCGCTAACGTTAATTCAAAACCAGAAGCTTTCATATCCGCATAGTTGGCTTGCTTGTTATACTGTCCACCGATACCGGATGTTCTGATCGTACCGATTAAGTCGAAAATATCACGTTTATACCAATCAGCAGTTACATCGATTTTATTGAATAACTGTAAGTCGGCTCCGATATTTAACTCGTATAATTTCTCCCATGTAAGTTCTGAGTTCTCCAGACCGCTAATGAATGTAATTGCTTCTTTCTCATCTTCGTAAGGACGGTAAGAGATACGGTTATAGAATACAGGAGCAGAGTTTGTGGCACTCCCCAGACTTGCAACTAAACCATAAGTCGCACGAACTCCGACAGCTGATAAGATACCATTATCTTCGTTGAAGAAATCTTCTTGGTCAATATTCCATTTACCTGAAACATTCCAGGTAGGCAACCAACGAGCAACTTTAGATTCGCCTAGTTTATTCGATCCGTCAATACGTGTGGTGGCATTGATACTGTATTTATCTTTATAAGCGTATGCTGCGCGGAACATACCTGCAACGAAACGGTCGTACTCATAACCCATACCAAAATATGGATCACCTGCTTCGATCATCTTTTTGAAGAACCTATAGTTTGGATTCACTAGTCCTCCGTTAGCATATTGGTATCCTACACCTTCATATTCGGAATTCTGGCGATCTGTATGTCTGATCTCGAATGATCCAAATAGATTCAGACGGTGATGTTGCTTGAATGTCTCATCAAATTCTAAGTTCGATCTGAAATAAAAGTTTTTCAGGTTATTCATGTTAGAATTGAAGAAACCACCTTCAGGAAGAATAACCTGAGGAAGTGAATTTGGTAAATCAGGATCGTTGTACAGATATTTGTTACCGTCAGCAATTGTAGCATCGCCAGCGGCTCTGAACGCGTTTGCCATATTTGATTCTTCCTTGATATAGTGTTGTCTTTCTGTTGTTGCATAGCGATAAGCTGCATCAACAGAAGCTGTTAATTGCGGAATAATTTTATAACGCAAGCCCCCTTGAACTTTTAAATCCATATTGTTCAGATTTAAATAGTTGTTGTCAAGCTCACTTAAGATATTAAATGGAGCGTAGTTAATGGTGTTGTATTCAAGGTTTCCAAATTCATCATAAGGCGTAATTAAACGGCTTGTGTTTAATGCATATGAATATGGGTTGATATCAAAATCTCTCGAATACTTTCCATAAACAGGGTCTGAAGTCCTCGTCAGCGTTCCTGGAGCACGTTGATCACGGATGGATCCATTAACCAAGATTTCAGCGCTGAATTTCTCGCTGAAACGCATATTGTTTCTGAAGTTCGCTGTATATCGCTTAACATTATCACCTAGGGTTTGTCCAGAGTCATGTACAAAACTTGTTGATAAGTATGTTTGCGATTTTGCAGATCCTGAAGTTATACTTACGGAGTGGTCTTGCAATAACGAGTTTTTGAAAAGTACGTCGAACCAGTCAGTATTCGCCTTCGCATAACGCTCAAGGAAACCGAGCTTTGCTTCTGTAGTATTCTCTAAACCAAACGTTCCGTTCGACTCATCATACTCGTACATTTTGTTGTACATCTTAGCGAAAATACCACCACTTGAACTTCGTGAAACACTAGAGTGATTGAAATATCCTTTATTATCTAGCTCTAACAGAATCGACATCTGTTCAGCAGAATTCATAATGTCGAATTGGTCGTAATTTGGTTTCAAGTAAGTTGTAAAGTTACCGGAATAGTTTACATTTGGTTTACCATCTGTATTTCTACCCTTTTTAGTCGTCACGACGATAACTCCATTCATGGCTCTTGCACCGTACATCGCTGTTGCAGCAGCATCTTTTAGGATGGTAAAAGATTCGATATCATCAGGGTTTAATCCTGCCACCGATGAACCGATTAAGGTATTAGCATCCCCTGTTGATAAGGCTTCATTTGAGATATTCACAAGATCTTCTAAGATAATACCGTCTACTACCCAAAGAGGTTTATTTTCTCCAGACAGGGAGGTCGCACCACGCACACGGATTTTCGGAGCAGCTCCAAAAGTACCTGACACGTTTTGAACGGCAACACCTGCCACTTGACCTTCTAGCATTCTAGAGATATCTGGCACCCCGTTTCTTTCAGCATCTTTTGCATTAACACGAGTTGTAGCACCGGTAAATAGCTTACGATCTAAGTTTTGGTATCCTGTTGCAACAACGTTTACTTCGTCAATAGCTTGTTCTGAGGATTCTAACACGATGTGAATCGTCGAGCGACCATCCACTGCAATTTCTCTAGTCTTATACCCCACATAACGAACGACTAACGTAGCGTTCGCTGGTGCGTTAAGACTATACGATCCATTGTCGCTGGTCGACGTTCCTGCAGCACCGCCTTTTACTTGAACAGAAGCATTTGAAAGCGCCTTTCCATCTGATCCTTTCACCGTTCCACTTACTTGATGTTGAACAGCGTTTACAGTAGTCGCGAGTACTTTTGTTGATGGCTTGTAATTTACAGAGATGGTATTTGCAATAATCTTAAATGAAAAGCTATCATCATTCAATAGTTGCGCCAATACGTCCCTTAATGGAGCGTTATTAACATTAAGATTTACATTAGGTGCATGCCTTAAAACATCGTCGCTATATAGAAACTTATATTTCGTTTGCTTTGATATAGAAAGAAAAGCATCCTCTAGTTTTGCATCTTTAAGACGCAAGGAAACGTTTTGTGCAATTCCATCGGCATAAGCACAAGACATAAAAACCAACAAGAGAAATGTTGTAATTTTCATAATTCGGATAATTATGCCAAAAGGGGAACCATAGAGGTTTCGAGCCCTTTTGCCAAATGAAATGTTATTCATACATTTGATAATTGAGTTAATGAATTAGGTTACTATTTGTTTTTTAACTTGATAAAACTTACAGGAGTGCTGCAACACTCCTGTTTTTTTATTGCTATTGGTTTGTGTAAATTTTTATTTCCATAATCTATTTTTTGGTTATCAATAATTTATTTTTGTTCAGTGCAAATTTTAAGTCGCTGACGAATTCCAACATATTTATTACCTCCGATAACTTAGAATCTCTCTTGATCTCTCCTGAATAAGTTTCTGTAAGTGATACATCAGATCCTAAGGACACATCTAAATCATACCACATCTTTAACTGGGTTGCAATATCTACGATGTTATCTTTGTTGAAATAAAATTCATTGTTTTTCCAAGCTAGATCTTTTTGAAGATTAGCTTTCTTAACTTGTATCTCATCCCCTCTTATTTCGGCCTTCTCACCGGGCTTGATGATCTCTCTATTTCCTGATTTAGAAACCTCTACCAAACCTTCGGAAAGGGTTGTTTTGGAAGTATTTCCATAGGCTGAGACATTAAAGTGTGTTCCCAGAACTTTCACTGTCCCATTTTCTGTCACTACATAGAACGGTTTTTTTGCATCTTTGGCAACCTCGAAATAAGCCTCTCCTTTCAAGTAGACCTTTCTTTCACTCTCGCTGAATTTTGTAGGAAATTTTAACTCGCTATTAGCATTAACCCAAATGGACGTTCCATCGGAAAGAGTTAGTTGAAAATGATTCGCCATAGGAACGACCAACGTATTCAACATGGTAACAACGGAACGCGCTGATAAATTCTGAGATTGGCTCTCCGTAGTAAAAAGATTACTACTCTCCGATAAGCTTAATTTCTCAGCAACCTGCTTTTGTTCTCCATTCGCAAGAATGATCTTCGCGCCAAGCAACGCTGGATTAATATCTTCTTCGATCACCGAAGCAATGACATCTTGTTGCATCGTTTCGAGAGTAGATCTTTCTTTTAATGCCAAATAGCCAAAACTAGTAATAGCAAGAATTGCCGCTGCGGTACCCCAATAGATAATTTTCTTTCTTCTAGGGTGCCGTTTCTCGGCTTTCTTCCAAGCAGCTTCACTATCTATAGAATCCAACCATGCAAGCTCCTTTTGGTCGACATCGTTGGACATAAGTGTATCTTCGAACGGCTTATTCGTAGGATGGGCTGAATACCATCTCTCTAATTCCATTCGATCTTGGTCCGTAAGTTCGTTACGATACTTTTTGACCAATAATTTAGCTATTCTGATTGCGGTTATAATCATGTGATCTAAGACTAAGAAACGCAAAGAGGATTTTGGGGTGACAGGAAAATAAAAAAAAGTGAAATTATTTTAAGAAGAGTAAAAATAAGGAGAAGAATTCAGGGCGCAACATATCCCTTAGCGCTTTTAAACCCCTCTTTTTATGGGTTTTAATGGTGTTGATACTTACCCCAAGCTCGTTAGCAATTTCTTCCGTAGTCATCCCTTCAAGGTAGCTGAGGGTAAATACTTTCTGGCATGCCTCTGGAAGTTTTTGAAGGGCAGCATGTATTTCGAACGTGAATTCTGCTTGAATAATTTGGTGCTCGTAGTCGATAGAATCTGCTTCTGAAAACGGACTTCTTTCCCAATATTTTTTCTCAGAAAGACTTTTTCTATTTTGGTTGAATACAGCAAAACGGACTGCGGAATATAGGAAAGACTTGATAGCAGCTTCGTCGGTAGATACGCGTGATTTATTTTGAAAATAAGAAACAAAGGCATCCTGAGCCAGATCTTCGGCTTGCGCTTGATCCTTTACCATCTTCCATGCAAAGAAACACAGCAGTTTATAGTATTTTGTGAATAATACCTTATCCGCGACTACCATTATGATTTACCCTTTGTTTCGTTATTAGTGTATGATGCAAGTCCCGAGAAGAATTGCTTTTCATAATTTAAATGCTCAGGGTAAATGTATAAATTTTTCTACAATATTAAAATAATATTAAATAAAACTAAAAGTAACTCAACATTTCTTGAAAGATGGTTGAGGTTTGTCATTAATTAAGCTATAAAATGTAACTTCTCTCAAGTTGCTACCTCTTTCCGTCACTAATTTAAATTTTGATTGAAGTTTTAAGTTCCCCCTATTGTACTTTCAAACGCATTAGTACAATAAGGGGCAACTTTAACGACCGCTAGACAAAGTCGAACTTGTCGACGAACACATTTCCAATAATAGGTAGTGGCTTTTTAACTTCGTTAACAGCATGGATGATTCCAATAATCATCAAAACGACGAATGCGATTCCGAAATAGCTTAAAATAAGCCCGATAGATGGAGCTACCATCGCAATGATCATAACAACTACGTTGAAGATAATTCCAATAATAAAAAGTCCGAAACCCTGTTTAAGATGGAACCTGCTTAGATCATCTCTCGTGTCTTTCCCTGCAAAAAATGCAACCAGCCATAAAATCCCTAAATAGCTTAGTATTGAATGTGTTTTTCCGTTCATAATAATTCGATTTTTAGTACGACCCTAAGTTGAATGTTATTTCTTTGATAACCTTAGATTTAGCATAGATAAACCATCTACAGCGCTTATAACGGCCATATACAATCCGTCTACACCTCACTATTTCGAGACATAAAAAAGAGAAGATGAATTGCTAAAAATCACAAAATAAATAGCCGTAAATCCTCCAAAAGAGTAGGTTGAAAGGTCTTTTTATTCAAAAATCATTATTACCAGATACCAACATAATCATGTTGTTATTATATTTGCATTATTTTAAAAAAATATTTGAAAAGGATAAATTTTAAATATTAAGATATTATTAAGATTTTCGAATCGTTTCTAAAATCTTTCTCTGCCTGCTAAACATTATAAAGCGATCGAGCACAAGGAGCCGGACACGGCATCCGTTTCGTGTAAAGTAGCAAGCATTTTTTACTGTTTTTCATTTTAAAAGTCATCGAACAAGTCAACTGGATCGAATCTATTTGCTGTGCCCCGTATTAGGACCGGAGATATAGATCTCGATATCGGATATGGTATCTCTGATGACGCTGTATGACTTGTTGATTATACCGAGCAACAACAGAACACATACAACTTAATTTGAAAAACATGGAACAACAGAAACAAAAATACAAAAGCGCTCAAATAAGCTGGACGTTTGTCGAACTGGAGTCGGGTATTGCTCAATCGTCGGCAACAGTATCCGGAGGTGAGAACTCCTCCAATGAATATACGCCAGCCGTTGACCCTTGGGGCGCGGAACAATCTTCAGATACCGTAAGAGGAGAACTTTAACCTTAATTATTTCTACAATCGACATAGATTTTCACATGAAAAAACGTATTATATATAAGAGGTTTCAAATAATAGGGCTTTTGATCCTCTACATCTTCATTTTAACATCTTGCTCTAGGGAAGTTTCTAACGAGATCGACCCATCTAAACTCGCAGGATTGACGGTTTCCATTCTCGGAACTGAGACTATCGCGACTGAAGATAATCCAAACGGCCAAAAGGCATCAAGCAACGTGAGAAGTTCCATACTTACTCGCCCGACCATCCAAACCGAGGGGGCGCTCGATTATGTCATCGATGTTAAACGCGATGAATATAAGACAAACGATAAGATCAGGCTGATATCATCAAGTAAGAATAAGCAGTCGTCTGGAGGTATCAGAGCAGAGTCTGTAGCCTCAGGAATCCTCTTCAGGATGCTGCTTTGCAATATGGATGGCAGTTTGCATGCGAATGTCGAAGCGACCGCCGGCACGGAGCTAAAGATTGATGTTGTAAAAGGTGCTAGCTATCGATGGATCGCATACTCCTACAATAGAGATAATAGCATCCCATTGCCGAATGTCTCCGCCCCCCTTTCTCCAAACATACCTACAGGCGAGACTATGACTTACTCTATGCTACAGACACCATAGAAGTGGCCAATACGGGAAACACGCCATTAGGTATTGTTTTTAAACATAAGTTATCCAGAGTTGCCGTCGAGCTAAACACCATGGGAATGTTTGCAGACCTGAGCGCCGCGGAGATTACGTTTGGTGGTAATTATTTTGGGAAAGTGACATTAAATCTATTTACTGGCGCAGTCAGCAACGAGGGAAATTATTCCGCAACGCCGGTATCTTCTAACTTTCAACAAGTGCCGGGATATGCTTATGGCGACCGCAACGTTGCTTACTTTTATACCGCTAATCCGAATACAATCAACAATTTTCAGGTTATCTTAAATAAACTCAGCATCCATATCGATGACGGCAGTATACGCAGTTTTACGACGCCAGTTGTGCTTTCGTCGGTCAATTTAGCTAATTCGTCTTTAGGAGTAAGTCGTACAGTTAGTGTAGATATGATCGAATCCGCGTTAACCGTGGGAACCGTAAAATGGGCAAGACAGAATATCTATTATGAAGCGGGGCACAACCCTTACCGTTTTAACCACACCTACAACCACAATAGCAGTCGTAATAGTTACTTCGCTTTCAAAGCGCACCTTCCTGAAAACTGGGCCGTTCGAGATCAAGATGTAGACCCATGCAGCTTAGTGTATCCGGAAGGCGTATGGCGCATTGCTACGGAAGCAGACTACGACAATCTGTTATCCCATTCGGGAAGTAGGGGAAATGTCGGTGGATTGGGCTATTATGAATACCCCGCTAGCGGAACAGCAGCTCCTTACCCGAGCAATAAACTCCGTTTCAACTACAATGGACAGGGTAATGCAATCAGTATATTTGAGCTACTAAGCTTAGACTTTGGAAATAGCTTCGGAAACTCTGCTAACGTGTGGACTTCCAATGAGATAATAGCTTTACCTCCGTTGATTAATGCAGGTTCCAGAGCTTTACCTCTCAAACGCCTTCTTCAATAGAATGGAAACTGAATTGCTAAACATCAATATCATAGGAAGTTTCAACATCCTTCAAACTCCGTTTAAAAACGTGCGATGCGTTAGAACAGCAGGAAATTAAAACATGCAAACATGTAGACAACCAATTGGCTTAAACAACACTGTTTTTTTTGATGATTTTAACATTGATTGTTTAAGGTTATCCCCAATAAGCCATTACGCGTCCGGCAGAAACGTGTAATGGCGGTTGTTACATGATACATTACAAATGTTATGTAATGACTGAAAATCGATAGCGCATGTGGCTTATTTTCTACAGCTTTTCTTTAATCTTTTAAAAAGCTTTGAATAAAAGTAAAAAAAACTATTGCACTTACTCCTACTATTTCCTAAGTTTAAACTTTCCATTGGTACATTACTAAAATGTGTACTGATGCTAGGTTAAAATTTAGAAATAGATCATGAAGAATTATAATGTCTCTGAGTTAAGCAATAGACAACTAAATATTCAACGCAGGAATAGTTATAATTTCGTATTAGCTTCTTTGATGTTAAATATCATCATGTTGAGCTTCGCAACGATCTATTTGAATCAACAACAGGATATTGTATTGCCTGTGTTAGTGATTGCATCTATTTTAAGTACGCTTCCAGGATTATTAAAATTAAGAGAAATTAAGCAAGAGCTGCGTACTAGAACGCAGCGCGTTATATAAGCTTTCAAAAAATAAAGACATTTAGAGCCGTCCATAAAGACGGCTTTTTTATGTACTTATTGAATACCAATTATGCATGAGAACTTGATTTAACGAATGTGACCATATCTGCTACATTTGGGGCTAATCGCTTGTTATACTCCAATACAGACTACATACATTCGTATATACATTTTATCTACCAAAATGTACCTGAAAGTGCTCCACGGACTTTTAGTCCAATAAACGCACTCGCTTCAAACTGATCCCATCAGGGCTATTTAGAAAATAATTTATAGATTGTATATACTAATAGTCAATCACCTATGCGAATTATTCTCACCTTTTTATCACTGCTATCATTCTCTACCCATGCGCAAGTGCTACGCCAATCTACTGAAAAGTGCATAAGTAAGGTGGAGCAACTCTCGCAGAAGAATAAGTTTGATGAGGGTATCAAAACTATAGAGAACGCGATTGCTAATCCAAAGAATACGGAGGATGATCTCACACAGCTTTATGGATATTTAGGCGGGCTTTATATCAATATTGACAGTGTGAAATTGGCGAGAGAAGCTATTGAAAAAAGCCTTGAATTTCTACCGAATGCGAAGAGCCCGGTTTCCAAAGCGGTAGCTTTTCGATTCAAAAGTCTGCTAAATAGCTTTTTCAATTTGCCGGACGAGGTGGTAAAAGACGCTATAACAGGGCTCCAACTTATAGAAAACCAAGAAGGACACCTAGACCTCAAGTATCATCTAAACTACCTCTTATATGCTACCTATAGCGGATGGAAGGACGAAGATAAGATGATGCAGTATATCAAAGAATGTGATAAGTATGCGCAGCAAAGTGGAAATCCTAATTACAAAGCCAATGTAGATCTAGGTCTATCTGCCATCTACCTCTTTCGCTTCCGAGAAAACAACAAAGTATCCGACTTGGATAGTAATCAATTTTACCTACAAAAAGCATATAAAACATATCAAAGCCATCCCACAGAAGTGAGCGGCAGCACGCTGGTCATCATGATGATCAATTTCGCAAATTATCTCCTAGAACATTCCTCGGAGTCCCTGACTACCCGAAAAGTCGAGGCCTACAAATATCTTAAAATAGCGGAGACTACCTTAGAGGAAAAGCGAGCGCCGTTCAAACGCTGGGTGAATATATACGGAATAAAGAGCGAATTTGCTATGCCGGAGGGCGATCTGGAAACCGCTGAAAATTACCTCTTAGAAGGTTAAACAATTTGAGCAGCAAAACGACAATAGCATGCTTTGGTTAGAGCATACGCTATATAAAGGCCTGGTCGACATCAGTAAAAAAAAGAAGGACTACCCAACAGCGATAGCCTGTCAAGAAAAAGCTGAAGAAGTGTTAAAAAAGAACTTTGATCAGCTTCAGATATTCAATGCGCAGAAGCTTGAAATGCAATACGAGACAGAAAAGAAGGATCAGCAGCTCAAACTCTTGACGGAAACCGCGAATCTACGGCAAACCATGAACTACCTCTATGGAGGCGTGGCGCTATTGGCTTTGTTGGGATTAGGATTTATGTTCCGGTCGTATCATTATAAATTACGCTACTCCATCGAGCGGGAAAAGAAACTCGCTAAGGAAAAGGAGGATGCTGAACAAACAGCAAAGATGCAGGTACGGCTAGAAAAAGAAGAGCAGGCTAGACTAAAAGCCGAACAAGACCTACTCGAATTGAAACATCAGCAACTACAAAAAGAAGCTTTAGCTAATAGCTTATTAATTGAGCATAAGAATGACATGCTCAAGCAGATTAAACTGAAATTGCAAGCAGGAGATGCACAAGACATCAACAAACTTTTAAAAGAAGAAGCGCTGCTAAATGCGGACTTCGAAGACATTCGCTGGCAGATTTCTCAACTCCATCCCAACTTCTTCCAACGCCTCATGGAGAAATCCAATAATAAACTTACCGCCCTTGATTTACGATATTGCGCATATATCTACCTTCAGATGAGCACGAAACAAATAGCGCAGGTGCTGCATATTGAAGCTCAAAGTGTAAGAATGTTCAAATACCGCTTAAAACAGAAATTCGAACTACCGAAAGAAAGCGACCTGGAGCAATTTCTTCGATCCATCGAGCCGTAACACACTTCTTCACGACACTTAAAACCCGACTATCTAGAAAAAAATATAGCGCCCAATGCTATTGAGCGCTATACCTATCGAATCCTATTAATATCCCGGATTCTGCTTTAATTTACTACTTTGATTAATCTCATCCACAGGGATTGGATATAGGAAAAAGTTCTCACTGGTCAACGTACTGTGCTTTTTCAAAGCGTATTTCGTACGGCATTGATCAAACCAAGTTTCCCCCTCAAAAACTAGCTCTCGCTCTTTTTCATCCTGTATGGCTGTAATATAATCCGCCAAGCTTGTGTAGGTGCTGATCGGCTTGCTGATACCTGCGCGATCTTGAACCATTTTCAAAGAAGCGTAAGATGCCGCGCTGACACTGTTGTCAACTCTGGCTTTCGCTTCCGCATGAATTAAATACAGCTCCGCCAATCGGATTGCTGGAAAGTTCTGACTGGCCGGAGAGAAGTTTGGAAATTTCCCCATAAACGCTCTCGTAGTCTTTGGGTCAGTCTTCAAAGCCTCTTTTTTATAGGAAAAAGCCTTCCGCTTATCTGTCGCCTCAAACAAGCCATCAATGAAAGGCTCTTTTGCAAAGAACAAAACACTCGCATTGTTATTTGCGACAGAGGCCAAGGGATTAGTTGCTTGACCATCAAACTGAAGCTCAAAAATCGCTTCCGCACTATTCTCTGTTATCCATATCGAGCTGAAATCACTAGCCAACGAATATTTGCCAGATTTGATAACCTCCTCCGCTAAACTTGCTGCCTTTGAGTAATCATTCGTCAATGAACCTTGATATAAGTAAACCTTCGACAACAGCGCCTTTGCTGCCCAATGCGAAGCTCTTCCACGAACGGCATCACCCGTATTCGGATTATTCACAGGCAGTAAGCTGCTCGCATCTGTCAAATCCTGAACAATCTGCTTGTACACTTCGGCAGGTGCCGACTGATCCAAATCATGAGCTGTCCCCTCCTTCGTCGCCGTTAATGGCACTGGTATATTACCAAACGCACGAACCAAGAAGAAAAAGTTCAACGCGCGCACAAACTTCGCTTCCCCAACAAACTGATCTCTCTTTTCATTCGAAATCGATCCCTCAGCCATATTAGGAACCTCCGCAATAATATTGTTTGCCGCGTTAATGGTTGTATAGGCCGCCTGCCATATATTCTTCATCCATGGATTCACCGTATTGATCTTATGAATCGCCATCAACTCGTACTCCTGAAATTTCGCGGAATGCTCAATATGAACCGCCGAGAACTCCGGAACTGTAATAAAGGATTGCCCGAAAGAAAAGGAATTCATCATCGTCCGGTACATTCCCATGACTGCAGAATTCGCATTCGTTTCCGTCTTAAAATATTCGCTCGCACCGATCTGTCCTAACGGCTCGCGATCCAAAAACTTATCACAGGAAGAAACCGATAGCCCTAACCCGCAACATATTAATAATCTGATTATATTCTTTTTCATGTGTTTTGCAATTATAGTTAGAACGTGATGTTAAAGCCGGTAGTAAACATTCTTGGCTGCGGATAACTTCCATAGTCATATCCATAAATAAGACCTGCATTCGCGCCGCCATGGCTCGAGCTTACTTCGGGGTCAAAACCTCTGTAGTTCGTAAAGACATAAGCGTTCTGCACGGTGAAATACCAACGAAGCTTTTTCATTCTGATTTTTTCCGAAATAGACTCTGGCAAGGTATAGCCAAAAGTAACATTACGAATCCTGAAAAAAGAACCATCCTGAATAAATCGAGTAGATACTTTACCATTGTCGGAGTTGCTCGGCGTCGGTCTAGGTACATCGGTTATATCGCCCGGCTGTCTCCATCTCCGCTCCCAGTCTACGAATGCATTCGAGCTCACATTATAGCCTTCCAAACCATTTGCTAAACCATAGTTCAGAATATCATTGCCATAGGTAAATTGCCCCAGGATACTTAAATCAAAGTTTTTGTAGCTGAAGTTATTGCTGATACCTCCGAAGAACTGGGGATTCGGATCGCCAATCTTATAGAAATTATTATCCTTCGGCGGACCAACAGAGCCGTCATGAGCTTGGTAATCGATCATACCCGTCTGCGTATTCACACCTACCGCTTTATATCCGTAAAAAACACCCAGCGGCTCGCCTATCCGCGCACGGTTCACCCCTTCGATACCACCGAACATTTCGTCAACACCATCCGCAAGCTTCAAAATCTTATTCCTATTGAAAGTCATGTTCAAGGAAGTTGACCATTTAAACTCACCGACTAAATTCTTTGAACTTAATTCGAACTCAAAACCCTTATTCTCGATATTACCAGCATTCGTAAAATAAGTCCCGAATCCTGAACTCAGCAGAATCGGCATGCCCAATAGCAGGTCAGTCGTTTTCTTATGGTAATAATCTGCCAACAAAGAGATTCGGTTATTGAAAAGACCAACATCGGTACCCACATTCCACTGCATGGTCGTTTCCCATTTCAAGCCTTGATCTCCCAAGACATTCGGAACAAATCCCGGTACGCCCATGTAGTTATTCCCCGCAGAATACAGAGAACGGCTAGCATAGTTACCAATGTTCTGATTCCCGGTAATACCCCAGCTTGCACGAAGCTTCAAATCACTGAAGGTTTTATTGTCTTTTAAGAAATCCTCCTGATTAATTCTCCAGGCAGCAGCAACCGATGGGAAATATGCCCAACGATTATCCGCACCAAATCGTGAGGAGCCATCAGCTCTCAAGTTTAGATTTAAGATATATTTTTCCAAGTAATTATAATTTACCCTGGCAAACCCCGACGCAATTGCCCATTCCTCAGGAAAGGCGTTCGCATTATCGACTATACCGCCCGCAACGAGCTGATTGATATCGTTGCTCGGAAAATTCGAACGCTGCCCATGTACAAATTCCAATCGAGACTCTTGCACCGAGAACCCTGCTAAGGCATTGAAGTAGTGATCGCCTACCGTTTTATCGTAGGTCAAAGTCGTCTCATTGATCCATAACTGGTCTCTGGTATTTCTTCTTGCGCCTACACCTCCACGACTCGCCCAGGAGCGAAGCCCGATTGGTGGCATAAAGAAGGTCTCGTCGATAAAACTGATATCGGTTCCAAAGCTCGTCTTCAACGTTAATTCAGGAATAAAGCTATACTCAGCACTTGCATTCGCTAATGCACGGAAAGTATTCGCTTCGTTGGTCGGCAATTCTAACATCGCTACAGGGTTCTCACGGGTTCTCGTGACCATATCATAAGCATAATTCCCCTGCGCATCATAGATTCCGATATTAGGTGGCGAGAAAATCCCGTTCTTCGTCGGACCCTCTTTGGAGTTTTCCTCCTGAACCCGCTGATTGATAGCACGTGTCAGGTTAATCGAAGCAGCAAAGCGCAACTTCTCATTATGCTGATGATTCAGGTTTAAACGGCCACTCAGCCTGTTGAAATCAGAATTCAACAATACCCCCCCCTGTCGCATATAGCCAACTGAAGTGTAATACTGCGTTTTCTCACTGCCGCCGCTCGCCGATAGCTCATAGCTTCTCGTTGGAGCGGTGCGGAAGATCGCATCCTGCCAGTCCGTATTCACATCCGGATTTGCAAAAATCTGATCAGGGATCGTCGCATTGGGATTATTCTCCTTCACATATTTATACATATCAGTCATGTAATCCTGATACTGCGTGGTATTCATCATTTTATGATAGCGCTCGCGCGGAACATTCGAAAAGCCTTCATACATATTGAAATTAAACTCACTTTTGCCTGCAACTCCTTTTTTTGTCGTTATCAGCACCACGCCATTAGCCGCGCGGGATCCGTAAATGGATGACGAAGCCGCATCCTTCAATATCTCAATGGATTGCACATCCGAAGGGTTGATCGATGCCAACACATTGATACCCTGCGTTCCACCTCCAAGCTCAAAGCTCGAACCCCCGGTAAAGTTTGTCGTGCTGTTCACTGGAATACCGTCAACCACATATAAGGGATCTGAACTCGCATTAATAGAGGTCGTACCACGCACGCGGATATTAATTCCTGAACCTGGAGAACCCGATTTCTGCGTCACCTGCACACCGCCGGCTTTCCCTTGGATAGCTTGTGTAATACTTGGCAACACTTCATTTTCAATTTCCGAGGCGCCAATACTGGATACCGCCGTAGGCAAGGTTGCACGTTTCATCGTACCATAACCAACAGCAACGACCTGTACTGATTCAATGGTATTGGTCTCCGTTTCGAGAGTAACCTGAAGCGTCTTGCTATCGCCCACTGTCCGACTACTAGGGGCATAGCCCACCGAATTGAAGGTTAAGGTCTGCCCTGGCGACGCCGCAATTTCAAACTTCCCGTCTTGATCGGTACTGCTGCTCACACTCGTGCCCCGCACCTGTACCGTAACGCCAGCTAAAGGACCCGACGGGCCAGAAACTGTACCACTAACGGTACCCTGAGCTTGCGTTGTCGGAGCCTGTACATTAGATTTGGGAACTTGCTTCGCAACCGTATCAGGCACTTCTTTTTTCAAAGTGTCCTGCTCAGCCGCAGCCTCCGGCTTGTCTTCACCAGCCAATAAGCTCACAATAATTTCTTTTTGATTATTTACGGGCACTTCTTTTGTTTGGAAGCCTGACTTTAGAAACACCAAGGTGCCGCTAGCTCCCGCGGAGAGCTCATAAGCACCATCTTTATCGGAAATACTGGAGTTCGTCGTGTTCTTCTCCGTAATCACCACCCCTTCCAAGGCAGTGCCATTGGCGTCAGTTACTTTTCCTGTAATTTTGATAGAGTCTAACTTAGCAATGGACTTCAGCTTAGTCGAATTTAAGTGATTCCGATGGAGGCTATTTAGATTTTTTGCCTCACTACGCTGCCCATAAAATATCAGCGCACAGATCATGAAGAGTGAATAATAGAGGTTTTGCATCATATGTTTAAATAAAATGTTAAAAGAATCGTAATCATAAATCACTCTACGTATAACGGCTATGGACGGTTTAGGTAAAACGTTTAAGCAATAAGGAAAAAGCATCCTAATTTATTACACAGCAGAACGAACGGCTATACTTTTAACGTCATTGTAACCATTTTGTTATGAGAATAGGATATTTTTATGAGGAAAGCGGTAAAATATATACGCAGAGCGCCGAACAATCTGTATGCAGGTATTCACAGCTCGTCCTTCTTCGGCTTCAATTTTTTCGCAACATCTTGCCGATTCTCTTCAAATCGAGAAAATTGATACAGATTTTAAGAAATTGTTTATCACACATGCCTATCGATGATTAACTTTGGCGATAGGTTCGGGAGGACGAGAGGAAATTTACATCTGCCTTAAATCGACTGCCATGTTCAGTTTAATCTTATTTACGGTTATCGTCGTTTTTAGCTGTATTAATTTACGCTACTACAAACGACTCCCCTTAAAAACAAAATTCGACGAAGTCATTCTTATTTTCAACTGCCTTGTTGGACTTCATGCGATTTATGGGGGCATCTTCAGAGAAATTATACCCCAATTAAGGTATGTCGATCTGGGCGCGCCGGTCGGCCTGATTTACGGCCCTTTACTTTTCCAGTTATTTGTTTCTATGGATCACGACAAATTCTCGAAACAGACCCTTTTCTACAATCTTCTGCCCTTTTTCTTATTTCTAAGCGTCTATATTATCTTTCTTGTTTCCGAAGAATTCAGAAACCTATACGGCATAGCTTATCTAAAAATCTTATACATCTCCTTTGGCATCAGTTGGCTTCTCTATCCCACCGTCCTTTTGTTTAAAGCAACCTCGAAGGTGAGAGAGAATAATCCGAATCAAAAAAAGTACTTCTTCTTTACCATGATGATGCTGCTGTTGGCTTCCTTCGAAATACCCTATGCCCTGTCCTACAACGGATCTTCGCTGTCTAAAACCTATGGCGCATCCAGCAACTTCGTCTACCTGATCATGTTGATCGTCATGATAATCATACACAACTATTTCTTCAACCTCCTGAATCGTCATCTCAGTTCCGACAGCAGCTTGATCAGCAGGATTAATCATATTCAGCAAGCGATTCCCTCCATCGGGATTAAAACAAACCTCCCCCACAGCAACGACCAAGAGAAAATCTTGCAATATCTCGCAACTCACCCCTATCTAGCCGCTGCCTTCAACGTCGAGAAAATAAAAAAAGATCTCAAATTAACGCAGCAACAGATTAATCTATTATTCAAAAGCTTATTTGGATTCGGATTTATACAAGCCATCAATATTCTACGAATCGACGCGGCTTGTCTGGAATTGGAAAAAGAGGTGCTGAATATCGCTATCGACGAACTGGCCTTTCAATGTGGTTTCAATTCACGAGCTTCCTTCTACAGGCATTTCAAGATCGAAAAGAAATGCAGCCCCCACGATTATAGGGAAAAAGTAATCAAAAAAACAAAGAAGATTCCATAATTAGATATTAGATATGAGATTTTAGACGTTAGATTTTAGACCCCTGTCTGTTTTGAATATCAGGAACGGAAGACAACACGCCCGATACTGCCAACCCTTAAATCCTTCCTATCCTGGTTCAAGACACGTTCTAATATCAAAGGTCTAAATCCCCATCCTCTCTCCTTCCACACCCAATGCTTAGCCCTTTCCGAGCGGTTATGAAAGGGTTATACATTGGGTTTGAAAGGGCTTTGAAAGGGGACTAACCAAAACAAGAGCCGTCAGATTCTCGTACAATGAATAACCAAACATTAAAAAATACCTGATACTAGGTATTAGTGCTGCGCTTATCAAGCTCTATCTTTGCAATAAGATATGACCATCTACCCTACAATAAAAACGATCTACGAATTAACAAATGGAGTCAGTTAACGCCTATTCGGTTCAAAATAGCGATTTTATAGAGCGCATTGATGTGCTATGTCCAAAATGTCAGAAGAAAGCATTGGTTATTGGGGCGATGGCGAATGCGTCGAGAGATGAAATCGAAGAGCGGGTTCGGTTTTCGTGTTCTTCTTGCGGATATGCGATACGGCTGGCGAATACACCGAAAGTTCTCTTCTACCAGAACAGCCGTGGGAAAGCTGTATACGGTCGCGTTCTCCATATGAATGCGCCAATCGATCCCTTCTTTGGTTTCAGCGTTTGGTATCAAATGGACACGGTGCATGGACTGCTATGGGCATATAATGAACAACACTTGGAGGTTATCGAACGACATATCAAAGATCAGCACCGCCGACGCTCGGGAATATTGTATATGAACCGCAGCATAGGTAGCCGCCTTCCAAAAGGTGTCAGCTCTTCAAAAAACAGAGACTATTTATTAAAACTGATTCAGCGCGCAAAAAAACGCTCCTAGCATGCTGTTAGGTTTTCAGTAATCGGTTCACCCAGCTCTCATAGTCGAAATAACGCAATAGTGGCTCGCCCTTTTGGTTGGCTTGCAGTTCCATCAATTGACTTTGATAGCTGCCGAGCGTTTTCCTTTTCCATTCGTTGCCACGCCGCTTTGGTTCGGTCGCAATTAATCGAAATACCATGTTTTCCGTGTTATACCGCTTGCCGAGTTTCTGCAACTGCCTTTTATGTGCGCGCACTTCCGATTCCATGTAATCGCAATCGTGCAGCTCGTATATTGTTTTTAGATAGAGTAATTTGGCCGCTCGATAAATGCTGTAGCGCGTGCCATGGACACAATGATCAAACATTTCATTCAATATCTTTTTGCATGCTGCATAATTACCGGAATAGAAACTGGTGGAAGCCAGTAAGAAATACCATTCCATGGTCTTCTCCACATCCCCGATATGGATCTGCAGGTGACTTTCTTTGGCATTTTGGATAAATTCTGCCGCTTCGCTAATCTTCCGCTCGCCAAGCAGCTTCTGCAATTCATAGCAAGCGATAGTAAGCTTTGCCAGGTTGTGAAAATGTTCGGTATAATTGCCTCGCTGCAACTCAGCCAGTTTATCAATGTAACCCTGCATTTCCGTGTATTGCCTCATATTTCCAAGACTGTTCAAGATACCATCTAATGTTGATAGGTAATCATAGGGTGGGAAGTTCCACATGGAAAGATTCGCTTCAAATAACTTCGAGAGCTCCTTAAAAATCTGCAATGCCGAGCGGTACTCGCCTTTATGAATGAAATAAAAAGCCTGAAAAAGCAAATGTAGCTTCTGTGTTTCGAAGCGGCTCTTATTGCCCCGAAAAGATAAACTCAACTCGCCAAGGATCAAATCATCTGTATATTGATCCAATGTAGGGTTATGGGCCAAACGGATATTTAATTGCTCGTAAAGACTGTAATGCTCCTGCACTTCGCGAATGGATTGAAGCGCCAATTTCGCCTCCATTTGCTTGTCGACGATTTCCTGCTCATTATAATTCGAGAATTTTGAACTGTGAAGCACGTCCAATTCCATGCGCAACGCGCTGTATTTATTAATGAAGTTTTCCGTTTGATTCGCTTTTTTATATACCGCCTGTATCTCTTTCAGACCCTTGTCTGGAATAGAGCGTTCGAAACATAAACGCGCCTTCATCAGACCATAATACTGTTGAAACCAGGAGTCTTGTTCGATCCGGATTTGCAACAGCACATCGGTAAGTACTTTAAAGAGGTAATTTGCCGTGCTTTCTAAGGATACGCCGGGATATCGCTGTCGAAAATCCTGCTGCCATTGGGAACCCTGCTTGTTTCTATGTTCCAGAATGATTTGGAAGAGCAATGCATAGTATTTTTCATTCTTCGATTGGTTCGTATAGAGCTGGAATTGCTTTTTCTCCGATGAGGACAGGGAATATATCAGTTTTTCAAGATCTTGGTAGGACATAGGTTTATCGAGAATTGTAGGTTTTACAAACACTAATATACTAATTATTAATAAAATGCAACCTTACTTAATAGCATTTATTGCAATTAGGAATATATGATAA
Source organism: Sphingobacterium sp. UBA2700 (assembly GCA_002354335.1). Taxonomy (GTDB): domain Bacteria; phylum Bacteroidota; class Bacteroidia; order Sphingobacteriales; family Sphingobacteriaceae; genus Sphingobacterium. Next base: position 85,185 of record DELI01000007.1, on the reverse strand, counting down.
CTAAACTTTTTGTCTTTTTATTTATGGGTTTGCATTTAATTTTAGGAATCTTTTCAAATAAACCTAAGCAAACATGAAAAATAAAATAGTCGTAGTCGGCAGCACAAATATGGACATGGTCGTCAAAACAGATCATATTCCTAAACCAGGGGAGACCGTTTTGGGGGGTACTTTTTTTATGAACCCCGGCGGCAAAGGCGCCAACCAGGCCGTTGCTGTGGCTCGTCTCGGTGGCGATGTAACGTTCATCAGCAAGATAGGCAATGACATCTTCGGGAAGCAGTCATCAAAGATTTTCGACGATGAAGGTGTCGATATCGGCGGGATCTATGCAGAGATGAACAGCCCTTCGGGCATTGCCTTGATCACGGTGGATGATAAGGGCGAAAATAGCATTGTTGTTGCTCCTGGGGCGAACGCTTTCTTGAACGAGGCGAACGTACAGGATGCTTTCGACAAGTATCCGCAGGCTGGCGTATTGCTGGTGCAGTTGGAAATTCCGATGGAAACGGTCGAGGCGGCCATCAGGTATGCGCGCTCGAAGCAGATTACCGTGATTTTAAATCCCGCACCCATGAATGCGGCAGTATCCAAATTGTTGGATAAGATAGATATCATTACACCGAATGCGCACGAAGCGGAAGCCTTATCCAAGCATCCCATCAGCGATGTGGATAGCGCCATTGCTGCGGCGAAGAAAATTCAAGCGCTGGGGGTCAAAACGGTCATTATCACTTTGGGCGAAGAAGGTGCTATTTTGCTCACGGAAGACGATGTGCAGCATATTGAAGCGCCAAAAGTAGAAGCAGTAGACAGTACCGCCGCAGGCGATGTATTTAACGGAGCGTTTGCCGTTGCATTATCAGAAGGCAAGAGCCTGAAAAATGCGGTTACTTTTGCCTGCCGCGCGGCTGCTATTGCGGTGACAAAAATGGGAGCTCAGTCTTCTATTCCATATAGAAATGAAATTCTCCTGACCTACTTTGACTAAGTCATTAGGGATGGATAACCTTTAAACCGAAGAATTATGTTTATTGTATCTGATTATAATGTGGCAGTGCTGTTTTGCTTTATCACCATGATCTGTTGGGGGTCTTGGGCAAACACACAAAAGATCAGTCAAAAGGGCTGGCGTTTTGAGCTTTTTTATTGGGATTATGTAATCGGTATCCTCATTTTTTCCCTACTGAGCGCCTTTACTCTGGGCAGCATGGGCGAACAAGGGAGACCTTTTCTAGAAGATATAGCCCAGACGAGTTCAAGCAATATTTTAAATGCCTTATTGAGCGGCGTGCTCTTCAACCTGGCTAATATCCTTTTAACGGCAGCCATTGCGGCAGCAGGGATGTCTGTTGCCTTCCCCATTGGCATCGGTATTGCCTTGGTTGCGGGCGTGTTTTTTAACTATATGATTCAGCAGAAAGGCGACCCTACCCTTTTGTTTTTGGGTGTTGGCTTGGTCACTTTGGCAATCATCCTGAACGCTGTTGCCTTCAAAAAGCATAAAGGCGGAAGCGAAAAAGCAGGCATCGGAAAGTGGATCATCATATCGGTTATCGCTGGTTTCTTGATGTCCTCGTTCTATCCTTTCCTGGCATCAGGTATGGATTTAGAAAATTTCCAACAGCCGGCGGCTGGTAAAATGACGCCTTATAGCGCTTTTGTGGTATTTGCTGTAGGAATTTTCCTGAGCAACATCGTTTTCAACAGTGTACTGATGAAAAAACCGTTGGAGGGCAAACCGCTAACCTATAGCGAGTATTTTGCGGGTTCATTCCGCTATCACTTAATTGGTATCCTGGGTGGAAGTATTTGGGGCTTGGGCAACATTCTAAATCTGATTGCAGCCGGTAAAGCGGGCCCAGCTATTTCCTATGGCTTGGGACAGGGGGCGACTCTGGTCGCTGCTCTATGGGGCGTACTGGTATGGAAAGAATTCAAAGGAGCCGACAGTAAGGTAAATTCCCTGTTGCTGGCGATGTTTCTGTGCTTTATCGCCGGGTTGGGCCTTATTATTTGGTCAGGGAGCTAGTTGTAACATTCAAAAAGAAAATAAATACAAACCTATAATAAAAAGAAAAACATGAAAAGATCGCTTTGGAGTACCCTTTTATTAGGAGTTGGTTTAATCTGTGCTGGCAATGTAGTCGTTGCCCAACAGCCTGCGAAAGTCAAGCTGACAAAGGCGGAATTACAAGATAAGATTAAAGGCGGATGGGCGGGGCAGACCATTGGTGTAACCTTTGGTGGTCCAACAGAATTCCGATACCGTGGCACGTTCATTCAAGACTATGAGAACCTCGCCTGGTACGATGGCTATATCAAAAGTACGATGGTTCATAATCCGCATTTATATGATGATATCTATATGGATCTGACCTTCGTTGAGGTTTATGATCGTGTGGGTATGGATGCACCAGTAGACTCTTTCGCGAATGCATTTGCGAATGCAAGCTACTCGCTATGGCACGCGAATCAAGCTGCACGCTATAATATTTTGACAGGCATAAAGGCTCCGGAATCGGGCCACTGGAAGAACAATCCGCATGCGGATGATATTGACTATCAAATCGAGGCTGACTTCGCGGGCTTAATGAGTCCTGGTATGCCAAATACCGCGTCGGATATCAGTGATAAGATCGGTCACATCATGAACTATGGCGACGGCTGGTATGGTGGTGTTTATATTGGCGCCATGTACACCTTAGCCTTTGTTTCTGACGACATCAATTACATCGTTACGGAAGCATTGAAGACTATTCCGGCAGAAAGCGAATTCTATCAATGTATTGCTGATGTGATTCAGTGGCATAAAGAACATCCGGACAACTGGAAGCGCAACTGGTTTGAAATTCAGCAAAAATGGGCTGAAGAAGTTGGCTGTCCTGAAGGCGTGCACATGCCTTACAACATCGACGCGAAAGTGAATGCGGCTTATGTTGTGCTTGGCCTTTTATATGGCGCGGGTGATTTCACACAAACCTTAGAGATTTCTACACGTGCTGGTCAGGATTCAGACTGTAATCCGGCAAGTGCCGCAGGTATCCTGGGCACGATGTATGGCTACAGCAAGATCCCTAAATATTGGAAAATGGGATTGGCTGAAGCGGAAGACATCGATTTCAAATACACTAAAACATCGTTGAACCGTGTATATAAAATGAGCTTCAACCATGCGCTAGAGATGATTAAACGTAATGGCGGAAAAGTGAGTAAGAACGACGTGGAGATTAAGGTTCAGCAACCTGTTGCCGTACGATTCGAGAAGGCTTTTGATGGGGTTTACCCTGTTCGTAAAGTGGGGGTGAACAAGCAGTTGAAAGGTAGCTATGAGTTTGAGATCGAGGGTACAGGTTTTGTACTGGTAGGTGCTGCTAAGAAAAATGAGAAGAGCATGCCTGATTTTGATATCCCGCTGGATATCTATATTGATGGTAAGAAACATGCATCATTTATACATCCGACAAACTATTTGAGGAGAAAAGATGAGATCTTTTGGGTGTATGATCTTCCAAAAGGAAAGCATAAAGTAAAGCTCGTGCAGACGGAAGAAAAGCCTGGGTATTGGGTAGATATGAATAGTTATATCATCTATTCTGATCAGCCGAATAAAGGGATTGAGCAGCATGTTCATTAAACGAGGAAAAGATCTTTATTCATAACACTGTTTGTTATATTTTAACTTGGTTAAGGGCGCTTTCGAAAGGAGGCGCCTTTTGTTGTGGCTTTACGCATGTGCATTGATAAGTGAGGCAACCCTTACTCCTCCCAAGGAATAGCGATACAATTGAAATACCATATTTAAAAATAAAGGGGTAAACGATGCCTGCTAATACAGGTTCATAAAACGATAAAGCTTAATTAACATACTTTGAATGGCTCTTGCTATAGTTTTGTGGGGTAAGATATACTGGATTGATTGTTTGAATCAACCAGATATTTTATTCCGCTCCGTGAGGGTTCGGCAGAAACTGTTCTTTGATATCCTGAAGTCGATTCGTCTTTTGAAAGCTTATTTTCTCTAAATAGAGAAGAGAAGGGTGATATAAAACCTTTCATATGCCATTGAAACAGCCACAGGAATGAGAGCTCTTGGGTCCTTTGATAACAGACCTTTACATAAAAAAGTAAGCTGCCGATTGGCAGCTTACTCTAGTTGTTTTTGGTTTTTTGTTGATTATCTCGAGGCTATCGAAGCCTACAAATTATTTATCTCTTTTCGATTCTATCTTAAGGGTTTTGCTGACTTTTTGGATTGGTCGATATCTCCTCTGACGGAATTTTCATCGTCATCAAAGACACCGGATAAACCAATGAAGGGTTCCAATGAACAGTTGATCCTTTACGATCTACCGGGATGTTCCAGCGTCTGTTATTATCCCATTCTTGGCTTCCTTCGCCCCAAAGCTCGATACGCGACTGCAATTGAATCATTTGCAATACGGTCAATCCACTCATGCTGGCATAATTGTCCACGGTCAGCGTGCTGCTTCCTGCAGCCGTACGTGCCGCCAGAAGGGTGTTTAAAGTCGTTTTCGCATTGCCTTCCGCTCCGGAACGCGCCTGCGCTTCTGCTTTCATCAAATAGAACTCCGATAGGCGCACCATCGCATAGTCAGCACGATTGCGGTTGGAAACATTTTGAGCACCCACTACGCTTCCCAATCCGACGTTATTGGCAAATTTGGAAACCCAATAGGTAGGAACCTCACTCTGTCCGCCGTTCATAAAGTTGGAAGGGCCAGGATAATAAATCGTTGGGAAATCGGTTGGTCTATTTTTATGGAAGTTCTTCTTGCGGTAGTCACGATCGTCTATTTTATTAAATAATCGGTCATCGATACGATAAGAACCACCCCATGGGTTGCTCTCTATTGCCGGGCCATTGCCGCCAAACTGCCAGCCGAAACCGAATGCTGCTTCTGGGTTTTTAGCAAAATTTAAGAATCCGGATGTCTCGGCAAGAAAGATCGGCAAAGTCAGTCCATTCACGACCACCGTTCCGGATTGTTTTTGCACATACTGGTCTTCCTTCATTAAAGAGAGTGCGCCGCTGTTGATGACGCGATCGCATGCTGCGGAAGCAATACTGTAGTATTTTGCCGGGCTAGCACCTTCGGCTTCAACTGCCAAAAGCGCTGCTTTGGCGATGACGTAATTAGTAAGTCCGCGCGTCAGGTCCGATGTGCTTGTTGCTTTGAATCCAATATTGGCCTGTGCAAAAAGTTCATCTGCGGTGGTCGCCCAATTGATAATGGAATCAAGCGTCGCTAATGCGGAAGAGCGCTCTTGCAGGGGCTGTCCCACGTCGAACTTCGTATAGATAGACATCCCCAACTTATTCGTTCCGAAGTTTTGCTGTGCATATAGATAGCCAAAAGCGCGTATCAAATAGGCACGTCCAGAATAGTCGCGTAAGGTGATGCTGGCGTTTTCTTTCAGCAAATCCGGCGTAATAATATTGGCGACTTTATTGGCTGCCACGGTCATACTGAATGCGCGATGCCACCAGCTCGGGTTGGATGCATTATTCTCAGAGGTTATGTCCTGGCCTGAATAATAATCGTTATCCGCCGGGATAGCCCAGTTGCCGACAACAACATCATTACCTAACATCATACGTGCCGACAACTGCCCGCTCCATGTATTGTCGAGCATGTTAGAGAAGCGGAAATTATAGCCACCCCCACGCATATGTGGTGGAAGTCCATCGGCAATACTTTTCAATAAACTTTTTACTGTTTCCTCATCGGCTGTTCTCAACAGCTCCCGCACTTGCTCATCAATGATGTTATCAGGTGGGGCAATATCTAATTTCTTATTACACGATGTGGCTAACATCGCCATCATCACAAGTGCTATTAAGTATCTCATAGTTTTCATCATTAAAAGGTTACTTTTATACCAAATGAACTTGAACGTATCATCGGATAAGTATATGCGCCTACATCTAATCCTCCGACGATGGAATTGCGCGGATCTATACCACTTTTAGCAAATACCCACATATTGTCTAACGATACATAGGCACGTACGCTTGCCATCTTCGCTTTGCTTGCCCATTTCTCGGGTAGCGTATAGCCCACCGTGATATTCTTGATGTTTAGGTAAGAAGCATCGAACACCGAAAGATCCGTATAGGTATTTCCCGATGAAACCCGCGTACCATTGCTATAAATTGTACTTGCATTCGGGGAGTTCACCATAAGCATCGGGAATTTGGCATCCTGATTGGACTCATTAAATGTATTGTTCAGCAGATCTTCTGATAACATTTGGTTTCCGATGTCGGAAGTGTTGTAGATAAAGTTCCCGTATAAATTACTAAAGAAAAGGCCGCCTAATTGGTAAGCGAAGTTTGCTGCCAAATCAAAGTTCTTCCAGCGTACGGAAGTTCCGAAACCACCTATTAAATCCGGCGTAGCATCTCCATAGTCAAACATATAAGCTTCGGAATAATCTGTCGTCGAGACAACATCTCCAACTTTCGCATTCGGGAATTTACCTTGGTTTCCTTCGGTTACTAGCGCTCCGTAAAGCGGTAGACCTGTACCCTTATCCACGCCCATATATTTCGCGAAGATTACATTATAGTAATCTCCACCGATCCAACGTCTGTATGCAGCTCCTGAACCCGAACCTGTGTTACCTACAGCTCCCCAGGCATCTGCCGTAGCATACCACCACTTGTGATCGTGCAGTGCATCCTGCTGGTTGATCATCGTCTCTGGCATCTTTACTACCTTTACTTTATAATGTCCGGTATTGACGTTGACCGACCAATTGAAGTCATCGCGTTTGATTAGATCAACATTGACATCGACTTCCAAACCTTTGGACTCCAACTCGCCTTCATTTTGTAGTAAGGTGGATTGTCCGGCCATGGCATAGGAAACAGGAACATCCAATAATAAATCCGTTGTATTGGTTTTATACCAGTCTATGGTTGCATTGACACGGTTAAATAGGCTAAGGTCGAGACCTGCATCAATGGTATTCTTTTTCTCCCAGGTCAAGGAACTGTTTACTGCCGCGCCCATGGTCAGGGTATATCCGCTCGGGGCATAAGAACCCGGCGTCGTGTAACCCAAAGCACCATAATTCCAGGTTTGGTACCCTGCGTAGCGTCCAATACCATTTTGGTTACCGATGACACCGTAGCTTGCGCGAAGCTTTAAGTCGTTTAACCATCCTTTCGTCGGCTCCATAAAGGCCTCTGAGGAAATACGCCATGCACCGCCTAAGCTCCAGAATATGCCCCAACGATCTTCGTCATAGCGGAACTTCGATGAGCCATCACGACGAACGGAACCTGTAGCAATATATTTATTATCGTATATATAATTTGCACGAGCAAAGTAACCTTCCATGGCCTCCTTATTTGTGCCGAAGCCAACACCAGAGAAAGTTCCTCCGTTGTTTAAGAACAAGTAGTTTCCTGAACCTGTGAAATTGTCGATAAGCGATAGCGACGCTTTGTAGTTCATGTTCTCTGTTTTCATCCAAGTGAACTCATGGCCAATCATGGCATCCACATGGTGCTTGCCATAATCATGTCCCCAATTCAATGTTTGTTGTGAGTTGAGATCTAAGTATTGTGTATGGTAGCGACCGATCATCCCCTGCTCAGCGTTAGAAGACTCTCCCCACGCTTTCGGCAAGGAAACATAACGCATATGGTAAGATTGGTTTACCGCCATCTGCACATTGAATGTGAAGTCATTCCAGAACTTTGCCTGTAAATAACCGATGGTAGAAATATCGTTGGATACATATTCAGATTGGGAGTTCTCCATCTGATATTCTAAGTCGTAGCCCATTGATGTAGATCCTCCCGCCTTTGGGGTTACAACCCCTAGTGGCGAATACTGCTGGCCTACCAAGCGAACTACCTGTGGGTTGCCGCTTGCGTCATAGACCATATTCCCATTTTCATCGCGCTCATAAATGGACGCTAATGGACGATACCCATCTGTCCAACGGAACACGTTCTGAACGGCAGCGCCCGGATTACGCGAACTGAAACGACCATTCTGTAAACGAGTAGAACGGTTCGAGTAGGTCGCATTTATACCTGCTTTCAACCATTCGGTAATCTGAGAGTTTACATTCGAACGCACGTTATAACGCTTGAAGTTAGAGTTAGCGATATAGGAAGGATCGGATAAGAAACCGGTAGAGATAAAATAATCCGTCTTCTCTGTTCCTCCGCTCGCCGATACGGTATACTCTTGGCGAAAGCGATCTCTGTATGCGATATCTCTCCAATCATCCACATCATACAGCTTTACAGCATCTTTATTGATCTTTCCTGTTGCCGGATCAATCAAGTAGTTGTCCAGCATGGTCGCCGATCGGGTGTCTCCTGTACCGGTAGAAACATACCTTGCTCCGGGAACACGGTAATACATCCAGTTCGACAAGCCATTAGGGCCTGCGAAATTAGTCTTGCTTCCGGTATAGTTGAATAAATGCTGACTTGCAAACAAGGCTGCTTCTTCATGCGACATGTTCGGATTGCTGAAGTTGGTTTTGTATTTCTCCGTGCTACCGTACCGAACCGAGTTATAGATGCTTTCCCACATCATTTCATAGTTGTCTTCGACACCGCGAATAAGTTTTGGTTGGTTGTTAGCAATCATGTTTGCTCCTAATTTAGTGTCGAAGTCTATCTTTGTTCCGCCTCGAGCGCCTTTTTTTGAAGTAACCATGATGACACCATTTGCTCCTCTGGAGCCCCATAGCGCCGTTGATGCAGCATCCTTCAGAATCGTCACGGATTCGATATCCTTAGGATTCATCGTCGATAGGGGATTGAAACCCGCCGTCACAGGAACACCATCGATAACGATAAGCGCATTCGAGTTGTTCTGACTGGAGGATCCAATACCACGAACACGAACGCCCATATCGACCCCCGGCTGCCCATCGACAGAGGAGACTTGAATACCCGGAACAGCGCCTTCCAAGGCTTTGGTCAGCGTTGAGTTCGCCTGCGCACCAAGCACCTTTGAATCAACAGTGCTGATTGCTCCCGTCAAATCCTTCTTCTTTGCCGTACCATAAGCAATTACAACGACGTCTTCAATTTCCTGATTTGCATCACTCAGGGTCACATTGATTGTTGTATTACTGGTCGTGGTTATTGTCGCGGACTCCTTGCCAACAAGTGAGTAGCTGATCCTACTTCCCTGATTCGCCTGGATACTGTACTGTCCAGTTTCCGAAGATGAGGTCCCTACAGCGGTCCCCACCACAACGATACTGGCGCCAACGATTGGCTTTCCTTCTGTATCCCTAACTACACCGGAGTATGTCCGCTGCTGCGCCTGTGCGAACGCCATAGTTAATAACGGGATAACCAGCATCAAAATGAAACGTAATCTTCTTTCCATAGTTAATAGATTTTGGTTAGTGAATAAAAGTGGTCTTCTCTATTCAAATATACCTGAAGAACAGCGCGAAATAATAACCACAATTTGCAGGGTTTTATAATTACAAAACTTACTTATCTTTCTATATCAATATTTAAAACATTGATTTTTAACATGTTGTTAATATTTTTTTACTTCATCTTTCATATTCATTATTAAACCATCCTGAACTGTCCTGACAGTTGATTTTTGAGGAAATAACAGCTTATAGAAGAAGGGCTATGGATCGGAAAACTGAAGGCTGCGAAATGCCGTTGCAACATTCTCTATCATTAAAGCACCGCTTTCCGCATTGCGGAAAACTCGGATAAAACGATATACATGGGGTTTATTTTTCTTAAATAGTTCAGAACGCGTCAAGGTCTTGGTTTCGGCGGGTTTCGTCTTGATACTTACCAGCTTATTTTCTCGGTTGATAAATGCCGTCCGGTTAAATCCGTCTAAAGATTTCAAATCAAAATCCTTTGCGCGTACCTGACGTACAATCTTCATGAATAAGGCCTCTTCATCTACATAGTCCTGCGCATACACTGAACATAGTGCAGCCATCAATAACAACAATAATGAAAAGACTCTCCTCATAAGCGATTTATTAATAAGACGAGCAGCCGGAAAGTTTGTCCCGAAAAAAGATGAGATTTATTGAAATTAGTTAATTTCAGAAAGAAGAGCTGTATTCAGCAACTACCTAAAAATAATCCTGAATAAAGAAATCCTGTGTATTACAATAAAGAAAAGAATAGATGAACAGGTTTTTCTTATTGGTTTTTAATCGACGTTTCATATGCAAAACGGGTTTTTTCGTTTTGATATTGAACATTTCCGCCAAATCTTTCGATGCCTCAATCGCCCATATTTTTTGTTCGCCCTCCTTTACCTCCACATCATGATAATTCTTTAATGTCTCAAAGAGCGAGTTTTTTTCCAAATTATGGAGCGTAAAACGGGGTAAATCTATGTTTGAGATATAAGTCTCTTCGAATAGGGTTGGCAAGCCATCAACATAACGCAGGCGCGAAAGGTAAATGGAACCCGCTTCTTTCTCCTCTGGGGTTAGTTCAAATTCAAAGGAATCAGGCCAGGTCTGCTTAATAGGTTTCGTAATGATGGCTGTTTTTAGGTTATGCTTTCCAACGCCGGCTGTAGACCCTTTAAGCGATAAAATCCCTAGACCATTCTTCGGTTCAGAGACGATGCTGCCCTTCCCATGCTGTCTGACAATATAACCTAGGTTACTAAGGTCGTTGAGCGCTTGGCGTACGGTAGGGCGCGTGGTAAAATAAAGTTTACAAAGCTCGTTCTCCGATGGCAATAAATCACCCATTTTGTATAGCCCAGAATCGATCTGGCTTTTTAACTCTTCGAATACTTTCTTGTAGAGAGGGGTTCCCGACGATCTTTGCATAAGCTCTATATTTAGTAAAGACAAATATACTCAACAATGAGTATTTTTCAAGCCTTTTCTTGTATATACAGGTCAAAATTCGCAATTGGTTGACTATCTGCTCAAAAAGTTGTGAATGCCATATGCTATCAACCACTTTAATTACTTGTATAGACATATAAAATTTGTTAAAAAAAATAAATCGCGCCTTAAACAATAGATAAACAGCAATTTACAGTCAATCGAACAACTTAATTAAACTTTTTATATTTTATTTCTTGTATATACAAGTATTTTTATATATTTGTTCAACTAATTATATCAACGGATAAACTTAATACCGAAAATTATGAGAAGACAATAGCAATGACTATTGTAAAAATCCTTCTCCATACATGCTGAAACTTAGATGATGCATCCAAATGTTTAGCTTGAAAGATCCCTAAACCGTGCGTTCGATACATTTGGATTCATTGAACAACGACTTAAACGATTACCTAGTACCTGCCCTAAAATAATAGCGAAAAATAGGGCCCTGGAATTCTTGTGTACAAATATTCGCTATACCCCGATGCCTGGCGATTCGGGCAATGGGGTCAGAGTCAAGTTTAATTCAATCAATGTATATGGAACAGATTAGCAGCCAAGAGCAACTATCGCGAATCCTACGAGTATTCTTTATCAGCGCAGGGCTGATTATGTGTACCGGGAGCCTATCGGCCTATTCCGAGAGCGACCGCGATTCTAACTTGTCCTTGATCAAGGGCAAGTCGCTCAAAAGAACACATGTTGCGCACAGCAACATCAATCAACAACGAACATTATCAGGGACGGTGCGAAATGCCGACGGTGTTCCACTCGAAGGGGTGAGTGTGAAAGTGAAGGGTTCAACCGCAGCGACATCGACCAATGCAGACGGTCAGTACAGTCTACAAGCCAATAATGAAGCAAACACGCTTGTTTTCAGCACCGTAGGCTATATCACACAGGAAATTGCTATCGGAGGTAGTGGTGTTACGGATGTGACGCTACAATCGGATGTGACTTCCATTGGCGATGTGGTGGTGATCGGATATGGTACGCAGAAGAAGGAAAATCTTACTGGTGCCGTTTCAACGGTTACTTCGGAGGTACTGGAAAGCCGCCCGATTACTACCTTGGGGCAGGGATTACAGGGAACAGCCCCTAACCTAAACGTTACGCAAGGGAGCGGTGCACCAGGAAAGGGTTCCACCTTTAATGTACGTGGTAATACATCCATCAATGGCGGAGGTCCATTAATTCTAGTTAACGGCGTGCCGATGGATCCGAACCTGATCAGTCCTTCGGATATCGAGAGCGTGACGATTTTAAAAGATGCAGCCTCGGCAGCAATCTACGGAGCTCGCGCTGCCTATGGGGTTATCCTAATCACCACTAAATCCGGTAAAAAAGATAAACCAGTAATCAGCTTTTCTACCTTATTCTCTTCCAATAGCCCAATAAGCAAGATCGACTTTATCGACACCAAAGATCGCATCGCTTACATGAATGAGGCGTCAATGCGGGTCAATGGGAGAAACTATTTTGATGATTTGACGATGGAAGCCATGATGGCCCATTATAATGATCCGTCAAAACCCAATTCTTTTGTGCATCCAAGCTCGAAAGATGAGTGGAGAGGAGTAGCGAATACCAACTGGGAAGATGTACTGATGAATAAAAGCTATCCAATGCAACAGCATACCGCAAGCATCACGGGTGGTTCAGAGAAGTTCGACTATTACTCTTCGTTCTCTTTCATAAAGCAGGACGGTCTTGCCAACAAGGATTTGTTTGATGAGTACTACAAGCGCTATAACTTTATGACCAACTTAAACTATCATATCAAAGAATGGATAACCGTTGGGACGAAAGTAAGTATCAACAACGGGAATAAACATTTTCCACCCAACGATCCGCAATTCAGAAACTCCTTTCCGGAAGACGGCACCATTTATCAAACCAACGTCTATTCCACACAGCCTGTAAGGGATCCAAACGGCAATTGGGGGCATGAGGGCTCTATCTTCAATCCGGCGCAAATGTTAAGCGAAGGCGGTTATCAAACCCGTCATGTAAACGATATGTGGATGACCGGTTTGGTCAAGCTAACACCTGTAAAAGAGGTGAGCATCAATGTAGACTACTCGTTCAACAATAAAGCTACTAAAGAGATGTCCTATCTTGCAAAACAGCCATTCTATAATGTCGCTGGTGAGGTAATGGGTTATTACGGCGGAAGTAATCCAAATCGAGTAAGCCGTACGAATTATGACGATCGCTATTATGTGTTCAATGCATACGCAGATTATACCAAAACTTTTGCCGAGAAACACTATTTCAAGGCGATGCTAGGATTTAACCAAGAGCATGCACAATATAATTCCGTAAGTGCCGAACGTAGAAATCTGATCATTAACGAGGTTCCTTATATCAATTTAGCTTCTGGGGACCGATTTGCCTACGATGGGATCAACGAATATGCTATCCGGGGCGCATTTTCTCGTATAAATTATAGCTATGCTGACCGTTATTTGGTCGAATTCAATGGCCGCTACGATGGCACCTCCAAATTTGCTCAACGCGACAGGTTTGCATTCTTCCCTTCGGTTTCAGTCGGATGGCGTGTGGATAATGAGCCATTTTTTGAACCGATTAAGAAAACCATAAATCAACTGAAATTCCGCGCTTCCTACGGTAACTTAGGAAATCAAAATATCGACCTGTACTACCCTTATATCGCGACTATGACCGCAGCCGAAGTAAACTACCTAATCAATGGTGACCGTCCGATGTCGGTGTATGCACCGGGCTTAGTGAGTTCGACCTTGACTTGGGAAACGGTGACCCAGAAAAACTTCGGCGTAGACTTCGGTTTCTTAGATAACCGACTGAACGGCTCTTTCGATTTCTATACCCGCGATACGAAAAACATGTTGACAAAGTCGCAAACGCTTCCTGCAGTATTAGCCGTCACAGAACCGCAGGCGAACGCTGCAGACCTGAGAACGAAAGGATTTGATTTGACCCTCAACTGGAACGATCAGGTAGGCGATTTCAGATATGGATTTACAGGAATTCTATCCGACTATCTTGCCAAGATTACCAGATTCAGTAACCCTAGCGGATTAATTTCTGATTATTATGAAGGTGCTGACATGGGAAATATCTGGGGATTAACAACCGGAGGACTCTTCCAAACTGACGCAGAAGCTCTTGCACTAGACCAGAGTAATATCAACGGCAGAAAAAGACAAGCCGGCGATTTATGGATGGTGGATATCAACGGTGATGGCAAGATCACAAGGGGCGCACAAACACTAAGCAACCCTGGCGATATGAGCATCATCGGGAACAATACGCCTCGTTATAGTTTCGGTTTGAGAACGAATCTAGCTTGGAAAGGATTCGATATGGATATTTTTTTCCAAGGCGTTGGAAAACGTGACCTGGTAATCTCCAACTTATATTATCTGACTCAGTATTCGAATGAGTGGGTTGGTATCCCGAAAGTTGCTATGGATTATTGGTCTCCAGAAAACCCCGACGCTTTCTTTCCTAGACCCATAATTGCTGGGGCAGCCGATATTACAACCGTACAAACGCGCTATTTGCAAAACGCTGCCTACCTACGCCTGAAGCAATTGACCTTGGGATATACACTTCCACAAGAGTTGACACAGAAGATTAGTTCGGATAGAATTCGCGTATTCTTCACGGGAAGCAATTTATGGACATTAACCAAAATGATTAAGATTTCTGACCCTGAACTCGCCGGACCTAGCGCTTATCCTATGTTCCGCTCGTTCTCGTTTGGAGCAAACTTCAGTTTTTAATCAACATTCATTACCTAAAAAAACTATAATGAACAAGATATACAAAATAGGTTTGTTGGCTATATTCTTAGCGACTTCGTGCAACGACGATTACCTTGAAAAATATCCCTTAGACGAAATCAGCGACGCAACATTTTGGAAAACAGCATCGGATGTGGAGATGTATGCTAACCAGTTCTATGCTACACTTTTTGACGCCAGATTGGCTTGGTTCAGCGTAGATAACGCAAGTGACAACCAAATACCAAGCAGTAGAAATATTTACACCTGGAATGAGTACAATGTACCGGCAACCGATGGCGGTTGGGGAAAAGGAGATTGGTTACAAATACGTCGCTGTAATTATGCGCTTGATCGCATTGCTACCATGACGATCAGCGACCCTGCGCTGAAAAGAGCGGAGGGAGAAATACGCTTTTTTAAATCCTTTCACTACTTTGAGAAGCTTAAAAAATTCGGAGAAGTGCCTTGGTTGAATACGAGCTTAACGCCTGAGTCACCCGAACTAACCGCAGCAAGAGACAGTAGAGAAACCGTGACGAAAAATATTCTAGCAGACCTGGATTTCGCCATTGCCAATCTTCCTGAAAGCTCCGCCGCCGACCGACTGACGAAGTATGCAGCTCTAGCACTTAAAACAGAGGTTAGTCTTTATGAAGGTACTTTTCGCAAATATCATCAAGTGGGGACTGGACATGACGAACTGTTGAGACTTGCCGCGACTTCGGCTGAACAAATTATTAATTCCAACCTATTCGCTGTTTATAAAACTGGAAAAGCAGAGCAAGATTTCTTTGATTTGTTTGTGCAATATGAGCTTAAAGGCAACCCCGAAGGCATTTTGGTACAGCGATTCATTACCGACAAAAGGATGCACAACAACGTACGACAACTCGGGGAACCGCAAACAGGCTATAGCAAGGATTTTGTTGAGTCTTATTTGTGTGCGGATGGTTTACCGATTGCGTTAAGCCCGCTATATAAGGGCGATGCTAACTTCGCAGATGAATTTGTAAATCGAGATCCAAGAATGCGACAATCGATCTATCACGAAGATCGACCCTATCGTATTTTCGACAATGGAACGGTGAATTACAAAGAAATGCCCGAGTTCCTGAACTCTAACTGTCCGACAAGCTACTTCATTATCAAAGGATACAGTCCTTTCGAAAAGGATCGCTTACCGAGTACTTCTATTATTGACGATTTCATCTATCGTTATGGTAAAGTGCTTTTGGATTATGCAGAGGCAAAAGCGGAATTAGGCGAAT
Organism: Sphingobacterium sp. UBA2700; assembly: GCA_002354335.1. Taxonomy (GTDB): domain Bacteria; phylum Bacteroidota; class Bacteroidia; order Sphingobacteriales; family Sphingobacteriaceae; genus Sphingobacterium. Next base: position 69,239 of record DELI01000007.1, on the reverse strand, counting down.
GCACACAGGCCGTCTTAGATCGAACGATCAATCTTTTACGCGATCGCGTAGGGATGCCACACTTGACGGTCGCTGTAGGATTTACAGATCCTAATTGGCCGAAATGGGAGGTGCCAATCTCCCCGCTTTTAAACGAAATACGTCGAGAACGCAGAATAGAAACTTCTGCAGAGGGAGACCGATGGGACGACCTGGTGCGTTGGAAAGCAGGGAAGCTATTGGAAAACCCAAAGACTATTCTTGGTGCTAGAAATCCTGCAGATGGTAATTTACGTGTCGTTTACCCGGGATTCACAGCGAGGAAATGGGATAACAAACTTTATCTCTATCCAATCCCAACACAAGAAATTACGCTCAATCCGAGCTTAACACAGAATCCAGGTTGGCAATAAGCTTCTATAAATCAAAAAAACATGAAATACTTTATAACATCCATATTTGCAGTTTTTTTCATTGCTCATTTACATGCTAGTCCTTTTAACGGTACTGCTCCGACTTTTAGAGCTGGCTTTTCGGAAAAGGATATTACTCCCGACATTGGTATGGAGCAACCTGGAAACTATGGCAAAAGCTATCATAAGAAATTTCACGACCAGTGTAAAGTCCGCGCCGTCGTTTTTGATGATGGAAGGAAGAAAGTTGCACTCGTAGGAGTCGATCTTATCTTCATAACGCGCCGTGTCGTGGAAATTACTCGCGCAGAAATAGAATCTGCCTGCGGTATTTCCGGCAAGGACATCATGATAGGAGCTTCACATTCCCATTCCTCTGGTCCCATCGCGATGTCAGAACCCGGAGATTTTGATGATGCAGATCCTTTAGTAAAAGATCTTGCCACTAATATGTCTATCGTTTCGGATCCGGGTTTTATACAGTACTTGCAACATCAAATTGTCGCAGCTGTGGTCGACGCAAATGCCAGTCTTCAAGATGCAAAACTTGCCGTGGGGGTTGGGAAAGAAGACAAAGTTGCTTTCAACCGTCGCATGCGCATGAAAAATGGCTTGACCTACACCCATCCGGGTGTAGGCAATCCCGATATCATTGATTATGCAGGTCCAATCGATCCGGATGTAGGAACTATTGGTGTTTGGGATCTAAAAGACAATCTATTAGGTATGGTCGTCAATTTCGCCTGTCATGCGACCACCAACCCCGATGGGATATCTGCGAACTGGATTGGTGCCATGGAAAGAACACTACGTGGCGTAACGGGTAATGCCGCCCTACCTGTCGTATTCATGCAGGGAGCCTGTGGAGACATTACGCAGGTAGACAATATGGCAAAACATGCAAACCCCTCGGCGGAAGAATGGTGGGAACTCGTTGGAGGTCGTGTCGGTGCTGAGGCTTACAAAACCATGTTACTCGCAAAAAGAGGAGCAGGTTCGGACATACCATTGGATTCCAGACAGAAAGTATGGACGGTAAGCCGTCGAATTCCGACAAAAGAAAAAGTCAAGAAATCGTTGGAACTGGTAAAGCAGGGACCCGAGAAAGCGGGAAGTGTGGAATGGACATTCGCCAAGGAAATCCTGCTTTTAGACGCGATGATTAAGAAAAGGCCGAAAGCGGAGGTAGAAGTGCAGGCCATTCAAGTGGGGCCGATCGCCTTCGTTTCGAATCCTGCAGAATACTTCGTTCAATTTGGTTTGGACATTAAAAAAGCGAGTCACTTTCCGTTCACTTTTATAGTCGAACTCGCAAATGGTTGTGTGGGCTATGTACCGACAGAGGAAGCTATGGGACCAAATGGCGGAGGATACGAGACTCGATTGACCTCCTATTCCAATTTGGAAGTATCCGCTGGTCGACAAATCGCGAATACAGGTATTGAGCTCGCCAATCAGATGACGCCGGGAAAAATACCGAGTCCTCCTCCTCCCCCAGCATTTAAACAAGCCTGGGGATATGGCAATGTACCGCCTGAACATAAATAAAAAACAAATTTTTAACAAGATAAAAGATGTAAACTATTTGTTCTTGTCTACACAAGTTGTATATTTACAAGACGAGTCTGTTGAGAACGATTAAACCTAAAGATGACTCCGCAATAAACATCATACCTGAACAAATTTCACATCATATCTGTAAGGCTTTAAACTAACCTTATAATTATGGAAAGAAAAATCAATAAGCAGACAGTGAGAAGTTTCTTACTTTCTACGTTATTCATCTTATCAGCAATGCTAAGTTTTGGGCAACAGCGCAGCTTTATGGCAGGTGCTGCCACGACGGTCATTACCCCCTACCTTGGTGGTGGAATTGTTGGGAATTTTGGAATACCTCCTGAGGCTAAGAACATTCACGACGAACTTCATGCGCGGAGTATCGTTCTTGACGATGGCGACAACAAACTTGCTTTTATCATCTGTGATAATATCGGACTTGCGCGCAAGGTGTGCGATGTTGCAAAAAAAGAAATTAATGAACGTACCGGTATTCCCACATCCAATATTTTAATCGCCGGTACACATACCCATTCTGCAACGAGTGCCGAAGGGGAAGGCCCTAAGCGCCGCGGCTGGAACCCGCAGGAAGGCCTTGATCAATATCAGGATATGTTAGCACTACGAATTGCGGATGCGGTCGAAATGGCTATTTACCGAATGGAACCCGCAAAGATCGGCTGGGGCTCGGTAAACATTCCTGAACATGTCTTTAATAGAAGATGGCATATGAAAGATCTTGTCGTAAATCCTTTTGGAGAAAAAGAACCGGTAAGATTTAACCCCGGCATTGGCAATCCGGATATTGTAAAACCGGCGGGACCAACGGATCCGGAAGTATCCTTTCTATCAGTTCAGGCAATCGATGGTCGAGCAATCGCGCTCCTGGCAAATTACTCCTTACACTATATCGGAGGAGTTCCTATGCACGATATTTCTGCCGATTACTTTGCCGTCTTCGCCAATCGAATGCAAGAGTTGCTCACGCAGAATAACCCGGAAGCCCCTTTTGTAGGAATTATGACTAACGGCACTTCAGGAGACATCAATAATATCAATGTGCAAGGCGCTCCGCCAAAAGATGCTCCCTACGAAAAGATGAAATTTGTAGCAAATGACATTGCTCAAAAAGTATACAGCGCATTACAAAACGTGAAGTACCAACCTTGGCTTAAACTACAGGCAAAGCAAGCGGAACAAACGCTCATCGTCCGTAAACCGACGGACAAGCAACTGGCCCTAGCGAAGCAAATCTTTTCCATGCCAGAAGGTAGCAAACCTATCAACCATCCGTTGGAAAGAACCTATGCCGAGCGTATTACGCAATTACAGAATGAATGGCCGAATGAAATATCCGTAGTATTACAAACTTTTCGCATCGGGGATTTGCAAATCGCAGCCATACCTTTCGAAACATTCGCCGAGTCGGGTTTAGCCCTCAAGACGCAATATCCAAAGAATAAAACATTTACGATTTCTTTCGCCAATGGTTCTTATGGCTACTTGCCAACGCCAGAGCAGCATAAACTCGGTGGATACGAGACTTGGCTAGGAACGAATCGTGTAGAGGTAAATGCTTCTAGAAAAATTTTCAGCACGATTAACAACCTATTTTCTCAGATGAATTAAACAAGAACAGCATACTAATCAAAACCCAAAACGCTATGAAATCTTCAGTCTGTACCTTTCTATTATCCATGCTCTTTCTCGCAGGCAGCGCCCTGGCGCAGAGCAATTCCGCCAGCAAAGTGTTTCAGGCGGGCGCCGCAAAAAGTACCATTACTCCAAAAATAGGGTCTTCTATCAATGGGAATATGCAGGACGTGACGGTGAGGCATGTGCATGATGATATCCATGCCAGAGCACTAGTCTTGGATGATGGACAGACGAAGTTGGGTTTTGTGGTTTTGGATCTATGTATGGTATCCAGAGAAACGCTGGACAAAGCAAAACAGCGCGCTTCCGAGTTTACCGGAATCCCGGTACAAAATATGATGATGTCGGCGACACATACGCATTCTGCAGGTACTGCCTGCGGCGTGTTTCAAAGTGATCCCGATCCAGACTACCTAGACTTTATCGTCGAAAGAACTGCAGACGCACTTATTCGTGCTTATGAGAATCGTGCGCCTGCAGTTATCTCTTGGGGTGTTGGCAAGGAAGCGACGGAAGTGTTTAACCGCCGCTGGTATATGAAGCCGGGAACTGCAATGCCGAACCCCTTTGGCGGGCAGGATCAGGTGAAGATGAATCCGGGTGTTGAAAACCCAAATATGGATAAACCTGCTGGCCCTACCGATCCGGAGGTGCCCAGCATTTTCTTAAAAACGGTAGATGGTAAACCTATTGCAGTACTTGCTAATTATTCGTTGCACTATGTCGGTGGCACCGGACCAGGTGAGATCTCTGCAGACTATTACGGCGCCTTTGCCGATCGAATTGGAGACCTTGTGCTAAGCGAGAATACATTAAATGACCCTCCATTTGTGGGCATCATGAGCAATGGAACCAGTGGCGATATCAACAACATCAATTGGCCTGGAAAGAAAACAGAAGCATTACCTCAGTATGAGAAAATACGCTCTGTCGCGGATAAGGTGGCTAGCGCCTCCTACTCGGCTATTAAGAGTGCCCCTCCACAAAAAACCATCAAACTAGCGGCCAAGCAAGAAGAAATTCGATTGGGCGTAAGAAAACCAAATGCACAGGATATTAAGCGTGCGGAAGGCATCGTCGCTAAAGCGGCCGGCCCCAGCATGCAGTCTCTTGAAGAAATCTATGCACGTGAAACTTTGTTGTTAAAAGATTACCCTGATCAGGTCGACTTGATTCTTCAAGTGTTCAAAATTGGTGATTTAGCCATCACGGCCATTCCTGCGGAAGTATTCGTAGAGATTGGGCTGGAACTAAAAGCGAAAAGTCCATTCAAACCGACCTTCAACATCGAGCTGGCGAACGGCTACAATGGTTATCTACCGACTGCAAAACATCACAAATTAGGCGGCTATGAAACTTGGCGTGCGCGTTCAAGCTACTTAGAAGAAACTGCAGCAGACAAGATACTTGCTGTATTGCTCCGCCTGTTAAATGATCATAAAGCGGGTAAATAATTCCATTACAACAAAAGTCTATAATCAACTATCAACCCAATGAGATATCCAATTCTAGCCGCATCCTTACTCGTATTGCTCGTCGGCTGTAAAAAGAAACATGAGAATGAACGAATCCAACAGGCCTTAGATGCCTTTCAGCTGGAGGAGGGACTTCGAATTGAACCAGTTGCCTATGAGCCTATGGTCATCGATCCTGTAGCCTTCGCTTTTGATGAAAATCGAAGAATGTATGTTGTCGAGGATCGTGGATATCCCGATCCGGCAGAGGAAGGTGAGCCAACAACGCTCGGTAGAATCGTTTTATTGGAAGACACCGACGGCGATGGCACTTATGACAAAAGAAACGAATTCGCGACAGGACTCACTTATCCCAATGGCATCCTGCCATGGAAAGGAGGGGTCTTTATAACCTGTGCACCACATATTTACTATTACAAAGATTCTGATGGCGACGGGATTGCTGACATTAAAAAAACCGTACTGACGGGATTCAATGACACGAAGACCTCGCAAATTCGCATGAGCCATCCGACCTTGGGCTTAGACGGTTGGATCTATGTTACAGGAGGTTTAAACGGCGGTAGTATTACTTCGCCAGAGCATCCTGATCGCCCGGCAGTAGTTTACACGGCTGCAGATGGCCGTTTCAATCCCGAGACCTATGAATTCCAGGTCACGGGCGGGAAAAGTCAATTTGGCCTCACTATCGATCCCTATGGACATCGCTTCGGCACATCAAATCGACATCCGGTCATGCAGATCGTGATGGAGCCCTGGAACCTCTCGCGCAATCCGCATTTAACCTTTAATGAGATGGTACAGAATGTATCGCCAGTTGAAGCCAATGCCGTAGTTTATCCCATCAGTAATGCAGTAACTACTGCGGAGTACATCCCGGACCTCATGGGGAAATCGCATACCGGCACTTTTACTGCCGCTAGCGGTTTAGTCGTTTACAATGGAACGGCATTAAAACCAGAGCATAAAGGCAATATTTTTATCTGTGAATCGGCTCAGAACTTGGTTCAGAGACAGATTGTGAAAGAAGATGGAGCAAGCTTCACTTCCGCAATTGCGAATGAGGGCAAAGAGTTCTTAGCATCAACGGATGAATGGTTCCGCCCGGTCTATGCGCAGCATGGTCCGGAAGGTGCCTTGTATATTGTTGACATGCATCGCAAGGTGATTGACCATCCAGCCTATGTTCCAGAGGAGATGCGCGGGCAGCTGGATTTTGAGGCCGGCAAAACCGACGGAAGAATCTATAGGGTCGTACGCAAAGACTTCGACGATGGGGATGAAGACAAAACCGGAAAAGTGGCGACAGGAGCGACTAACAAAGACTTGGTCGATGCCTTGAGTTCTGCCGACGAGTGGAAAAGAGCGACAGCCTTTCGCTTACTTTTGGAGTCTAAGCCAGGAGATATCAATGACTTATTGAAAGAAACGATTGCTAAGGGTTCGAACAATGAAGGGAAATCCAGAGCGCTTTGGTTAGCTCATAATCTAGGCATGCTTAGCTTGGAAAGCCTTAATCAGGCCTTAGCAAGCGATGAACCTTCCATTCGTGAACAAGCTGTGCAAATCCTTGCTAGCCATACAAAATATGACCAGGCGAAATCTACATTGAACAAACTGGCAGAAGATCCGTCGGCACGTGTAAGATATTATGCAGCAATCGCTTTAGGGAATATCAACACGAATGAAGCTGTTCAAGCTTTAGCTAAAATTGCGGCAAAAGACGGCTCCGATAAGTGGACTCGTGCAGCTGTATTAAGCGGGCTGTCGGGTCGTTCTCAAGAATTTATTACCGCTTTTGCAAGTATGAAATCGGCCGAACCAAAAGCTTATGCCGCAGTGATGCAGGACTTAGGAAGGCTGCTCGGGCATGGCGGAACTATTGCTGAAGCCTCCGACTTCTTCCATCGCCTAGTTACTCCGGATGCTGTTGATGAATGGAAGATATCCGCCCTACTAGGGCTATCAGAAGCTTTAAACGGCAGAAAGCAAGAACTTAAACCCAATAATAAAGGACTACTTTATGCCATCAATAGCTCATCAAATGAAAGTCTAGACGGCTTCGTCGGCAAATTAAAAGAAATCGCACTCAAAGATACAACGGAGAAACAAAGTCGCGCAATCTCACTATTGGGGTATACGAGTTACGAGCAGTCTAACGATGCCTTGCGTCAGTTGTTGGATGCTCATTATTCGCCACAGGTGCAGATTCAAGCCATCAATTCCATCGCGAGATTGCAGGATCCTAAAGGAGCCGAATTATTGACCGACAAAGCGAAATGGAAAGCATACTCGCCGAAAGTAAAACCTACTGTAATCTCTGCGCTAATCTCCAATACGAACTTTCTGCCTCTACTATTTAAAGCCATTGAAAGCGGTCAGATTGCCGCTGCAGAAATATCCTCCATCGATAGAACGCGTCTGATGAAAAGTAAGGACAAAGCGATTGCAGATCGAGCAACCGGATTATTTAAAGAGCTTGAAGGCGGAGATCGGATGGCGGTATATGAAGAATATAAAAACGTATTGAAAAATGCCAAACCAGTTGCTAAAGCAGGGGCGGCAATCTTTCAGACCCAGTGTGCTGTATGTCATACCTATGGCGGCAAAGGCGGGCAAGTTGGGCCGGATCTTTCCGGCATCAAGAATCAGCCGGCGGACGCCTTATTGTTACATATTCTGGTGCCAAATTATGAGGTTTATCCGCAATATCAATCAGTCATCGTTAAAACGAAAGACGGCAGTACCAAGTCGGGCTGGGTAGTTTCTGAAACAGACAATGGGCTTACCCTGCGAACGGCAACTGGTGCTGACGAATCTGTATTGCGCAGTAATATTGAAACGTTGACCAATTCAGGATTGTCGCTGATGCCTGATGGTTTGGAGAAAACAATGTCGAAAGAAGACATGGCAAATCTTATTGAATACCTTAAAAAAGGAGACTCTAAGTAATTTTTTCAATTTAACTTGTATATACAACTAGAGTTTATATATTTGTATATATCAACCTAAAACTTAAAAGTAAAATAACCTTTTTTTTACATCTTGGAGCGTTAAATGCTCCAGGATGTATCACTTAAACTGAAATACTAATCATACATAAGGAGCTAAATTATGAGAAAATTATTCGGAATAGCCTGTCTATTTATAATGCTCAGTTCAACGGCATTAGCCCACACAGATCCTAAGAAAGATACCGATGGCGAAAAGCCCAAACCGAAAACCATTCAATTGTTCAACAAGAAGAATCTTGATGGCTGGTATATCTTTATCCAGGATCGCGGCAGAAATCAAGACCCCAAAGGAGTATTCACGATCAATGATGGGATTTTACGTATCTCCGGAGAAGAATGGGGCTGTATTACCACCGATGAGGAATACGAGAATTACAAACTCATTATGGAGTTCAAATGGGGAGATATGACCTTTGGTAGCCGTAAAAATGCTGCACGCGATAATGGGCTGCTCTTTCACTCCGTGGGTGAAGATGGCGGTTATTCTGGTATCTGGATGCGTTCTATTGAATGTAATATTATTGAAGGCGGTGTCGGCGACTTTATTGTTGTGGGAGATGGTACGGATGCCTTCTCGATTACCAGTCCTGTTGCCAAAGAACGTCACGGTACGACACCTGTTTACCAAAAGGGCGGGGAACTCGTGACAGTCAACAAAGGACGTATCAATTGGTGGGGAAGAGACCCGAACTGGAAAGATGTTTTAGGCTTCCGTGGCGCGAAGGACGTGGATAAACCTGTAGGTGAGTGGAACAAATTGGAATGTGTAGTTGAAGGCGATAAAATCGATATCTATGTGAATGGAAAACTCGTAAACCAAGCAATCAACGTGAGACCTTCAAAAGGAAAGATTCAAGTACAGTCGGAAGGCGCAGAAATGTTTGTTCGCAGACTCGATATGATTCCATTGAAAGCGGCCAAGAAATAAACCTAAAAAAACAATGATATGAAAACAATACTTTCCGTGCTCAGCCTGGCCTTTTTGCTCTTAAGCAACCAAGCGATGGCACAATGCAAGCAGCTCTTTAATGGTAAAGACCTTAGCGGTTGGACCATTCATGGAACCGAGAAATGGTATGTGGAAAATAAAGAGCTTGTTTGTGAAAGCGGACCAGATAAAGGTTATGGTTATTTATCAACCAATAGTCCATACAAAGACTTTGAACTATCCGTTCAGTTCAAACTGGAAGCCAATGGAAATTCGGGTGTATTTATCCGCTCGGACATCGAGGGCGTAAAAATAAAAGGTTGGCAAGTGGAAGTAGCGCCGCCAGGATTACATACCGGTGGTATCTATGAATCCTACGGTCGAGGATGGTTAATCAAGCCTACAGACGAGGCTCAAAAAGCATTAAGCCCGGACGGTTGGAATACCATGAAAATTTTAGCCAAAGGAAATAAGATAACGACCTGGTTGAATGGCAAGCAAATGGTGCAATTAGACGATGAGAAGATCGGCCAGGCCAAAGGCTTTATTGCGCTTCAAATCCACGACGGTGGTGGCATTAAAGTGAGATGGAGAGACATCTGTATTAAAGAACTATAAAAGGCGAATCAAGCTATGGAAAAGGAAAACAATAAAGTACGTGTGCTGGTCGTAGGATGTGGCAACATGGGCGCCTCACATGCTTGGGCATACCATAAAATGGATGGATTTGAAATATGCGGCATTGTATCCCGAGGGAAAAGCAAAGAGGTCCTGAACGAGAAAATGGGCAATGTCTATCCATTATTTGATGACTTTGAAACAGCATTAGCGGCAACCAAACCCGATGCGGTCTGTATATCTACTTATCCGGATACGCATGAGGAATATGCAGTAAAATCTATGGAGGCTGGAGCACATGTCTTTGTAGAAAAGCCAATTGCAAGTTCTGTAAAAGGGGCAGAACATGTTCAGGAAGTAGCCCTAAAGACCGGAAAGAAACTGGTGGTGGGCTATATTCTAAGGCATCATCCTTCCTGGATCAAGTTTGTCGAGATGTCAGGAGACCTTGGCAAGCCCTTAGTGATGCGCATGAACCTGAACCAACAAAGCGATACAGCGATGTGGACTTTGCACCGAAACCTGATGGCAAGCTTAAGTCCTATTGTAGACTGCGGCGTACATTATATCGACGTCATGTGTCAGATGACTCGCTCTAAACCGACGCAAGTGTATGCTATCGGGGCCAGACTGACAGATGAAATCCCGGCAGATAATTATAACTATGGCAACCTTCAGATTCGATTCGAAGATGGTTCGGTAGGTTGGTACGAGGCAGGATGGGGACCGATGGTATCCGAAACAGCTTTCTTCGTAAAAGACGTGGTTGGTCCGAAAGGTTCGGTATCTATCGTTGCTAAAGAAGCGGGCGGTACAGGCAAGTCAGGATCCATCGAAGCACATACCAAGCCGGAATCCATCTTACGCCATCATTCGGCGCTGGATGAGAACGAAAAGTTCGCTAAGGAAGACGAGTGGCTCGACCTGACCGATGAGCCGGATCATCAGGGCTTATGCGATCGCGAGCAGGCCTATTTCTTAAAAGCGATACAAGAAGACATCGACCTGAGCGATCATATGGAAGATGCCGTAAATAGCTTAAGAATAGCTTTCGCGGCTGATGAATCGGTGAAGACTGGGCAGGTTGTTCGCCTATAACAATGAGAATGCAAGTTCAATCAAACATAATTTCCTAAATCAAAAGAAGAGAAATGAGAAAAAAGAGCATGTTGGCCGAGGGCTGGTGGGATTATACGACCATCGATGAACAGATTATGCGCGATGCAGCACAATTGACGGCAGAAGATATTTTACAGCTTTCCAGACCGGGGTTTAAAGTCATTTTTCATGACACACTGGAGTCTTTTTACCTGGCGGAGGCCTTGCAATATATAGAGGCCTGGCAACAAGCCACCGCTTCCGCTCCTGCGGGCATTTGCGGTCCTATTGGGCCGACCGAACAGCTACCATTAGTTGCTCAGCTGGTAAACAGCTTGAATATATCACTAAAAAACTGTCACTTCTGGGGAATGGATGAATGGTATGAAAACGGGACAGAAGTTCCTGCTACACATCCCTTATCCTTCGTGAAAGCAAATAACGATATGCTATTCAACCATATCAAACCAGAATTGCGCATGCCGGATGAAAATATACATTATCCGCTGGCATCCAACTTAGCGGAATATACCCAAAGCTTTGATGAGTTTCGCTGTGTGACGATGCAAGGTGGGCAGGGCGATGCCAAACACTGGGCATTCAATGATCCATTACAACGGAGCGGCAAATATGCAGATAACCCGCCGACGGTAGAAGAATATAGAAACCTGAGCGCGAGAATCGTCGATCTCCATCCTATTACCTTGATGCAGAATGCAAGAACTTCCGGAGGCGGCTATGTCGTTGGTGTACCGCAGCAGGCTACGACGGTTGGACCTGTTGAAACTTGGAAAGCCGAGCGTGTATCCATTTGGCAGGCCGGAAATCATGACAATGCTTTCGGCATGCGTCTGACACCTTTTATGATATCCAAAGGAATTGTAGATACCGCGGTTCCAATGTCGCTTTTAGCCGATCACCCGAACGTAGAATTTCATTACTACCGTCCGGCAATTAAATCCGTAACGACCGAAATGCACTAAGCTGATTATGACGAACACAAATAAAATAGTATTAGCCATTGTATCACATCCTGATGATGCAGAAATCAGTTGCGCAGGGACTTTAGCGCTCTTGAAAGACAAGGGTTGGAATGTTGTGATGGCTACTATGACGCCGGGAGACTGTGGTACGACAGTACATTCAAGAGCAGAAATAAGCAAGATTCGAAAGCAAGAAGCCGCAGATGCCGCTGCGATGCTGGATGCAGACTATCATTGCTTGGAATGCGACGATGTATTTGTCATGTACGACAGAGAAACTATCGTCAAAGCCATCGCTTTGATTCGTAAAACCAAGCCGAGTGTGGTTATTACCATGAGTCCATCCTGCTACATGGTTGACCATGAAATGACCAGTAAGATTATTCAGACAGCCTGCTTTAGTGCCGGAATAATGAATATTGAAACAGAAGGCCTAGAGCCCTATTTCTATACACCACATCTTTATTATGTGGATGCTATGGAAGGAAAAGACCGCTTTGGAAAACCCGTGGAGCCCGGTATGATCGTGGATATCTCGTCCAAGATTGAGCTTAAAGAAGATATGCTGGCCTGCCATGCCTCCCAACGAAACTGGCTTCGCGATCATCATGGAATGGATGAATACATCATCGCCATGAGGAGCTTCGGCGAAAAACGAGGAAAAGAAATAAACGCTAGTTACGGCGAGGGATATCGACAGCATTTGGGCCATGCCTATCCGCAGAACAACATCTTAAAAGAGGAGCTCGGTGACTTAGTCCATGAGCGTTAAAAAACAAATTGGATAAAATACTAACCTAGACACATGAAATTATATCGCTTAAATCGACTATTTAACAACGAGTCGGGCAACTGCTTTGACGTCGCTATAGATCATGGCTTTTTTAATGAATATGCTTTCCTCAATGGAATTGAAGACGTAGAAAAAGCCGTTGAAGTACTAGTGGATGCTGCACCCGACGCAATACAGCTTACTGTGGGTCAGGCAAACTACTTACAAAGAATTCCGGGTCGGCATAAACCATCCTTAGTGTTGAGAACGGATGTGGCCAATGTTTATGGAAAACAACTTCCGCGCAGCCTATTTAGCAGGATGATCGAAAACCCGGTCGAACAAGCCCTTCGCTTAGATGCGACCTGTGTAGTGGTCAACTTATTTAGCATCCCCGATGAACCCGAAGTGACCGACCAGTGTATACAAAATATATTGAAGATTAAACCCGAAGCCGAGCGCTACGGGATGCCGTTAATGGTAGAGCCTTTGGTCTTTCGTCCGAATAGCGAGGCTGGCGGTTATATGGTCAATGGCGATCCAGAAAAAATAATCCCTTTAGTGCGTCAGGGCGTAGAACTAGGTGCTGATATTATCAAAGCCGACCCTACGGACGATGTATCAGTCTATCACAAGGTGGTCGAAGTAGCGGGCGATATTCCGGTTCTTGTGCGCGGCGGTGGAAAAGCTAGCGATCAGGAAATATTGGACCGCACTTACCAATTGATGCAACAAGGCGTCTGTGGAATTGTCTACGGAAGAAATGTGATACAACATGCTAATCCCGCAGGGATGACTCGCGCGTTAATGGAAATAGTACACCATGGCGCAAAACCAGAAGATGTTATTAGCTTATTAAAAGACGGAATATGAAAACGGTAAATGTCGGTATAATCGGCGGAGGCTTAATGGGCAAAGAGGCCGCCAGTGCATTTGGAAGATGGTTTGCTTTGAAAGATTTTCCTGTTCAGGTTCAATTGACCGCAGTATGTGATATTGATCAACAGGCTTTAAGCTGGTACAAGCAGATAAGTAGCGTCTCGCTCTTAACGACGGACTACAAGGAGCTTATCCATAGCGACCTGGTCGACGTGGTTTACATCGCTGTGCCCCATCATATGCACGAATCGCTGTACATCGACATCCTGCAGGCGGGAAAAGATCTATTAGGCGAAAAGCCTTTTGGGATTGATCTTGCCGCAGCGAGAAGAATTGCGGAAGTCGCCAACCAACAAGGTCGGTTTGCGCGATGCAGCTCTGAAATGCCGTTTTTTCCTGGACCCCAACGCGTCGTCGCCGAATTAAAATCGGGACGATTAGGAAGAATTATAGAGATTAAAGCTGGTTTTCTCCATGCCAGCGACATGAACCCTAACAAACCCATCAACTGGAAGCGACAATCTGCTTATTGTGGTGAAATAGGTGTTATGGGCGACCTGGGCATACATGCGCTCCATATTCCCCTCAGATTGGGTTGGAAACCACAGTCGCTGTATGCCCATTTACAGAAAATTATCACCGAAAGACCCGATGGCAAAGGCGGGATGGCAAATGCAGACACCTGGAACAATGCAACGCTGAGCACACGCGTGCAGATGGAAAACGGAGAAACTATTCCAATGTCCTTAGAAATGAAACGCCTTGCGCCCGGAGAAACAAATACCTGGTTTATTGAAGTGCTAGGTACGGAAGGTGGTATTCGCTATAGCACAAAAGATGTCAAAGCACTGTGGACCTATAATTGGAACGAAGGTAAAGAGCAATCCTGGCAACGCGTTGATCTTGGGTTTGAGGTGCCATTTCCAACCGTTACGGGCGGAATCTTTGAACCTGGATTTCCTGATGTCTTTCAACAAATGCTTGCGGCATACTTCGCGGAACGCGAAGGAGAATTGGCCGGGAGATTTGGCTGTGTGACCCTAGAGGAAGCCATTGAAAGTCATGAGGTCTTCGCAGCAGCCTTGGAATCACATACAAACAATAAAACAGTTCTATTAGCTCAGGAAGTCGCAGTAAACTAAGTCTGCGCAATGAAAACAGATATGATGGATAAAAAAACAAGATCGGGTATACTTGCTGCCGGAAGTTGGATTCTGGACGAGGTAAAAGTAATCGATAAGTTTCCGGAAGAACAATCGCTTGTTAACATCCTGGATGAGTACATCAGCAATGGTGGTTCGGCCTACAATATCCTGACGGACTTGAGACAACTCGGAGCAAACTTTCCATTGGAAGGACTAGGGCTCGTAGGCAATGACTTCCACGGTATCCGCATTGTCGACCATTGTAAACAGATCGGCATAGATACCCAACAAATTGCCATGATACCCAATGTGTCCACCTCCTATACCACCGTTGTATCTGTAAAACCAACGGGCAAACGCACTTTCTTTCATCATCGAGGTGCAAGTGCACAACTTTCTCCAAAACATTTCGATTTTAAGAAGTCTAATGCGCGAATCTTTCATCTGGGTTATTTGCTCTTGTTGGATAAACTAGATGAAATAAGAGAAGATGGCCGCACAGATGCTTCCCACCTATTAGAGAAGGCGAAAAATGCCGGTTTTAATACCTCTATAGATTTGGTAAGTGAAGATTCCGACCGCTTCCAATCTGTCGTTCCAAGCTCGCTACCTTATGTGGATTACCTCTTTCTGAATGAATTTGAAGCGAGCAAGCTTTCCGGAATCAACTTAATGAAAATTGAAGAGCCGCAGCAAATGCGAGCTCAATGTATGGAGGTTTGTAATTATTTGTTTGAGCTAGGTATCAATCAATGGATCATTATTCATTACCCCGGAGGTGTATATGCAGCACATCGAGAGGGGGCTCGATTATTCCAGCCTAGCGTTAAGCTAAAGCCAGAACAAATCGTCGGAAGTAACGGTGCAGGTGATGCCTTGGCAGCGGCCATCCTTTATGGAATCCATGAAGCGTGGCCAATGGAAGACAGTCTTAAGCTCGGTGTATGTGCGGCGGCAGCTAGTCTGACACATGTGACCTGTTCTGATGGAGTATTAGAAGTACAGGCATGCTTGTCGCTCGCTGAGCAATTTGGCTACCGCGCTGTAGAATAGATCATAAAGCTGTTTCTATCCAATCTTTTTAAAGTCCTAGCTTTCTAGTTTTAGAAAGAAAGCCCAATGCGGATATAAGGCAACACGGCTTCTTTACTAGCTCCTACCGTTGCTTGAATAGTCATCAGGTCGCCAGGCATAAAATAGACCCCGCCTCCGGCACCCATATGCCAGCTGTCGGACTGCTCGTTGGGCATCCAAACTCGACCAATATCATAGAAACCAATTAAGCCGACTGTTCCCGGGAGTAAGTAAGAACTAAAGTTCGCCAACTTCAAACGCGCATCCAGATTATTGTATAAGGCAGTTTTTCCGGTAAAGCGTTGAGAGTTGAATCCGCGCAGACTCATCTCTCCTCCGATCTGCGCATGTTGATAGAAGTATGGATCGCCAAATACAGTTTGCATCCCGGTGCGGTTTGCAAGCGTCAGATAGTCGTTGAAAACTGTTTTATAAAGGCTTAAGGAGCTCTCTAAAGCTGTAAACTTCCTTTCTTGACCTCCTAACTCCGCTTTCCAATCGAGACGCGTAAATAAGCGCAAACCCTTCTTCGCATTCGCCTTATTATCGCGTGTGTCAAAATCAAAGCCAGCCGCTAGCCCGGTAAAGAATTTTGTTCCAAAAATAGCTTCCTCTGGATTGGTCTGATTAAACTCATTAAAGAAATGTTCTTCATTCTTATTGGCCTTACTGTGGTACAATTCAGACGTGGACCCATAGAATATGCGAGCATTTTTCACCAGTTCGTATCCTAGGAATATATCTGCATTAACGTAATCATAACGGTTCCTGTAAAAAGAAATCTCATGCTCTTCATCTTTTAGATAGACGGTGTTATTACCATATCCGAAGAAATTACTTTGATTAAAGGGGCCTAAAGCACGCAGATGAATCTGCAAGTCCTGTTCCCCTACAAGTTTTTTAACATCACCCTTATATTCCAATATAAAAGATTGACGTCCTGTTAGGTAATTCGCCAAAAACTCATGTCGATAGGCGTAAGGGCTTTTACGAAATCCTTGATTTTCGATGAGGTATCCAAGACCGAAAATAAGCCCTCTATCCACACCATAATTGAGATTGACTAAAACTCCCTGGCGGTCATAAACAAAATTATCATAATGATAAGCATTTACAGTTGTATCCTTTTTCAAACGAAACTTCGCCATGCCCATATGGTCAAAGCTATTCGCTGTGTCAGCTTTATTATCATAGATATAAAGCTGGTTGCCTTTGCCAAAACTATCGCCAGCAGCGAAGATATCGTGTGACTTTCCACCGATTAAGCGCATTTTAATAGGCGATTTCCCACTACCATGAACCTTATATTCATCTTCACCGGCAATACCGTAAATTCTTATCTCTTTCGTTTCCGAAGGTAAGAAGCGTCGTTTCATGATTCTGGCGCCCTCCGTCCCATCTTTCTTCTTGTTATGCACATCTACAGTGATACTGCCGTCCTTGTTGTAGTCGACATCGATAAACTCGCGTTTCGCTGATAACGGGATGTCCACAACCTTGGCTAGGGACATGTAATATTCATCGACGGTGCTAGCCAGGTGATCGCGACGCGAGCGGATATTAGTCTCTAACTCTGCAGCACTTAACTTCACAATCGTATCCGGCATTTGCAGCATGGCTTGATGAATCAAAGAGTCCGTCATTACCTGTTGAATCTGCTTCACTTGCTCCTGCCATCCCTCGCGATCTAAATGATTAATAAAGAAACGGTCGAAATGGCGCGCATTAAAATTCCAATGTGCGACGTTGCGGATATGCGGACTAAAGGGCTGTACATTGGCCTTTAGCCACTGATATGAAAGTAGGATCGGGAAAACACCTGACGTTTTATAGTAAACCTTATCACGATCTCGAGGAACCGGACTGTAGGTTTTCTTACCTTTCTCTTTCTCGGGATCCCAGCGCCAGTTGTCCTCATGTCGATCCCAATCGCCCAACACAAAGTCTAAGAGCCGCGCTCTAGCCGTTAGCTTCTGATCTACTTTCGTATCATTATCTTCTAACAGTTTTTCAATAACTTTCGCCGTATTGTCTGTTTTTTCATTTTCAAAAGGCATTCTCGCCTCGAACATGTAAGGTCTATTTTTAAAGATTGGTTGATATTCACCTAATCCTGGATCGTCCGCTACATACACTAATTCCGGTGCTGAATGTGGAATCTCAAGTGCTCGATTAAATGTTGGAACCGTAAGTGCTCCGAAAGGATGCGCAATGGCGATCTGGTCTTGAACGATGTCTTTGGCGATGGTTTTTCGAAGGCTTTCCGGCAAGCTGCGCTCTGGATATTTTTGTATCGAGCGTAGCACCCACTCCACACCGTTAGGATCAGCCAAGCGCAAGGATTGTGTTTGCATCCCCCCGCCGAGTTTCACGATTTTTAAGCCGCCTTTTTCTTTCGACAGATCCATGATGCGCATTTTTACTGGTGTATTATAAAGCTTACGATAGCTATCGCCTAACCAAAAGCGATGCACCGCGCCTACTTGATCATATTCCGACGCGATAACTGTCGTTATGCTATCAGCCTGTTGCGCATTACTTTTCAATACGCCCAACAGGAGACATATAACCATTAAATTTTTGATAGATACGAGCCTGAGTGCTGCCATTATCCTGTAGTCTTATAAATTTACTTTAATACTATTTTCACGCGCATCGCTTTCAGATCGCTTACGCCCTGAAGGTTCTCTAATTGCACCTCCTCAATATGTGGTTCAATCAATCCCATATGAGCAACTTCCTGCAAACAAACACGAAGTTCGCGTGCGATTTGACTTCTGCTGTAGACTACAGCAATATGGCCTGGCTGTACCAATCGCTCCGTTGTATTTAGAATCAAGGCCTTGTCTATGCGTTTCTTAATAATCTGATACCTGATGTTATAAGATCCTTCCACGTCAAACCTACGCTCATCCTCTCGAAAGCTAATATCGATAGGATTCGGATGGATAAAGATCAATTGGGTGGTCTCTAAGGGAATGCTGAGTGATGTTTTTATCCGATGGGTTTTCTGGCCAATCTTTGCAATGCTAATAATCTGCTCCTTACGGATCTGATTTAACATACTCATTTTGAAAATACTTCTGGGCGAAATAGATTGTCCAACGTATAGGTCATACTCCACACCGTCCGTACGGAACGTCTCAAAATAAGACGGGAATATTTCCTGAACCTGTGCATTAAAAATGTTCATTTCCGCTTTCACTACCTGATTTATCTTTTGCAGCGAACGCTCAAAAGACTCGTTGCTCGAATTCATGTCTTCATAGCTGTACTGCAATTTACTGCGGCATTGAGCCAGAGAAGCTTTAATTGACGGCTCTGCTTTTTCAAGTTTGTCTAAAAAGTTCGGAACATCTTCTTGAAAGAAAGACAGAATATCCAATAGATAGTGCTCCAAATTGGAACCATTCGCCCAATCATTGACCTCATCAAACCGCTCGACGAATGTTTTATCAACAGACAATACGCCTCTATCTTTCATCCGGTCGATCAGACTGGCTACAAAATTGACGCGCTGCAGAATGTCTTCTCTATAGGATTTATTGCGCAAAATACTGGAGTCTTTCACATCGACCGCAGCATAGAATGGATAGACTCTGTTGAATACAATCTTTTCAAGTTCCGGTTCCAAGCTTTGGTGAATAACCTCGCCTAAATATTCTGCAGCAACCTGATTGAATTTCCATTCCACAGCAGGCTGAAGGGACGTATATTTATGAAGAATAACATTGTTGAGCTCACTTTTAAAGGATAACACAATATCGTATGCTAATTGTGCTAAAAGCGTGTAAAACGAACGTACCTGAATGAGCATATTGCGATTCAAACGAGTTTCATCTCTAGTGTAGAGCTCGAAAATTCCCACCAGACCATTATTGTGAATTAAAGGGAAGCAGATATAAGAGGTTAATCCGGTTCTTTGCAAACTTCGTTTCAGCTCGGAAGACCGCGATTCGACACCTTCTTCCACACCAAATGACAGGATGTAAGGTTCGTCTAAGTATTTCATTAGTCCACCTTGCATAATTTCTTTGTCGTAAAATACGGAATCGCCTAATAGCATACTATCCTTAGCCATATCCGAAGAAAGCACGGGGATTCCATTGAGTTTCAGGATCGGATAAAAGGACGACTTGACGCCTTCGAAATTGACGATGTTTGCCAATATATTGTTCAGCAGGTTGAGCCCATCCGCCCCTGTATAAATACTGATATTGTTTATAAGGGTTTGTAGCTGCTCAGCAACGAAGGCTTCATGGCAATCTACAAAAGAGCATATTGTGAAACCAGTGAAAGAAAACTGAGAAATATCAAATGCTTTGAGTATAGGTTGAATATCCTTAAAGGTCAGCGAATCTTTGTTCTTTATAGACCTCAAGTTGAGCTTAGGGAGTTCCGCCTTCGGTTGGATATCGACATAGGAATAGTCTATTTCCAACTCATAATATCGGTTAAATTGACCGTTTCTTTTTACAAAACGTAATTTACTATGTATCGCGGGAATATCGTAAAAGCGTTCTAATATTAATAGATAAAGCTGTTTATTGACAAATTCCACATCCAAGAAGCTATTGCTATTCGTTGATTCAACGCGCTGAAAATCCTCATCGATTAAATCGTAAAAGTCTTGGGTGCCGAAAAACACTTTATCGGGCACAGGAAAACCCAATGCCCATTGCTGATTCTTTTTCTTAGAAACACCTTTTGCGAGGTGGTATAAGCTTTCCAAGAGTTCCTTATAGGAAGCAAGGTTATTTTCCGTAATATCCCCTGATTGTTTTATCTTTTCCAAAAGAAGCTCACTCGCAATCTTAGGCACCAGCATCCCTTCCTCTTGCTCGGCCAGTGTTTTTTGCAAGTGATTAAGGAATGGCCACAGTGACAGCGATTCCTCTAGTCCTTCTGCTGGAAGCACATTGCTATCAATGCGCCTAGTTTTGATTAACATATTGCTTTATCGTGGTGCTTTTAATGTGTTAATTGAAATGGTACTTCAGCCTCAAACGCTTTTGTCAAGGAGTCTTGCGGTTCGTCAATATAAAACTGTATCCGCAAATCGCCGTTGTCTAGACAGTCTATCACACTAAATCCTTGTTTGTTATATCTGAATTTTAAGGCTTTATCCTTGCGTATTTCTGAAGTTTTAGCGCCCGATCCGCTCACGACCTGATGCATACCCTCCTTATCAATGTATTGCAATCCATGATCATGTCCAGAGACAAATATTAAGTTTGGATGAACCTTGCTAACCTCGGTAACTCGTTCAATAAGGTCGGCATATAAGGGATGTTTGATATCTTCCGGGGAGGCTAGGGCTGTTGAGCGAAAAAGAGGATACAATGATCCTAAACCGGGCAAGGGCAAATAAGCACCTTTCCAAAGACGTGTCAATGGAAAGAGGTGATCGCGCCAAGTGTACTTTAAGGCATGCTCGCCAAAGGTAAGCATAGGGTGATGCGATATGAGAATAACGCGTTTGTCCTTATGTTCCTCGAGCAAGCTGCCTAGCGCAGCGATGAAATCATCTTTGTCTTGCTCTATGCTACGTCCATGATGTGGAAATAGCCAGTACTCGCTATCATAGGTAATTATCGTTAGTCGCTCGCTGACATGGATAGCCTCCGGGCCAATTGTACCAGCCTTAGGAATAAACTTTAATCCAGGATCCTTTTGGTCTAAAATAAATTGCGCCTGCGCTTTCAGTTTCGCTAGCCCGTCTTTTTTTGATTTATCCCAATCGTGATTTCCCGCCAGAAAATAAACCGGTACATCGATTTTCCTAAACCCCTCATATTGAGATTGCAGGATCTTTGCGGTTTCAATGTTCTCCGGTGCAGACAAAGCCATCCCAAACTCATAGATATTATCTCCTACAAAGAAAGCCGTCGTCTTATCAGCTACCTTTAATGCATGCGATTTTTCGATTAAAAAAGTTTGCTTATTGTTAATCTCTCCGGCATCACCAAAAACAATAAGTCGGTGTTCCAGCTCTTGCGCAAAGCTGTAAAAACTGATAAAAATGAACAATAAAAATAGTATCCTACGCATTAGGGTTGCTTATTGTATTGAAATAGCAAAGCATTCTTGGCCTTATTTTTCTCGCTACTGATAAACATGCGATTTTCCTTGTCGAAAGTGATTCCTTCAGGCTGTTCAAATTGTTTCTTTTCAAACCTGATCACTTTTTTCGGCTGAAACGTATCATCGGTAATCAATAAGAGTTTATCAATGGATGATAGCACGTACCATTCATTGCTACTGCTTCTTTTGCTGATCGACGATGGTTTTAACGATTTGACAGATTTACCATCCAAAGCAGCAACCGCATCCAGATTAATCTGAAAGTTTTCTTTCAGGCTCAGTTTTCCTGAAGCATCCACATTCACAATATATCCGGAAACAGCTGGATTTCCTTTATCGAGGCTACATGTTTTGCACAAGACATATAGTGCCTTACTTTCTGAATCATAAGACATTGATTCGTATTCGCCTTTCCCTAGCTGTCCTTCAAAAATTTGCACTTCGGTCTTTGCCGCCTGTAGGTCGACCGGAAAGCTGTAGATTGCTCCATCGCTGCGAAGTACGAAAAAGAATCGTCCATCGGTGGTAATTTCTTCATAGTCGCCTGCGTCTGCAAATACATATTCTGACGCGATCTTCTCATCCGTGAGATTGTATGAATACACAATGCCACTTTCATCCTGAATAGCATAAAGTATTTGGCTGTCGGCTGGCAAAAAAGTAATGCCCGATATCTCATTTAACTTTTTTGGAAGCACATAAGTTTTGTCGGCTTTGAGGCCGGTGACTTCCTGTTTTTCTGTCGCCTGCTGCGTATTATTCTTTGTGGGAGACTGACATGCGGCCAGTCCCGAGAATAGCATCATGCTGAAGATTAACTCTAATTTCATACTATTTCGCAATTAAAATTGCCACACAGAAAGCAGCAAATGAGACAATAAGTCCTAGCATAAACACGCCGTAAGCATATCGTAATAATTTATATTTCCGCCCTAAAACAACCCCTTGGGAATAGACATCCTTAGTCAACATTCCGTAAAGGAAGTCTTTATCGTCCATTGCTTTGTTCATCGCACCTTGGTACTCGTCGAATCGTGTTTTATAGAAATTGCCAAAGAATAGCAAGTTGACGGTTTTATTTGACACATCTTGCTGTGTAAAATGTCCATTTGGAATTTTAGGAATGGTCGCTAAGATGGCAAGGACCATTGTTGTCACCGAGCAGGCCATTAAAGAAACGGTCGGCACAATCAAATGTGGGTTACTGTCTAATGCTTTTAGCAACACAGCAACGATAATCGAAAGAATAATTGAATTTACAGTTAACAGTATATTCGATTTGTTATCTGCCATATCGCTTAGACGCTGGCTGTTCGCGGAGGTAATTCGAAACATGGTTTCGATTCCACGCTCTGGTTTCTTAAGCTTGTCGCTCTCTACCTCAGCTTTCGATTCATTTTTCTTCTGCTTTTTCAGCTGAGCATCTACGTTGATGCGTTTGCCTTCGTTTAATTTTTGCTGTGCATATTCCGTATGATATTCATGCTGCTGCATCAATTTAATGGTCTTCTTACGCCAGTCGTTTTTATCAATTTTCGCCTGATTGAATTGTTCGGCTTCCTGATGCATCAGTTTATTGCGTTCATCAAACGCCGCGCTTCCCAAGTGGAAGAGATCGGCATCGCAAAGTATCTGCTCTAGCAGATTTCTTGGTGATTGCGGCATCTTAGTCGCAACGATACATCCCTTCACTTTCGCGATAACATTTTCGTCAACTTCCTCGGACTTCAAGAATTCCTCGGCACATGCCGCACCTCGGGCTTCATGATCCTGTGCACCTCCAAAAAGATAACCGATATCATGAAAGTAAGCCGCGCAAGTAACAATAAAACGATCCTGATTATTTAGTTGATAATGTGCTGCCATTTCCTCGGTAGCTTCTACAACATCGTTCGTGTGAAGGGCATTATGAAAACAATATTTACCGCCTTGCTCGCTGGTTAATTTGCCTATATGATCCCGTGTTTTGAGTAATAAAGACTCGTAATCCATATCAATACTTTTATCGCTTGACTATTAGGGGTCTAAAATACTGAGATTATTTGTTTTAAGTGTATTGTACCCTAAAAATGACCTATAATAAGCAATTGTAATTGTTGTTTTTGCTTAAAAACTAAGGGATAGTTTCTTAAAAGAAATTTATCTGTGCTTCCCCCCATTCAAACTCCGCAATAAAACCGCAGGATAGCTGTTCCCCTCGGCAGTGCCTCTTCCTTCCATAAACGCACCATAGGTGATACTATCTCCGAAACACAAAATAAGCATCTTCCTTTTTAACAATTTCTTTTCCTTCAATTGCTGAGCAAAATACTTTCCGATGATTTCATAACCCTGAGCCGTCGGATGCACACCATCGTCTACCGAATAATTCCTACTGTTTACCAACAAGGATTCTTTTTTCGTGTAATCAGTTCCGTACTTTTTGAACTCTTCGTTTAAGGGGATGTATTCGAGTTGCTCAACTGAGGCGAAATCTTTCAACTCTGCATTCAGCGCATCGATTTTATCATTAGGTTTTATTGGAAATTTGCTAGGGTCGTGCCGCTTAAATAGATAGGACTCTTCCACGGGAAGTATGCTCGAAACAACGATCTGGACTTTTGGATTTCCCGCCTTGATCCTTTGGATAATACTACGAAGGTTTTCAAAATACTTCTCTAAGCTATTGAACTTGCCGGAATTGATCATATCGTTGGTTCCCACCATCATCAACACTAGATCTGGCGTGTTTGCTACCACATCTCTATCCACACGAGCCAACAAATCGGATGAATTATTACCTGATACACCCTTGTTCAGCACTTGATATTGAGCGCGACAAGAATTGAACAGGCAAATAATTATAATAGCCAAAGCGTATGGTAGATTTTTCATCTGAGTAAAGGTCAAAAGGTCGTTTATGTTAGTCCCAGCGGTAAAAGTAGCTTATGGGAAGTTATAAATAATTTCTGGCTTATGGAATATTCGATTAGAAAAGATATCCAAACGCTGTTGTTTTCAATTGTTTTAATTATTTTCGTTAAAGTGTTATTGTCAAAGCTTTCTTGACAATAAAATTGGCTTCAAAATTAAAACCATGAATCTAAACCTTATGTTCCCTAGAAATCTGTTCTTTTTGCTAGCCCTGTTCATTACGACATTCCTTTGCGCATGCGAGAAAGAAAAAACGACTACTACGATTCCTGAGGATCCTGAAATGAATCACCCGGATTGGATTAAGTTGATCCTCACTGGTCAACAGCGAGGCATAACGGCGATCTATGGTAATTATGACGATTCTCTCTTGGTTGCTACGCAGGGAGATATCTATTTAACGACAAATCAAGGGAAGGGTTGGCGTCGTGTATTTAGCGGCAGTGTCGGCATCTCGGGGATGGTGAAACATAAGGATCAGTTGGTTGCCTTGAGCAATTTTAATGATATCGCTAGTGGCCCCTTTCTATATTCGCAAGATGGGGGTGCAACTTGGTCTCACCAATCTAAATATCTCTATTTGGAACAGGAACCCAAACTCAATCGAACACAGGTGGATGTTTCAGCGGATGTGTCTTATAAGCTAGAATTTGAATCCGAAGGAAGTGATCCCGTTAGCAATCTTCCTCTTCCCGATCAGATTTATCGTATTGAGAAAGGAAGGTGGGAAAAAGTGTATATTCCAAGACAGGCTCGTATTAACTGCATTGTAAAGGATCAGAAAGGTCGACTATATGTTGGAGCAGAGGGTACTCGTTTCGAATATACGAGAGAAGGAAATACAAGCATTTATCCAACATCGACGGATACTGCCATCGTCTACATCTCAAGAAAACCGCTACGATAATTCATAAAATTTGCTTGACGGACCTAGAAAGTTAGCGACGATGCATACTTTTACATCATGGCAGAAAAAAACTCCTATGTCGTTTATCTACGTGTCATTGCTACGATATTTGTCGTATTGATTCATGCATCTACCGGCTTCTTGTACCACATCGACACGAATGCCTTCGATTGGAACTATGCCAATTGGATAAATGCTGCCACGCGCTGTTCTGTACCCATATTTGTCATGCTGTCGGGCGCACTGCTCATCTTAAAGGATGAAAGCACGTGGATCTTCTACAAAAAGCGAATTCCAAAACTTCTCTATCCTTTTGCTTTTTGGACCATAATTTATCTCGTCTACTACTTCTTTCGGTACACGAAGTTCGAATTATTATCGACCGAGAAAATTCTATCCATCAGTGCGGATAAAATATTACATGGGGCTAATGCCCATTTATGGTATCTCTACATGATTATCGGGCTCTATCTAGCCATACCCTTCATTCGAAAAATTATCATACAGTCTACGCAAAGAGAAATCGAAGTGTTTCTAGCGCTATGGATGTTATCCATGTGTTTTATGAGCAAGCCATTGTACGCCGCGATGCCCAAATTTGACCTCACGTTTTTCTCAGGATATGTTGGATATCTCGTATTCGGCTACTACCTGAGCGTTCGTGCAACAGAATTCAAAAAAAACCAACTCCTATTCGCAGCAACATTTATACTGATGGTTGTTATCGGTGCAATCGGTACAAATATACTCAACCAACATACGAAGAAGCTTGACACGTTCTTTTATAACTATGTCTTCGTAACGACCGCTATTGCCGCTGGCGCATTGTTCTTGTTCATAAAAGAGTCAACAAAACAAGGCGAAGTTCCTCGCTGGGTATCCCTTGTCGATAAGTATAGTTTCGGCATCTACCTAAGCCACATTATACCTTTGAACTACCTTCATCCGCTTATATCAAAATATCTGAGCACAGCATGGGTGATACCATTGGCTACCATTTCTACGATTATGGCATCTATTGTTATTACTTTTGCCATTAGAAAGCTCCCCTTTGGGAAATATGTAAGTGGGTAGGGGGTTTTTATTTATGTTTTTTCAGATAATCTTCCGTATATATTTTCCTTTGAATAGAAACTAGAATGTGCTATTGAATACTAAAATTAGCATATCGCCCGGCTTTATCCTTCGCCAATTTTACCTCTTTTGCTTCTTGAGTCTTCTGTTGGGCCGAGAGCGCTTTATATAATCCCTCTAATGCCCAAATATTGTTTTCCCATATACGCAGATCTTCCCTAAATACCTCTTCTGCTTCGTTGAATTTTTTATCGTTCAGTAAAGCATCGCCGAGGTAATGTCGAACCGAGAAAAACCAGTCGGGCGGTTCGTTATAGTTTAAATTATCTTCGATAGCAACTGCTTCTTTCAATAGCCTTAGGGCACTTTCCAGCTTCTGCTGTTCGCCATCTAGACTAGCCTGAAGCACTTTTTTTGCAATCTGCACCAGGTCCGCAGTGGTATTGATATCCCAAAGGTGACCTGCTGCAGGCTGCTATCTGCTGCTAGATCTATTAATTTATTCAATTCCTGCTGGGCCTTTTTATTTTCGTTTTTACCTAGAAAAGCCATGCCGCGGGCATAATGCCAAATTGCACGCGGATATATTAATTCTCGGGCGGGCGCAGGAAGGCTAATTATACGGTCGAACATTTTGAATTTGATGCTCACGTAATAAGGTATGCTGTAATAATGCTGCAGGGTTCCCCAGCCAGGTTGGTTCATCAAGTCTTTGGCAGTATGCTGCTGCCCAGCCAATGCCGCTTGCCAGGCGAGCGGTGCATTTCCTTCCAAAGTTGCTGTTGCGGCAAGGAAGTGATGGTTATGCGGATAATAAGCTAAGGGATACATGCCTTGGGCATGGCAGGCTGTGGTATAGATACTATCGGCGGCGATAGCTCTTAGATTAGACAGGGTGCCCAAATGATAGTCACCCGTATGTATGTAGATATGGGAGGGCATATGCAATAGGTGACCTGCTCCCATGACCAAGCTATCTAATAACCGTGCACTCGCTAACGCTTTTTCAGGATGATCAGATGCTTCGATGGCATGGATGTAAAAATGATGGACTCCCGCATGCTTTGGATGCTGTTGAAGGAGTTTTTCCAAGAGATTGACGATTTCAGCAGTCCAGGGCTGCGGTCTTTTGGAGTCTTTGAGGTAAAGATCCCAAGGATGAAGAATCATAAGGGCTTCAGCGTAAAGGGCTCCGATATCCGCATCGTCAGGGAACTGCTGGTAAGCTTTTTTCATCGCCTTAGCATAGTCCAAATCAAGGGCTGAACGATCTTCTGGCGGTTCGGCGGTATATCGCTCTGCCAAGGCAGCAATTAAAAGCTGTTCTTTTGTGCTTGCCAGATGTGCGTGTTGCTGGGCAGCTAAAATAGCCTGATAAGCTCTTTGGTAATTGTCGTTTTCCATACCGCCATTGTAATTAGGTCCTAAGGCGTAGGAAAATCCCCAATAGGCCATCGCGCAGCTGGGGTCCAAACGGGTAGCCTGAAAGAAGGACCGTGCCGCTTCAGCATGATTAAACCCATAGGTCAGCATCATGCCTTGGTTAAAATAGTCTTGAGCCTCAGGATGGCTAGATGTAATGGAGAAATGTACACCCTCTAACCCCGGAAGCCTCGGAGCTTTTTGATTTAAACGGTACCATTCTCTATCGTCGGTTTTTGTCGGCGCGCAAGATGGCGCTATTCCCGCTGTTGATTGCTTTTTGCGCGGTTCAGGATGACACCCGCAAAGGGTCGTTAATATCCAAAATAGAACTAAGGTTTTCATCATTATTTAGGATTAAATAAGCCGAAATAATATAAAATGAGGGAAGTGAGATTGGGGCAGTTAAGAAATAGGAATCTGCTTGGAATTAAGGTAATACCTTGTGAGGTACGCTGTTATAACAAAAGTAAGGAAAAGAAAAGACATTAATGGCTCTAACCTTGCTTTTTCTCGGAATCGCGTGAATTTTCTGTGCTGCTATTCAATCCAAAAAATTGACACATACAAAAAATGCTCAGCTTTCGCTGAGCATTTCTCCGTAGCCCGTAGGGGAATCGAACCCCTGTTTCAAGAATGAAAATCTTGCGTCCTAACCCCTAGACGAACGGGCCTTTTTGCTTTGGTGATGCAAATATAGGCTCTTTATCCATATAGCCAAAATATTTTTTAAAGCAAACCCTTAACTCATTGGCTTTGAAAATATTATTTTTTAGATCAAATCAAATCCGATGTCTGTTCTGAAGTATTTTCCTTGGAAAAAGATCCTTCCGGCATCCGCTGTAGCCTGTTGCAGGGCCGAGAACAGGTCATCTTCCAGGGCTGTTACCGCTAGAACGCGACCTCCGGCAGTCACTACATCTACGCCATCCTGTTTCGTTCCGGCATGGAATACGATAGACTCTTTCACATTCTCCATATTGCTGATTACCTTTCCACCTTCATAATCTCCTGGGTAACCACCAGAAACAATCACTACCGTAGCAGCCGTTTTAGGAGATACTGTATAAGAACGATCAGCAAGATTTCCTTGCGCCACGCCTTCTAACAGATCCACTAAATCCGACTCGATACGAACCAATACAGATTCTGTCTCAGGATCGCCCATACGAACATTGTATTCAATGACATAAGGCTCACCATCAACATTCATCAATCCGATGAAGATAAAACCTTTGTAAGGGATATTATCCTTCTTCAAACCATCCACTGTAGGTTTGATGATACGCTCTTCTACCTTATCTAAAAACGCTTGATCAGCAAAAGGAACAGGTGAAACAGAACCCATACCACCGGTATTTAAACCTGTATCGCCTTCGCCGATACGTTTATAATCCTTCGCAGAAGGCAATACTTTATAATCTTTTCCGTCTGTAAGCACAAAAACAGAAAGCTCGATACCTTTTAAGAACTCCTCAACAACAACCACATTGCTCGCTTCGCCAAACTTCGCATCGCTAATCATGGCCTTCAATTCCGCCTTAGCATCCTCATACGACTCACAGATCAACACACCCTTGCCTGCTGCCAAGCCATCAGCTTTCAAAACGATAGGAAGCTTCTGTGTGTCCAAATATGCTAATCCCTCTTCTAGGTTAGTCTTATCGAATGAGCGGAAAGCAGCCGTCGGTACATTATGACGAATCATGAACTCTTTAGAAAAGTCTTTCGACCCCTCTAACTGCGCACCTTCAGCCTGTGGGCCAACCACCGCAATATGTTTCAGCTGCTCGTCAGCCAGGAAGTAATCATGAATACCCTTTACAAGCGGCTCCTCAGGACCAACAACAATCATTTCAATATTATTCGCCAGAGCAAAATCAGCAATACCTTTAAAATCAGTCACTTTCAAAGCAACATTCTCGCCATATTGACCAGTACCTGCATTCCCAGGTGCAATGAAAAGTTTAGATAGTTTAGGACTTTTAGAGATTTTATAGGCAAAGGCAGACTCTCTACCTCCAGAGCCGATAATAAGAATATTCATATCGCAAAGATATTGAAGCAAATGCAAATATTACCCTATCCACAGCATCTTTTATAAATTCTTCTTTCTTTTTCTTGTCATCAGGCATATCCGCCGCTCGTACAAAGATCCATATTCGACCGACATGCAATGGATTCATGAATATTTTTTCGTATCATTATAATGATTTTACCAATTAGAATTATGAAGCACACCCTCTATGCTATAGCTCTGATTCTGTTATCCTTACACACAGGATCTACCCTCGCACAAGACATCAATTTATTACAAAGCCGATTAAAGGAATATGCAGCCGAAAATCCACAGGAGAAGATTCATGTGCATACCGACCGCAGCTTGTACAGCGCCGGGGAAACCATCTGGTATAAGACCTATACGGTAATTGAGATTGAAAACAGGCTTTCTTCCCTCTCTAATCTTATCCATGTCGATCTAATCGACCCGAAAGGAACAATCATAGCCTCTAGAATGCACCTCAATATCAACGGGCTCAGCTTAGGAGAAATCGAATTAACAGACACCTTAGTCGATGGATCTTACCGTTTGAGAGCCTATACCAATTGGATGCGAAATGACAGCTCCGATTATTTCTTCGAGAAAGTCCTTGAAATTGGGAATGTTCGAACCGATGAGCTGTTTTCCAAAGCGGGTTTAGTCACTATAGATGGTACGCCGTATTATCAGATCAAAGTGGAAAACGCTGATGGAAGCCTACTTCCGAAAACGTCGGTTCGTTATGAGGTTTTTGATAAAGAAGAAAGCATAGATCGAGGGCGGGCAACACTAAACGAAGAAGGCAATATCCTGATCAAGGTCGACAACAAAAACCGAGGGAAAGGAATCATGCTGAGTATTCGAAAACCAGACCGACGAACCGTAAAAAAATATATCAATAGCCAATCTTTCTTTTCTGAAAATGCCCTGCAAGCATTTCCGGAAGGAGGATACTACCTAGCTAACGAGCTTAATAAAATAGCTTTCAAAGCAACAGACCCTCGTGGAAGAGGGATTCCTGCCACAATAACCGTTTTTACAAATACCAATGATACCGTTGGGAAGTTGATTACCAATGAACTTGGATTGGCCGCGGGCAGCTTTTTCTTATTGGACAATAGCAATTATCGCGCAGAGGTCAAGTTCAGTGATGGCACTTCTAAAACGATAGCACTTCCACAGCCACAAAAAAGCGGATATGCAATGGTCGTAGGAAGCAATTTTAACAAGATCTATACACAAGTTAACCTCTCGGACGACAAAATCAACAACAAAGATCTCTATATCGTTTTTCAACATCTTGGGCAGGTCTATTACATCGCTAAGCAAACCGCTAAGAAAAAGAACATCAACTTCATCAAAGAGCAAAAAGACCTGCCTACTGGCGTCATTACGATCAGTATATTAGATCATAATCTACAGCCTATTTTGGAAAGAGCATACTTTAACCAGCGTACGAGTGAAGTTCCGATGCTAAACCTAAACCTGGAAAACAAAAGTTACGGCATTAGAAATAAGGTACTCAGCGAAATTTTTGTAGGTAAGGAAAATGACAGCATGCGCGTTGCAACCCTTTCGGCGTCTGTTGTTAATTTATCCAAGGTTGGAGCCGAATTGGAAGATCAGATCAGTATTTTGAGCAGCTTACTGTTGCAAGGCGATGTTAAAGGCTACATCGAACGCCCCGCCTATTATTTCTATAGCGACGGAACTTATAAACTCGAAGATTTGGATATGCTCCTATTGACCCAGGGTTGGCGCAAAATTAACTGGGCAAAATTAGACTCCTTAAATAAAAAACCCGAGTTCCAAGCCGAGAAAGGTATTGGCATATCCGGATATGTTAAACGCATGGGCAGGAAAGCGCCAGTACCCAATGCAAAGGTGCAGCTTATATCCACGCATAACTTTATGGATTACATCGATACGACCGCAAATGAAGACGGCTATTTCGAAATTGACGATCTTATCTTCCCCGATAGCGTGAAGTTTATCCTATCGGCAAGGAATCAAAAAAATAAAAAGTATGTGGATATTTCTTTGATTGAAACCCCGGAGCCCCTTGTTAATACCCTTAAAAACCAACCTTTGATCAATAACGATATCAATGCTGTGTTTAAGGACGAACTCTTAGCAACGAAGGCATTCTATAACGAATTGGAGAATAAAGGATTGATGGACAAAACCATTCAGATTGAAGAAGTCGTGGTACGTGCTACCCGGCCAAAGGCATCAGAGCATTCCAGTAATTTAAATGGTCCCGGAAATGCCGATCAGGTGATCACGGCGGAAGAATTAGGTCCCTGTCCAAATTTGGAAAGTTGCCTAGGTGGCCGTCTTTTAGGTGTCGTATTCCGAAACGGACAAGCTTATATGACAAGAGGCAATACCGAGCCGATGCAACTTATCGTCGATGGGATGTATATGGAGGCTGATATGCTTTCCATGATCAACCCTTTTGATGTGGAAACGGTTGAAGTACTTCGAAACGTAAATTACACCTCCATCTATGGCTTCAATGGTGCCAATGGTCTCCTTATTATAACCACGAAGCGTGGTGGAGGGCTCGCAGGAAACTCCAAACCTATCGGCATGATTGTCGCTCAACCGAAAGGGCTTTCCATGATCAAGGAATTTTACAAGCCGGTCTACGAGCCTGACTCCGATTCGGGGTTCCAAAGAGACTTAAGGACCACCATACATTGGGCTCCAAGCCTCGTTACTGATGAGAACGGTAAAGCACAATTTGACTTCTATACTTCCGACGAGCCGGGAACTTACCGTATAACGTTGGAAGGCATAGATTTAATGGGTAGGATATACAGAAAGCAAGTTGATTTTGAAGTGAAATGATAATATTTTCTGTAAATTACCCTGATTAATGTTATAAATACGTCCGTATGCATTCATACCTGAAGACACAAGTAACAGACCATATCTGTTATATCCAATTAGATCGTGGCAGATCAAATGCTATGCATCTTGAAATGATTGAAGAACTCTCTGCGACGATTCAGCAACAGCAAGATGACCCTAGCATAGAAGCAATTGTTCTACAAGGGAAAGAAGGATTCTTCACTTCTGGACTCGACTTAATAACCCTTTTTCAATACGATGAACAACAAATCCGTACATTCTGGGAAAAGTTCATAGACCTGTTGCATCAGCTTGCTGCGTTCTCAAAACCCAGCATCGCTGCCATCACCGGGCATAGTCCTGCCGGAGGTTGCGTGCTTGCTATTTGTTGTGATTACCGCGTTATGGCGGAAGGCGAATTCATTATCGGTTTAAACGAAGTTCCTGTTGGCATTATCGTGCCTTCCAGCATCTTTGAACTCTATAGTTTTTGGATCGGCAAAGCCAATGCCCATCGATTCCTTTTAGAAGGGAAGCTGTTATCTCCACAGGCTGCACTGGAAGTTGGATTGCTCGACGAGGTGGTCCCTTTCGAACGCATCCAAACCGCAGCAGGAAGAAAAGCAAAACACTATATGCAGTTTGATAAAAATGCATGGGGTGCAACCAAGATGAATATACGCAAAGACCTTTTGAAAAACATTGCACAAACAAAGGAAGAAGCGATTGAACAAGTCCTGAAGCAATGGTGGGCACCATCGACGCGTTCGATCTTAAAAACAATTATCGATAATTTGACAAAGAAATAAAATGGCAGTACAAGGAGCTTTACAACAAGATGCCTTAAAAGGGAAAACCATCGTCGTTACAGGTGGTGGAACAGGATTAGGCAAAGCAATGGCAACCTATTTCTCCGAACTTGGCGCTAATTTAGTCATCAGCAGCAGAAAACTCCCGGTATTAAAAGAAGCAGCGGCGGAGATCAAAAGCAAAACGGGTAATGCTGTCCTGCCGGTCGCATGCGATATTCGCAATCCGGAGGAAGTGGAAAACCTACGTATCCAAGCAGAAAAAACATTCGGCAAAGTCGATGTTCTATTAAACAACGCAGCGGGTAACTTTATATCGCCGACCGAACGCCTCTCTCCGAATGCCTTCTCGACTATTATCGATATTGTTTTAAAAGGAACGGTAAACTGTACCCTGGAATTCGGAAAAAACTGGATCGAAAAGAAACAACAGGCAAACGTACTCAACATCATTACCACCTATGCCTTTACAGGTTCGGGCTATGTTGTGCCTTCTGCCGTAGCGAAAGGCGGAGTACTGACCCTTACGCGTTCCTTGGCGGTAGAATGGGGGAAATACGGAATACGACATAATGCAATCGCTCCAGGACCTTTCCCAACCAAAGGCGCTTGGGATAGATTATTGCCCGGCGACTTAGCAGCAAAATTTGATTTTAAAAACCGTGTACCATTAAAACGAGTAGGCGATCATCAGGAACTCGCTAATTTGGCAGCTTTTTTGGTGTCTGATTATGCGGCCTATATCAATGGCGAAGTCATCACGATTGATGGCGGCGAATGGTTACAAGGGGCAGGACAATTGAGCGGATTGGAAGCTGTAGAACCGGAAATGTGGGATGCAATTGAACAGACGATTAGAAAAAACAACAAGTAATGATTAAAAAATACTTAGCATACTTTTTCGTATGCGGGTTGTTGCTTACAGCATGTAATAATAGCAACAAGAAAACCGAAGAAAAACAAGACAGCCTCGTGCGCGAACCTATCGATCAACCGGAAGAGGTACAACAGATCTCAGAAGTTATTACACGCTTTGTCCGCGCCTATATCAGTCAGGATAATGAAAAATTAAATCCTTTAGTGCATCCGGAGCTTGGAATGGCGATCATTTATCGTCCAGGTGCAGCCGATACATTCGCATTGATCGACTCCTTTGATTTCAAAAAGCCGATCCCCGAATATTACGCTTACCCGCCGCTTCAGAACGATCAGGTATTGACCTTTGAAAAATTACCTAGTTACGACTGCGGATCAATGAAATGGGATAAAACTGGATTCTACAGCGACACCACTTCCAACAGCAAAACGCAACTGCTGCAGACCATTGTAAAATTTGAAGAGGAGTTTGAATCTTCTAAATACAGTGATCAACAGAAAAAGCGCATACAGGAGTTGGAAAACGGCAGTTACCGCGTTATATTAGCACAGCCGGAGGAAAGCTTGATCTTCCATGTTAAGCAATTCGGTACGGCTTGGTATGTCACAGTACTTGATCGCGCATATGGCGGCTGCGACGCATAAAAAACACATTACTATTAAGAAATCAACAAGACCTCATGGGCAATTTAGATAAAGATACACAAGCGAGAATCAACCAATGGTTGACGAACGAATATGACCAAGATACCGTAGCACAGGTACAGAAACTGGTTGACAATAATGAAGAAACCGAATTGTTAGACTCCTTCTACAAAGAATTGGAGTTCGGAACAGGCGGTTTGCGCGGTATTATGGGCGTAGGATCCAACCGAATGAATAAGTACACCATCGGAAAAGCGACGCAGGGCTTAGCAAACTATCTGCTAAAGCAGTTCCCTAATCAAGACATCAAAGTCGCCGTCACTTACGATAGCCGCAACAATTCGCAGGCATTCGGAAATCTAGTGGCCGATGTGTTTTCTGCAAACGGCATCCATGTTTACTTATTCGAGGAATTACGACCAACGCCGGTATTATCCTTTACCGTTCGTCACTTCGAATGCCAGGGCGGTGTGATGCTAACAGCGTCGCATAACCCGAAGGAATATAATGGTTACAAAGCCTATTGGAACGATGGCGGACAATTGGTTGCACCGCACGACAAGAATGTAATCAGGGAAGTGAATGCTATACAGTCTGTCAACGACATCAAATTCAACCGCGTAGAAAAAAATATCACCCTGGTTGGTGCGGATTTCGATGATATCTATATCGCTGAAAACAAGAAATTAAGCATTCATCCGGAAGCGGTTGAAGCTCAAAAAGATCTGAAAATCGTTTATTCTCCAATTCACGGAACAGGGATTACCGTTGTTCCGAAAATGTTGAAAGCATGGGGATTTGAAAATGTGACGATCGTAGAGGAGCAAGCCGAACCGAATGGAAACTTCCCTACGGTAATCTATCCAAATCCGGAGGAAGACGATGCTATGGCGAAAGCAAAACAAAAGGGCCAAGAGCTGGACGCGGATGTCGTGATGGCAACAGACCCCGATGCAGACCGTGTGGGCGTGGCAATCAAAACACCATCCGGATCGTTTCAATTAATCAATGGAAACCAGATCGGAAGCTTGTTGACCTATTATGTGCTTTCATCTAAAAAGGCTTTAGGCCAACTGAAACCAAACGACTATATCGTAAAAACTATCGTAACATCTAATCTATTCGCAGCGATAGCGGATGCACATGATGTGAAATACTACGAAACATTAACGGGTTTCAAATACATTGGCGAAGTAATGACCAAGCTATTGGGCAAGGAAAACTATTTGGTTGGTGGTGAAGAAAGCTACGGATATTTAGTTGGCGATCTAGTCCGCGATAAAGATGCGGTAAACTCCTGCGCCTTTATTGCTGAAATGTGCGCATACTTCAAGAGCCAAGGAAAGTCGTTATACGATGTTTTGATACAGATTTATTTGGAATATGGCTTCTACAAAGAAAAACTAATCTCCTTAACGAAAAAAGGAAAGGCTGGCGCCGATGAAATCAAACAGATGATGGCGGATCTTCGTGCAGAGCTTCCTAAAACGCTCGGTGGAATTGAAGTCGTCGAGGTTCGCGACTACGAAAACAGCGAAGCAACAAATATGAAAACCGGCGAGAAATCGACAATCGATCTTCCTAAATCGGATGTTCTGCAATTTATCACCGCCGATGGGGATGTCATCTCTGCACGCCCTTCCGGAACGGAGCCTAAGATTAAGTTCTACTGCTCGGTAAAAGAAAAATTAGCCTTTTCTTCCGAGTATGGACAGATATCCAACCGTTTAGATGACAAGGTGGAAGTGATGATGGCCGATATAATCAAGGATTAATGGAAAAGTGGAAGGTATTAGATTCTAAATACATTATTCAACGCCCTTGGGCGACGCTCAGGGTCGACAGACTTGAAATGCCCAATGGCAATATCAAAGAAGAGTACTATGTCCTAGAATACCCGAAATGGGTGAATATGGTCGGTATAACCAAAGAAAATACCATCCTCTTTGTCAAACAGTACCGTCATGGCGCTGGCGAAATACTGGTAGAGCTTCCGGCAGGCGTGGTAGAGGACGGCGAAGACCCGGAATTAGCGGCACGCCGAGAACTATTGGAAGAGACGGGTTATGCATTCGATTCCATTGAATACGTTTGTAAGCTCTATGCAAATCCGGCGACTTCAGGAAATCCAACGTTCACCTATATCCTTCAGGGTGGCGTAAAGATACAAGAACAGGAGCTCGACGCTTCCGAGGATATCGAAGTGGTCGAAATGAGCATAGAGGAAGCGAAGGCTTTCTTATTCGACAATAAAATCGGACAGGCACTTCATGCCTCCGCCCTATTCTACAGTTTTAAAAAGTTAGGTTTACTTTAATGTAGACCTAACTTAATTCTTTCTTAGCCCTCCTTTTCGCAATATTCAACGCTATTTTGTTACCTTTGCCGTATGGCTAGAGAAATTTATGAAACAAAGCGAAAAGCGCTTAAAATAAACCTAAACCCTGATATTTACG
Organism: Sphingobacterium sp. UBA2700; assembly: GCA_002354335.1. Taxonomy (GTDB): domain Bacteria; phylum Bacteroidota; class Bacteroidia; order Sphingobacteriales; family Sphingobacteriaceae; genus Sphingobacterium. The sequence goes on along the minus strand of DELI01000007.1, from coordinate 31,565 downwards.
GAACATTTGCAGAGATCGGAGCCGGACAAGAGGTTGCCCGTAATTTCTTCGAAGCAGGTGCCGCATCGGGTACCATCGCGAAAACTATGTCGGCCTATGATATGGCTTTCTCCGATGCTATTTATGGCGTAGAGGAGTCTGGTCGCTACGTGAGCCGTACGCGCTTAAATAAAATGCTGGACCATGAATTCGACTTGCTAACCCAACGCCTGCAAGGCGAGAAGTACAATAGCAAGAAGTTCTTCGCCTTCGCGGATACCGTAACAACATTAAATTTCACAAAATCCAATGAACCACATGGCTGGATCGGGATCCGATTCCAACATGAGGTCGACGGACCTACAAACGATATCGTTATCCACGTTCGCCTATTGGACTCCGATAACACCTTGCAAACAAAAGTATTGGGAATCTTAGGTGTAAACCTGGTATTCGCCGCTTATTACTACGCACAGGATCCACAAACGATGATCGAGTCGCTGGCAGACAACCTAGCGGTTGGCTCGGTAGAGATCGACTTAGTGAAAGTTTCTGGGCCTATCTTCGAGAATGCAAATGAACGCCTCTTGAACCTTTATCTGATCGCTAAAGGATTTGCTAAGGCTGCAATCTTCAAACCGGACGCAAAAGCAGCACAGATCAAAGATTACCTATACAAGAAGAATATCATTATCCTTCGTACGAAGTATCGTCAGAAGTCAAATCCTAACTTCGACCTCTTCAATCTTGCCGTGGAAGAATTCCGCAAAAACACCGGAGCCACGCCAGAAGACACCGTTGTTCTTATCGAGGTCTTGATGGGTAATGTGTTAGATGAGAACTCAAGCATCACCGACGAGGACTTAAATTACTTTGCAGAACGTGCGGAATACCTATGTTCCACAGGAAACAACATCCTGGTATCCAACTTCCGTCGCAACAACCACCTTGCTGAGTTTGTGCAAAGCTTCAAACCAAAGCATGTAGGTATTGCAACCAACGTGTACAACCTGAAGAATATCTTCAACACACACAACTACAACAAGGAAAACTATACAAACGAATTGTTATCCTATATATCCGGTATGTTCAGCAAAAACGTAAAACTCTACGCTTACCCATATCTGGACAAAAAGAACGAACAAATCGTCACGACCAAGAATATGCCGGTATCCGAAGAAGCAAAACCGCTATTCGACTTCCTATTGCAAAACAAATACATCATCGATATCGAAAACTACGACGAGAAGTTTGTTAAAACAGTGTAGATTAGACATTTGATTTTAGATATAAGATATTAGAGTAGGGCGCCGATTAGGCGCCTTTTTTATTGGTGATAAGCTGTGTTGATACTTTAGTTTAAAAAGAAGGGGTTAGTTTGTTTTGAAGGAAAGGAAGGGTGTTTTGTCTTGAACCAGGAAAAAAAGGATTTTAGGATTGGCAGGATCATGTTTAGCGGCGAATGATGGAATGGGAAGCATACACTTTCGGAGACGTTTAGTGAAACGTCTCCTATAAAAAATACAATCCATCCCTTCATATATCATAATACCCGATCCTGTTCATCCTTACATCCTTCCTTTCCTGGTTCAAGACTAAGCATCCTGCCAATCCTTTTATCCTTCCATTCTTGGTTCAAACACATCATACATCTAAAAACAAAGGCGCCTAATCGGCGCCCTGCTCTAATATCTAAAATCTAATGTCTAATCTCTAACCCAAATATTTCTTAAATATCGCATACAAAATCCGCATCTCATGGTCATTTAATGTTGCGACATTGGGGTTCTCCTGGATATAATGGTATTTAAATCCTTTGATGGCGGCATCTAGGTTCTTCACGTCGAAACCAATGATACGCAATGCGATTTTCACGTCGAAGTTTGCAGGTACTTGTTCCAGCGGTTGCTCATACCAGTATCCGAATCCTTGATCGGCAAGCGTTTTCCAAGGGAAGCGCGATGGATCGTTCTTACGCGTGGGCGCATAATCCATATGTCCGATAAAATTGCCCTGCGGAATATTATAAGAGGTCTTTAGCTGTTGTAGCAACTTTACTAAAGCCTGTATCTGAGCATCCGGCCATGGATCGGTAGTGCCGTTATTGTCAAGCTCGATACCGATAGAAGATGAATTTAAGTCTGTATCATTTCCCCACCTGCCGGCTCCGGCGTGGTGCGCTCTGAAATAATCGTTCACCATCTGCACAATCTTGCCGTCCCGACCAATTACATAATGCGAGCTTACGCCAACCTTTTGATTATGGAAGGTCTTTACCGTCTGATCTAGCGATGCCTGTGCCGTATGATGGATCATCACATAATTAGGCTTGCGCATTCCAAAGTTCGTTGAGCCAATCCACTCCTTTTGATCTGCCCCAATCTTAGCTAACTGACCTTCTACAGGAGCTTCCTTGTAGATTTCTGAAAATTCCTTTGCCTTTTTCTTGTAAACTTTCTCCGTTGCCGCATATTTACCGCCTCCACAGGAGGTCGCCAATGCCCCAATAACCAAATATGTAAATACTTTTCTAATCATTTTCTCTATCTCATTTAACCTTATGCCTACGCCGCTCAAAGTGCGTCGACAACAAATTCAGGCCGCTCGACGCCCGGTTCCAGTTCAATTAGCTGAAAATTCCGAAACTCCATCAGCGCGCCTTCAGCTTCCAGACAAACATAACCTTTTCGCTTTGAAGCCAAGCGAATGCTATTAACAAATTTACCATTTATAGCCAATTTAACAGTGCCGTCGATACAAACTACGGTATATTTATTCCATTGCCCTACGCCTAAACAGCGATTCTCTACCGACTTACTGCGCTCACCTCTAGGATTATCCGGAGATGCTGTCATTCCCCCCGCACCAAACAATTCCCCATGCACATAAGCAATCGGTGGTGTAACACCGTCGCGCGTATTCTGATTGACCCAATCCAGCTCCAACATCTGCACCTCCATACCCATAGGCAGGTCATTCTTCCCTGCAACCGCATCTGACCATACAAAAACACCTGAATTGCCACCCTTCTCCAAATGACGCCATTCTACATGGATGATAAAATTTTCGTACATTTTCTCCGAACGGATTACGCCGATCGGATTCCCTTTGTTGACCAGAACCTTCCCCTTTGGAATCCAGGTCGTATCCGAAGTATTCACATCAATCCACTGGATTGGCTTTCCCTTTATCTTTGGATTAACGATGGACTCATCAAAGCTTTTCTCCACTCCAAAGGTAAAAAGCTTTTTCTGTGCGCTTACTCCCAAGGAAAAAGCCATAAACATCAGAAATAACGTTGCAGCCGGCAGGTTTAGTCTGTTCATATCAGTAGGTTTTAAGTATCCCTAAGATAAGGAATTACTGACAACTTAATCAAACCCCATGTAGACCCAATGTATAGCCCTTATGGAGCGGTTATGATTGGGGTTTGTATTGGGTTTGTATTGGGTTTACAAGGGGTTTGAGTCGACGGAGTTTAGTAGTTAGTACTTAGTAGTTAGTATAAAGACCTATGGCTGAAATTAGATGATAGACATTAGAGCGTTTTCTGAAAAGGTATTGTTTGAGCGGTTGGTTGTAGTAGGAACGTTTGTCTTGAACGAGAATGAAAATTTGTCTTGAACCAGGAAAGGAAGGATTTAGGGATTCGCAGGATCGGGCATTGGTGAGAATAAAGGGATGAATTGTATTTTTTATAGGAGACGTTTAGTGAAACGCACGATTACGATGTGCATACCAACATCCAACAATATACCAGATCCTGAAAATCCTTGTATCCTTCCTTGGTTCAGACGAAAGAGCATCCTGCCAATCCTTGCATCCTTTTTTTCCTGGTTCAGAAATAGTAGTTAGTACTTAGTAAAAAGACCTATGACGCCATACCCTCAAACCAAAAAAGCTGCCCCGTACTGGAGCAGCTTTTTAACAGACACAAGGTCTAATATCTAATGTCTCACATCTAATCTCTAATTACGCTTCTGCGTAAGCTTCGATTGGAGGACAAGAACAGATTAATGTTCTATCGCCTTGTGAGTCGTTTACACGACCTACGGAAGGCCAGAATTTATTTGTTCTTAAGTATTCAACAGGGTAAGCTGCTTTTTGACGTGAGTAAGGTCTATCCCACTCGTCTGCAGTTACTACGCGTGCCGTGTGTGGCGCGTGTTTCAATACGTTTTCTTTTTGGTCAACCTCGCCATTTTCTACTGCAGCGATTTCTTGACGAATAGCGATCAACGCTTCACAGAAACGATCTAACTCTGCCTTAGACTCCGACTCTGTAGGCTCTACCATTAAGGTACCAGCAACAGGAAATGATACGGTAGGAGCGTGGAAACCGTAGTCCATCAAACGTTTTGCGATATCTGCTACTTCGATTCCTACGTTTTTGAAACCGCGGCAATCTAAGATCATCTCGTGTGCACAACGTCCGTTTGCACCTGCGTACAATACCGGGTAGTGCGATTCTAAACGTGCTTTGATGTAGTTAGCATTTAAGATGGCAGTTTTCGTAGCATCTGTTAATCCTTCGCCACCCATCATTGCGATGTATGCATGCGAGATTACTAAGATGGATGCCGAACCGAAAGGTGCTGCCGATACTGCTGAGATACCCTCTTCGCCAGAGATTTCTACAACTTCGTGGTTCGGCAAGAAAGGTACTAAGTGTGCTGCCACACCGATTGGACCCATACCAGGACCACCACCACCGTGAGGGATACAGAATGTTTTGTGTAAGTTTAAGTGACAAACGTCAGCACCAATATAGCCTGGGCTTGTTAAACCTACCTGTGCGTTCATGTTCGCACCATCCATATATACTTGACCACCATTTTCGTGGATGATATTACAGATCTCAACAATCGGCTCTTCGAATACTCCGTGCGTAGATGGATAAGTCACCATTAGGGAGTTTAAGTTTGCCGAATGCTCTGTTGCTTTTGCTCTTAAGTCTTCCACATCGATGTTTCCGCGTTCGTCACACTTCACAACAACCACTTTCAAGCCTGCCATAGATGCAGATGCGGGGTTTGTTCCGTGTGCCGATGCTGGGATTAAACAGATATCTCTATTTAAGTCGCCACGGCTGTGGTGATAAGCACGGATAACCATTAGTCCAGCGTATTCACCTTGTGCACCCGAGTTTGGTTGGAAGGACATCTTCGCGAATCCGGTGATTTCACACAACCAATCGTTCAATTCGTTGATCAATTGCATGTAGCCTGTTGTTTGGTCTGCAGGAGCGAATGGATGTAATCCACCGAAACGTGCCCAAGTTACAGGAACCATCTCGGTTGTTGCGTTCAACTTCATCGTACATGAACCTAGAGGAATCATCGAATGACAAAGAGAAAGATCTTTTGCTTCTAAAGATTTGATGTAACGCAACATCTCACTTTCCGAGTGGTAGCTATTGAAAACAGGGTGTGTTAAGTAATCAGAAGCGCGCTCTAATTCCTCAGGGATAGAGTTTCCTAATTCATTAGTGAAACCTGATAGATCCACATCATTTACAGATTTACCTTTAATCTTCGCGAATACTTTCACGATTGTTTCGATATCTGCAAGCGTCGTAGTCTCGTCGATAGAAATTCCTACGGTATTATCAGCGTAGTAGAAGTTAAGCTCTTGGTTTAATGCTTCAGACTTCAATGGGCTAAGTTCTTTGTCTACTTCAAAACGTAATGTATCGAAGTAAGTCGCGTTTACCTGTTTGTAACCTAAGGCTTGGATTGCTTTGTCAGCAAGCTTCGTTAGATCATTGATACGTAATGCGATATTTTTGATTCCTTTTGGACCGTGGTAAACCGCGTAGAAAGAAGCCATAATAGCTAGTAATGCTTGCGCAGTACAGATATTAGAAGAAGCTTTATCTCTACGGATGTGTTGCTCACGAGTTTGAAGCGCCATACGCAATGCATATTCGCCATTTGAATCGGAAGTTACCCCGATGATACGACCTGGAATATTACGTTTATAGGCATCTTTTGTTGCGAAGAATGCTGCATGAGGACCACCAAATCCCATCGGTACGCCAAAACGTTGTGAGTTACCTACAACAACATCTGCTCCCCATTCTCCCGGAGGCGTTAATAACGCTAATGCCATTAAATCTGTAGCCACACAGATTGTGATGTTTTTATCATGAGCGTAAGCCGTGAACTCTTTATAATCATTTACAGAACCATCAGCAGCAGGATATTGGATAAACGCTGCGAATACATCGTCTGCTAAGTTATCTACGGTTAAATCTGCCACACGGATCTCCACACCAAATGGAACCGCTCTAGTCTGCAATACGTCAAGTGTTTGCGGGTAGATGTTCGGTGTTACCAGGAATGTATGTGCATCTTTATTTTTGCGCGTGCTGTATAACATGAACATGGCCTCAGCAGCAGCAGTTGCTTCATCTAAAAGTGATGCGTTCGCTACTTCTAAGCCTGTTAAGTCAGATACCATCGTTTGGAAGTTCAATAAAGCTTGAAGGCGACCCTGAGCGATTTCAGCTTGGTACGGCGTGTACTGTGTGTACCATCCTGGATTTTCGAATACGTTACGTTGAATAACGCCAGGTAAGATTACATCGAAATATCCCTGACCGATATAAGATTTGAATACTTTGTTTTTTTCAGCGATTTGAGCAACCTTTTCAAGGTAAGCAACCTCGCTTAATGCTGCAGGTAACTTTAAAGGTTCTTTTTTACGGATTTGCGCAGGTACGGTTTGCTCGATTAGTTCGTCTAAGGAGCTAACGCCAAGTACAGTCAACATTTCCTCTACTTGCGAAGCGCTAGGACCGTTATGGCGATCCTGGAATTTCTCTTGGTAATTTATGTTACTCATTTTACGATGGGATTGCAAAATTTACAATGTTTAACGTTCTGTTATCCAATTTCTTTAGGATAGTTTCGCTATAAAAAAATTAGATGTGCAAAGATACGCTTTTTATAGGTAATTTTTGCCCTACCCGCAACCGCAAAAACATTTATTAACACATCAATCGATTGCACATTTTTTTAAAATTTAGGTAATAAGATCAGGGTATTGTTTCAAATAAAGTAGTGTAAGCGAAGTGAGGATATTATATCTGAAAATCCAACCCTTTCACATCCTTTTGTAAAAAATGAAAGCTCCTACCCTACAGTTCTTTGAACTTCTTAGGCATCAGCCGTTTACCGATTATCAAAACGCTAAGCAACTGCGTCAATTTTTCTCTTTTCAATACATATTATTAAATAAAGCGTGAATTCTCCTAACCAACAGGGGTTATAAATTAATTAATAACAATATTTTTTATTGGATTAATTAAATATAATTTCTTTGCTATTTTAGCTTAGGGTCAATTAACGAAAATTCAAGAGAGAAAAACCATGCAAACCACCGATACCATTTTATTAGTTCGTCCCTTTCAATTTAGAAGAAACGAAGAAACCGCCATCAACAACTATTTTCAAAGCGAAGAAATCCCTCCAAGGAAGATTCATCAAACTGCGACTTCCGAATTCGATAATTTTGCCTCCCTACTGCAACATGCCGGCATTCATACCATCGTGATCCAGGATAATGGAATACATCAAACACCGGATAGCATATTCCCCAACCATGTGGTCTCTTTTCATGGTAAAAGCGCCACACTATACCCCATGTTTGCCTATAATAGGCGGCGCGAGCGAAATCTGAACTACCTCGACCAGCTTAAAATAAGAGGCTTTGAATTCGAAAAATTGAACGATTACAGCGTTTATGAAGAAAGCGAGCTCTTTCTGGAAGGGAATGGCGCATTGATTTTAGATCGGGTCCATCATATAGCCTACATATCCCTATCCGATCGTGCGCATGAAAACATAGCGATCATCTTTTGTAACGACCATGGCTATGAGCCGGTTATCTTTCAATCGTTCCATCAGTTTGACGCCCAATTGAAGCCCATCTTCCATAGCAACATGATGATGTCATTAGGCACTAATTTCTGTGTTATTTGTTGGGATTGCATTCCTGACATAGACGCTAGGATAAAAATCGAACAGCGGCTAATCAAGACCAACAAACAAATAATCAGCATTAGTGTGGAGCAAATGAATCAGTTTGCAGGAAATATGGTCGAGATAAAGAATAAGAATGGACATCCTTTTATCTGCATGAGCACGCGGGCGTACGACAGCCTGACGGCAAGCCAGAAAATCATATTGAGCAGACACGGAATGTTGTTGCATGCGCCACTCTATAATATTGAGAAGTTTGGCGGAGGGAGTGCGCGATGTATGATCGCTGAAGTGTTTTACGAAACCTAAAAGAGTACAGGCTTTATAATCATATAAGACGACACAAACTCGACAAATTTTTTGTATTTACCATCATTTGCTTCAGGATCAATGCCTATCGTGAATTGATTGGTTTTGCCTTTATAGTTGATTTTTACGGCAATATCTTTACCATCGCTGCAACTATTACAGTCGCGTCTGCGTAAGGACATCAGATCAAGTTCTTCTATCAGACCAATTAGTTCTTCATAGCGTTCTTCCGGAAATAGCGTAGAATATTCGCTCGTTATATTCGGCTCACATTTATTTCCGCGGAAATCCTGTATCATATGATCTTTCTCTATCTGCAATTTGATCAGCCCACATTTCCCTTGAAGTAAATCAACATCCATATGTAGTTCAATGGGATCAACCTTTTCGTCAGTACAAGAAACTAGACTAATTAAAGCGATAAAAAGGAAATAGATCGGTCTTATCATAACAGTTTATAATTTGGTAATTAGCAATAATTAACAAAGGTAGCTCTTTTCGCAAACAATTTAAACAAATTAGAAAGAATCTTTCGCTATCTCTCTTCTCACTCTACTCAGGCTTTCTGGTGTGATGCCTAAATACGAAGCGATCATCCATTGGGGAACACGCAGCAACAACTGAGGGTACATGGCAACGAATTCTAAGTATCTTTCCTTAGCAGACATGGCTAACAGGGAGTTTATTCTACGTTGTAGAAAGTGTATATTGCGTTGTAAGGAAGTTTCTGTAAAGCAGGTGAACTCATGATTGATCTTTCCTGCCTCTTCCAGAAACTGGGGCTGAATGAAGACAACCGTGGAAGGCTCCAATGCTTTGATGTAGTAATTTGATGGTTCATTGAAGAACATGCTTGAGCGATCCATCATCAACCAATTCTCTGGAGCAAACTGCATTATATGCTCGCCGCCTTTTTCGTCCAGGCTGAACAGCTGCAACAATCCTTTTTCAACGAACAGAATATGCTTACAAACCTCGCCCGCCCGCATGATGAGCTGATTATGGTCTACTTCGCGAAAGTCGAATAGTGGGCTTAGGCTTTCGAAATCTGCCAGCGTAAGTCCCGTTTTCGCTGTGTAATAGTTGTAGAAGTTGCTCTTGATTAATTCTTCAGACGTTATCATTAGTAAAGCACGCTAAATTTAAAGGCTAAGGGTTGGAAATTCTTCAACAGATCGTTGAACAATTCGTCGCCATATTTGATATATAGCACCGCGAAATTCTCAGTACGTTCTTGCAGGCCGCCATTCGGGAACAACTTATCTTTAACGCGCTCTATTTGAATAAGCGCATCCTCATGGTTCCTTTTCTCGGCTTTCAATAATTTCTTTTCTAGGTTATTTACAGCCTTTTTAAGACGCGCTTTTACCGCATCGGTACTTGGGCCTAAACTCGGGTCGATCTTATGCGCACGAAGCTTAATCTTGCCGAAAATAGCATTAAGCTCCATCCATTCGTCCTCAAGGTTCAAGCGATGTTTTGTCTTCCGACGGACATATTCGTTTTTAAGGGTATTGACAGGCTTAAAAATACTTTTGAAGGTAAAGTCTAAACGGAATATTTTTCCAGCGACAGCATCATCGGTAATAAGTGCTGAATTACGTGGAACAAGGATTGGAAACTGCGTTTTATAATAGTCGAAATTAGCCTTTAGCTGTAGCCAATAGACTATTTCGGCTCCCCCGCCGATGTAAGCAAGATTGGGAAGTATCAGTTCTTGATAAAGAGGGCGCATGACCACATTCGGGCTGAAACGTTCCGGATGCTTCTTGATTTCTTGTTTTATCTCCTCCTCTGTAAAGTAGATATTCTGATGGAGCACTTCAAAACGACCGTCTTCCAGTCGAACAATGCGCTCTCTGAATTCATCGGTCAGATAAAAGAAGTTGATTTCGCGGGCATGAACCTGGGTATTGAACCCCGCCTCTTCCAACGATTTGGAAGTTGCTTCAATATGCTTCCAGCTATTTTCTTCGAGGATATCTTTTTCAATAATGGGCGCAAAGACCTTCTTCAGCGCTGCCCTATCGGCATCGATAATAACAAGTCCGTAGGCTTTAAATAGCGAATTGACGAATTTGCGCGTGGCATCAGCAAGGTTTAGCCCGGAAAGATAAGCTTCCTCCACTAATTCGGTTAGTTTCGTTGAATTATCCGATAATCCGAAGGTACTGCAATATTGTTTCACCACCTCGGCCATGCTATCGGTTTTCATTCGGCCGGTTGCCGAAATCCCTTCCTCCTCCCATACAATCTTCTTTCCGTAGACGCGAGTGTTATTGATTTCCGCAAAATCATGGTCCTCTGTCGCCATCCAATAAACGGGCACAAAGTCCTGTTCAGGGAAGCGAGCTTTTAAGTCCTGCGCCAGCTTAATAGCCGTCACGATCTTAAAAATGAAGTATAAGGGCCCGGTGAATATATTCAACTGATGACCGGTAGTAACGGTAAATGTATTATTGCTTTTTAATCGCTCCAGGTTTTGTGCAACCTCTGGAGAACTAGCCAAAAGCCCGCCATACTGATCTTTTAATTGATCGACTAACAGTTCACGATGTTGAAATTTCTTCTGGGCTTCAATCTGCTTCTTGAAACCGTCAAGATCTGGGAAATGACCGTAATAAGAGGCTAAATCTGGTTGTTTTGACAGATATGCTAATAAGGTTTTAGAAAAACTTCCGGTGTCGCTGTAGTCTATATATGTGGCTTTCATCTAGCTAGAGTAATGTTGCTTCAAATGTAAAAGATAGAAGGATTCAAATTACAAAAAAACTTTCATGATTCCGCTGATTGCCCAACAGTAATGAAAGTTCTTGATGGTCGGAATTAACCGACCGATCCACTAAAAGTAAGAAAAGGATGTTTATTAGGGGGTATTTCTGCCTTTATTTGACAATACTTCCATATAAATCAAAGTCTTCAGCACGGTCTACTTTCACCTGTACAAAATCTCCGATACGCGCATAGTTTGTTTTAGCATCCAACACCACTTCATTATCCACATCTGGGGAGTCATATTCCGTTCTTCCGATGAAATAATCGCCATCCACACGATCCACCAACACCTTATAGGTATTGCCGATTTTCGTTTGGTTAATATCATAAGAGATCCCTTGCTGAACTTCCATGATTTGATCGACACGTTCTTGCTTCACCTCCTCAGGAACATTGTCTTCCAAAGAGTGTGCATGTGTTTTCTCCTCATGCGAATAAGTAAAACATCCCAATCTGTCGAAACGGGTTTCTTCTACCCATTCTAACATCTCATTGAAGTCTTCCTCAGTTTCACCAGGGTATCCGCAGATCAAGGTCGTACGCAAAGCGATATCAGGCACTTTATCGCGTATTTTGTTTACTAAATCAATTTGCTTTTGCTTGCTGGTTCCTCTACGCATAGAGGTCAACATATTGTCGCTGATATGCTGTAGAGGCATATCTAAGTAATTACAGATATTGGAGCGTTCATTCATCGCATCGAGGATGTCCATAGGGAAACCTGAAGGATACGCATATTGCAAACGGATCCACTCGATACCATTAACATCGGATAAATGACGTAGTAAATCCGAAAGATTACGCTTGCCATAGATATCCAAACCGTAATAGGTTAGATCTTGCGCAATAAGAATCAATTCTTTTGTCCCGTTCGATGCTAGGAACTTTGCTTCTTTAACCAGGTCGTCAATAGACTTGGAAACGTGCTTTCCACGCATCAAAGGGATAGCACAGAATGAGCAGGGTCTGTTACAACCTTCTGCAATCTTAAAATAGGAGAAATGCGATGGCGTCGTCAATAAACGCTCGCCTAATAACTCATGACGATAATCTGCACCAATTGTGGAAAGAAGATCCGGTAGGTCGTTCGTGCCAAAGAAAGCATCTACATTCGGAATCTCGGCTTCTAACTCGGGCTTATAACGCTCCGACAAGCAGCCAGTGACAATCACCTTATTGACTTTACCTTGGTCTTTTAACTCCGAAAATTGAAGGATGGTATCAATAGATTCTTGTTTGGCATTATCGATAAATCCACAGGTATTAATCACCACGATATCATTCGCTTGGATATTATTAGCCTCATGAACGACATCCATTTGGTTGCCCTTCAATTGTCCCATTAAAACCTCGCTATCGTGAATATTTTTAGAACAGCCTAAAGTAACCACATTCACACGTGGCTTTGCTACTACCGGAACTGCATTTCTTGTTTTTGTTCTCATATGAATGTGTAGACTACTGGAATAGTGAGTCTACGAAGTCTTTTTTGTTAAATAACTGTAAATCACCAATCTTCTCTCCTACTCCAATGTACTTTACAGGAATTTTGAATTGATCGGATATCCCGATTACCACACCGCCTTTTGCTGTTCCATCAAGCTTGGTCAATGCTAATGCATTCACATCGGTTGCTTGTGTAAACTGCGTAGCCTGCTCAATAGCATTCTGACCTGTGGAAGCGTCCAATACTAATAATATCTCATGCGGAGCATCTGGAATGACCTTCTGCATGACATTTTTAATCTTCGTCAGCTCGTTCATCAAGCCAACTTTATTGTGCAGACGACCCGCCGTATCAATAATCGCAACATCATCGCCGTTTGCAACCGCAGATTTAACGGTATCAAACGCAACTGATGCTGGATCCGAACCCATCGGCTGTGCAACAACGCGAACACCTACTCTATCTCCCCACAGCTGTATCTGATCGACAGCCGCTGCGCGGAATGTATCTGCTGCACCTAAAACAACCTTATTGCCGGCTTCCTTCAATTGATGTGCAAGCTTTCCGATCGTCGTAGTTTTACCAACACCATTCACCCCAACAACCATAATAACATAGGGCTTTTGATTGCCATATTCGAAGGTCTCGAAGTCATTGCTGTTATTCTCGGCAAGTAAACCTTGGATTTCGTCTTTTAATAAGCCGTTTAGATCATCAGTAGTAACGTATTTGTCTTGAGCGACACGCTTCTGAATACGATCAACAATCTTTAGCGTCGTTGTAACACCCACGTCGGAGGTTACTAAGACCTCTTCAAGATTATCCAATACATCATCATCAATCGTTGATTTTCCAACAACCGCTTTGGTAATTTTCGCAAAGAATCCCTCTTTCGTCTTCTCTAAGCCCTTGTTCAGTGCTTCCTGCGCCTCAGGAGTTTCCTGCTTCTTTTTAAAAAAATCAAATAATCCCATGATGTAAATGTATAATATGTCGTTGCTTTTCGTTCAAAGATACTGAAAACGGAAATACTAAAAAAGCCCTTTTGGTACTACCAAAACGGCTGTTTATAAGATTTTTAAAGAAAAACTTTAAAAAAAAGGAATATCTTACTGCTTATTTAGTAGCCGCAGCAACAACTTCTTTTACTTTGTCGTTGTGAACCATACTCTCTTTGAAAGTATATGCGCCTGTTTTTGCAGATTTAGTAGTAAGAACAACTTTAGTATATTCTTTACCACCACCTTTTTGTAATGATGCAACTGCCTTCTTTGCCATGGTATAATATTTTTATAGACTCCGAGGAATCCTTGTTTTTTACTTAATTTCTTTGTGAACTGTTACTTTTCTCAATACTGGGTTGAATTTTTTCAATTCTAAACGCTCAGTTGTGTTTTTCTTGTTCTTAGTAGTGATATAGCGAGACATTCCCGGAAGACCACTTTCTTTGTGTTCAGTACATTCTAAGATAACTTGTACTCTATTTCCCTTTTTTGCCATTGTTTTACTTTATTTATACCCTCACGGGTGAATTTCATGATTCTATTTGATGTTGATACAACAGGCGGTCTAACTATTAAATATGACCTTGTTTGATAAATTTATCGATTGCTGCTGTAATACCGTTTTTGTTAATCGTTTTGATTGCTGAAGTAGAAACTTTCAACGTAATCCAACGATCTTCTTCTGGAATGTAAAAACGCTTGGTCTGTAAATTAGGATAGAATTTACGCTTAGTTTTAACGTTCGAGTGTGATACGTTATTTCCTTTTAATGCCGTCTTGCCTGTTAAATCACAAATTCTTGACATGATATTCGATTTTTATTGTTGTTCTTGTTAAAAATGCGTTCCCTTAGAAACGAGTGTGCAAATATCTATATTTCTTTTTGGAAATACAATATTATTTCAGGAATTATTTTTAAAATAATCGAAGACTGCTGCGGAAGTCAGCAAAAATACTGTATTTTGCATTAAATATCGCGAAGCGAATATCACAATAGTTTTCAACAATTCACAATGAACAAATATCTTTTAAGGGGAATCGTCTTTTTAACGGCGGGGATTATATGCGTGTTTTTAGGATACACGCTCATGGAGAATGAGAATAATTGGTATAAGCTGTTGATGACATTGGGTGTTATTTTTTTTGGAATAGGATTCATAGCATTAATGTACCGCATCTTTAGAAAAATCGATCGAAAGACTCTTATCGATGATCGAAAAGAGCAACAAGAGAAATAGAACATGTTGCACCAAACCAAAGGAATTACACTCAAAGTAACCAATTATTCGGAGAGCAGTGTTGTTGCACAAATCTATACGCAAGCATTTGGGTTGCAATCTTACCTGATTAATGGAGCAAGAAAACCGAAAGCGAAGATTTCGGTAAACATGCTGCAGCCATTCCATTTGCTGGAGCTTGTTGTTTATAATAAGGAGAATAATAATCTGCAGCGGATTAAGGAAGCTCAACATCTTCCTGTGCTCAAACAGATTCCTTTGGATATCGTCAAAAGCTCGATTGCTCTATTCTTGAATGAGGTGCTTTATAAAGTGCTAAGGCATCAGTCTCCAGATAAGCAACTTTTCGATTTTTTGGAAAACGCTATTATCTGGCTTGATGAAACCGATGAAGGTTTGGCAAACTATCACCTCATCTTCCTGCTTAAGCTATCACATTACCTCGGGTTTAAACCTTCCTTAGGTAATCTTCCGTATTTCGATCTTTTAGAAGGTAGATTTGTGAGCATCCTGCCGGCCCACGTTTATACCCTGCAGGAACCATACAGTTCTTATTTGAGAGAATTAGCCCAATCTTCTTTCAGCAATTGTAACAATGTAAAGCTAAAAAAGGAGGATAGAAGCTATTTACTACAAAAGCTCGTGGACTATTATCGGCTTCATACAGAAAACTTTGGCGAGCTCAATTCCTTGTATATTCTGGAAGAGATTTTCAGCTAAGATTTAATGAAAAAAGCCCATCGAAAATCATCGATGGGCTTTTACACAATAAATATATATTGAATCTATTCTCTTAGATAAGCTTTACATTTACCGCGTTAAGGCCTTTACGACCTTGCTCAACTTCGTAAGAAACTTCGTCTTTCTCGCGAATTTTGTCAATTAATCCAGAAACGTGTACGAAGATTTCGCTCTCGCCTGAATTTGGAATGATGAAACCGAAACCTTTGGCTTCATTAAAGAATTTTACTACTCCTTGTTGCATGTTATTAATTTATTATTTCTTAAAGGTATCAATTATTTTCTAAATAAAAACTAAATATTAGCATAATATGATTAAACATTTTCAATAGTCACTTGTCTATGCTGTATATCTTTTGGAAAGATTTTTGAGATTAGAAACGCATTAAAAGATTATTATGAAAAAATTATTATCAATATTAGCGCTTATCGCATTGGTGGTGACAGCTCAAGCACAAAATGTATCTATGGAAAATAGTAGAAGAGTAGCAACGCGCGGCTATGCCGAGAAAGAAGTGACTCCAGACATCATTTACCTTTCAATTTCATTGAAGGAATACTATCAAGATGGCAATACAAAGAAAAAGGTAACTATCGAAACCTTGGAAAAGCAATTGTATGATGCTGCTATGAAATATGGTGTTAAGAAAGAGAATTTTACTATACAAAACATTTATAGCTATAACACGGCCGATCGTAAGAAAAAGAACAATGAGTTGCTACAATCTCGTCAGTACCGCATCAAAGTAACCGACCTGAAAAGCTTAAATGCGATGATGGATGAAGTTGACTCCCAAGGTCTACAAAACACGAACATTGCCGGTTATGATCATTCTCAAAAGAAAGCAATCGAGAAAGAATTAAAAACCGCAGCGGTTAAAGACGCACGCGTCAATGCAGAAATACTTGCAGCGGCCGACGGAGAGACTGTTGGAAAATCGCTGATGATTAATGATAATAGCAGCTTCAGCTGGAATGATGTGATGCCACAGCCACGTGCTTATATGGCGATGTCGAAAACAGCAAACGCTGAATCTGATGCAGTAGGAGGGAATGGGCTTGATATTGATGTCCGCCCAATCAAACTGACTTGCAATATCGACGCAGTCTTTGAATTAAAATAACAATGGAAAACCAATATAGCTCTAAAATAGAGCGCATAAATAAAGATTTTGTTTGGGTGGAGCGACTATCTGTTTTAATGGATAGTCGCTTCCGTATTGGCAACTTTCGCTTCGGATTAGACCCCATCCTTAATTTCATTCCCTTTGCCGGGCAAATCGCAACCTTCATCATTTCACTGATACTCGTTACGGTCATGTACCGAAATGGGGCAAGCGGGAAGATTGCGATCAAAATGCTACTCAACGTGACCTCGGATGCCATTCTAGGTTCTATACCTCTCTTGGGTAATATCTTCGATTTCTTTAACAAAGCCAACGACAAGAATATTAAGCTGTTACGCGAGCACTACTATGAAAACAAACATCAAGGAAGTGGCAAGAACATCATCTTCCTGATCGTTTCCATCTTAGCTATCGTCATTACGCTTGTAATTTATGCGATGTATGCATTAAGCGTCTGGTTGTTTAATCTCATCTTCTAAACTTTTCTTTACTTTTGCAACTATGAGCAAAACAAGAATTTTCGCTTTGTTGGGCGTCGCAATTATGCTTATTGCTATCTTGACAAACCCATCCAAAGACAAAATAAACGACGAACTGCGAGATCGAGCGAAGGAAATCTTAAAAAAACAATTACAATATGAGCATCAGGACGCTGTAGAATTCGGCATGATGCTTTTCGGAGATCGCATTGTTGAGGAGTTCGTCAATACCTATGTGCAAACCAAAAACTATTATCTGTTTTCTCTATGTGAGGTGAACTGGAATGGTGAAAAAGTTACAGTAGGAGGAGGGGCATTCGGCAAGGTGTGGATCAGTCCAAAACTTGATGAGAAAGCAAACGAGCTTATCGACGTATTAAAGAAACAATAATGCTGGAGATACTTTACGAAGATCAGGACCTCATTGCCATCAATAAACCGCACGGCCTGTTAGTTCACCGCTCATCCATCGCTGCAGATACTTCCGAATTTGCCCTGCAATTGTTGAGAGATCAGATCGGCAAGACCGTCTATCCCGCTCATCGTCTCGATCGCAAAACTGGTGGAATACTCCTGTTCTCCTTGAACAAGGAAACCGACTCTCTGATTCAGCAGGCCTTTGCTAACAACCAGATTAAAAAAGAATATCTGGCCGTTCTACGCGGATTTTCACCGCTCAAAGACAGCATCGACTATCCCTTGAAAAAAGACAACGGAACTCTGCAAGATGCCATTACTCATTACGAAACCCTTCAACATACCGAAATAGATCTTCTTTTCGGAAAGCATCCGACCTCACGCTATTCGCTTGTGAAGGCGATGCCACAGACCGGCAGAATGCATCAGCTACGCCGGCATTTTGCACATATATTGCATCCCATCATAGGCGATCGGCCACATGGCTGCAATAAGCAAAATAAACTTTGGAAGGAGACCTTTGCCCATGACAGCATGTTGCTGCATGCCTCGCATTTATCTTTCAAACATCCGCGAACCGGAGAGCATGTGGAAATAAGCGCAAAGCTACAACCCGAATTCGAAAGAGCATTGACCATACTGAATATCTCCGATCCCCTCAGATTTACGTAATCTGATTGTCCATTTTCTTAACATTTAGGAAATCAGGTCTCTTTTGTCGTTTAATTACCTATTTTTGTAGTACTAAAACACATTTAATTTTAACATGAAAAATACTGCGTTATCAAACCTGCATATTGCTTTAGGCGCGAAGATGGTTCCTTTCGCTGGTTTTAACATGCCTGTTCAATACAGCGGCATTAATGATGAGCACGAGACTGTACGTACCGGAGTAGGTATGTTCGACGTAAGCCATATGGGTGAGTTCATCTTAAAAGGTGAAAAAGCACTTGACCTGATTCAAAAAATCTCTTCTAACGATGCTTCTAAGCTTTATGACGGTAAAGTACAATATGCTTATATCCCGAATGAAGAAGGTGGAATTGTAGATGATTTCTTGACTTATAAAATTGACGACAACACTTACCTTCTTGTGGTCAATGCTTCCAATATTGAAAAAGACTGGAACTGGATCAGCAAATACAATACTTTCGGTGTAGAGATGAAAGATATCTCAGATAAAACTTCTTTATTCGCTGTACAAGGACCGAAAGCTGCAGATGCATTACAAGGTTTAACAGACATCGAATTAGCCCCTATGGAGTATTATTCTTTCCAAAAAGGTGTATTTGCCGGTGTTGAGAATGTATTAGTGTCAGCAACAGGCTATACAGGTGCTGGTGGCTTTGAAATCTACGTAGATAATGAGCATGCTGAGCAAGTATGGAATGCGATCATGGAAGCAGGTAAACAATATGGTATTAAACCAATCGGTTTGGGTGCTCGTGATACTTTACGTTTAGAAATGGGCTTCTGTTTATATGGAAATGATATCGACGATACCACATCTCCATTAGCAGCAGGTCTTGGTTGGGTTACTAAATTCACCAAAGACTTCGTGAACTCAGAAAACCTAAAAGCTGAAAAAGAAAGAGGATTGACACAAAAGCTAGTCGGCTTCGAAATGATCGACAGAGGTATCCCTCGTCATGATTACGAAATCGTAGATGCTGAAGGAAATAAAATTGGACGCGTTACTTCAGGAACGCAGTCGCCAACCTTGAAGAAATCCGTTGGTTTAGGCTATGTGGATACTGCTTTCGCAAAAGACGGAACAGAAATCTTCATTTCTATCCGTAATCAGCCGATCAAAGCAATCGTTAAAAAGCCGCCTTTTGTAAAATAAGGCTGTAAAATATAAGTAAGAGAGGGCTATTTTTTAGCCCTCTTTTTTTGTCTTGCTTGTTCCTGTGCTGCCGCTGCCTTCTTCGCTTGCACATCGCGGCTCACCTGTTTCAATAAAACAACTTTCAGATAAACCAAAACTACCAATAGGGCAATCGACAGACCCAGGTATAACATATTTCCGCTGTTATAACCGGCAACACTGCTAAGTATCAAGAATACAATACCTAGGTTCAATACTACGTTTAAGATAAACTTCTTCGTCATTTCTTTTTTATTATTGGGCTTCCAATTACACTTTTTCTGAGAAAAGAGAAATAAACAATTCCCCCCACAATGTTCAATAGGATAATGAATAAGGCCATCATCATTCTTTCTGTATTGCTAATGGAAGTGGAAAGCATAATTTCTCGTAGAACAAGTACCACCCATATCAACGAAACGAGCATCGCGATACTCAAAAGGATAGGGGCAAAGCCAACTTTAAAGAGGAGGAAAAGTATAGCCAGGATATAAAAAGCCAGACTAAACAGAAAGGCCTGTTTAGTCTGTTGAATTACCTTGTTCATGAAACAAAGGTAGTGAATATCTAAATCTTTTTACCCTTATGGGAAGATTCCTAATTCATTATAAGACTCGCCAACCTTATTGATTGCACAAATAAAGGCTGCCGTTCTCAAATCCTCAACACCCTCGGTATTCTTCCAGATATCGTGGATCTCTTGGTAAGAACCGATCATCGTATCTTCCAATCCAGAATATACTAAATCAACCTCATCCGGTCCACGTAAGATAATCTTGCGCTCTAACTTAGAAACCTTTTGATTGGTCATCGACTCAATGATATTCAAGATCTCCGCATACATGTTTTCGCTAAAGCGCTTCTCTAAGCGTCCATAACGAACATGGCTTAAGTTCTTCAACCATTCGAAGTAAGAAACCGTCACACCACCTGCATTCAGATAGATGTCTGGAATAACCACCTTGCCTTTACCGTTCAATATTTCATCCGCTTCTGGAGTCAACGGACCATTCGCAGCCTCACCTATAATTTGCGCTTGGATTCTATCCGCATTGTCTCCATTGATTACGGATTCCAATGCTGCTGGAATCAAGATATCACATGGATATTCTAATCCTTTAGCTGATTCTAGGATGTTCTCCGCACCAGGGAAATTCAAAATCGACCCTGTTGCTTTTCTATGCGCAACGACCGCATTCAGATCAAGTCCGTCTGCATTATAAATTGCACCCTCATATTCAATCAATCCCACTAAAATAGCGCCTTCGTCCTGGAAGTAATTTGCAGCATGATAGCCCACATTTCCTAATCCCTGAACAATAACGCGCTTGCCCTCGATTCCTACCGAGAGGCCTAATGCAGCCATGTCCTCCGCATTCTTAACCGCTTCACGAACACCGAAGAAAACACCCAATCCGGTTGCTTCTGCACGTCCGCGAACACCTCCCTGAGAAATTGGCTTACCCGTAACACAAGCCTGTGCATTGATCTCGTTAGGATTCAATGTCGTGTATGTATCGACGATCCAGCTCATTTCGCGCGCGCCGGTGCCATAATCTGGTGCCGGTACATCGGTTCCTGGACCGATAAAATTCTTCTTCACCAATTCCGTTGTATAACGTCTGGTGATCTTCTCTAATTCGTATTCCGAATACTTCTTAGCGTCGATTTTAATACCGCCTTTCGCACCGCCGAAAGGAACATTTACGATGGCACATTTGTAAGTCATTAAGGATGCCAGCGCCATGACCTCATCCTGATCTACCTCCATACTAAAACGGATACCACCTTTACATGGCAACTTATGATGCGAGTGCTGAACGCGGTAAGCTTCAATTACTTCAATCCCTTCTCCGATTTTCACGGGGAACTTCACACGAAGAATAGAGTTACAAGCTTTGATTTGATCGAGAATTCCGGGGGAAAAACGAGTGAATTTGGCCGCTTTGTCGAAGTTGCGAGCAACCCCTTGGAAAAAGCTGTACGTTGTGTTGTCTTGACTGGACATAGATTATTGTATTTGTTTACACTTGGTATAAATTAGTATAAAGGTAATTGTTTTATGATATTTCCAATAAGGTTACTCCGAAAAACAATATTTTTAATCAATTGATAACAAAAGATTTTCTTTTTTAGCAGAAAATCAAAAAACAAGCACAAAAACAAAAAGTCCAAGCGATGCTCGGACTTTTTATTGATAATGTTATTATCTATTAATTCCTAATAAACTTCCATTTCTGGGTCAAAAGCATCTTTCCATGCCAAAATACCGCCCTGTAAATTCGAAAGATTCGTATATCCCTCTTGCTCCAATAACATAACAGCCTGAGCGCTACGCTTTCCCGAACGACACTGAATAACAACCGGAATATCTTTAGAAATCTTTTCCGATTCAATTACCACACCTGATAATGGAATGTTGACCCCATTTAAATTGGATACTTCATATTCAAAAGGCTCACGAACGTCAATTAATTGAAATTCAACATTATGATCCATCATATCCTTTAATTCCTGAACGCTAATTTCTTTCATAGTATTTATACGCTTTTACCAAAGATAATTAATTAAACCTATCACTCCGTCATTAGTTTATTAAATTTATTAAATTCAAAAAAATTTTGAAACATGAAAAAATCCTTAGCACTTTCTTTGTTCTTGGGGCTAGCCTTACAGTTTGGTTTCGCACAAAAACAAAAAAAACTACAGATCACTTCAACAGAAAATATCAGTAGAATTCTAAATACACTCGCTTCCGACGAAATGCGCGGAAGATCGTCCTTATCTATTCCTGACATCTCCAGAGCAGCAGATTTTATCGCTTCCGAATTTAAGCATATCGGCTTGCAGCCATATGCCGAAGAGAACTATAGACAATCCTTTATCGTCAATAAATCTAAAGTAGCTAGTCAAAGCGTTCTTTGGGATGGTAAACCGCTCGGCGAGGATAAGTTTCTGATTGTTGGTGGGGGAGTAGCGGAAAACTTCAATGAGGGCTCCGGCTTGAAAACCTTGCGTATCACGGCAGCAGATGACTTCTCGGTAAAGTTCCGAGAATATGTACAGAAAGATGCCGATAATGCAATCGTATTGGTCGACAAGAAGCATGAAACCTTTTTAGCTCGCTTCAAAAAGATTTATTCCGGACGCGAGAACATCACAACGAAAGATCAAGCGAATACAAGCGCTGTAAGCAAAGTTTTTGTCATTGCAGATCAATTGGCCGGTAAATACCAAATCGTTCAACAGCGCCAAGAAGACGAGCTCCCTATGTTTAATGTAGCAGGTATCATCCCTGGCAAATCTAAAGCGGACGAATTTGTTATCTTTTCATCGCATTATGACCATATCGGTATTATCAAGCCTGAAGGGCAGGACTCCATCGCCAATGGCGCCGATGATGATGCCTCAGGTACAACAGCTTTAATCGAACTGGCTCGCTATTACAAGAAATTGAACAACAATGAACGCACCTTAATCTTCGTTGCTTTCACAGCAGAGGAGATTGGTATGTTCGGGTCGAAATACTTCTCGAACAAAATCGATCCGGAAAAAGTGACGGCAATGATCAATATAGAAATGATCGGCAAAGACTCACGATTCGGTCCAAACAGCTTATATGTTACGGGGTTTGATGCATCCAACTTAGGGGCATTGATGCAAGAGAATCTAAAAGGTTCTTCTTTTACCTTTCATCCCGACCCTTATAAAACGCAAAACTTATTCTACCGCAGCGACAATGCTGTATTGGCTGCTTTAGGCGTGCCGGCACATACCTTCTCCACCTCACAGATTGATAAGGATGCGTATTACCATACGGTGAAAGATGAAGTGAGCACCCTAGACATTAACAATATCAAGTCCAGTATCGAAGCAATTGCTGCCGGTGCTATCGGCATCATCAATGGCACGCAGACACCAAGCCGCGTAGAAAAACTAAGAGATTAGATTTTTCTGCATGACATAGTCATTCAGAACAAATTGGTAGTAGGGAATATCCACCGTCTCTACTACCTCAAAACCCTGTTTCAGGTAGAAGTGGTAGGCTTTATTATATCGGTTTACATTTAATTCTAAAGTCGACAAACCATTTTTCAAGGCTTCCTCTGCGGCAAAGTCGATCATCATCTTCCCAAAGCCGCGTCCCTGTGTGGCAGGCAACAAATAGAGTTTATCGATTCTGATTTTATCTGCATGCGTAGAAAGGCTCATAAAACCCTGCGCAATACCATCTTCCAGAAAAAGAAAAAAGGCGGCTCCTTCGCGCATGCCCTCCTGCAGCGCTGCCACAGAATAACTCTGATCTAACATAAAATCAATCTGCGCTTTCTCTAAAACAGGGCTATAAGTAGGATACCAGGTTGCTAATGCTAAATCGCGAATAACTTCCGCGTCTGCTGCTGTTGCTCTTTCAATTTGGATCATAAGGCTTCACCAATTAATACGTAATCATTTGTCTTTTGCATGGTCACAAAACCATCCTCGCGAACTTCTAATCGATTCGCGTCTAGTAAATTTACATTACTAAACTTGTCCGTCAAATGATATGCATCAGGTAAATGCAAAATTAATCCCGCAGGTAGCCATTTCTCATACTGTTGTAGCAGCACATATTTGAAACCGTTCGAGATAAAATTAATTGTAAAAGTACGTAGGTAAGCTAGGAAATCAGCCTTTTCAAACTGATCCACAACGATATTCAGGGTGTAATTCTTTTTGCTCTCCAGATAGGCAAATAATGCCGCATAGTAGTCTTTTGAGTAGGGGACTGCCAACAAATGCTCTTCCTTATCTGTTGCCATATTTCCATCCGCAAGCAATACATCGACTTTGATTCCCCAAGACGCCAATACCTCATAATGCTGTGCCAGCGTAATGATGGTCGGGCTCCACTCTAACAGTTGCCCTAAATACTCCGAATCGATATTATGTGGGTCGACGACAAATAAAGCGGGTTCCTGATTCTCACGTACGATGTGATGGGATGACATATTAAGCAGATAAATAACGAAAGGCAATATAACTCATCAGTCCGATACTGATTTTCAAAGCTTCTTCGTCAATATCGAATGTCGGCGTATGAACGGCAGATTGAATGCCCTTCTCCTTATTTCCGGTTCCTAAGCGGTAGAAACAAGCGGAAATCTCTTGCGAATAATAGGAGAAATCCTCCGCTGCCGGCCACAAGTCCAATTCAACGACCTTCTCTTTACCCAAATAGTCTTCGGCATACGCTCTGGACGCCTCGGTAATTCCCGTCTCGTTAATTAAGAATGGATAGCCTTTTCTGACTTCAAACTCGCAGGTAGCACCCATGCTGTCTGCAATTCCAACAGCTAGCTTCAGCATCTTCTCATGCGCCTCAGCACGCCAAACCTCATCAAACGTACGGAAGGTGCCTTCCATATAAACCTCTTCAGGAATAATATTGGTAGCCCCATTGCCGATAATTTTTCCCCAGGAAAGTACCGTTGGGATACGTGGGTCTGCACTGCGGCTAACAATCTGCTGTAGCGCTGTTATAATCTGTGCCGAGATAGCAATAGGATCAATATTCTGATGCGGATGTGCGCCATGTCCTCCTTTTCCGCGAATCGTCATAAACAATTCATCGCAGGAAGCCATGTATTTGCCGGAACGAAATCCTACTGTTCCTGTCTCCAGAAACGGCATCACATGCTGCCCGACAATACCGATAGGCTCCGGATTCTTCAAAGCACCTTCCTTAATCATGAGCGAAGCTCCACCAGGTAGTCTTTCTTCCCCAGGTTGGAAAATCAAACGGATAGTACCCGGCAATTCGCCTTTCAGATCATTTAAGATCTTTGCCACCCCAATTAAGGAGGAGGTATGAACGTCATGCCCACAGGCATGCATCACACCAGGGTTCTGAGAACCATACGGCCTTCCTTCCACCTCGGTTATAGGCAAAGCATCCATATCTGCGCGCAAGGCCAAAACCTTATCCGAAGGAATATCGCCCTTAATCTCTGCAACAATGCCCGTATTGGCCATAATGCTGAAGGGGATATTTAAATCTCTTAAAATTTGTTGAATGAAGGCTGAGGTATTGTATTCTTCAAAAGACAGCTCCGGGTGTTGGTGCAAATGTCTTCTGTTGGCTATTGTGTCTTGATAATATACTTCAGCGAGGTCTTGAATCTTTTGTTTGATATTAGACATGCTATTCTCCGCTATTGCCATACCCAAACATCTTCGACAAATACAAAGACATTTCTATATGTCCCGCGAAGACGTCTCATATATTCCGTTGCTGCTGAACGGCTGGTGAAATCACCGACTTTTACCCGATAATTAGGCTCTACATAGTCTAAATAAGCTCCCATGTCACTGTTTTGACGCAGAAAGCTATTCTGAACATTCGTAGCCTCGGTTCTGTTGCTACCGGAATAAATCTGAACGCGGAAACCGCGAACCTTTACCCGCTTAGCATAACGCTTATCGATTTTCTTCTCCTCCAAGGTAATAGGGGTCTTGGTAGAAGTAGAAGGATTTATTGCATAGTATGCGCGATATTCCTGTAAAAGCCCAATCAATGAATCCTTAACAACTAATACCTTTCCTTCTTGTGCTTGTGCAAATTGGCACAAAACTAAAAAGAAGCAACCTACAATAAATCCTTTTCTAATCATTTTATTTCTTAACCTTGTTTTCCGTGACAGTTCTTGTATTTAAGACCTGATCCACAAGGACACTCATCATTTCTTCCAACCTCTTGTTCTTTACGAATCGGTTGAGTGACCTGCGGTTCCTGTGTATTCAAATCCTCTTCACTCACGCCTGTTGGTGAACTAAGTTCCTCTTTTGTTTCCGTTGTTTTTACCTTTGGAGCCTCCGGACGAGCAGCTTGGATATTTTCTGCTTCCTGTTGTTGTCCCGGAATCTCTCCTTTAAATAAGAAACTAACGATATCTTTATTCATAGAAGCTAACATGCTTTTAAACAAGTTGTAAGCCTCCATTTTATAGATAATAATAGGATCTTTTTGTTCATAAACAGCATTCTGAACAGATTGTTTCAAATCATCCATCTCACGAAGGTGTTCTTTCCAAGCCTCATCGATCAAGGCTAATACAATGCCTTTTTCAAATGATCTGAACACATCCTTACCGTTACTTTCTACTGCTTTCTTCAAATTTGAAGCAACTTGAATGCCACGAATACCATCGGTGAAAGGAATTACGATATTTTCAATCATTCCGCCACGCTCAGCCATCACATTGGTCAATACTGGCAATGTCATCGCTGCGATGTTTTCCGCTTTCTTATGGTAGTAATTGATTACCTGAGTAAACAATTTCTCTACTAAATCATTTCCTGAAGTCGATGCAAATTCCTCTTTAGAAATCTCCGGATTGATAGCAAATACGCGGATTACCTCAATTTGGAACTCGTCGAAGTTATTGTCTTCTTTCGCCTCTAATACGATATCCTCTACAACATCATAGATGGTATTGTTCAAATCTACGTCTAAACGCTCTCCGAACAATGCATTCTTACGTTTGGTGTAAATTACATTACGTTGCGAGTTCATCACGTCGTCATACTCTAACAAACGCTTACGTATACCGAAGTTGTTCTCTTCTACTTTACGTTGCGCACGCTCGATAGATTTTGTCAACATACTGTGTTGCATCACTTCACCATCTTCAACACCCATCTTAACCATGAGGTTAGAGATACGCTCTGACGCAAATAAACGCATCAACGGATCTTCTAAGGAAACGAAGAACTGTGACGAACCTGGGTCACCCTGACGTCCCGCACGACCTCTTAACTGACGGTCAACACGACGAGACTCGTGGCGCTCCGTACCGATGATCGCTAAACCACCCGCATTGATAACCTCTTCCGTCAATTTAATATCCGTACCACGACCTGCCATGTTCGTCGCAATAGTAACTTGGCCCGGACGACCAGCTTCTGCTACGATATCTGCCTCTTTCTGGTGCAACTTCGCGTTCAATACGTTGTGCTTAACACCACGAAGCTTCAACATACGGCTTAATAATTCTGAAATCTCAACTGAAGTTGTACCAACCAATACCGGACGGCCTGCCTCTGTCAAGGTCTGAATCTCTTGTGCTACTGCATTATATTTTTCGCGAGCCGTACGATAGATAAAATCCTGACGGTCATCACGTTGAATTCCTTTGTTTGTTGGAATCTCTACCACGTCTAATTTGTAGATTTCCCAAAGCTCACCCGCTTCTGTAGAGGCAGTACCCGTCATCCCTGATAACTTATGGTACATACGGAAATAGTTCTGTAAGGTAATCGTCGCGTAAGTTTGTGTCGCGTCCTCTACTTTTACATTTTCTTTCGCCTCGATCGCTTGGTGTAGACCGTCAGAATAACGACGACCATCCATAATACGACCTGTTTGCTCATCGACAATCTTTACTTTACCTTCATCAACGATGTATTGATCATCGATCTCAAATAAAGTGTATGCTTTCAACAACTGGTTGATTGAGTGAATACGCTCTGCTTTTACCGAGTAATCACGCATCAACTCTTCTTTACGCTGCGCTTTCTCTTCAACCGGGATATCTGTTTTTTCGATTTCCGCAATCTCCGTACCTACGTCTGGTAAGATAAAGAAGCTTGGATCTTCTCCAGTCGCTGTAATTAATTCAATACCTTTCTCTGTAAGCTCTACTTGATTGTTTTTCTCATCGATTACAAAGAACAATTCCGCATCTGCCTTCGGCATATGACGGTTCTGCTCCTGCATATAGTAGTTTTCAACCTTCTGTAAGATCTGACGGTGATTTCCCTCACTTAAGAACTTGATTAAAGCTTTATTCTTCGGTAAACCGCGGTAAGCACGGAATAGGGCTAAACCTCCTTTTTCAACGTCTGTATCGCCTTCCGCAATTGCTTTCTTCGCTTGGTTCAATACCGTATTGATATACGCTTTTTGCGCATTTACTAAACGTTCGATTCTTGGTTTTAACTGGTAAAACTCATGCTGATCGCCCAATGGGATAGGACCGGAAATAATCAACGGCGTACGTGCATCGTCAATTAATACCGAGTCAACCTCATCGATCATTGCAAAGTGCAATTTACGCTGAACCATCGACTCTTTGGTATTCGTCATATTATCACGCAAATAGTCGAAACCAAACTCATTGTTTGTTCCATAAACGATATCTGCCTGATATGCCTGACGACGTTGTTGTGAGTTCGGCTGGTGCTTGTCGATACAATCTACGCTCAAACCGTGGAATTCGAAGATAGGACCATTCCACTCCGAGTCACGACGTGCTAAGTAATCATTGACCGTTACGATGTGAATACCTTGGCCAGATAGGGCATTTAAGTAAGTAGGCAATGTACCTACTAATGTTTTACCCTCACCCGTAGACATCTCAGCAATCTTTCCCTGGTGCAATACAATACCACCGATCAACTGTACGTCATAGTGAACCATGTTCCAGGTTACATCTGTACCTGCTGCCGTCCAGCTATTTTTCCAGATGGCAAACTCGCCATCAATCGTAACGTTTGGCTTACGAACCGCTAGATCTCTATCAAATTGGCTCGCTGTAACCTTGATTTCTTTATTTTCAGTAAAACGACGTGCTGTTTCTTTGACAACCGCAAAGGCTTCCGGGAGGATTTCCGCTAATACCTCTTCTAATTTCTTGTCGCGGTCTTTGGTTAATTTATCAACTTTCTCGTAAGTTGCCGTCTTGTCTTCCATGTCTTCGGTAGCCTCCGCATGTAGTTTCAAGTCGTTGATTTCTTTATCGATTTCTTGCAAATATTCAGCAATTCTGCTCTTAAATGCTAGGGTTTTTCCACGCAGTTCATCATGGCTCAAGCCCGATAGCTTCTCGTACTCATCCTTAATCTTCTGTACAATCGGTTGTACCCCTTTGATATCTCTTTCAGACTTACTGCCGAATAATTTGCTTAAAAATTTTAACATAATTCTCTATTTCTGTATTGGCATGTACAATAATGGCTCCAAACCCTAGTAGCAGACATTTTGACATTAATCGGGCAAATTTAGTTAATACAGATGATAACTAACAGTTTCCCAAATCTTTTTTAACAATTATTTTATTAAATATATATTTTTCGAGGTCGTCGGAATCAGATTCAATGTCCGAGCCTTATCGAACATCCGATTCACCGCACGCCGGCCTTCCTCTCCAAGCTCTTCCGAATAGCTATTCACGTACAATTCGATGTGTTTATACATCACCTCTTCTTCCATTTCCTGCGCATGCGAACGGATATAATCTATACCGGATTTAGGATTCGCAAAGGCATATCGAACACTTTCCTTCAACAAGCGATTGACCTTTTCTTTGACTTCCTGGGGCAATGAACGCTTGATGACAATCCCACCCAATGGAATTGGCGAACCTGTCGTTTTTTCCCAAAAATCGCCGAGGTCAGCAATTTTATGCAGACCCTTATCCATATAGGTGAACCTATTTTCATGGATAATCAGCCCCACATCGATGCTGCCATCCAATAAAGATGCCTCGATATCCGAGAATACCATCTCTTGTTTGTTCTGCAAGCCTGGATAGGCTAAACCTAACAGAAAGTTCGCGGTGGTATATTTACCGGGAATACCAACCTTGAGATTCGCAAACTCTTCGGGCAATTCAGCCCCAGCATAACTTCCCAATTGTGCGGCTAAAGCCTCATCCTTGCAGATCAGCAGTGGCCCCACGCCGAAGCCTAAAGCACTCCCGGCATCCAACAATTCGTAGTCCTCCACAGCATAGGCAAAAGCATGATAGCTTAATTTGGTGATATCCAAATCATTAGCAAAAGCCTTTTCATTCAGCGTTTCCACATCGTGATATTCCACGTGGAACTGAAGCCCCTCGGTGTCAATCTTTCCATGAATTAACGCATCGAAAATAAATGTATCATTCGGACAGGGCGAGAAGCCCAATGTCAATTTTTCCATATCTAAAAAGCAGCCCAAAGGCCTATATTGAAATATTCTTTGTAAAAATTAGCCACAGCATGCCCAAGAAAGTCGCCAAGATCAATCCCGTTGCGATCTTGTCAAAGCCCTTCTTATGCGAAATCCATGCAGAGACGAGATTTATCGTCGCAGCAAGCACATAGAAACCCGCAGGCTTCGTTGGGAATAGCTGCAGTTGCAATTCCGTAAATTCAGTTAAATAATATGCTAATGCCGGACTGATGATCCCCAAGATCAGACCTAATAAAAGACTATTCTTCATCTCTTACTTATCGTCAAAACTCCAAGAATTCAACTCCGGAATAGCATGATGCGCTGTCATGTCAAATTGCGTCGGAACAATAGAGACAAAGCCATTCGCCAAGGCATAAACATCCGTATCCTCACCGCGATCCTGTAGTAGGAAGTTGCCCGTCATCCAAAAGTATTCTCTGTTGTATGGGTCTAAGCGCTCATCGAACTCCTCAAACCACTTCGCATTCGCCTGACGGCAAACCTTAATACCATGAATCTCCTTCGAAATATTCGGGAAATTAACATTCACCAAGGTATTCTTAGGAAGACCATTCAACAGCACCTGCTGCGCAATGGTCTTTACATAGGATCTCGTATGCGAAAAATCAGCGTTATGCGAGAAATCATCCAATGAAAATCCTATCGAAGGAATATCCTCAATAGCTCCCTCAACCGCAGCCGACATCGTTCCGGAATACAACACATTGATCGAATAGTTCAACCCATGATTGATACCCGAAACACATAAATCAGGCTTCTTGCCTTTAAATATCTTGTTAACCGCCAATTTAACACAGTCAACAGGCGTCCCGGAGCATTTGTACATCTCCACTCCAGGATATAAATCAATCTTATCTAATCGTAAAGGTCTACCGATCGTAATCGCGTGTCCCATGCCCGATTGTGGACTATCAGGAGCCACAACAATAACATCCCCGATTTCCTGCATAACTTCCAATAGCACCTTAATGCCCGGAGCAGTGATTCCGTCGTCATTTACGACAAGTATAGTAGGTTTCTTTTTCGACATATCGCTAAGTTAGAGAAAAGATATGAAAAGTAGGATTACGCAAAATCAAGCTTATGTTATTTTGATAGTAGTTAGTACTTAGTACTTAGTATTTAGACCTAGGGCTGGTCGTAGATGTGAGACATTAGATATAAGATATTAGAGTATTGTGTCTTGTCCTGACATAGG
>DELI01000010.1:15919-22932 GCA_002354335.1 Sphingobacterium sp. UBA2700 | reverse complement strand
CTTTTTTTAGGACATGACAATATTAGAGTAGGGCGCCGATAAGGCGCCTTTTTTTTGAAATAGTATTTAGTATTTAGTAGTTAGACCCATGACGTCATACCCTGTCTATCCTTAAATCCTTACTTTCCTGGCTCAAAACAAACATCATCGAAAGAAACCTACGCCCCGCCCTACGTCTTAATACTAACTACTAACTACTAACTACTAAGTACTAAGTACTAGTCAAGCAATCCCAGCAGCAGTTCGATGTCCATGCGTTTTTCGGCATTATCGATATGTTCGTATGCAGCGACGAGGTTCCGTAGCACGCGCTTAACGATAGCGAGGTTATCGCAGGGGAGGGTGTATTCTTCGGATAGGGGAAGATTGAGCTGTCTTAGGAAGGCGAATATATCTTCCTCGCGCATAATTTGTCCGCGGTTAAATACATTGATATAAAAGGCAACCTTATCGTTGTCTTGGCTATCCATGAACGCGAGAACAAAATGCTTTGGCAGGTTTACTCCGTAAATTGGGATATCTAATTTTTGGGCTACAAGCGCATAGATACAAGCTATGCTAATTGGATTGCCCTTTTTTGTTTCTAGTACCTTGTGGATAAAGGAATTCTGGGGATCGTGATAATTGGACGTATTGCCCGACAGTCCGAATTCGCGGAAGATGATATTATTTAGGAGCTTCACCTGTTCCAATGGACTCATGTCGTACATCAAGTGATACCAAGCGTTGCGGCGTAGTTCTGCCAGCTGATAGTAAACCTGATCTTCGTTGAGGTTGGGGTATTGATAGCGGTTAATGATCAGTAGGCCTTCTAAAAGATCTTCTTGATTATTTAATTTCCAGAGCTGTAAATCGTTCTTAACCTGATCGAATTGGATCTTATGGATGATATTTTCGATTCGGCTTTGCGAGAGCGGGTCGAACGAGGATTCCCACGAGCTTTCCAATAAAGGAATTACTTCCGGTCCACAGGTGATGAGTTTATGTTCAATTTCCTGAAAGATTCCTTTATCCGGGTCATCCAATAAGGATATAAGTGCCTTTATTTCCTTTTCATTCACAATTAAATTTAAGGAAATAAAGACATATATACAAGAATGGGTTAACGCTTTACGATTTGTCCATCGAGCAGGTCGATTATTCTTTTGCCATATTCGGCATTTTTCTCCGAATGTGTCACCTGAATTATCGTCACACCTTCGTCGTTCAATTGTTTGAACAGTTCCATAATCTCTTCGCCTTGTTTGGAGTTTAGATTCCCTGTAGGCTCATCCGCCAAAAGCAACTTTGGTGATCCTGCTAAGGCACGTGCAATCCCTACAATCTGTTGCTGTCCGCCAGATAGCTGCGCTGGAAACAAGTCTTTCTTGCCAACGATGTTGAAGCGATCCAACATGTCGCTTACTACGGCTTTGCGTTCCGAAGAGGACATGTTTTTATAGATCAGCGGGGTTTCAATGTTTTCATAGACAGTCAGTTCATCGATCAGATGGTAGGACTGGAATACATAGCCTATATGCGATTGAAATAGCTGACTACGCTTCTTAGTTTTCATTGCCAAAACATCTTCACCCATGAAGTAGTATTTACCTTCATCAGGTTCGTCAAGCATGCCAATCACATTTAAAAGCGTCGATTTCCCCGATCCTGAAGGCCCCATAATGGAGATAAAGTCGCCCTCCTCGATTTCTAAATTGATGTCTTTGAGGACAAAGGATTTTGTATTCCCTAAGGAATACCATTTGAATATGTTTTCTAGACGAATCATTTTATAGTAGTTAGTATTTAGTACTTAGTAGTTAGACCTATGTTTGTTAGTTTTTTTATTTATCCTGTTTCCAACAGTCTCAGTCCAATTTCGGACATTTGATACTTGCTCTTCCACTTTGCTCTAATGTCTTATGTCTTAGATCTAAAGTCTAAATTATTATTCATCTCTCAAACTGTCTACCGGGTTTGCTTTTGCGGCTTTTATCGCGTGGGATCCTATCGTCAGAAAGGATACCAACAGCGTCATGATACCGGCTAAAAGGAATACCCACCAATCCATATTGGTATGATAAGCGAAGTTTCCTAACCATTTATTCATAGCTAGAAACCCTAAAGGTACGGCCAATAGAAACGCAATGCAGATTAAGCCGATAAAATCGCTGGTCAGCATGCCGACAATTTTACCAATGGAGGCTCCCAGAACCTTGCGGATACCGATCTCTTTCACACGTTTCTGTGTTGCATAGGCTGATAATGCGAACAAGCCGATACAGGCAATGCTGATGGTGATGATGGCGAAGAGCTGCATGATCTTCGTAGTTTGCTGCTCCTGCTGATATAATTTAGCATAATCATCGTCTAAGAAATGGGACTCGAACGTGCTATTAGGTTTCATTGATTTCCAAACTGCTTCCATATCTGCTAAGGCTTGTTTGGTATCGGCTTGATCCTGTATTTTTACGAATATATTTCCAAAATAGTTGTATTCGGGGAATAATACGACAGGCTTTACCTCATCGCGTAGTGATGCGAAGTTGAAGTTGTCGACCACTGTTTTGATATTTCCCTTGCGACCGTTGAGGACTAGTCTTTTTCCGATTGCCTGTTCTGGCGTCCAGCCTAGGTTCTGTGCTGCAAGCTTATTGATTACAAAGGCTACCGAGCGATTGTCGGATGTATCCCTCGCTTTCAATATATCGGCATCTGTTAAAGTTTCTCCTGCTAACACCGGTATCTCGAATACCGATAAGAAGTCCTTTTCAATGGGAATGGCGGTGATACTCAGTGAGAAATCAGCGGCTTTTCCTTCGGCTTCGGTAATGGTATATCCACCCTGAATATTCACTGGGGAGTCGTAGGACGCCGATACCGATTTTATGGTATTCTTTCCGAGCAACATCGTCTTCAATGTTTCTCTTTCTTGCTGGCTCCATACGTCTCCGTCTAACACAACAATGCGGTCTCTGTTCAAACCGGTGTTGGTGTTTTGCAGGAACTGCATCTGTTTATAGGCGAAGAAAGTACAGATTACTAAAAAGATAGAAACAGTGTATTGAACGGTTATCAAAATATTTCCGATGTTGAATTTGGATGACGGCGTTGATAGTTTTGCTTTCAGGACTTTTATCGGTCTGTATTGGGCGATCAACCATGCTGGCCAGCCGCTCGCTAATAGCGATAGCGTGATGAAGAAAATAATGATTGCGACAAAGAATAGGGGTTCCTTCCATACTTTCAGCTGCATTTCGGAGCCTAGGTATTTAGCGAAAAATGGGAATAAGAAATAGGCAAGTACAAAACCAATCAATAGACTGATAAATACCATTAAACTTCCTTCAAATAGGAACTGTTTGAAGATTGTGTCTTTACGCGCACCTAATACTTTTTTAACTCCAATTTCTTTAGCTCGTTCAGCTGCTTGTGCAAGCGAAAGGTTCATGAAGTTGATGCACGAGATCAGCAATAGGGCGAGGGCAAGACAGGCGAATACGTAGATGTAGACTATCTGTCCGGAACCCGCAGCCTTGGAATGCAGATGTAGCCTCGGTAGACTTTCCATGCTCATTTTGATTGTATAGCCGTTTGCAAAAGCATCTTTGAACATTTCTTCAATGCGGGTGTTGAATTTCTTTTCTAAAGCGCCAAGTTGACTAGGATCTTTCAATAGCATAAATGTCATATCATTTGCCGATCCCCAGTTTTCTTCTTTATAGCGTTCTAATCCTACATTTGATAAAAGTGCAGAGAATTGGATTTCCGAGTAGGTGGGAGGGTTGTCAATCACTGCTGTTACGATACGATCGGTATCATCAATACGCAGCGTTTTGCCAATGGGATCTGCTTCCTGGAAATATTTGAGGGCAAGATCCTTTGTTAGAACAATAGTATTCGGGTTAGCGAGCGCGTTATGAGCGTCTCCAGCGATGATTGGATAATCGAATACCTCTAGGAATTCGCGATCGACAAACTTCAGCTTGCTTTCCTTCACCCAGTCATTTCCTTTTCTAATCAATGCTGCATCATTATATTGGTATGCCCGTACAGCCTTTTCTACCTCCGGAAACTCACGTATCAATAATGGCGCAACGGCTGTAGGAGTGACGCTGCTTTGTTGAAACTCATCGCTTTCCCCCGATTTAAAGGCCGCACTCACCAAGGCTATCCGCTCAGAGTTTCCCAAGAACCTGTCGTAGTTAGCCTCATGATAGATATACCCTGCTAATAATAAGAAGCATGTTATGCCTAAGCTAAATCCAAGGATGTTGATCAACGAAAAACCTCTGTTCTTCCTGATGTTTCGGAATGCTGTTTTTAGATACATATTGATAGTATTTAGTACTTAGTAGTTAGTATTTAGACCCAGAACGCCATGCGTATTTTTGTTGTTGGGTTTCCAACATTCTCTCTTTTTTAACTATGCTAAGTTTTACAATAACCGTTAAGCTTTTGATAACAATGGCTTTGCCAATTGTTCAATAATCTATAGGTCAGTATGTTATAATTCGCTATGACGTATAAGTGTCCAGTAATGAACATTATGCGTGCGCTAGCGAACAATATTATCTCATTTAAACGCCATAGGTCTAACTACTAGACCTATTCATCCCTCAAGCTATCCACCGGGTTAACTCGGGCGGCTCTATAGGTCTGCCAAGCGATGGTAATCATGGCGAAAGCCAATGCGATTAGCCCTGCTAAGGCGGGCATCCACCATTTGATTTCAATACGGAAGGCAAAGCTTTGCAACCATTTGTTCATCGCAATCCAAGCGATTGGTGCAGCGATGAGGAAGGCGATACTGATCAGTATGATAAAGTTTTTGGAGAGCAACAGGATGATATTGCTGATCGATGATCCGAGCACTTTGCGTATGCCAATCTCTTTGATCTTTCCGTTGATCAGGAGCACTGTTAGTGCGAATAAACCTAGACAAGAGATAACAATAGCTACGGACGCTCCTGTAATCACTATTTTTCCAAAGCGGCGATCGTTCTTATAGAGATTCTGTGTATTCTCGTCGAGATAACTCGCGGCAATATTGGCGCGGGGATTTACTTTTTTCCAGATGGATTCTACATTTTCCAGTGTCTTGGCAAGATCATTCGTCTCTACCCTGACAAAGATATATTGCAGGGGAAATATATTTGGATTGACAGACATGGTCAAAGGTCCAACTTGTTGTTTTAGGTCCTGGAAGTTGAAGTTGTCGACAATGCCGATGACGGTCGGCGAACCATCCATTCCTAGTGGTTTCCCTAAAATAGCATCTTCGTCCCCAACAGCTAATGCCATTTCTTTGTTAATAAGCACGGCGTTTGTGTCAGTTCCAAAGCTCTTGTCAAAGTCTCTGCCGGCAATTAGCTTAATACCTAAGGTCTTCAAATAATCATAATCTACCCTGAGGAAATTCGTGACAATCTCTTTCCCTTCATGGTCGAATCCGAACCTACTGGTGGATGTACTGTTATCTCGGCCTTGTCCAAGGTTGATATCCGAGCCGCTGACGCTCTTTGCCCATGGTTGTGCAGCAAGTTCAACCCGCATGCGTTCTAAAGCTTGTTGACCCTCTATACCTCTGCCGATAGGAATGCTGATTACCTCACTCTTGTTGAAACCCAAAGGCTTGTTTGCGAGGTAATGGAGCTGAAAGCTGATGACAATGGTCGCTATACAAAGGATGATTGCGATGGAAAACTGCAATACCGTCAAGCTGTTTTGCATCGTAGTTGATTTTATCTTTCCGGTGCCTTTAAGACTTTGGATAATATTGGCGCGCGCCATGCGGAGGGCAGGATAGCCGCCCGTAATTAACGTTAATACAAGAAATGCAGCAAGGAATACAGCGACGTTTAATGGGTCGAAGAGCTGCGTAATTTTAAAGTGGTATCCCAGAGTCGCATTGTACTCCGGTAATATAAGTGCTGCCAATAAGATTCCTAGCACTAATCCGATAACACAAATAATAAAAGATTCTACCCATAGCTGTTTGAAAAGTTGGAAGGTAGTTCCTCCGATAGTTTTTCGAGTGCCAATTTCCTTAATACGGCTTAGTGAGTTTGCTAAGGAGAGATTGACAAAGTTGGATCCGGCGATAAACAGGATGAGTCCGGATATTAACAGGAGTATCCAGGGAAATGTTGAAGTTTCCACCGATCCATAGGCAACATCGGTCAAGTGCAGATCTGATAGCGGGAGCAAGTGTATATTGATATAGGCGCCGTGTGCATCAGGCTTTGCGCCATCTCTTTTTAGTTTGCTGATTTCATCGCTATAATGTGCTTGGGCAAATCCTCTAGACGCGTCTACGAAATGCTGCTCATCCAATTTGGAAGATTTAACTTTCACCAATAAGGAATGATCCTTGTGTCCCCACTCATTCATCCGCTCTTGATATTGAGGCGACTTCTCAAAGCGGGCTAAGCTGTTGAATTGTATACTGGAATTTGCCGGAACAGATTTTACCACTGCAGTGACCACAGTGTTTTCCCAAGTGCCGGTTTGATTAAATTCCAATGATTTACCAAGAACGTCGGTGCTGCCGAACAAAGCTGTTGCGGTATTTTCATCGATAACCAAACCATCGAGATGATCGAGAGCCGTTTTATTTCCGTACAACAACTCGAAATCGAACATCGAAAGGAAGGGTTGATCGACATATTTATTGTTGCTTCGGACTTCCTTATCCGCAACTCGCAATAAGATGTTCCCATTGTATAGTCTGCTAACTTCTGCGACCTCAGGAAGCTCCTTTTTCATTAAGGGAGCCAAAGGAGCAGCCACACTTGTGTTATAGTTAGTTCCATTGGCAGTATTTGTCTCCATGTAGACCAGGCCAATTCGGTCAATATCTTTGTGGAAGTTGTCGAAGGATAGCTCGAACATGGCCGTTAAAAACAGAATGGTCGCTGTTGCTATCGCGATAGAGAACCCGAAGATCTGCACAAAAGTCAAAGACTTTGTTTTTAGTATCGTGCGAAAGGCTATTTTTAACATTTGTTTAGTAGTTAGTATTTAGTATTTAG
>DELI01000010.1:0-15789 GCA_002354335.1 Sphingobacterium sp. UBA2700 | reverse complement strand
AGTATTTAGTATTTAGTATTAAGACCTATAGTTGACATCAATCGCCACATAAGTGGCAGACTTGCCCTTCTTTTAGGCAGGATGCGCGTTGTTATCCGTTTATATTCGTAATTCTATTTGTTCATTTTTAGCAATGTATTTCCGCCATAGGTCTAACTACTAAGTACTTAATACTAAATACTAGACTTACTCATCTCTCAAGCTACTCACCGGATTCGCAATCGCCGCTTTGATGGATTGCCAGCTGACGGTCAGTATGGTAATTAGGACTGCTAATCCTCCTGTTATGGCGAATACCCACCAAGAGATCCCCGTTCTATAGCTGTAGTCGGCAAGCCAGTTGTTCATGGCATACCAAGCAATAGGCGATGCTATCAAGAAGGCGATGCTGACTAAGACAATAAACTCTTTTGACAACAGGCTTGTCACTTGCAGAACCGAGGCTCCCAACACTTTGCGGATACCGATCTCTTTCGTTCTGTTCTCTGCCATATATGCCGCGAGACCAAATAACCCTAGACAAGAAATCAGGATAGTAAGTCCCGCAAAGAGGGTTACTAATTTCCCGGTACGCTCGGCAGAAGCCACTTTGTAAGCATAATCCTCATCCGTGAAATCATAAACAAACTCATAATCCGGATTCAACTTCTTTAGGACCTGTTCAATCTTGTTGAGACTTTCCTTCGTCTCAAATCGATCTGAAAGTTTCATATGTATGGTCGTTGCATAATAAGCACGTGGCCCACAGATCATCATGGGTTCAATCTTAGCGACAAAAGGTGATTCAAAGACAAAGTCATTCACAATGCCGACGATCTTATAGTTAGCTTCTTTATAGCCTACGTGGTTGATCAATTTGCCGATCGGATCTTTAATTCGCATCGCTTTAATGGCTGCCTCATTCAATAGAATGGCACTAGTATCCGTTGGGAATTTATTGATATCAATATCGCGACCTTCGAGGATCTTCAAGCCCATCGTCTTCGCAAAGTCGGCATCCGTTCCAAACTTTACAAATACGGTTTGCTCGTCCTGCTTCGTGCTGCCGTCCCATTCTAAACCCCATTGATCGCTCCATCTTTGTGTTATTGGGCTCAGACTCTTCGTCATCGAACTAACGGCTCCTGTGTTTAATATTTCATTTTTAATCAAGTCATAATTCGAGCGTATCTTTCCTTCAATCGGTACAGCAATCAACTGTTCCCTGTCATATCCCGCATCGCGATCCAAAGCATAGCGTATTTGATTGTAAATAATGATGGTCGAAATAATTAACGTGATAGCGAAGGTGAATTGAATAACAACCAAGACTTTGCGAGCTGAAATTGCACTTCTTGCAGACTTAAACGTTCCTTTCAATACTTTAACCGGATTAAATGAGGATAGGAAAAAGGCTGGATAGCTTCCGGCCAATAGTCCTGTAAACAGGATAAAGGCAATGCTAAATATCCAAAATCCCGGTTCATGTATAGGAACGATCAGTTTCCCGCCGACTAATTGGCTATAGTATGGAATTGCTAAATAAACCATGCCCAACGCGATGATAAAGGACAGAAAACTCAAGAAGACGCTTTCGAATATAAACTGTGCAATTAAGCCGGTCTTCGTCACGCCTACCACCTTTCGGATTCCCACTTCCTTCGCACGCTTTTCGCTCTTCGCCGTGCTCAAGTTCATAAAGTTGATACAGGCGATCAATAAAATGAAGCCTGCGATGGCTGTAAACATGCGTATCTTATTAATTTCGCCAGCAACGAGCTGCCCATTCACATCCTTATTGTACAAATACTTCTTGTCTATTCGATGCAGGAATGGCTCCGCTGTAATCGGCAGCCCAGCACTTTTGGTGTTGTCCTTTGCCAGGTTCTTAATCTTGCTTTCGAAAGCAGTCTGTGAGGCACCTTCCTTTAATAATACATAGCTTGTTGTTGAAAATGAAGCCCAGCTATCATCCTCTCGATTTATGCGCTTGGCGTAAGAGCGAGGAATGAGGTATTTGAAACCGAACTTGGTGTTGTTTGGTTGATCTTGAAGCACAGCGGTCACAGTAAACTGCGATGCAGAATCCACCGTAAGGGTTTTTCCCACCGGGTTCTCATTGCCAAATAAGGTTTTCGCAAAAGAGGCTGTCAGTACGATGTCACTAGGGTTTACCAATGCTGTATTCGCGTCGCCTTCCATTACCGGAAAGCTGAACATGTTCAAAAACACGCTGTCAACAACGGCTCCATATCCTTTTATCTTCTTATCAGCAATAGTGAAAAGATTAGAGCTCCCGTTATAGATAGTTGCCGCTTCGACCTCCGGGTAATCCGATTGCAAAGTCTTGGTCAACACTTTCTGTGTATTGTTGTTAACCCAAGTTTCAATACCATCCGTATCACGATTATAGACTACATATAGACGATCAGATTTCTCATGGAACTTATCCATGCTGTATTCACGCTGAATCCAAAGTGTGATTAGGATGGCTGCTGCCATACCAATAGAGAGTCCAATAATATTGATTAAAGAGAAGGCTTTGTTCTTTGCGAGATTACGGGCGAGTATTTTAAAGTAATTGCGAATCATCTTTTAGTAGTTAGTATTTAGTACTTAGTATTTAGACCCATATGCCTTATTTTAATTCGGCAAATATTAGATAGCCACTAGGATGCCATTATTTTAATCTTTTGATAATAAGTCGATTAAAGCTTGTGGGGAACTCTGTTAATGTTCGAATTCGAACAGTCTTTGTGCGTATGCGAACAATGTTCTAGCAACCTAAATTTACAGACTTAGAGGTAAAATAATATCTCCTCTTTTGAAATCTCCTCTTGCAAGTCTTGTATAGAAATGGCAGGATAATTGTGTTCCACCATTGATACACAACTATAAATAAAACCCTATGAAATCAACAATTAAACTTGCTGTCCTAGCTTTGCTAGCAGTCAGCACGACAGCACTATCGTCATGTAGTAAAGATGAGGAATCAGGACCATCGATTGATGTGGCGACAGGATCATTCAAAGGGACGCTAAAGTCCCGACTTCCAGGAAAAGCATACAACACAACAGCGAATGCTATCGTAACGGTAAGTAAGCAAAATGGTTCAGAGATGAAGATTACCATGCCGTTTCCCGAAGGCCCTTATACGCGCGTAATCAAAGTGGCTAGTATGGATGGAGACATCATGAGCGAAGATCCTCAAGACCCTGCAGGTATTTTTATCTATTATACCGGAACTTCCCAGCTGTCTATAAGCAGTCAACCCTTGGCAGCAGATGCGGTACAGTTTAGCTTTCAAGGGCCGAAGCAGTGATTTAGATATAAGACATTAGATTTAAGACATTAGAGCAGGGCGGTCTTTGAACCAGGAAAGGAAGGGTCAGCGTATTGTTTTGGAAATAAAGAATGCAAGGAAGGGCGGTTGTTTTGAACCAGGAAGGGAAGGATTTTTGGATAAGCAGGATCCTGTCAATCCTTGCATCCTTCCTTTCCTGGTTCAAGACGAATTGTCCCGGTTCAGATGATACCTCAAACAGCAAAAGGCGTCTAATCGACACCCTGCTCTAATATCTAAATCTAATATCTAAAATCTGAACTCTAAAATCTTATATCTAATCTCTCTACCCGCCCTAGGTCTAAATACTAAGTACTAACTACTAAATACTAACTTACTCATCCCTCAAACTATCTACCGGATTGGTCTTTGCGGCCTTGATTGCCTGATAGCTCACTGTTAGTAGGGCGGCTACTAGGGCGAACAGTCCACCCAATAC
Organism: Sphingobacterium sp. UBA2700; assembly: GCA_002354335.1. Classification (GTDB taxonomy): domain Bacteria; phylum Bacteroidota; class Bacteroidia; order Sphingobacteriales; family Sphingobacteriaceae; genus Sphingobacterium. The sequence continues at coordinate 12,028 of DELI01000010.1, read as the reverse complement.
AAATGGAATCCATGATAGCTCGATGCGGTAAACGAAGTCTTCCAGCCATTTGTTGCAGGCCCACCAGATGATCGGGCTAGCGATGAGGATAGCAAGGATTACCATTTTTACAAAGTCTTTCGACAGCATGCCTACAATTCCCGATACCGTAGCGCCCAAAACTTTGCGGATTCCGATTTCTTTGCTGCGTTGGAAGGCCGTGATAGTTGCAAGTCCGAATAAGCCCAAGCAGCTGATGATAATCGCGATGCCTGTACTGATGTTCGTTAGTTTGTATAGGTTTTGTTCTTTTTTGTACATCGCGAGAATAGACTCGTCGTAGAACTTATAGGCAAAAGTATCTTCAGGGAAGAACTTTGACCAGGTAGACTTCACTTGTTCGATGATTTGCGGCCATTCCTTTCTATTCGTTGAGCTCAGTCGAATACCGTAATCCCCTAACCGTTGCTTCGAGTAGAGAAGTGCCAGAGACTCAATGTTCGTATAAAAGTCTCTCGTATGGAAGTCTTTCATTACCCCTACAATTCGCTGTTCATAGCCTTTCTGACCAATTATTTCACCTATCGCATCTTGTGGATTCTTAAATCCATATCCTCTAGCTGCGGTTTCATTAATAATATAGCCGTTGGTGGTATCCGATGGTAAAAGGGGAGTTCCTGCAATCAGCTTTAAGTCGTAAAATGAGAGGTACTCCTGATCGATTACTTTCGTGAATATGTTTTGTGAAATAGGCTCCAGCTGTCCCTTCGGATAGTAGTTCATGTGAGAAGAACTATAGTCGGGCGATAGCGGAGCAGTTCCCATGGTTACCGCCTCAACACCTGGAATCTGACGTAGTTCATTGCTGAGGGTTATCTTCTTCGTTTCGAAGTTAGGATCTTGGAAAAGCTTGTAAGGTATTTCAGAAAGAATCACGGCATCTTTGTTGAAACCCATATCTTTCTCCACCAGATATTTCAATTGCTGCCCAACAATCAATGCTCCAACAATAAAAATTTGGGCAATGATAAATTGGAAAACAATAAGTGCCTTCCGAAGATTTATCTTGTTTTGTCCGACAGTAACGGATCCTTTATTTCGAAAAATATCAACAGCATTGACCTTGCTGATAATCCATGAAGGATAAAATCCCGCCAGTACACTTGTCGTTAATAATACGAAAGCAATGAAGGCTATAAAAAGTAAAGGATTGGAGTGGGTCTTGATGTTCTCGGATAGTAAGTCGCCAAGGAACAGCATGGCAATTTGGACCACGAATGCCGATAAAATAGTCGCTAATCCAACGATAATTGCAGTTTCCGTCATCATTTGCCGTACTAGCGATTTACTAGATCCTCCAAGTGTTTTGCGAATCCCAATTTCTTTGTATCGTTGTGGTAGCTGTGCTGTTGTTAGGTTGATGTAGTTTATACATGCCAACAGAAGCAAGAAAATCCCAACGCCAATCAGACCATAGATCACTTGCAAGCTCGTTTTATCAGCATCCCGTTCGTTCATGTGCGACGCAAAATGCGACTCTTCGATCGGCATGAAGTTGATGCTTCTCGAATATTCATAAGTAGGGTTGGTCTCTGCTTTAAACTCTTCCCATTTATTCTTCACCGTCGCTTGTATCTCCGTTAAGGCTTTATCAGCTGCAGCCTTATCCTTAACCAAAATATACACTTTATCAGCGCCGTTGCTGTTTGTCCAATTGGCTAGTCTTTTATCTTCTGCCCTTTCCTGTAAGAGGAGAAATTCTTGACCATTAAATTCAGATGGGAATGGAAGGTTCTCTACAATGCCTGAAATCGTTTTCTTCAAGGAATCATTATACACGATGGTCTTCCCTACAATCTCCTGTGGGCTTAAATTGGGGAAGTAATACTTCGCGCGTTTCTCCGTCAAGACCAGTTGAAAAGGGTCGTTCAACGCTGTTCGCTTATCTCCGGCAAGCCATTTGTAAGGTAGCATGTCAAAATAACTGGGAACGGTATTGATTACTGCGGTTTCCATATATTCAGGCTCCTCCTGCTTAGCGTCCTGACCAGCCACAGCAGGTATATCTACCTTCGCAACAAACATCCGAAAGCTAGGAACAACATTTTCAAGATCATCCATTTCCTTCTTCATATGGAAATAGATCGGTCGCGATAAGCCCCCAAACAGTTCATCCTTACCATCTTTCTTAAAATTTGATAACACGCGATAAACATTTTCCTTGTTGGGAATGCCCTGCTCATAACTCAGCTCATAACTTACAAACCGGTAGATCAACCAGCAGGAGCTAATCCCAATCGTTAACCCAAGTATATTCAGAAAACTGAATAGCTTATTTCTTTTTAAGTGGCGAAGAGAGTTAAACATAATTTTAGTATTAAGTATTTAGTAGTAAGTATTTAGACCTATGGCGGAATATCAGATATTAGACGTCAGACATTAGATATTAGACCCGATCCTGTGAATCCTTTTATCCTACCTTTCATGGTTCAGAAATAGTATTTAGTAGATAGTATTTAGTAGTTAGACCTATGATGAAAGATCCTGACAATCCTTTTATCCTTTTTTTCTGGTTCAGAAATAGTATTTAGTAGATAGTATTTAGTACTTAGACCTTTGACGAAAGATCCTGACAATCCTTTTATCTTTTCTTTCCTGGTTCAAGACAACGTGCTGCTATATCAAGCCATCATAGGTCTAAATACTAAGTACTAAATACTTAATACTAAAAGAACTACTAAATACTAACCTTTATTCATCCCTCAAACTATTCACCGGATTTGCTATGGCGGCTTTTATCGATTGATAGCTAACGGTAAGTATGGCGATTAGAACAGCGCTTATTGCAGTTATTAAAAATATCTCCCAGCTGACGGATATACGGTATGCATAAGTACTCAGGTAGCTGTTCATTGCCCAGTAGGCCAAGGGGAAGGCGACTATGCAAGCGATGATAACGAGCAGCACAAATTCCTTGGAAAGCATGCGTGTTACTGAAAATACCGATGCACCCAATACCTTGCGGATACCGATTTCTTTCGTTCTGTTCTCTGCCATGAAAGCCGATAGCCCGAATAATCCCAAGCAAGAGATAAAGATGGTTAGCCCGGCGAATAATGACGCCAGCTGTCCGGTCTTTTCCGACTCGTTAAACTTTTTCGCATAGTCGTCATCAACGAAGGTATATTCGAAGGGGTAGAGCGGATTGTATTTCTTTAGAATGGCTTCCGTTTTATCTAAGGCCTCACGCGTATGTATATTCGCTTGGAACTTAATATGCGTGGTTGCTAAATAGCCATTAGCTCCCTCGATGATCAACGGTGCTATAGGATCATAAGGCGACTCTTGTATAAAGTCTTTGATCACACCGATGATTTGGTAAGACTGACTGCCGTCCTTGATAATTTGTCCGATAGGATCCGCAAACCCAATTTCTTTTGCTGCTGCTTCATTGATAATAGCCGCTGCCGAGTCCGTTGGGAATTTGCTGAGATCAAAATCGCGACCTTTCACTAACTCCAGACCGGTTGTTTCTATCAGCTTATCGTCGGCGGCCGTACGATTAAAGATTACGGTATTGTCTTTGGATTTCCCTGCCCACTCAAAACCGTTGCTATTGCTCCAGCGTAAGGTAATGGGCGACATTGTCCGGGTCACACTGCTAGCAATACCTTGTTCCAGTAATTCCTGTTTAATCGATTTGAAATTCTTCTCAAAATCCCCATTTTCGTAGATGAAAATTAAACGCTCTTTATTATAACCAACCTCCCGATCTTGCGCATGTTGTATTTGCTTGCGAATCGTGATCGTACTGACGATTAAGACAATAGCGATAATAAACTGACTCACGACTAATACCTTTCTTGTACTAAAGCTATTCACCTTGAATACAAACTTGCCTTTAAGTACACGGATTGGTTTGAACGAGGATAAAAAGAAAGCCGGATAGCTGCCTGCTATTAAGCCCGTAAAGATGATGAATGCCACAAAGGCAACCCAGAAAACAATGCTATCATATGGCAATGTTAGTTCCCGATCGACTAATTTCGAATAACTTGGTAGTGCGACGATCACAATAAGCAGCGCGGCAAGTCCTGCAAAAAATGCCAGCAAGATGGACTCCGACAGAAACTGTCTGATAAGGGATGATTTTCCGGCACCCACTACCTTTCGGATGCCAACTTCTTTCGCTCTCTTTTCGCTCTGCGCTGTACTCAGATTCATAAAGTTGATACAGGCGATGAGTAGAATAAAGCAAGCAATCAAAAGGAAAATACGCACGGTATCAATTCTACCGCCGGCATTCACACCGTTCTCATATTTATCATACAGATGCATATCTGCCAAAGGTTTGATCAGATTGTCGGCGTTTGTTTCGGTATGCCGTTTCACCAGCCCTTTAATATTCTTGCTTAACAAGTCAACATTCGCTCCTTCTTTCAGTAAGATATAGGTCTGTAATGTATTATTGTTCCATTGCGTGTCGCCAGGGTTCTTGCGGTCATGATATTTCATCGGAAGCAAATAGCTCGTTTTACTGTAGGTGCTATTGGCTGGAAGATCTTTCAATACGGCAGATACGGCGAACTGCTCCTCATTATTGCGTTGAACGAATTTCCCGACAACATCAATCGAATTGAATAATTTCTTCGCTAATGACTCCGTCAGGACGATGCTGTTCACGTTAGAGAGTGCAGTCTTCGTATCACCAGCGAGAACCTCGAAATCAAAGATGTCAAAGAAGTGCTCATCTGCAAAAACGCCAGCTTCCTTATTCAACTTGTTCTCTCCAACGGAAAGTAAATCATTGCCGCCACTTTCAACACGCACGGCATGCTCGATTTCCGGAAATTCCGTCTCCAACGTCCTTGCCATTACGCGAGGGGTCCAAAACCATACTTGTAGCTTATCGCCCCAGTTTGCTCGGTTCCCCACAACATAGGTCCGATCGAGATTACTATATTGACGGTCAAAAGTCACTTCACTCCGAATCCATAACATAATCAGTATCGCGGCCGCCATACCAATAGCTAAACCAATAATATTGATCGCCGTGAATCCTTTATTCTTCTTGAGGTTGCGAAAGGCTATTTTAAACATAGAGTAGTATTTAGTAGTTAGTATTTAGTAGTTAGACCTATGGCTGATATTAGATAGTATTTAGTAGTTAGTATTTAGACCCGATCCTGTTAATCCTTAAATCCTTTCTTTCCTGGTTCAAGACAACTGTCCTTCCTAGTTTATATCCAAGGTTCAAGATGCCATTCTAATGTCTAAAATCTTATATCTTACATCTAACATCTCATATCTAACATCTAATTTCTTACATCTTCCAGTATCACTTGTCCGTCGAGCATTCTGATTACGCGATCGGCGAACTTGGCGTCGTATTCCGAGTGTGTTACCATAACGATGGTTGTTCCGGCTTCGTTCAGTTCGGTTAGTAGTTGCATAACTTCATTACCGTTGCTGGAGTCCAGGTTACCTGTGGGCTCATCGGCAAGGATTAGCTTAGGGTTGTTGACTACGGCACGGGCTACGGCAACACGTTGTTGCTGACCGCCGGATAGCTGCTGTGGAAAGTGATTGCGACGGTGCATGATCTGCACTTTTTCCAATACTTCCTCCACACGCTTCTTGCGCTCGGCTGCCGGTACATTGGTGTAAACCAGCGGAAGTTCCACGTTTTCAAAAACCGTCAGCTCGTCGATCAGGTTGAACGACTGGAAGACAAAGCCGATGTTATGCTTGCGTAAATCAGAGCGCTTATTCTCCTTAAATTTTGCGACTTCAATATTGTTGAACAGATAACTGCCTTCGTCTAAATCGTCCAACAGGCCAACTATATTTAAAAGGGTCGACTTTCCACATCCGGAGGGACCCATTACGGCAACAAACTCTCCCTCTTTCACATGTATATTAACATCGTTGAGCGCAATAGTCTCCACCTCTTCGGTGCGATAGAATTTCTGTAGGTTGCTTATCTTGATCATATGGTATCTATAATTTCTTTGTTTATCTTGCATCATTTGCAACCTACTACTTCCATTAGGATGAAGCAGCAGGCGCAATGATCTCTACTGTTTTATGCTCAATTCTTGTATCTTATCGTAAGTTTCATAGCTTGAAATAACAACTTTGTCCCCAGGCTTCAAGCCGCCTAGTACTTCGTAATATTCCGGGTTCTGACGACCCAATTGAATATCGGTACGGTATGCTGTATTTCCAGATTTATCCAACTTGAATATCCAGTTTCCGCCAGTCTGCTGGTTAAAGCCACCTTTTGCCAATAACACCGCTTTGGTCTTATCGCTTAATGCCAAACGTATCGGCAGGGTCTGTCCGCGGCGGATACTCTCAGGTCTCGCACCAACAAACTCCATATCGACTAAGAAGCGGCCATCTTTTACCTGTGTGTACACTTTTTTGATGCGCAGCTCGTAAGTCTTGTCATCAATGCTAAACTGTCCTTTCAAATCCGGAAAGATGCGGTTGATGTAATGCTCGTCGATTTCTGCACGTACTTTAAAACCTGTCAAGACATCAATCTGCCCTAAGCGCTCGCCTGCAGATTTATTCTGGCCGATCTCCGCATCGAAGGAGGTCAGTTGTCCATCAACCGGAGCCCTTAAAATCAGATCGCCCACTTTCTGGCGCATCAACTGCAAAGCACTCTGCGTACGCTTATACGTCTCGCGATCCTGATTCAGTTTCTGTGCATTCGAAACCTCGTCCTGTCTTACAATCTGATTGGTTAATCCGATACGCTCTTTCTGGTAATTATACTCATTCAAGGATTTTTGATATTCCTGCGACCCGATTGCCTTCTCTGCCAATAATTTTTTGTTCAAGGTATATACACGCTCCGCTTCCTTTAGCGCCTGCTCCACATCCGCCATCTGATTGCGGTTGTTGATGGTAGCCTGCTGTGCGCTAGTCTGCGCAATTTGAGCCTGTGTCAAGAGGTTCAAAACCTGCGTTTCCTGATTGATAAGACTTAATTCCAAATCCGTATTCGAAAGACGCATGATCGGATCCCCCTTTCTCAAATGCGCACCATCTTCCACATATTTCTCCTCCACACGACCACCAACCGAAGCATCCAGATAAATACTGCTGATAGGCAGTACCGTACCATTAATAGGTATAAACTCTTGAAAGGTATCTTCTTTTACTTCAAAGATAGAAATACGCTCTGCTTCCACATTGAGTTTGCTATTGCCGCTCGTGAAGTAATAACTCGCGCCTATCAAGCCAACCAATGCAACCACGCCACCAACCGTTAAGATCCGCTTCGTATTCCATGTCTTTTGTTTAATTGGTCTGTCCATTTATTTTATTCTTTACGATAAATGCATAGATAAGGTTGTGCCAAAGTTGTAATATGCTGTAAATCAGTGTTGTTTTGTGCGTACGTACTTTGCTACTGTTCGCTAGCGAACAGTAGATGTTCGCTTATGTCCAGTTTAGACATTAGATGTGAGATTTTAGATATTAGAGCAGGGCGCCGATTAGGCGCTTATCTTTTTGCTGGTTCAAACATAGTATTTAGTAGTTAGTAGTTAGTAGTTAGACCCAAAACGCCAGATCCTGCTCATCCTTAAATCCTTCGTTTCCTGATTGAAAACAATCACTCATCTCACACCCCATACCAGCCACCCATACGTCTAAAATCTTATATCTAAAATCTAACATCTAAAAAAACCAATTGTCCACTACCGAACACTTTGTTGTTCGTCTCCGAACATCCCTTTTTCCAAAGTTACATTAAGGTGCTGATAATCAGAGATTCATATAATTGGCATAGGCTATGGAATGCAATGAGAAATTGCATACATGAAATACTTAACCATCTATTTATATATCGTAACAATTTGTTGTTGTTTAGTTAGCAATCTTAAGGGGCAAACTAAGACCTTGTCCCTTTCGGATTGCATTCGCATGGCAATAACGAATAATCCGACCTTATTGCGTTCGGAACTGAATATAGACCGGGCGGATTTACAACATAAACAGGCGCGCTACGATAGGTTGCCGCAGGTTAATGCTGGATTATCGCATGAACTTAGTCAGGGTAGAAGTATTGACCCGACGACCAACCAGTATGTAGACCGCTATAATAGCTACGGAAATCAATACCTCAGTGCGAATGTTCCCCTATTCAATGGCTTTGCGATCTTGCATAATATCCGACGTAGGGCGAATGCGAAGGAGGCAGGGAAGTTGGAGTTTGAGGGTGCGAGAAATGAGCTGAAACTGGATGTCATCGAGGCTTATCTGAAAGTCCTAACGGCGCAGGATATGCTGACTCAGATTGAGGGGCAAATTGCTGTAACGAAGGAACAGTTGCATAGACACGAGGTTTTGAACAGAGAAGGTGCGGTTGCTCCGGGCGACCTTTACGATATCAAAGGACAATACAATAGCGATCTGAATTTGTTGGAGCAGACGAAGCAGTCTTTGAATGATGCAGAATTAACACTTGCGACTTTTTTAAACATCCCTGTTACCGAACTGCCCGCATTAGAAAAATTGGAGACCGAGCAAGCGAGCAGGGTATACAACGCCGAGGATCTCTTTCGTTCTTCCTTGACGGTGCTCCCTGAGTATCGCGCTTTGGATTGGCGGATGAAGGAGATGGAGGAAAATATTAAACTGATGAAGTCAGAATATTATCCATCGCTATCCCTCGGTGCTGGCTTAGGATCGAACTACAGCAAGGATGGGGGCGAAGCGTTTAACCAGATTAAGAATAACTTTCGAAAAAGCGTGTCATTAAGCTTAACCATCCCGATTTTTAACAGATTCGCAACTCGTACGAATGTGCGCATGGCGCAGGTTGATTTCAACGAGGCGGTGCTGAATAAAAGTATTCGTGAAAACGAACTTCGGATGAACACCGCAAAAGCCGTATTCGACTTGCGGACGGCACAGACGAATGTACAGAACTTGAAAGAACAGGAGCAAAGTTATCAGGAAGCTTTCCGGATTGCGAACGTTCATTTCGAAGCGGGCAATAGTAATTCGGTCATCTATTTGACTGCGAAAAACAAATTGGACAACACGCGTAGTCAGTTGGTAATCAAACAATACGAGTGGTTGCTTCAAAAATATATTAACGATTACTATGCAGGTGCATTGGATTTATAATTAACTTAGACCTAGCATGAAGAAAGCAACCGTACTTGTTGTAGATGATGATCAGGATTTATTAACCGCCACCCGTATCCTGTTAAGACCGAAAGTTAAAGAGGTTATTGTAGAACATAACCCGGAGAAACTACTGAATATATTAGAGAAGCATTCGGTTGATATCCTCTTATTGGATATGAACTTTAAGAGTGCCATCAATACCGGTAACGAGGGGTTATACTGGTTGGGCAAGGTGAAGGAGAATTTTCCTGCGGTGCAGGTCGTGATGATTACGGCTTATGGCGCGGTAGATTTAGCGGTGAAATCATTGAAACAAGGCGCCGCGGACTTTATCGTGAAGCCTTGGCAGAACGAACAATTATTGAGCACGCTGCAGGGATTGATGGACGAGCATAAACCGGCTCAGGCAAATGTGAAGTCGAAGCCCTTGGTTACGGATCAGGGTATTGTAGGCAAGTCGGCCATTATGAACGACCTGTTTTACAAGCTCGACAAGGTATCACCTACCGAAGCCAATATCCTTATCCTCGGAGAAAACGGAACGGGAAAGGATCTCATAGCAAATGCTATCCATCAACGTTCCTTGCGCAATAAAAATCCATTTATCAAAGTCGATGTAGGTTCACTAACGGAAACCCTATTTGAGAGTGAACTGTTTGGCTATAAGAAAGGAGCATTTACGGATGCCCGGGAAGATCGAAAAGGCCGTTTTGAGAATGCCGACACTGGTACGCTTTTTCTGGATGAGATCGGAAATATCAACCTGCAACAACAGGCGAAGCTATTGAGTGTATTGCAGAATCGCGCGGTTGTTCCTTTGGGTTCAAGCCAGCCGGTTGCAGTGGATATACGTTTAATTTCCGCGACGAATGTTCCATTGAAATCATTGGCAGATGAGTCAAGGTTCCGAAAAGACTTGATCTACAGAATCAACACCTTGGAAATACAGGTGCCCGCACTGCGCGAGCGAACAGAAGATATACCTCTTTTGGCGAACCATTTCCTTGATTTTTACAATAAGAAATACCATAAAAACATTGCCGGTTTAGAAGCCGATGCCTTACAAAAACTGAAGCAGTACCACTTCCCGGGAAATGTCCGCGAATTGCAGTACAGTATTGAAAGGGCAGTGATTATGTCTGATCAATCAAGTCTGTGTGCTGATGATATACTATTTTCTCCCATTGAGTCTGTTCCTGAGACAACGAGCTCAAGTGCCGACTTTTCTTCGCATAACCTGGAAGAGATGGAACGGAAGGCGATTAAGTCAGCCATTGAGCGCTACAATGGAAACATCAGCAAGGCTGCGAAGGAATTGGGCCTGACACGAGCCGCTTTATACAGACGCCTAGAGAAATATAATTTATAAAATGTCGAGAATAGCGATTGCTGATTTTTTTAAAGTGCTGGCACTCCTGTCGCTGGCAGTAGGTATCGCCTATTTAATTTTCATAGGCTACTATAGCTATGCTCTTTTACTTTTTCTGATTGCTTTTTATTTAGCCTATCGCTTTGTTGCCAGCCATCGGTTTCTCGTGAAACAATTGCTCGAATTTTCCGAAGCGGTAAAATACAGAGACTTCACTCGCCGCTTCGTGGTCAAGAATAACCGATCGACGGAGGGAAAGCTTTTTCAGGCTTTCAACCAAATCAACGAAATCTATAAGAACATAAGCATCGACCAGGCGCTTCAGCATCAGTATCTCAATAAGGTGATTAATATGCTGGATACCGCCATCTTATTCTTCCATGCCGATTCCGGTAAAGTTATTTGGGTAAACGATGCCTTTAAATCCCTCTTTCAGGTTCCTCATCTTGGCAATATCGCAGGCTTGCAGCGCAGAAATGCCGATCTGTATGAAAAGACCATGCAGCTGAAGGTAGGGAAGCAACAGATGGAAACCACCAATTCCGCCTCGGGAAAGATCAAAGTTCTCCTGCAATGCTCGGAATTTGAAACCCAGGATGGGCAATTTCGAATCGTAGTGTACCAAAACATCAACGAAGCAATCGACGAAACGGAGACAAAAGCTTGGCATAAGCTGCTCCGCGTATTGACCCATGAAATCATGAACTCCATTGGTCCGATCAGCTCCCTAGCCGAAACCCTGCATAGCCGTTTGGAACAATGGGAGGGTGATCAGGATATCGAGGATCTTAAAGTCGGCATATTTACGATCAAACGCCGCAGCGAAGGGCTCTTGCAGTTCGCGAAGAGCTATCGCCTGATCAATAAAGTCGATCAGCCACAAGTGGCAGAAATTCTGCTGGTGCAACTCTTCGAAAACATCTATCAGCTCCTGGAGCCCACACTCCTACAGAAGAATATCGACGTAGATATCATCATCAAAAATACACGGATGGTCCTCCTGGCAGATATCAGCTTGGTCGAGCAGGTATTAATCAACTTGCTGCTGAACGCCATTGAAGCCGTCAAAGATCAGCCGGAACCTTATATCAGCCTCTCTGGTATCGAGAGCAACGGCCGCATACAGATCAAGATTCAAGATAACGGCGTCGGCATGTCGCCCGACATCCAAGAACAGATCTTTACCCCATTCTTTACCACCAAAAAAACCGGAACCGGCGTAGGACTTACCCTCAGTAAGCAAATTATGCTGATGCACAACGGAAACCTTCTGGTCGACAGCCAAGAAGGAGAAGGAAGTGTGTTTACTTTGCAGTTTTGAGGGGAGTAGTTAGTATTTAGTAGTTAGTATTTAGACCTAGGGCGGGATTAGATTTTAGACGTGAGATTTAAGATATTAGAGCAGGTGCCGATTAGGCGCCTTTTGCTGTCTAAAGGAGTTGTCGGGGAAAGGAAGGATTGACAGGATTTAAGGATGGTTAGGATGTTTTGTCTTGAACCAGGAAAGGAAGGATGCAAGGATTGACA
>DELI01000005.1:467088-500545 GCA_002354335.1 Sphingobacterium sp. UBA2700 | reverse complement strand
TGGTTTATTAGACTGTTAGACATAAGATTTTAGACATTAGAGTAGGGCGCGGATTAAGCGCCCTTTTTTTATGGATTGTTTTTGCATGAAAGGGAGATTAGTGAAGTAAGATGATCTTCTGATTTTTAGTTGTTTGTCTCAAAGGAAGAGAGGAACGTTTGTCTTGAACCAGGAAAGAAAGGATTTGAGGATTTGCAGGATCATGGTAATCTTTACATCCTTTCTTTCCTGGTTCAGACAATACTCTAATTTCTTATGTCTAAAATCTAATGTGTCTAGTAGAAGCATCTAGGAGACGCCATACTCTAATGTCTTATGTCTGATATCTAATATCTAGGAGATGCATCTCCCTTTAAACGACTTCGATAATTTTATTTTAATAATGTAAGTTGGAAAATTATTAGGAAATTATTGGTTTTGTAGATAATTGTTTACAATTTTCGTATATTGCTTCGGGATAAGCGGTAAAATCAGAAATCATCCCATACCGACTACTCTAATGAGTAAATCCCGTCCTACTTATACTAGGTATCTATGAAATCAATTAATGTTGCTCTAATAGACGACAGTTCTATTTATCGTGAATTGCTGAAGATGATTCTGCGCTCTGTTCCTGATTACAAGTTCAATATATTATTCGAAGCGGAAACCTTAGTGGGGATTGAAAATCAACAACAACATCATGAGAACTTGGATGTAATTTTATTGGACATTATGATGCCGGATATCGATGGAGTTACAGGGATTCCGATTCTTCAACATTTATTCCCCAAAAGTACCATTATCATGGTATCGGATGTTGAAAGTCCTGAGGTGAGGGTGAAGTGCATAGAGAAAGGTGCGATGAGCTACGTTATAAAAAGCGCTGTGCAAACCAAGCTCGCTTCAGAGATTATTGCCTTTTGCAACAATTAAGTATATCACATATATTTAAGGAAGGTCGGTATTTATATATCGACCTTTTTTATTTTTTTTCCCGATTTTTATCCCATGAGCCTTCTTTCAGTTCTAGCTCTGGAGGCTCTATAATAACATTATTACATAAGCGTATCGCCTTTTTTTCCTAATTTACTGATTGTTATAACGACTCAACTTAATCGTACGGGAATTATTTTCCAAGACTTATGAAAAAGAAAACACTGATTATTGTTCTGGTAGCTCTAGCGGTACTAGGGGGTATGATTTTCTACCGGATTAGCAGTAATAAAGAAAAAGATGCCAAAAATGCCGGTCCACGGGGCGGAGGCCGATCGGCTGCTAAAGTATATGCTAAAGTAATTCAAGGACAAACATTCTCGGACTTTTTAACGCTATCGGGTTCTATTGAAGCTGATGAACAGATAGAATTGCATACCGAAATATCAGGTATTGTGGAGTCCATCAACTTTTCGGAAGGTGGACGAGTGGGCAGTGGGCAAGTGCTGATAACGCTCAACGATGCTGAGCTTCAAGCGCAGCTTGCGCAAGCAAGGACACGGAATAACCTTGCTGCGGAAAATGAGCGACGTGCGAAGCTATTACTTGAGAAGGAAGCTATCAGTCAGGAGGAATACGATATCGCTAGCGCTGATTTCCGTACCGCACAGTCTCAGATCCAACTCATCCAAGCTCAGTTGAGCAAAACAGTTATTCGTGCTCCATTTTCCGGCACCATAGGCTTACGCAATATATCCAAAGGCAGCTATATCACCCCTGCGACTAGTATTGCGAAGCTTGTGAATATGAATCGCCTCAAGGTTTCCTTTTCTATTCCTGAGAAATATGCCAATAAAGTACGGGTTGGAAATCAGATAAAGTTTGATGTTCAAGGTGTCGAAGGTGATTTTACTGCTAAGATCTATGCAACCGAACCTTCTGTAGAAGCAAACACCAGAACACTGTTAGTAAAAGCTATTTCTACAAATGCCGGAAATCAACTGATCCCGGGCACTTTTGCCAATATTGTCTTTCCTCTAGAAACGATTGATAATGGACTGTTAGTTCCAGCGGAGGCCCTAATTCCTATTCAGAACGGAAAGAAGATCTTTGTAATGAAGAACGGTCTAGCGACCGAGGTGTTGGTGGAGACTGGGGCAAGAACTGATGCTGATATCCTTATTACATCTGGACTCAATCCCGGCGATACGGTATTGACCTCGGGGGTAATGGCACTGAGGAATGGAACCCCTGTACAAGTGACGCTGCGATAACAAAGGAAAATGAGTTTATCTACCATAAGTATCAAAAGACCCGTTCTGGCTATCGTCATGAACCTTGTGCTGATCCTGTTTGGAATCATCGGCTATACCTTTTTAGGTGTCCGGGAATATCCTTCTATTGATCCAGCGCAGATTTCGGTACGTACGAGCTATGCCGGAGCCAATGCGGATATTATCGAGTCGCAGATTACAGAACCCTTAGAAAAGTCAATCAACTCCATTGATGGGATTCGTAATATTTCATCATCGTCCAATCAGGGTTCCAGTAATATCACCATTGAATTTAATTTAGGGAAAAACTTAGAGGAAGCAGCGAATGACGTCCGTGATAAAGTATCACAAGCGCAGCGGAATCTACCTCAAGATATTGATGCCGCACCGGTGGTGTCTAAAGCTGATGCGGACTCTGAACCGATTATCACCATGACGATGCAGAGTGCAACAAGAAATGTACTTGAATTATCGGATTATGCAGAGAATGTCATTGCACAAAGGCTACAGACAATCCCAGGCGTAAGTTCTGTCCAAATATGGGGGCAGCGTAAATACGCCATGCGTCTTTGGATCGACCCGAACAAGCTAGCTTCTTACGGCTTGACGGTATTAGATGTTAGAGCGGCACTGAATACGCAGAATGTCGAGTTGCCCTCCGGTAAACTCACGGGTGCTAATACCGAGCTTGCTATTAAAACCATTGGTAACCTCGCTTCCGAAGAAGAGTTCAATAACATCATCATCCGTGCAGATAATAACCGTGTGGTTAAGTTAGGCGATGTGGGAAATGCCGCCTTAGAGGCTGAGAACTTCGAAACGAAGATGTCAGACTCGGGATACCCCATGGTGAGTTTAGCTATTATTCCACAACCAGGCACCAACTACCTAGAGATTGCAGAACAATTCTATAAAGAATACGACAAACTGCAGAATGAATTGCCGGAAGGCTTTGAACTCAATATTGCAATCGATAATACGCTCTTCGTGAAGAAAGCCGTGTTGGAAGTTGTGGAAACCCTTTTGATCGCTATTGTATTAGTAGTTCTGATTATCTATATCTTCTTCCGTAATTGGTCGATTGCCTTCAGGCCTTTGATTGATATCCCCGTATCCCTAATTGCTACATTCTTTATCATGTATCTATGCGGGTTCTCCATCAACGTTTTGACCTTGTTAGCCATCGTACTCGCCACGGGGCTGGTGGTGGATGACGGTATTGTCGTCACGGAGAACATCTTCAAAAAGGTAGAGGAGGGGATGTCGCCTATTCAGGCGGCGATCAAAGGATCCAATGAGATCTTCTTTGCCGTTATTTCGATCTCTATCACCCTAGCGGCCGTCTTCCTACCTGTTATCTTCTTAGAGGGCTTCGTAGGCCGTCTATTTCGAGAGTTTGGGGTCGTCATCGGGGCTGCTGTCCTCATATCGGCCTTCGTATCTTTAACCTTGACCCCGATGCTGAATGCCTACCTGATGAAAGGTGGCGAGCAAAAGAAATCTAAATTCTACATGCGGACGGAGAAGTATTTCGAGATGATGAATACCGAATACGCTGGCGCATTAAAAGGCTTCCTGAAGCATAGATGGCTAAGCTTCGCTACGATTATCGGCTGTTTCGCATTAATCTATTTATTCTACCAGCTCTTACCGAAGGAAACAGCTCCCTATGATGATAGAAGTTACATCAGTTTAAGGGTTACTGCTCCAGAGGGTGTTTCATACGATTATATGGATCGATTTATGACCGATCTGACCATGTTGATCAACGATTCGGTACCTGAGAAGAAAGTCAGTTTGGTGATCACTTCTCCGGGCTTTGGGTCTGCATCTTCCAACTCGGGTTTCGTACGCTTGGGATTAGTGCAGCCAGACGAACGCGAGCGAAGTCAGGCGGAGATTGCTGACGACCTATCCCGATTAACACGTGGCTATTCCGAAGGACGTGTCGCTGTTTCTCAGCAGCCGACTATCTCAGTAAACCGACGTGGAGGTCTGCCAATACAGTACATCATTCAAGCTCCTAATTTCCAAAAATTGGAAGAGAAGATTCCGGAATTCATGGACGAGTTGACGAAGGAGAACACCTTCTCGATGACCGATGTGAACTTGAAGTTCAATAAACCAGAGGTCTATGTATCGATTGATCGTGAAAAAGCGCAGACACTTGGGGTGTCGGTCTTAGATGTTGCCCAAACGCTACAAATGTCTCTAGCGGGACAGCGCTTTGGATACTTCATGATGAATGGCAAGCAATATCAGGTCATGGGGCAGTTTGACCGCGCTGATCGCGCTACACCAATGGATTTAGCTGCTATCTTCGTAAAGAATAGTCGTGGCGAGCTGATACAGTTAGACAATATTGTGGAGCTGGAAGAGCGTAGCAGCCCACCACAGCTTTACCATAATAACCGTTACATGTCTGCTACCGTATCTGCAGGTCTTGCACCTGGACGAAGCATGGGCGACGGTATTGATGCCATGGAACGCGTCAAAGAAAAAGTATTGGACGAAACCTTTACAACCGACCTAGGAGGTGAATCTCGAGATTTTGTAGAGAGTGGGTCGAACACAATGTTTGCATTTGGTTTAGCGGTGCTACTGATCTTTTTGATCCTTGCAGCACAGTTCGAAAGCTTCATCGATCCGATTATTATCCTGATTACCGTGCCGATGGCCGTGGCAGGCGCGATGTTCTCATTATGGCTATTCGGGCAGTCCTGGAACATCTTCAGTCAGATTGGAACCATCATGTTGATTGGTCTCGTGACGAAGAACGGTATTCTGATTGTTGAATTTGCCAATCAATTACGCGAACAAGGGTACAAGAAATACGAAGCAGTGGTAGTCGCTTCTGAATCACGCTTAAGACCCATCTTGATGACGTCTTTAGCCATTGCCTTAGGGGCATTGCCGATTGCATTATCTTTAGGGGCAGCATCGACCAGCCGTATGGGTATGGGGGTGGTCATCGTGGGTGGAACGATGTTCTCCTTAGTGTTAACCTTGTTTGTAATCCCGGCGTTCTACTTAATGCTTTCCAGAAACAAGAAGCCACATCCAGATTTTGATCAAATTGAAGAATAATAACATGAGAATAGTTGCTGTCCTTTCCTTTATTGTGTGCTTTGTGTCGATCTCTCGGGCACAAGGACTGTTGACGGTCAGGGAAGCAGTGGAAACTGCTTTAGAAAATAACTTTGAAATCAAGCTTTCGCAGAACGACCTACGCGTTGCGCAAGAGAATGTAACTTACGGCAATGCCGGAATGTTGCCGACTGTTACGGGTAATTTTTCTCAAAATAACAATCTTCAAAACTCTACGCAGACCCAAGCCTCGGGCGAGCAACGCTCTTTGAAGAATGCGAAGAACAACAGTATGAACTATGGTGTAAGCATTGGCTGGACCATCTTTGATGGACTAGGCATGTTTTCGCGCTATGATATCTTAAAGGAAAATCAGAAGCTCGGTGAGGTCGAATTGAAGCGTACGATATTAAATAAAGTTTCGGAAGTGATATCCACTTACTTCACCATTGTTGAGCAGAACAACCTCTTGCAAGCAATTGACTCCAGTATTATCATCTCGAAAGAGAGGTTGCAGACTGCAGAGAATAGGTTTTCCATTGGTAAAGCCTCACGCTTGGAAGTGCTGAATGTGCAGGTGAATTTGAATGAGGATGAGTCCAGTCGCCTACGTCAGGCTGATGTCGTAAAGAATCTGAAGATTACCTTAAATAGCCTGATGGCGCGCGACCTCAGTATAGAGTTTGATGTAGAACGCGATGTAGAATACGATGATACCTTGATTCTTGATGAACTCATGCAGAAAGCCAAGCAACATAACCCCGATCTGCAGCTTATCTCAATCAACCGGAGAATGGCTGAATTGGAACTGAAAAGAGTGAAAGCCGCACGTTATCCAACGGTTCGGCTCAATACCGGTTATAATTTCGCCGAAACGGAATCCAGCCTGGGATTCGTTTCCCAATCCAACTCGCGCGGATTAAACTACGGCGTTACGGCTTCGGTCAATATCTTCGACGGCTTCAACCAACGACGCAACGAACGCGTCGCAAAAATCCAGATTGAAAGCGCCGACCTGCTGATCGAACAACAGAATCTAACCATCAACACGGCAATTGCAACCGCATTCCAAACTTACCAAACAAACCTATCCCTAGCGCGCCTCGAAGAGACGAATGAGGATATTGCTCGCCAAAACTTAAACATTACCCTAGAAAAATATAAGATAGGCTCCATCTCCGCTGTCGAATTCCGCGACGCCCAGGAGAATTTCATCAACGCCGTATCCCGATTCAACACCGCTAAACTCCAAGCAAAGCTCTCAGAACTGCAGTTGAAAGAGATTATTGGGAATATAGATCTGAATTAGTAGTTAGTATTTAGTAGTTAGTATTTAGACTTATGGTTGGATTAGTAGTTAGTACTTAGTATTTAGTATAAAGACCTTTGGTGGACAATATTGCGCACGTTTATAAGGCAAACCAATATCCTGCCAATCCTTAAATCTTTTCTTTCCTGGTTCGAGAACACTAGCAACTTTGGGTCTAACTACTAACTACTAACTACTAACTACTAACTACTAAATACTACTAAAACGAACAAAGCCGCTCTTTCTAGAACGGCTTTGTCTTATAATTTACGAAATGTCTTTGAGTAGTTGAGGATGTTTTCTATCGTCTTTTCGTTTGGATCTTTTGCAATCTGTTGAATGCAGTTTTTGATCTTTTCAGCGAAAACCTCTAGTTGAGTATCTTCATGTAAGTCTGTACCAAGACCTTCGTAATTTACATCTTTTACAGGAGTAGAATTTTCCACCATAAGCATCTTGATTTATGTTTATTATCTAAACGGAAGATACAAAGTATTATTGTGAAAAATTTAACATTTTTTTACTTTTTCTTTGCAGACAGTTTATTAGCTTCTACGACCGCCTTGTATGCATTCACAACACCGCCGCTTACGCTGATTTCATCTAAATAAACACGCTTCGAACCTGATTCTCCTTTGATCTTAACTTTCTGATCTACTTTCGTTACGCTCTTTAAAATCACGTCTTTAACCTGTGCTGCTGTCAAGTCAGGGTAGTATGAGCGAATTAATGCGGCCAAACCTGCTACAACAGGCGATGCCATACTTGTTCCTTGTTGGTCTTTGTATTTAGAACCTGGTACGGTAGAGTTGATCTTTACGCCCGGCGCGAATACATCCACACTGCGGTAACCATAATTGGAAAACTCCGCTAATAAGTCGCCATCTACTTTCCAACCTGTAGCACCAACGGTAATCCAGTTCTTCGCTTCACCAACCACCGCGTCTAGACTGTCTGTGAAATATTTCATCGGGTAGTTCTTCACGACATCATTATCCTTCGAGTCATTACCTGCCGCATGTACTAAAAGAACATCTTTGGATTCCGCATATTTGATAGCGTCATCAACCGTTTTCTTGTTGTATACATAGCCTTTACCGAAGCTCATGTTGATTACGCGAGCACCATTATCTACAGCATAACGAATAGCGTTTGCCACATCTTTATCGCGCTCATCACCATCAGGAACATTTCTAACGGTCATAATCTGTACATTATTCGCAACCCCGTTTACACCCAGCTTATTGTCGCGCTTCGCGCCAATAATACCTGCTACGTGCGTGCCGTGCTCTGCATCTGGACCCGTAACATCATTATTTCCATAGTGACGTTCTGTCGCATCCTCATAGTTATCTCCAACAATGTGCCTAGAATCGTATTCCTTATTTAAATGATACTCTACCTGATTAGAGAAGTAGGTAGCACCTTCCTTTAAGTCTTCGTAAAATTTCTCGAACGATGTTTTGTCAAGTTCTTTTTTCGCAATGCGGATCGCCATCTTCTGGCGGTCAGAAGTAGCTTGGAAAGCATCTAAGTCTGCCTTTGTGATATCCTTAGGCTCTTTGTTCAATCCTTTGATCATGCCATCGAACTCTTCCTTCAAACGGCCATAGTTCAAGTTTCCGAATTGTGCTTCATCCATTTTAGACGTATATTCAGTGATCATCTTCTGATAAGCGACAAACTCTCTACGTTCCTTTTCCGACAAAGGCGTCGTTGGAAGAACAGATATGTATTTAGGCTCGTATAGACGAATTAAGCGAGTTACTTCTAAGTTGTCGAACGTTACGTTTTCACCCTTCGCATTTCCCAAAAAGTTCCAACCATGAACATCGTCGATATAACCGTTGCCATCATCGTCCTTGCCATTGCCAGGAATCTCTTTCGGATTGGTCCATAGTACATCTTTTAAATCCTCATGTTTGATGTCGACACCGCTATCTAACACCGCGACGATGACAGGCGTAGATTTACGGCCTTTCAATAATTCGTAAGCTTTCTCTGTACTAATTCCCATTACCCCGTCTTTCTGGAAATCTAGGTTATACCAGTTTGCGGGAGGGGCATCTTTATCTTGTTTTTCTTGGGCAAATCCAAATGTCGGCAAAAGTCCGAACGCTAAGTAGCATAATAGTTTATTTGTTTTATGCATATTTCAAAATTTATGTTTTAGCAAATATAATTTATTCGCCGCTTGCGAATTGTTAATAAATCTAAAAAGCGGCTAATTTTGAGTATTTTTATCGTTGCAAAACAAACCATTTACTAGATATGAGTAATAAATTGATAATAAGTTTAATTTTAGCAACTATGATATCTTCTTGTTCTACAGATAAGAACAGCAATAAGAAGGCCATAAAATGGCCCGATGCTACGGCCCCTGTTGCGGCAGAAAAAGCACATCAGCGCGTTATCCATGGCGAGTCGGTCGATGATCCTTACTATTGGCTGAACGACTATTTTAAGAAAGGAGCTGATTCTTCAGCAGTCGTGGCCTATCTAGAGGCGGAGAACGCCTATACGGATACCATGATGAAGGATACTGAGGCGCTACAGAGCAAACTCTTCACGGAAATGAAAAACCGTATTAAGGAAGCGGACGAGTCTGTTCCTTATTTGATGAACGGGTACTATTACTACCGTAAAACTGAGGAAGGAAAGCAATACTATAAATACTGTCGCAAAAAAGGTAGTTTGGATGCGCCTGAAGAGGTGATCCTAAATGTTGATGAGATGGCCGAGGGATTCCCTTATTACGCGGTATCGGGCATGGCAATCAGCCCAGACAACAAGATGATCGCCTATGGGGTGGATACGGTTTCAAGAAGAGAATATGTGATCCATGTGAAGAATCTGGAGACGGGCGAAATATTGAAGGATAGAATTTCGAAAACTTCAGGAGACCCGGTATGGGCAGCCGATAACAAGACCTTGTTTTATACAGCGAAGCATCCGGTAACCCTATTAAGCGAAAAAATCAAAAGACATAGCCTTGGTCAACCGAGCAGCAACGATGTCGTGGTCTATGATGAAAAGGACAATACCAACTATATCGGTGTATGGAAATCGAAGGACGATAAATATATTTTTATTTATTCTGGCGGTACTTTGAGTTCAGAAACCCGATTTATTAAAGCCGACCAACCTACTGCAAGCTTTACTGTTTTTCAGCCGCGTATAAAAGATGTGCTATACAATGTGACGCCACTGGCAGATCGTTTCTTGATTCATACAAACGATCAGGCGAAGAATTTCAAAATTATGGAGGCGCCATTAGACAAACCCGGAAAAGAAAATTGGAAAGAATATATCCCGCATCGTGAGGACGTTTTAATCGAAGGCATCGATGAGTTTGCCAATTATTTAGCGATTTCTGAACGCAAGAATGGTTTAACGAACTTGGCTATCCGCAATTTGAAAGATAATTCACAACATTACCTAGACTTCGGCGAGGCTGCATATACGGTCTATCCGAGCACAAACGCCGAGTATAATTCGGATGTTCTTCGCTATGGATACACGTCATTGGTCACTCCATCATCGACCTTTGATTACGACATGAAAACAAAGGAGAAAACCTTGCTGAAACAGCAGGAGGTTTTGGGAGGATACGATGCAGGGCAATATGTAACGGAGCGTATCATGGCGAAAGCGAAAGACGGCGTGCAGATTCCCGTTTCCCTTGTCTATAAAAAAGGAACAAAAAAAGATGGACAGGCACCATTATTATTATATGCATATGGATCGTATGGTGCTTCGATGGATCCAAGCTTCAACTCCGGGCGCCTTTCACTCTTAGACCGCGGCTTTATCTACGCCATTGCACATATCCGTGGTGGTGAAGAAATGGGACGTCAGTGGTATGAGGATGGTAAGATGATGAAGAAAAAGAATACCTTCACCGACTTTATCGACTGCGGACAGTTCTTGATCGATCAGAAATATACCTCCAACGAGCACTTATATGCGCAAGGCGGAAGTGCCGGCGGACTATTGATGGGCGCTATCATCAACATGGCTCCAAGCTTATGGAACGGAGTCATTGCTCAGGTTCCTTTTGTAGACGTGGTGAACACCATGTTGGATGAAACCATCCCTTTAACGACGAATGAATACGACGAGTGGGGAAATCCGAACAACAAAGAAGCGTACGACTATATGAAGTCTTATTCTCCATACGAAAATATAGAAGCCAAAGAATATCCAAATCTTCTGGTGACTACAGGCTTACACGACTCGCAAGTGCAATATTTTGAACCTGCAAAATGGGTTGCGAAGTTGCGCAAAGTGAAGAAAGGCAATAATATAATCCTACTAAAAACCGATATGGACTATGGTCATGGTGGTGCGTCTGGTCGTTTCGACTACCTGAAAGACGTCGCATTAAACTATTCGTTTTTACTGAAGTTGGAAGGTATTAGCGAATAAGTTCAAGTCTTAAACAAGTTTTTATTTAAGTAAGCCCAATACTGACCCCTATCATAGCCCTTTCAGAACGGTTATGATAGGGGTTTGTATTGGGTTTGTATTGGGTTTGTATTGGGTTTGAAAGGGTTCTATGTCGAAGTATTCTCGACCAAAAATAGAATTGTCTAAGAAAGAATCTTAGACAAGTAGATCGAAAGGCGTGACCCTCTATGAGGCTTTGCCTAATTTTAGAAATTATTTAACGTGATATTGCTTGCCAGCGTTCGATTTGGCCTGGCGTAGAAGTGAAGCTCGATAAGTTTATTGATGCTCCTGCTTTTCGATTTCTCTCGAGTCTATTTGATGTTGTTTATAATTACGCACGGCATTCTTGCTGGCGGTTTGAGATACCAGAAATCCAATGATAGCAATTACCGTTACCACTACGATGCCCCAAACATGCTTTTTCTTGTCCTGTTTTACTAACCAGTACATGAAATAAACGTAAGGGATGACAAAGATGACGAAGAAGAAAATGCTAGGACCTACCATGTTGTTTTTAAAATTTGGAACAAAATTAAGTATTTATTTGTTCTTCAGAAAATTGGGTAGGTTAATAGGTTAAATTCTGACAAAAGATTGTTTTTTTTAAACGTTTTAAAGATTCGAGAGTCTTATTAGCAGTCTGGCAATGATGGATTTGGCTTATTGGATATAAAATAAAAAATCTACAATTATATTGCATAAAAGAAAAAAATAATTGTTTACTTTTGCGCAGTCTGATTACAGCGAACAACGGAATATAATGAACTATAAAAAGGTATATATGAACACATTCGACCGAGCTTTACATAAGCTGGGGGTGAAGGTTTATTATGCCCTTCGTTCATTTAATTGTCCGCTTCTACGATTCCGACGACCTATTCTGCCTCGAGCTTGATTCTGAGGCAGGCAAACTCCAATTTTAAGGTTCATCAAGCTCGATGGATTCTGATCGAAATTTTATTTATAGTTTTTTAGAATACCTTGGTATTTATTTTTTAGGTCGACATTATTAATGACAATCTCTGATTTTTTGATTATTCCCGCAACAGCAGCTCATGTGGAGTACGCGGATGATATTTGTAATGAAATGTTCGAGTCTGCAAAGGCTCGCGGAACAGGTATTGCACGTCGAAAGCCGGAATATGTTGCTCGTAAGATGGATGAGGGCAAAGCCGTTATTGCTTTGCATAAAGATGGTAGATGGGCGGGTTTCTGCTATATTGAAACTTGGAGCCATGGTGATTACGTTGCCAATTCGGGGCTTATTGTCAATCCTGAATTTCGTAAGGTTGGATTGGCAAAAGCGATCAAAAAGCGTGTGTTCGAGTTGTCTAGAGAGAAATATCCGAAATCTAAGATCTTCGGGTTGACGACAGGATTGGCGGTGATGAAAATCAACTCTGATTTGGGCTATGAGCCTGTTACCTATTCAGAGCTGACGCAAGACGAGGAGTTTTGGAAAGGTTGCCAATCATGTGTTAACTATGATATCTTGATGTCGAAAGACCGTAAGAACTGTATGTGTACGGCGATGTTATGGGATCCGGTAGAGAAAGAACGGGAGTTGAAGGAGAAAATTCAACGTCGTGCGGAAGCGAAAGAGCGTTTGGATCGAATTTCAAAGAAACAATCGTTGTTGAAACGTATTGAAGCGAAGCTTTGGAAATCGACCAAAAAGTTTGTTGCCAGTGTAATTCCCGTTGGGGTGAAGCCGGTTAAAGGATTTTAAATTGTTATTTTTGTAATTATCAGCATATTAATCATTATAAGATGAAAAAAGTAGTTTTAGCATTTAGTGGCGGATTAGATACCTCATTCTGTTGCATCTATCTATCTCGTGATTTGGGTTTAGAAGTTCATTCTGTTATTGTAAATACAGGTGGATTCTCTGACGAAGAGTTGCAAGCTGTTGAAAAGAGAGCTTATGAATTGGGCGTTAAATCGCATACTACCATTGATGAAACTGAAGACTACTATCGCGATACAATCAAATATTTGATTTTTGGCAACGTGTTGAAGAACGCGACTTATCCATTGTCAGTATCTGCGGAGCGTGTTTGCCAAGCGACAGCTATTGCAAACTACTGTAAGAAAATCGGTGCTGAATGTGTAGCACATGGTTCTACGGGTGCTGGAAACGATCAGGTTCGTTTTGATATGATCTTCCAGACTTTGATTCCGGGAATCGAAATCATTACGCCAATCCGTGATTTAAAATTATCACGCGAGGCTGAAATTGAGTATTTAAACAATCATGGTGTTGAGTATTCTGCAGAGAAAGCGAAATATTCGATCAATAAAGGTTTGTGGGGAACATCCGTAGGTGGCGCTGAGACTTTGACATCCAACCAATACCTGCCGGAGTCGGCATGGCCTACGCCTGTCACTTCTACTGAACCTCGCCAGATTACCATCGACTTCGAAAAAGGCGAGCCGGTAGCATTGAATGGGGAGAAGATCGGTGCGGTAAAGGTGATCCAAGAGCTTCAAGCAATTGCACAGCCTTATGGTATTGGCCGTGATATCCACGTTGGTGATACGATCATTGGTATCAAAGGACGCGTTGGATTTGAAGCTGCTGCTTCTGTGATCCTGATTAAAGCACACCATACTTTGGAAAAACATACCTTGACGAAATGGCAATTATCTTGGAAAGACCAATTAGCGGCTTTCTACGGTAACTACATGCACGAAGGGCAGATGCACGATCCGGTGATGCGCGATATGGAAGCATTCTTAAAAAGCTCGCAGGAAACTGTAACAGGGCGTGTATTTGTAGAGCTTCACCCATACCGTTTCGTTATTATCGGAATTGAATCGGAGCATGATTTGATGTCGAACAAATTCGGTAGCTATGGCGAAATGAACGAGGGCTATACGGGCGACGACGTAAAAGGTTTCTCAAAAATCTTTGGTAACCAGACCATCATCTGGCATAAAGTGAACGGCAAAGGCTAAGATATATCATAAGGCACAGTAGTTTACTGTGCCTTTTTTAATTGAAGATACTATGGAAAAAATTAAAGTAGGAATTGTTGGATCTGCAGGATATACAGGTGGGGAATTGCTTCGTATTCTGATCTTCCACCCCCAAGTGGATATTGTATTTGCTAATAGTGCATCGAACGCTGGAAATAAGCTGTCTGACGTGCATAACGATTTGTTTGGCGATACAGATTTAACTTTTTCCTCTGATTTTCATTCAAATATTGATGTTTTATTTTTGTGCGTAGGGCACGGGGATGCGAAAAAGTTTTTAGACGCAAATCCGGTTGACCCTACTGTAAAGATTATTGATCTGTCGCAAGATTACCGTCTGCGTGCGAACAGAGCTTATCAAGGGAAGAACTTCATTTATGGGCTGCCCGAATTGAACAAGGATAAGATCAAAGAAGCGCAGTACATTGCTAATCCGGGTTGTTTTGCGACCAATATACAGTTGGCCCTATTGCCGCTGGCGAGCAAAGGTCTATTGCCGGAGCAAATCCACGTGAATGCGACGACCGGATCAACAGGCGCAGGACAGAAGCCTTCGGCTACGACGCATTTTTCATGGAGAAACAATAACCTATCGGCTTACAAATCATTTGATCATCAGCACCTGCAAGAGATCTCTGAATCTTTAGACCAGTTGCAGGAGGGTTTTCTTCCCGAAGGCGAGGGTTCGTTGTTAGCACGTGCAGCGGAGAAAATCAATTTTATCCCACAACGAGGTGATTTTGCAAGGGGTATCTTCTCGGCCATCTATGTAGATTCTGATTTATCGGAAGATGCGGCATATGAGCTGTATACTTCTTATTATGCGAATCATCCTTTTACCCATGTGTCCAAAGCGAATATAGACTTGAAGCAGGTAGTCAATACCAACAAGAGCATTATCCATTTGGAGAAGCATGGCAATAAATTGCTGATCTTAAATGCGACGGATAATCTGTTGAAAGGTGCTTCCGGACAAGCAGTGCAGAACATGAACCTGATGTTTGGCTTGGATGAAAAAGAAGGGCTGAGATTAAAGTCGGTGGGCTTTTAATTAGATATTAGATTTTAGAACTTTCTGGGGTTGTTTTTGCTGATTTTAGGAAGTTTAGTTAAGTGATCCTTTTATGGATTTCAATCCTTTAATTGAGAATATTTCAAAGCATGTTATTCTAAATCCTGAGGAAATTTCCTTGTTTAAAAGGTTTTGGAAAGTTAGAACTTTTAAAAAAGGCGATTACCTCTTGCGGAATGGAGATGTCTGTAGGTATGATAATTACGTGTTTTCAGGTGCTTTAAAAGCCTTTTACATCAATGCTGCAAGTGGGGACGAGGAGATTGTCTATTTTGCAATTGACGATTGGTGGGCAACGGATATCGATAGTTTCTCGAAACAGAAGCCAAGCATTTACAGTATTCAAGCGATTGAAGATTCTACCGTTTTACAGATTAGTTATTCCTCGTTTCAAAATCTACTCGTAGAAATCCCGAAGTTGGAAAGATATTTCCGGATTATTCTGGAAAGTTATTTGGGAACTCTACAGCAGAGAATTGTCTATAACAATGTATTCACTGCTGAACACAGATATTATGATTTTCTTGAAACCTACCCCAAAATATCATTTAGAGTGCCACAATATCTAATTGCTTCCTATTTGGGAGTGTCAGCAGAATTCATCAGCCGTATTCGAAAGAAAAACAAATCCTCTTGAACTAGGTCAATTTTTGTTGAATAAATACGCCCCATTTTTGCTTAACAAATTTAAGTAATAATGAAGGTATTGATAGTAAATTCGAGCACAAGAGAGGAGTACTCTCACAGTAGATCGCTTAGTAAGCTTTTTGTAGAAACATGGTCAAAAAAATATCCAAACGATAGTTATGTATATCGGGAGGTTGGTTTGACTCCTGTTCCACATATTACGAATGAATGGATTGGAGCATCTTTCACCAAAGTAGAGGCTAGGACCGCAGAAAACCAGAAAATACTCGAGCTGAGTAATACTTTGGTAAAGGAATTAAAAGAGGCAGACATCTATGTGATTGCCGCGCCGATGTACAATTGGTCTATACCTAGTGGACTCAAATCGTACATTGACCAAATTATGCGAATCAATGAAACGTGGAAATTTAGGTCTGGACGGCCTGATGGCGATTACGTCGGGCTTTTAGAAGATAAAAGGATGTTTATTTTATCGAGCAGGGGAGACAGTGGATATGGGGTAAACGAGAAAAATGGACATATGAACTTCCAAACTACTTATCTAACATTCATTTTTAATATTTTGGGTGTCAAAGACATCACTACTTTATCTTTGGATAACGAAGAGTTTGGAGGGGAGTTGTTTGCCCAATCTCAACGAAAGATATTCGACCAAATTGCCAAGCTCGAAGAATAAGTGAAAAGCTATTGAACGATCCTCTTTCAACGGCGTTACCTACTAAATAAAAAAGGAACCCGCTCAGCGAGTTCCTTTTTATTTTATCCGATGTTAGGCGTCTAATGTCTAAAATCTAACGTCTTAAATCTATAATCTATCTTTCCAGCAGATTTATTTTTCTTTCAACAGATACGTTATCACCGGTGATTGCATTGCCATCTTTATCGATTAGCGTAAGTTTCACTGTTGCTTCGCCTTTCGGAAGGTTCAACACTTCGTATGGTGTCCATTGATCCAAAATAAATTCCTGACCGTTGATTGTTGCTTTTACCTTGTTTCCGTCGGCAGAAAGTGTTGTATTGTTGATGAAGAAGTCTAACAATAACACATTTGTTTCATCCCCTTTATAATCTCCTTTCGGACGGCTATAGAACAAGGATGGCTCTGTCGGAGTCGGTTGTTCCGTAATCTTCGCATCCGCACCTACTTTGAATTTAATCAATTTTGCTGCTTCCGCGGTTTTGATAGACTCGTGGAATGAGCGAGATAAGAAAGATAGCAAGTAATGCTCTGAGTTTACAGGAACCGTAAAGGTATGTTCCGGCTTATACAATGCAACGTATGGCGTGTTATCCAAAATGAAGTGGATATGCTGTCCATCGTGCGAGTTTGCCATGTGATGCGTATGCTCGGTCTGTTCCGTTAACTTAAAGTTCTGTACGTCGTATTTCACCGTAATTTTAGCAGAGTCGGCACCAGCTTTCACAGATTCTATTGAAGCAATCTTCAAAGTTGCTCCAGGGAACTCTTTTGCGTGTTGAAGTGGATTAACGGCGATAGCACCTACTGAATCGGCTAGTGCTGTTGAATCTTTAACCTCTCCATCTTTATTTTTCGTGGATTTGTTATCACATGATGCAAAGAGAGCTGTCGCCGCTAACAATGCACATACTGTTTTCATCGTTCTCATATTAAATTATTTAGTCGAATACATGTTTATTAATTAGGAACAAGTAAAAGCAATAATTGTTTGCGATTTATTGAAATACAATATCCAAGGATTCTTTGATCTTGGCTAAAGTCTGTTTTAGATCGTCCTCCGTATGTGCTGCAGAAATAAATCCGACTTCATAGCCCGATGGGCCAAAGTAAATGCCGCGGTTCAATAGTTCGCGGTGCATTTTCTTATAGAACTCCATGGAAGCCGGGTCGATCTGATCGGCGCGTTGAATTTTCTCTTGTTCGGTAAACGCAAACCAGAAGATAGAACCAATGCTAAAGATCTTGATTTGATACCCGCGTTCGGCGATAAAGCTGCGTAATTCTTCAACGAAAGCTTGGGTGGTTTGTTCTAATTTCTCGTAGAAACCAGGTTGTGCTAAGATAGACAATGCAGCGATACCAGCAGCCATGGCTACAGGGTTTCCTGACAATGTTCCTGCTTGATACACAGCGCCGTCGGGCGAGATACAGCCCATCAATTCTTTTGATGCACCATAAGCTCCAACAGGCATGCCACCACCGATAATCTTGCCGTAGGTTAGAATATCGGGTTGTATATCGTAGTATTTTGAAGCACCTTCAAAACCTAGGCGGAAGCCGGTAATCACCTCGTCAAAGATTAATAAGGCTCCGTTTGTTTTTGTTATATCGCGTAGGAATTGTATGTATTCTTTGTCTTGAATTAGCAGTCCGTTATTCGCGGGAACCCCTTCGATAATTACTGCGGCGATTTGGTCTTTGAAATCTGCAAAAACTTTTTCTAAAGCTGCTTTATCGTTTAAGGCAATCACAATGGTTTCATCAGCGAAAGATTTTGGAACCCCTGCCGATGAGGTTTCACCGAATGTAACCAGCCCCGATCCTGCCTTTACAAGAAGGGAGTCGGAGTGGCCATGATAACATCCTTCGAATTTCACGATTTTATCACGTTTGGTATATCCTCTTGCTAAACGAATTGCAGACATGACCGCTTCCGTTCCAGAACTTACAAAACGTATTTTCTCGATTTTCTTATTGTTGTTTAAGATCAATTCTGCGAGCTCATTCTCCAAGGCTGTCGGCGCACCGAAGCTTAGTCCTTTGCCAAGTTGATTTTGTACTGCTTCGCGGATTTTAGGGTTGTTATGACCTAAGATAAGAGGGCCCCAAGAACAACAGTAGTCGATAAACTCATTGCCATCCGCATCCCATAAATGGGCTCTATCACCACGTTCGATAAATAATGGAGTACCATACACGGATTTGAAAGCACGAACCGGAGAATTTACGCCTCCCGGGAAATATTGCTTAGCTTTTTCAAATAACTCGGCTGATTTTTCGCGTGAAATATCTGAAACAGATGTTGTCATAGTCTAATGTATTTTGTTAAGTACACAAAGATACGAGTATTTAGAACTTAGCGATTTTTATTTGGTCCTTTTTCCTGCTTGTCATCGGTTTCCTCAGCATTTAAGCTAGTCTTTACATTCGTTAGACTTTCATCTTGAAAAAGGCGTAGCATGTTACAAATAGGAAGCAGGGTATATTCAAAGTGAGGTACACAATTTCCACAGATTGAGGTCGCGAGGAAAACATTTTATTTAATATACAGTCCTTTGCAAAATAGAATAGGTTTACAGCATCGTATTTAACCCGATAAAGTTATTGCTTACAAATATCTTAATTGGATTGCCTTCCGGGAGGAATCGACAAAAAGCGTTCTTTGAAATCTTGATCATGATACTTCTGCTTTAGGCAATGTAGGAAAACCCTCAGAGGTATGATATTTTAGTTCTGGCGATTTAAACAATAGTTATAAAAAAAAAGCCACCTTATCGGTGGCTTTTTCTTGAAGGTGTAGCCGACTATAGGTCTAACTACTAACTACTAAGTACTAAGTACTGCGCAGCCTATTTTCCTTCTTCTAATACTTTAGTTACTAATTCAGCAGCTTCTTTTAATAAGATTGCTGAGTATACTTGTAATCCTGATGCATCGATAAGGTCTTTTGCTTCTTTCGCGTTAGTACCTTGTAAACGTACGATGATTGGCACAGGGATATTTCCGATTTCGTTGTAAGCATCAATAACACCTTGAGCAACGCGGTCACAACGCACGATACCACCGAAGATGTTGATTAAGATAGCTTTTACGTTAGGGTCTTTTAAGATGATGTTGAAACCAGCTTTTACAGTCTCAGCATTTGCAGTACCGCCTACGTCTAAGAAGTTAGCAGGCTCACCACCAGCTAATTTGATGATGTCCATAGTCGCCATCGCAAGACCAGCACCATTTACCATACATCCAACGTTTCCGTCTAATTTAACGTAGTTTAAGTTTGACTCACCAGCTTCTACTTCTGTAGGATCTTCTTCTGTGATGTCGCGCAATGCTGCGATATCAGCATGACGGTATAAAGCATTCTCGTCTAAGTTTACTTTTGCGTCTACTGCTAAGATTTTGTTATCAGAAGTTTTTAATACTGGGTTGATTTCAAACATAGAAGCATCGATAGAATCGTATGCTTTATATAGAGCAGCTACAAACTTAACCATGTCTTTGTGTGCAGCGCCTGATAATCCTAAGTTGAAAGCAATCTTACGCGCTTGAAAGCCTTGTAAGCCTACTTTAGGATCGATCTCTTCTTTGAAAATTAAGTGAGGAGTTTTTTCAGCAACCTCTTCGATGTCCATACCACCTTCTGTTGAGTACATAATGATGTTGCGACCAGTAGCACGGTCTAACAATACAGACATGTAGAATTCTTTTGTTTCACTCTCTCCAGGGTAGTAAACATCCTGAGCGATTAAAACTTTGTTAACTTTTTTACCTTCTGGACCAGTCTGCGGAGTTACTAATTGCATACCGATGATGTCAGTAGAACGTTGTAATACTTCATCATGGTTTTTTGCTAATTTCACACCACCACCTTTACCACGGCCACCCGCATGGATTTGTGCTTTTACCACAACCCAGTCCGAGTTGAATTCTTCTTTCATTCTTTTCGCAGCCTCAACAGCTTGCTCTGGGGTTTCAGCAACAATACCTTCTTGTACTGCTACTCCGAAACTCTTAAGTATTTCTTTTCCTTGATATTCGTGAATGTTCATTGATAAAAAAATTTGCTGTAAAAATAGCGTATTTATTCGGAAGGGACAAGTTATTATTTTGATAAATGTCTATTTCTAGCCGAAGTTTACCAATAGCAGAAAGAGAGCTGCTAATTTTTTTACTATTTTCGCATTATGATCTTAAAGGCCAATAATATTTTTAAATCTTACGGTGATCTTCCGATCTTGAAGGGAGTCAGTGTATCGGTTAATAAAGGTGAAATTGTTTCCATTGTTGGTGCTTCTGGCGCCGGCAAGAGTACGCTTCTGCACATTATGGGGACACTGGATAAGCCGGACAAAGGGACCTTGATGATTGAGGATATCGATGTGTTTTCATTGAGTGAGAAGAGCCTGAGTGATTTTAGGAATAAGCATATTGGTTTTGTATTCCAATTTCATCATTTGTTGCCCGAGTTTACGGCATTGGAGAATGTCTGTATTCCGGCCTTTATTGCCGGGAGGGACAAGGGCCAGGCGGAGAAGCGAGGGATGGAGTTACTGGATGTATTGGGTGTTGCCCATCGGGCGAAGCATAAGCCTTCGGCGATGTCAGGCGGGGAGCAGCAGCGGGTATCCGTTGCGCGAGCTTTGATAAATGACCCTACGATCGTTCTGGCCGATGAACCTTCGGGAAACCTGGATTCAGAGAACGCGGCATCTTTACATCAGTTGTTTTTCGACCTGCGTGATCAGATGCAACAGACTTTCGTCATCGTGACACATAATGAGGACTTGGCTCGCATTTCAGATCGTACCATCCACATGCGCGATGGTTTAATTTACTAGTATGCAGAAAATATTGATTACTTATGGGACACGCCCATTAGCGCAGCGTGTGGCCAACATGATAAAAGAAAAGTATGAAGTGCAGTTTGCAACTTCGGAGTCCATTCCGTCGGTGCTTCAAAAGCAGTATATCCCGATTCCTACCGGAGTTAATCCAACCTTCGCTCATGAATTGTTGAAACTCTGCCTGGATAATCAGATTTCTTATCTGTTGGCATTGGGTTTCAAAGAGCTTGAGACTTTATCGGAAGCGAAGTTGCTGTTTGAGGAATATGATATCCATTTGTTAGGTCCAGATTTAGAGGAACTGAAGGAGCTTTTTGTGCTTCAGAATCCCAATAAGGATTTGAAGCTACAATTGATTCATCAGGGTGTTGATATGTTGGATGGACAACGAGCCGCTTATATAGGTTCCGGCCTGATGGTGCTTTCGGATGAAGGTGAGGAGTTTGCATTGTGTACTATTTAATTAAATCATGACGATTTCAGAATTTCCAAAAGACAAGAAGGTCTATCTGTTCGAATTGGACGATGTTTTATATCCTAAGCAGGATTTCTTGTTACAAGTGTATTATTTATTTGCTCAATTTTTAGAGTTTACCGAAGCGCGGCCGATCTCTGCAGAGATGACGGCTTTTATGAAAGACAGGCTATTGTCGGAAGGGGAAGACGCGGTGTTCGATGCGACTGCAAAGCAGTTTGATTTGAAAGAGTCGTATCGCGAAAACTTTGAGCGGTTGCAGGTAAATGGGCATCTTCCATTGAAGTTGTTCTTATTCGATGATATCAAGAATCTGTTCAAAGAGCTTTCTGCATCAGGGAAGCAGATTGCCGTGCTGACTAAGGGCAACCCTGCTTTGCAATTAAATAAATTACGACATATCGATTGGGAGGGTTATGATAAGAAACTGAAAGTTTATTTTGTTGACGAGCTGTCTTTCAGAGATATTGAACCTTTTAGTTATATTGCTTCTGAAAACAATGTAAATGTGGAAGATTTACATTTTACAGATACCAATTTGTCTACATAACACCTATGAAATTCAGAATCACCCTCGTTCTCGCTCTTTTCTTAGCAGCGTTCGCCTCCTGTAAGAAGGATGGGCCTAATCCGGATGCCGACAAAGAAATATTACTTCGCGACTCCACCTATTATTATTCCCTTGTACTATCGTTATGGACAGATTTAATCCCTGAGCCTAAGATGAAGAGTGAAAATGAGATTGATTTACGTGCTTTTACGGGGAATCTTTCTACAGCGGAGCAAGTGCTTGACAAGGTTAAGGGCTATACGACATTGGATCGATTCAGTTTTATCGACCGTGAAGGGGTAGTAGGGGAAGAGATCGGTCAAGGATTGCATAAAGAGTTCGGATTGGTACCTGATTATTTCTCTCCGGACCAAACTGCGCAAAATGCAAAGCTTTATATCAAGCTTGTGCAGAAGAACTCACCTGCCGAAGCTGCGGGTATCGTGCGGGGTATGGAAGTGTTGAGTATAGATGGCAATAGTAAAATAGATTATACGACGCAAAAGAATCAAGGTTTTGCCTTGGTGAATAAATTATTTGGCGGCTCAGAGAATGTCAGTATTCAGGTTAAAAGTCCGACGGATGGCAAGGTGTCTACGGTTAATTTGACCGCGAAAAGCTATCAGATCGATCCTATTATCGCCAATAAAGTTATAGAGCGTGGCGGGAAGAAAGTAGGCTATTTGGCATATACCTCCTTTGTTGAAGTTCTTACAAAGACAAGTACAAACAGTTATTACAATGGATTGGTGCAGGCCGTTAAGAATTTGGAAACTCAGGGTATTCAGGAGCTAGTGGTAGATTTACGCTATAATGGAGGTGGATCAACCAATGCGGCAGAACTATTGGCAAACTTGCTTGCTCCAACAAAGGTTGGAACAGGTGTCATGTATAGCTATAAAATTAATGAGTACCTGAAAGGCTGGGGTTGGGATGATGAAAGCGATCCGAAAGCGCCATTTAAATCTGTGAAATTCAAGAAAGAGAACAGTTTGAATCTCTCTAAAATCTACTTTTTGGTCACCAAGAGTACAGCGTCAGCAAGTGAGTTGTTGATGAATTCGCTTATTCCGCATATGCAAGTGGAAATCATTAGTCAGAATGGCGTTGGTTCATATGGTAAACCGGTAGGTTTTTTCGGGCTTGGCGTTGTTCATGATTATGCTGAGCTGTATATTACGTCTTTCCAAACGCTGAATAGCAATGGAGATGGTAATTACTTCAGCGGATTAGTTGGTACAAAGAAAAACTCAACGGATGATATACAGCACGCCTTAGGAGATCCTAATGAGCGTATGTTTGCAGATGCTTTATATCACATCGCTAATAATACTTACCAGTCTGCATCGGCGTCTACCCGTAGAACAAGTACGGGACAGGAGATCAGGCCTAAAGCTTTTGATGTTCCATTGCAAAGCGATATTTCCATGAGTATGTTCAAATTTGCGAATGACAAGGATATTCCACAAATAAAATAATTTAGCTAGGGTATTAATCTTTTTTAATATCGATTGGTCTGAATTTTGGTGAGTAAGTTTACTTGTTCGTATACCTCTGAAAAACATCATCAAGCGTTAAATTGAATGAAAAAATTAATACCCCTTTTTGCATTGCTGATATTATTCAGTTGCAAAAAAGATATCACTAAAATAAGTCCTCCACCGAGGCCTGAAACTCCGATTTCTTCGAGAACGGACGAGCAAAAACTTCGCGATAGTGTTTACTACTATTATAAAGAACAGTCTTATTGGACAGAGTCTGTAGGGACTTATGATCCAATCTCTAGCTTTACCGATAAATATAATAGTCCGGATAACGTACTTAGTGCTTTGATGCAGCAGACTCCCTTTCATGCCGGCTACAATGGTCCAATCGATCGATTTTCAAGGATTGACGATATTAGTTCTGATGGCGGTTCAAGGGCGAAGCGAGCAGATCTGGCAGATGGCTACGGAATTTACTTAACATTTGCACGAGTAAATAATGCCGTGTATCTCTATGCTTATTTTATTGAAGGTGGGTCACCCGCAGAAAGTAAAGGAATGCGTAGGGGAGACCGTATCATTGAAATGAACAGAAATACGGATATGAGCCAAAATAACATATCCTACATACAAAAGGCATTGGACGGTCCAAATTTAAATCTGAAAGTATTGCGCGATGGTAAGGAGGTTGTGGTTCCTGAGATGAGTTATACCAGTTATGACATTAACCCTGTTACTAAAGATTCCGTGCTTACGGTTGGGACTAAAAAATACGGCTATCTGGCTTTGTCTTCCTTCGAAGAGATGACCGATGATAGAGGTAACAGTACAGCAATGTTAAACGATCTTAACGCAGCATTCGATAATTTCCAGAAAAACAATGTTAATGAACTAATATTAGATTTTCGAGTAAATACAGGCGGCTATGTCAGCACGGCGATATACCTAGCAAATAAAATCATCAACAGCAATGGTGACGGAAAATTGATGTTCTCATATGATGTCAATAAGAATCTAGAAAAGTACAAATCAGGAAGAAACGCACAGTTTGACAATGAAATTTTTCATAAAAACAATACTACTGAAATTCAAAAAGTAGTGTTCCTGGTTACAGAATATACCGCTTCGGCAGCAGAGATTGTTATTAGCGTATTGAAGCCATACATGGATGTGAAGCTAGTGGCAGAAAAGTCGGCAACCTTTGGGAAGCCAGTAGGATTTTACCGTCAAGATATTATGGATAAAATCGGTCTTTGGGTTGCCTCGTTCAAAGTAGTGAATGCTTCAGGATATACTGACTATTGGGATGGTATTCCGGCGGATATCAAAAATGTAACAGATAACGTCACACTGGATTTCGGAAACCCCAATGAGAATATGGTAGCCGCAGCATTGAGTTACTTATCTACAGGATCCTTGACGACTACAGCTCGTGAAGCAAGAGCATCCACAAGATTAGGCTCATCTTCTACAACGCCTTTAAATAGGATAAATAAATTGCGTGAGAGGGACTTAATAAAGAATTAAAACTTCATTATTTAATTCTTAACTTTACGACATGGCAGGAAATAAACCGACCACAATAAAAGAAATTGCGCGCAAGCTTAAAATTTCACCTTCCACGGTGTCAAGAGCGTTGAATGACCATCCAAGTATCGGTTTGGTCACTACCATGCGCGTTAAAAAGATGGCAGAGGAAATGGCCTATGAGCCGAACCAAACTGCTATCTTCTTCAAACAGCGTAAGACTTTTACGATTGGTGTTATTTTATCCAAACTTTCTGAGCCTTTCTTTTCCGAAGCTATCTCTGCAATTGAGAATGTCGCTGAGGAGAAAAAATATACCGTACTGCTAGGGCAATCCTTAGATGATGAGCAGCGGGAGTTGAACATCGTTCAAACCTTCAAAAAGCATCGTGTCGATGGTATCCTGGTTTCGCTAGGAAAAAACACCGGCGACACAGACTTCATGGAGGTCTTAGCCAAAACGGAAATTCCAGTTGTGTTTTTCGACTGCGTACCGGACTTACCCAATGTTCATAAGGTATATAGCGACCTTTCTTCAGGTATGATAGAGGCAATTAGCGCATTTATCGAGCGTGGACACAACAAGATAGCGTTGATTAATGGTCCTGAATCTCTACTAGCCAGCAAAGAACGCACGGCTGCCTATACCGAGGCATTAACTAAGAATGGAATTCCATTTGACAGCAATTATATCGTACATACCGACTTAACGGAACATGGCAATGAGGTGGCAATGGAGAAATTATGTTCTTTAGCTGACAGACCCTCAGCCGTGGTATCCTTTAATGATTTCGTAACGCTCGATCTTATCCGTTACGCGAAACTTCGCGGAATTGTATTAAATCAAGATATGTATTTCATTAGTTATGCGAATTATCCGTTATGGAAATATATGGACAATCCGCCGATGGGTAGTATCGAACAATATCCCGAACAGCAAGCTCACCGTGCTGCCGAGATATTATTCGATTGTATAGATAAGAAGGAATATGTAGAAACTCCACAAGAAGTTGTTTTCCCTTCTAAATTAGTATTGAAGTAAATTATACAAGCTGAATGCTGTAGGTAATATCTACACCTCCGGCAGCTAACATATCATGAACAGAGCAATATTTTTTCACTGCTAGTTCTGCGGCTTTCTGGGCTTTTACTTCGTCAATATTGCCCTTCAGCTTAAACGTAATGTGAATCTTTGTAAAGATGTTCGGGATTTCATCGCGTCTCTGTCCTTCCACCTCCACTTGTATATCTTCAATTTCCTGACGTTGCTTCTCCAAAATTGTTGTGAGGTCGAATACACTGCAAGACCCTAAGGCAATCAAGACCAATTCCATTGGTCGAACGCCCTTTCCTTCGCCGCCGATAGACTCTGGACCATCAATATTTACTTTCACTGAAGAAGATGGAGCTGACGCTTCAAAATGAACAGCTTGATTTTTACGTTGTAGTTCTACTTTCATTGTTTCGATAATTGTGTCTATCAAAAATAGCTAATTTCCTGTTGATTTATGTATTGCTATAGCGCTCTTTACGCAATATTGACGATGTTCCAATAATAAATAGCAACGCCAACCCGGTGTCTTTTATGAGAGGACAATTTGCTGATATCAGGACCTTAATTGCCTTTATAACAAGATTTTGACAGAAAAGCAATCGGTTGTGTAAATAGGACAAACGTTTGCATTCACAAATCATTTTTGTTTTTTCAAAATTCGTTTTATCATTGTATATGGAGTTACGCATAATACTCCTAACCAAATTATACCGTTCATTTATTTGATAGTATTTTCAATTTGACTGTTTAGTTTGTTTTAAAATAGGTGATTTTTAGGGGGATTTCGTGTCCCCCTTAATTTTGTAAACCCAAGATTTTGTAAATTAGATCTTATTTAAATATTTACCATGAATAATTCGCGTAGAGATTTCTTGAAGAAGGCTGGCCTGTTATCGAGTGTTGCGATAACTCTACCGTCTTTGCAAAACGAAGTATTTGCTTCCCAAAACTTTAATATGTCGGGCTTTGCAGCGCCGAAAATTGACAAAGTAAAGGTCGCAATTATTGGATTAGGAATGCGTGGTCCCGGTGCTGTGGATCGTATTTCATATATTGAAGGTGCAGAGATTGTTGCATTATGCGACAGACATGCAGACCGTGTAACCAAGGCTCAAACTATCTTAACCAAAAAAGGTCTTAAAGAAGCGAAAGCTTATTCAGGTGAGGATGGTTGGAAAACCATGCTTAAGAATGAAGAGTTAGATCTAGTTTATATCTGTACTCCATGGGAATACCATGCTCCAATGGCAATTGAAGCGATGAAGTCTGGTGCTCATGCAGCAACGGAAGTTCCAATTGGTTTAACAATCGCTGAGATTTGGGAAGTTGTTAAGACTTCGGAAGCAACTAAAAAACATTGTATGATGTTGGAGAACTGTTGTTATGACTTCTTCGAAATGTTGACTCTTAATATGACTCGCCAAGGCATGTTCGGTGAATTAGTACATGCAGAAGGCGCATATATCCACGACTTATTAGACCTTAACTTCAACAAGAACGGTTATGATAATATGTGGAGATTGCGCGAAAACATTAAGATGAATGGTAACTTATATCCAACGCATGGTATTGGCCCAATCGCTCAGTGTTTGAATATCAACTGCGGTGACAAAATGAATCATCTTGTTGCTATGCAATCTAACGACTTCATGATGGCGGATAAAGCACGTGAGTTGGCAGGTAAAGATTCATTCTTCCAAGAATTTGTTGGCAAACGCTATAGAGGAAATATGGATACAACCTTGATCAAAACAGAGAAAGGTAAAACGATGATGATCCAACATGATGTTACTTCACCTCGTCCGTATTCCCGTATCCACTTATTGAGCGGTACAAAAGGTTTCGCGCAGAAATATCCTAAAGAAGGTATCGCATTCGGACACAGCTATATTAAGCCTGAGGAGTTGAAAGCGTTATACGACAAATACACACCAGAATTAGTGAAATTCATTGGTGAGCAAGCTAAAGAAGTAGGTGGTCACGGTGGTATGGACTTTATGATGGACTGGCGTTTAATCGACTGTCTAAGAAATGGTCTTCCATTGGATCAAACTGTATATGATGGTGCATCTTGGAGTGCTGTAGTTCCTTTGAGTGTTCAGTCGGTAGCTAAGAACAGCAGAACAGTGGATATCCCTGACTTCACTAGAGGTAACTGGAAAACCAATAAACCTCATGACATGACTTTAAATGGCGGGGGTAACACTGGAATCCGTGCGAAAGTAGAGACCAAAAAAGATGTTCAACTGAATGTTCAGTAAGAATAGATATTAGATTGAAGATATTAGACCTTAGAGTAGGACTTCCGAATCATAGGTCTTATAGCTTGTAGAATCTGAAAGAATGTAGAGGGGGTTTCCAATTTATTGGAAACCCCCTTTTTTTGTGCAAATACTATTTTTACTTTATGTTTGGGCTAATTCATCCCTTAAGTAAGAAATGCTACTAAATTAGTAGACTATTTCTTTCAATTCTAAAAAAGCCTGTTATATTTGTATTGATTACTAGTAAAAGCCTACATCTATGCGAAAACTCATCTTCACTATCTTAATTGCTTCGGCTACTATATTGCCAGGTTTCGCTCAACAGCCCATTACAGTGGATTCCTCACAGATGATCTGTCATGTTGAGGCCGTTCCATCGCGTGCTACGGCGATTAAAAACGCCAATATTGCACAACCGGGAAAAGATACTGTCAAGATGGTTTATATCAAAGGCGGAACCTTTCAGATGGGCTCTTCAAACTTCGTAGATGCAAAGCCTATCCACGAGGTGACCCTATCGCCCTTTTATATGGATGAGCATGAAGTTACCAATAATCAATATGCTGCATTTGTAGAAGCCACCGGATATATTACAGTAGCAGAACGTCCTTTAGATCCGAATGATTTTCCAAATGTAGATCCAAAGGTACTTGTTCCGGGATCTGCAGTGTTCAAAGCGCCAAATCAGGTGCAGGGAATGCAGAACCACCTCCAATGGTGGGATTATATCCCCGGAGCAAATTGGCGTCATCCTGAAGGTCCCGAAAGCAGTATAGAGGGGAAAGGCGATCACCCTGTCACGCAATTAGCGTATGAAGATGCTGAAGCCTATGCAAAATGGGCAGGAAAGCGATTGCCAACCGAAGCCGAATGGGAATTCGCCGCAAAAGAGGGAAAACACAGCGATGAAACCTATTATTGGGGATCCGAAAAAACGCCACATGGTGAGTGGATGGCCAATATCTTCCAAGGAACCTTTCCAACCCATAACAGCAAAGAAGACGGCTATGAAAGCACTGCTCCTGTGAAATCTTTCCCACCCAACCTTTATGGGCTATATGACATGGAGGGCAATGTGTGGGAATGGTGTTCCGATTTTTACCGACCAGATTACTACGCAAATTCCCCAAAAGAAAACCCAAAAGGTCCTGCCGAATCTTATGACCCACAAGAACCCGGCGCCGTAAAACGCGTACAGCGTGGCGGCTCCTTCCTCTGTAACGATCAATACTGCGAACGCTATAAAGCCGGCAGCCGAGGAAAAGGAGAGGTCAACTCTCCAACAAATAATGTGGGTTTTAGGTGTGTGAAAGTTTTAGATATTAGACATTAGATTTTAGATATAAGAACCTGCAGCAGTGCAGGTTTTTTTATTTCTGCTTAATACCTAGACTGAACTTTCGGTTTAGAAAGGAAGGATGTGACGTTTGTCAGGATGTTTTGTCTTTGAACCAAGAAAGGAATAGTATTTAGTAGTTAGTACTTAGTATAAAGACCTATGCAGGCCATTCATACGCCATGCCCGATCCTGACAATCCTTAAACCCTTCCTTTCCTGGTTCAGACAAAGCGCCCTTCTTTCCAGCAAACACACCCGACTAAAGCCACCCTTCTTTCCCAAAAATAGACAGCTTAATAGAATCCCCCTTTCTCAAAAATTGACAACCCTAAAAACAAAAAAACCTGCATTGCTGCAGGTTCTTATATCTAATGTCTAAAATCTAATGTCTACTGTGCATTCAAGAACATTGATTTTTGACTATACAATTCTCTAAAGTGAGGATCGTTCAAATCTTTGATGAAACGAATTGCTTCACCAGTTGATTTCATCTCAGGACCTAATTGTTTATCAACCTCAGGGAATTTCGAGAATGAGAACACAGGTTCTTTGATTGCATATCCTTTTAACTTACGAACGATGGTAAAGTCTTTCAACTTGTTTTCGCCCAACATCACTTTCGTAGCGATATTGATGTAAGGAACATCGTATGCTTTCGCGATGAAAGGAACTGTACGTGAGGCACGAGGGTTCGCCTCGATTACATATACATTCTCATCTTTGATCGCAAATTGGATGTTCAATAAACCTTTCACGTTCAACGCTTTCGCTAGTTTGATCGAATACTCTTCCATCTTTTGTTGAACAGCTTCTGATAGGCTGAATGGAGGCAATACTGCTGATGAGTCTCCCGAGTGGATACCTGCAGGCTCAATGTGCTCCATCATACCGATGATGTGTACATCTTCACCATCACAGATGGAATCCGATTCTGCTTCCTCAGCTCTGTCTAAGAAATGGTCAATTAAGATCTGGTTTCCTGGAAGGCTCTTCAATAGAGTAACTACTGCTTTCTCCAAGTCCTCATCGTTAATTACGATGCTCATCCCTTGTCCACCCAATACATATGAAGGACGTACTAAAACCGGGTAACCAACTTCGTTTGCCACCTTCAATGCTTCCTCTGCATTCGTAGCAACACCATATTTAGGATAAGGAATATCTAAATCTTTCAATAAGTCCGAGAAACGACCGCGATCTTCCGCTAAGTCCATGTCCTCGAATGAAGTACCGATGATTTTCACACCTAAAGCTTCTAAGCGCTCAGCCATCTTCAATGCTGTCTGACCACCTAACTGTACGATTACACCTTCTGGTTTTTCTAGTTCGATGATTTCGCGAACATGCTCCCAGAATACTGGCTCAAAGTATAATTTATCTGCCATGTTGAAGTCAGTAGAAACCGTCTCAGGGTTACAGTTAACCATGATTGCTTCGTACCCACACTCTTTCGCAGCTAATAATCCGTGTACACATGAGTAATCGAATTCGATACCCTGACCGATGCGGTTAGGACCTGAACCCAATACGATGATTTTCTTGCGATCAGAAACGATGGATTCGTTCTCATCTTCGAAAGTCGAGTAGTAGTAAGGCGTATGTGCCGGGAATTCTGCCGCACAAGTATCTACCATTTTATAAACACGACTTATACCTAATTCTTTACGACGATCATAAACCTCATCTTCCGTCACATTCCCCAACAACCATGAAATTTGGTAATCAGAATATCCTTTTTGTTTCAAGGTCATGAAGAAATCGCGAGGGATATTGTTCAATTGGTAGCGACGTAATTCGCCTTCTAATTGAACTAGCTCTTGAATTTGGACCAAGAACCACTTGTCGATAAGTGTTGCTTTACGAATAGATTCCAATGGAACACCTAGTTCGAAAGCGTCTTTAATATGGAAAAGACGATCAGCACTTGGATGCTCCAAGCTGTACATGATCTCTTCTAAGTTTCTAGATTGACGACCATCGGCACCTAGACCTGCACGGCCAGTTTCCAATGATTGTGCTGCCTTTTGAAGCGCCTCGATGAATGTACGGCCGATTGCCATCACCTCACCAACAGCTTTCATCTGCAAGCCTAATTCTTTATTTGCACCTTTGAATTTATCAAAGTTGAAACGAGGAACTTTCACGATTACATAGTCTAACGTAGGCTCGAAATAAGCTGAAGTAGTTTTTGTAATTTGATTCTGAAGCTCGTCTAAGTTATAACCGATTGCTAATTTCGCAGCAATCTTCGCGATAGGGTAACCTGTTGCTTTCGATGCTAATGCTGAAGAACGAGATACGCGAGGGTTGATTTCGATAGCGATGATTTCTTCATTTTCCGGATTCACGGAGAACTGAACGTTACAACCGCCAGCGAAGTTACCGATCGAGCGCATCATCTTGATCGCCTGATTACGCATATCTTGGTAACATTTGTCAGATAGGGTCATACCCGGAGCTACCGTGATCGAGTCACCCGTGTGGATACCCATTGGGTCAAAGTTCTCGATCGTACAGATAATAATTACGTTATCATTTGTATCGCGCAATAACTCAAGTTCAAATTCTTTCCAACCTAATACCGCTTGCTCAACCAATACTTCGTGTGTTGGCGAAGCATGAAGACCACGATTTAAAGCTGCGTCAAAATCTTCTTTCTTATGTACGAACCCACCTCCGGTTCCAGCCAATGTATAAGAAGGACGGATAACCAATGGGAAACCAATGATTTGTGCCGCTTCTTTACCTTCTAAGAAAGAGTTAGCGATTTTTGAAGTCGCAACCCCAACGCCGATGTCGATCATTAATTGACGGAATTCCTCGCGGTTTTCTGTTTTTTCAATCGCTGCAACATCAACACCGATTACTTTCACGTTATACTTTTCCCAAAGTCCGCGATTCGATGCCTCAATACACAAGTTCAATGCTGTCTGTCC
This sequence comes from Sphingobacterium sp. UBA2700, assembly GCA_002354335.1. Classification (GTDB taxonomy): domain Bacteria; phylum Bacteroidota; class Bacteroidia; order Sphingobacteriales; family Sphingobacteriaceae; genus Sphingobacterium. The sequence continues at coordinate 467,637 of DELI01000005.1, read as the reverse complement.
ACCCATCGTAGGTAGAACCGCATCGATTTGACGCTCTTGAAGAATCTGCTCAATACTTTCGCATGTTAATGGAAGTAGGTAAACATGATCCGCTACAACATTATCAGTCATAATTGTTGCAGGGTTGGAGTTGATGATGGAAACTGAAATACCCTCTTCTTTTAAAGATAAGGCTGCTTGAGATCCTGAGTAATCAAATTCACAGGCTTGACCGATGACAATAGGTCCAGATCCAATGATTAATACCGAATTAATGGAGGTGTTTCTAGGCATTATTATTTATTTCAATTGTTAAATACAAAAACTGTTGCCGACAAAACAGACAAGGAAATGTCTGATAGTAAGAGGGAATTCCGACTGCTTTGTCGGAGTGCAAAGTTACATTTTTTATTTTAATAATGAACGAATATTTATTTAGAATTTTACTTTATCCAGACCCTTGCCCCATAACGCCCACCCACCCCAATGCTATACCACAAAAATGAGAATTCGACAGTTCAAACCCTTTATAAACCCAATGTATAACCCTTTCATAACCCAATCAAACCC
>DELI01000005.1:168384-467020 GCA_002354335.1 Sphingobacterium sp. UBA2700 | reverse complement strand
CGCGAGCGGGTTTGATTGGGATTTGATTAGTATTTAGTAGGGAGGCGTTAGCATTTAGACCTAGGGCGGGATTAGATTTTAGATATGAGATGTGAGACATTAGATTTTGTCTTGAACCAAGAAAGGAAGGATGAAAATAGTATTTAGTAGTTAGTACTTAGTATTTAGACCCGATTCTGCTAATCCTTTCATCCTTCCTTTCTTGGTTCAAGAGAGTCACATCTAAATTCTAATGTCTCACAGCTCACATCTCATATCTTACATCTAATCCCGCCCTAGGTCTAAATACTAAGTACTAAATACTAACTACTATTATGATATAAACTAAACAATCTTCGCTAACTAATAAATTAAATATGTTTACCTTTGTGCTATGATTGAACTACCGGTTATTCCAGCAAACCAGACACAGCGTAAACCAGATTGGTTGCGTGTTAAGCTTCCTGTGGGTAAAGAATACCGCCACGTGAGAGGCCTGGTTGACGAGCATAAATTACATACGATTTGCGAAAGCGGTAACTGTCCGAACATGGGAGAGTGTTGGGGTGCAGGTACGGCTACTTTCATGATTTTAGGAAATATCTGTACGCGTTCGTGTTCTTTCTGTGCGGTAGCCACCGGACGTCCGTTGGCAGTAGATACAGATGAGCCTAATCGTGTTGCAAACTCGGTGAAGTTGATGCAGGTAAAGCACTGTGTAATTACATCGGTTGACCGTGATGATTTGAAAGACGGAGGTTCAACGATTTGGGCGGAGACTATATTAGCTATTCGTAGAGAAAGCCCTGAAACAACCTTAGAAACTTTAATTCCCGATTTCAAGGGGCAGTGGGAAAACCTAGATCGTTTGATCGCTGTACGTCCTGAGGTCGTTTCTCATAATATTGAAACAGTACGACGCCTGACAAGAGAAGTGCGCATCCAAGCGAAATATGATCGCTCCTTGGAATGCTTACGTAGAATTGCTGCTGCTGGTTTGCGGACAAAATCGGGCATTATGCTAGGTTTTGGCGAGACAGAAGAGGATGTGGTGGAAACTATGCAAGACTTATACGATGCGGGCGTGAATATTTTGACCATCGGTCAGTATTTACAACCTACAAAGGCACACCATCCGGTAGTGGAGTGGGTAACACCAGAAACTTTCGAGAAGTATAAAGAAATTGGTTTGAAGATGGGATTCAAGTATGTGGAATCAGGACCCTTGGTTCGTTCATCTTACCACGCAGAGAAACATTTGTTTGATATGCAATAAGATATAGAAACCTTAGCCTCGCTAAGGTTTTTTTGTGCGTTCCGCTCATTGATAAAGTTTTGTTATATTTCATATACCAAAACTGTCCTTATGAAGCATTCCTTTTGGAAACACATTTTTTTGCCTTATATCCTTTTGAGTTTTACGATTATATTGGTTTTGGGGTTGATCTTTGCCGCCTTTTCCATTAGGGGGAGCTCTTTTTGGCCATCGTGGGCAATGTGGCTAGTCCCTATTTTTGTTAGCGTTGCGGGCATCTGGTTTCTGCGCGATCGCTATTTTAAAGGTTTGTATCTGGGGCGACGTCTATTTTCACAAGTCTATGCGGTCGATATGTTCCTCTACCTATCGCTATGCCTAATTTCCGTGTTCATCTTTATTCCCATGGGGAAGAGCATTCGCTATAATTTAGCGGAAGTGGTGCGCCTGGAGTCGGTCAATGATATAAAACCTTACGAGTCATTTGATTTTATTGAGCTAGATGATTGGCATGTAGATCGCATGCGAGTTATTCCGTTTTCCTATTTCGAGTTGGCTGGGGGTACCAACGTGGGAAAGGTAGAATTAAATACCCTGTTCGTCGTACCACTGTTCTCGAAAAAAGATCCGTATCTGACAACTGCCAAGGCTTGGATGGGTTTTAAATATACGGATTACGTCTCCTTTATAGATGCGATTCGAGGAAGCGAGGAAGAAGTAAATGAGCATCTACGTCGTTCCTTCAATCATTTTAAGACGCGTGATATCAGCGATTTTGCTTATCTGGAGGCCCTGCCTAAGAATAAAGTACGTACAATGTTTCAGGCATTGGCAGCCACACATAGCTATTACAACAGCAAATACGACAATGTATATATGGGTCAAGAGGTCGAACGCGATATCCTTTCGTTGTATTACTTAAAGTTTATGTTGTTTGTTTATGTGATGCTAGGGCTGCCCATTGCGCTATTATTCTGTTGGTTGATCTACCGTATCCAAAAGAAAAACGAGCTACATGAGCTCGCTAATTTATAGTTATCTATTTCTTTTAAAGACTGATTCCCCTGCCACGAAGGTTTGCAGGGTTTTAATATCGCGGAGCTTTTCCGGAGCAGCCTGCATGATGTCTTCATCCAGGATAATAAAGTCGGCATCCTTGCCTTTTTCTATGCTTCCTCTTTTCTTCTCTTGGAAACAAGCATAGGCTGCCCAGATTGTCATGCCGCGTAAAGCCTGTTCTCTGGTGATGGCATTCTCGAATTGAAAACCGCCTTTCGGGAAATTGTTCTTGTCGACGCGAGCAACTGCTGCGTGGAATCCGTATAAGGGATTGTAATGTTCCACGGGAAAATCGCTTCCCAGAGCGAGCAATCCATATTGTTCCAATAAATCTCGATAAGCATAAGCTCCCTTCATGCGCTCATGTCCCAAGCGTTCTTCTGCCCAATACATATCAGAAGTCGCGTGCGTAGGCTGCACAGAAGGGATAATGGAGAACTGTTTAAATTTCTTAAAGTCGCCGGGTGCAATGATTTGGGCGTGCTCAATACGCCATCTACGGTCTTTGGAATCCTTAAGATATTTGCCGTAGGTGTCCAGGATAAGACGATTGGCAGAATCTCCAATGGCATGCGTGTTTACCTGGAAATTGCTTTTAGCTAATTGCTTTATTATATCGTCGAATTCTTCCGGGCTCTGCAATAGAAAGCCGTTTGTCGGGGCGTCATGGTAGGGGTGAAGTAAACAGGCACCACGAGAGCCCAGGGCCCCATCTGCCATCAGCTTAAAGGAACGTACCGTTAAACGCTCAGACTCAAAGGTACCGGAACGCAGGTAATTCTTTACGCTTTTCGCATTGGCAGCGACCATCGCATAGTTACGAATCTGCAAAGAGTCGGCGTTGTAAAAGACTTTCAGTGCGTCGATCTGCTGTTCGGTCAAACCTGCATCCACTATGCTGGTTAATCCTACCGAAAATAATGAGTCTTGGGTTCTTTGAAGCATCTTCACCAGAACATCGTTGTTCTGCACCGGAATATGCTCGCTAACGAGCTTCATTGCATTGTCCAACAAGATACCGTCTAATTCACCTTCTTCATTCGATGAAATCAGTCCACCTTCGACCATAAAAACACTGTCGATAGAGGCTGCGGCTAATGCTTTGCTATTGACCAAAGCAGCATGGTAGTCTACACGAGAAAGAAAGATTGGAACATCCGGAAAATATTTATCCAAAGAGTCTTTGGTCGGGAATTGCTTATCCGGCCATAGGTTTTGATCCCAACCGCTACCGATAATCCATTTCTTATCCGGATTTGCCGCTATATAAGTCTGTAATCTACTCAGGAGCTCATCATAGGAAGCCGTGCCCAAGAGGTTGACTTCGTCCATAGCGTCAGCCAGGAGGAAGAAGTGTCCATGCGAGTCGTAAAATCCGGGGTAGATGAACTTGCCGGCAGCATCAATCTTCTCTTTAGCATTGTATCTATTGAGTAGGTCTTGCGAATTGCCGCGGTCTATGAAAACACCATTGTTAATGGCGATGGCTTCAACCGTTCGAAACGAAGAATCTACCGTGTACACCTTGGCGTTGTATACGATTAAGTCAATCTGCTGATTGCTGGTGCAGGAAAACAAAAGGGATATACTGAATAGTATGCAAATATAAAGGCTTGCCTTTCTCATAATTGTTGGTTGATCGCTAAAAATACAAAGAAAAGTCTGTATGAAGAAAAAGCTTCTTTTAAAAATAAAAGAAGCTTTTTCAGTATTCAAAATTCAAAATACAAAGATTGTTAGCAGTATTCGTCAAATGCTGCGACTAAGTTGTCAGCAATCATTTGAGCCGGACGGCCTTCAATCATGTGTCTTTCTATCATGTGGACTAGCTGTCCATCTTTAAATAATGCCATTGCTGGAGACGATGGAGGATAAGGCAACATATACTGGCGTGCTTTATCTACAGCGTCTTTTTCCATACCTGCAAATACCGTAACTAATTTGTCCGGATGTTTAGCGTTTTTTACTGCAGCTTTCGCAGCAGGGCGTGCATTTGCTGCCGCACAACCACATACGGAGTTTACAACAACGAACACAGTTCCTTCAGAAGGGATCGCTGCATCAACTTCTTCAACACTTTTTAATTCTTGGAATCCTGCGTCTACAAGTTCTTGACGCATTGGAGCTACTAGATATTCTGGGTACATTTTCTTTACTTTTTAGTTTATGCAAATATAGTCTTAAAACTGAGTTACGTCAAGCAAGGTTCCTCAAGTTAATGTCAATTTCTACAGGTATAATGCTATTGCATTTTGAATTGAGTTGGCTATCAAGTAATTTTGTATCGCAAAAAACTAAATTAAAGATTATTTATGTCATCATTAGAAACTACCTACGTACCTTACAAAGTGAAAGATATCTCTTTAGCAGAATGGGGTCGTAAAGAAATAGAATTGGCAGAAGCAGAGATGCCAGGATTAATGAGCCTTCGTAAAGAGTTTGGTGCTTCTAAACCTTTAAAAGGTGCTCGTATTGCCGGCTGTTTGCACATGACGATTCAGACTGCTGTGTTAATTGAGACATTGGTAGAGTTAGGTGCAGATGTATCTTGGTCATCATGTAACATCTTCTCAACACAAGATCATGCGGCTGCGGCAATCGCTGCTGCGGGAATTCCGGTTTACGCCTGGAAAGGGATGAACGAAGAGGAATTCAACTGGTGTATTGAGCAGACTTTATTCTTCGGCGAAGAACGTCAGCCTCTAAATATGATTTTAGATGATGGTGGTGATTTGACCAATATGGTGTTCGATCAATTCCCTGAGTTAATCGATGGCATCAGAGGTCTTTCTGAAGAGACTACAACCGGCGTGCACCGTTTATACGAGCGCATGAAAAACGGTACATTGCACTTACCTGCAATCAACGTAAATGACTCGGTTACTAAATCGAAATTTGATAATAAATATGGCTGCCGCGAGTCTTTAGTAGATGCGATCCGTCGCGCTACAGACTTAATGTTAGCAGGAAAAGTTGCGGTTGTAGCAGGTTACGGCGATGTGGGTAAAGGTTCTGCAGAATCGTTACGTTCAGCGGGAGTTCGCGTAATCGTTACGGAAATTGATCCTATCTGTGCGTTGCAAGCAGCAATGGAAGGCTTCGAAGTGAAGAAAATGGCTGATGCTATCGTTGAAGCTAATATCGTTGTAACGACGACAGGTAACAAGGATATCGTTCGTCCAGAACACTTCAAAGCAATGAAAGATAAAACAGTTGTTTGTAATATCGGACACTTCGATAATGAAATCGATGTTGCTTGGTTAAACGAAAACTATGGATCGACTAAAGTGGAAATCAAACCGCAAGTTGATAAATATACCATCGACGGTAAAGATATTATCTTATTAGCTGAAGGCCGTTTAGTAAACTTAGGCTGTGCGACTGGTCACCCTTCTTTCGTGATGTCAAACTCGTTCACTAACCAAACGCTTGCGCAACTTGAGTTGTGGACAAACACAGACCAATACGAAAAACAAGTGTACACACTTCCTAAACACCTAGATGAGAAAGTTGCTCGTTTGCACTTAGCACATATCGGTGTAGAATTAGAGGAATTAACACAAGAACAAGCAGCCTATATCGGTGTTACCGTAGAAGGTCCTTACAAACCGGAAGCCTATCGTTACTAGATTTTAGACATTAGATATTAGATTTTAGACATCAGATATTAGATGTAAGATTTTAGAACCTGCAGCAATGCAGGTTCTTTTTTTTGGTTTGTTTTGAAATAGTATTTAGTACTTAGTATAAAGACCTATGGCGGGCAATTTGTCCCTCACTTTTACCGCATGCCAAATATCCCGTCAATCCTTGAATCCTTGCTTTCCTGGTTCAGAAACAGTATTTAGTATTTAGTACTTAGTATAAAGACCTATGGTGGGCAATTTGTCCCTCACTTTTACCGCATGCCAAATATCCCGTCAATCCTTGAATCCTTCCTTTCCTGGTTCAGAAACAGTATTGAGTATTTAGTACTTAGTATAAAGACCTATGGTGGGCAATTTGTCCCTCACTTATACCGCATGCCAAATATCCTGTCAATCCTTGAACCCTTCGTTTCCTGGTTCAGAAATAGTATTTAGTATTTAGTACTTAGTATAAAGACCTATGGCGGGCAATTTGTCCCTCACTTTTACCGCATGCCAAATGTCCTGTCAATCCTTGAATCCTTCGTTTCCTGGTTCAGAAACAGTAATCAGTATTTAGTACTTAGTATAAAGACCTATGGCGGGCAATTTGTCACTCACTTTTACGGCATGCAAAATATCCTGTCAATCCTTGCATCCTTCCTTTCCTGGTTCAGAAATAGTATTTAGTATTTAGTACTAAGTATAAAGACCTATGGCGGGCAATTTGTCCCTCACTTTTACCGCATGCAAAACATCCTGTCAATCCTTGAATCCTTCGTTTCCTGCTTCAAGACAGCTTCTCTTATCTAATGCCTAAAAATGGTTTTCCGCCATAGGTCTAACTACTAACTACTAAATACTAACTACTTTTTTTTTGTTTTATTCAAATCTTCTCCATATCTTAGCCGTCGCTTATAGAGAAAGGCAGAGGGAATAGACCCGATGAAGCCTTAGCAACCTGTCTCTTGACAAGGTGCTAAATTCTACCTTTAAAAAGGAATGATAAGCCAAGTTCACTAGTCCTAAGTGGCCTTCTCTAGCAAAGTAAAATAGTAGATTAAAAATTTATTCAATACTGTATGTTATTAACGAACAACTTAGGTTACCCACGTGTGGGTGCATTCCGCGAGCTAAAGAAAGCTAACGAAGCTTACTGGGCGAAAAAAATTAGCGCGGAAGAATTATTGCAAGCTGGACTGAAAATCCGTGAAGGCAACTGGAAGACTCAACAAGAGGCGGGTATCGATTTGATCCCATCAAATGACTTCTCCTTTTACGATCAAGTATTAGACTTATCTTTAACTGTAGGTGCAATCCCTGCTCGTTACAATTCATTATTAAATAAAATCGATCGCCAATATAACTTAGACTTATATTTTGCGATGGCTCGTGGTTTCCAAGAGGGTGGCGTAGATGTTACTGCTATGGAAATGACAAAATGGTTCGACACGAACTACCACTATATCGTTCCTGAGTTTGTAAAAAACCAAGAATTCAAATTAACTTCTGAAAAATTCTTAAGCGAATATAACGAAGCTAAACAATTGGGTATCGAAACTAAGCCAGTTGTCCTTGGCCCAATCTCTTACTTATTATTAGGTAAAGAAAAAGAATCAGGATTTAACCGTATCGACCTTATCGACAACTTACTTCCTGTTTACGAAGAAATCTTATCAAAATTAGCGGAAGCTGGTGCTCAATACGTTCAAATCGACGAGCCTTTCTTAGCGCTTGATATTGATGATGCTACTCGCGCATTGTACGGTAAAGTTTTTGAAAAACTTGCTGCTGCTGCGAAAGGCGTTAAATTAATCGTTGCTACTTATTTCGAAGCGCTACGTGACAACGAAGACACAGCAGTTAGTCTTCCGGTACACGCTTTACACCTAGACTTAGTTCGTGGTGAAAATCAGCTTGACACTATATTATCAAAAGTTCCAGCTTCATTGACTTTATCTTTAGGTATTGTTGAAGGAAGAAACATCTGGAAAAATGACTACGAAAACTCTCTAGTAAAAATCAAACAAGCAGTTGATGCTTTAGGAAAAGACCGCGTATGGGTTGCTCCTTCATCATCATTGTTGCACGTTCCTTTTGATTTAGATAACGAGCATAACGAAGAGTCGCTTCCTAAAGAAGTTAAAAACTGGTTAGCATTTGCTAAACAAAAATTAGCGGAAGTGAAAGACTTAGCTGTATTAGCAGATGGTGAAGTTGATGCTGCGACGCAAGAGCGTTTCGAAGCAAACAAAGCTGCTGCAGAAAGCCGTCGTACATCGCCATTAATCCACAAACCTGAAGTTAAAGAGCGCGTTAATAACATTACTGATGAAGACGCAAAGCGTACTTCAAGCTTTGATGCTCGTAAAGCTGCTCAACAAGCGAAATTTAACTTGCCAGGATTCGCAACAACAACAATTGGTTCATTCCCACAAACGAAAGATGTTCGTAAATGGAGAGCTGACTTGAAAAAAGGTGCGATCACACAAGAGCAATACGACAAAGAGATCGCAGAAGAAACTGAAAGAACAATCCGTTTACAGGAAGAATTAGATATCGATGTATTAGTACACGGTGAATTCGAGCGTAACGACATGGTTGAGTACTTCGGTGAGCAATTAGCAGGATATGCATTTACACAAAACGGATGGGTTCAATCATACGGTTCTCGTTGTGTTAAACCTCCGGTAATTTATGGTGATGTGTACCGTCCTGAAGATATGACTGTACGTTGGTCAGCATATGCACAATCATTGACTAATCGTCCAGTGAAAGGAATGTTAACAGGTCCTGTTACAATCTTACAATGGTCTTTCGTACGTAACGATCAACCTCGTTCAACAACGACTTACCAAATCGCTTTAGCTATTCTTGACGAAGTTCAAGCATTAGAAAAAGCAGGTATCAAGATTATTCAAATTGATGAGCCAGCAATTCGCGAAGGTTTACCATTGCGCAAAGCTGACCAACAAGCCTATTTAGATTGGGCTGTACGTTCATTCCGCGTTTCTTCGTCAAACGTTGATGATGATACACAGATTCACACACACATGTGTTACTCAGAATTCAACGATATCATCCAAGATATCGCTGCAATGGATGCTGACGTAATCACAATCGAGACTTCACGTTCTCAAATGGAATTATTAGATGCATTTGCTGACTTTAAATATCCTAACGATATTGGTCCTGGTGTATATGATATCCACTCTCCACGTGTTCCTAGCACGGAAGAAATGGTGAATTTACTTCGTAAAGCAAAAGCGGTAGTTCCTGCTGAGCAATTATGGGTTAACCCTGACTGTGGTTTGAAAACTCGTGCTTGGCCTGAGACAAAAGCAGCGTTAGAATCTATGGTGGAAGCCGCTAAGATTTTAAGAGCTGAATAAACTTAGCTTGTAGTAATATAAAATATCGTATGAAACGGTCTGCGTAGTGATATGCAGACCGTTTTTTTGTGCTATTTCCGGCGGCTATGCTATTTATTTGCTCGTTTGCTCAGGTAATAGATCGGTACACCCATCATAATGAGGATAAATCCTGGCCAGGTATAGTTCGGCTTGAACAAGATTAATAGCACACAGAATACAGTTCCTATAATGAGATAGATCAATGGCGTAATCGGATAGAGGAATGTTCTATAACTTCTTTCTAGCGTAGGTTTCTTCACGCGCAGATAGATGACGCCAAATACGGTGATCATATAGAAGATGACAATAACGAAAGACACCATATCCAATAGGTTACCGTATTGTCCACTAAGGCACAGTAGGGATGCCCATATCCCTTGTAACCACAGCGATCTTTCGGGAACATCATGCTTATTGTTCGCGATCGCCTGTTTAAGAAAAAGGCCGTCTTTTGCCATTGTCTGAAATACGCGAGCACCAGAAAGCACAATTCCATTCACACAGCCAAATGTCGAAACCATAACCAACAAGGCCATCGCAATAGTGCCACTATGTCCCAGCAGCTTTTCAGCCGCTGCTACGGCAACCCTGTCGTTTGCCGCGAAAGCAATCTCATCGCGGTTGAGTGCTGAGAGATAAACATAATTACAGAATAGATACAAGACCATGACTAAGGTGGTCCCAATCACCATAGAACGCACGACATCACATTTGGGGTTCTTCATTTCACCAGCTATAAAGGTCACATTCTCCCATGCTACGCTACTGAAAATGGAACCTACCATTGCAGCAGCGATTCCTCCCATTAGTGTAGCCCCAGAAATACTAGTCCAGCCTTCCCCTTTTAGATTTTGAAAGGCATCCCATCTGTAGGAAATGTTTTCGAAGAAGAAATTTGATTTTATTAAATAGACGCCCCCAATTATTAGCAGGATCAAAGCAATGATTTTAGAGGATGTAAAAAGAAACTGCACGATTTTTCCGCTCTGTATTCCCTTTGTATTGATATAAGTCAGCAGGAGTATGACGAGAATAGCGAGGATCTGCATCCAGGTGATCATGAAACTGCCGTTTTGGTAAAGTGGAGGGGCATCATTTAGTTGCGGGAAGAGGTAGCCCGTAAATTTGCCAAAGGCAACTGCGACGGCTGCAATTGTTCCCGTCTGAATAACAGCGAACAAGCTCCAGCCATAAAGAAAGCCCGTCATTTTACCGAAGGTTTCTGTGAGATAGGTATATTGTCCGCCTGCTTTTGGGAACAGCGAGGAGAGCTCGCCATAACATATTGCGGCTGCAATGGTTGCAATGCTGGTAATCAACCATACGGCAATCAGCCAATATCCGGAGCCAAGTTGTCGCATCATATCAGAGCTCACAATGAAGATACCACTACCTATCATCGAACCCATGACAATCATGATTCCATCCCAGAGGGATAATTGTTTTTTCATTATTTAGGATTTATAAAAATAAACGTACGAATAAATTGAAATAAATTAAGGGGCAGTATAAAATTTTAGCTTGCTGACTTACATAGGGTTATGGCGTCTCTCGAATAGCAAGTCGTTGGAAAGAATAGAATAGCTCAAACTATTTGTTATCGTTATTGTTTTGAAATAAAAGAAGAAAACAATATGAACAGATTATCATTAGGAGTTATGGTATTCGCAGTAACTACTTTATTAAGTAGCTGTGCTGCAATTGAAGGGATTTTTAAAGCAGGTATGTGGTCCGGAATTATCATGGTAGTTATTGTTGTTGCCTTGATTATTTGGTTAATTTCAAAATTCATGAATCGTGGCGGCGGAGTAGATTAAATTTTTTTACTAAAACTTTACCTTTGCTTAATATAATTTGCTGTAATTTAAAAGCAAATTTCATATCATATGAAGCATACGCTGCTATTAGTCTGCCTGATTAATTTGATCCTCCCGGTTCTTGCGCAATCAGGATACCCCAAACCCTCGAACATGACGGACGTTCTATTTTACATCCAACACAATCGAGGGCATAATACTTATATCTACGCTTTGAATCGGCTTGAGGATGGCAACATCAATAAGAAGGATCCCATCGAAGTATATCGTGAATTATTCGATGAGGATGGAAAAATTAAACCACTTTCCGTAATTCAGCGAAACTTTGCTTATGGCATATCTACGCAAGTTGTAGATTCAGATACTTATGAAGCGTCCATCGTTTCCCTGCCAAGTCAAAAGTTTTTCCTGCACATCAAATCACATAAGGGTTCCTATGTTGAAACCACGGTTAACAATGTGAAAATGCGTGTAGAGCGTATTTTTATTCAACAGAAGGAGGGAACATCGGGTCTTGGTACCAAGGTGGATCATATAATTTTCTATGGGAAAGCGGGGCACCGATCTGTTGTTGAGAAATTGGGCATAAAAGACTAAACTCCTAGTATTTTCCTAATTACCGATTTTCTATCCTGTACATCAGAGTACAGGACAGTCTTGTCGATTATTTGCCTTAAATTAGACGACTAACGTTCTAACCGATCAATTTAGATCCATGAGTAAAAAAATACTATTCAAATACAATTCAAAATATCCGTCAGTTACTGATTTAAAGCGTAAAGCGAAGTCAAGAATTCCTAAGTTTGCTTTTGACTACCTTGAAGGAGGTTGCAATGAAGAGCTCAACTTAGCAAGAAATGAGAATGATTTTGACGATATTCTTCTAAAGCCGCAGTATCTGCATGTTGCTGGGGATATTGATATGTCGGTTAACTTATTCGGCCGAACTTATGCTGCTCCTTTTGGGATTTCACCGATAGGATTACAAGGATTAATGTGGCCTAATGCACCTGAAATTTTAGCAAAAGCCGCTGCCAAGCATGATATACCTTATACCTTAAGCACGGTCTCTACCAGTTCTATTGAACGCATCGCCGAGGTCTCCGATGGGAAGGCCTGGTTTCAGCTTTATCATCCTACCGAGAATCGCTTGAGAGATGATATTCTACGTCGTTTAAAAGATGTTGAATGTCCTGTTTTGGTGGTATTGGTGGATGTTCCTTCATTCGGCTTGCGATATCGTGAAATTAAATCGGGTCTTTCTATGCCGCCTAAGATGAATATCCAAAACATCTTGCAGGCAATGGTATGTCCGACTTGGGGGATTAAGACGCTACAGCACGGGATTCCTTCCTTTGCCACGTTGAAACCTTATATGGAAAAGGGATTAGATCTTGCGCAACTCGGACAGTTTATGAACCGTACTTTCACGGGGAAAGTGAATGTGGAGAAAGTGAAAGCGATCCGTGATATCTGGCAAGGACCCTTAGTGTTAAAAGGTATTACAACCGATGAGGATATGGAAGCTGCAATACAATTAGGTGCCGATGGGGTCATTGTTTCAAACCATGGTGGCCGACAAATCGATGCTGGTGAGTCTTCGATAAATTCATTGATTAAATTGGCTTCAAATCCGCTGTATAAGGAAAAGATAAAGATTATGTTGGATGGCGGGATACGCTCTGGGGTGGATTTAGGAAGAGCCTATGCCGTGGGGTCAGACTTCAACTTTATGGGACGCCCATTTATGTATGGTGTCGGAGCATTAGGGGATGAGGGTGCCGATCATACCATAACGATGTTCAAAGCACAATTGTATCAGGTTATGCAACAATTAACGCTAGAAAATATAACACAGTTTCCGGGTAGACTGATAAAATAAACTAAAAAAGCCACCTAGTTAGGGTGGCTTTTTAATGCTATATAATACGTTCTAAGAATCGAAGAATCTATTTCTTTCCGAATTTGTCTTCATAGGCTTTCTCCAGCGCAAACATCTCATCGCGTAATTTTGCTGCCTCTAAGAATTCCATCTCTTTAGCTGCTTTTTCCATCCGCTTGCGAACTGTTTCTATCGCTTTCTTCATTTCATTATCGCTCATGTATTCGATCAGTGGATCGGCAGCAACTGAAGCGGCCGCATCCGGTTCAATATAAGCTTTTGGTCCTACGCCCATATCAGCAACCGACGTTTGCTCTAGAATCTCTTCTTTTGTTTTTCCAACGGTACGCGGGGTAATGCCATGTTCTAAGTTGTAACTGATTTGCTTATCACGACGTCTGTTTGTTTCATCGATGGTAATCCGCATACTATCCGTCATCTTGTCTGCATACATAATTACGCGACCTTTCTCATTACGTGCCGCACGTCCAATCGTTTGGATTAACGAACGTTCAGACCGTAAGAAACCTTCTTTGTCCGCGTCTAATATAGCGACTAAGGTCACTTCCGGTAAATCTAAACCCTCTCTTAATAGGTTGACACCAACAAGGACATCAAATTCGCCCAAGCGCAGTCCGCGAAGTATTTCCACGCGTTCTAAGGTTTTTACTTCAGAGTGGATGTAACGGACTTTGATATTCAGGCGGGTCATATACTTAGTCAGTTCTTCCGCCATCCGTTTCGTCAGGGTTGTCGCTAGCACTCTTCCGCCTTCTTTAATGGTCTTATCGACTTCTTCCAAGAAATCATCGACCTGGTTGATAGCAGGCTTGACTTCTATAATAGGGTCTAATAAACCTGTAGGACGAATGACTTGCTCGACAACAACACCTTCGGTCTGTTGCAATTCATAATCCCCTGGAGTAGCCGAAACATATACCGTTTGATTGGTCAGGGATTCGAATTCCGGGAAGTTCAATGGACGGTTATCTAATGCCGCCGGCAATCGGAAGCCGTGCTCTACTAAAGAGATCTTTCTTGATCGGTCACCACCATACATCGCACGCAATTGTGGGATGGTTACATGGCTTTCATCAATAACCATCAGATAATCATCCGGAAAATAATCAATCAAACAGAAGGGGCGCATGCCTGGCTGTCTACCATCGAAAAATCGGGAGTAGTTCTCAATTCCGGAACAGTAGCCGAGTTCGCGCATCATCTCTAAATCGTAATTAACACGCTCTTCAAGTCGCTTGGCCTCCAACATCTTGCCTTCATCTTCTAGCTGTGCCTTGCGATGGACCAATTCTTCCTGAATACCCCAAATTGATTGGGTGAACTTTTCCTTTGGTGTAACGAAAAGATTCGCTGGAAATAAAGCTAGAGTCTCATGCTTTTGCAGCGTTCTTCCCGACACGGGATCTATTTCGCTTAGCTCGTCGATATCATCGCCGAAGAAAGAAATGCGGTAAGCGTTATCCATATAAGCGGGATAGACATCGACTGTATCACCCTTTACTCTAAACGTACCGCGTTTGAAGTCTGCCGTAGTCCTTGCGTAGAGGATTTCCACCAATTTATGTAAAAAGGCATTTCTGCTAATGGTGGTACCTACGCCAAATCGGAAGATCGACCGGGAGAAATCTTCAGGGTTACCCATACCGTAAATACAGGATACGGAGGAGACCACAATAACGTCTCTCCGTCCCGACATCAGCGCAGAAGTCGTTGCTAATCGAAGTTTCTCTATTTCCTCATTGATTGCTAAATCTTTCTCAATATACGTGTTGGAAGAAGCTATAAATGCTTCCGGTTGGTAATAGTCGTAATAAGACACGAAGTAATGCACCGCATTATTGGGGAAGAACTGTTTAAATTCTCCATACAGCTGTGCTGCCAAAGTCTTATTGTGGCTTAAAATAAGGGTTGGTTTCTGCGTTTCTTGAATTAGATTCGCCACAGTAAATGTTTTACCAGATCCCGTTACCCCTAATAATGTTTGATATTGCTCTCCCTGCTCAACGCCAGCAACTAACTCTTTGATTGCTTGAGGCTGGTCGCCAGTGGGTTTATATTCAGATGTTAATTGAAATTTCATGCTTCCCTTTCCACGCTAATTTATCAAATATTATTCCGTTTCTAGAATAACTGATTAACGCACTCAATTGCGAAAAATAATTATTAAATTGCTTAACAACAAGACTTTTTGTCATGATAACGATCTTAACAAAACAGAACAGCATTGCCAATCATTTTTTGGCAGAATTAAGAGATGTACGGATACAGCAAGATCGGATGCGGTTTCGGCGGAATCTAGAACGTCTTGGAGAAGTAATGGCCTATGAAATCAGTAAGACATTAGAGTACCATTATGTCGACGTGGAAACTCCGCTAGGCGTGGCAAATACACACTTGATGCCTCAGCAGCCTGTTATTGCTACGATTATGCGCGCGGGTTTGCCATTTCATCAAGGACTATTAAACGTTTTTGATCGTGCTGACAGTGCTTTTATTGCCGCCTATCGTCACACTAAGAAAAGCGGAGAGTTTGAAATCCACAAGAAATATCAGAACACGCCTAATCTGGACGACAAGGTGGTCATCATGGCTGATCCTATGCTGGCGACGGGAAAGAGCCTGGTACTTTGCTGTAAGGATTTATTGAGTGAATATAATATCAAAGAGCTTCATATCGCGACAGTGATTGCTTCAGAAGAGGGGATTCAGCATGTTAGGGCATTCCTTCCGGAAGTTCAAATTTGGGTAGGGGCGGTCGATAATGAGTTGACGAGTAAGTCTTATATCGTTCCTGGTTTAGGGGATGCCGGTGATCTTGCATATGGCAATAAAGAGTAATAGCTTCACACAGGAGTAAACAAACATTTAGCAATTAGTTAATATATAATAAAAATATAATGGACAGTTTATCAGTACATTTAGATAACAAAACCTTTGTATATGGAATGGCAAAAATACAATGGAGAATTATTAAAGCTCCCGATCCTATCCGCAGTTGAGGACACCATTATCCGCGAACAGAACCTAGGCAACAAATTGAAGGTTTATATCGGCACCGACTCCCAAGTTAAGCGCGGTATTGTCGAATTCGCGACGGTTATTGTCTTCCTCCGGGAACACCGCGGTGGCTTTATGTTCATCCATAAGGATCGCAAAATGCACAACATGAGTATCAAAGAGAGGATGCTCCTCGAAGTACAACACTCCATCGAAACGGCGTACGAGCTTTGTCCACTTCTCGACCAGTATTCCGTAGACCTTGAAGTCCACGCTGACATCAACACCAATCCCAACTTTCAATCCAATACCGCACTCAAAGAAGCCATGGGCTATATCTTGGGAATGGGATTCATCTTCAAGGCGAAACCAGAATCTTTTGCAAGTACAAACTGCGCCAATAAATTGGTTCAATAGCTTGTAGAGGACCTTTCTTTCTTTATTATTGCTATCTTTAGTTGTCCTTAATAACTGAAGAATGCAGGATTTTCTCTCTCAACTTTACCAACAATTTCTAGAAACCAGCTTGTTGGAGTGGCTTGCAACCATCTCTGGATTCCTCTGTGTATTCCTCGCCGCAAGACAAAATATATGGAACTGGCCAATCAGTATTATTAGCGTTAGCCTCTATCTGTATATCTTCTATCATGCTAAACTTTATGGGGATTCTGCTTTACAAGTTTACTTCCTCGGCACAGCAATATACGGATGGTATTATTGGAATAGGCGAGCACATTCTGAGGAGAAGCCGATTACATCCTTCAACAGCAAGCAATTGGGATTGACTATTGTAATTATTTTATTGATTGCAGGTATTCTCGGTTATTTCCTAGATCAGAAAACCAATTCCGATGTGCCTTACATTGATGGGTTCTGTACTGCGACCAGTTTGGTTGCCCAGTTCTTGATGACGCGTAAAGTGCTACAGAATTGGTTGCTCTGGGTGTTTGTTGATTTATGTTATATCCCGCTCTATATCCACAAGGATTTAATTCTAACAGCGATTTTATACATTGCTTTTACAATTATTGCGTGGAATGGATATCGAGATTGGCGAAAAAGCTATCTTAATTTTCAGTAATATTGTGTTTTTATGCAGGCTACTGAAAACAAGACTATCAAGATCGCTGTCGTCGGACCGGAGTCTACCGGGAAATCGACCATGGCGAAATACCTCGCCAGCGAGCTAAAGACATTAGCCGTTCCGGAATATGCGAGATATTATTGCGAACATTTAAATCGCGAATACACGCTTCAGGACGAAGTCAACATGTTTTATGGACAAGTAGCACTCGAAGACGCGTTCCTTGCGTCTAAGCCTTCTATAATCGTTTGTGACACGACAATTCTGACCGTCAAGATATGGTGCGACCATCTTTTCAATGACACGCCAAAGGTTGTAACCGATGAAATTAAGAAAAGGCAATACGATTTTTACCTGCTCATGGATATCGATCTTCCTTGGGAAGATGACCCACTTAGAGATTTTCCAACAGAAAGAGCGCACTTTATGCAGGTCTGGAAAGATGAACTAGATGCGCTAAATGCCAACTATAAGGTCGTGTCTGGATTGGGAGAGGAAAGACTACAGAACGGACTTCGGGAAGTGGGATTTTTATTAGATGTCAGATATTAGACGTAAGATATTAGATTTTGTCTTTGAACCAGGAAAAAAAGGATTTTAGGATTGACAGAATCGGGTATTGTGACATATGAGGGGGCGATTGTGTTTTATAGTAGACGTTTAGTGAAACGTCTCTACTCATTGGCGTCCAATTGGCTTCTATACAATTTTGGACTATATAGGCGGTAATCATGACGAACCGCGTAAAGACGTTTCACTAAACGTCTCCAACTTTACCAATTCGCTGATCCTGATTATCCTTGCATCCTTCTTTTCCTGGTTCAAAGACAAAACATCCTGTCAATCCTAAAATCCTTTTTCCCTGGTTCAAGACAATTTTCATCCTCTCCTAATTCAGAGTCCTCTTCCTAAAAAGCAGCGACAAAAAAAGAACCTACATTGCTGCAGGTTCTAATATCTAATGTCTTATATCTTACGTCTAAAATCTAATATCTTATATCTAAAAAAAACTAGCTTACCAAAAGCTTATACCCTTTACCATGTACATTGACGATCTCGACGTTGGGGTCTTCTTTCAAGTATTTTCTCAATTTACTTAAGAAAACATCCATACTACGGCCGGTGAAATAATTGTCGTCATGCCAGATTTTAACGAGTGCTTCCTCGCGGGTTAGGACATCGTTCTTTTTTAAGCATAACAGACGAAGAAGCTCGGCTTCTTTTGTAGATAATTTTTGTTGTTGACCCTTGTAAGATATAATCTGACTGGTGTAATCGAAGAAGTAATCGCCAATTTCGAATTTATCCGCAACTTCTTCATCTTTGTCTTTTGCAGCTCTTTTTAGGAGTGCGTTTATTCTTAGGAGTAGTTCTTCTACTCGGAATGGTTTGGTGATATAATCATCGCCGCCTAACTCGAAAGCTTGGGTTTTATCTTCCATCATCCCTTTTGCTGTCGCATAGATGATTGGTATAGTTTGATTGATCTTACGAATGTCTTTACCTAAGGAGAAGCCATCCTTTTTAGGCATCATGACATCGAGGATACATAAGTCAAAATTATCCTTTCTAAAGGCTTCCAATGCTTCTTGACCATCCTTGCTCAATACCACATCAAATTTGCCCTTTAGTTCCAGATAGTCTTTCAAAAGATCGCCCAAGTTAGGGTCATCTTCGGCTAATAATATTTTTTGATTCATATAATTCCTTTGCTATTTTATTAAGCAACCTCTTGTGAGGCATGCTTTAATGGTAAAGTTACTTCAAATTGTGTGCCTTTATCTTTCTCACTTTTCACAGTGATCTTTCCATTGAGGCGTTTTATAATGTCATTAACATAGCTTAATCCCAATCCAAAGCCCTTCACGTTATGGATATTTCCGGTCGGAATGCGGTAAAATTGGTCAAAAATTTTCTCCGATTGTTCTTTCGTCATACCGATTCCTTTGTCGGAAACAGCAATAACGATGTTCTTTCCGCGGTTGAAAGTTTTAAATGTAATTTCAGGCCGATCTTTACTGTATTTAATGGCGTTATCCACAAGATTGTACATGACATTCGATAGGTGGAGTTCATCTCCAATCACCAAATCATGCTCGGCATCCAGGTGTATGTTCAAGGTTCCTTCCGCTTTTTCCAACTGCAGCTTCATGCTTTCTAATACCGCATTGGCTAAGTTGTTGATCTGCACATTGGTGCGCTCTATTTTTAGATTTTCTTTTTCCAGTCGAGCAATATTAAGCACACGCTCGATGTGAGAGCCTAAGCGCACATTTTCGTCATAAATGATATTGGCGAGTTTGCTTACTCTACGTTCATCGGCTGAGATTTCCGGATCTTTCAATGACTCCGAGGCAATCATGATGGTAGCAACAGGGGTTTTGAACTCATGCGTCATATTGTTGATGAAATCCGTTTTCATCTCCGATATTTTCTTCTGACGGAGGATCATGCGTAAAGTATAGGCGAAACAGCCGATCAATAAAGCTAGCAAAGCAAGAATCGGCAACAACCAATAGCCCATGGTGCTCGCAATGACGGAACCCTTATTGGGGAAATATACGCGCAACTCGCCAGGAGATTTACCTTCGTCGCTCTGAAATAGTCGAGCCTTGTAGATCATTGGCGGTGTATTGGTCTCTTTGATTTTCTCATCTTTATAATTGAAAATCGCTTGGAAGACCAATGGGCTGTTTTCTGAATTACGAACCTGCATCACGAAAGAGGAGTTGATACCGCGTTGATCTAACTCATTGATCAACAAATCCACTGCCTGTGTTTTATCGATACGCTGTTCCAAGGGGCGCTTGGATAATTGCATACCAATGGCTACATCTTCCATGATGGCACTCTGTTTTCCTCCCATAATTTTCAGGGAGTCAAAGAGCGTTTCTGCGCCGATTAATTTCTGATTGCGGAGCTTATTTAACTTCTTCTCTAACACGTCGATCTGTGATAGTACGCGGAGGTCAACCGGAGGAGGGAGGGTTCGGATTTCGAAAGTTGCCGTGATCGCGGAATTCGGTCCGAAGATAGGGATGACATAACGGGCGCTATCGTCTTTTGCTTTTACCTCTTTGATTTCACGTATAGCATAAACGCGCGCAAATTCTCCGATTGTCATTTCGCTGGTATAGCCCTGCTCTAAAGTAATTCGAACAAGATGATTGTATTCCTTGCGGCGGATATAGGTTTCATAGAAATTATTGCTGATCAATACTGTAGGATACTGCTGATTCAATCGAGTTTCCATCTCATTGAAGCGCTGCGTGTGTGAAAAAGCAAGGCGTTGCAGCAATTTGATGCTGTCCTGATATTTAACTTGGAGTGCTAAAATCTGTTCGTTTTTCTGCAGCCGTTCTTGGTCTTGTCTGAATTTCTCTTGATTTTCACGTTCTTGCTGACGGGCAAATTCATAAATCTCAATGCGTTCAATTTTATTCGCGACTGCTGTTAGTGAGGCTTTTACAGCTTCGTCAAATAGCTTTGACTTTTGTTTGAATGACTCCCGGATGAAGTAATACTGCATGGCCATAACACCCAAGAGCGCGATGGACATCAATCCTATAATCAACGTAATACTTCTTTTCTTCATTTGTTACAAAAATAATAAGGGATTGATGTGGTTTTTTTCATTTAACACAATTTAACAGCGATTATGAAGGTTTAATAGACCGCATAGGCTCGATAGTGAGTATATTTAGATAGCTAAAAGATTTGCATATGAAAACGGTTGCCACATTATTTCTTCTGACGTTTGGTTTGCTGACGAACTCCCAAGCACAAAATAAGGAAAATATCGTCCCTAAGCAAAAGGGCTTGCCAGAATGGGCAGACAGCTTAAAGATTGAGCGCCCCAACTTCAAGATTATGCCGGACGGTACAAAGCATAATCTCCCTCATGATAGCTCTCGATCAAAGCCCGTCGATATTCCCAATAGTTTGATGAACCGTCAGTTGATACAGAAAGACGATTCGATTATTTTAATTAAACCTTTGGATGGGAAGAAGAATTCGCCGATGCCTGGCACAGAGCCATTAGATCGAAAGAAGAAATAATTATTGATGGAAACCTTCGTGTTTCCGTTGAAATGCTAGTGGGGATGAAATTTCTTACGGTTTTTGACGACAGGCACCTGTAAAAAATAAAGGCCATCTTTTCAAACGGCCTTCATTTATTTTTATTTTAAGCATTCTACTTATTTCACTTCTGAAACGCGGATAGTATTTGTTCTACCTTTTGCGTGAAGTGGCGTAGAAGATGTATTGATCACGATTTGTCCAGGCTCAACCAAGTGGTATTTCTGCAATAAACCATTTACATCTTGAATGGTACCATCGGTACTTTCGTATTTGTCATAGATGAAGGACTGTACACCCCATACAAGACTCAACTGTGTCAATAATTTATCATTACCTGTGAACACATAGATATCCGCATCAGGGCGGTAGCTAGAGATTTCTAAAGCTGTATAGCCTGACGCCGTCATAACGGCGATCGCCGAAGCTTTTGTTTTCTCTGCTAAGAAGATAGATGATCCACAGATCGCATCAGGGATACGTGTAACTTCCACAGTACCTAATGTCTCTTTCTCACTATAGTAAGGATATGATGTGCTCTCTACGTGAGTGATTACTTTCGCCATTGTTTCGATTACGATCTCAGGGAATTCACCAACTGAAGTTTCTCCACTAAGCATTACAGCATCTGCACCATCAATTACGGAGTTGGCTACGTCGTTTACCTCTGCACGTGTAGGACGCGGAGTTGTAATCATACTCTCCAACATTTGGGTAGCAATGATTACTGGCTTCGCTAAGTTACGGCATTTTTGAGCGATGATTTTTTGTAGGCCTGGAACCTCTTCCATAGGCATCTCAACACCTAAATCACCACGAGCAACCATCACAGCGTCTGTTGCCTCGATAATTGCGTCGATATTATCAATTGCTTCTGGTTTTTCAATTTTCGCAATAACGCGAGCGTGCGACCCTTTCGCTTCGATAATCTCTTTACACTGTTTGATATCTTCTGCCGAACGAACGAATGACATCGCGATCCAATCAGCGCCATGGTCTAAGGCGAAGTTTAGGTTATCTAAATCTTCTTCAGTTAATGAAGGGATAGATACTTTGGTGTTCGGTAGATTGACTCCTTTTCTAGATGTTAGGATACCTCCGTGAACAACTTCACATTTTACCGTGTCGATATGATTTGTGTTTAAAACGCGTAATTGCAATTTTCCATCATCTAATAGGATGATTTCACCTTCTTTAACGTCGTTCGGGAAGTTTTCGTAGGTAATATAGATGCGGTTTTCGTCGCCAACCAATTCTTGTGTTGTGATTTCAACCTGGCTTCCGTTGATCAGGATAGCACCACCTTCTTTCATTTTACCGATACGAATCTTCGGACCTTGTAAGTCAGCTAGGATACCTACTTTAAACGGGAATTCTTGGTTGATTTCTTTAATGGTGTTGATTACTTTCAAGTGGTCGTCTTGGCTTCCGTGCGAGAAGTTCAAACGGCAAACGTCTACTCCTTTAGCAATCATTCGGGTCAATACCTCTTTTTTCGAGGAAGCGGGGCCTAAAGTAGCTACAATTTTGGTTCGCTTTTTTAGTTTATCCATGTAATGTCTTTTTTTAATGTTTTAAATCAATATTATTTGCAGTGTTCTACACATTTCCCCGAGGGGTTTCGATTTAGGTTTTTGGTGTATAACTTACACTATCTAAAAATAATTCGCTAAAATATCAGATTTTCTTTAGATTTCAATGCCGTTGGGTCTATTTCTTTTACAAGTAGTACTTCGGGTATTGCTTTAATGTTTTCAATAAGTGCTTCTAGATCTTCTTCGTCAATATAATGTTTTATCAGTAGAAAGTAGTCGAAGCTTACAATTTCTGGAATTAGCGTCCCGCCTTCAATCGACTTATTGCTAAGTAGATAGAATTCGAAGTCGTAAGTTTGATTGTTATAACGGTAGGTTATGAAATGATGTTGTACGCTGGGTTTGTTTTTCTTTGACTCGTAGATGATGTGGTAGTCGAGTTCGTTCTGCGGTTTTTCTTTTTCCTTTCCGTTGTGGTCTATGTAATCTTCTTTACCATGTACGAGTTTGAGTCCTGTATGTTTGTTGATAAAGTGACAAAGCCGATAGTCTCTCAAGACAGAGCTTATGCCGATCAGGACAAAATCCAGTTCCAGGTCAAAGTCGGTTTCAAGTTTAAAAGTTATCTTGCTCAATCTATGATTTCTTTCAGTTCAGTTAGCAAAAATACGGTTTTCAAGAGATTAAAGAGGGTGCTTAACGTAAAAATATCATTAAAAAAGGATTAAGTTTGTAAAAGCGTATTTCTTTTGTTATTATTGAATAGAGTTAGTTTTTAGCAGGTTCAAAAACCTTTCTTGGGGTAACTTTGTTCTTTATTTGTTTTCAAAAGTCAAAAAGATTTGATTTTTGGGGAAATTTATTTTTTCTTTGCACAGATTTATTAAACAATTAAACTAGAAAATCATGTCAGATATCGCATCAAGAGTAAAAGCTATTATCGTTGAAAAGTTAGGTGTAGATGAAAACGAAGTAACACCAGAAGCTTCTTTCACGAATGATTTAGGTGCAGACTCACTTGATACAGTTGAGTTGATCATGGAATTCGAAAAAGAATTCAACGTTGCTATTCCAGACGATCAGGCTGAGAACATTAGCACAGTAGGTCAAGCAATCGCTTATTTAGAAAAAAACGTTAACTAACTAATTTTATTAGGCCAAACATATTAATGGAGCTTAAAAGAGTAGTTGTAACAGGATTGGGTGCACTTACACCCCTAGGTAATACCGTCGCAGAATACTGGGATGGTTTAATTAATGGTGTAAGTGGTGCCGCTCCTATTACGCATTTTGATGCGTCAAAATTCAAAACCCAGTTTGCTTGTGAAGTAAAGGGGTTTGATCCACATAACTATATGGATCGTAAAGAGGCTCGTAAAATCGACCCTTTCGTTCAATATGCAATTGCATCGACTGACGAAGCTGTCAAAGATGCGGGATTAGAGTTTGATAAACTAGACACCAATCGTATTGGTGTAATTTGGGGGTCAGGTATTGGGGGCTTGACTACATTTTTGGATGAGGTTGCTGGATTTGCAAAGGGCGATGGTACACCACGTTTCAATCCATTCTTTATTCCGAAGATGTTAATTGATTTAGCTCCGGGACATATCTCTATGCGTCATGGCTTGAGAGGTCCTAACTTTTCAGCAGTTTCGGCTTGTGCGTCGGCTACCAACGCGATGATTGATGCTTTTAACTATATCCGTATGGGTTTAGCAGATGTTATTATCAGCGGAGGTTCTGAGGCAACGATTAATGAAGCTGGTATTGGCGGGTTCAATGCAATGCATGCGCTTTCCACTCGTAATGATGATCCGAAAACTGCATCACGTCCTTTTGATAAGGATCGCGACGGTTTTGTTTCTGGCGAGGGTTCAGGTGCTATTATTTTAGAAAGTTTAGAACATGCTTTAGCACGCGGTGCAAAAATCTATGCTGAGATTGCTGGGGGTGGTATGAGTGCAGATGCATATCACATTACTGCTTCGCATCCAGAAGGATTAGGCGCTCGCTTAGCGATGAGCAAAGCGTTGGCTGATGCAAATTTAGATGCAACAGCTATTGATTATATTAACGTGCATGGTACATCGACTCCAGTAGGCGATGTGAGTGAGACCAAAGCTATTATTGAGCAATTTGGGGATCATGCATATGAATTGAATATTAGTTCTACAAAATCAATGACAGGTCACCTGTTAGGTGCTGCGGGAGCAGTAGAATCGATTGCTTCGATTCTTGCTGTACAAAATGATATTGTACCTCCTACAATCAATCATTTTACGGACGACCCTGAAATTGATAATAGATTGAACTTTACTTTCAACAAAGCACAGAAGCGTGTTGTTAATGCTGCGTTAAGCAATACATTCGGTTTCGGTGGACACAATGCTTCTTTGATTGTTAAAAAATACAAAGCATAGTTTTGGTTGAAAGAAAAAGATAAGGAATTGAATAGGTAGTTTTCTCCAAAACTACCTATTTCTTCTTAAAGATGTTGGTATGCCGATTAGTGTTTATAAACTGTATTTATCTCCCCAAAAAGCTTACTTCAAGAAGTTAAAGAATATCTTAGGCTTTGTGCCGGGGAATGTCAGATTATATCAAATGGCGTTTCGACATAAATCGGTTGCTAAACCGATTAAAGAAGGGGTCAAAAATAGCAACGAACGATTAGAATTTTTAGGTGATGCCGTGCTGGGTTCTGTTGTTGCAGAACTATTGTTTAAGCTTTACCCCTACAAAGATGAAGGTTTCTTAACCGAGATGCGTTCGAAGATCGTTTCTCGTGCAAACTTGAATCAGCTTTCGCGCAAACTCGGTTTTAACGAGTTGATTGAGTTTGATGCGCGCATGATCAGTTATCCTAATAAGCAGGGTTCTTTATTGGGCGATGCATTCGAAGCATTGATTGGAGCCGTTTATTTGGATAAAGGATATAAATTCACTCGTGAATTTTTACTATCACGCATTATCAAACCACACGTCGATATACATACTTTGGAAATTACTGAAACCAATTTCAAAAGCCGTTTAATCGAATGGTGTCAGCACAGTGGAAAAGAGGTTGCCTTTATTCAGATCGATAACCCCGAAGGAGAGTCTGCCAAGATGTTCTCTGTTAAAGTGGTCGTAGATGGCGAAGATTGTGGAGTCGGCCGCGACTTCAACAAGAAAAGCGCCGAGAAAATGGCCGCTGAAAAAGCCTGCGAGTATTTGAAGATATTTGAATAGGGTAGTATTTAGTAGCTAGTATTTAGTAGTTAGATCCTAGTCGGAAGATATTCCTTATTTTTTTAAAGGAATATGGAACTCTTATCCTTCTGTTCATGTCTCATGTTCACACGCATCTCTTTGCAAAAAAATAGTGCTTTATTATCCACCCTAGGTCTTAATACTAAATACTAACTACTAAATACTATTTTTGCTACCTTTGCCCTCATGGCATCAATTAAACCATCATTAGCTAAAGGAACACGTGATTTTACTCCGGTAGAAATGGAGAAACGCAATCACATTTACAATACATTAAAGACGATTTTCAAGAAATACGGGTATAGTGAGATTCAGACTCCTTCGTTTGAGAATCTGAGTACATTGACCGGAAAGTATGGAGACGAAGGTGATAAGTTGATTTTTAAGATCTTGAATTCGGGAGATTACTTATCGAAAGCTCCAGAAAACTTATTGGCGGAGAAGAACTCCACCGCATTAATCTCTTCGATTTCAGAGAAGGCTCTACGCTATGATTTGACTGTTCCTTTTGCACGTTACGTGGTGATGCATCAAAATGAGATTTCTTTACCGTTCAAACGTTTCCAAATCCAGCCGGTATGGCGTGCAGATCGTCCTCAAAGAGGGAGATACCGTGAGTTTTACCAGTGCGATGTCGATGTGGTTGGTTCTGATTCCTTGTTGAATGAGGCAGAGTTTGTCTTGATCTATCATGAGGCTTTGACAAAATTGGGTTTAAAGGATTTCAACATCAAGTTGAACAACCGTAAGATTCTTTCTGGAATTGCAGAAGTTGTCGGGAAGCCTGAACTGATTGTCGATATGACTGTTGCTATTGATAAGTTGGATAAAATCGGGTTGGAAGGGGTGAATAAAGAGCTTTTAGAACGCGGGTTTACTGAGGCTGACTTAGCTGTATTAAAACCGATTATAGAACTTAGCGGTTCGAACCAAGAGAAATTGGATTCTTTGAAGACGGTATTGGCTGGCTCAACTGTTGGATTGAAAGGCGTTGAAGAGATTGAGACCGTGTTTGATTATCTCTTGAAATTAGGTCAATCTGCGATCTTGGAGAAGGAAGTGGAAGTGGATATCACGTTAGCACGTGGTCTAAACTACTATACCGGATGTATTTTCGAGGTGAAGACAAACGAGGTGCAGATGGGGAGTATTGGTGGTGGTGGTCGTTATGACGATTTGACCGGTATGTTTGGTTTAAAAGACCTGACCGGTGTCGGAGTGTCCTTTGGTGCGGATCGCATCTTCGATGTTTTGGAAGAATTGCAACTGTTTCCTCCGAGCAATGCTGAACGTACGAAAGTGTTGATCATCAATTTCGATCAGGCTTTAGAAGGCTCTACTTTACCAATATTGTTCAAATTGCGTGAAGCAGGTATTGCAGCTGAACTTTATCCGTCGGCAGTGAAGCTGAAGAAGCAGATGAGCTATGCAGATTCCAAGCAGATACCTTATGTTTTATTGGTCGGAGACGAGGAAGTAGCTTCCGGACAATGGAGTTTAAAGAATATGGAATCCGGCGAGCAGCAGAAAGTAACGCTAGAAAATCTATTAAAAATATTAGCATAACATAAAACGGCCTTAAATGGGCCGTTTGTTATTTATATCGGTCTTGAATTTTGTTAGTCCTATGACAAAATGCGTTAAATGTCGCCTAAAATTTATCCGAAATCTCGTTAATATTGATTAGATTTGTAGTCAGTTAAGTAAAGAAATTCAATTCGTACAAATGAGTTCAACACCTATAACAAAAGAAACCTATTTAGAGTGGTATAAATCAATGCTACTCATGCGCAAGTTTGAAGAGAAGTCTGGCCAATTATACGGGCAGCAAAAAATACGCGGATTTTGTCACTTATATATTGGACAAGAAGCAGTAGTAGCTGGGACAATGTCAGTTATTAAGCCGGAAGATTCATTGATTACAGCATACCGCGACCACGCTCATGCTTTAGCAAAAGGCGTTTCAGCAGATGCTTGTATGGCGGAGTTGTTCGGTAAAGCTACTGGTTGTTCAAAAGGTAAAGGTGGTTCTATGCACTTTTTCTCTAAGGAGCACAAATTCATGGGTGGACACGGTATTGTAGGTGGCCAGATTCCATTGGGTGCTGGTATTGCATTTGCTGAAAAATACTTAGGAACAAACAACGTGAACATCTGTTATATGGGTGATGGCGCTGTACGTCAAGGTGCTTTCAACGAAACATTGAATATGGCGATGTTGTGGAAGTTGCCTGTAATTTTCGTTTGTGAGAACAACGGATATGCAATGGGTACTTCAGTACAACGTACAACAAACATGACGGATATCTATAAAATGGGGCTTGGTTTTGATATGCCATGTGCTCCTGTTGATGGGATGGACGTCGTTGCTGTTCACAATGCGATGGATGAGGCGGTTCAACGTGCTCGTGCAGGTGAAGGTCCTACATTTCTAGAAATTCGTACTTACCGTTATAAAGGTCACTCGATGTCTGACCCTGCAAAATATCGTACGAAGGAAGAATTAGAAGAGTACAAAGGCAGAGATCCATTGTTGGCGACAAAGCATGCAATCGTTGAGAATAAATATGCTGACGAAGCTTGGTTTGCAGAAGTAGATGCTGAGATTAAGAAAATCGTTGATGATTCAGTGAAATTTGCGGAAGAGTCTCCATACCCTACAGCGGATGAGATCTACAAAGATGTATATGTGCAAGAGGATTATCCTTTTGTAATGGATTAATTAGAATTACTTTAACTAAATAGAAGATACCTAAACAATGGCTGAAGTAGTAAGAATGCCTAAGATGAGCGACACCATGACTGAAGGTGTGATCGCGAAGTGGCACAAAAAAGTTGGTGATAAAGTAAACTCTGGTGACTTAGTTGCCGAGATTGAAACAGATAAAGCGACAATGGACTTCGAATCTTATCAAGAAGGAACATTGTTATATATTGGCCCGAAAGAAGGTGAAGCTGTAGCTATTGATGCAGTTATTGCTGTTTTGGGTGAAGAAGGTGAAGATTATAAAGCTTTACTGGACGGTGATGCAGCCCCTGCTGCAAAAGCTGAGGAGCCTTCAAAAGAAGAAGCTCCAAAAGAAGAAAAAGCTGAGGAGTCGGCTCCTGCTGGCGAACAAGTTTCGGCTGAAGATTTAGGTGTTACTGTCATCACGATGCCTTTATTGAGTGATACGATGACCGAAGGTGTTATTGCACAATGGAACTTCAAAGTAGGTGATTCAATTAAGTCTGACGACGCAATTGCAGACGTTGAGACTGATAAGGCTACGATGGAAGTAACGGCCTACGCTGAAGGTACTTTATTGTACGTTGGTGTTGAAGCGGGTCAAGCAGCGAAAGTTAATGATATCATTGCAATCGTTGGCCCTGCGGGAACTGATGTAACTCCATTGTTGAATCAAAAACCGGCAGCGAAAGCGGAAGTAAAATCTGAAGAGAAGAAAGCGGACGCTCCAGCGGAAACAAGCGCTGCTCCAGAGGCTGCTATTAGCACTTCATCGGATTCACGTGTAAAAGCTTCTCCATTAGCGAAGAAAATTGCTAAAGAAAAAGGAATCGATCTTTCACAAGTGAAAGGTTCGGCAGAAGGTGGTCGTATTGTTAAGAAAGATGTTGAGA
Organism: Sphingobacterium sp. UBA2700; assembly: GCA_002354335.1. Lineage (GTDB taxonomy): Bacteria > Bacteroidota > Bacteroidia > Sphingobacteriales > Sphingobacteriaceae > Sphingobacterium. Next base: position 437,396 of record DELI01000005.1, on the reverse strand, counting down.
ACTTTACGCCTTCGGCAGCTCCAGCTGCGGCGGCATCTGCGCCAGCGAAAGCAGCGGACAGCGAAGCTAAGACTGTAAGTTTACCTCAGTATATTGGCGAAGAGCGTTTCACTGAGAAACCTGTGAACCAAATGCGTAAAACAATTGCTCGCCGATTGTCAGAGTCATTGTTTACTGCACCTCACTTCTATTTGAACGTAAGCATCGATATGGATAATGCTATCGCTGCTCGTGCTCAAATCAATGAAGTTGCTCCGGTAAAAGTTTCATTCAATGATATCGTTATTAAAGCGGTAGCAATCGCGTTGAAACAACACCCTGCTGTGAACTCTTCTTGGTTAGGGGATAAAATCAGATACAATGAGCATACTAACATCGGTGTTGCTATTGCTGTTGAAGACGGCTTGTTAGTACCGGTTGTTCGTTTCGCTGATGGTAAATCATTATCACACATCTCAGCAGAGGTTAAAGACTTCGCACAAAAAGCAAAAGCTAAGAAATTGCAGCCTTCTGATTGGGAAGGATCAACTTTCACAGTTTCTAACTTAGGTATGTTTGGTATTGATGAGTTTACATCCATTATCAATTCACCTGATGGCGCTATTCTTTCAGTTGGTGCTATCCAACAGATTCCAGTTGTTAAGAACGGAGCTGTAGTTCCAGGAAACGTGATGAAGTTGTCTCTAGGTTGTGACCACCGCGTAGTGGATGGTGCAACAGGAGCGCAATTCTTACAAACCCTAAAAGGATTATTAGAAGCGCCAATTCGTTTATTGGCCTAAATAATAAGAAACAAAGAAAGCCCTCGCGAGAGGGCTTTCTTTGTTTCAGTATATAGTATCTAGTAGTTAGTATATAGACCTATAGTTTGTTATCAGCGCATTTAGGGTTGAAAGCAAAAAGAAGGAAAGAAGTGGGGCTAAATAGGCAAGGAGCGAGGTAGAGAATGTTTTTATAGTTGAGATGGAAGGTGACATGGCAGTCAGCATTGGGTCTTAATACTAAATACTAAGTACTAACTACTATCAATCAGTTGTTTTTTTGTCTAGAAAAAACTATTTTGTCTTGCATTAACAATTTACTTGAACGAATAGATTTAGAACGGATAGCGTGAATTTTAAAAAGTTTAGTTTAGCCCTTGGGATTGCGGTTTTTGCTTTAACATCCTGCGGAGGGTCTCCAGAAGCAAAACAGGTTGAAGAGCGGGAGAAGCAAGAGAAAAAAGATAGCATAAGTTTGATTTACAATCCTGCGGAAGCAGATCAACAGATTGATTCGTTTATGCAGAACTTGCATAAGAGAGCCGGATTTAATGGGAATGTGCTAGTAGCTAAGAAAGGTAAGATCCTTTATCAGAATTCTTTTGGATGGGCGGATTATTTATTGAAGGATAGTCTAGATATCAATTCGCAGTTTGAGTTAGCATCGGTTTCCAAACCTATGACAGCGATCGGAGTGCTGATCTTGGCCGAACAGGGCAAGTTAAAGCTTACGGACTCTGTCGAGCAATATTACCCAGATTTTCCGTATAAAGGTATTACCATACAGCAATTATTGTCACATCGCTCCGGGCTTCCGAATTATGTATATTTTGCTGAGACGGTATGGCCAGATCGTAAAAAAGGGATGACGAATCAAGATGCGATGAATTTATTGATTCAGCATCATCCAGGGCGCTACGGCGCTCCTGATGGAAGATTCCATTATAATAATTCAAATTTCATGGTTTTGGGGTCGATTATCGAAAAGGTGAGCGGCAAAGATTTCGCCGTGTTTATGAAGGAGAATGTCTTCGATCCGGCGGGCATGAAGAATACAAATGTTTATTCCAAAGCCGTTTATGAAAAAATCCCTACGAAAGTGATTGGCCATGATAAGATTTGGAGACGCTCTGTCGTACAGGATTATTTGGATGGACCAGTAGGAGACAAGGGGATATATAGTACCGTACGCGACTTGTATAAGCTTGATTTGGCTTTAAAGGATGGTCGGGTATTAGGGAAAGCCTTACAAGACTCTTCATTTGTTCCGCGTAGCGATGCGAAGCGTAGTTTATTTAGCTATGGTTATGGCTGGCGAACTTTTAGTCCTCCAGGGAATCAAATCGTATATCATACGGGTTGGTGGCATGGCTTTAAGAGCCTATATATACGTGATTTTACTAATGATGTAACGATTGTTTTATTGACTAACATGGCAAATGGCAGTCTCAATCAGCTAGATAATTTGTATAAGATTTTAGAAATGCCTATTTTGAGACAAAATGCGTATAACGCAAATGGAGAATTTGTTCAATAATTAATTCAGTAACATATGAAAAAAACCTTGATTTTAGGCGCGAGTACTAATCCAGCTAGATACTCCTATTTAGTGGCAAATAAGTTGGTAAGGAAAGGATTCCCTATTGTGAATGTTGGTAGAAAGGTTGGGACGGTTGCTGGAGCTGAGATCGAGCCTGCAGAGACTATTCATCAGGATATCGATACGATAACTTTGTATGTTGGTCCACAGAATCAGGCACCTTACTACGACTATATTTTAAAAACTAATCCAAAGCGCATTATCTTCAACCCGGGCGCTGAGAATCCTGAACTTGCAGATAAGGCAAGAGAGCAGGGGATTGAAGTTGTTGAGGCTTGTACATTGGTCATGCTAAATACTGGACAGTTTTAATTTCATATAAGATTTAGGAAAAAGACGAGGCTATCATGAAAAGATAGCCTCGTCTTGTTTTTGATACTCCGTAATTTTAAAGTTGTCTTTAAGGTCTTATTCTATTTTGAATATTAATAGAAAAGGAATTTCTATCGATGTATCCCGCGAAATCGATTTCGGTTTTTTAATGATTCATATTGGAAAAGTATACTTACTTTCAAATTTCCGATAAATTGGAAAACCAAAAGGAACCTTATTAATAGTGCTAATTATATATCTATGAACACAAAAACTTTATTATTCTCTTCGGTATTTTTTATGCTGACTACTGGCTCCTTGATGGGGCAAGCAAAAAAGGATCTTGCATTGGACAAGAGTTTCATTGACGGGCAACTTGCAGCATCGGCGAAGCAAATAAAAGTGTTGGCCGCAGCAACACCAGAAGATCAGTTTCCGAAGACTTTTGAAAAAGGAGCACATGTATTCTCCGGGTCGAGATGGTGGTGTTCGGGATTTTATCCAGGAACCTTGTTGCTGCTTTCTGAAGGAACAGGTGATAAGGAGTTATTGAACCTGGCATTAGCGAAATTAAAGCATTTGGAGAAGGAACAATATAATAAGGGGACACACGATCTTGGCTTTATGTTGTTTTGTAGTTTTGGTAATGCTTTACGTTTGACCGGAGATAGTACACAGTTTAAACCAATCTTGGCCACTGGCGCTGAATCTTTGACATCTAGATATAGTCCCAAGACACAGGCGATTCGTTCATGGGATCATGGCAAATGGAAGTTTCCAGTGATTATTGACAACATGATGAATCTGGAGTTCTTAATGCAAGTGTCTAAAATGACGGGCAACAAGAAATATGCGGACATTTCTAAGAAGCATGCGAACACAACAATAAAAAATCACTTCCGTAAAGACAATAGCTCTTACCACGTGATTGATTACGATCCAGAAACCGGTGCTGTCATTGCTAAGAAAACACATCAGGGTTTTTCCGATGAGTCAGCATGGGCTAGAGGGCAGGCTTGGGCATTGTATGGTTATACGATGATGTACAGAGAGACAAAGGACAAAGCTTATTTAAACCAAGCGCGCAAGGTTGCCAAATATATCTTGAACCATAAGAATATGCCTGCGGACCTGATTCCGGTTTGGGATTACGATTATGATAAAGTTCCTGCTGATAGTAAAATCTATAGCCAAAGGGATTTGCGCGACGTCTCGGCAGGAGCTCTATTCGCCTCTGCTTTGATGGAACTCTCATCCTATACCAAGGGAAAAGAATCAACAAACTACTTTAAAAAAGCGGAGACCATGCTGAAGAATCTATCTTCAGACACCTATTTTGCTAAACAAGGTGAAAATGGCGGCTTTATCTTGAAACACAGCGTAGGAGCATTACCATTGAATTCTGAAATTGATGTTCCTTTAACCTATGCGGACTATTATTATGTAGAGGCATTAGTAAGATACCAACGCTTACTCGCTGGCGAACCTTTAATCAAAGAATAAATTTCAAAGCAAAGGATAGACTGGTCATTCGGAATAAAAAAAATAATTCACTTATTATTTGATAGTTATAAAATAGTTTGTAATTTTGCAATCCCTTTAGGGGGGATTGTGTCTTGAGCGAAGCCCTACTGCTTCGATGGACGATTAATTAATTAATTTATAACATGTCAGGAATTATTGGTAAAAAAGTAGGAATGACCAGCCTGTTCAACACTGAAGGGAAAAACATCCCTTGTACAGTAATCGAGGCTGGGCCGTGCGTGGTTACGCAGATACGTACGGTAGAGAAAGATGGCTATTCAGCAGTTCAACTTGGTTTTGATGAAGCTAAGGAAAAGAACACATCGGCTCCTCTAAAAGGACACTTTGCAAAGGCAGGGGTTAGTCCTAAGCGTAAACTAGTTGAGTTCAAAACTTTCGAAGATGAGAAGCAACTAGGTGACATCGTGGATGTTACTTTATTTGAAGAAGGCGAGTACGTTGATGTAGTTGGTACTTCAAAAGGTAAAGGTTTCCAAGGTGTAATGAAGCGTCACGGATTTGGTGGTGTAGGTGGTGCGACTCACGGTCAGCACAACAGACTACGTGCGCCAGGTTCATTGGGAGCTTCATCATGGCCTTCACGTGTATTCAAAGGAATGCGCATGGCTGGTCGTACAGGTGGTGAGCGTGTAAAAGTTCAAAACTTACAAGTATTGAAAGTTTACCCTGAGCAAAACCTAATCGTTGTTAGTGGTTCCATTCCAGGAGCTAAAGGTTCATTTGTAATCGTAGACAAATAGTAGAGATGGAAGTTAAAGTATTAAATTTATCAGGTAAAGAAACAGGTGCCAAGGTGCAACTTCCTGAGTCAGTATTCGGTGTAGAGCCAAACGACCATGCGATCTATTTAGATGTGAAACAATACTTAGCGAACCAACGCCAAGGAACACACAAGTCTAAACAACGTAACGAAATCGCGGGTTCAACTCGTAAATTACACAAACAAAAAGGTACAGGTGGTGCTCGTGCGGGCTCTATCAAATCTCCATTGTTTAATGGTGGTGGTCGTGTATTCGGTCCTCAACCAAGAGACTACAGCTTTAAATTGAACAAAAAATTAAAGCAATTAGCTCGTAAATCGGCGTTAAGCTACAAAGCACAAGAGAACAATGTTGTAGTATTGGATGAAGTAAACTTCGATTCAATCAAAACAAAGAACTATGTGTCTTTAATCAACGCTTTAAATGTTGCTGATGAAAAAACTTTATTAGTATTATCAGCATACAATAACAATGTTTATTTATCAAGCAGAAACTTGAAGAAAGCAAAAGTTATTGTAGCATCAGAGTTGAATACATATGATGTATTAAATGCTACAAAATTATTGTTGACTGCAGATTCTGTAAAAACTTTGGAGGAAGCATTAGCTAAGTAATATGGAAATTATTAAAAAACCTATCTTAACTGAGAAAGCTTCATTATTGACGGAAAAATTAAACCGTTACGCTTTCAAAGTAGATCACAGAGCAAACAAAATCCAGATCAAACAAGCTGTTGAGCAAATGTTTGGCGTATCAGTAGTTGCAGTTAACACTGCAGTTGTTGCGGGTAAATCAAAAAGCCGTTACACAAAAGCTGGTTTCGTTTCTGGAAGAAGCCCTAAGTATAAAAAAGCCATCATCACAGTTAAGGATGGTGAGACTATTGACTTTTACAGTACACTATAATAAGAAATGGCAGTTAAAAGATTCAAACCGGTAACCCCTGGTACTCGCTTTAGAGTTGGTGCTGATTATTCAGACGTTACAACTAACGTTCCTGAGAAATCATTAGTAGTAACTAAAGTAAACAAGTCAGGTGGTCGTAATAACTCCGGTAAAATGACTATGCGTTACATCGGTGGGGGACATAAAAAAGTATACCGATTAATAGATTTCAAACGCGATAAAAAAGATATCCCTGCAACAGTAGCTACTATCGAGTACGATCCGAATCGTACAGCACGTATTGCATTATTGCACTACGCGGATGGTGAGAAACGTTACATCATTGCTCCAGCTGGTTTAACAGTTGGTCAAACTGTAATTGCAGGTGAATCAGTAGCCCCAGAAGTTGGTAATACAATGCCACTTGCAAACATTCCATTAGGTTCTATTATCCATAACATCGAATTGAATCCTGGTCAAGGTGGTTCAATCGCTCGTTCGGCAGGAACTTACGCGCAATTATCTGCACGTGATGGAAAGTATGCAATTATTAAATTGCCATCAGGAGAGACTCGTATGATCTTATTAACCTGTGTTGCAACGATTGGTTCAGTATCAAATGCTGAAAAATCTAACCAAGTGTTAGGTAAAGCTGGTCGTAAGCGTTGGTTAGGTCGTCGTCCTCGCGTACGTGGTGTTGCTATGAACCCTGTTGATCACCCTATGGGAGGTGGTGAAGGTCGTTCATCAGGAGGTCACCCTCGTTCACGCACAGGAGTTTTAGCTAAAGGCTACAAAACTCGCTACAAGAAGAAAACATCGAATCGTTACATCATTGAGAGAAGGAAAAAATAATGGCTCGTTCAATTAAAAAAGGTCCTTATATCGATCACAACTTAGAAAGAAAAGTTCTTTCTATGAATGAAACAAACAAGAAGTCAGTAATTAAGACTTGGTCTCGTAGATCAATGATTTCACCTGATTTTGTTGGCCATACCTTCGCAGTGCACAACGGGAATAAATTCATTCCGGTTTATGTAACAGAGAATATGGTTGGTCACAAGCTTGGTGAATTTGCGCCTACGCGTACTTTCAGAGGCCACGCAGAAAAGAAAAAATAATAGGTAATGGAAGCAACAAAGAAACTTAAAAAATCTGTTTTAATTAAACAGCGCAAAGAGCAGTTAAAAGCTCAGGTAGGAGGAGCTTCTACTGCCAAATTATTGAACTGCCCTACGTCTCCGCGCAAAATGCGTTTAGTAGTGGATCTTATCCGTGGTCAAAAAGTTGAGAATGCATTATACATTCTAAAACATACAGGTAAAGAGGCTGCTATCCGTGTTGAGAAATTATTATTATCAGCAATCAAAAACTGGGAAGCTAAAAATGAAGGCGCTTCAGTTGAGGATGGTGGTTTATTTGTAAAAGAAGTATCTGTTGGTGGTGGTCGTCAATTAAAGAGATTACGTCCAGCACCTCAAGGTCGTGGTTACAGAATTCGCAAGCGTTCAAATCATGTTACTTTGGTGGTAGACAGTGTAAACAACGTTAATAACTAATATTACTAAGAATGGGACAAAAAGCAAATCCAATAGGTAGCAGATTAGGGATCATCAAAGGATGGGATTCTAATTGGTTCGGAGGCAACAACTATTCTGATAAGTTAGTTGAGGACGAAAAAATCAGAAAGTATCTTTCTGTACGTATCGCTAAAGGCGGTGTAGCAAAAGTTGTTATTGAAAGAACTTTAAAACGTATTACTGTTACAATCCACACAGCACGTCCAGGAATCGTTATCGGTAAAGGCGGACAAGAGGTTGATAAGATCAAAGAAGAGTTAAAGAAATTGACTAAGAAAGATGTTCAAATCAACATTTTTGAAATCAAACGTCCTGAGCTAGATGCGAAGTTAGTAGCTGAAGGTATTGCAAAACAATTAGAGGCTCGTATCTCTTTCCGTCGTGCAATGAAAACTGCTATCGCTTCAACGATGCGTATGGGTGCTGAAGGTATCAAAGTAATGTGTTCAGGTCGTTTAGGTGGTGCTGAGATGGCACGTACTGAACAATACAAAGAAGGAAGAACTCCTTTACACACATTACGTGCAGATATCGACTATGCTTTAGCAGAAGCATTAACTACTTACGGTAAGATCGGTGTGAAAGTTTGGATCTGTAAAGGTGAAGTTTACGGTAAACGTGACTTATCTCCAAACATCGGTCAAGCATCAGGCGTGAAGTCTCGTGGTGGCAACGAAGGTGGTTCAGACCGTCGTGACAACCGTGGCGGAGGCCGTCGTGATAACAACCGTGGTGGTGGTCGTCGTGATAACAACCGTGGTGGAAAAAGAGATTAATTAATTAAGATTTAAAACTATCTGTTAGAACAGATTTTAACAAAATACGAACATGTTACAGCCAAAAAGAACGAAGTTCAGAAAGATGCAGAAAGGCCGCATGAAGGGTAATGCTAGCCGTGGTGCGGAGTTATCTTTCGGTTCTTTCGGTATCAAATCACTGGAGTCAGCATGGATCACAAGCCGTCAAATTGAGGCAGCACGTATCGCCGTAACACGTTATATGAAACGTGAAGGTCAAGTGTGGATCCGTATCTTCCCTGACAAACCTGTTACTAAGAAGCCTGCAGAGGTACGTATGGGTAAGGGTAAGGGTGCTCCAGAATACTGGGTAGCAGTAGTACGCCCAGGCCGTATGTTATTTGAAGCAGAAGGTGTGCCTTTAGAGATTGCTAAAGAAGCATTACGTTTAGCTGCTCAAAAATTACCGGTTCAAACTAAGTTTGTGATACGTAGAGATTACGTTGAAGCATAATAATCGTCGGTAATGTCTAAAATTTAGCCTTACGGCCGTTACCCGTAAGGCAATATTAAAAGTTTAGATAACCCGACCCAACACTGGAAAAAAATGAAAAATTCAGAAATCGTAGAATTATCAACAGAGGATTTAACAGCTCGCCTTGCAGAAGAGAAAGCTGCCTTTAACAAATTGAAATTTGCACACGCTGTTTCTGCTATTGAGAACCCAAATGTTATCAAAGCAGCTCGCAGAACTATCGCTCGTATCTCCACTGAGGTTTCTAAGCGTAAGAATGCAGCAAAATCTGAAACAGCCTCTGAGGCATAAAAATTAAGTCGAAATGGAAAGAAATTTAAGAAAAACAAGAATCGGCTTAGTAGTTAGCAATAAAATGGACAAATCGATTACAGTAGCGGTTGAGCGTAAAGTGAAACACCCTATCTACGGTAAGTTCGTTAAAAAAACTACTAAATTCAAAGCTCATGACGAAGAGAATACCTGCGGTATCGGCGATACGGTATTAATCATGGAAACTCGTCCGCTGAGTAAAACAAAAAACTGGAGATTAGTTGAAATTTTAGAAAGGGCTAAATAATGGTACAACAGGAATCAAGATTAAATGTAGCTGACAATAGCGGAGCTAAAGAGGTTTTAGTAATCCGTGTATTGGGCGGTACGCGCAAGCGTTATGCATCTATCGGTGATAAGATCGTTGTTACCGTAAAGAGCGCTATACCTTCAGGAAACGTGAAGAAAGGTTCAGTTTCTAAAGCAGTTGTAGTTCGTACGAAAAAAGAGATTCGTCGTAAAGATGGTTCTTACATTCGTTTCGATGATAACGCTGCAGTATTGTTAAACAATAACGATGAGCCTCGCGGTACTCGTATTTTTGGCCCAGTTGCCAGAGAGTTACGTGAGAAGCAGTTCATGAAAATCGTATCACTAGCACCGGAGGTTTTATAATTATGGCACAGAAGAAAAAAACTACTACTCACAAAATCAAAATTAAAAAAGGAGATTTAGTGAAAGTTATCGCTGGTAACTCTAAAGGTGTTCAAGGAAAAGTTTTACAAATTTTAGTGGATGCAGATAGAGCTATCGTAGAAGGCGCTAATATCGTTAAGAAACACACTAAACCTAGTGCAGCAAACCCTAACGGTGGTATCATCGAGAAGGAAGCTGCGATTAACATCTCTAACATTGCTTTAATCGATCCTAAGACAGGTAATACTACTCGTATTGGACGTAAAGTAAATGCAGATGGTAAAATAGTACGTTACGCAAAAAAATCAGGGGAGGAGATTAAATAATGACTTATTCACCGAGATTAAAAGGGAAATACGCGGATGAGATCCGTGCAGCTCTAAAAGAGAAATTCCAATACAAGAGCGTTATGCAAGTTCCTAGATTGGAGAAGATCGTTGTATCTCAAGGTATTGGTGCTGCTACTGCTGACAAGAAATTAATCGACAATGCAATTGGCGAGTTAACTTTGATCACAGGACAACAAGCAGTTCCTACTAAGTCTAAAAAAGATATTTCGAACTTTAAATTGCGTAAAGGCATGCCTATTGGTGCTCGTGTAACATTACGCGACAACAATATGTACGAATTCTTAGATCGTTTAATTGCTGTTTCATTACCTCGTATCCGTGATTTCCGCGGTATCAACGATAAAGGATTCGATGGACACGGTAACTACAACTTAGGTATTACTGAGCAGATTATCTTCCCTGAGATTAACATTGACAAAATCAATAAGATCCAAGGTATGGATATCACTTTCGTAACTTCTGCTAAGAATGACATCGAAGCATTAGAGTTATTGAAACAATTCGGTTTACCATTCAAAAATCAAAATTCGAACAACAATGGCTAAAGAAGGATTAAAAGCACGCGAAGTAAAGCGTCAGAAATTAGTTGCTAAGTTTGCTGAGAAACGTGCTGCTTTAAAAGCAGCAGGTGATTATGCAGCTTTAGACAAATTGCCTAAGAATGCTTCACCTGTACGTTTGCACAATCGTTGTAAATTAACAGGCCGTCCTAAAGGATATATGCGTCAATTCGGTATCTCTCGTGTAACATTCCGTGAGATGGCATTAGACGGAAAAATCCCAGGGGTGAAAAAAGCTTCTTGGTAAACCAAAAAAAATATTTACTTTTGCCCGGATAAATCGCGTAATGCGATTTATCGGGTTTTTTTTGCATTGCAAATATTGTTAACAGATAATAGGTCTGTCCTTTAGGAAAAGGATGGAAACCATTATCATAATTTTTATAAATAATGAATACAGATCCAATAGCGGATTACCTTACACGAGTAAGGAATGCCATTAAGGCCAACCACAGGGTTGTTGAAATTCCTGCATCGAACCTAAAAAAAGAAATCACTAAAGTTCTTTTTGACAAGGGTTACATTGCTAATTACAAATTTATTGAAGAAGGTCCTCAAGGCACCATTAAAATTGCTTTGAAATACCATCCAATTAGCAAAGTACCGGCTATTCGCACTTTGACACGTGTGAGTAAACCTGGTTTAAGAAAGTATGCAAATGTTGACAACCTTCCTCGTGTTCTGAACGGTCTAGGTATTGCTATCCTATCTACATCGAAAGGTGTAATGTCGGATAAAGAAGCTGGCGTTCAAAATGTTGGTGGTGAAGTTTTATGTTACGTTTATTAATCTAGGAAAAAACACACAAAGAAATGTCAAGAATTGGAAAAGCGCCAATTGCTATTCCCTCGGGAGTATCAATTACTGTATCAGACAAGAACTTGTTGGCAGTAAAAGGCCCTAAAGGTGAATTAACACAACAAGTGGACAGCGACATCACTGTTAAAGAAGAAGATGGCCAGATCGTCGTTACACGTCCTACAGAACAAAAGAAACACAAAGCATTACACGGCTTATACCGCGCCTTGATTAACAACATGGTAGTCGGTGTAACCGAAGGGTACAAAACTACACAAGAGTTAGTGGGTGTTGGTTACCGTGCTTCAAACACTGGTAATACATTAGAGTTAACTTTAGGATTCTCTCACCAGATTGTTTTCGTATTGCCAAAGGAAATTACAGTTACAACTACTGCTGAAAAAGGTAAGAACCCAACAATTACATTGGAGTCAATTGACAAACAATTAATCGGACAGGTAGCAGCGAAAATCCGCGGCTTCCGTAAGCCAGAGCCATACAAAGGTAAAGGTATTAAGTTCGCAGGGGAAGTATTAAGAAGAAAAGCAGGTAAATCAGCTAAAAAATAATAACCATGGCAGGAATTAAATCAACTCGTAGAGCGAGAATAAAAAAAGGAATCAGAAAACACCTGGCTGGATCTACAGAACGTCCGCGTTTAACGGTTTTTAGAAGTAATAAAGGTATCTACGCACAGATCATTGATGATACATTAGGAAAGACATTAGTGTCTGCTTCTTCATCATCAAAAGAATTTGCTGCATCAGGTAACAAAGTTGATCAATCTAAAGCTGTAGGTAAATTGGTTGCTGAGAAAGCGATCGCAGCAGGAATTAGCAAAGTAGTTTTTGACCGTAATGGGTATCTATACCATGGCCGTATTAAATCATTGGCTGAAGGTGCTCGCGAAGGCGGTTTAGACTTTTAATCAAAGAAAGAAATGGCATTAAGCAATATTAAAAGAGTAAAATCAAGCGAGATTGAATTAAAAGATCGCTTAGTAAGCATCCAACGCGTTGCGAAAGTTACTAAAGGTGGTCGTACCTTCAGTTTCTCAGCTATCGTTGTAGTTGGTGATGAGAATGGCATCGTAGGATACGGTTTAGGTAAAGCTAAAGAGGTTACTGAAGCAATTACTAAAGGTATTGATGACGCTAAGAAAAACTTAGTGAAAGTTCCTATCATTAAAGGTACAGTTCCTCATGAGCAGTATGGTAAATACTCAGGTGGTTCAGTTTTAATTAAACCAGCTGTACACGGTACAGGAGTATTAGCGGGTGGTGCTATGCGTGCAGTATTAGAGTCTGCAGGTATCACTGACGTATTAGCAAAATCATTAGGATCTTCTAACCCTCACAATGTTGTTAAAGCAACTATTGATGCTTTAGCAAACATGCGTGATGCTTATACAGTGGCACAAACACGTGGTGTCGATTTAAACAAAGTATTTAACGGTTAATATCATGGCAAAAATTAAAATCACCCAGATAAAGAGCGTTATCGACAGAAGCGAGCGCCAAAAGAAAACTATTGAGGCATTAGGTTTGAAAAAAATCAATCACTCAGTAGAAGTTGAAGCTACACCAGCGATTATTGGTATGGTTCGTAAAGTGAACCATTTAGTAGCAGTAGAAACTGTTTAAAAATAACAATGGAAAGGATTTCTCACAGTCCTTTCCATTCTGTTTATTCATTAAATATTCAAAGGTTATTGCCTGTTTAGTGAGAGCGAAGGCGTAACACAATCAAGTTTAAAATGAACTTAAGTAATTTAAAACCAGCAGTTGGTTCAACAAAAAGTAAGAAACGTATTGGTCGTGGTCAAGGATCAGGTCGTGGCGGAACTTCAACTCGTGGACACAAAGGTGCCGGATCTCGTTCTGGTCACTCTACGAAGATTGGTTTCGAAGGTGGTCAAATGCCTTTACAACGTCGCGTTCCTAAATTCGGATTCAAAAACATTAACCGTGTAGAATACGTAGGTGTTAACTTAGATGTATTACAAGGTTTAGTTGAGAAACACAATTTAACGACTGTAGACTTTGAAACTTTAAATGTTCACGGTTTAATCTCTAAAAACGACAAAGTGAAAATCTTAGGTCGTGGTGAGTTTACTGCGAAAGTAGAAGTTAAAGCTCATGCGTTCTCTACCTCAGCTCAAAAAGCTATTGAAGCAGCAGGTGGTTCTATCGTTAAACTGTAATAATACATGAAGAAACTAATCACAACCTTAACCAATATATGGAAGATTGAAGAATTACGTAATCGTATTTTAAATACGTTACTTTTTCTTTTAATATACCGCATAGGATGTCACGTGGTATTGCCAGGTGTTAATCCTGATGCATTGGTAGTAAACAGAGAAGGTGGTAATGATATTATGAACCTAATCAATATGTTTGCCGGTGGATCTTTTTCCCGTGCGGCAATTTTTGCATTAGGCGTAATGCCATACATCTCCGCATCTATCGTTGTGCAGTTATTGGGGATAGCTGTTCCTGCTTTTCAGAAAATGCAAAAAGAGGGGGAGTCTGGGCGTAAGAAAATGACTCAAATTACTCGTTACCTAACAGTAGCGATTACTTTGGTTCAGTCAATTGCATACGTGAAGACGCAAATCGGTCCTGAAGCAAAAACTATCGCTGATCCGATGTTCTCTATTCTTTCTGCAATCGTGTTGACAGCAGGTACACTGTTTGTGATGTGGCTAGGTGAGAAGATTACTGATAAAGGTATCGGTAATGGTATTTCACTTATTATTATGGCAGGTATTATCGCGCAGCTTCCTGCAGGTATTACAGCAGAGTGGGGTTCAAGAATGAGTCCTAGTGGTGGTGGTCCAATTCCATTGTTATTAGAATTTGTAGCCTTGTTCTTCGTTGTAATATTTACCATTCTTGTGGTTCAAGGGGTTCGTAAGATTCCTGTACAATACGCTAAGAAAATCGTTGGAAATAAACAAATTGGCGGTGTTCGTCAGTACATTCCCCTAAAGGTGAATGCTGCTGGTGTAATGCCAATCATTTTCGCGCAAGCGATCATGTTCCTTCCAATGTCCTTAACACAGTTCTTTCCGAATGTGCAATCGGACTTCTTGACGTCTTTGAGTAACTATACATCTGTGACGTATAATGTTGTATTTGCTTTGTTGATCATTGCATTTACATTCTTCTACACCGCGATCATGGTTAATCCTCAACAGATGTCGGAGGATATGAAAAAAAATGGCGGATTTATTCCAGGCGTTAAACCTGGATATGAAACGAATTTGTTCATCGATAATGTGATTTCTCACATTACATTCCCAGGAGCAATATTTGTAGCTGTGATTGCTATTTTACCGGCAATTGCTACATTGTTCGGTGTAAACAACCAGTTCGCTCATTTCTATGGTGGTACTTCGTTGTTGATCTTAGTAGGGGTAGTGTTGGATACCATCCAACAAATTGAAAGTCACTTGTTGATGCGCCACTATGACGGATTAATGAAGACAGGTAGAGTAAAAGGCCGTAGCTCGGCAACAACCGTTGAAGGTTACGACCAATCAGCAATTTAATTTTTGAATGTCTAGAGTATATTATAAAACAGACGAAGAAATTGAGCAAGTGCGAGAGTCCGCAAATGTACTCTCGCAGCTACTTGCTGAAATTGCTTCGTTGGTAAAACCGGGTATCACAACCTTGTCTCTTGATCAATTCGCTTTCGAGTTTATCAAAGATCATAAAGGAACACCTGCGTTTTTAAATTATCACGGGTTCCCATATTCCCTGTGTATTTCGGTGAATGATCAAATCGTTCATGGTTTTCCAAGTGAGTATGTGTTGCAGGAGGGAGACATAGTCTCAGTAGATGGTGGTGTTAATTTAAATGGTTTTATTAGTGATTCTGCCTATACTTTTGGTGTAGGTGAGATCTCTCCCGAAGCACAGCAATTACTAGATGTTACTAAAGCTTCACTTTACAAAGGTATTGACGAAGCAGTGGCTGGTAAGCGTGTTGGGGATATTTCTGCAGCCGTTCAAGAATACGTAACGCGTTATAACTATGGTATTGTTCGCGAACTTGTAGGACATGGTGTTGGTTTCCATTTACATGAGAAGCCTGAAGTGCCAAACTACGGTAAGCGAGGTTCGGGTCCTAAGCTTGAAGAGGGTTTAGTAATCTGTATTGAGCCGATGATCAATGCGGGTAAAGGGGGTGTGAAGTTTTGGGATGACGGATGGACAGTTAGTACCATTGATGGTAAACTTTCAGCTCACTTCGAGCAGATGGTTGCGATCAGAAAAGGTAAACCGGACGTATTATTAAATTTTGATGCAATAGAGAAAGTTTTAGATAAAAAGTAGTTGGTTTTCAATTAATTTATTTATCTTTGCACTCCTGTTTTGCGAATTTATACACAAAAATAAGAGCTTATATGGCTAAACAAGCCTCGATAGAACAAGACGGTATCATAAAGGAAGCACTTTCAAACGCGATGTTTCGTGTAGAGCTAGAGAATGGTCATGAGATCATTGCCCACATTTCAGGGAAAATGCGCATGCACTACATCAAGATTCTGCCAGGTGATAAAGTGAAGTTGGAAATGTCTCCATATGATTTAACCAAAGGAAGAATTACATACCGCTATAAATAGACTTCGGTTTATTGGTAGCAGTATAAAAACTTATAAAAATGAAAGTTAGAGCATCAATTAAAAAACGCAGTGCGGATTGTAAGATCATCCGTCGCAAAGGAAAAGTTTTTGTAATTAACAAAAAGAACCCTAAGTTCAAACAACGTCAAGGGTAGTTATTAACATAATCGCTTAAAATATTATATGGCAAGGATATCAGGTATAGATTTACCTAAAAACAAAAGAGGTGTTATTGGCCTTACCTATATTTTCGGTATTGGTCGTTCCACTGCTGCTTATATCTTAGATAAAGCAGGCATCGATCAGAACGTGAAAGTTCAGGAATGGAATGATGATCAATTAGCTGCAATTCGTACAATCATCAACGATGAAATCAAAGTTGAAGGTGCATTACGTTCTGAAGTTCAATTGAACATTAAACGTTTGATGGATATTGGTTGTTACCGTGGATTACGCCACCGTAAACACTTACCAGTTCGTGGTCAACGCACTAAAAACAACTCTCGTACTCGTAAAGGAAAACGTAAGACAGTTGCTAACAAGAAAAAAGCTACTAAATAATAAGTAATTAAGAAATGGCTAAAAGTAAAAAAGTTACTAAAAAACGTATCGTAGTTATCGAGCCTGTTGGTCAAGCTCATATCAACGCTACTTTTAACAACATCATCGTAACTTTGACTAACAATCAAGGTCAAACAATTTCATGGTCTTCAGCTGGTAAGATGGGCTTCAAAGGTTCTAAAAAGAACACTCCATATGCTGCGTCACAAGCTGCTAACGACTGTGGTAAAGTTGCATACGACTTAGGATTGCGTAAAGTTGAAGTTTTTGTAAAAGGACCTGGTGCTGGACGTGAGTCGGCGATCCGTTCTTTACAAACAATTGGAATCGACGTAACGACGATTAAGGATATTACTCCACTTCCTCACAACGGTTGTCGTCCTCCAAAACGTAGAAGAGTTTAATAATAGAGTGTTTAAGATAAGATTCTTCAGCTAAAGGCTGAATGATACTTCAAACAGAACAAACAAATGGCAAGATATACAGGACCTAAGTCCAAAATCGCTCGTAAATTTAGAGAGCCAATTTTCGGCCCAGATAAGGCATTAGAAAAGAAAAACTATCCTCCAGGCCAACATGGTCCTTCAAAAAGAAGAGGAAAACAATCTGAATATGCAATTCAGTTATTAGAGAAACAAAAAGCTAAATATACTTACGGTGTATTAGAGCGTCAATTCTCAAACTTATTCGTTAAGGCAGCAGCAAAACAAGGTATTACAGGTGAGAACTTCTTAAAATTATTAGAAGCACGTTTAGATAATATCGTTTACCGTTTAGGAATTGCTCCTACACGTTCAGCTGCTCGTCAATTAGTTTCGCACAAGCATATTACTGTTAACGGTCAAGTAGTTAACATTCCATCATATAGCATTCGCCCTGGTGATGTTATTGAAGTTCGCGAGCGTTCGAAATCCTTAGAAGCGATTTCAAACTCTGTAGCTGGAAGAAAAATTAATAAATTCAGCTGGTTAGAGTGGGATGCAAACGAATTGAAAGGTACTTTCGTAACTTACCCTGAAAGAGCTGACATTCCAGAGAACATTAAAGAAAATTTAATTGTAGAGTTATACTCTAAATAATAAATGATACTAACATGCATTCTTGTAAAGTTTGCATGTTAGTATTATATCATATCAAGTACTAAAACTTAAAAGAACATAAATGGCAATTTTAGCATTTCAAAGACCGGATAAAGTTATCATGCAAAAATCAACTGATTTTGATGGTACTTTCGAATTTCGTCCATTAGAACCAGGTTTTGGTGTAACTATTGGTAATGCTTTGCGCCGTATTTTATTGTCCTCTCTAGAAGGATATGCAATTACGTCGGTAAGATTTTCAGGCGTTTCGCACGAATTCTCTACGATTAAAGGCGTGGTAGAAGATGTTACGGAAATCATTCTTAATTTGAAGCAAGTACGTTTCAAAAAGTCTGGTGAGCAAGGCGATAACGAGAAAATCTTTGTAGTTATCAACGGCCAAGATCAATTTACAGCTGGAGACATTACTAAATTCTCTAATAATTTCACTGTATTAAACCCTGAATTGGTTATCTGTAACATGGATAACTCTGTTACTGTAGAGGTTGAAATCTCTGTAGGTAAAGGTCGTGGTTATGTGAATGCGGAAGAGAATAAAGTGGTTGATGGACCAGTTGGAATGATTGCGATCGATTCTATCTACACTCCGATCAAAAATGTAAAATATACCATTGAAAACTATCGTGTTGAGCAAAAGACTGACTACGAGAAATTGTTGTTAGACATCTCTACTGATGGTTCTATTCATCCAGAAGATGCTTTGAAAGAAGCAGCTAAGATCTTAATCCAACACTTCATGTTATTCTCTGATGAGAACATGTTGTTGGAGTCTCAAACTAAGGAAGAGACTAAGGTTGTTGATGAAGAAATCTTACACATGCGTAAGATTTTGAAAACGGAATTAGTTGATTTAGATCTTTCAGTTCGTGCTTTGAACTGTTTGAAAGCAGCTGATATCCGCACATTAGCAGAATTAGTAACTTATGATGTTGCAGATATGTTGAAATTCCGCAACTTCGGTAAGAAGTCTTTAAGCGAGATCCAAGAATTAGTTAAATCTAAAGGTTTATCGTTTGGTATGAACTTGTCTAAGTACAAGCTAGACGAAGAATAATAAATTACAATAATAAGCGACCTGTTGCGTAATTCCTCTTGGGAGTAGAGATAATCTGATTATACATACAAGCTTGAAAGAAAGAACGGTACGCACAAAAACAAATCAAAAAAATGAGACACGGAAAAAAAGTTAATCACTTAGGCCGCACTGACAGTCACCGTAAGGCGATGTTAGCTAACATGGCGACTTCATTAATTAAACACAAACGTATTACTACAACTTTAGCAAAAGCTAAAGCTTTACGTACTTACGTTGAGCCTTTGATTACAAAATCTAAAAACGACACTACACATTCACGTCGTACGGTATTCGCTTACTTAAAAGATAAAGATGCTGTTACTATCTTATTCCGCGAAGTATCTGAAAAAGTTGCTTCTCGTCCAGGTGGTTACACACGTATCATCAAATTGGAAAACCGTTTAGGTGATAACGCGGAGATGGCATTTATCGAATTAGTAGATTACAACGAAGTTTACGGAAATACTGCTAAAACTGAGAAGAAATCTACTCGTCGTCGTTCTACATCAAAGAAAAAAGCTACTGAAACTGCAGCGAAAGCTCCAGTTGCAAAAGCTGACGATTTAACTATCGTAGAAGGTATCGGTCCTAAAATTGCTGAAGTATTAACAGCTGCTGGAATCGCTACTTACACTGAATTAGCTAAAACTGATGCAGAAAAAGTTAAAGAAATTTTAACTGAAGCAGGTTCTAACTTCAATACTGCAGATCCTTCTACTTGGGCTGAACAAGCACAATTAGCAGCTGACGGTAAATTCGAAGAATTAGAAAAATTGAAAGCTGAATTAGATGGCGGTAAAAAAGTTGATGAATAATCATTGATTTTTTAACGAAATAAGAAAGTCCCCTTGCAAAAGGGGACTTTTTTTATTTTATCAAGATTCGTAAACTATTACTACATATATTTGTAATTCACATCTTACGAAAGCATAATAAATGGAACTTTTTAATGTTTACCCTGTTAATCCTATCAATATTGTAAAAGCAAAAGGATCATTGGTATGGGATGAACTAGGCACAGAGTACTTGGATCTATATGGTGGCCACGCGGTCATTTCTATAGGCCATACGCATCCTCACTATGTTGAGGCGCTTAAAAATCAGTTAGACAAGATTGGTTTTTATTCGAATTCCGTTTTAATTCCTATTCAACAGCAACTTGCCCGACAGTTAGGTGAGGTGTCTGGAAAGGCTGATTATACCTTGTTTCTTTGTAACTCAGGTGCTGAAGCCAATGAGAATGCGCTGAAATTGGCATCCTTTCATACTGGAAGAAAGAAGATTATTGCTTTCAATAAGGCATTTCACGGTCGTACTTCCTTGGCAGTTGCTGCGACTGACAACCCAAGTATTGTAGCTCCAGTTAACCAAACTGACAATGTTGTGTTCCTTCCATTCAATGATGAGGAAGCATTAACGAAGGCTTTTCAGGAGTATGGAGATGAAATTGCTGCTGTTATCATCGAAGGGATACAAGGTGTTGGAGGAATTCGCGAAGCTTCTGTTTCCTTTTTAAGAACCATTCGTTCATTGTGTGACACTTATGGGGCTGTTTATATCGCAGATTCGGTGCAATGTGGTTATGGAAGAACAGGTTCTTTCTACTCGCATGACTACGCAGGTGTAGATGCAGATATCTATACGATGGCAAAGGGTATGGGGAATGGTTTCCCTATTGGTGGTATTTCCATCGCTCCGAAGTTTAAAGCTTCCTATGGCTTGTTGGGAACGACCTTTGGCGGAAATCATCTTGCATGTGCTGCTGCTGTTGCTGTGTTAGATGTTATCAAAGAGGAGAACTTACTTCAGAATGCCGAACAGGTAGGCAAGTATTTGATTGACGAACTTAAGAAGTTTGATCAGGTCTTGGAAGTTAGAGGACGTGGATTGATGATCGGTATTGAGTTGCCTGCAGAGCTTGCGCAGGTGAAGAAGGATCTGTTGTCGATCAATAAGATCTTTACTGGAGAGGCTAAGCCGAATGTGATTCGTATTCTACCCGCATTAAATATTACAAAAGAAATTGCAGATCGCTTTTTAACAGCTTTTGACGAGCGTTTGAAAGCTTAATTATATCAAAGATGAAGAACTTTTTTTCTGTAGCGGATGTAAAAAATCTGAAAGCTATAGTAGACGAGGCATTAACGTTAAAGGCCAACCCATTTGGAAACGAAGACCTTGGTAAGCATAAAACAATTGGTTTAGTATTCTTGAACCCAAGTCTTCGTACTCGACTTAGTACACAGAAAGCGGCGATGAACCTTGGGATGCAGGTCATCGTTATGAATATGGATAAGGATGGCTGGGCTTTAGAGACCCGTGACGGCGTTATTATGAACGGCACGACCGTAGAGCATATCCGAGAGGCTGCTGCTGTTATGGGCGAGTATTGTGATATTCTCGGCCTTCGTTCATTTCCCTCATTGAAAGATAAGGAAGCAGATTATACCGAAGATCTATTCAACAAATTCGTGAAATTTGCGGGGGTACCGGTTGTTTCCTTGGAAAGTGCTACACGACATCCACTACAAAGTCTTACCGATCTGATTACCATTACAGAACATAAAAAGAAAGATAAGCCAAAAGTGGTGCTTGCGTGGGCTCCTCATGTGAAAGCACTTCCGCAAGCCGTTCCAAACTCATTCGCAGAGTGGATGTGTAGGGCACAGGAGGAAGGCTTAGTTGACTTTACGATTGCACATCCCATGGGATATGAATTGTCGGAAGAATTTACAGAAGGCGCCAGCATCTCTAATAATCTTGACGAAGCTTTGGCTGATGCTGATTTCGTCTATGTGAAAAACTGGTCCTCGTTTAGGGAATACGGCGCTGTATACCCAGTATCTGAAGATTGGATGATGAATAATGAAAAATTAAAGCTGACAAATGATGCGAAGGTCATGCATTGTCTACCAGTTAGACGCGACCTGGAATTATCATCAGAGATTCTTGATGGGCCGAATTCCTTAGTTATTAAGGAAGCAGGTAATCGTGTGTGGGCGGCGCAAGTTGTATTGAAGAGGTTGTTGGAGGGTTTGAAATAAAATAGAATGTCGGTATTAAACATTATAAAAATCGGGGGGAACATCATTGACGATCCTGTTCAATTAGATGCTTTCCTCGAAAAATTCTCTGCTTTGCAGGGGCGTAAAATATTAGTTCACGGCGGTGGTAAAATCGCAACGCGTATTGCTGCGGATTTAGGTATCGAGGCTAAAATGGTCGAAGGACGTCGTATTACCGATGCACCAATGTTGGATGTGGTAACCATGGTTTATGCGGGCTTGACCAATAAGAATATCGTAGCAAATCTGCAAAAACTTAATTGTGATGCGATAGGCTTATGTGGCGCTGATGCCAATGTGATAAAGGCTATTAAACGTCCAGTGCGGGAGATCGACTACGGATTTGCCGGCGATATACTTGCGGATTCCGTGAATTCACTTGCGATAAAGAAACTCTTAGAGGCCGAATTCACACCAGTATTTTCAGCAATTACCCATAATGGTATGGGGCAGCTATTGAATACGAATGCAGACACCATTGCATCTTCGCTAGCAATAGCCTTATCCAATGTCTACGAAGTTTCGCTGATCTATTGTTTCGAGAAGAATGGTGTTTTATTAGACGTCGATAACGAAAATTCGGTCATTGAAACCATCCGTTCCGGAGAATTTCAGCAATTAAAAGAAAATAAGATTATACATGATGGCATGATTCCGAAGTTGCAAAATGCGTTTGACGCTATTGCAAAGGGGGTTAGCAATGTGTATATTGGCAATGCCAATAATTTACACCTGTACCAACAGCGTAAATTTGGCACTTGTTTAATTGCCTAAATCTATACAACATGCAAAAAATTACAATCATCGGAGGGGGGAATATCGGCCTATCTTTAGCCAAGGGATTGGTGAAGGCGGATTATTGCCAAGCTGATGCAATCACGATCACCAGAAGGTCGTTGGCTTCATTAGAAGAGGAGAAGAATGCCGGCTTTACGGTTAGCGAGAATAATGTCGAAGCCGTTCAAGGTGCGGACTATATTGTGCTTGCAATCTTGCCGCAGCAGATTCGCAAAGTACTTGACGAGCTTCAACCCAGCTTAAACCCCAATCAGATTGTAATTTCAGTCGTGTCAGGAGTGACCTGTGCTGATATCAAGGAGGTCATTGGAAACAATAAAACGGTTATCCGCGTTATGCCGAATACGGCAATTGCCATTGGTCAGTCGATGACCTGTATGGCAACAGATAATGCAACGGATGAACAAATCAAAGCCGTTACGACGATGTTCGAAACGGTAGGATCCGTCGTTCTAATCAACGAAGATCTCATGACATCGGCAACCGCATTGTGCGCCTGTGGTATTGCGTTCTTTTTACGTAGTATCCGCGCGGCGTCGCAAGGTGGAGTAGAGATCGGCTTCCATGCACATGATGCGCTCAAAATGGCGATTCAAACAGCAAAAGGAGCTGCAGATTTGCTGCTGCAGATGCAGAGCCATCCTGAAAGCGAGATTGATAAAGTAACTTCACCCAAAGGATGTACCATCGCAGGTCTAAACGAAATGGAACACAACGGCTTTAGCTCCGCATTTATCAAAGGCATAAAATTATCAGCTAAGAAAGCTGGAGGTTTGTATAATGAATAACATAGCAGATTTGACGAGCGATAGTATCGCATTATTGAAAGGCATGATCAGCACTCCCTCGCTTAGTCGTGAGGAACAGAACACTGCCGCTTTAATTCGTCAATTCTTTCAAACGCATAAAATACCAACGGAACAAATAGGCAATAATATTATTGCCTATAATCAGTTTCATTCGGCCGATAAGCCTTATATTCTTTTAAATTCCCATCACGATACCGTCAAAGCAAATCCTGGCTATACAAAAGATCCCTTCCAACCGCTGGTTGAGGATGGTAAATTGTATGGCTTAGGGAGCAATGACGCCGGTGGTTGTTTAGTTTCGCTAATCGCAGCATTCCGTTATTTCTATGCGAAGCAGAATCTCCCATTCAATTTATGCCTTATTGCATCAGCAGAAGAAGAAGTGTCGGGGAAGAATGGGGTGGAAGAGGCTTACAAACACGTGCCTGCCTGCAGTTTTGCAATTGTTGGCGAACCGACGTTGCTAAACCTAGCGGTCGCTGAGAAAGGATTAATGGTTTTGGATTGTGCCGCACATGGTCAATCCGGACATGCCGCACGCGAAGAAGGTGTCAATGCCATCTACTTAGCGTTAGAAGATATAGCGTGGTTCCGGAGCTTTCAGTTTCCGAAGCTTTCAAGCTTCCTCGGGCCAGTTAAAATGAGTGTGACGATGATCGAGGCTGGGTCGCAACATAATGTTGTTCCTGCGATCTGTAAATACGTCGTTGATGTGCGGAGTACAGACGTTTATACCAATCAGGAAATATTAGACATTATCAAATCGCATGTCAAGTCGGAAGTGGTAGCCCGTTCCACCCGATTGAATCCTTCGACTATCCCTGTTGATCATCCCATCGTACAATCGGGTATTAAGCTAGGTAAGGAAATTTACGGCAGTCCGACGATGAGCGACCAAGCTTTATTGCCAATTCCCTCGATTAAGGTAGGTCCTGGCGATTCGGCAAGATCACATACCGCGGATGAATTTATTCATTTACATGAAATAGAAGAGGGGATTCAGTTTTATATCTCCCTTCTACATAATATTATATAAGAATAGCGGGCATGCCCGCTATTCTTATATAATATTTGTTTCTCTGCTTATCAAAAAACGACTCTCAACAAGCTTTTTTTTAACAAACGAGACTTTTACAAAGTAATCTGACGTTTAATGCTCTCTTCAAGTGAAATAATCGTCTCGGTACGTTGAATTCCTTTTAATCCTTGGATGTCTTCATTCAAAACTTTGCGTAAATGTGAGGTGTCACGACAGATAATTTTAGCGAAAGCACTGTATTGACCCGTGCAATAGTGTAATTCTACAACTTCTTTAACCTGTTTTAACTGTTCAACGGCATCAGAATACTGAGAACCCTTCTCTAAATAGATGCCTAAGAAGGCTGTGATGTCAAAACCAACCTTTTGAGGGTTAATAATGAGGTTAGATCCATTGATTATTCCCAATTCCTCCATTTTTTTCATGCGAACATGGATGGTTCCACCAGAAACTATCAGTTTTTTTGCGATTTCCGTATATGGAATTGATGCATCTTCCATTAAGATGGATAAAATTTGAACATCTAAGTTGTCTAAATCGTAATTTGAATAGTTTTTTTCCATAAAAATGGTATTATTACGTGTATAATTTGTTTACTTTTTAAAATTATCTAAAAAATTCAGAAAAATTTCTATTTTTTTGAATGAAAATGTACATTTGTTATAACAAAAGCAGTAAAAACTTGCTGATTTTGTATAAAGTAGCCCCTCAAAATAACATAGGTTTATAATTGGTTAGCGTCGAAGCTCCTCGCCCGAGGAGCTTCTTCCATTTTGCCAAACCATCGTCACCTAACGATTTGAATATTTTTCAAAAATAACAACTTTTCAGCGTATTTTAATATTCAAATGATAAAATAATATCATTTTTTTTGTCATATTTATATTTCAATTCTAAAAGAGTTATCTTTTAGAAATTAGTACATTAGTAATTACCCGATATCAATAACAGATGGAAATCCAAGACGTGAAAATTTCAAGAAAGAAACCCGTGTTTCCAGTAGGGGCAGGGCTTCTTAAATACCTTAAAATGTATCAAAGGGATAGCAAACTACCCCTTGCATACGCCGATCTGTTGAATTTTGATGAAACGGTTCCTGTCATCGATAAAAATGGGGTAGACACCTATTGGGAAATTCCTTTATATCCGCAGCATGTCCAAGATCATCTGTACGAACAGCTCAAGATAGTCTATGCGGAACTCAAAGCTTCAGGTAATACGCGAATCGTGCAGCATAAGGTTATTGAACGAATAGAATTCTGTGCGTTCGGTAATACACGACCTTTCCGGATCAAAATTGTCAATCGTCTGAATGATGTTTATGATTATTTCTATATCAAGCAAGCCGATGCTTCGCGTATTTACGGCCTGGAACTTGAAGAGATTCTATCCCCAAACCAAGTAAATTACCTCTATGATCGATCGACCTTAGTAGAGGAGCATATTGTCGGTATTCCAGGGGATGTTTTCTCTCAGGGGCGGATGTACACTCCGGATTATAATCAGACCCGGATTGCTAAAGAGTTTGTAAAGTTTAACGAACGTTGCGTGATTTCTTTGCTTGGTGATATGCGTGCTTACAACTTCGTCATGCAGATTACGCCAGACTTTGATGATTTCCAATTCCGTATCCGCGCGATTGATTTCGATCAACAGTTCTATGAGGGTAATATCAAGGTCTATATGCCACAGTTTTTCAAAGAGAACTATCCCTATGTGAAACTTTCGATGGATCATTTAAACGAGAAAACTGTGTTGCAGTATCAGCAGGAAGAGCGATCTTCCATTGTTCATCGTGTTCGGAGCGAGCGGCATCGAATTAAAGATCTTCGCGATGCCTCAAAAACGCAGCAACTTTCTACCGAGGAGAATATCATCAAATTGAGAGAAGCTCATGCGCAGTACTATGACGATCCGAAATATCTACAATGCCAGTCCATGACCGACATTATCGAGCGGAACGTCAAAAACGTTATACGTTCCGTACAACTCTAACGAACGCGTTTTTCGTTATCTTTTACAAAGGCTTCCCAACCCGAATAAGATTTGGAATTGCTGCTTGTATTTTGTTGAAAGGCATGGCATACTGCAACAGCCAATCCATCGGTGGCATCTAAGAACTCTGGCGTCTCTTTAAAACTCAACAGGGTCTGTATCATCGCGGCTACCTGTTCTTTACTGGCATTACCGTTTCCGGTAACCGACTGTTTTATCTTGCGGGGTGCATATTCGAAGATTGGAATATCTGCATTCAATGCTGCCGCCATCGCGACGCCCTGCGCCCTCCCTAGTTTCAACATTACCTGAATATTCTTGCCATAAAATGGAGCTTCCAATGCAACACAATCGGGTTTATATTCCGCAATCAATGCCGCAGTCTTTTTAAATATACGTTGCAACTTCAAGGCGTGGTCGTCAAGATGCCCCATTTTAATCACCCCCATCGTTATTAAGGTTATTTTTTTATTTACCTCTTTAACGATTCCATATCCTAGCACAACCGTGCCCGGGTCAATCCCTAAAATAATACGCTCCTTCGCCTTTTCCTTTTGCATGCTACAATATTACAAAAAACCGCTCAATCGACGGCGTCCACATTTCACGGAAAGGACGGATTTAAGGATTGGCAAGATATTTCGGAATAGGTCTTGATACTAAGTACTAACTACTAATTACTATTTCAAGGAAAGGACGGATTTAAGGATTGGCAGGATATTACGCCATAGGTATTGATACTAAGTACTAACTACTAATTACTATTTCAAGGGAAGAAAGGATTTAAGGATTGGCAGGATATTACGCCATAGGTCTTGATACTAAGTACTAACTACTAATTACTATTTCAAGGGAAGAAAGGATTTAAGGATTGGCAGGATATTACGCCATAGGTCTTGATACTAACTACTAACTACTAAATACTATGCTGAAGCGGGGGATGGAACGACTAGAATCGTGACTTTCCCGAAAGAAGGGTGGCCAAAAACCTATTATTTATTAAAAAATTGTTAAAATTGTGCTTTCAAATCAGAAATTGACAAAGACACAGCGGAAATATCTCAACCTTTTAATCAAGATTATCATTGTCGCATTAGCAATGTGGTTTGTGGTTTCAAAGGTCAATAATCAAAAGAATTTAGCGGAATTCAAAATTCTAATCGGAACAATAGAGCCGGTTACTATCCGTATTGTTTTGGGCTTGGTTTTCCTACTGATGCTGCTTAACTGGCTTTTAGAGGTTGTCAAATGGCGGTTTCTGAGTCGTCGATTAGAATACTTGGGAATGTGGAAGGCTATAAAATCGGTGTTTTGCGGACTCACTTGGGCGATTTTTACGCCAAATAGAATTGGTGAATACGGCGGAAGGATTATGCTTTTAAAACCCGAGAATCGTGCTTCCGGCGCGGTCACTATGGGCGTCGGTCTATTTGCTCAGTTGGTTTTGACCTCAGTTTTTGGCGCTATTAGTATCGCTTGGTTTGTGACAACGTTTATAGAAACACCGAGTTCCGTCGATTTTGGAGTGTGGTTGTTAGCCATTATCTATGCTATGGCATTTCTCATTCTTTATTTCAATGTTTCCTGGGTCGATTACCTAGTCGGTAAAGTCAAATTTCTACATAAAGTCAAGCCTTTCTTCGTCGTATTGGAAGATTATTCCGTCCGCGAACTAGCCTATGTGCTGTGGTTATCAACATGCCGGTTTGCGATTTTCACTTCGCAGTACATCATCTTGATGCTCGTCTTCTTGCCCGAGCTGTCCATCGTTTCCATGATACCGATGATTTTTATTCTATTCTTTATTCAATCGGCGGTTCCATCACTGGATATATTTGATTTCAGCGTACGGAGTTTTGTGGCGAGCAATTTGTTTGCTTACATCACTACCCAAGAGTTGGCGGTGATGGCTATTGTTTCCTGTGTTTGGTTTGTGAATTTGATATTTCCGGCGATCATTGGAGCATTTTTTGTGTTTAACGTAAATTATATCAGTGATAACAGGTCTTAGTTTATTTCTTTTCATCATGTGCATGGTCTACGTGGTGCTTGTGCTATATATGCGTGCAGGGTGGATGCGCCTTCCCATTATCAAACCCAGCACAATAGTTCCACAGACTAAGGTAAGCGTTATCATTGCGGCGCGCAATGAAGAGGACAATATCGGAAGAACGCTGGATTGTCTGATGGCGCAAGATTTCCCGAAGGAACTCTTGGAAATCATCGTTGTAGATGACCATTCAACCGACCGAACCAATGAGATTATTTTGTCATATGCAGAC
Source organism: Sphingobacterium sp. UBA2700 (assembly GCA_002354335.1). GTDB lineage: Bacteria > Bacteroidota > Bacteroidia > Sphingobacteriales > Sphingobacteriaceae > Sphingobacterium. Next base: position 408,664 of record DELI01000005.1, on the reverse strand, counting down.
CGGGGTGTTCGTTTAATCAGTCTGGAAGCCGGTGACAAGCTAAACTCTTATAAAAAGTATGCAATCAATAAAGCGATCGACTCTTCAAATGGCGAAATCATTGTAACCACCGATGCAGACTGCCGCATGGAACCTCATTGGTTAAAGACGATCATCCACTTTATGGAAGCTAATGATTTGTATATGGTCTCCAGTCCCGTAAGTTACCATGAGGAAAAATTATATTTTGAAAACTTGCAAACGCTCGAGTTCTTATATCTGATTGGTTTAGGCGCTGCCGGTATAGGCAATGGAAATCCCACGACATGCAATGGAGCAAATTTAGCCTACCGAAAGGCTGTGTTCTACGAGATGGGTGGTTTTAAAGGTATCGATGAGCTGGCATCGGGCGACGATGAGTTGCTATTGCATAAAATCGCAGAGAAGTATGCGTCGCGCATAGGATTCTGTAAAGCGCGCGAAGCTATTGTTTATACTGATGCGAAGGAGAATCTATCGGCATTTTTGAGCCAACGTAGGCGCTGGGCTTCGAAGAGTACCAAGTACAAAGATAAACGTGTTGTGGCACTTGGTGTTTGTATTTGGCTGTTCAACTTAGCCTTATTAGTCAATATCCTTTGTTTTTGTTGGGCAGATCCGGATGCGGAACGTTTAATATTGCTGTCTATCTTGATGAAGATTGTCGTGGAGTTTGCATTTCTGTACCCTGTGGTATCCTTCGCAGACCGTAAGTCCTTATTATTCAACTTGCCCCTCATCAGTCTAATGCACTCCCTTTACCTGGTTTATATCGGTATTTTGGGGAACGTTGGAAAATACGACTGGAAGGGTCGCTCAGTAAAATAATTAGGCTTACTCCTCGATCACTTTCGCGCGAATCAGATCTTCTGCTTTCTTGACAATTTCTTCTGCATTCAAACCTGTTGTATCAATAGGATCCAAAACTTCCCAAGACATCGAAGTGAAAGGGCGAAGTGGAAAAGCTCCCCACTGAACCATTTTATATGAGCCGTTGATAGCGATTGGAACCACCAAAGCTTCTGGATTTTTCTTTAACAAAGTCGCAATCCCTCCAACGGAAAAGTTCTTCATCTTTCCGGTTTTAGTACGCGTTCCTTCAGGGAAGATAAAGGCTGACCAGTTATTCTTCTTCATATTATTCGCAAGGTTCAAAATCTCAGCAATAGATTGTTTAGGATCCTTGCGATCGATGTTTGCTGCCCCACCGTGTTTTAGATTAAAGGAAATACTAGGAATATTCGCCGTCATCAACTCCAACTTGGAGATGAATTTCCCGTGAAATCTACGTAGAAAGAAAATCAATGGGGGGATATCATAAGTACTTTGATGATTTGCTACAAAAACAATAGGTCGCCCAGTTGGGATGTTCTTGTTGTCTATAAAGTGGGTTCTATTAAATAGGGTGTAATTACACGCAACCAATAGACCATTTAATATGTCTACACTATTTTTATGAGCATTATAGCCGCCTAGCTTTAAACATAACCATTGAATAGGATGGAATATGATAAGTGCTAAACCAAAACAAAGATAAAAGATAGGTGTCAGGATAAATCCCAATATTTTTCTCATACTCGAACTAAATTGTGCAAATATACGAATTCGAATTTATTGGCGACTGTAACGATTGCTAATGCTGTATTGTTGATTATTATTTTAATATTATTAATATAATGTTTAAATTTATTTAAATTATAATTCACATTATGAAGTTTCCAATACATTGTCCCGCCTGTGATTCTGAAATGACCGTTGTAAAGCTGTTCTGTGGTTCCTGCGAGACTGAGGTAGCCGGGAAGTTTAATTTTCCTACGCTTATGCGCCTGGAACCGGAAGAGCAGGAATTTGTTGTTCAGTTTCTACTGAACTCGGGAAGTTTAAAAGAAATGGCTAATAAAATGGGAAAAAGCTATCCTACTGTGCGAAATAAACTGGATGAGCTTATTGAAAAAATTAAGACATTTTAACCTAAATTTTATGAATTACTTTGAAGAGTCACAAAGCTTTATTTCTAAATGGACAATAGCGATCGCCGTATTGCTGCTTGGTTTCCTTTCCTATCGTTTTTTAGAGGGCGGTAACTTGAGCTTGCTTGTAGAGAACATCGGATTTTGGATCATGTTGCTGATATTTATCGCGCTGTTCAGCATTAGACTGAAAACAACATACGACGCGGAAGGGATACATATTCATTTTATTCCTTTTGTGTTCAACCGGGTCTATAAATGGGAAGAAATGGACGAGGCCTATCTAAGAAAATACTCGCTTATGGATTATGGAGGATGGGGCTATCGCTTCGGAAGTGATGGCTTAGCGATTACGACCAGTGGAAATAAGGGCTTGCAATTGAAGTTCAAGACCGGCAAGAAGGTGCTTATAGGCACACAGGACACGGATGCAGTACAACGAGTGCTTGACTATTATTTATCTCAAGAAAGGAGAAAATCTGATGTTTAAAATGTTAATCAACCCTTTCGAAAATCATACCGATCGGACGCTATCGATCCTCGGAATTCTTGTGTTGTTAACTATGATTCTTTTGTGTTGGCAATGGGATATCATCGCAGACGGCATTATACAACTGCATCATACGACAGCAAGGCCGCTGTGGAAGGTCATTATCAATATCGGAATCAACGTTGCACTGTTGAGTTTGTTGATGTTCGGAGTGGCAAAGTTAAGTTATCATAAGACTCGTTTTATAGATGTTCTAAACGTTGTATTGATTGCAAACTTCGCGCAAGTGATGGTGATGCTCTTATTATTCAATCCCTTCTTGCAGGAAATGATGCAGCCCCTGGAAAAAGCGATCCTCGAAGGTGATATCATGCTGAAGTCCGTTCCACAGATGAATTTGATTGTTATTAGCATTGTTTCGCTATTCGCGGTCGCGATGCTCTATTACTTCTTCCACCTTTTGGTTCTGGGTATGAAAATTGCCATGAATAGCAAGAAGGCTTATCATGTCATCCTCATCATTTTGTTGACGATGATATTGGATACCTTTCTACATTTTTTTAATCCGTATTTGATATGATAAAAAAGTACATACTTTTCATCTTTAGTTTAAGTTTTTCCTTGTTCGCCTGTGGACAGTCTTTTGAAGGATCCTGGACAGGCACCCTAGTCCTTCCAACCGTTAAGCTTCCAACAGTCTTCGAGTTTACTTACGATGGACAATGGAAAGGGACGATGCAGAGCCCATCCCAAAGCATGGCGAAACTGCCATTCTCCGCGATCAAAGCTGACGGCGATTCCATACATGTAGAAGTTCGATCTTTTGGTATCAAATACTCAGGAAAGTTATCTGACGATAAACAAGCGATTACAGGGCAAGTTCAGCAAGGTTCGATGCGAGCGCCCCTAGACTTTAAGAAAGGTCCGTGGAAGAGCTATAAACGCCCACAGGCGGTTAATCCACCCTACACCTATGATACGGTCAATGTAAAGATCCCGAATAAGGAAGATGGAGTCGTTTTGGCGGGAACCATTACGCGTCCAAAATCCGGCGGGAAACACCCTGCTGTAGTACTAGTGACGGGCAGTGGCCCTCAGGATCGCAATTCGACCATCTATGGCCATCAATCGTTTAAGTTAATTGCAGACTATTTAACGAAGCGAGGAATCGTTGTTCTACGTTATGACGATCGTGGTGTTGGACAATCGACCGGTATCTATACCAAAGCGACGACGAGCGATTTCGGAAAGGATGCCTTGTCGGCATTAAATTATCTAAGCAAACAAGCTGACGTCGACCCGAAGAAAGTCGGTATTATTGGCCACAGTGAGGGCGGATTGATTGCTACGATCTTAGCAGGTCAGCGCGTCCCATCGCTTAAATTTATCATTGACTTGGCAGGGCCGGCAATAGCGATCGATTCCCTAATGCTGCTGCAAAGCGAAGCCGTTATGAAAGTTCAGGGCAAAACGATGAGTCCACAAGATCGCGCGCTGATTAAAAAGAACTACGAAATCGTTAAAAGCAAGCTGTCGGCAGAAGATGCTTTCGAAGCCTTAATGGCTAATATGCGCGCTGTTCCGGGCAGTCAAAATGTGCAATTTGGCGATGAAATCGGTGTCTTGGTCACCCCTTGGTATAGGCATTTTATGAAGATCGACCCAGTTCCCTTCATCAAGAAGATTAACATTCCTGTGTTTGCCGCGTTCGGTGGCACGGATGTGCAGGTAATCGCTGCACCCAATATGGAAAGCTTAACTGATCATCTTCCACGCAATCCAAAATCTATTGTCAAGGTGTACCCCGGATTAAACCATTTGTTTCAAACGTCCAAAACCGGGTCTCACCTCGAATACGGGGATATAGAAGAAACCTTTAGCCCTCAAGTATTGAAAGATATGGGAGATTGGATTTTAAGTAGAAACTAGATACTAGAGGTTAGATGTAAGACATAAGATATCAGAGTAGGGCGCCGAATAAGCGCCGTTTTTACATTTTGTTTTGAAAAGGGGATTAAATACCAGCCCTAGGTCTAAATACTAACTACTATATACTAACGACTAATCAAACCCAATACAGACCCCAATCAAAGCCCTTCTAAAAGGGGTTTGATTGGGGTTTGTATTGGGTTTGAATTGGGTTTAAAAGGGTTCTGCCTTATCTTAGTTCAGCAGCATGTCTTTCTTAATTATATCCAGGATTTTGCTTTAAGTTAGAATTAACGGATACTTCGCGATACGGAATTGGAAATACCAATTTCGGAGCGTTGTACGGTAGGGTTCCGATATTCTTTTTTGTGCGTTTTAGATCATGGATTCTATAGCCTTCAAATGCTAATTCTTTATTGCGTTCCGTTAGAATCTGATCTATCGTTACGGTTGCTAAATCTTCAAGACCAGCACGCTCGCGCAGGAGATTAATGTCGTTTAGGGGGCTATCGCCTACGGATGTTCCCAATCTGGCATTGCATTCAGCGCGCGTTAAATAAAGTTCTGTTAAACGTACAACCGGGATGTTATCAAAATAGTTATACCATTTTTTTGTAAACCATCCGGCCTTTGCGCCGGTGCCTTCATAAATCATCTGCGTTCTGCGTTTATCCGTCTCATCATACGTATTGACAAAGGAGTTGAGTATGCTTAAATCGCCACGACCTACTTTACCACCTGTGTTATTTAAGTAGCTCGAATAGAAAGTTGCTAGACCATCATTCGATGAACCTGCATGACTTTGTTCGTTTTGCTGAATTTCAAACACTCCCTCTGTTGAATTTTTTATACGGAAGGGATCTTCTAAATTTTTAGCTAAAGCATATTCTCCACTTTCGATAATATCATTTGCCTGCTCCCTGGCATTAGGATAGTCTCCTTTTTGAAGGTATAGACGTGCCAGCATTCCTTTGGCTGCGTATAAATCTGGACTATCTGACAGCAGCGATATGGCCGCGATCAGGTCATCCTCTGCTTGTTTATAGACCTCTGCGACGCTGTTTCTAGGCACATCAGGCGTGATATCTTCAAATGCTTTAACCGCTTTTGTTGCGATGGGTACTCCTAAAGAGCTGTTAGCGCCGCCCGCTTCATAAGGTAAAGCATACAGCCTCACGAGCTCAAAATGCATGATGCCGCGAACGAATAGTGCTTTTCCTTCAATTTCTTTTTTCATATCCGCATCGGTTACCACACCGAGGGATTCCAATACGGTGTTTGCGGCGTTGATTGCCTGGTAGGCACGCGTCCAGGTGCGTGTAGCGTCCTCGTTCGTTGATATCAAATTTTGATTGGATATGTCGCGGTAGGTGCTGAATGAACCTGTCCAGTTGACATAGCCGGGACTCGCGTATAAATCAGCGATCATCAGAAGGTTCGTTCCGTATAGTGCCGGGTGGGCCATGATAGTGTAGGCGCCGACAAGCACATTATTGACGTCTGCGGCACTGGAAAGTGCGTTTTCAGAGGATATGTCATTTTGAGGTTCTATATCAATTTTCTTGCCGCAAGAACTCGCTAGCAGGGAAAAGGCTAATACAGAATATGATAGATTTTTTAAGATTTTCATGACTTTTTAGATTTTGATTAGAAGCCTACATTAATTCCAAAAGTGATTGTGCGTGGCTGCGGTGCTGTATAGAAATCTGTACCCAGCTGTATGGCACCTGCAAATGTCGTGTTGATTTCAGGGTCATAGCCATTATAGTCGGTCAGTGTCAACAAGTTCGTTGCAGATACATATATTCTAGCACGCTGCATTTTTAATTTAGTGACCGTTTCATTTGGTAAATTATATCCCAATACCAGGTTTTTGATACGGAAGTAAGAACCATCTTGAATGTAGCGGGATGATGGACGCGTTCCATTCGCCGAGTCGAAGCGAGGTTGCGGAATCATCGTGATGTCGCCCGGGTTTTTCCAATAGTTCATCTGATCGGTTGTTTGGTTATCAAAGTAATCGCCATTTGCCGACTGGAAGCCGCCTGCAGCATTGTAGATATCATTGCCGCTCACGAATTGGGTCTGAATATCGAGGTCAAAATTCTTGTAAGAGAATTTATTACCAAAACCGCCAAAGAAACTTGGGTTTGGATCACCAATTTCCTGATCTGCAGCTTCTGAGTACTCGTTCGTTGTCGTTTTCCGGGTTTCGTCTAAATAATACAGTGCGTCGCCGTTCTCCGGGTCAACTCCGGCATAAGCTTTTCCATAGAAGAATCCATAAGGCATACCTTCCTCCAAGCGACCTAAATAACGGCCGCCAGGATAGATTGGCTGACCATTCACTAATTTTAAAATTTTGTTTCTATTCCAGGAGATATTGAATGAAGTAGACCATTTGAATTCTCCGACGAAGTTTTTTGAGTTTAAGGTCAATTCTAGCCCTTTGTTTTCCAAACTACCAATATTTCTAAATACGGTTGTAAATCCGCTGGTTGACACAATTGGCATATCCAATAACATGTCGGTTGTTTTTTTGTGGTAGGCTTCTACCGTTCCTGAGATTCGGTCGGACAACAATCCGAAGTCTAGGCCTAAGTTGGTTTGTGCTGTTTGCTCCCATGTTAGTCTTGGATCTCCTAGTTGGTAGGCTACGGTTCCGGGAGTACCGGCATAGTTTGCGCCTCGGTAGAGTGTTCTCGAAGCGAAGTTGGCAATATTCTCATTCCCGGTCAAACCATAACTAGCTCTAAGTTTCAGAAAGTTTAACGCTTGGCTTTCTTTCAGGAAGTTTTCCTCAGAGATGACCCAACCTAGGGACGCGCCTGGGAAAGTAGCATATTTATATTCTTTTCCGAATCGGGAGGATCCATCGGTACGCACAGATGCTTCAAATAGGTAGCGATCCATCAACTTATAGTTTGCGCGGGCAAAGTAAGAAACAATGGCTCTAGAAGTTGCTGATGAGCTGGCATCTGATTTTACAGCGGCGGCTGTAATCTTTCTGAACTGGTCGGAAGGGAAGTTTTTACCTTCGGCCATTGTGAATCTGAATTGTTGTTCCTGATAGGACATCCCGGCCAATAAGTTTAGGTTATGGATGTCGTTAAAGACCTTTGAGTAAGACAAGGTATTGTTGGTGTTGAAGTTGACGGAACGAGCCTGATAACTAAAGCCATAACCTCCGGAGTCTCCACCATCTTGTGTTTTCATCCCTAAGTATAAGTCCTCTTCCAAGTTCTGAAAGTCCATGCCGTATTCCGAGCGGAACTGCAGGTCGGGTGTAATCCGTGCATTGGCGTAGGCCGTTCCAAACGTGCGGTAAGTGCTGGAAAGATTATTACCGTTTTCCAGGTCGATCAGGTTATTGTAGTAAACCGTATAGTTATACAATTCGCCATTCTCGTCGCGTATAGGTTGGATAGGAGGGAGCGCATTTAACTGAAGTGGATTTGAGAATGCGTTATCAGAGTTAACACGGTAGTTATCGATCTTATTAATATTTAAGGTTCCTCCGATGTCCAGGAAATCGAAGGCAGAATGGTCTACACCAATGCGCCCTGACGTTCTTTTAAAGCGGTTCCCGATAATAATACCTTTGGTATCAGAGTAACTACCTGAGGCGTTAAATCTAGTTTTTGCATCACCGCCGGAAATGCTTAAGCTACCTTGTTGCAAGCTTCCGCGGCGCATACCTTCGTTTACCCAATTGGTATTATAGTTTTTATCCCAGTCATCGGTTCCGGTCCAGTCTGCCCAGAATGCACTCACATCGGGGTATTGTTCGTCCGGATCTGGTCCGATATAGCCCCCATTAACGAGTGCTGCCGATAGCAGCTCGCGATATTGGTCAGCATTCAGGAAGTCGCCCTTATTTGTTGGGTCGCTAAATCCTGCAAAGTAGTTCAAATCGATTTTTGTTCGTCCTGCTTTTCCTTTTTTTGTGCTAATTAAAACGACCCCATTGGATGCTCTGGATCCATAGATTGCGGAGGCAGCACCATCCTTTAATACTTCCATGGATTCGATATCATCAGGGCTTATCGCTGCCAAAGGGTTGTCCGGCTCGTCGTAAGTTCCCAATGCTTCGGTTACCATAGGTACGCCATCAATCACAAATAAAGGTTGTGTTCCTGCAGAGATTGAGGAAATACCACGCACTCGGATCTGCAGTGCTTGTCCTAATTTTCCTGAGCTCGTGTTCACAAATACACCCGGAGCACGGCCTTGTAAGCCAGCCTCGACCGTCTGTAGGGGGACATTTTCGAGATCTGCCATTTTTACACTGGCGACCGATCCTGTTATGTCTTTTTTAATCTGTGTACCATAGCCCACTACGACCACCTCTTCCAAATCTGCGGCAGAGGGCATAAGTTGTACATCCACTGTGCCGGCAGCGGCGGCAACTTGTTGAGACGAATAACCGATGTAGGTAAAGAAGAGAAATTTGGTGGATTCGTTGAGCCCGATTTCGTAGCGTCCTTTGACATCTGTTTGGGCGACGAAGCTGGTTCCGACCGCTTTTATGGTCGCACCGGCGATTGGTTGGTTCGTAACGGCATCAGTAACAGTACCCGTTACTTGTCTGCTTTGTCCAATTACCGTGATAGGTAGCCAACAAAGCATTATGAAAAACAGTAGATTTCTTTTCATAATTTAAGTTTTCTAGTTAATTAATTTGTTGTTGTTCTAAGGGCTGCGCCCAAAAATGCTTATGCGTTGAGTTTGTTTATCGTTGGTACGGAATGTATGTATTTAACTAAAAATGGAAGATTAGTTAAGCTTTTAGGTCATTCGGCTTGGAATGTAATTGTTTGAGCATTTACTTATAGTAAATTTATAAATAAATCTGATTTATTATTGTTTTTCGTTAAAAAACTTTGTTAACCATATTAGGGAATGGAAAACGTTAAATGAATAGCTCTCCTGACGCGGGGTTTTCAAGAAAATTTGGAGGAAAAGGCTGATAAAATAGAAAAGCCCTATAGGAAATAGGGCTCAAATTTTTTGTTATTGGGTTATGGCGTTGTATTTGCCACGGGCAGTATCTTTCCGTTATAATATTTATGGCCATTCTGCGCGAATTCAGCGATGTATCGGCCCATTTCAAAGGCTAATGTTCCGGCTTCGACTCCAGGGAATGCCGCTTCGAACATTTCGGTCTGCGAAGATCCCAATGCCAGACAGTTTACTTTGATGCCCTGCTCTTTGAATTCTTCGGCTAAGCACTCGGTCAATACAGCTAATGCAGCTTTGCTAGTGGAGTAGGCCGCTAGTCCCGGGAACTTGGCAGAGCCCTGAAAACCGCCCATACTACTAATATTAACGATATGGCTACCTTCTTTCATTAGGGGTGCAATATGACGGATCATATTGATATGCCCAATCAAGTTCGACTGCAGCATCTGTGCAAAATCTTCATTCGTTGTTTCTAAGAATGGTTTGTTGATTAAAGCGCCCGCATTATTGATTAGGATATCAACCTCTTCAAATTTGGATTGAATGAAGGGAACTAAGGAGTCTGGATAATTGTCATACACAATATCGAATTGCGCGGGATACAGTGTTCCACCGTCGTGGTTTAAGGAACTAGCGATTTCATGCAGCTTGCGAAGCTTGTCTGCTGAACGCGCTAATGCGATTACTTTATGCTCCTTATTTGCTGTTAAATCCAATACTGCTTCGAAGCCAATACCACTACTTGCTCCTGTTATGATAATATTTGCCATTATTCTTCTTCTTCTTTTTCAATTTCTTCCTCGACCTCTTTTGCTGACGGGAGTTTGTCTGCACCCAGGCGCTGCGGTCGGAAAATATAATAAATACCACTTGACGCTACTAAAAGCGAGATGATGTAAAATATCAAACTAATGGTAACGGCTATGTGCTGATCTAATTGTAGATATGTTGCTAAGCTAAAGATCACCGTTTCTCGCAGTCCGATGGCTCCACCAATCGAAGGTACGATAGCTACGAGCGAAGATACCATAAAAATTAAGAGGTAAGGGGAGAACTTACCATCGAAGTTCATCGCATAGAGTATAAAGATGGCAGTGATGGTTTGAAAACCTTGAACGGCGAGCGCTTTAAAATGGGTGACGATAAAATTATTGAGGAACTGCTTGAAAAATGTTCTCAATATAAACAGGTAGCTAATGGTTCCCAGTGCAAGCACGGCGATGGTGATGTAGTTCGGGATTGCCAAACGCGGCATAAAAATAACGAGCGTTCCGGCCACAATACATAATGCCCAGAGTCCGCTTAGGCGGTCAAAGAATACAGCGCCAAGTACTTGTCGTCTTGATATCTGGAATGTCTTCTTTAGGAAGAATATTTTGTAGCCATCGCCACCGATTCCACCGGGCAGAAAGAAGTTGTATAGTAGCCCGAGTTGATAAAGACGAAAATTATAACGTTCGGAAAGCTTTAATCCGATTGCTTTGAAGAATGAGTTGAGGCGCGAAGAGGCCACTAAAATGGAGCAGCAGTAAGCAAGAAAGGCGAGCAGCAAATAGAGGGGATTGCTGTCGCTCAGAACGTCTTTTAACTCGGTCAATGATATCTTGGTGGAAACCCAGTATACTGCAGCAAAAGTGATGAGTACTTTCAGCAGGTTTTTTACTATATTCCAAACTTTCGAGTCTTGCATGGGCAAAGATCAATTATAATAATGGGTATATTTTCGAGAAAAGCATCATGAGGTAGACAAAGAGGAATGCGCCTGCTAAAGAGAACAACCAGTTGATGTCTATTCTTTTATATTTTTCTCGGAGCATAATCACCATTAGTATAATAAAAATAATAAATAGTGAAATGGGTGCAAATATAGCCCATTTGTGTGGAAAATATAACGAAATGTTCTTCAATAAATTAGCATCTTTGCTGAAGGAGTATGCTATTCCGATAATGAGGATAATCATAACAATTCGTAATATCGCCTTGGCAACGATTTTGCTTATGGTATGATTTTTGGAAGTAGTGTTCATCAAAATATCGTTGTTTTTTGAGGTTACTAATATACATTTAATATACTATTTTAAACTTTGTAATATGCATAAACGTATTTTATCCTTTTTGTCCTTGTTAACTATGGTGTTAATTTTAGGAAGTTGCGGTGCGCAGAAAAAATCTACAGTTGGTGGTACAGAGACTTCTCAAGGTCCTACTGCATCACAATGGCGCGCTGGTGTTAAAGGTAAATGGGTGTTGAATTCTGTTGAACGTGAAAACATTCCGAGTTCTTATACAATCAAGAACATTTTTGATGAAGCTCCTGTAGATTGTTTCATTGGTTCGGTTTGGGATTTACCGGGCGGTGCACAGCGTGGTACTATTACGTTCAATGCTGATGGTACATTATGTGCAAACGGCGCGGTTCGTAACATCGTATGGTCTATTTTTAATCCTGGTAAAACCGGCGGTGAGCCAGCTTTCCAATTCAAGAAAGTTTATGCCGGAGACAAAGCGTCTAACGTGACGAGCGGATACCGCTTAGATCTTTCGTTCGCTGATGAGAATGGAATGACGATGCGTATGCCAATTCCATTGGATCAAGGACAAGGGCATTTGGTGTTCAATTTCACACGCGCTAACTAAGGATAGCACAAGAAAAACTAAGGAGCCGCAGAAATTTTCTGCGGCTTTGTTGTTTAAACATCAATTGTTTGCAGTAATTTTAAATATATTTGCATAATTTTTACGCATTGGATGAATCCAGAATATATGAAAGTTGCACTAATTACAGGGATTACGGGTCAGGATGGCGCATATTTAGCTGAGTTTCTATTGAAAAAAGGCTATATGGTGCATGGGTTGAAAAGAAGAAGTTCCTTGTTCAACACTGATCGTATCGATCATTTATATCAGGATCCTCATGAATTAGGAAGGAATTTCGTACTTCATTACGGTGATTTGACGGATTCGACGAATTTAATCCGTGTGATTCAAGAGACGCGCCCGCATGAGATTTATAACCTTGCTGCGCAATCGCATGTAAAAGTAAGTTTTGATACCCCGGAATATACGGCGAATGCAGATGGTATCGGGATGTTGCGCATACTCGAGGCGGTTCGCCTTTTGGGTCTAGTCAAACATACGAAAGTATATCAGGCATCAACGTCTGAACTTTATGGTTTGGTGCAGGAGGTTCCACAAAGTGAGACTACTCCTTTTTACCCTCGAAGCCCCTATGCTGTTGCTAAGATGTATGCATACTGGATTACGGTAAATTATCGCGAAGCTTATCATATGTTTGCCTGTAACGGGATTCTGTTCAACCATGAGAGCCCTGTGCGCGGGGAGACCTTTGTTACGCGTAAGATTACAAGAGCTGCCGCAAAGATTGCATTGGGGCTGCAGGATAAGCTATACTTAGGTAATTTGTCAGCACAACGCGATTGGGGACATGCGAGAGATTATGTGGAAGCAATGTGGCTGATTTTACAGCAGGAAAAGCCGGAAGACTTTGTTATTGCAACAGGCGTGACGACGACGGTGCGTGAATTTGTTCGCATGGCTTTCGCCGAGTTAGGAATAGAGATTGAGTTTAGTGGAAAAGGAGAGGCTGAAAAGGCAGTGATTATTGATCGCGATGAGGAGCGATTGCAAGAGTTGGGGCTTAGCGCTGAGTCTATCAAACTAGGACAGACTGTTGTTAAAGTGGATCCGCAATATTACCGTCCGACGGAGGTGGATTTATTGATCGGCGATCCTTCAAAAGCGCAAAACAAATTGGGTTGGAAACCAAGGTATTCGCTTGATATGCTGGTCAATGAGATGGTTCTTTCGGATCTGAAAGTTATGCAGCGCGAAGAGTATCTTAAGAAGGGCGGTTTCACGACTTTAAATTATTTTGAATAATTAGAGTTGGAACAGTTTTTGCGTTGGATTTTACGAATATGTTAATAGAATATTAAACGTACGTTGTCTAATTGATTAATCTAATCTTCGTTTCGGCGAGACGTACGTGCAAGCATCATGAAAACAGGAATACAAAATACAGGAATGAACGAAGATCAAGAACAGGTCGCCTTAAAACGTGATAGTTCGAAGATCTACTTTTTCATTATAGCGATAGCAGCACTTTTAGCGACGAATATATATTTCTATGTAAAGTTTAAATCGTCGGGTGAGAAGCTATATACAGTGACTTTACAGAAAGAAAGTCTGCAATCTGAGATTGATCGCATCGAGGCAGAGCTAGATAATATTAAATCACAATATAATGGTTCAGCGGATGAGTTTCAATCAGCAGAACAAGATGCGCGCGTGAGAATTGAAGATTTACGCAGCAGTCTGGAAAGTGGCGAGATCACGGATCAGCAAATTGAGGATGCTAAACAGCAAGTTTATCAGTTGAAAACTCAAGTTTCGCGTATGAAAGATCAGGTGACGGAGTTACGCATAAAAAATGAGTTATTGGCGGAAGCGAATACTGATTTGAAAAATGAAGTGACCGCAAGTCGTCAGCAATCTGAAAACCTAAGCAAACAAACCAAAATCTTAAACGAGAAGATTAACAAAGCGTCTTCCATCAAAGTTTCAAATATTCATATTGCCGGTGTAGAAGAGAAGAAGGGTGGCGTGATAGAGATCGAGACGAAGTCGAAACGAATCGATAAGCTTCAAATCAGCTTTACTGTAGCTGATAATCCCTTAGCGAGTACAGGTAAGAAAGATATTTTCGTTCGTGTAATCAATCCCAAAGGAAATTTGGAAGCAAATTCAGAAGATATATTCTACGTTCATGGTGAGAAGCTGCAGTACAGTTTTAAAGAGAGCATAAACTTTACGAATAACGGACAAGAGTATCAGATGGAGTGGGGTAATAACGGCGAGCGCTTTCAAAAAGGGGCTTACACCATTTTGCTCTATGCAGATAACTCCATTATGGGGAGAGCATCCATTGTCTTGAAATAATAAAAATATTATACGATAAAAGAGAAGCGGGTTTCCTATTTAGGAAGCCCGCTTCTCTTTTATATCGGTGTCTCGTACTTAATCATACGCGTCGCAAGATGTTCTCTATATCTAGCGCTAAATTGTCTTGATAAAGGGTTTATTGTGGTATCTGTATGACCTTTTGTTTGTGCATGTAGGTTAGCTGGGGAAGATTTTGATCTATTACCTAGAGAAACTACAAGATGTATAAAGATGTCGTCTTACTTACGAAACTCTTATAAGATTCACTATTGCCTCAATGGCTTCGGAAGAAGCCGTTTGTCGTTAAATAGTATTGAAAGCTACACCGCTTTAATGCTTGTAAACAACGTAAAAGCATAGGCACTGTTATGCCAGGCTAGAAGATTGGGTTTATAGCTACCCTTCTAGCGTTTCCTCATTATAAAGCGGAAGGATAATCGTAAAGGTAGTGCCGATTCCTTCGAAGGTAGTAAAGGATATCTGGCCCTTCATAGACTCAACGGTTTTCTTTACGAAGGCTAATCCTAATCCTGTTCCGGAGCTTTTTGTTGTAAAGTTCGGTTGGAAGATCTTTGGTACCAGCTCTCTTGGTATACCAAGACCATTGTCCTTTAATAGGATGCGGACATGCTTTTCATCCGCATAATCAACCAAGACACTAATCAGGTGTTTTTTACGTGTTATGGACGCTTCTAGCGAGTTTTTCAACAGGTTATTGAAGGTTCTTAGCAACTGGTCCCTATCACCCAATACATAGATGTTTTCTTGGTCCGTATTATTGATGACTTTGATATAAGTATTATGGGTATTGTGATACACATTTGCCGATTTATTGATCTTCTCAATAATATTGATCTTCGTCAGGTTGGTGTCTGGCAGTTTTGCGAAGTTAGAGAACTCAGTTGCAATCTTTGACAGACTGTTGATCTGCTCAATAAAGGAGTTGGAGAATTTATAGAATCTTTCTTCAAAGCGCGGGTCACCTTCTCTATAGCTTCGCGAGAGCTGTTGGATGCCCAATTTCATTGGGGTTAATGGGTTCTTGATTTCATGAGCAATCTGTTTAGCCATCTCGCGCCACGCATATTCACGCTCGGCATTCATCAATTGCTTAGCATTTTCCTCCAACTTCACGATCATGTAGTTGTACTCCTTGATCAGTGCTCCGATCTCATCGTCTCTTTCCCAATAAAGGGGCTCGTTTGGTTTATTGCTGAATATTGTTTCAGAAAGCTTTCTACCGATCAAGCTCAATGGTTTTGTAATCGAGTTTGCAACTAGCACTGTGAAGAATCCGAAGGCTAGGATGATGATCGTATAGATGTTCAATAAGGTATTTAGGAGCAAGTTCTGGCTAGCATTTTCCTGTTCTACGGTCGTGAAATAAGGGATGTTAAGAAACAATACCGTGTTGTAGTCATTATTTCTGATGGCAGCAAAACTTGAATTATATTCGAATTTGACAAGCTTTTCTTTCAAGAATAAATCGGTCTTCTTTCGAATGTTTAAGTTGTTAAAGGCCGTCGGATTGATATAGGTAGAGATAAGCTCCATATCATAAATTCGCGGCTGCGAGGTATAACGTAGCTTTCCGTTCTTGTCATATAAGTTGAAGTCTGTTACCGAAGTTTCTGATAGCTTTTGCAAGATATCTTCAAAGCGGTTTTCATCCAGATTCGGAGACTCCTGCAGCAAATTTTCAATTTTGTTGACAACATCGAGAATGTATTTCTGACGTTGTTCTACCGAGTCCTTTTCTAATTGGTAGGAGATACTGATGAAAGTAATCAATCCGGAGATAACAATAGCGAATATCACCACCCCAACAATCATCGTCTGAATACGAGTACTATACTGGACACGGTTAACCAAGAGTTTGAAGTGATATTTAACACTATTGAAGTTGAACGCGCGCCGTGTGACTGTGGTACTTACATATCTTATGAAATTAAAGAATAGGAAGAAGGTGTAAAGACTCAGGAATAAGAATGAAAAAATCGCGATAGATTGCCAAAAGTTTAGCTGAGGCGTACTTACGACTAAACTCGTATGGTTATCCGGGCGATAGATGACATGGAAATAGCCATTGTAGTTTTCATTATTGCTGTATTGTCCAATCTTGCTCGCAAAGTTATCATCTCTATTCGGATAGGTAAATGAACCGTTCTGCGTCACTAAATAACCGTCGCGATAGAGGGCAAAGGAAGAAGCTAATTGCTTGTGTTTATTGATAAATTCGGAACGGCTATCTGCTAATATAACAGGATAATTTAGCGATGCGTTGAAGGCTTTATTCTTGAAGTTTAAATAAACCTGCACCATATCCTCTCTGCCATTACGAACGATTGGTATTTCAAACTGAAGGAAATACTCATGAGTTCCTAATTCGCTCCTGACGCGGTAAAAATTCTGCGTCTGTGGGACCTTGGTGGAGTTGTTGATTACCTTTTCACGGTATTCTTCAATCTTATCGGAATTGTAATTTTCAAGTGGCCTTTGGTCGTAATAGAAATAGCTGCTGAACTCGAATTTTGACAGGTAACCACTAAAGTAATGCGTTTTGAGATACTGGTTGATGATCTCCGTCTGCGTGTTTGGGAGACTGATAGTAAACAGCTGTTTAAGCTGCTCGTCTTTCAAAATATCTTTTTCTAGATCAACAAATAGGGCTAGGGCGTTAAAGTCGTCTTCGGCTTCCAATTGCCCTAGTGTTACCTTCATTTCCTGCTCTACCTTATCATGTACACTACGCATATAGACAGAGGTTGCCATAAATGCTAGGAAAACCAATGTCAGGATAAACGTCGGTAGGTTCAGACTCATGCGCATGTTGCTGTATGCGCGCAGCATGATAACGCCTGCTAGGAATATATTGAAGAAGGTATTCTCACCAATAATAATGGCATTTAAAATAATGGCCGTCACTAATGCGATCAGCTGCAGATTCAGGAAAGAGGTGGTATTCGGCAGAATGTTTTTGAGAAAGCCAACGATGGTATCGATGAAATATAGCAGGATAACGATGTTGACACAAAAGATCAGTGTATTGATCCAGCTGTAGGTGTCAAATGACAAGAGCTGTGTGAAATCCAGACTGACTTGCGAGCTATTTGTTATTAAGGTCGATAAGTGATAGAATAGTAGATTTGAAACGAAATAGATGCTTAAGATAGACGCTAGCGCGATCAATCCCGCGATGGCCGGTTTCTTCCAAGCCTCAGGATATTTCAGGAATCCCATAACCGATCGAACATAGAAAACAAACCAGATGACAAAAAAGGTAGTCATGAGGAATGCCCAGAGATTCGGAAGTATGGGGCTGAAGGCGTAGTATTTCGGGTTAAATAGCCCTAAACTGGATTGCGATGCAAGCCAATTGGTTTTTAAATCTACATAACGGGTGAGCGTTAATATTACTGCAAAGAATACTATCGACAGCCAAGGTCGGCCATTCTTCGCAGTCATGTAACTAATGTTATGGACAAATATCAGGAAGCATAGGGATGCAAATATCCAACAGACGAACTGTATATTGATAAAGATGTTATCGTGTTTACCCTCGCTCAGCTTGACAGAAAATAGGTAAGATCCGTTGTTGCTGTATATGTTTTTGATGTTCTCGGTATCCGTATAATCTGCAATAGCAAGGTTGTCGGACTTCAATAAGGTCACGTTGAAGATATTCTCTAGATACTGATTAGTAAACGGGAAATCAGCTTTGATGGGGATAATCGCTAATAACGAGCTATTATCTGAAAGGACTTTCCGCTTGACAACGAGATGCCGATTATCTTCTTTAATATAATTAACATCGGATTGGAAGCCCAAGTCGTTTACCGGTACAAATAGGTTTGTGCTCCAGAAGATGGGCTGATGATTCTTGTATACAAAAAAGAAGATTCGTTCTTTTGCTCCGATCTTTTTGGTGATATCCAAGACCTGAGTCGGGTAAAGCTCCACATTCTGAAAAGCCTTCATCATGCTGGAGTCTGCAAAAAACTCGTCTACGAGTTTTTCTGAACGGTGCAAATTGTTGGAGAGGGTGCGGGTATCCAATTCCAACATATCTTCTTTAGTGACTATATTATTAATCGTGATAGCCGTCGTTAAGAATAAAACTGTTAGAATCAGTAGAAGAATTCGTATTCTATTACCCATTAAGATTTAAGATTATTAAGGGTAAATATAAACAAAACTTTCAGCATTCCACTTAATGGATATCGCGAATGGAGGTTCATTTAAGCAGTATTTTGTGAAAAATTCAACTGCCGAGCACTTAAGACTCTATGTAGATGGAAATAATAGCAAAAGTTCCTGTGGATAGCTGTGAGCACAATAGGAGAGAGCTGTAAAAATTTTCAGGTTTCTATTGAAAGACCAACAAATACAAGTGGCATATTGCCCTTGTAAATAAATTACGCTCATAAAAAAAGTCCTCGTAAAATGCTTACGAGGACTTTATATTCTAATGAGGATTCCTTACGCGTGGATATCTTCCTGACGGAAGAACTTCGCAGTAAAGTACTCACGGTTCATTCTTGCGATATTTGTCAATTTAATTCCTTTTGGACATTCAGCTTCACAAGCACCTGTGTTTGTACAGTTACCAAAGCCTTCAGCATCCATTTGATCAACCATGGCTTGCGCACGTTCGTAACGCTCTGTTTGACCTTGTGGAAGCAATGCAAATTGAGAAATCTTAGCAGATACGAATAACATTGCTGAAGCATTCTTACATGCTGCAACACATGCACCACATCCGATACAAGTAGCTGATTCGAAAGCCTCGTCAGCAACGCGTTTTGGAATAGCAATCGTATTTGCATCAGGCACACCACCAGTATTGACATTTACGTATCCACCAGCTTGTTGGATGCGGTCAAATGCAGTTCTATCTACGGCTAAATCCTTCAATACAGGGAAAGCCGCTGCGCGCCATGGTTCAATAACGATAGTTTGTCCATCGTGGAATGAACGCATGTGCAATTGACAAGTCGTAATACCGTATTTTGGACCATGCGGGCGACCATTGATCACTAATGAACACATACCGCAGATACCTTCGCGACAATCGTGATCAAAGTAAATCGGATCTTCACCTTTACGAGTCAAATCTTCGTTCACGATATCAAGCATCTCAAGGAAAGACATATCATCAGCGATATCTTTAGCTTGGTAAGTAACGAATTGTCCTTTGTCGTTTATATTTTTTTGACGCCAAACTTTTAGCGTTAAATTCATATGTCCACTCATAATAGTAATATTGAGTATCAAAAGGCTATTGCTAGCCTTTTGCTTATTTATAACTTCTTTGTGTTAACTTAACGTTTTCGAATACTAGCTCTTCTTTGTGTAGTGCTTCCGGTTGGTTATCACCTTTGTACTCCCATGCAGCAACATAAGCGTAGTGATCATCATCACGTTTCGCTTCGCCTTCTTCTGTTTGAGATTCAAGACGGAAGTGACCTCCACATGATTCGTTACGGTTCAACGCATCGTCTACCATTAACTCGCCTAATTCAAGGAAGTCAGCAACACGACCAGCTTTCTCTAACGACATATTCAATTCTTCGTTCGCACCTAATACACAAGCATTCTCCCAGAATTCTTTGCGTAATTCTTGGATAAGACCTTTTGCTTTAGTCAATCCTTCTGCCGTACGCGCCATACCACAGTATTCCCACATGATATGACCTAGCTTTTTGTGGATATCATCAACAGTCTTCGTACCTTTCAGAGCCAACAATTTGTTGATTTTATCTTCTACTTCTTTACGAGTCTGTTCAAAAGCAGGGTGATTTTTATCTACCGGTTTGAAGTTTCCGATTTTAGCTAAGTAATCACCAACAGTAAATGGAATGACGAAGTAACCATCAGAAAGGCCTTGCATTAGGGCAGAAGCACCTAGGCGGTTAGCACCGTGGTCAGAGAAGTTAGCTTCTCCTAAACAGTATAAACCAGGTACAGTAGTCATCAAGTTGTAGTCAACCCAAACACCACCCATTGTATAGTGAACAGCAGGATAGATACGCATTGGTTGTTCGTATGGGTTCTCATCAGTAATCTGATAGTACATATCGAACAAGTTACCGTATTTAGCTTCTACTGTATCTTTTCCTAAGCGTTGGATAGCGTCAGCGAAATCTAAGAATACCGCTACGCCAGATTTACCAACACCGCGTCCTTCGTCAACCATTTCCTTCGCGTTACGAGAAGCAACGTCACGAGGAACTAAGTTACCGAATGAAGGGTATTTTCTTTCTAAGAAGTAATCGCGATCATCTTCTTTGATGTCTTTAGGCTTCATTTCGCCTTTACGCAATTTCTCTGCTAACTCAACTGTTTTAGGAACCCATACACGACCATCGTTACGCAATGATTCAGACATCAACGTAAGTTTCGATTGGTGATCACCAGTGACTGGGATACATGTAGGGTGGATTTGTGTATAACATGGGTTAGCGAAGAATGCACCACGTTTGTGTGCTCTCCAAGCTGCCGTTACGTTACATCCCATCGCGTTTGTCGATAGGAAAAACACGTTTCCATATCCACCAGTACATAGTAATACCGCGTGGCCTTCATGTGCTTCAATCTTACCTGTAACCAAATCACGAGTAATAATACCGCGTGCTTCGCCATCGATCTTAACAAGATCTAACATTTCATGGCGTGTATAAGATTGAACTTTTCCTTTTTGGATCTGACGGTTAAGTGCTGAGTATGCACCTAATAATAATTGTTGTCCCGTTTGACCACGTGCGTAGAACGTACGAGATACTTGGGCACCACCGAATGAGCGGTTATCCAATAAACCTCCGTATTCACGTGCGAACGGAACACCTTGAGCAACACATTGATCGATGATGTTTACAGAAACCTCAGCTAAACGATACACGTTTGCTTCGCGAGCGCGGTAGTCACCACCTTTGATTGTATCATAAAATAAACGGAAAACAGAGTCACCGTCATTTTGGTAATTTTTAGCAGCATTGATACCACCTTGTGCAGCAATAGAGTGTGCACGACGTGGTGAATCTTGGTAGCAGAACGTTTTTACATTATAACCTAATTCTGCAAGAGATGCTGCCGCAGATGCACCAGCTAAACCTGTACCAACAACGATAATAGTGAATTTGCGTTTGTTGGCCGGGTTAACCAGCTTCATATCAAATTTATGTTTTGACCATTTTAGGGCCAATGGGCCTGCAGGTACTTTTGAATCTAACATATCCTTCTTTTATTTAGTAGATTTAGCTATTGCTTCAATCTGTAAATAACCTATTTAACAAAATAAAAATACAACGGCATTGCAGCGAAGGCAATTGGAATGATGATACCGAATATCCAAATTCCAATCCATTTAATAATGCCGATATAACGCTTGTGGTTAAAACCGATCGTCTGGAATGCAGACTGGAAACCGTGAATTAAGTGAAATGACAAAGCAGCCATTCCTAAAAGATATAATCCAACTAAGAAAGGATTTTGGAATGCTACAGCAACTTGCTTGTATAAATCTTTTGACTGAACAGTTTCTACACCGTTGTTTACAAAGATTTTATACCCGTCATACTCTGCAGGAACATCATCTAAAGAAATGATCTCTTGATTTCCTGTAGACAGCTCAGTATGGTATTCTACATAAGGAGTAGAACCAAACTTGTACTGGTACCAGAAGTTTTGCATGTGTGTTACGATGAAAACTAATAATACAGTACCTAAAATTCCCATGTTACGTGAGTTCCATGCGCTACTCGCTTTGCCATCATACTGGTTGTAACCAATCGGTCTTGCCGCTTTGTTTTTAGTAGTTAATACTAAAGCGTAAACCGCGTGGATAATGATAGAAGCGTAAAGTAAGTAAGAAACTACCTTGATAGGTGTAAAGTGGGTCATGAAATAAGCGTAATTGTTGAACGCATACCCCGCATCATCTTTAAAGAGCTGTAAATTACCAATCAAATGAACAATCAAGAACGTACATAAGAACAATCCTGTCAAGCTCATGATTAGTTTCTTCCCTAGTGAAGATGTTAATACTGGCTTTGATTTACTCATTATTACTATGAATTTAATTTAGTTCCGCAAATCTATCTAATTGATGACACTTTTGTGAGAAATATGTACAAAAAAGCACTAATTTAGAATCTTTCTAATCTGTGCAGAAAAAAGAAAGGCTCGATTGAATAACAACCGAGCCTAAACTTTTAATTATCTTTTACTTACAAGAACGCATATCCTACGCCGATTGACCACATACTGATCTTTTGTTTTTCAGCGTCGCTTTTGCTCAGGTTGTTTAAACCGTGCTCATAACGAAGATCAATAGTGAAATTACGGATGTCAGCACCGATACCACCAATGATTCCTGTTGATGTCTTTTTGTATTCAGCGAAATTAGTCGCCGTATTGATGTCGAATTTTCCATCCTGCGCAAATGAGAAGACAGGACCTGCTTGGATACGGACACCTAATGGGCCTAAGCCGATTCTTGTACCTAGTAAAATAGGAAGATCCATGCTCTTGATCGTCACTTCACCATCTCCGCTATTATCTTGTGGGTCGAATCCTGCTTTCTTTTGGCTATAATAAAGCTCTGGCTGTACGTGGAAGCCCGCAACACCCACGCGGCCCCAAACCCCTAGCTGATAACCTGTTTTGGTATCGGAGTTTAACCATTTGCCATCTGATTTTAAACTAGAGAAGTTTAATGCACCTTTAACACCTAGTTTAAAACTTGGTAGTAATTGTGCTTGTGAAGCCTGCACCATTAGAAATAGGGCAGCAAATGCTAGTATAATTTTTTTCATGTTAAAAATTTATATATTTACTCTTTCTATCACTAAAATAGAGTTTTTTATCTATAAACGGCATATATCCATGATTAATTTCAAGATTCAAGCGCAAGACTGGCCTATTCTGAAGCTAAAATTACAACGCAAATACAACCGTCTTACTGATGAGGATCTGACCTTTCAAGAAGGTCAGGAAGATGAATTGTTAAGACGTTTGGCGAAGAGACTTCATAGAAATGTTGACTATGTGCTTTTCACCTTGTCAAAGGAAATGTCTGACCTGCAATCCAACAGTTTGTAACATGCAGGAGGAGCTAATCAGCTGGGCTGACTTCGAGCGGGTGGATCTTAGAGTCGGCACTATTTTAACAGCCGATGATTTTCCGAAAGCCAAAAGACCAGCCTATCAATTGACGGTTGATTTTGGAGAAGAGATTGGCGTCCGCAAGTCCAGTGCGCAGATTACTGCGCATTATACTAAGGAAGAACTAATCGGTCGGCAGGTCGTAGCGGTCGTTAATTTTCCGAAGAAACAGATCGCCAATTTTATGTCCGAATGCTTAGTGACCGGATTTGAAGATCATAACGGAGATATTATCCTGACAACCGTTGAGCGACAAGTTCCGAACGGTTCCAAATTAAAATAATGAAAGTTTACAACTTTGAGAGTGACCTGAATTTAACACCTGAAAATTCAGACGAACAGTATATGCGCGAAGCGCTCAAATTAGCAGAACAAGCATTCCGGGAGAATGAGGTGCCCATTGGCGCGATCATCGTTGCGAATGGCAAGATTATCGGTAAAGGTTATAACCTTACGGAGCGGCTCAATGATGTTACGGCTCATGCGGAGATGCAAGCATTTACAGCGGCCGCCAATTTTCTGGGCGGTAAATACCTAAAAGACTGTACGCTGTATGTCACCATTGAACCCTGCGTGATGTGCGCGGGCGCATCGTATTGGACCCAAATCAGTCGGATCGTCTATGGAGCAAGGGATGAGAAGCGCGGTTACTCTGCGATAGGCGATAAAATCATACATCCCAAGACGGAAATTAAAGCCGGAGTGCTTGAAGAGGACTGCGCAAATCTAGTAAAGTCTTTTTTTCGTAATAAACGCTAATATTGGGGACAAAATTAGACCTTAAACAAACTTTACTTCGGCCAATTTGTCTTATATTCGTATTATACTTAAGAACAACATAACATTCATTAAATATACATTATTATGGCATTTCAATTAGAAGCGTTACCATACGCAGCAGACGCATTAGAACCACATATTGACAAGGAAACAATGGAGATTCACCACGATCGCCATCACCAAGCTTACGTAGACAATTTGAACAAAGCTATTGCAGGTACTGATGCTGAGAATGCTTCTCTAGAAGACATTATCAAAAACATTAGCAAATACCCTGCGGCAGTTCGCAATAATGGTGGTGGTCACTACAATCACCAATTATTCTGGACTGTACTAGGCGCTAATAAAGGTGGTGAGCCTACAGGTGAATTAGCAACTGCAATCAACGAAACTTTTGGTTCATTCGATGAATTGAAAAAGAAATTACAAGAAGCTGGTGCGACTCGTTTCGGATCAGGTTGGTCTTGGTTAATCGTTGGTGCTGATGGCAAATTAGCTGTTACATCTACTCCAAATCAAGATAATCCGCTTATGGATGTTGCTGAAGTAAAAGGAACGCCAATCCTTGGTATTGACGTTTGGGAGCATGCGTACTACTTAAAGTATCAAAACAAGCGCCCAGCCTATTTAGATGCAATCTTCAACGTAATTAACTGGGATGCAGTAGCGGAGCGTTATAACGCAGCAAAGTAATCACTGAAAGATAAAACGTATCAAAACGGATAACAAGAAATTGTTATCCGTTTTTTTGTGCTGAAGACACCAAACCCTTGCCTTTTTAAAATGCTTACTACTCTCATTTTAATAGGAACTTAGCCAGTTATGCGAAATGTTTGGACAATATAGGTTTATTATCGAATTAGATAAGTTTTAACAATAGCTTTATTATTTCGTAATTTCGTACTGCAAATTGTTCAAACTGTTTGAGTTAACCAATGCGCTCGGTAAGCAATGCTAACTTCAAAAGCTGCTTATCGAAACTATTCAAGTAAATGAAGCACTAGACTACCTATCATGTGTATCAATAGTCAAAACATGTAAATAAGCGGTCTGGTCGATTAAATTAGATACAAATATGTTAAAAGGATTTTTTAATGTTCCTGTACCGACAAATGAGCCAGTGTATAGCTATGCTCCGGGAACTAAAGAAAGAAGCTTATTAAAAGAAGCTATCGCTGCTGCTAGAGCAACTGAAATTGACGTCCCAATGTATATCGGTGGCGAGGAAGTTCATACCACGAAAAAAGGTAAGTTAACTCCTCCGCACGATCACCAACATATCCTAGGCCATTATAGCCAAGGTACAAAAGAGCATGTTAAGCAAGCGATTGATGCTGCATTAGCTGCGAAGAACGATTGGGAAAACTTGCCATGGGAGCAACGCGCTGCTATCTTTTTGAAAGCTGCGGAATTAATTTCTAGCAAATACCGCTACAAATTAAATGCGGCTACGATGTTAGGTCAATCTAAAAATGCCTATCAAGCAGAGATTGACTCGGCATGTGAGATCGCTGACTTCTTGCGTTTCAACGTAAAATACATGTCAGAAATTTACCAACAACAACCTCCAATTAGCCCTAAGAACGTATGGAACCGTGTGGAACAACGCCCGTTAGAAGGGTTTGTTTTCGCATTAACACCATTCAACTTTACGGCTATCGCAGGTAACTTGCCTACAAGTGCTGCAATGATGGGTAATGTGGTTGTATGGAAACCATCGAACACCCAAATTTATTCAGCAAACGTATTGATGCAGATCTTTAAAGAAGCTGGTGTTCCTGATGGCGTTATTAACTTAGTGTATGTATCAGGTCCTGAGGCTGGCGATGTGATCTTCAAACACCCAGATTTCGCAGGTATCCACTTCACAGGTTCTACAGGTGTATTCCAAGATATTTGGAAAACAATTGGTGAGAACATCCATGTATATAAAACTTACCCACGTATCGTAGGAGAGACTGGTGGTAAAGACTTTATCCTAGCTCACCCTTCTGCTGATCTTGACGTGTTGAATACAGCATTAGTAAGAGGTGCTTTCGAGTTCCAGGGACAGAAATGTTCAGCTGCTTCTCGCGCGTATGTTCCTAAGTCATTATGGGAAGATTTGAAAAAATCAATGGAGAGAGATATCAAATCATTCAGAATTGGTGGTACAGAAGACTTCTCTAACTTCATCAATGCGGTAATCGACGAGAAATCATTCGATAAAATCACGAAATACATCGATAGAGCAAAAGAATCTAAAGATGCTGAAGTGGTAATCGGTGGTGAATACGATAAATCAAAAGGATACTTTATCCACCCTACTGTTATTTTAGCGAAAAAAGGAGATTACGAAACTTTATCTGAAGAATTATTCGGTCCAGTTTTGACAATCTACGTATATGACGATAACAAATGGGAAGAAACGTTGAAGTTAGTAGACGAGACATCGATCTATGCTTTAACAGGTTCTATCATCGCTCAAGATCGTTATGCGATAGAAGAAGCAACTCATTACTTACGTAATGCTGCTGGTAACTTCTACATCAACGATAAATGTACAGGTGCGGTAGTAGGACAACAGCCATTTGGTGGTGCTAGAGGATCAGGTACAAACGATAAAGCTGGTTCCATGATCAACTTATTGCGTTGGGTATCGCCAAGAACAATCAAAGAAACATTCAACCCGGATACAGACTACAGATATCCATTCTTATCCGAAGAATAACAATACTCCTAATTGCATAATATAGAGAAAGGGGACCGATGGTCTCCTTTTTCTTTTTGCCTCTATGAAGGAAGCAAAAAAAAGCAGCTATCGAAGATAGCTGCCGCATATTTCCCATATTTTTGAAACCTAGTGGGAATTTAATTGTAATAAAAAAGCTTATTCCTCTTCTTTCAAGATGGTCTCGTCTAAATTCTGACCTGTTACCTCTGCTCTAATTTTTGCTTCTAACTCATCTGATAAATCAGGGTTATCTGCCAATAGCGACTTCACAGCATCACGACCTTGACCTAATTTTGTGTCTCCATAGCTAAACCAAGATCCTGATTTCTTAACGATTCCATATTCTACACCTAAGTCGATGATTTCACCAACCTTAGAAATACCTTCGCCGAACATGATATCAAACTCAGCAATACGGAATGGAGGAGCTACTTTATTCTTAACGATTTTTACTTTAACACGGTTACCTGCTACCTCATCAGCATCTTTGATCTGCGATGTACGACGGATGTCTAGACGCACAGATGCGTAGAACTTAAGCGCATTACCACCCGTTGTGGTTTCCGGGTTACCGAACATCACACCGATTTTCTCGCGCAATTGGTTGATGAAGATACAACAACAGTTTGTTTTTGCGATTGTACCGGTTAGCTTACGTAGGGCTTGCGACATTAAACGTGCTTGAAGACCCATCTTCGACTCACCCATTTCACCTTCAATCTCTCCCTTAGGTACCAATGCTGCAACCGAGTCAATGACGATAACATCAATAGCGCCCGAACGGATCAAGTTGTCAGCAATCTCTAACGCTTGCTCACCATGGTCAGGCTGAGAGATCAACAGGTTCTCGATATCAACACCTAATTTCTGAGCGTAGTACTTATCAAAAGCGTGCTCCGCATCAATGATAGCAGCAATACCACCTTTTTTCTGTGCTTCCGCTACAATATGCGTCGCTAAAGTTGTCTTACCTGATGATTCAGGACCGTAAATCTCAATGATACGGCCTTTAGGAACACCGCCAATACCCAAGGCGATATCTAACCCTAAGGATCCCGTAGAAATAGACTCGATAGGCTCTACGGCAGTATCACCTAATTTCATGATCGTACCTTTACCGAACGATTTTTCTAATTTATCTAAAGTAAGCTGTAGCGCCTTTAATTTGTCTGAGTTGCTCATATTTTTAGTATATCGAATTCAAAAATAAGATAATAATGGAATATTACAAAATTATTTACTAAAAAAATTAGTTTAATATTTCATCTGTAAAGTTAAGTTGTTTCTTTTTAAATCAGTATCCCGGTTTAAAATTATTCTACTTCCTTTTCTACGACTGCTTTCGCTTTATAAGTTTTCTCGAAATATTTGCAGAAATAGGTAATCGGGCATTCCTCACACTTTGGTTTCCTCGCTAAGCAGATATAACGTCCATGAAGAATAAGCCAATGATGAGCTATCGCAATCGTATCCTTTGGTAAGTGCTTCACTAGTTGTTTTTCAACCGCTAGCGGTGTTGTCGCCCTCGACGTCAATCCTAGTCGGTTTGCCACACGGAACACATGTGTATCAACGGCCATAGCCGGATTATGATATACAACCGAGGAGATCACATTTGCCGTTTTTCTACCCACACCTGGAAGTTTCACCAAGTCTTCGATCTTTTCCGGAACAACCCCGTCAAATTCGCTCAGCAACTTCTGAGCCATGCCTACCAAATGTTTGGCCTTGTTATTTGGATAGCTCACCGAACGGATGTAAGAAAAGACCTCATCGACCGAGCTTTCCGCTAAGCTTTCCGCATCTGGATACCGCGCAAATAGAGCAGGGGTGATCTGATTTATTCGCTTATCGGTACATTGTGCCGATAAGATGACCGCCAGCAATAACTCAAAGGGATTACTATAATTTAACTCAGTTTGTGCATCCGGATTGTGTGTAGAAAAGTACTCCACAAAAGCCTTATACCTGTCTTTCTTAAGCATAGTCAAAGATAAGCATCTTTGAGCGATTTGATAGCTTAACAGGCGTAGATTACAATCGCTTGATCGAAAATTCGAAGCGAGAGGGGGGTATGCATAAATAAGAAAGGGCTGCATAATGGCAGCCCTAACCTTCTGTTAAGTTTTCCAAAATTAATTCGGATATTTTACACCTCTATAAAGAGAGATATCTACTTTAGGAATCGATGCATTGTACTGTTTATTGATTGCATCAATAAATAAATTCGCAACAATTGCATTACCCATTGGCGTTAGGTGTACACCGTCTAATGAGAAGGCATTACCAGTAATGAAAGCCGAGCTAATGCCAATGCCATTGTACACATAACCACCCTTAACTTTATTTAAGAAGGCATGTACATCCGCAACCGCTACACCTTTGCTTTCCGCTACTTGCTTAATTACATTGTTGAACTCGTTAACACGGGCACTTACTTGTGCTACTTCAGCCTCGTCCAATACATTATGATCCTCAATAGGATTCGCTGGACTGATACCATAGCCCGGACCAATAGTATTTGGTTTACCCAATGCTGCCGTATTGAAAGTTAAAGGAAATAGATCCTTTGCCGTTGCTGCGCGAACACCAGTTTTTGTTTTGATGATTACGTTTTTGAACGCACCTTGTGATGCCGCCTCAACGCCAGCATTCAGACGTGCAGTCGTTACGGTATTTAAGAAAGGCACAGCCGTAACATCAGGAATCGTAGCAACAACGCCTTTTTGGCCTTTCGCAGTCAATGTAGTAACAAAATTCGTGTATAGCTGCGTAAATAAAGGTAGGGACGTTAAATTCTTAGTTGGGTCTTCAACTGGACCTGTAGGTGAATTAACAGTTGATACAGCGCCGTTCATTGCATAGCCTAAAACATCATTATTTCCTAACCAAAAGGAGAAGAACGTATAATCATGACCTGCAGCATACTGAAAGTAAGTCATTGTTGCGGGCGTATTATCCGGTAAAAGACGCTCGAAATAAGGATTTCCCTTAACTGTTCCGAGGCCATTCGCAAAGGCCATATCTAAACGCATGCCCGGAACGCCTAAGTTTTGGATAGGGTCGGTATACTTAATGTATAATGGCTTTCCATCTGGATTAGCACCGCGAATTGCTAAATCCGTTGTTACAGGTTTCATCACGGGATTTCCATCGACCAAAGATTCCAACATGATATAGCCGGAACCATTTGCTTTATCTGCCGGGAAGAATGGTGAAGTAAACTCACCGCCACCCACGTTCTTCATCTGCTCGGCCATCAGGTTGGGGAAGGCTACTTTCTGGCCTTCTAAATACAGACCATTGTCTGCATAACCTGAGGTTAACGAATTACCGATGGCAATATATTTCGAAAAGTCTGCCGTACCTTTGCTAAAGGTAGGCGCGTCAATCTCGGGTTTACAGGAGCTAACAAGTCCTAAAATTGCTAGTCCAATATATAATCTAAAGTTCTTTTTCATTGTTTTCATCAATTAAGGCTTACCATTTATAAGACAGGGAGATACCTGGTGCATGGATATTGGTTTCGTATGCTCCGTGAAGCAATGTTTCCGCGTTGGTTGTCGTACGCTTTAAGATCTTCTGGAATACATAAGCGGCAGACATTTCCCATTTCGGGTTGAACTTGTAGGATACACCCCCCGCAGCCATAACACGATTGTTATCCGGAGTCTCTGGATACACATATTTCGATTGAACTGGTGTATAAACATAACCTGCCCCAACACGTAAAGCCAAAGCATCATTCACGTCGTAGTTGATACCCGCTTTACCCGAGAAGGCATTTTGGTATTTTTTCGCCGAGCGTGTATCTTGCAATACGGGTGTGTTGTTTTCATAATCAAATACCAATTCCTTGTAGATATCGTAGTTGATCAATGATCCGTCGATAGCCGCTTGAACTTTATCGCTTAGTGGGAATGCGATACCAATGTTGAACGTTGCAGGTAAAGGCAATTCGGCGTCGAATTTACCATTCGGGAAGTTTGCTGCCAATGAAGTCGGAACCTCAAAAGTAGCATCGCCGCCTTCTAGTTTTGTAACAACTTTCGAACGGTAACTCAAGGAGATGGCAAACTGATCTTCCAGGTTGTAGTGTACACCGACATTATATCCCATACCCGTACCTGTTCCTTTTAAGGTTGCCTGTCCGGCTGTTCCATCGGGGTAAAATACCGGTAAAGCACGGCCTAAATCAACCAAACCAATGTTGTAAACAAATCCACCGCCCAGACTGAATTGGTCGGTGATTTTAAAACTTACGGTTGGTTGTATATAAATTGCACGCATGGAAAGATGCGTCAATGAAAAGCGCCCTGGCCATTCTTTGCCCCAATCTACCGATCCACCGAAAGGTGTGTAGACGCCGATACCGGCTTTCCACCAAGAGTTTTTCGGTCCAAAAGTAGCGTAGGCACCAAATGGTGGCGAAATTTGAAATTTCGTATCATGTGATTCCGTACTTCCGTGTTCGCGGAAAGCAGATCGGTACATAACAGCACTTGCACCAACCTGTATAGCGTTGTGGTCCATCTTTACCAATGCACCGGGGTTGTAAAATATAGACGTTTCATCTATAAACAATGCAGATCCTGCACCGGCCATACCTACGGCTTTCTGACTTTGCGTATTCACTTGCGAGCCTTGTGCATGCAATAGAATAGGGGAAGCTAATAACAAACTCAGTAATAATCGTTTCATATAAATATTGATTAGCGTTTTTTCAAATTTAGATTTGATATGCTAACATAGCATTTTTTTATTAATTAAAATAAAAATATTTGTCACAATTTAATAATATGCAAGTAAATGAATATCGTTCAAACATATTTGTATTTTAAATGGTTATCTTTAAGAATACAATTCTAAAAGATATTATGGCACAAATTAAATTCAAGGGCAACGCAGTTTATTCAGAAGGAAACCTACCTAAAGTAGGCGATACTGCTCCAAACTTTACACTAACATCAGGCGACCTTTCTTCTAAGTCATTGAGCGATTTCAAAGGTAAGAAAGTTATTTTAAATATATTCCCGAGTATCGATACTGGTACATGTGCAATGTCGGTTCGCCAATTCAACGAAAAAGCAGCAGGACTAGACAGTACAGTGGTTTTATGTATCTCTAAAGATCTTCCATTCGCACAGTCACGCTTCTGTGCTGCAGAGGGAATCGAAAATGTAATTACCCTATCAGATTTTAAAGACAATGCTTTCGCAGACGCTTACGGCGTTAAATTCGCAGACGGCCCTCTAGCAGGTCTGTTGAGCCGCTCCGTAGTCGTGATCGACGAAGATGGTAAAGTAGTTTACACCGAGCAGGTCGAAGAAACTACCGAAGAGCCGGATTATGATAAAGCGCTGGCTAGTATTTAAAATAGTATTTAGTATTTAGTAATTAGTATTTAGTATTTAGACCTATGGCGGACTGTAATGGTTCGCTTTTTTGGTTTTAGGAGGATGGGGAGGTTATTTAAATGGGAGGTTGTTTGAATGGTTATTGTTTTGAACCAAGAAAGGAAGGATGAAAGGATGTTCAGGATCGGCTGTGGTGCTTTTGTCTTGAACCAGGAAAGGAAGGATTTTAGGATGGACAGGATTGGGTATTGTGACATATGAAGAGACGGATTATATTTTTTATAGGAGACGTTTAGTGAAACGTCTCTACGCATTGGCGTCCAATTGGCTTCGATACAATTTTGGACTATATAGGCGGTAATCATGACGAACCGCGTAGAGACGTTTCACTAATCGTCTCATAAAACGTATGATATCAAGACCGTAAATGTTCATTCCAATATACAACACTATGCCCGATCCTGAATATCCTTGCATCCTTCCTTTCCTGGTTCAGACAACCTTCAATAACAACTGCCCCATCTCCTTAATCCCACAAAAAAAGCGAACCATTACAGTCCGCCATAGGTCTAAATACTAACTACTAACTACTAACTACTAACTACTAACTACTAACTACTAAATACTCCCTTCCAATGCCTGCAAAATATCCCCTATAATATCTTCTTGTTCTTCGATACCTACGGAAAGGCGTACTGTTCCGGGGCGGATACCTAACTTTTCGCGTTCGGCTTCGGAGAGTTTGGAATGTGTTGTTGTGGCAGGATGCGTTGCGATACTGCGGGCATCGCCGAGGTTGGAGGTATATTTGATCATTTTTAGAGCATCCAAAAATTTGAATGCGCGTTCTTTTCCGCCTTTTACCTCAAACGTCACGATACCGCCACCAGCTTTCATCTGCTTTTTAGCCAACTCATACTGTGGATGCGAGGGTAGGAAAGGGTATTTAACGTCAGCAATCTCGGGATGCTGCTCTAAGGTTTGCGCCAATGCCAGCGCATTGGAACAGTGTCTGTCCATACGCAATCCTAATGTTTCGATACTTTTGGAAAGTACCCAAGCATTAAATGGGGACATTGATGGGCCCGTATGGCGAATCAAGAACATCATCTTATCCATCAATTCTTTTTTCCCAACGACCACACCACCTAATACGCGACCTTGACCGTCCATATATTTCGTTGCCGAGTGGATGGAAAGATCGAAACCATATTGCAGTGGCTTTTGTAGATAAGGCGTTGCGAAACAATTATCGATAGCAAAAATAATATGCGGATATTTCTTTTTAAGTCCGCCTAACCACTCCAGATCGACCAATTCAAGACCTGGATTTGAGGGCGACTCTAAGAAAATAAATTTGGTATTCGGTTGAATTGCTTTTTCCCATTCGTCCTGGTTGATGGCATCCACGTAAGTCGTGGTGACACCCCAACGTGGGAATAGCTGCGTGAACAACTGGTGCGTAGATCCGAAAATCGCACGTGAGGACACAATATGGTCGCCACTTTCGATAAATCCCGCGAAAGTCGCAAAAACTGCTCCCATGCCCGACGCAAACGCTAAGCCCGCCTCTGCATTTTCTAACAGACAAACCTTGTTGATGAATTCTGTCGTGTTCGGATTGGCATAACGAGAATAAACCATCCCTTCCTCTTCCTCGGCAAAAACAGCACGCCCTTGATCGGCACTGTCAAAGATAAAGCTGGAGGTAAGGTAAAGAGGAACAGAGTGTTCGCGTAATGCGGAGCGTTGTGCTTGCTCGCGGATGATTTTGGATTGTTCGTTGTTCATGATGAGCAAATTTATTTACTTTTATGCATAAACTACTAATCTTGTCGAATTTATTTTTGATTTTTTTTTTATAAAGGCTTACTCGGCTCCGGCATAAGACTGCGTCAACTCATAACCCTTTTAAAGCCCTTTCAAAGCCCTTGTATAACCCTTTCAGAACCGGTTATGAACGGGTTTGAAAAGGGTATGCGTGGGGTTTGATAGGCTAGTGATTTTTCGGAGGTCGGTTTTAGCATCTTGTATGCTAACACGGATCAGTTTCCAGCAAGGGGAGTACCGAAAATACCGACCGCCAATTCTGCCCATAATAAGAATAACAGGAGAAGAACGATTGCCGTTCCGATCCAGAAATTTCGTTTGTTGTTGATGTTCCGGCGCAACAGGTCGATAATGAATACGGTTCCGAATAAGAGAACGGCCGCTACTAAAAAGTCGAATGCATTCCAATTCACCTCATTGGTGAAAAGCATAGCCAGGGCAGGGATGGATAGAAGAGCAACCGGGATGATATAAATCCAGCGTTGTGAGGTGTAATTTGTTGTCATAATTTTTTTGATGTTAAAAGTACTTTGAAACACAAAGTAAAATATTAACTTCGATTGCTGCAAGTTTTTTGGATAATATTTTAATCAAGTGGGAATAAATCGTTTATCAGTGCGTCTAGGAGGGTAACATTCTCACAGCTAATCTTTTTATTCGTTTTCGAATTGAGTATCTTCAAGGCACATTTAGCGTTATATGAAAAGATCTAAACTATTATCTATCCTATTAATCACACCATTTTTAAGTATGGCTCAAACGGAGCCGGCGCCCTACGGCGCGACCCCATCTGAACGTCAGCTACGTTGGCATGAGATGGAAATGTATACCTTGATTCATTTTACCCCGACGACCTTTCAAAATAAGGAGTGGGGCTTTGGGGATGCTGATCCCAAAATATTTAACCCGACTAAATTTGATGCCAATCAGATTGCTGGTGCGGCAGCCGCAGGAGGCTTCAAAGGACTGATTTCGGTCGCAAAACATCATGATGGATTTTGTCTATGGCCTACAGCAACAACCAAGTATTCAGTAGCGAGCTCGCCATGGAAAGAGGGCAAGGGCGACATGGTCCGCGAGTTTAAAAAAGCGGCGCATGCCAATGGCTTGCAATTTGGGGTGTACCTGTCAGCTTGGGATCGCAACGATACTCGCTATGGTACGAAGGCTTACGCGGATGCGTATCGAGCGCAATTGACGGAATTGATGAGCAATTATGGTGAGCTATTTACTTCCTGGCATGATGGTGCAAACGGCGGGGATGGTTACTATGGTGGTAAAAACGAAAAGCGAACAATTGACCGCTCGACTTACTATGAGTGGGAGGAAAAAACATGGCCTATTGTTCGCAAGCTGCAACCGATGGCGATGATTTTCTCTGATGTGGGTCCAGATATGCGTTGGGTAGGAAATGAGAAAGGATTTGCCGCTGAGACCTCCTGGTCTACGCTGACGCCGAAAAGCAAAGATGGCAAACCAGCGGTGCCTGGGCAAGTTGATGAGTCGAATTTGTCAACAGGAGACCGAGGCGGGAAATATTGGATTCCGGCAGAATGTGATGTTCCACAGCGACCGGGATGGTTTTACCATGAGGATCAGAACGATCGGGTGAAGACGCCGGATCAACTCTTCGAAATTTACCTCAAGTCTGTCGGTAGAGGGGGCGGGATGAACCTTGGTTTGGCGCCAATGCCAGAGGGTATTTTGCATGATAACGATATTTTATCCTTAAAATCTTTTGGACAGAAACTGAAAGAAACATTTGACAAGGATCTTACGGCCGGAGCGATGGCAAAGGCTAGCAACGTTCGCGAAAACCACGAGCAGTTTGCTACTTCAAAGCTGTTTGATGGCGATCGCTATTCCTACTATGCTTCGGACGATCAGGTATTGCGTCCGAGCATCGAAATTTCTCTGCCGAGTGCGCGGACTTTTGACTTGATTCGTTTACGCGAAAACATCAAGCTGGGACAGCGTTTAGATAGTGTGAAGGTTTCTGTTTGGGAAAATAACGGCTGGAGATTAATTGGCGAGGCGACGAGTATTGGCGCAAATCGATTAATTAAATTAGCGAGTCCGGTAACAGCACAGCGTTTGAAGGTTGACTTATTTGCACCGGTGGCTCCAACCCTAAGCGAGTTTGCTCTATTTAAAGAAGCTGCATCGAATTTTGGCTTGGCAACAACAGAACGCAAACGCGTCGCAAAGCAGGATATGACGATTATTTCGGCAGATAAGCACGTAATGAATGCGATCGATAATAATCTGAGAAGCATCTGGGAAACAACGACCAGCAGAAGCAAATTTGTGGAGATCCGTTTGACGAAGAATGAATGGATAACGGGGATGCAGTACACGCCACGTCAAGATGCCAAGTTGGATGGAGTTCCGACGAAATATAAGGTGTATAGCAGTGTGGATGGCAAAACCTGGCAAATTGTTGCTACAGGGGAATTCTCAAACATAAAGGCGAACGCAACGGGACAGATGATCAATTTTAGGGCGCCTGTTGAAGCACATTATATCCGTTTTGAACCTATGGAGGTTTTGAGTGGAGATAAGGCTTTTTCTGTTGCTGAGTTTGATTTATTTGTAAAATAACATGAAATATATACTTACCGTCTTTTTTTCGGGATGTGTTTCTTTCCTATGCGCACAGGACCTGAAGCTTCGTTATGATCAACCTGCGAAGCATTGGGAAGAGACTTTGCCCTTGGGCAATGGATTGATTGGGATGATGCCGGATGGAAAAGTATCTGATGAGCAATTGGTCTTGAATGAGATATCACTATGGTCGGGAAGTCCGCAGGATGCGAATAATTATGATGCACACAAGAGCGTGTCGAAGATACAAGAGCTACTTTTTCAGGGCAGAAATGATTTGGCCGAGCAATTGGTCAATCAAAATTTTGTATGCAAGGGAGCAGGGTCAGGGGGTGGCAAGGGTGCATTGCAGCCTTATGGATGTTTCCAAAATTTTGGATTCATGAACTTTCTACACTTCGATATTGATGAGGTTAGTAATTATCAACGTTTTTTGGATATTTCTACCGCTAGAGCACAGACTAGCTTTAGCTCCAAAGGGGTGAACTATCAACGTGATTATTTTACTTCCTTTGCGGATAATGTAGGCGTCGTTCATCTAACAGCTAACAAGCGAAAGTCTATTGGTTTTGCGCTACACTTCTACCGGGACGAAAACATCAAATCTTATCAAATCAAAGATAATGAGATAACGATTGAGGGGCGTCTACCTGACGGTAAGGGCGGCGAAGGGATGCATTTTGCAGCGAAGATCAAGGTTATTGCTAAAGGAGGTTCGTTGATGAACTATGATAATCAGTTAATCATTAAGAAGGCGGACGAGGCAATGGTGCTATTTGTTGCCAGCACGGATTATTATGGGCATGACCCGGTTGCTTACGTTTCTGCTGAAATGGATAAGTTGAAGGGTAAAAACTTTAAAGCGCTGTCGAAAGCGCATCAGAAGGCATACGAGCCGCTTTTCTCACGCGTAGAATTAAAACTTGCGCAGGATAAGAGTCAGGAAATGGTTCCTACACCGCAGCGGGTCGCTAACTTCTATCAAGATCCGGCATCGGATCCGGGTTTGGCAGCGCTGTATTATCAATATGGGCGATACCTGAGCCTGTCGAGCGCAGCACCAGATTTTCCGAATGCACTGCCGCCGAATCTACAGGGCTTATGGGCACATCGGATTCAGACGCCCTGGAACGGGGATTACCATTTGAATATCAACGCGCAAATGAACCATTGGGGCGTGGAGGTAAGCAACCTATCAGAATATCATAAACCTTTTATCAACCTGATCAAGAAAATTGCGAAGGAAGGGGAGAAGACTGCGAAGGCGTATTACAATGCGCCGGGCTGGGTGGTTTATATGATTACGAATGTCTGGGGCTTTTCGGCTCCGGGAGAGAGTGCTTCGTGGGGGGCGAGTACAGCCTCGGGCTGGCTTTGCAATCATCTATGGGAGCATTATCTCTTTACGCAGGATAAGAGTTATCTGAAAGAAATATATCCGGTGCTGAAAGGCGCTGCGGTATTTTATAAGGCGACCTTAGTGAAGGATCCGAAGACAGGTTGGTTAGTAACCTCGCCTTCTGTTTCGCCAGAGAATGGTTTCAAATTATCCAATGGCAAACGGGCAGCAGTTGTGATGGGGCCTACCATCGATAATCAGATCGTACGCGAGTTATATCAGGCCGTGATAGCAGCCGCTGAAGAGCTGGGTGAGGATGAGCTATTTTCTGATAGCTTGCAGCAAGACTTAAAACTTATTCCGCCGGCGGTACAGATCAGTAAGTCGGGCAGGGTTATGGAATGGCTAGAAGATTATGAAGAGACCGATCCGGAGCATCGTCATGTTTCTCATTTATACGGATTATATCCAGCTAATTTTATTTCACCGGTGAGCAGCCCGGAATGGGCGGAGGCGGCTAAGAAAACCCTGGCGGTTCGGGGCGATGAGGGAACGGGCTGGTCGAGGGCCTGGAAGATATTGTTCTGGGCGCGTTTGCATGACGGTGACCACGCTTTGGAGATTCTCAGACAACTTCTTCGCCCTGCGACAGTAGGAGCGACTTCTTATTCAGGCTCGGGCGCTGGAACCTATCCTAACTTGTTCTGTGCGCATCCGCCATTTCAAATTGATGGTAACTTCGGTGGCTCGGCAGGTATTGCAGAGATGCTTTTACAGAGCCACGACGGATATATTCATTTATTGCCTGCTTTGCCGCGCGTTTGGAAGGATGGTGAGCTGAAAGGTCTAAAAGCGAGAGGCAATTATACGGTTGATATAAAATGGCGAAACGGTCAAGTTGTTGATTACCGCATTTCAGCGGCGAAAGCGGGAAAAGTGAAAGTACTGGTAAATGCTGTACTACAAGACGTACAAGTTTCCCTAATAAAATAACTATCGTTACATAGGTTTTTGACCCCTAAATTTCGTTGAGGTACTCAATGAATTTAGGGGTTCGTTATTTTAAACTTAACCTGAAAATAGGGTTTAAGTAATTTCTTTCTTCTATTTTTTTCAATATAAAATAAAGATAGTTATGATTAATATATTGAAAAATAGAGTTTTGGGATTTAGCCAGGCAATAGGTTTAGTGCTAATATCGATGGGTATAATCACCGGCTGTACGCCGCGAAATGAAACCCCGAATATCGAGGGAGAAACTTTCCTTGTTGATTTGACTTTTTCGGGATTTGAAACCAGAGTACGTCCGATAACGTCCGGACAAGCGGACGAGCATCAAAAGAACTTCGGATCGCAACATCATCATGTTGATGAATTTCCGACCAACTTGTATTATTGGTCTTTCGATGCGGCTTCATTAATAAGCGATTACTACCATCAGTCGCCAATTGAACTTTCACTGTTCCCCTCCTGGACTACGCATACCTTTCTAAACGGGTTTCCCAACACGAGTGTTTCGAACAAATTGTTGGAAGCAGGTGCCGTTGGTTCGTTTATTTTGCCAATTCCTGTGTCTGGAATTCGAAGTCTGGATAAGCTAAGCTTCGAAATGGGATTGAGCAAATATAATGCGCTTGGCATTGAACTGGAGTATAGCTTTTCGCGTTCGACGGGGTTAAGCTCCCTCGGGAAGATGATTAAAATCCCAAAGGAAAACTTAGGTTTTATAAAGAATACCTTGGCATTTGATCTTAGCGAGATAACCTTTCAAGGGCAAGATACTTTGTATTTGTTTTTAAGTGTGAATAGGGGCCAGTTGAGTGAGAATAAGAATTTTACGCAGCGTAAGTCGGCTGTTCGGATAGATAATATCCGGGTGTCGGGGATGCGGAATGTTCGAAATGAAAAGTTAAAGAACGATCTACATTATGTTATTTTTGATCAGAAAAGCAATCTGAAAGTTAGTCGAGGGAAGTTTGATGTGGAAAAGGATGCACAAAGCTTACGAGTGGAATTGCCATTTGGAGAGTATAGTTTAGTAAGCATCTATAACAATTCGGTAAAGAATCCTTTTCTTCCGGAAGTGATCGGAGCAAAAAATGATTTTTACCTACGCGATAGTATGGAGGTCGATGGTAGAATATTTGGCTCGATAGATACCTTTAAAGTCGATCGATCATTCAGCAAAAAGTTAGAATTGCACCGTGCTTATAGCCAGGTTCGATTTGAATTTACCGATACTTTGGCCACTACCAAAGTGACTCAGCTTCGTGTATATCCTAATCATCAGCCTTTTGCGTGGAATCCCTATTCGATAAGCCTTCCTTCGTTGGATGCTAAGCCACGGAAACCCTATGTAATCGATATTAATATGGACCGAGAGAAAACGGTAGTATTTAATGAATTTTTAGGTCTTGAGACCATAGCTAGGGACTTGAAATATAAGGTGGAGGTAATGGAGGAAGAAAAAGTATTACGGACGTTTGAAGTGCAAGGTTCTGTATTGAATAATATGCAATTGGTGTTCAAAGGGCCTTTGTTGCCACCTACGTCTGGGTTTGGTGGTTTCGAGATATCTCTTAAAGAAAAATGGACAGGGGAGAAGGTGATTACATTTGATAAGGAATAGAGAAGAATTGATGATTATTGGAATAGCAACAGGGACGAACGTTCTTGATGGTCTTTAAAAAGACACTCTCGGAAAAAAATAGGAGGTGGAACCCTTTGACTCCACCTCCGTCTTTCACCAAATTGCATGCGATTAACGCAACGTTTCAATATAATTGTCGATGAAGTGGGCTCGCGTGCGAATGTAAATTTTCATGTTCTTTTTCGCAGTAGGCAGATCGTTATCTCCATATTTCCATACGGCATAATCTTGCTTTTTAGATTCACGGA
Organism: Sphingobacterium sp. UBA2700; assembly: GCA_002354335.1. Taxonomy (GTDB): domain Bacteria; phylum Bacteroidota; class Bacteroidia; order Sphingobacteriales; family Sphingobacteriaceae; genus Sphingobacterium. Next base: position 367,650 of record DELI01000005.1, on the reverse strand, counting down.
TGCTTGCTGCGTATTCTTCGATAAAGCTTAATAGATCATCGAACTTATTGTTTTTATAACTCGTCCAAGTTGTCTTATACAGTTGTATAACTTCAGGATCCTTCAAAAATATTTTGAAAAATTTGGTGCCGATCCGTGAGTCGCTTTCGCGTAATAAGGGGAGATCGCTATAGTTGAAATAGCTTTTCAAGTCATCTTCGTATCCGAAGGCGGAATCGAAATCCCATATGGGCCCCATCGTGTATTTTCCATTTGCTTTTTTATGCATGTAGGTACTTTTGGGATGATTGATTTCCATGTTGCCGACCAGGGTATTCAGGATAAGGAAATTGACCAGTTGTTGCTTGTCGAACAAATTGCCGTATCCGTTATTTGGAAATTTGCTGTCGATCAGAAGCTTCTCAAAATCTTCAAATTCTTTCTTGATACTGTTGAATTGTGCATCGGATTTGATGTCTGGCGCTTTAATCATCATAGGTAGTTGTAGAGCCGCCGATTTAAATTTAAATTCCTCATCGAAGTAGGTATCTATCTCTAGTAGAACCCCGTCATCACCGATATTGATACGGGACGATTTGACTTCGACCTGTTGAGTGAGCATATAATTTCCCAAATACTGCCCATTTAGCGTTACATCGACTGGAACGATGCTATTGGTGAATGGCATATTGAGTTGCTGCCCGACCTTCATAGCGATGGCATTGCACATGAGGGTGTAATCTTGATAGTTCGCGAGTAGCACCCAATCTTTCGCAGCAGGGAGCCCAAAAATACTAGCACTTTCATCCAGCTTCAGACGATATGGTTTTTTCGGAAAGAACCAAGTGCTGTTCCCGCGACCTTTAATTCGAGTTTTCTTCTTTTCCAGATCAGCCTGCACCGAGTTTCCATTTATGCTCAATTCCGCATTTACATAATCGTCCTTACTGGTGATAGCAGCAGCGCCATCGGTTGTGATGTAAATGTGGGGGATCTTAGCGGCAATGGATTCGTCGAGTTCTGCTTTCTCTTCGATTTCGGGAAGCGGATCGGGCTCGGATGGGCTGGTACAAGCCAAAAGCAGAAAACACGAAAACATACCGTAATAGAGGTGTCTTTTTAATTTCATAACTGGTTGGTTTGGAAGGCTAAAGTTACGTCGCGTATTTATCAATCGGCGCTCTCGGACTATGTTAGTCTGTCCATATTTGGAAATGAGATAGAGAAAATGATGTATAACAGTCTGGTTATTAATTTGTTGACTTTTATTTACTAAGTGTTGTTGAAAAATGGAAATGCTTGTTGTTCTATGAATTATATGCGAATTGAGACAAGATATGTGGTAATGGGTTACTTAAAGTGCTTATTCAAGTAGAAATTTAATAAAGCGTTTTTAATTTATTAATACGATAAAAGTAAACTTGTTATATGGTACTTATTTTGGTTGTTGTTATACTCCAATTACTATTTTCTTGGCTTTACTTTACGAAGAGGTCGATGCGGGATGAGCGAGGAAAATTAATCAATATATTAGTCGTTTGTTGTTTATCGGTGATTATCGCTAGCTTAGCAAAGCCTACTTTTGGCAGTCCTGTCGCTCTATTCTATGCCGGAACGATTGGAGTTTGCATCATTACGCTTTCGTTGGTTTATGTCAGAAATATCTTTGTTGAGCGAAGAACGTCCGGCTATTTGATTCTCTTGGCAGTTTTTCCTTTTATTCTGTTTATTGTGTTTCTGTTATTATATGCAGGTTATGAAACACAGATCTTGGATAGTATTGTCCATTATTATTTAAATTGGATGTTTCACCAAGGCAAGAATATATTGCTCGCATTGGTGGTGGTTTATGAATTATCGTTGCTTTATTCAAAACGAAAACAGTTATCCTATTATCTTTCATCCCTAGATGGGCAACTCGGATTCTTGTTTATCGCACTGAAATTAGCTCTAGTTGGTTTTGTACTGCTGCGCGTCGTGTTTGTTGGCCTGGAAACCATTGTGGAATTCCCGGTACAAGAGACCGCTTTACTGTTCTTGATCGGTATATATTATACCTTGTATTTTAAAGGATTGCACGTCGCGGTTGCAAAATATCGGAAAATAATAATTCCTGATGCTGAGTTGAAGAGCGGATATGCACAGCAAACGACAGTACGCACTTGGAATAAATACATTGCGGCTGCAGACAAATACGTCTTGGAAAAACGCTTGTTTCGGATGAAAAACTTTCACGTACGCGACTTAGCTGCCCTGTTGGATATTGACACGAGAACACTTTCGACCATATTAGAACAAGGACTAGGCGTTAGCTTTGAAGATTATTTGGATAAGCATCGCATTCGTTATTTCGTGGATCATTGCCAACATATCGATTGTTCTGCCAAAGGGATTCTCAACCTTGCCAATGAGGCTGGTTTCGCCAATAAGTATAAGTTTTACAGAGCTTTTAGAAGGCAATATTCCGTGGATCCACGGGAGTATTTGAGGAGAATGGATTTCAGTATGACATAAAAACTTTCCAGTTTGCCTGTTTACCGCAATCAAGTGGACTTTCTTGATAGCCTTTGCACACAGAAACTATCAGACAAAAAAAGGGAGGCTATCGTTCGATAGCCTCCCTCTTTTTGTCTTTAAAAGAAATCTTATAATACTTTTTTCAATAAGTTGTTCATACCTACTAAGTCGCCAATGATCTTCTCTAATTGATCAGCATCAACTCGTTCTTGTTGCATGCTATCTCTATGACGAATAGTAACTGTATTGTCTTCCAACGACTGATGATCTACAGTGATACAGATCGGAGTACCTATAGCATCCTGACGGCGATATCTCTTACCAATAGAGTCTTTCTCATCATATTGGATATTGTAGTCAAGTTTTAACTTTGCCATGATCTCTCTTGCTTTTTCCGGAAGACCATCTTTCTTCGTCAATGGTAATACAGCAGCTTTTACAGGAGCGATTGCAGGGTGGAATTTCAATACAACACGTGAGTCTTGCTTCTCTTCAGTAGATAGATCTTCTTGCACTAAGCTATTCGCTAATACTGTCAAGAATAAGCGATCTAAACCGATAGAAGTTTCAATTACGTAAGGGATATAGCTTTGATTGATCTCAGGGTCGAAGTATTGAAGTTTCTTTCCAGAGAATTCCTGATGTTGTTTTAAATCGAAATCAGTACGCGAGTGAATACCTTCTACTTCTTTGAAACCGAATGGGAATTCGTATTCTACGTCTACCGCGGCATTAGCATAGTGAGCTAATTTAACGTGGTCGTGGAAACGGTATTTCGCAGGATCAGCTCCTAACGCTAAGTGCCATTTCAAACGAGTTTCTTTCCATTTTTTATACCAGTCTAATTCAGATCCCGGGCGCACGAAGAATTGCATCTCCATTTGTTCGAACTCACGCATGCGCATGATGAACTGGCGCGCGATGACTTCATTACGGAATGCTTTACCGATTTGAGCAATACCAAATGGAATCTTCATTCTTCCTGTTTTTTGAACGTTTAGGAAGTTAACAAAGATACCTTGAGCAGTTTCAGGACGTAGATAAACTTGTTCTGCACCATCCGCCATGGCACCCATTTGTGTAGCAAACATGAGGTTAAATTGGCGTACTTCTGTCCAGTTTCTAGTTCCTGATACCGGGCATACGATATCATGCTGTTCAATGATATCCTTTAAACGAGCTAAGTCATCTGCATTTAATGCGTCATCCAGATCTTTCTGTAATTGAGCAGCTTTCTCGGTTTTCCCGTCTTTTTCATAACGGTCAATCTTATCCTCAATTAACTGGTCGGCACGATAGCGTTTCTTGGAGTCCTTATTGTCGATCATAGGATCGTTGAACCCATCCACGTGTCCGGATGCTTTCCATGTTGTTGGATGCATGAAAATCGCAGCATCAATTCCTACGATGTTCTCATTCAATTGAACCATGGATTTCCACCAATAAGACTTAAGGTTGTTTTTTAACTCAGAACCTAATTGGCCGTAATCATATACAGCGCTTAAACCGTCGTAAATTTCACTGGAAGGAAACACAAAACCGTACTCCTTCGCATGGGAAATTATATTCTTAAAGAAATCATCTGTTTGCTTACTCATAGGAGGCAAATATAATGTATTCGAATGACTTATTATGCCATTAGATCGCGAATTTGTTGGCTCGCGTTTTTATTGTCTACTTTTTTGATAATATGTTGGATAATGCCGTTTTCATCGATAATAAACGTAGTTCTCGCTGTTCCCATATATTTCTTGCCGTACATGTTTTTCTCCACCCAGACCCCATAATCATTGACGATCTTTTGGTCTTCATCTGCTAAGAGCGTAAATGGCAATTCGTACTTGTTGATGAACTTTTGATGAGATGCCTCACTATCGATGCTGACGCCTATAACTTCATAACCATCGTTTAATAAGCTTTGGTAATTATCTCTAAAATTACAGGCTTCCGTTGTACAACCCGGAGTATTATCTTTCGGATAGAAGTAAAGTATAACTTTCTTGCCCTTGAAGTCCGCAAGTTTTACTTCTTTACCATGCTGGTCTTTCGCTTGAATAGCTGGCGCTTTATCGCCTACTTCTAATGTTGCCATAATATCTTTTATCTAGTGAATGTTGCTTCGTAGATCTTCTCGTTATCTTTCCAATCCTTCACAACTAATTTGAATTTATGTGATCCTTTCGATAGTGATGAGTCGAAACGATGCCAAATATGTCTGTTCTTCGAGTCGTATTCCATCAATACCCATTTATCATCGATATAAGCATTGAATGATTGAATACCGGAAAAGTTGTCGGAAATAGTGAAGTCTATCTTCGATTGCGCACTTACGTTCTTTCCGTTACTAAAGTTACGCGGAGTAATCGTCGGTGCAATGGTATCCACCGCGACGTAGAAGGATCCGAAGTTCCGCGTATTGACACTTACCCATCCTTTTTCAAACTTTCCGCCTTCGGCTCCATTTTGCACAGAGGCAATTAAAGCTTTGCTTTCCAGGTGCGGCGGTAAGTTGATGGGTTTGATATTTAGCATATAGCTAGAAAACAAAGGGATATACGCATTTTGTATATGATGAACATGCGAATAGCTATTCGCTACTGGGGCGCTTTGGCTATAAACAAAATCTAGGTCGCCATACAGAGTCTCTGTTGGAATTTCTATCTGTAGATGGTCCGCAGTGAACTTATTGACCTTGTTATAGGCGAATCGCTCTCCTTTGATAGGGTTGGCCTTCGGTTGATATGCAGGGTTATTCTTGATTTGAAAGTTCAATTCGCTGCAATTACCTTGGACGTCCTTCACAACATATTTAACATCATGAACTTCTTGATCTTTCAACTCGATGACACCTTCGTTTTCCAGGTGTTTAAATATCTCAATTTTATTGCCCGGGTCTTTAAAGCTCTTCTGAACTTTGACTTTAGTCTTCTTCCAATGCGGATAATCAATATAAGAATGAACACCTCTGGACGTATTAAAATCTAATTCCTCGAATACAACGGTCGACACGGGATGACCATCGATGAACAAGTCAATAGAATACACACCATTTTGAAAACCACCAGCGCGATGTCTATCGATACTGTTGATACCCAGTCCGAACTTCCCATTTACGGAAATAGGAGCTCCCGAGGCAAGGGCATATCGACCTGACCCTAAAGCCTTCAACTGCATATAGCGGCGTCCAGTAAACTCATTGAAAATAGGTTCATTTAAATCATAAACCATAAGGCCATTAATCGTCGGAGCAAAGTTGTCTTTGAATCGAAGCCCAAATAGCTGCGTATTTAAGGGACGTTGAGTCTTGGTATCGCGGATTTCGAAATGTAGATGCGGTCCGGCGGAACCGCCCGTATTTCCAGCATTGCCGATAAATTGTCCTTTCGTCAATTTCACTTGCCCCTCTTTCAGCTCCAAATCCACATCAAAGCGCTGTTGCTTGTATTGTTCTGCGCGCATGATATTGGTTAATGCATCGTTGAAGCTGTCCATATGTAGATATACCGATGTATATCCATTTGGATGCGCGATGTAAACAGAGTTCCCTCCGCCACCGATCTGCACGCGAACACGCGACACATAACCTTCAGCCGCCGCATGCAGCGGCAGACCTATCCTTTGCTGCGTGCGATAGTCGTCGCCCGCATGAAAATGCGTAGACCTCAGCTCACCGAAAGTTCCGGAAGCATCAGGGGCAATATTCAATGGATTACGAAAATATCCCTGTGGATAATTACGTGAAGTATAGATGTTGTTATTTTGAGCTTGGGATGACATCCCAAAAGTAGTAGCTAGTAAAAGTGTGAAGAACGTTTTTCTCATATTATTTAATTTGGCATACAAACATGGAATTTCCCTCCAAAAACCCTTCCAGTTTGTCGCCAATCTGAACAGGACCCACCCCAACCGGGGTGCCTGTATAAATTAAATCCCCTTTACGAATCGTAATGTATTGTGAAATAAAGCTGATTAATGTGTCATAATCAAAGATCATGTCTTTCGTATTGCCTTCCTGAACGGTTTCTCCATTTTTTAATAAAGAGAAAGCTAGTTCCTGTATATTCTCAAATTCCTCCTTCGGAATCAGGTTGCTGATCACAGCCGAATGGTCGAAAGCTTTCGCCAGTTCCCAAGGCAATCCCTTTGCCTTATGGTCGGCCTGTATATCTCTCGCCGTAAAATCGATTCCCAAGCCAATAGCATCATAGTACTTGTGCGCAAATTTTTTAGAAACATGCTTCCCTTCGTTGCAAACCCGAAGCACCACTTCCACCTCATAATGCACATCCTTAGAAAACTCCGGAAAATAGAAGTCTTTATTATCTTTTAAAACCGCCGTATCGGGTTTCAGAAAAATAACGGGTTTCTCAGGAACCGGATTGTTCAATTCTTTGGCATGATCGACGTAGTTTCTACCTACTGCTATTATTTTCATGGATATTGTTTATTGATGTAATGGCAAAGGAGATCACCCTCCAATGGCCTAACAAACTTAACAAAACTGAGAGGGAATAGCAAGATTAGCGAAGAGCTGTCCTCTGGTTTCCGAACTTCCGTTCCAATTATGAAGATTCTTGGGACTGTTTGTATGTTAACTTCCGCTAATTTAACATTGAATTAATATAGCAATAACTAACTTTGTTGTATGAATAATTTTAAAGCGGTACTATTTGATTTAGATGGTACTTTGATAGACTCTGAATACTTTTATTATAGCAATTGGGCACCGATTCTTTCGGAAGATTATGGACTTAACATTACTTTCGACGATTGGATTTCCAATTTTGCAGGACATACATTAGCTCGCAACGTAGTTATGTTGAATGAGCACTACAAATTAAAAGTTGATGAAGAAGACATGTGGTATGCAACTCGCTCTAGATACGCTAAAGCAGATATGCGCACAATCAGACTGATGCCACATGCACAAGAAATATTGGAGGTAGTTAAATCGAAAGGGCTAACCACAGGGTTAGTAACCTCCAGTTATAGAACAACAGTAGACACCGTGCTCGGTGAACATAAATTATTAGATTACTTCTCGTTTTTCGTCACGAGAGAATCTGTGGAACAACCTAAACCCAATCCGGAACCTTATTTACTGGCGACAAAAAAGATCGCGATTCCATCAGAAGAGATTCTGGTAGTGGAGGACACCAGCACAGGATGCACGGCAGCTAAAGCAGCGGGGTTGTACTGCGTTGCGGTTTCCAAACAAGAGGTCGAACGCGAACGTCTTTCGCATGCAGATAAACTTGCTTCTTCGTTAAAAGAAGTGGAAAGTTTATTGTTTTAATCGATTTAGCATTCCAGTTTTCCCGTTTTATTCGTAGATTTAAATCTATTGATTGTAAATCTTATGAATAGACGGACCGCGATTAAGCAGCTATTTGTGGTTGCAGGGGGGATGATGATTGCAACCTCCTGTGATTTCACTGATAAATCAACCAGCATCCTGCTTAATCATATTAAACTTAATAAAGCAGACGAGGATCTCCTCGCTGAATTAACTGAATCCCTGATCCCTAAAACCGACACGCCGGGCGCTAAGGACCTCAATCTGCATCTCTTTGTGATGAAGATGGTAGACGATTGTGCCAGCCCAGAAGAGCAGAAAGCTTTTATCGACGGGTTAAAAGGCGCCGAGACGATCAAAGGAAAAGGGCTGAAGGATATGCAAGCCTACCTAGCGGCATTGCCCGCCGAAGATGTGTTTTTCCAGCTACTAAAACGACGTACTGTTCAGGGCTACTTGAACTCAGAGTATGTCATGAAGAATAAATTAGTGTATGAGTTAGTGCCTGGGCGCTATAATGGGGCAATGAAAGTTAACGGATAAGGAATGGCAAATTTAAATATTGATTCTGCGAAGGAACGCAGCTACGATGCTATCGTGATAGGCTCTGGGATTGCGGGCGGTTGGTCAGCGAAAGAGCTATGTGAGAAAGGGTTAAAGACATTGGTTCTGGAAAGAGGACGTGATGTTCAACATATCAAAGATTATCCGACTACCAATTTATACCCCTGGCAGTTTGAACATCGTGGAGAGATACCATACGATGTGAAGCAAGAAAACCCCGTAGTAAGCAGATGTTATGCTTTCCGCGAGGATGCACAGCACTTCTTCGTGAAAGACAAGGAACATCCTTATGTACAAGAAAAACCATTCGATTGGATACGTGGATACCAGGTAGGAGGGAAGTCCTTACTGTGGGCTCGACAGACCCAGCGCTGGTCTGACTTTGATTTCCAGGGACCGGCTAGAGACGGCTTCGCCGTGGATTGGCCTATTCGATATGACGATCTAAAGCCATGGTATGATCATGTTGAACGCTTTGCCGGTATTTCCGGCAATAAGGATGGGCTGCCGGAATTGCCTGACGGCGAATTCCTTCCTGGCTTTCCTTTAAATATCGTCGAAAAATACTTCAAGGAACAAGTAGAATCGAAATATCCGGGTCGCAAAGTCATATCGGCTCGTTGTGCGCACCTTTCAAAACCTAATCAGATCCATATCGATCAGGGGCGTGTGCAATGTCAGAACCGATTGTTATGCCAAAGGGGCTGCCCATTTGGAGGCTATTTCAGCTCCAATGCATCCACGCTGCCTTGGGCGGCGAAGACCGGCAACTTGACGCTAAGACCAGATTCTGTTGTTCATTCTATCCTTTACGATGATGAAAAAGGAAAAGCAATTGGTGTCAAAGTAATCGACAGAAATACGAAGGAAGAGATTGATTTCTTTGGCAAGCTGATCTTCGTTAATGCGGCCGCCTTGAACAGCAACCTGATCCTGTTGAATTCCAAATCAAAGCGCTTCCCGAATGGACTGGGCAATGACTCGGATACCTTGGGTAAATATGTCGCTTTCCATAATTACAGCGCGCGGATATCGGCAGATCATGAAGGGCATTTGGATTATAAAGTCGACGGCAAAAATCCTGCTGGTGGTGGTTATATTCCACGTTTCAGAAATCTGCATAAACAAGAAACCGACTTTCTAAGAGGCTATGCTGCTGGCTTTGGAGCGTATCGTAAATCCGGATCAGACCAATCTGGCATAGGCGAAGACCTGAAATCGTCTTTACTAAATCCTAAATTGGGCAATTGGGGCGTAGGCTCGCACATGATGGGAGAAACCATTCCAAAAGCATCAAACTACGTTGCACTCGATGAAACCCAAAAAGACGAATGGGGAATACCTCAATTGAAGATCTCAGTTGATTATGATGACAACGACGCCAAGATGAAAAAGGACTATCTAGATACCATGGAGGAGATGTTCACGGCTGCCGGTTTTACCAATATACAGCGTAATGAATCCTCACAAGCACCAGGCTTAGATATCCATGAAATGGGCGGCGTGCGGATGGGCTTAGACCCAAAAACATCCATGTTAAATAAATGGAATCAACTCCACAGCTGTCCAAACGTTTTCGTAACGGATGGCGCTTGTATGACTTCAACATCTACGCAAAACCCTTCGCTAACCTATATGGCATTCTCCGCTCGTGCAGTAGACTACGCCATCAACGAACTAAAGAAAGGCAACATCTCGTAACAACGATTTGTCAATACAATAAACATAAAAAAGGCGCCGTAAGGCGCCTTTTCTGTATCTAATGTTTAAAATCTATTGTCTAACATCTAAATTTCCACTGTCGCATCCATTGCGAAGTCTTCATTCATCAAATGCACGATTTCCATAGACTTCTCATAGTTTGTAGACTTCTTGGAGAAAAAGTCATGCTGCGTAGTCTCTGTATTCAAACCGTTCAATACGATAGGGTTCACTTGTTTTACTTCAAAGATCGGCTCGAAACCTAAGTTCATTAAGGCCTTGTTACCGTTATAACGAACATATTCTTTAACTTCGGCAGTTAAACCTACCACTGTATAAAGTTCCTCAGTATACTTAATTTCGTTTTCGTATAAGTCGTTCAATAAAGCTAAGAAACGTTGTTTCACTTCTTCTTTGTTCGGAAGTTTAGCAAATACTTCTTGCGCAATCAATCCTACGAAAACACCGTGGATAGACTCATCAGCAACAATTTTCTTGATGATATCCGCAGAGGCTACCATCTGACCCTGACCACATAACCATAATGGTAAGAAGAATCCAGAGTAGAATAAGAAAGATTCTAATAATACAGATGCTGCCATTGCCATGAACAACTCCTCGTTAGAAACCTTTTCCTTATCGATTCCGCGATAGTGTTTGTCGATTGTAGCCGCTTTATATTGCAAGAATTTATTCTGAGAAACCCAACCAAATACGTCGTTGATCTCGTTTGTTGTCGATACGGTGGTAAAGATTGTAGAGTATGATTTAGCGTGGATAGCTTCCATCATACACATGTAAGACAATACCGCTTTGTTCTGCAAAGAATCAATATGGTCAATGATTTTCGGCATACCTGTATGCGATTGCAGGGTATCCAACAAAGTCAAACCACCTAAAGCTTTTTTATAACATTCCTTCATGTCCCAGCTTAAGCCTTTCCAGCTGTCGATATCTTTGGAAGGAATATACTCGGTATCAATCCAGAATTGCTTAATATTTTGTTCCCAGAACATCAACGCATAATCGTTGTCTGGTGTGTTCCAGTTTACCGCGGTAAATTGTTTGCTCATTTTATTCAGTATCGTTGGTGAAAGAGGCTGAATCGATGTAGATGTCCCACATGCAATTCAGCCCTCTAGTAATATCTTTATTTATTGATTGTATAATCTATGCCGAGCAAGAGATACACTCTTCAATCGTCGATTTACGCGTTCTTGTGTAATACAAGGACTTCAATCCTAATTTATGCGCATAGATATAATACTTCGCTAAGTCGCGTGTAGAATCCTTAGAATTCGTGTGAAGGATAGTCGATACCCCTTGGTCAATATGACGTTGGATAACCGAGATCAATTTCAACACTTTCATCTGATCCATATCATAGGCAGACTTGAAGTAGAAGTAGTTGTCGTTCGTTAAGTAAGGCATAGGGTAGTAGGTTGTACTATCTCCGTACTCTCTTACTTCGATGATATCTACAATCGGCATAACAGAAGCCGTAGCATTCATGATGTATGATGTAGACTGGTTAGGAGCGATTGCCAAGCGGTAAGCATGGTAAATACCGTGCTCTTTTACCTGAGCTTTCAAGTTATCCCAATCCTCAACTGTAGGGATATGAACGCCCGCGAATAATTCTTTAACCTTATCTGTTTTTGGTAAGTAATCACGGTTTAAGTACTTATCGAAGTATGATCCGTCAGCATATGCAGATTTCTCAAAGCCTACAAATGTTCTACCGCGCTCTTTCGCAATCTCCATAGAAGCTTCGATCGAGTAGTAGTTCATCATCATGAAGAACGTATTTGCAAAGTCTAATGCTTCTGTAGATTCATACATGATGAAGCTCTTCGCTAAGTAACCATGTAAGTTCATTGCCCCTAAACCAACAGAGTGTAATTCCTTGTTAGCTTTAGCAATCGATGGAACCATCTCGATGTTCGTCACGTCGGTAACTACGGTCAATGCACGCATTGCTGTTTTTACCGTTTCCTTGATGCGTTTGTTGTCCATAACGGTCGCCACGTTCAAAGAACCCAGGTTACAAGAAATACCGTAACGGATGGTATCTTCTTTACCGTAGATATTGATATCCGACACTTCCGAAACCTGCATAATCTCAGTACACAAGTTCGAGAATTTAACCTTTCCAATGCCATTTAAAGCATGCTCGCGGTTGGTGTTCTCCTTGAAGAAGATATATGGATATCCCGATTCTTTTTGTGTCTGTGCAATTTTCACTAATAAGTGACGCGCATTGATCTTTTTCTTCTTAACATTTGGATTGGTGATCAATTCATCGTACATCTCATCCATATCCAACTCGTCCAGGTATTTACCATACTCTTGCATTACCGTGTGTGGGTAAATTAAGTAGCAAGGCTCATCTTTCTCCGCCAATTCCATGAATTTATCAGGAACGATGATACCGATAGACAATGACTTGATACGCACCTTCTCGTCAACGTTGATTTTCTTACAGTCTAAGAACTCTTCGATATCCGAGTGGAAAATATTTAAATATACAGCTCCTGCGCCCGGACGTTGTCCTAATTGATTAGCGTAAGAGAATGTATCTTCCATGATCTTCATGATAGGCAATACACCGCCTGCACGGCCTTCAACACCTTTGATTGCCTCACCACGAGCGCGAATCTTAGAGATGTTAAAAGATACTCCACCACCGATAGATGAAAGCTTCATCGCTGAATCTACCGCATAGCCAATACCGTTCAAGTTATCACCAATTTCATCTAGGAAACAGGAAACCAACTCGCCAGAACGTTTCTTTCCAGCGTTCAAGAATGTCGGGGTAGCGGGCTGATATTCTTGATTGATCATGATTTCTGCATACTCGATAGCTTTCTGCACGCCCTCTTCTCTTGCCAAGAACAAAGATACAGCAACAACGCGGTCTTCATAGCGCTCTAAAAACTTCTCGCCAGAGTCATCGCGCAAGGCGTAACTTTGGAAGAATTTAAATGCAGCCATGAACGATTGGAAACGGAATTTCTTAGCGAATACATAGTTGTAAACCTCTTCCATTTGCTCAAATGTAAACCATTCATAGAAATCAATATAATAGTTGTTTTCTATTAAATAATCTACTTTCTCCTTCAATGTGTAAAAGAATACGGTATTCTTGTTTACATATTCAAGGAAATAGGCGCGTACAGCCTCTTTATCTTTGTGGAGACTGAACTCGTCATCATGTTTGATCATGATTTCGTTGTTAAGCAATATCCAATTTTTCGCTACCTCGTTTGCTATCATAGTGCTGATTTTTGATGATGTCAATAAATTGATTAATATCTTCCAATGTGCCTGAAAGTTCAAATTTCATTGCCAAAGGAATGGCATAATGGTCCGAAATTTTCTCCGCTGCAATCGCGTAGTTTCGTCCCCAGTTACGGTTACCACTAGAGGTGACCGAGTAAAGGTGCTCAGCGAATTTATTCGCGAAACCTTCGGTCTTATCAGGAACCTTGCCGAAATTGGTGGTATAGGTTACTAAATGACCGGGCTCAGTAATCACCGTATCTTCTTGGATACGGATGGCTGTCCATCCTGTCACCTGGATCACTTTATTGATAAAGCGCTCCACATTGCCTGTTCGTGAGTCGTAATATAGATAAATCATAGATATAGGCTAAATGATTTAATATTATAATGCGATCTGATCTAACTCGGCAGGGTTAAATCCAATGATACGATTCTTAATTTCGTCGTTTTCTAATACGATTACCGTAGGCACCGTTCGAACTTTAAACTTAACTGCTAATTCCGGCTCGTCGAATGGATTAATAGTTTCGTAGGCAATACCTTTGTTGTCTAAGTATGCCGATACCTGTGCGCATGGTGCACAGTCATTTTTTTCGAATTTAATGATTCTTGCCATGTTATATTAAGTTTGAAAATCCCAAGCTCGGTTGTGGAGTTCGGAACTTTGATAAATAAAAAAACGATTGATTGGAGAAGGTTACATTCTCAACAAGAACAAATATCCCATTAATATCTCCAGATACTAAGTGATACTTTTCCACATTGTCCACAACTATCCGCTTAAAACGCGCTTGGCAACACATGGGTAATAATAAGGTGCTGATTTTCAAGGGTTCAAGGATGTGGATAACTTGATATGAGGAATTTGCCACATAAAATTCACCGCAATTTGTTCCGTTTTTTTAGTGTCATTTTATCCTCAAATTATAGGCTTTTTATTCCAATTTGTTATATGAAAATCACATCCAAAATTACAAGAAATTAACCTAAAAATAACCGCCTCTGTAAAAGACTTGTCGCAATAGCCTTTAACCCATTTAATTCAGTATTTTAGGACTTCCAAAAATAACATTGAATTAATATTAACAATTGCATTATGAAAAATTACTTTCTAATAGTCTTTCTTTTGTTAAGTACGCTGGGCTTCGCGCAAGAAAACTTGAGCTACCAAAAGCCATCGGCTGAAATCTTAGCATTGGCAGATTATCAAAGGCCCCCGGCAGTGGTTATTAGCCCCGACAAAAATTGGGTGCTATTCCTATACAGACCAACCTATAAAAGTCTTACTGACCTGGGACAGGCAGAAACACGATTGGCAGGTCTTCGTATGAATGCCGCTACGGGCATGCCAAGCGATGAAGTGTTTTACAACGATATTGATTTGCGTTCGATGGACGGCAAGCAAACTTTTGATAAGCTTAACCTCCCTAACAATGCCCTGATCGCCAACCTAAGCTTTTCTCCAGATTCAAAAAAAGCAGCTTTTACCATCACTGCAGAAAACGGAACAGCACTTTACGTGTTGGATTTAGCGACACGCAGAATTGATAGATTAACGCGCGAAGAGCTTAATGCGGTACTTGATGCGCCATTCCGTTGGAATCGCACGTCCGACAAATTGCTGGTAAATAAAAGAGTTATTCCACCCGTACGTCGCATCGATGACAACAACGTTCCTGCCGGACCTATCGTTTCTACGAGCGACGGACAGGTTTCTCAACTGCGTACCTACCAAGATCTATTGAAAACTCCACAAGATGAGGAGCAGTTCATAGAATTGGGCAATTCCCAACTGGTATGGGTTGACTTGCAAGGAAAGGAAGAGAACTTTAAAGGCGCCGATCTATACGTAGGCTCTAGTATTTCACCCGATGGCAATTATGTGATGGTGAGTACTTTGAAAAAGCCATTTTCCTATGTAGTTCCATATTATAACTTCCCGCAGGAAACCAATATTTACGATTTAAAAGGCAATTTGGTTAAAAAGGTCAACGAAACACCTCTGATTGAGGTGATGCCTAAAGGATTCTCTTCGGTAAGACCGGGCAAACGCTCATTTAGCTGGCGCCCCGACAAAGCAGCGACCCTATCTTACGTGGAAGCAATTGATGCTGGTGATGCAAGCAAACCCGCAGAATGGCGCGATGAGCTCTTCAACTGGGAGGCACCATTCAACAATGCTCCTAAATCGTTAATGAAAATAGCAGACCGCTTTGGAGGCGCATTCTACGGGAATGATCAATACGCTTTGGTAAGTTCTCGTTGGTATGATACTAGAAACGTGAAAACATTCTTGCTAAACCCAACAACCGGCGAAACGAAACTGATCGACGATAGGAATAGTCAGGATGTGTATGCTGATCCTGGAAAAGTACACTTGGATAAAAACAATTTCGGAACCTACAGTATGTACATCAACAAAGACAATATCTACTTGATTGGCGATGGATATACGAAAGAGGGAGAGTTTCCTTTTATCGACGAGATGAACCTGAAGACTTTAAAGAAGAAACGCCTATACACGGCGAAGGCTTCTGAAATGCAAGAGCGTATCTCATCAGTTGTGGATATCAATAAAGGCGATATCATCGTTTCTTTGCAATCGCCAAAGGATTTCCCGAACTATTACAGCAAGAATATCAAATCGGGTAAACAAAGGGCAGTAACCAATATCCAAAACCCATTTAAATCCTTGGAAGCTGTTCATAAGGAAGTGTTGAATTATAAGCGTAAGGATGGTGTGGAACTTTCGGGGACCTTATATCTTCCGGCTGGCTATGACAAGTCGAAAAAGGAGAAATTACCTTTGCTAATCTGGGCTTACCCGAGAGAATATAAAGACAAGGCTACAGCTGGACAAAGCACCAACAACCCGAAAGAATTTACATTCCCTAACTATGGCTCATTCGTATATTGGGTATCTAAAGGCTATGCCGTTCTTGACAATGCCGCGTTCCCGATCGTTGGCGAGGGCAATGCTGAACCCAACGATACCTTCATCCCTCAATTGGTTGCCAATGCCGAGGCAGCGATTGATGCCGTAGATCAGCTAGGTTATATCGACCGCAGCCGCGTTGCGGTAGGTGGACACTCGTACGGCGCTTTTATGACAGCACACTTGTTGAGTAATTCAAAGCTGTTTGCAGCGGGTATCGCACGTTCTGGCGCCTACAACCGTACGCTAACACCTTTCGGATTCCAGAGCGAGCAGCGTAACTTCTGGGACAATCCGGAACTATATGTAACGATGTCGCCATTTATGAGCGCCGACCGTATGAAAACACCTATGTTGCTGGTACACGGCGCAGCCGACAACAACCCCGGAACATTTACACTACAAACAGAACGCTATTTCCAAGCATTGAAAAACCTAGGCGCACCAGTTCGCATGGTTATCCTACCTCGCGAATCACACGGATATGCCGCCAAAGAAAATATCTTCCACCTGTTATGGGAGCAAGATCAGTTTTTGGAAAAGTACTTGAAGAAAAAGTAGATATTAGATATAAGATATAAGACATTAGATTTTAGAGCAGGGGTGAATTCACTCCTGCTTTTTTTTGATACTGTTTTGAAATTTGTCTTGAACCAGGAAGGAAGGATTTTAGGATATACAGGATCCTGTCAATCCTTACATCCTTCCTTTCCTGGTTCAAAGACAACCCATCCTTCCCTTCCAAATCAATCAATGTACAAGACAATACCGTCTAATATCTAATGTCAAATTGTCTAAAATCTAATATCTAATGTCTTACATCTATTCCCACCCTAGGTCTAACTACTAAATACTAACTACTAACTACTCCCAATTCAAACCCCAATCAAACCCGCTTCCGAGCGGGTTTGATTGGGGTTTGAATTGGGTTTACAAGGGGTTTACAAGGGGTTTGAAAGGGAACTGTACTGAACGAGGTTGGACCAGCAAGTGTTGCTTACTGATCTGCTTTTACGTCCATACTTAACCCGTAGTTTCCCCATCCCAAATGGATTTTACCGGTTTGGTCTGCGGTAATTTTTAATCTTTCCAGCGATTCTGTGGTTGTTTCGTTGGGCACTTCGACTTTTAGTACATCATCTTTTTCCTCGAATTTGGTGCCCCATTGTTGCCAATTTTTATTGAAGATTAGGGTGCTGCTTTGCTCTCCAGGAATGGTATTTAAGCCATACTTTCCAGCGGGTAGTTTTTGTCCGTTTACCGTTACGTTTTTGTCAAATTCGATGGTTGTGGTTTCGTTGGCTCCCGTGCGCCAGCGCTCGCCTGGCTTCACCAGGTCTACACCTATTTCACGTCCTTTTAATGAAGGGCTACCATAGCGGATATTGATCGTAACGCCATCGCTGGTAGTCACTGTCGAACTGTCGAGCGGGCTTGCAACTTGTTTCGGTTTATCGGCCTTTGTCATTTTTGCAGCGGGCATCGTTGCCTTCGGCATAGGTGGTTTCTGCGCGTATCCAAACGTGCATAAGAGCAGAAAACTGATTAGGAATGTTATATTTTTCATATGTCCTCCTTTTGGATTAGTATACAAATAGAACAAGTCCTTCCTAAAAAAGTTTGCAGGTTGAAATGTTAAAATATTGAGTATGAATAGGTTTATTGGGTAATGGAAAATGAAAAGGGGCTGCAATGCGCAGCCCCCATTTCTAAATATAAGGAACGGTTAGTTGAACGGTTATACAAGATATTCAAACAGCGTTTGATCTTTGTTGACTTCGATGAAGTCGAATTTATAGGATTTCAGTCTTTCGATAAAGCTGGTATAATCTTTTGGATCGTTGAGCTCGATACCGATAAGTGCCGGTCCGCGCTCACGTTCGGTTTTCTTGATATACTCAAAGCGCGTAATATCATCCTTCGGACCTAAAACTTCGGTTACCAGTAAGCGCAAAGCACCAGGACGTTGTGGGAAACGAACGATAAAGTAATGTTTGAAGCCTTCGTAAAGCAGCGACATTTCTTTTATTTCGCTCATGCGATCGATATCATTGTTTCCGCCCGAAACGATACATACGACCTTCTTGCCTTTGATTTCATCTTTATGAAATTCTAAAGCAGCAATCGAGAGTGCTCCGGCTGGTTCTACGACAATCGCATCTTTGTTATACAATTCCAATATCGTGGTACAAATCTTACCCTCTGGGATAGATTTGACACTGTCTAACAATTGGCTACTGATCTCATACGTCAATGCGCCGATTTTCTTTACAGCAGCGCCGTCAACAAATTTGTTGATCTGATCGAGTTCAATTGGACTGCCGTTTTCTAAGGCTGCCTGCATAGAAGGTGCTCCTTCCGGTTCTACACCATAGCATTTTACCTTTGGTGCAAACCTTTTCATGTGGTAGCTAACGCCTGAGGACAAACCTCCTCCACCAATGGGGATAAATACAGCGTCAATATCCGGTTGATCCTCGAGAATCTCAACGGCTACTGTTCCCTGTCCTTCGATGATCTTGATATCGTCAAATGGAGGAATAAAGGTCATGTTATGCTCTGCAGCATAGGCCAGTGCGCCTTTCTGGCAATCGTCAAAAGTATCGCCCGTAAGAACGATCTCGATGTTGCCATTTCCCCACATTTCTGTTTGGGTAATTTTTTGACGAGGGGTAGGGCCGGGCATGAAAATAACACCCTTGATGTTCAGTCGTTTGCAGGATAGCGCCACGCCTTGGGCATGGTTGCCCGCAGAGGCGCATACTACACCATGCGATAATTCTTCTGCCGTAAGGCTGCTGATTTTATTGAATGCTCCTCTAAGTTTATAGGAGCGAACTACTTGTAGGTCTTCGCGTTTCAGATAGACTTCGGCGCCATACTTCTCAGATAAATGGTGGTTGTATTGCAAAGGAGTCCTTTTCACAACATCCTTGATCTGTTCTTTGGCCTGAACGCTATCGATGGTTAAGGTTGATAAATCCAAACTCATGTTGGTATTGATTTGTATTATGGAGTTAAAAGGCTGGAAAACCAGCCTTTTAAAATTATTTTACTAGTGTTAGTAAATCTTCGTCGTTGATGTCTTTCTTCGCATCGGCTAATACTAAGAAACGTTGATAACAATCGGCAAGACTATCTTTGTCTAGGTTGTATCCCAGGCGCTCTAAGTGATGCTTTAAGGCATGGCGTCCGGAGCGTGCCGTAAGGATAATATCGGCTTCTAACAAACCTACATCTTCCGGACGGATAATCTCATAATTCTCTCTGTGTTTTAGGAATCCATCTTGGTGGATACCCGAACTATGAGCGAATGCATTGCGGCCAACGATTGCCTTGTTAGGCTGTACAGGCATGTTCATCATTTCGCTTACTTTGCGGGAAAGCGCAGTGAACATCGTGCTGTCGATGTTGGACGTGATACCACCGAACGATTGCTTGTGAACTTTTAAGATCATGGCAACCTCCTCTAAAGAAGTGTTTCCTGCACGTTCACCAATACCGTTGATCGTACATTCTACCTGACGAGCACCGTTCTGAACAGCAGCGATAGAGTTCGCTGTAGCCAATCCTAGGTCGTTGTGGCAATGTGCAGAGATGATAGCCCGATCGATGTTTTGAACATGATCTTTTAAGTATTTGATTTTAGCACCGTATTGATCCGGCAAACAGTATCCGTTTGTATCGGGGATATTGACAACTGTTGCGCCTGCGCCAATAACGGCTTCGATCATTTGTGCTAAGAATGCTAAATCAGCACGTCCTGCATCTTCCGCATAGAACTCTACGTCTTCAACGTAGGATTTGGCGTGTTTCACTGCTTCAACCGCACGTTCTAGGATTTCTTCGCGTGTGCTGTTGAACTTGTACTTGATATGCATGTCGGATGAGCCAATACCGGTGTGTATTCTTGGTCGCTTTGCATATTTCAATGCTTCAGCAGCTACATCAATATCGTTTTTGTTAGCACGGGTCAGTGCACAGATAATTACATCGTTGACAGCTTTTGATAATTCCACTACGGATTGGAAATCGCCAGGGCTAGATACAGGGAAGCCAGCCTCAATGATATCGACGCCTAAGCGTTCCAAATCTTTGGCAATCTCGACTTTCTCTGGTGTCGTTAATTGACATCCCGGTACTTGTTCTCCATCTCTTAAGGTAGTGTCGAAAATGTATAAGTGATTAGGATCGTGTAACATATCGTTTCTATTTATGTTTATTCCTTGGTTTATTTACTTGATGAATTCTAATACTTTAGCGCCCATTTCATTGGTGCCTAATATTTTGTCGGCAGGAGTTTCTGCATTGGCAATATCGCCTGTTCTCCAGCCAGCTTTCAACGTGTCAGCAACGGCTTGCGTTACTGTTTTTGCTTCTTCCTGTAATCCGAAAGCGATGTCCAACATTAGCGCTGCGGATAGGATAGAGGCTAGTGGGTTAGCTTTGTTTTGTCCTGCGATATCATGTGCTGAGCCGTGGATAGGTTCGAAAAATCCAGTACCATCGCCCATCGATGCTGAAGCTAGCATACCCATAGAGCCTGCGATCTGCGACGCTTCGTCGGTGAGGATATCCCCGAAAAGGTTCGCTGTAAGCACAACGTCGAATTTCTTAGGGTTCTTCACTAACTGCATTGCTGCATTATCAATGAACATGTGCTCTGTTTCTACGTCGCTGTACTCTTGAGCAAGCTCTTGTACCACTTCGCGCCATAGTCTGGATGTTTCTAATACATTGGCTTTATCAACGGAGCATAGTATTTTGCTACGTGTTCTCGCTGCTTCAAAAGCTTTACGCGCAATGCGCTCTACTTCATAGCGATGATAGTTCATTAAATCAGATGCGAAAGTGTTGTCCTCGTTGCGTTTTTTTTCGCCGAAGTACACATCGCCAGTTAATTCGCGGAAGAAAAGGATATCTGTTCCACGTAAAACCTCAGGCTTTAAGCTGGAAGCATCCAATAATTCATCGAATAATAGGATTGGGCGCAGGTTAGCATATAAGCCCAATTCTTTACGTATTTTCAATAGTCCCTGCTCCGGGCGTACCTTTGCCGAAGGGTCGTTGTCATATTTTGCATGTCCAATAGCACCGAAAAGAATAGCATCTGAGGATTTCGCTTTTTCTAATGTCTCGTCTGGCAGTGGATTTCCGGTAGCTTCAATGGCTGTATGACCCATAATCGCTTCGTCAAAAACGAACTCATGGCCGTATTTTTCTGCAATTGCTTCTAATACTTGTTTTCCCCAAGTCGTTACTTCTTGTCCAATTCCATCTCCCGGAATAATAAGAATGTTCTTTCTCATATACTATAAAACGTTTTCTACTTTATGTTCAATGGCTTTTACTTCGCCACGCTCTAATACAATTCTATGTTCGATGCAGTTGGGCAGTTGGCTTTCATAATGGCCAACATAGATTAACGTTTTGCCGTATTGGCAAAGCTCGTCGACTACATCGTTAAAATACTTAGCCTGTGTGGTATCTAATCCCTGACAAGGCTCATCCAGCACCAAGAGGGGCGGATTTTTGATAATGCTTCTGGCCAGCATGGCCAGTCGCTGCTTCCCGAGGGGAAGCGTATGGAGCAATTGATCTTTATGTTCGGTAAGATCAAAGAAGTCCATGAGTTCTTCAATTTGTTTTTTCTCCTGAAACTTCACATCGATAAACCATCCGATGCTATCGTAGAATCCAGAAGCTAGGGTATGCCATACGGTCGCCTGCTGATCAAAATACCAGTGCATCTCGGGCGAGATCATGCCGATCTTCTCTTTGATGTCCCATATGCTCTCGCCAGATCCTCGAGGATTGCCGAATAAGGATATGGATAAACCGTAGGATTGTGGGTGGTCGCCATTGATTAAGCTCAATAAGGTCGACTTCCCGGAACCATTCGGTCCTTGTAATAACCATTTTTCGCCTACCTTGACAGACCAAGAAACCTTTTTCAAGACTTCCTTTTCACCATATCGGATGACAACATCCTTTAATTCTGCAATATGCGAATAGGGCGTCTCAGGGATAGCTTTCAGAAAGCTGGGCAATGGTTTCTTTACGCGTTGGGCGTCTTGCAATACATCGTCTAGACTATCTGCTTTTTCAATACGTCCATCTACAAGTTGTACGATGGAATTGATACCCTGTGGCAATTGCTTATCGTTTGTAATTAATAGCAACTGAACGCCCTGAGCGATTAATTCGTCTAACCATTCGTTTAGTACCGCGCGAGAACTGGTGTCAAGGCCGGTGTAGGGTTCATCGATGATGAGCACCTGCGGCTTTTGCCAAAGTCCCTTCACTAATTGTAGCTTCTTGTGTTCACCGCTTGATAACTCGATCAATTGCGATTGCTGAACATTATCGAATCCGAAAGCTTTTATTCTTTCTTGGATATCAGAAAAACTTAAACCTTCTTTTTCGGCGAAGTGCATTAATTCTGCATGCACCGTCAATGTATCATGCCCTTGATGACGATTATAGCGCTGTTGGTAATAGAAATTACGGTCACCTTCAAGATTGGTAAACTGATACCAATTGGCAATATATACTGTTTTTTGAGCTAAAGAGCTGGACAAGTCGTAGTTGATTTCCACCTGTCCAGTTCCTTTTATAAGCCCAGCTATGGCTTTCGCTAAGCTAGTCTTGCCCGAGCCGGATTTACCAGCTAATACAATCTGTTCGCTGTTTGCAATGGTCCATGACAAATCCTGCAAAACGGAATGCCTTCCGTATGCGAGTGAAAAGTCTCGAATATGGACCGTTACTGCCATTATCTAGCTGCTTCGAAGTTTTCTATTTCTGCTTTATGGCTTAAGATGAAGTCGATATCATCATAACCATTGATTAAGCATGATTTCTTGTAAGGATTAATCTCAAAGGTGAATTGATCACCTGTTTCGGCAATCGTTAGTGTTTGTGCCTCTAAATCGACAACAAGCTCGGTATCCGGATTAACAAACACCTTGTCAAAGATTTTCTCAAGGAATTCCTCTGAAACTGTGATAGGCAATACGCCATTGTTCAAGGCATTTCCTTTGAAAATATCCGCGAAGAACGAGCTGACAACTACATCAAATCCGTAATCCTGTATAGCCCATGCAGCATGCTCACGGGAGGAACCACATCCGAAGTTCTTTCCAGCAACAAGGATCTTTCCGGTGTAAGTAGGGTTGTTCATCACGAAGTCAACCTTCGGCTGATCGTAACTGTCGAATCGCCAGTCACGGAATAAGTTATTACCGAAGCCTTCGCGTGTTGTCGCTTTTAAGAAACGCGCCGGGATGATCTGATCGGTATCTATGTTTTCTATCGGTAGAGGGACTACACGAGAGGATAGTTTTTCAAATTTTTTCATCTCTTTATTAATTATGCTTTCGAGGAATGTTAGAATTAAATGTAATGTTCGACCTTAGGAAAAGGATCGTAAAAGTGATGTAACAGCTTTTTCCAATCCTGATATACTTCTGATTTTCTGAATCCAATCGTATGATCTTCTAGGGTTTTCCAATTGACAAGCAAGATATATTGATGATCATGCTCTATACATTTTTTTAATTCATGGTTTATATATCCATCAATGGACTGAATGATTGCTTCTGCTTGTTAAAAAGCCTTCTCAAATTCGTTAGAAAGACCGGGCTTAATCTGTAGGATGGCAACCTCCAATACCATAGACGAGCATCCTCTTCGTTATACCAATTCTCTTACGTCTACAATTTTGCCAGTCACTGCCGCCGCTGCTGCAGTCAATGGGCTTACTAACATCGTACGAGCATTTGGCCCCTGACGTCCTTCGAAGTTTCTGTTAGAAGTCGAAACACAGTATTTACCTGCTGGAATCTTATCTTCATTCATACCCAGACATGCAGAACATCCAGGCTCACGAAGCATGAAGCCTGCGGCTTCAAATACCTTGTCGATACCTTCCTCTTTTGCCTGTGCTTCTACTTGTTTCGATCCTGGAACAATCCAAACTTCTACATTGTCGGCTTTCTTTTTGCCCTGAACGAAGGCAGCGACCTGACGTAGATCTTCGATACGAGAGTTTGTACAGCTTCCAATAAAGACATAATCAACAGGTTTGCCGATTACAGAATCGCCATCATGAAATCCCATGTAATCTAGCGCTTTCTGATACGACGGACGCTCATTCTCAGGTTGAGAATCTGTGGTTGGGATATGTTCCGTAATGCCGATCCCCATACCCGGGTTAGTACCGTAAGTAATCATCGGTTGTATATCCGCAGCGTCAAATGTTAATACTTCATCGAATTGTGCATCTTCGTCTGAGTATAATGTTTTCCAATAGGCTAATGCTTTATCCCATTCTTCGCCTTTTGGAGCAAATTCTCTGCCCTTGATATATTCGAACGTCGTTTCATCAGGTGCGATTAAACCACCACGAGCACCCATTTCGATACTCATATTACAGATCGTCATTCGGCCTTCCATACTTAAAGAGCGAATCGCTGAACCTGCGTATTCAACAAAATATCCTGTTCCACCAGCAGCGGAGATCTTCGAAATAATGTAAAGGATGATATCCTTCGCACCGACTCCATTGCCTAATTCACCATTGACCTCGATCTTCATGGTCTTTGGCTTTTGTTGCAATAAACATTGTGTAGCAAATACCTGCTCAACCTGTGAAGTACCAATACCAAATGCAATAGCGCCGAAAGCACCGTGCGTTGAAGTATGACTATCCCCACACACCATTGTTTTTCCGGGAAGTGTAATACCTAATTCAGGACCTATAACATGGACAATCCCCTGGTAAGGGTGGCCTAAGCCGTATAGTTCAATGCCGAATTCTTTACAGTTTTTTGTAAGCATATCTACCTGATAGCGAGATAGCTCTTCTTTTATCGGAAGGTGCTGATCTAATGTAGGCACATTATGGTCAGCAGTGGCTACCGTTTGTTGAGGTCTGAATACCGGTAGTCCTCTTTTGCGTAATCCATCGAACGCCTGCGGAGAGGTCACTTCATGGATTAGATGGGTATCGATATATAACATATCTGGAAACCCTTCAGCACGCTTGACGACATGTGCATCCCAAATTTTTTCTACTAATGTTTTTCCCATTTCTTTTATTGAACTGTTTGGTTTTAATTGTAAATGGGGTAAAATTATGAGATTATTAATTTTACCCCATTGAAAGCTATCTAATTTACGAAAAATTTAAATAGTTTTAATAGCTTTCATGGCAGTCATCGCTTTACGCAACTTTCTACCCACTACTTCAACCTCGTGATTACGTAATTGCTCATTAACCTGAACCAATGTAATATTGTCTACCGATCCGTCTTTGCCTTCGTTGTAGTTTTTACCAACAACATCCGTGTCGATTTTGCTCATGAAATCCTTCAGTAACGGTTTACATGCCTGATCGAATAGGTAACAACCGTATTCTGCCGTATCGGAGATAACACGGTTCATCTCGAATAATTTCTTACGAGCAATCGTATTTGCGATCAATGGCGTCTCGTGTAATGATTCGTAGTATGCCGATTCTGGTTTGATACCCGCATCTACCATCGTTTCGAATGCTAATTCAACTCCCGCACGAACAAAAGCAGACATCAATAAGTAGTTGTCAAAGTATTCTTGCTCGTCGATTTTAACATCGCCAGCGGCAGTTTTTTCAAAAGCGGTCTCTCCAGTTTCTGCTCTCCATTTCAATAGATTAGCATCGCCATTCGCCCAGTCTTCCATCATCGTTTTACTGAAATGACCTGACATAATATCGTCTTGGTGTTTTTGGAATAACGGACGCATAATGTCTTTCAATTCCTCCGATAATTGGAAAGCTTTCACTTTCGCCGGATTGCTCAAGCGATCGAACATACCGCTTACACCACCATGCTTTAATGCTTCTGTGATTACTTCCACACCGTATTGAACAAGTTTAGCTGCATAGCCAGCGTCGATTCCTTTTTCTACCATTTTGTCGAAAGAAAGGATAGATCCTGTTTGCAATAAACCACAAAGGATAGTTTGCTCGCCCATTAAGTCTGATTTTACTTCCGCTACGAAAGATGATTTCAAGACTCCCGCGCGGTGGCCACCTGTTCCAACACAGTAGGCTTTTGCTTCTGCCCAGCCTTTTCCTTGCGGATCATTCTCCGGGTGAACAGCAATTAGCGTCGGTACTCCGAATCCTCTCAAGTATTCTGCGCGAACCTCAGAGCCTGGACATTTTGGTGCAACCATGATGACGGTAATATCCTTACGGATTTGCATACCTTCTTCTACGATATTGAAA
The DNA here is from genome assembly GCA_002354335.1 of Sphingobacterium sp. UBA2700. Lineage (GTDB taxonomy): Bacteria > Bacteroidota > Bacteroidia > Sphingobacteriales > Sphingobacteriaceae > Sphingobacterium. The sequence goes on along the minus strand of DELI01000005.1, from coordinate 341,100 downwards.
CCGTGAGAATAAGATAATGTAGCTCCTTCTTTCATCAGTGGCATTACAGCATTGATTACGGAGGTATGTTGTTTATCTGGAGTTAAGTTGATTACTAAGTCAGCAGTCGGGATAAGCTCCTCGTAAGTTCCTACGTTGAAGTTATTATCCGTTGCATTTTTCCAAGAATCTCTTTTTTGTTCAATAGCTTCTTTACGTAAAGCATAAGATACATCTAAACCACTATCTCTTAGGTTTAAACCTTGGTTTAAGCCTTGAGCACCACATCCTACGATTACGATCTTTTTACCTTTTAAAGCATTTACGCCATCATTGAATTCCGAAGAATCCATAAACTCTGCTACACCTAATTGGTTTAATTGCTCTCTAAGAGGTAATGTGTTGAAATAATTTGCCATTGCTGTACTGTTTAAAATATTTTCTTTTTAGATTGATTATTGATTGTTGATTATACGTTTTTGTGCTACTGCATATCCGAAATGCAGATTGTCATGACCGATAGAGGTCGTTAATACATCTTCGATGTTATTCATTGTCGCACCATAGGTAGCTGTATCATATGCTGTAATAATATCGAATACGCCTTCTTTGTAATCATTTTCGATGTCCTCGATAGTCGATAGGGCTAATGCCTTCAATTCGTCGACTTCTGCTTGCTCCACAAAGTAAGTGGGCTTCGTGCCTTTTGCATAAGCATCCACATACTTTACCCAGCTTACACCTTCTTTAATACCCGTGCGTGTATAGCTCAGCGTCTGTGTGCTGACAACGATATGTCCGAAGTTCCATATGATGTTATTATTAAAACCTGCAGGCACTTCGTTCAACTGTTCCAGGCTAAGTTCTTCGATTAATTTGATGAAAGCACGACGACTCTCGAATATGAATTTAAATACATTTTCCATCTGCTAACCAACTTACATAGTAAATACATCATCGCGCTGATCCAAGAACTCGTTTTCAACGATTTCCGGAGCTGGCTCTTCGCGTTCGAATTGCTTAAGCTTCTTGTGGAATCCTGCGCTATCTTTAATGATAGCGATACGAGCGCCACGCACAAATTCGATAAGCTTATACTTGCCGAGTTCTTCCGTTAGGCGGTCGATCTCTTCACGATGTCCTGCTGTTTCAAATACGATGTAGTCATTACGGATAACAACAACGTTAGCACCGTATTGACGTAATAGACGCTCAACATAAGCTTTCTCAGCAATTACATCTGCCGGAACCTTATATAAAGCCTGTTCTTGCCAGATTAACTCATCGTTCGTATTGAAATAAGCTTTCAATACTTCCACTTGTTTTTCAATCTGGCGGCATAGCTTGCGAACAACCTCTTCCGATTCTGTAATCAGAATCGTGAAGCGGTGTATATTTTCCACCTCAGAAGGGGAGGTGTTTAAACTTTCTATATTGATTTTACGGCGCGAGAAGATCCCGGTGATACGGCCGATCATCCCGATAGTATTTTCCGTGTAAACAGTTATTGTATATTCTTGCTTTTCCATTTTACTTCAATCTGATTTCAGAAACACTCGTTCCTTGTGCAACCATCGGGAATACGTTGTTCTCTTTCCCCACCATCACTTCCAATAGGTAAGAGCCATCATGCTCTAGCATCGTCTTTAATGCTGATTTCAAGTGCTGACGCTCCGTTACTTTGTTTCCGTCGATATAATATCCTTTCGCTACAGCAACAAAGTCAGGGCTCGTGATATTCACAAAAGAATAACGTTTATCGTGGAACAACTGCTGCCATTGGCGAACCATTCCTAAAAACTCATTGTTTAAGATGAGGATCTTCACTTTCGCACCAAATTGCATGATTGTTCCAAGCTCTTGAATGGTCATCTGTATACCGCCATCACCGATAATCGCAATGACATCACGATCAGGAGCTCCATACCAGGCGCCGATTGCTGCAGGCAAACCGAAGCCCATTGTTCCTAATCCTCCTGAAGTAACACTCGATTTTGATAGGTTGTATTTCGCATAACGACAAGCAACCATCTGATGCTGACCAACGTCAGTAACAATAACAGCATTACCACCCGTTAGCTCATTAAGCTCACGAACAACTTCGCCCATGGTCATGATATCAGTTGTTGGATTAAGTTCTTCTTGGATTACTTCCTTGATTTCCTCTTTTTCTAACTCGCGAAACTGCTGTAGCCACGCACTATGATCCACCTTGTCTAATAAGGCAGTCAACATCGGTAGTGTTTCTTTACAGTCCCCCCAAACAGGTACTGCAGCTTTGACGTTCTTGTCGATCTCTGCAGGGTCAATATCGAGATGAATAACTTTCGCCTGTTTTGCATACTTATCCAAACGACCGGTCACACGGTCATCGAAACGCATCCCGATAGCGATCAATACGTCGCACTCATTGGTCATCACGTTTGGTGCATAGTTACCATGCATCCCTAACATCCCTACATGTAATGGGTGGTCAGTTGCTAGGGCGCTTAAGCCCATCACGGTTGCTGCGGCAGGGAATCCGCTTTTTTCGATAAATCGCTGGAATTCCTCCTCGGCTTTACCTAGGATAACCCCTTGGCCAAACAATACGAATGGTTTCTTTGCCGCATTGATTACGCGCGCTGCTTCTTCTACATATTCCTTACGAACAATAGGAGCAGGGCGATAAGAGCGGATATGATTGCACTTAGCATAGCCTTCATAATCGAAAAGCTGCAACTGCGCATTCTTGGTAATATCAATTAATACTGGCCCCGGACGTCCGGTGCGAGCAATATAAAATGCTTTCGCTAGTACACTTGGAATCTCATTAGCATCAGTAACCTGGTAGTTCCACTTTGTGACCGGGGTAGTAATGTTAATCACGTCAGTTTCCTGGAATGCATCTGTCCCTAGCAATGAAGCAAATACCTGACCTGTAACACAGACCACTGGATTGCTATCAATCATCGCATCCGCCAAACCTGTAACTAGGTTTGTAGCGCCCGGACCGCTTGTTGCAAAAGCCACACCCACACGTCCTGATGTTCGTGCGTATCCTTGTGCAGCATGAATTCCACCCTGTTCGTGACGCACCAAAATATGCTTCAATTTATCATTGTAATCATACAATGCGTCATAAATTGGCATAATTGCACCACCCGGATACCCGAATACGGTATCCACCCCCTCGTGGATTAAGGCCTCTAAAACCGCTTGCGAACCACTGATCTGTGTATTTGCCGCAATAGTAGTAGCTTCCAAAGTTTCCGTTTTTTCAAGTGTACTCATTATTTATTGAATTTAGACATTGGACCTTTCAGATAAGACAGCTTGCTTGTCTATTTGCCCAATGTATATTAAAATTTAATGTTCAAATTCTATTGTCTTGATGTGTATATTGTTCCTCCATTACCTCTTGTGATAAAACACGCTCTAATATCTCACATCTAACATCTTATATCTAATTACATGTCCGTCACACAACCCTCTGAAGCGTTTGCTACAGTCTTCGCGTATTTGTATAAAACGCCTTTCGTTACTTTCAGCGCAGGCTGCGTCCAATTTTCACGGCGTTTAGCGATTTCCTCGTCCGAAACTTTCAGGTTAATAGTGTTGTTTACCGCGTCGATTTCAATAACGTCATCATCCTGAACCAGGCCAATCAATCCACCTTCATATGCTTCAGGTGTGATGTGTCCAACGACGAATCCGTGTGTTCCGCCAGAGAAGCGACCGTCAGTAATCAAAGCTACAGATGTACCTAAGCCTGCGCCTATGATCAACGAAGTAGGTTTCAACATTTCCGGCATTCCTGGCGCTCCTTTAGGACCTTCATTCTTGATGACAATGACATCGCCCGGCTTAATTCTCCCTGTCGATACACCTGCCACTAAATCGTGTTCTCCGTCAAATACGCGTGCAGGACCAGTAAATTTCTCACCTTCCTTACCCGATATCTTCGCAACAGAACCTAACTCTGCTAAATTGCCGTATAGAATCTGTAAGTGTCCCGTTGCTTTGATAGGTTTTGCCAATGGCTGGATGATAGGCTGATTGTAGTCCATAATAGACTTCACATCCGCTAAGTTTTCCGCCATCGTCTTACCCGTTACGGTCAAGCAGTCGCCATGTAACAAACCTTCATCCAATAAATAGCGAAGCACTGCAGGGATACCGCCGTACTGATGTAAATCTTGCATCAGATACTTTCCTGAGGGTTTGAAATCCGCTAATACCGGTGTCTCGTCCGACATGCGTTGGAAATCATCCGGCGAGATATCGACACCTACGGATTTACCCATCGCGATAAAGTGCAATACTGCATTTGTTGAACCACCTAGGATAACAATCGTACGCATTGCATTCTCGAAAGCTTTGCGCGTCATGATGTCCGAAGGTTTAATATCTTTTTCTAATAGAATGCGGATGTACTTTCCGACTTCTAAACATTCTTCTTGTTTTTCTTTTGATGTCGCTGGGTTAGAAGAGGAGTAAGGTAAGCTCATACCCATCGCTTCGATTGCTGAAGCCATGGTATTCGCTGTATACATACCGCCGCACGCGCCTGCGCCCGGACAGGTATGTCTGATCACTCCATCATAATCCTCATCGGAAATCGTACCTGCAACCTTTTTTCCTAAAGCTTCGAACGCAGATACAATGTTCAGTTCCTCACCCTTATAATGGCCAGGGGCAATTGTACCACCGTATACCATAATTGCAGGACGGTTTAAGCGACCCATCGCCATAATCGCACCGGGCATATTCTTGTCACACCCAGGAATGGCAACAACTCCATCATAGTATTGACCGCCACAGATTGTTTCGATGCTATCTGCAATAACATCGCGGGAAACGAGTGAATAGCGCATTCCGTCCGTACCATTGCTCATTCCGTCACTCACTCCAATTGTTCCAAAGGTCAGGCCCACCAAGTCGCTCTCCCAAATTCCTTTTTTGACGACTTTCGCCAAATCATTCAGGTGCATATTACAGGTGTTCCCATCATAACCCATACTCGCAATACCTACTTGTGCTTTCTCCATGTCTGCATCGGTCAAACCGATACCATAAAGCATAGCCTTCGCCGCTGGTTGCGTCTGATCTTGCGTAAAGATCTTGCTGTATTTGTTGATTCCCTTTTCGTTATCAGATGATGACTTCATAATTCTCTTGCTCTAATACTAAGTTTTTATATTTTCGTTGGATAGATGCGCCAATGCTGTCTTCCCATGCTTCCGGATAAACAACTTGGTCTACTTGATTTATTCCTATAATGCCCGCTGCGGTGCCACTTAAGAAAGCGCTATCAGCTTGATAGACGTCTTGAACAGACAATCTCTTTTCTATGATATCAAAGTTTAATCCTTTGCAAATATCAATAACGGTCTGGCGTGTAATCCCAGGGAAGATATTCCCCAATGGCGGGGTGTATATTTTAAAGTCTTTCTCGATAAATAAGTTCTCGCTCGAAGCTTGCGCGACAAAGCCTTCCTGATCCACCAATAATGCCTCATCAAAACCATGCTGTATCGCATCGCTGGTCGCTAGGATAGAGTTGATAAACTGTCCGGATACTTTCGCTCCGACTGGAAAGGATTTGGGATTCGGACGCTCGATCTTTGAGATGTTTACTTTTAATAGGTTCTGTCCTAAATAAGGTCCCCATTCCCAAGCAGCAATCATGATGTTTGCAGAGGTTGCTGAGGTCAAGTGCATATTGGATCCCGAATAGATCAATGGGCGGATGTATGCCGAACGTAGGTTGTTAACCTCCAATAGTTCATACGTCTTCTCAATAAGCTCACGATTATTCCATGAATAAGGCAATCCGATTGCCTCACATGATTTCTTCAATCGCTCGTAGTGTTCTTCTGCCTTAAAGATGCGTGTGCCGTTATGTGTGCTATATGCGCGCAATCCCTCGAATGCGCCATAGCCATAATGTAGCGATTGACCGAATAAGTCAACACCGGCGCTGCTCGCTTTGACAAAGCTGTTGTTTAAGTAGATTAGGGTGTCTTGATTATAGTACTGCATACACTTCTTTTTTTGTTACCTAAATCGAACTATTTATCCGGTTTACACTTCCTGTGATTTAATCACTTTGTAAGTTACTCCGATTTAAAATTTCTTACAATAGGCAAATAAAGTATTTTCATTAAGTTTATTATTTCGACAAATAGAATTCAACAAAATAATATTTTATGTAATTTAAGATTTATTATATTTTAGTTTTGAGGTTAGTAGACTAAAATTAAAATCGGTATGTTTTTTAATTTCTTCAATTTTTGCAAAAACGCTCGAAATTCTTCCTGAAATCCCGAAAATGGTAAATGTTCTTGTAAATAACGAGCAAAAAAATAGCCCTTAAAACCTGAAGTTTTAAGGGCTACAAAATCTTTATTTTTATCTATCTATTCTCCGGCAATTCCTTCCGCTAAAATGATGATTTTGTTGTCCTTTACTTCAACCACACCACCTTTAATAATAATGACTTGTTCATCATTATTATTTTTAATAATGACTTTGCCATCATCTAGCGTAGACACAATAGCAGCGTGGTCCTTCAAAATTTGAAAGGAACCAGCAGATCCAGGAACTGTAACAGCAGTCACTGTACCTTCGTAAGCTAATTTGTCTGGAGTAATAATTGTTAAATTCATTGAATATAGTATTTAGTAGTTAGTAGTTAGTATAAAGACCTAGGATGGAAATAGTTGTCGACAATAAATTGTGTTTTTTCGTATTTCCCTAAATCAAAAGAACTATAGATTTTATACCAGTATTTAGTATTTACTAGAAAACCAAGGGTCTCACTACTAAATACTAAATACTAACTACTAATTAAACTGCTTCTGCTAATAGTTTTTTACCTTTTTCGATCGCGTCTTCGATGCCACCTACTAAGTTGAAAGATGCTTCTGGGTATTGGTCAACTTCACCGTCAATGATCATGTTGAATCCTTTGATCGTGTCTTTGATGTCTACTAAACAACCTTTCAAACCTGTAAATTGCTCTGCAACGTGGAACGGTTGAGATAAGAAACGTTGAACACGACGTGCGCGGTGTACTGTTAACTTATCTTCTTCAGATAACTCATCCATACCTAAGATAGCGATGATATCTTGAAGTTCTTTATAACGTTGAAGAATTTCTTTTACGCGTTGTGCTGTCTCGTAATGCTCATTACCTAAAATCGCTGGAGAAAGGATACGTGAAGTTGAATCCAATGGGTCAACCGCAGGGTAGATACCTAACTCAGAAATCTTACGTGACAATACTGTTGTTGCATCCAAGTGAGCGAAAGTTGTCGCTGGAGCAGGGTCAGTTAAGTCATCGGCAGGAACGTATACCGCTTGTACTGAAGTAATAGATCCGTTTTTAGTTGATGTAATACGCTCTTGCATTAAACCCATCTCTGTAGCAAGTGTCGGTTGGTAACCTACTGCTGAAGGCATACGACCTAATAACGCCGATACTTCAGAACCTGCCTGTGTAAAACGGAAGATGTTATCGATAAAGAATAAGATGTCACGACCTTGGCCTTCACCATCACCGTCACGGAAATATTCTGCAATTGTTAATCCTGATAAGGCAACACGCGCACGTGCACCAGGAGGCTCATTCATCTGTCCGAACACGAATGTACATTTAGAATCTTTCATCAACTCTAAATCTACACTTTCCAAAGGCCATTCGCCTTTTTCCATGCCTTCCATGAAGTGCTCACCATATTTGATAATGCCGGACTCCAACATCTCACGAAGTAAATCGTTTCCTTCACGAGTACGCTCGCCTACACCTGCAAATACAGATAAACCACCGTGTCCTTTTGCGATGTTGTTGATTAACTCCTGAATTAATACCGTTTTACCAACACCAGCACCACCGAACAAACCGATCTTACCACCTTTTGCGTAAGGCTCTAATAAGTCGATAACTTTGATACCTGTGAAAAGTACTTCAGACTCAGTCGATAAATCTTCGAATCTTGGAGGTACGTTGTGGATAGGACGACCGTTTGTTTTGTCCAAACTTTTAATACCGTCAATTGGGTCACCAACAACGTTGAATACGCGACCTTTAATTTCTTCGCCAATCGGCATTTTGATCGGAGCGCCAGTATCAACTACTTTCATGCCACGAACTAAACCTTCGGTAGCATCCATTGCAATCGTACGAACACGTTCCTCACCTAAGTGCTGTTGAACCTCTAATACAATGCGTTGTCCATTTTCTTTCTCAATGTACAAGGCATCATAAATCTTAGGAAGATTTTCATTGTCGGCAAAGTTGACGTCAACTACTGGGCCGATAATCTGCGCTATTTTACCAATATTGGGCATATTATAGGGACTAAAATTTATTATTCAATTTTAATACAGCTTTTTACACACTGCATTTTGGAATGCAAAAATAAGTTTTATCTCCTTAAAACCAAAAGACAAGTGGTAAATAAATCGATATTTTTTTTAAAAGCCCTCTAACCCTATCAATTACTAGGAATATGGCTGTGTAAAAGGCTGATTTTTAAAATAGTATTTAGTAGTTAGTATTTAGTAGTTAGATCTGGGGCGGGATTTAGATTTAAGACTGAGATGTTAGAAGTTAGATGTTATTGTTTCGAGTTTAGTGTAATGTATTTGAACCATTGATTTAGAAAAGAAATTTTGTCATGAACTGGGAAAGGAAGAAAAGTTTGTTTTGAACTAAGAAAGGAAGGATTAAAAAATAAGCAGGATCCTACCAATCTTTCCATCCTTTGTCTCCTGATTTAAAAAAGTAGTTATTCGTTAGTAATTCGTGTAAAGACTTATGGTGTAATATTCCGTAATCCTTTCACCCTTTCTTTCCTGGTTCAAGACAAAAAATCATCCTAAAGCCCTTAATCAATGATAAAAAAAGGCGCCTAGTCGGCGCCATACTTTAATATTCAATGTCTAAAATAAAATAGCAGTCCTAGGTCTAACTACTAAATACTAACTACTCCTTAAGAATTCCTCTTCAACTGCTCGTCCAGTAGTTGTCGTTTTAGGTGTTGTTCTCTTTCCATTGATTTTTTGCGGAGCGTTTGTAGCTCATCTTGCAATTCATCTACTGTTTTCTTGGAGTCGTCGGTGTCGACTTTTGCTTTGCGGAATGCCACTAAGGTTCCGAAGAATGCTGCTCCAAGCGCTATAATAATAGCCCATACCATTGTATGATAAGAGCCTTTAGAGAAATCAATTCCTAAGAAGGAAATGCTGTCTGTCTTTTTTTGTTCCGCTTCTAATTGCGTGGTTAGGGTGTTGACTGAATCCTGAAGACCCTTGATATTTCCGGCAGAGGAGGAGTTTGAAGACGATAAATCAGCAATCTTCTTTCTGTAGGTGCTTAGCGAATCGCGCACATTTTGACGTATGGTTTCAAGGTTTGCTCTGCGGATAATTTTGAAATCTGCACTTTGCGACTTCGAGTACAAGTTCAAATACACAAACTGGCTGTCGAGGCTCGAAGTTTTTAACTTCTGCTGTAACATTTGTCCCTGAGCTGCGGGAGCTAAAAAAACGAAAAATAAAAGTGAATAAATAAATACTCGCATATGGGTTTGATTAAGCTTTACATGTCAATTTTACCAATTAAATTAGACAATGTGAAACTTAATAAAAATTAAGCCCTCATCTAGCGACTGTTTTGTCGGTTTTTACAGCTTCCCTTTTAACTCTAAGAAGATTTTTAAAATACCCATTCTATCAAATTTTGTGAATATTTAATAAACAAATCAAGGATTTGTTTTAAACGCTGATAACTTTTTAAAAATTCTGTTTACTTAATGGTTTATTTATAAAAATTATTGGATGTTAAATGCTTAACAAAATATTCTTATATTTATTTCGCTTATAAACTTATAAAATCAAAGTCCAGAAGATTTAGCTCGTGCCACAGTATTTTTAATCCGATGTAACGGATGGCAATGCTGGGATTTAACTGAGACTAAAGACTCCGCTGACTTAATAATTATTTATCTCCCGAAAGGGAATTGTAAATCTATTCAAACTATGATTGATAAAAGCGTGGCAAATGCTTCGGAAGCAATCCAGGACGTCAAAGATGGGATGACCATTTCTTTGGGCGGCTTTGGGCTATGCGGAATTCCGGAGAATTTGATTGCTGCATTGCTGCAAAAAGGAACGAAGGATCTGACATGTATCAGTAACAATGCCGGTGTTGATGACTTCGGCTTGGGTTTATTGCTACAGAAAAAGCAGGTCAAGAAAATGATAGCATCGTATGTAGGGGAGAATGCGGAATTTGAACGTCAGATGCTCAGTGGAGAATTGGAAGTGGACTTGATTCCACAGGGGACCTTGGCATCTCGATTAATGGCAGGTGGCTACGGCATGCCTGTAATCTTCACGCCGGCAGGGGTGGGAACGGAAGTTGCCGAAGGCAAGGAAATTCGAAAATTTACCTTCCATGGCGTGGAGAAGGAATATTTAATGGAATATGCTTTTGAGCCGGATTTTGCTTTTGTAAAAGCCTGGAAGGGTGATAAGGCGGGTAATTTAGTGTATCGCGGGACAGCACAGAATTTTAACCATGCGGTGGCTATGTGTGGGAAGATCACGATTGCCGAGGTGGAAGAATTGGTCGAACCGGGCGAGTTGGATCCGAATTTTATCCATACCCCAGGCGTCTTTGTGCAACGGATTTTCCAAGGCGATCAATACGAGAAAAGAATAGAACAGCGAACTGTAAGAAATAAAGAAGACAATGATTAAAAAAGTATATATCGTTGCAGCAAAACGCACTGCAATGGGAAGTTTTGGAAGTGCATTATCAAGTTTTACCGCATCGCAGTTAGGGGCAAAAGCCATCGAAGCTGTTGTTTCGGAAATCGGATTAGATAAGGATCAGATTGACGAGGTGTTGATGGGCTGTGTATTACAGGCGAATGTCGGGCAAGCGCCGGCGCGACAAGCAGCACGCTTTGCCGGATTGCCGGATCATATTCCGGCGACAACAATCAATAAAGTATGTGCCAGTGGTATGAAAGCCATCAGCTTAGGTGTGCAGCAAATTCTATTGGGCGATGCCGATGTGGTTGTGGCAGGGGGTATGGAAAGCATGAGCCAGGTGCCTTATTATAGTGCAACCACACGCTGGGGTGCAAAATATGGCGATCAGAAGTTAATTGATGGCCTACAAAAAGACGGTTTGACCGACGTGTATTCTAACGAAGCGATGGGAAACTGTGGCGAGCTATGTGCGGATAAATACCATATTAGCCGAGAAGATCAGGATTCCTATGCCATCCAATCATATACAAGAAGTAAGACTGCTTGGGAAACGGGCAAATTTGCAAATGAGGTAACTCCTGTAGAGGTGGTATCGCGTAAGGGAACAGTTTCCGTAGCGGAGGATGAGGAGTTTAAAATGGTGAACTTCGAGAAGGTTCCGCAATTAAAGCCTGCATTCAAAACCGACGGTACTATTACCGCGGCAAATGCTTCGACGCTGAGCGACGGAGCGGCAGCAGTGATCCTGATGAGCGAAGAGAAAGTTAAAGAACTGAATATAAAGCCTCTGGCGGAGGTTGTTGCCTATGCTGACGCAGAGCAAGATCCAGCATGGTTCACGACTACTCCGGCTATCGCGACGCAGAAGGTTTTGAAAAAAGCAGGACTAACAATCAACGATATCGATTACTTCGAATTCAATGAGGCATTCTCGGTCGTTGCATTAGCCAATGCGCAATTGCTGGAGATTGCAAGCGATAAAATAAACGTATATGGTGGTGCAGTTGCATTAGGTCACCCACTGGGTTGTTCCGGTGCTAGAATCATCGTGACTTTGAACAGTGTATTACATCAAGAAAATGGAAGTATTGGCTTAGCCGCTATCTGCAATGGTGGTGGTGGCGCCAGTGCAATGATCATAAAAAAAGTTTAAGCTATGTTGGATAAATTTGGAATTGCAAAGCGAATAGCCAAAGAAATCAAAGATGGCTATTATGTCAACCTGGGTATTGGTATTCCGACCTTGGTGGCAAATTACATTCCCGACGGTATGCAGGTGGTATTGCAAAGTGAAAACGGCTTGCTAGGAATGGGACCTTTTCCTTATGAAGGCGAAGAGGATGCTGATTATATCAATGCCGGTAAACAAACGATCACGACCTTGCCCGGCTCTGCGATCTTTGACTCGGCGATGAGCTTCGGGATGATTAGAGCCCGCAAAATAGACCTTACCATTCTTGGCGCCATGGAGGTGTCGGAAAATGGGGATATCGCCAACTGGAAGATCCCCGGAAAAATGGTGAAAGGAATGGGCGGCGCTATGGATTTAGTGGCCAGTGCTGAAAATATCATTGTTGCCATGCAACATGTGAATAAACATGGCGAATCGAAATTATTAAAAGAATGTTCCCTGCCATTAACTGGCGTCCGCTGCGTGAAGAAAATCGTGACGGAGTTTGGTGTGTTCGATGTGCTGCCAGAAGGTGGATTTAAAGTTGTCGAGTTGCATGAAGGGGTGTCAATAGATGCCGTGAAGCAATATACCAGTGGGAAACTGATATATTAGAATTTTTCATATGAATTTTAATTAAAAAGTGGGATAGGGTTGTCGTGAGACATCCCTATTCTTTTTGCCTCCAACTAAACCTATTCACTCCTTTCGTTCTTCGCTCCCTGCCACACTTTCCCCACGCTTGGCATGACAGTACATAACAGTTAAACGCACTATTTAAAATATCTTCGATTAATTAGAAACCTAAACAGAGATATTAAAGAATAGTATATGAATGCAATCGCAGGTGTTATATTTCATTTTATTGGAGGATTTGCATCAGGAAGCTTTTATGTTCCTTACAAGAAGGTAAAAGGTTGGTCCTGGGAATCCATGTGGATCCTTGGAGGATTATTCTCCTGGATCATCGTTCCGCCGATTGCTGCCTGGCTGACCATTCCAAATTTTGTGGAGATTATTTCTGAGAGCAGCGCAAGTATCCTTGGCTACACTTTCCTGTTTGGTGTACTCTGGGGGATAGGCGGCTTAACCTATGGTCTAGGCGTTCGCTATCTGGGCGTATCACTAGGGAGCAGTATCATCTTGGGCTTAAGTATGGTCTTTGGGGCCTTGATGCCCGCTATCTATTACTTTTTTAATAAAACAGCGGGTAAGCATGGCATCGACTATTTCTTTACCGAGAGCGCGGGAATCTGCGTGATGATTGGCCTGCTGGTTTGTATTGTCGGGATCTACCTCTGCGGTAAGGCCGGAATGCTTAAAGAAAAAGGCCTAGGGGCACTCTCCGAGGAGGCCAAGTCAGAATATAAGTTTGGCTTAGGGATTGTCGTTGCGATTGTTTCGGGCGTATTGAGCGCTTGCTTCAATTTCGGTATCGAAGCCGGGAAGCCTATGGCAGATGTGGCAAACCAATTATGGAAGTCCGCAAATCCCGGACAAGGCGAATTCTTGTATCAGAATAATGTGACGTATATCGTAATCCTTTGGGGTGGCTTCTGTACCAACTTCATCTGGTGTGCCTACCTACTACTGAAGAACAAAACATATAAAGATTATACAAATTCAACTTCTCCAATTGGAAAGAACTTATTGCTATGTGCCATTGCTGGAACAACCTGGTACTTGCAGTTTTTCTTCTATGGTATGGGCGAGAGTAGATTAGGGAACGGGGCGAGTTCCTGGATCTTACACATGGCCTTTATCATATTAATTTCCAATGCATGGGGAGTTGCGTTAAAAGAATGGAAAGGTGTGAGTAAACCCACGTACACCGCCATTATTGCTGGAATTGTAACCATCATTCTATCGATTTGCATTGTGGGTTTTGCGAAAACATTAGAATAAAAACTTAAAAAAACTTAGGAAAGTGAAAACATACAAGCACGTCAACTATTTATGGAACGATGAGCAAGCAAAGTCACTTGAGGGTGATGAGGTTGCGTTATTGTTATACCGCTCAAATCTGTTGGGCTCAGATTTGAGAATTACAAACTATGGTGGGGGAAATACATCCTGCAAGCTGATGGACAAAGATCCATTGACTGGCGAAGAAGTAGAAGTGATGTGGATCAAAGGTTCGGGTGGTGATATCGGCACATTAAAAAAATCCGGTTTAGCGGCGTTATATGTAGATCGCCTTCGTAATCTGGAGAATGTGTACCGTGGAATAGAGCACGAGGATGAGATGGTGGAGTTATTCAACCATTGTATCTTCGACTTAAATTCGAAAGCACCTTCCATCGATACGCCATTACATGGATTTCTACCTTTCAAACATATAGATCACCTGCATCCTGATGCAGCGATTGCTATTGCAGCAGCGAAAGATGGAAAACAAATTACACAGGATCTGTTCAATGGTACGATTGGCTGGGTAGATTGGCAAAAACCGGGCTTCGATCTTGGTTTGCAACTGAGAGAGTGCTTGGAACAAAATCCAGGTATCCGCGGTATCATGTTAGGGTCGCATGGCTTGTTTACTTGGGGTGATACCGCTTATGAAAGCTATGTGAATTCATTAGATGTTATCGAAGCCTGTGCGACTTATTTGGAAGAAAATTACGGGAAAGCTAGACCTGTTTTCGGAGGGCAAAAAGTAGAAAGCTTAGCGGAAGCAGACAGGCAATCGCAAGCAGCTAAATTAGCGCCTATTTTGAGAGGATTCTGCTCGAGCGAGCGACACATGATTGGCCACTTTACAGACGATCCTCGCGTATTGGAATATATCAACTCCAACGATTTAGAAAAGCTAGCACCCTTAGGAACAAGTTGCCCCGATCACTTCCTACGTACGAAAATTCAACCGCTGATCTTGAATTTAGATAAGAGCGAAGATTTAAGCGACTTGCAGGCTATCAAAGAGAAGATAGCGCCGCTTTTTGAAGATTATAGAGCGATGTACACGGAGTATTACGAAACCTGTAAACATCCAAACAGCCCTGCTATTCGCGATAGAAACCCCGTAATCATTATCTATCCGGGTGTCGGTATGTTTGCCTTTGCAAAAGATAAGCAGACCGCACGGGTTGCGGCGGAGTTCTATACCAATGCAATCAATGTGATGAAAGGTTCAGAGGCCGTGAGTGAATACACCTCTTTACCTCGTCAGGAGGCTTTCAATATCGAGTATTGGTTGTTAGAAGAAGCGAAACTTCAACGTATGCCAAAGCCGAAAGCCTTATCCGGAAAGATTGCCTTAGTAACAGGTAGTGCCGGTGGTATTGGAAAAGCAATCGCGAAAAAGTTTGCTTCGGAAGGTGCGGTCGTTGTATTAAATGATATGAATGCTGAGCGACTGACAGGCGCTGAAGAAGAGTTTGTAGGCTTATTTGGCAAGGATAATGTAGTTTCCGTATCTTTAGATGTTACCAATGAAGAGCAGATTAAGAAAGCATTCGAGAAGGCTAGTTTAGCGTTCGGTGGGATTGATATAGTGGTTAATAATGCTGGATTATCGATTTCTAAATCAATTGAAGATCATACAGAAAAAGATCTTGACTTATTATATGACGTTTTAGTCAAAGGACAATTCTTCGTGACACAGGAAGGTGTTAAAATCATGAAGGCGCAGGCCGTAGGCGGAGATGTATTGAATATCGTGAGCAAAAACGCATTAGTGAGTGGGCCGAACAATGCCGGTTACGGAAGTGCAAAAGCTGCGCAATTACATTTAAGCAGGCTAAATGCAGCTGAGCTTGGCGCAGCGAAAATCCGTGTCAATGTGGTTAATCCCGATGCGGTGATTTCTGATAGTAATATCTGGGCAGGCGGATGGGCTGAAGGTAGAGCGAAAGCCTACGGTGTGACGGTTGAAGAATTGCCGGCTTACTATGCAAAACGTACCTTATTAAATGAAATCATTCTTCCGGAAGATATTGCAAACGCATGTTTCGCTTTTGTAGGCGGATTGCTGAACAAATCAACTGGAAATGTATTGAATGTCGATGGCGGAGTTGCCATGTCATTCGTGAGATAAAACTAACAAAGCAAGGAGCATAGCGCTTGCTATGCTCCTTGCTTATTTTTAAAGCTGAACCGATGAGATTAGAGAAAGAACAAATAGAGCAGCATAACAATAAATTAGCAGCTAAGCATAAGCGAGCATTTGATTTTATTTCCGAGGATATCCCTCAGGTAGAGTCTATTATCCATAAACTGCAGCAGTTTCAGATTGCCATCCCCAGTTGGGCATTGGGTACTGGCGGTACCCGCTTCGGACGTTTTTCCGGAAAAGGCGAACCTGGGAACTTGGAGCAAAAAATTGAAGATGTGGGATTATTACATGCTTTGAATCGCTCCAGCGGTGCTATTTCCTTGCATATTCCCTGGGATATTCCAAAAGACGCCGAACAAACGAAAGCCTTGGCAGCAAGCTATGGCTTACAATTTGATGCGGTCAATTCAAATACCTTTCAGGATCAAGCCGAGCAAGAATTGAGCTATAAATATGGTTCCTTACATCATGTAGACCCGAACGTGCGCAAGCAAGCCGTACAACATAATATCGATGTGATCAATCATGGGATTGCGTTGGGTTCCAAAGCATTAACGGTGTGGTTGGCCGATGGATCTTCTTTCCCTGGTCAGTTGAACTTTCGCGAGGCGTTCCAAAATACCCTGGAAAGCTTAAAAGAAATCTATGCGCACCTACCGGAAGATTGGAAGCTATTTGTCGAATACAAGGCGTTCGAGCCTTATTTCTATTCGATGACGATAGGAGATTGGGGACAGTCGTTATTGTTAGCTTCAAAGCTTGGCCCGAAGGCGTATACCTTAGTCGATCTAGGTCACCACTTACCGAATGCAAACATCGAACAGATTGTTTCCTTGCTGTTGATGGAAGGGAAGCTTGGTGGTTTCCACTTCAATGACAGTAAGTATGCGGATGATGACTTAACGGCAGGAAGCATCAAGCCTTACCAATTGTTCCTCATCTTTAACGAATTGGTTGAAGGGATGGACGCTAGAGGCATGGATCATGCAACGGGACTTGGATGGATGATCGACGCTTCACACAATTTAAAAGATCCTTTGGTGGATCTATTGCAATCGGTGGAAGCGATTATGATTGCTTACGCACAAGCTTTATTAGTCGACCGCGATGCGCTGAAAGAAGCACAACGCAACAATGATATCGTCAAAGCACAGCAAATCCTGCAAGACGCGTTCCGTACGGATCTACGTGCAGTAGTTGCGGAAGCAAGATTGCGCGATGGCGCAGCATTAGACCCGATCGGTTTGTTCAATGAGCTTGCTGTTCGTGATCAATTAATCAAAGAACGTGGCAATAACACGGTAGCTACCGGTTTATAATTAGCGTATGGGGGGAAAAACACGCAAACCGGTAGTAGCCATATTTGATGTGGGCAAGACGAATAAGAAACTTTTCTTATTCGATGAGCATTATCAAATTGTATATGAGAAATCTGCGCGTTTCTTGGAGACGTTGGATGAAGATGGCGACCCGTGTGAAAATTTAGAGAGCCTGCGATTGTCGGTCTTCGACTCCTTGCACGAGATCTTTCGCCGGGAGGAGTTTGATGTGAAAGCCATTAACTTCACATCCTATGGCGCCAGTTTTGTCTACGTGGATGAGAATGGTCGTCCTTTAGCGCCACTTTATAACTACCTAAAAGAGTACCCACAGGCCTTGTCCTCGGCTTTGCATCAGCAATACGGAGGCGTCGAGCAGTTCAGTCTCGATACAGCATCGCCTTCGTTGGGAAGTTTGAACTCCGGGCTTCAAGTCTATCGGCTAAAAAAAGAGCAGCAGGAAATCTATGAGAAAACAAAATATGCCCTACATCTACCGCAATATTTAAGTTTCCTGCTTTCTGGAAAGGCTTACTCGGATATGACGAGCATAGGCTGTCATACGGCGCTTTGGGATTATAAGCAGCACGATTACCACCAATGGGTAAAAGATGAAAAGATCGATGAGAAATTAGCACCTGTGGTAGACGCCTCGGCTGTCTTCCCGGCGACCTTTCCAGGTAGTACCTTTAAAATTGGTGTCGGATTGCACGACAGTTCCTCCGCATTGATTCCTTACTTATTGAATTTCCATGAGCCTTTCATCCTGATTTCTACTGGAACCTGGTGTATTTCTATCAATCCTTTCAATGATCAGCCCTTAACCAAGGCAGAACTAGAAAGCGATTGCTTGTTTTACCTGTCTTTTCAGGGAAAGCATGTTAAGGCCTCGCGCTTATTTGCAGGGCAGGAACATGAAATCCAATCGAAAAGAATAGCGGAGCATTTTGATATCACGACTGCGAAATTCAAACATATGGATATCAACTGGACGATTGTTAAAGCCTTAGAAAAAGCAAGCATCTCATCTGAATTAGATGCTTTCGGTAAGATTGACTTAGCACAATATGCCAATTATGAGGAAGCCTATCATGCCTTGATTCTGCATCTAATCAAAGCGCAGGTGGTATCGACGAAGCTTATTCAAGCCGGTCAGAAAACTACCCGCATCTTCGTCGATGGCGGCTTTAGCAAGAACAATATCTATATGAACCTGTTGGCGCATGAATTTCCTGAAATGGAGGTCTATGCAGCGTCCATGGCACAGGCAACCGCCATCGGGGCGGCCTTAGTCATCCATGAGCATTGGAATAAACAACCGGTGCCCAACGACCTGATCGAGATCAGGTTCCTTAGAGCGTAAAATAACTTAGTGAATATAAATCCTTCCAGAATCAATTGACGATCATTCTGATCGTCATCAAGTAGGTGATCAACCAACCTAGGAAAAGATATGGTCCTACGACGGATGACAAATCTTTTTCAACTTTTTCAAACCCCTATCAAACCCAGTCCGAAAGGTTTATGATAGGGGTTTGCATTGGTTTAGGATTGGGTTATCATTGGGTTTGCATTGGGTTAGCATTGGGTTTGAAAGGGCTTTAAAAGGGGACAGTGTCGAGCTAGTCTCCTACGAGAAGCGACCATGCTGAAGCCAGATTACAGAGAAATTGGAACAAATTCCTATTTCCAGCGATTCAACCTTTACAAAATACCCACATTTTTTAATTTTTTTCAAGAATTTTTCCTATCCTAATAGGAGATTATTAACCTAATGGGAATTATGAGCACTTCTATATTAGCTGATGCATTATTTTTCGAGACCAAAATTTAAAATATATCGAAAGTCAATAAAAGTCTTAATTATTCGCTAATAGCTTGCTAAAACGATACAGGATGCAACAGGATGGTTTTTCATAGTAAATAAATGATATTTGGTTATCAAGTTATTAATCAATATCAACAACTATGTGTAAATCTAAATTAGGAAGGTATTTCTCTTTCGTCTTGAGCATGCTGTTCGTGTTTACCACGAGCATAAGTATGGCGCAGACCGATCGAGTAATCCGAGGTACCGTTGTAGATGCTACAACAGGTGCTGCATTAGGGGGAGTATCTATTTCCGATTCTGCTACCAAAAATGCCACTTCCACGGCAAACGATGGGACATTCGAAATTGGAACTAGAACCAATTCAACATTAATCTTTCAATACGTTGGTTATGCAAGAAAAACAGTAACCGTTGGATCACAGTCCAACATCTCGGTTCAATTGTCTGAGGACGAGTCAGAGCTGGAGGAGGTTGTTGTGGTTGCCTACGGTACGGCAAGAAAGCGTGATCTGACAGGCTCTGTGTCGCAAATTGACTCCAAAGCATTGTCGCAACAATCCAATTCGACGGTGAGTAGAGCCTTAGAAGGTGCTGCACCGGGTATTCAAGTATCGGCGGTTGACGGTCAACCGGGTGTCGATATGGGTATCCGTGTTCGTGGTCTAGGGTCGGCAAATCAAAACACATCAAATGCACTAGTGGTAATCGACGGTGTTCCAGCACAGAATGATAACCCACTGGCGTCGATCAGTCCGAAGGACATCGAGAATGTGACGATTTTAAAGGATGCGGCTTCGACAGCGCTTTACGGTTCTCGCGGTGCTAATGGGGTGGTCTTGATCACGACAAAGAAGGGTGCTAAAGGAGCGCCAAGAATTGCTTTTGAAGGTAAAATGGGGATTAACCAGATTGGGCCATACCAATACGACAAAATATCTGATCCAAAAGATATTTATGAGTTTGCTTGGTTGACCATTTATAATTCGGTTCGCTATGGCGTAGGTGGTTCAGGTGCAGCGAAAGGCTATACGACTAACGTTCAAAATCCGAACATGTCGCATGAGGATGCTGCGCTATTTGCGTCGCAGCACTTGTTTGACTATACGGGTTCCATGACTGATTTTAAGGTTAATAATTTAGGTAACTGGATGTTGTATGATGTGCCGGGTGCTATCTATACTCCAACAGGAGGTACAGGTGCAAATGCATCATCGACCATGTCGGGCGCTTATCTGGTGAATCCCGATGGTAAGTTAAATCCAAATGCCAGATTACTTTACAACGAAAACTATGATTCACATTTACTACAAAACAGAACCAGACAGGAATACAATGTTTCTGCGTCAGGAGGTTCAGAAAAAGTAGACTATTTTATCTCGGGTGGTTACTTAGGTGATCCATCCTATATTCGTGGTTCATCATTCAAGCGCTATAATGGTCGCGCGAATGTGAACGCGCAAGTTTATGACTGGTTGAAATTAGGCGCGAATGTTGGCTATGCAAACCGTGATACGCAATCGCCGGCAACACGTTTTGGCCGTAATCCAGGTAGTTCAACTGCTAACGCTTTCCGTTTTATCAATGGACAGAACCCATTAACGCAGTTATACGCTCGCGATCAGAATGGAAATATTATTCAGGAAAACGGTAAAGACAAAGTACACGTCTTACAAGGCGATACTTGGTCGCCGGTTGGTCCAACAGCAGCAGCATTAAGCTCAACTAATGTGTTAACGGTATTAGATAATGATATCGACAAACGAGTATCTGACGATTGGAATACCCGTGTTTATGGAACGATCAATTTCTTAAACGACTTTACGTTCACAGCGAACTTCTCTTTAGATAAATTCAATGATATCCGCACGCGCTATTGGAATGCGGAATCAGGGCAAGCAGCGGGAATTGGTGCATTCGGAAAAGTATTTTCCAATGTATCGATTATGAATGCGCAGCAATTGTTGAACTATAACAAAAAGGTAGGTTCTCATACCTTTGAAGGTTTATTAGGACATGAGTATGATGCTTTCCAATTTGAGACTTTAAACTATCGTTCGTCTTACTCGTTGATCGACAACTTCCCGACCTATGCGAACTATGTTGGTCGCTACGACGGGGGAACATTCTCCAACCCAGGGGGTGGTATCGATACACGTCGTATGGAAAGTTATTTCGCTCGCGGAAACTATAATTATGCGGATAAGTACTTCGCTCAAGTTTCCGTTCGTCGCGATGGCTCATCGAAGTTCAAATTGAAAAATAAACGTTGGGGCACATTCTGGTCAGTAGGCGCAGGATGGAGAATCAACGGCGAAGATTTCATGGAAAATACCAAAGACTGGTTAGACAATTTAAAAATTCGTGCTAGTTACGGTGTGATCGGTAACCAAAATGGTATTTCCAACTATTCAGGTTATCAGACTTGGGGATTCTCTGCAGTTTATCAACAAACGACAGCTGGTACAGGTATTCCTACTTCCTATGTGTTGAACCAAAACGCCTATGTGAACGACCAATTGACTTGGGAAAAAATCAACACCTTTGATGCAGGTTTAGAAATCGGATTCTTCAATCGCGTTCGTGCAACATTCGATTATTATAACCGATTGACAACGAATGCGATCTGGTCACAACCGATCGCTATGTCAAAAGGACAATCGTCAATATTAACGAACTCCGCGAAATTAAGCAACTACGGTTTTGAAGTTGATCTAAGTGTGGATGTAATTAAAAACGAAGACTGGAACTGGACCTTATCAACGAATGGTACACACTACCGCACGATCTTGAAAGAAGTTCCTCCGGGTGTTGGTTCGGCGGCATTGGATGGCGATTGGACTGGTGGTGTAGATGGTTGGAGTTCGGCAGGTACAGCCGGCAATACAAATATTGCTTACCTACGTGGTATTGACAAAGATTACTTCAACATGTACCTGTTCAAATATGCGGGTGTTGACCAGAATACCGGTTTACCGATGTTCTATCACCGAGTAACGGAAGCAGACTTAAGCGCTGGTTTATTCGCAGGTTCTAAAGTCGGCGAAAGCGTGGCAACGACAGATTACTCTAAAGCGAGTCGTTATGAAATGGGAAGTGCTGTTCCTTCTTGGATTGGTGGTTTCTCGACTTCATTGCGCTACAAAAACTTCGACCTTTATGGAGCCTTTGCTTACCAAGTTGGTGGTAAATTCCTGAGTACAGAGTATGCGAACAGCTTATATGTAACAGAGAACCCAGGCAAATCCTTATCGTCTGAACTAATCGGTAACACATGGACAACCGAAAATACAGGAGCGAAATTCCCGATGGCGATGTATGGAAACACCTACGGAAACGGTTCTACTTTCGGAAGCTGGATGTATAGCGATATGGCGATGTTCAACGCTTCCTACTTGAACTTGAAGAACATTACAATAGGCTATACCTTACCTGCAGACCTATTAGGGAACAGTAAGATTAAGAGATTAAGAGTTTATGCTTCTGGCGATAACATCTTCATGCTGACTTCACACAGCGGTATCGACCCGAGAATGTCATTAGTTGGTGGTTGGGAAGTAGGTGCTTACAGCTACCCTACGATGCGTACATTCTCTGCAGGTGTTAATCTAGAATTTTAAGAAGGAATCACATTATGAAAAAGATATTTTTATTCTTTATAGCAGGAACGCTATTCGTTTCATGTAATAAGAAATTAGACGTGGCACCGCCGAATAACATTACGGATGAGCAAATCCAGGAGTTATTGAAGAGTGGTGATGAGGCAACGATCCGTACGGTCTTAGGCGGTATGGCGAATAGCATGCCCCGAGCATTCAACTACGGTGGTTCAGGTAACTCTGAATCGAGATATACGAATGTTTTCGGCTTGGAAGTTATGCGGAACTTGGAAGGAAACGACATCGTTTTTGGAGATCAGAATCTAACGATCTTTGGTGGGGATGAGTACCGATTTTTGGATTTTATATCCGAAGGAACAAATAAAAACTCGCCCTATTGGTTTTTCGCTTGGAACGGTATTACAACAGCCAATAAAATGCTCAATTATTTGGACGATGCGACGGTTGGAAGCAATACTATTTTGAAAGAGTTTAAAGCAAGAGGGTTGATTCTTCGCGCTTATTCGTATAACTTCCTGATGGAGAACTATCAGGATGCCTACCTACAAGGTGGAAAGGATAAGTTAGGATTGCCGCTTTACGATACTTATCTTCCAACGCAGGAAAGCAAGGCTCGTGCGACAGCAACGGAGACTTATAATTTCATCAAAGCGGATCTTCAACAGGCGATTCAGTATTTAAAAGATGCTGGAAAAGGTTATACAAAAGAGGTCAATGATTTCGACTTAGGGGTTGCCAATTTTATTCTAGCTCGAGTTGCTTTATGGACAGGAGACTGGGCTACGGTAATCTCGTCTAGCAACGATATCTTGGCAAACTATCCTACGCTATTACCACAATCTGCATATGGAGCTACAAACGAAGGAACACAGGCGAATCCTATTATGCGTCCGGAGAAGAATGGTTTCTTGAACAACGCCGTAAATCCAGAGGTAATCTTCGGGTTTCCTTTAGGCGATGCTTTGACCACGCATAACATGTGGATGAATCCATTTGCAGAAGCAGAGGGCGGTTTGTTACGTGGTTTCCAACGTATTGATGCCAGATTATACAATAGCATTGCTCCGAATGACTTCCGTAAGAATGCGTTTATGGCAACTGCTTGGGGCGATTACAGCTACCCGACCAACAACGAAAAACGTACTATTCCGGCCTACACGAACTTGAAGTTTGCCGCAACGCATGGTTTGGGCAGCGACGACAAGAAAAATGTAGGTAAAAACTCGGCTTACTTTTTCCGTACATCGGAAGCTTTGTTAATGAAAGCGGAAGCACAGGCACAAAGTGGCGATGCCGCAGGTGCGAAAGCGACTTTAAATATTTTGTTGGCCGCTAGAACAAAAGCCGGTGCAGCAACGCTTACCGTGGATAACTATCCGGGAATGGCAGGCCTTACGCCGCTTCAAATGGTTCAATTGCAAACGCGTATTGAGCTTTGGGGAGAAGGTGGTCGTGAATTTTTCAACAACAAGCGTTGGAATATAGCGGTTGACCGTGCTAGTTCAACAAACCATGTCGATAAATCTTCTTATCCGGTTTCTAAGATGACTTTACAGATTCCATTGGATGAGATGATGTACAACGATAAAATGGTTCAAAATTAATTAACCCTAGTGCAAGGTCTCCCAAGGCCTTGCTCTATCCTATGTTATGAATAAACTTATATTATGAAGTATCAAGTTAGTCCAGAGCAAATTGCTTTCTATCGTGAGAACGGTTATTTAGTTATTGAGGATTTTTTAAGTCCGGAGGAGCTAGAGAAATGGCGTGAAGTAGTTTTCTCAGCAGTAGAGAAGAGAGCGGGGCAAAAGATGCCCGGCAAGGAAACACAAGTGGGAGAGGATGATGGGATCAATAAAGATGCGGATTACTTCGGGAAAGTATTCGATCAATTATTGAATCTCTGGCAAACGGATGAGGGCGTTAAGGAATTGATGCTAGACCGCCGAATCGGCGAATTGGTTGGCAATTTAGCGCAAGTGGATGGTATCCGAATTTGGCATGATCAGGCTTTATTCAAGCGTCCCTTTGCTAATCCGACGGCTTGGCACTTAGATACACCATTCTGGTCGTTCTCCGACCGGGAAGCTTTATCCATCTGGATCGCATTGGATGATGCGACTTTAGAGAACGGCTGTCTATATTTTGTACCGGGCTCATTTAAGAAAACTGACTTTACCAACATCGGTATCGGCAAGAACATGAACGGTATTTTCGAAGTATATCCGGAGCTTGCGCAGATTAACCCTGCCCCAGCACCTTTGAAAGCCGGAAGCTGTTCTATCCATAACGGGTTGACCATACACGGTGCCGGTCCGAACATGACCAACGGCTACCGTCGAGCAATGACATGTGCATACATGCCGGATGGCAATGTATTCAACGGACAGGCGAATATTCTTCCTCCAGATTACCTGGCTACATTGAAAGTCGGCGATCTGTTGAACGATGACGAACAAAACCCTTTAATCTATCATAGATCATGGTAGATATTCAATTCTTTTATCCGCGTTGGGGGGCAGAACATACTGCCTGGACAGATTTTTTAGATCGTGTTAAGGGCGCCGGATATCAGGGAATTGAGTGGTACCCTTATGGGGAAAAACATAAGAATGACTACCAGCAGATGTTGCAAAGTCTGCAGGCTCGCCAACTGCGTTACAGTATCGTGTTCGCTGTATTTGGCGGAGCAAAGGACTTTGCACATTATTTGGAATTATTGGAGGAACAGCTTACGGAACTCGCTAACTTAGGGGAGTTTGGTTTGGCTCCGGAATTCATTTCTGCACAGGTAGGGCGAGAGTACTATACGAGCGAACAGATACTAGCATGTTTAGCCATCTGCGCCAAGGTAGAGCAACAAACAGGAATACCCATTTATCAGGAAACACACCGGAATAAATGGACATACGGGATTCATCGAATTCCGGCAATCAAAGAGCAATTTCCAGGTCTCAAATTGACTTTGGATATCTCCCATTGGTATTGTGTCTCGGAGAGTTATCTGGAAGATCAACAAGACCTATTAACTAGCCTACTATCCGATGTGAGACATGTGCATACGCGTGTCGGGCACACGCAAGGCTCACAGCTATCGGATGTTAGCAACACTTTATTTGAAGACATTGTAAAGATCCATTTAGCGGTCTGGCAACAATATATTAGTAAACAAATCCAATTAGGGAGAAAGAAACTAACCTTTACCACGGAGTTTGGCCCTCCACCTTATCTCATCACATCCGGCGATACAGCAAAGGATTATGAAGAGCAATGGCGTCAAAACTTGTGGATAAAAAAATACCTAATGGACCATTTGAAGACTATTTAAATTTATGAATAGAAGATCTTTTATACGCAACACCTCGCTGTTAGGTGCGGGATTGGCTTTAGCCAACCTCGAGGAATCCTTTGCTTCCTCCGCCTTTAAAGCAAAAGAGGATTGGTATACACTTTTTAAAAACCCAAGCATGAATTATCGTCCCTTCGTCCGTTGGTGGTGGAATGGCGATAAGGTAGAAAAAGGCGAATTATCGCGTCAATTGCGCCTGTTGAAAGATGCCGGGATTGGCGGTGTGGAAATAAATCCTATATCCTTCCCTAAAAGGGCCGACGATATGGGGATACCATCGGTAAAATGGCTAAGCAATGAATGGATTGATCTGGTAAAGCATACAGCGGACGATGCGAAGTCCTTGGACATGACGAGCGACTTGATCGTGGGTTCCGGCTGGCCTTTTGGCTCGGAAGATCTGAAGGAAGACGAGCGGGCGCAAGTAGTGCTAGTCTATGCGGAGAAGCTGACCGGACCCATGCAATTTGAGACCTCGCAGTTCAATATCTGTCAGGCTGTAGATCCGGGAGTAACTGATAAGAACCCGCTGCGCAAGCCGGAGATTCTATCGCTGCATTTAGCGAAAGATCCGATGAACAGCCTTGATCAAGCACAGGATTTATCGGCAAAGCGTAAGGACGCGACGATACAGGTGGATGTGCCGGAAGGTAAACATGTGCTCTATGCTGTTGTGCGATACACTTCTTTCGCCCAGGTAATCAACGGTGCGCCGGGCGCATCAGGCTCTATCCTGAATCATATGGACAAGCAGTCGGTACAGAATTACTTGAACCGCATGTCTAATACGATGCAGAACCGAATTGGGGCATTGTCGAACTATCTACGTGCCTTATTCTCGGATAGTATGGAACTGGAGGGCTGTAATTGGACGCATGATTTTGCTGAGGAATTCCAAAAGCGCTGCGGATATGACCTGATGCCATATCTGCCTTTTATCATGTTTAAAGTAGGCAGGCTGGGCGCTGTGGTGGATGAAAACTATGGTGCCGAGAAGTCGGAAGACTTTAAGGAAGTATTGAGCCGCGTTAGATTTGACTTCGAATATGTGAAGGCTTGCTTGTTAAGAGAGCGTTTTACGGAAACTTATTTAGCATGGTGTAAAGGCTTAAAGGTCAAGTCTAGGGCGCAGGCTTATGGGCGCGGCTTTTTTCCATTGGAAACTTCCCTGGGCTATGATATTCCGGAAGGGGAGTCTTGGACAACAAACTACTTGCGACATAAGCTAGGGGAAGAAATGTCTGATGAAGACTATCGCCGCGGGAGAGGCTATACGATGATCAATAAATACGTATCATCTGCAGCTCATTTAACAGGTAAACGGGTCGTAAGTTGTGAAGAAATGACCAACACATATCTGGTTTTCAACGCGACTTTAGAGCTGCTTAAATTAGGTTCCGATCAAAGTTTACTATCCGGTATTACGCATTCCATTTGGCATGGTTTCAACTATTCGCCAAAACAGGCGCCATTCCCGGGTTGGATTCAATATGGATCTTATTATTCGGAGAAAAATAACTGGTGGCCTTATTTTAAATATTTAAATACTTACAAGGCTCGCCTGTCCTCACAATTGCAGAATGCCGATATGTACACCGATATGGCGATACTCCCTGCAAACTATGATCTATGGGCAGAGAAAGGTGTACAAACTGACCCTTTCCCAGAGCGACTCAACGTGCCTTACACCTCCCTGTTATGGGAAGCGATCCATAAAACTGGAGGTTCAGCGGACTACGTAACGGAGCTGATTCTGAAAGATGCTAAGATTCAAAATGGCAAGATCACGTTTGGAAAGAAATCCTACGGTGTATTGTTCCTGCCTGGGGTAAAGAGTTTAGGCGTTGAAACGGCTAAGAAGTTGCACGAGTTTGTGCAGCAGGGAGGCAAACTGATTTGTATAGAAACTACGCCTTCGAAAAGTTTGGGCTTTAAGGATATGCAAGCTAGAGATCAGGAAGTGCAGACCTGGATGCAGAAAATAAAAGCTTTGGGTTCAAACTTTGTCTTCGTTGAAAAGCCAGTCGATAATAAGTTCTTGGAATGGTATCAAAGCTTTCATCAAGAGCAAAAGCTGCCTAAATATGTGAAAATCAGCGAGCCGAATCGTTTTTTCATGCAGAACAGGTATATCCGTGATGATCAGTCGGAGTTCTTCTTCTTCCAGAATGCACACCGCTTCAACAGCCATAAAACACGTATCGATTTTCTTTCGGGTGTTGGCAAAGGCAAGCAGGCTTGGATCTGGGATGCCGATACGGGCGAGCGTTTTCAATTAAAATTGGACAGTGCTAATGGCTTCGAGCACAATTTCGGGCCAACGGAATCCCTTCTTGTGGTCTTCGATCAGTCGAAGGGCGGCGAATGGTATCAGCCTGCTAAATTAGATGGTGCTAACAAACAAAACCTGAATGCAGGCTGGGAGCTTGAGCTCAAGCATGCACAGGAGAATAGCAGTAAGAAACGACAACTAGCTCAGCTCATCGACATGAAGCTTGATGATGAATTGCGCGACTTCTCCGGAACGGCGATCTATCGTAAGAAAGTCAATGTGCAGAACATCAAAAACCAGACGCTTAACCTAGGTCAGGTGTTCGGAATAACAGACCTCTTTATCAATGGACAGCCGGTTGGCGTGAAATGGTTCGGGCGCCGTATTTACGATATCAGTAAGTTCCTTAAGCCTGGAAGCAATGATATTGAAATTCGTGTGACGACGACCATGGGTAACTACCTGAAGACTTTAAAAGACAATGAAAATGCGCAGTACTGGGTCAACAGACCTGGCCGCGAGCAGGAAATACAATCCATGGGGATTGTTGGACCTGTAGAAATTTATAACTAACCAAAAAGACTACAATAATGAAGAAACTATTATGCTTGCTCGTTTGTTTTTGCAGCCTTCAGGTATTTGCAAAGGACTATGCAGTCAGAGATTTCGGTATTGAAGGCGATGGAAACACGCTGAATACGAAGTCTATTCAAGCTGCTATCGATTATGTAAATGCACAGGGCGGGGGCCGATTGGTATTCGGGCCTGGCAATTATGTAACGGGAACAATTTACATCAAATCCAATGTTACACTACATCTGGAAAGAGGGGCTAGTATCTTAGGATCGCTGAATCCTTTTGATTACGATAAAGACCCTTACATCAATTGGAAGTCTTTAATCTACGCTATTAAGCAGGAGAATATCGGTATTACCGGACAGGGGACTATCAATGGTCGTGGGTTTGACAATGCGATGAACACCTTGAATATGGTTCATCGTGGATTAATCGAAGATGAATTGAAGTACGACCGCGTGCGCGAATGGAATAGACCCGAGAATATCTATTTCCGCGAGTGCAAGAATATAAAAATTATCGGAATTACGTTAAAGGATCCTGCGAGCTGGAACCAGACATATGATCAGTGTGTGAATATATTGGTCGACAGCATCACGGTAGATAGTAAATCCTATTGGAACAATGACGGTATTGACATTGTAGATTGCAAAGATGTAATTATTCGCAACTCGCACTTTGATGCTGCTGATGATGCGATCTGTTTTAAATCGCATGATGCCAATGCCATCTGTGAAAATGTATTGGTAGAAAACTGTACGGCACGCTCCAGTGCATCAGCCTTAAAATTCGGAACAGTTTCACGTGGTGGCTTCCGCAACTTCGTCGTAAGAAATTTAACGGTATATGATACCTATCGCTCGGCTATCACTTTCGCCGCTGTAGACGGAGGTATTGTTGAGAATATTTTAGTGGATGGTGTCAGATCCATCAACACGGGGAATGTGATCTTCCTAAGAATAGGTAATCGTTGGAGCAAAGGGAAAGAGCCGGTGATGAAGGATATCACGATCAAAAATGTATACGCGGAAGTTCCAATGGAGAAACCTGATAAGGGATATAACTATGAGGGGCCGATTGAGGACTTGCCTAGAAACATCTCTCCAGCGAGCATTATCGGATTGCCGAACTACAAGATTGAAAACGTAACATTGGAGAACATCGAGATTGTATATCCAGGTGCTGGGAATCCATATTACGCGAAAAGAGGGCTTTCCGCAGCGGAATTGGATGGTATCCCGGAAATGGAAGCTGCCTATCCTGAGTTCTCACAATTCAAAGAGCTACCGTCATGGGCATTCTATATTCGTCATGCGAACAACATCACTTTTAAAAATGTGAAGTTTAAGGCCTTGGCACCCGATTATAGACCTGCCATCGTAACGGATGACCTCAATAAGGGCAAGTTTGAAAACGTAACATTCGATGAGGTGAAAGCCGGGAATAAGGAGCAGATCTTCTTGCATAAAAGCAATGCTGTTGACATCGTAAAATAATAATCACATGAAAAGAATCTTATACATCATGCTATTGCTGACGATGTCATTCGGGCAGGCTTTAGCAGTCGACTATAACGCTTCTGCATTCGGATGTGTATCCGACGGGCAGACAAACAATACGCGTTCAATACAAGCCGCTATCGATTTAATCTCATCGAAAGGCGGCGGTACATTAAACTTCTACGTAGGACGATACTTAACAGGCGGTTTAGAACTGAAATCTAACGTTACGATCAACTTACATGAGGGTGCTATCCTTGTTGCGAATCCAAGCTATTACGATTTTATTGAAAAGAACGGTAAGCGCTATTTTATCTATGGAGAGAACCAGTCTAATGTGAAGATTATTGGAAAAGGCGTAATCCTGGGACAAGCGGCTGCGGTTAAAATCAAGATTGATGATCAGGTGAGCAAAGGCATTGTAAGCAAGGATATTAATAGTGTTCGTCCGACTTTACTAGGGTTGAACAACTGTCAGAACGTAGAGATTGACGGAATTATGTTAGAAGACTCATCTGGTGATGTGGCGGAGTTAGTAAACTGTACGAACGTATCATTCAAAAACCAGATTATTCGCAGCCAAAACTATGAAAATTCCAGAGGTTTAGTGCTTGCTGGATCGAAGGGAGTAAGCTTCGAGAACCTTTATGTAGATACTGCTGGCAAAGCTTTGGTTAAAGATAAAGCGAGCCAGACGACAGCTATTAAAAAGAGTATTACGCCAAACGGCAAGTCCATTTAATCGAGAAGAGCGTGAAGAGATTGAACATATATTTGACTATACTGTGCACGATCTGTAGCATAGGATTGTTGCAGGCGAAGGATTACAATGCTTCCTTCTTTGGAATAAAATCGAATGGAACTACATTGAATACGACCTCCATTCAGCGTGCGATTGATTTCATCAGTGAGAACGGCGGCGGAACGTTGAAGTTCTATGTCGGAAGGTATCTTACGGGTACTATCCATATGAAATCCAATGTTACCCTGCATTTAGAAGAGGGGGCTGTATTACTAGGCTCGACGAATATCAACGATTATAATGTCGGAACGCCTAACAATGCTTTGGTCTATGCCAAAGGGGTAAAGAATGTCGGTATTACAGGTAAGGGTGTCATCGATGGGCAGGGGAAGGAAGTTGCGTACAGCCTGATGGATTATATCCATAAAGGGATTATCAAAGATCCTTTAGATTACGATAGGCCAAGAAATAACCGTCCGAAAGCGATCTATTTCCGCGAATGCAATAATGTAACCATCAAACATGTCACGGTGAAAAACTCTGCCGACTGGGTTCAGACTTATGATCAGTGTGAGGACGTATTGATCGATAGCATTACGGTGGATAGCAAAGTATTCTGGAACAACGATGGTATCGACATTGTCGATTGTAAGAACTTCAAATTATTAAATTCCTATATAGATGCTTCTGATGATGCCATTTGTTTGAAATCGCATGATGCGACGAAAATGAATGAGAACATAGAAATCAGAAACTGTGTGGCACGTTCGAGTGCAAATGGTATCAAGTTTGGAACCGTATCAGCAGGTGGATATAAAAATATCCGTATTATCAACAACCGTGTCTACGATACGTTCCGTTCAGCATTCACAATTGCAACGCCTGACGGCGGTAAAGTGGAAGATGTATTGGTAGACAGCTTATATGCATACAATACCGGTAATGCCATCTATCTACGCATCGGCGCACGATGGAATAAAGGCAGACAAGGATCTATCGATGGTGTGACGATGCAGAACATCTACATCGAGGTTCCTGCAGACAAACCTGATGTTGGTTATGCCTTCGAGGGACCTGTTGAAGACAATCCAAGAAACATCTCACCAGCTAGCATTGTTGGATTAAAAGGCCAACCGATTAAGAATGTAGTCTTAAGAAATGTAGAAATTGTTTACCCGGGTGGGTCAAATCCAAATTATGCATTCCGTGGCACTAGTCCGAAAGAACTGGACAGCATTCCTGAAATGGAAGCTGCATACCCAGAGTTTTCGCAATTTAAGGAGCTTCCGGCATGGGCATTCTATTTGCGCCATGTAGACGGAGTAAACTTCGAAAATGTGAAGTTCACGGCGAAGGATAAAGAATACCGCCCTGCTGTTGTTATGGATGATGTGAAGAACGCGCAGATGACAAAGGTGGAATACAATGAACCGAATAAAAAAGGAAAAAAACAGCTAGTTTTATACAAGTCGACACTAAAGAAATAACGATTGTAAAGAATGAAGCATTTTCTAGTAGGGCTTTTTGTTTGTTGTGCAACGCTCTTGTTCGCACAACAAACAAATGATGCCGAGTATATAAAAAACAATTATAGTAAGCGCGAAGTGTATATCCCGATGCGGGACGGCACGAAACTCTTTACCGCGATCTATGAACCCAAGGATAGGTCAAAATCTTATCCTATTATGATGATCCGAACACCTTATAGTGTTGCCCCCTATGGGGAGGATAAGTTGCGCCCTAGCATTGGCCCAAGCATGGAGTTTGCAAAGGACGGATACATCTTCGTGTATCAAGATGTGCGTGGAAAGTATAAATCCGAAGGACATTTTATCGCCAATCGCCCGTATATTCCGAATAAGAAAAAAGGGCAAACCGATGAGACAACGGATACCTACGATACGATAGATTGGCTTGTAAAACAGCTTAGATCCAATAAGAAAGTCGGTATTTGGGGTGTTTCGTCGCCCGGCTTCTATGCCTCGATGTCATTAATCGATGCACACCCTAATCTAAAAGCGGTATCTCCGCAAGCGCCAGTGACCGATTGGTTCTTGGGCGATGACAGACATCATAACGGCGCATTTATGCTGATGGGGAGTTTTTCGTTCTTGTCTTCTTTCGGTAAAATGAGAGACTCTGTGGGTACCACACATCCCGGTGGATTCTATGCCTACAATACGAGCGATGGCTATAATTTTTACCTTAAATCAGGCCCACTAAAGAACTTCAACAAAAACTACCTGCAAGGGAAGAGCATCCTTTGGAACGAGATGATGAACAATCCGGATTACAATGTCTATTGGGAAGAGCGCAGCTATACCAAATACCTTCACAAAGTTAAGCCAGAGGTGCTTGTTGTGGGCGGATGGTTCGATCAAGAAGATCTATATGGTCCATTGAAAACATACGAGGCGCTCGCGAAATCCGGGAAGAATAAGCTGTCTTTTGTAATGGGGCCTTGGTATCACGGTTCCTGGACGAGGGGAGATGGCAGAAGCCTAGGTGATCTGGATTTTGCATCCAATACCAGTAATTATTACCGTGAGGATCTAGAACTAGCATTTTTCAAAAAGCATTTGAAAAATGAGGAATCGAAGCCATTAGCACCTGTTTCCATCTTCGTGACAGGATCCAATGAGTGGAATTACTTAAGCGAATGGCCGTCCAAAGAACAAGTTGAAACGCCGCTTTATCTTCAGGCGAACGGAGGGCTGTCTTTTACAAAGCCGGAAACAGCAGAAACGGACTTTGCCGAATATACGGCAGACCCGAGCAAGCCTGTACCCTACACCGCCGAGAAAACCCTGATGCGCGGATTTAAATATATGTTCGAAGATCAGGTGTTTGCGTCCAGGCGTCCTGATGTATTGGTTTTTGAGTCGGACGTATTGACGGAAGATGTCAAGATTATGGGTAATCTGCAGGCAAATCTATTCGTTAGTACAACGGGTACTGATGCCGACTATATCGTGAAATTAATCGATGTGCATCCGTTTGAGAAAGATAAGCCTTTATCAGATGCACAGATCCTGGTCAGAGGGGAGGTGATGCGTGCGAAGTATAGAAATAGCTTTTCGCATCCGGAACCGATGCAACCCAACCAAGTGACACAAGTAAAATTTGATATGCAAGATGCTGCCCATGTCTTCAAGAAGGGGCATAAGATTATGGTACAGATTCAAAGTTCTTGGTTCCCTCTGGTAGACCGCAATCCGCAGAAGTTCGTCAATATCTATGAAGCAGACGAAGCTGATTTCGAAATCCATAAACATCGCGTATTCTTCGATCGTCAACATCCTTCAAGTATCCTATTACCACTAATTAAAAACAATGAAAAATAGATTATTTACACTGATTGCCATGCTCTTTGTAGCTTGTCATATTGCTCAGGCGCAAGAAGACTATGCGCGCAAAGTTGTTAGTGTATTAGCATCCGATAAATATGCAGGCCGCGGTTATATTTTCAATGGCGACAAAAAAGCCGCTGCCTATATTGCTAAAGAAATGAAGAAGTCGGGATTGACGCCCGTAGATGGCAAATCCTTTATGCAAACTTTCAGCTTGGGCGCCAATGTATTCCCGAAAGCAGCAACCGTCAAGTTAAATAACGAAGTGCTTAAAATGGGGGGCAATGTGTTGATCGACGCCGCATCCCCATCGGTAAAGGGAAGCTTTGATCTCGTTCCTGTTTCCGGAAAATTGAATGATGACAAGGTATTAAGACAGATTGCACAAGATAAAGCATATGCCGGTAAAGCCATCTATATTGATGAGGCAGAGCAGTTGAAGAGCATCAATGCGCAGGAGCTACGCCGTGCAATAGTGCTTCTGATGACTGCAGGGGAGTACAGCGCAATCGTCGTAAATACCCCAACTAAATTTACCTGGCGAGCATCTGTAAGCCAAAGTTTAAAACCTGCGGTTTACATTAAAGATTTAGCAGTAAATCCAAACGACAGTCAAATCGCCTTAGATATCACTGCGAAGTTCCAACCCGATTATAAAACGCAGAATGTTTGTGGTTTCTTGAAAGGAAGCAGCGATTCTGATTCTACGATCCTCGTGACAGCACATTACGATCACTTGGGCGTCATCGGTAAAAAGGTCGTGTTTAACGGGGCTAACGACAATGCTAGTGGAACAGCCCTTATGCTATATTTGGCTCAATATTATGGCAAAAACAAGCCAAAGTTTAACATGATCTTCTTAGCTTTCTCAGGAGAGGAGAGTGGACTTTTAGGATCTAAATATTATGCAGCAAATCCGCTGAACGATCTGAAAAAAGTAAAGTTCCTGATCAACGTGGATATGGCCGGTACAGGCGATGATGGCATCCAGGTGGTAAACGGCAGTATCTTTACGAAAGAATTTGAGCTTCTGACGAAGCTGAATGCTGAAAAAAAATATCTACCAGAAGTTAAGGTCCGCGGTGCCATGAACCGCAGTGATCATGCTCCTTTCTATGAAAAGGGAGTGCCTGCCTTTTTTATCTACACGTTGGGCGGCACAACTGCCTATCACGATATCTATGACCGATACGAAACCCTGCCATTTACGAAGTTTAATGGCTATGCAAACCTATTGACAGACTTCATCAATCAATTCTAAGGCTTCAGAAATACTACTCGACTTTGGCAGCCCCCTTATGGCAGTCTGCAAGCAAGTAAACACTTTCTTTAACTAATGCAAACCCCTATCATAGCCCTTCCGGAGCGGCTATGATAGGGGTTTGTATTGGGTTTGAAAGGGATTTGAAAGGGGTTATAGTCGACTTAGTTAGGAGGAAGACCTTTCCAAAGGAAAAACAAAGATTATCAAAAGTACGTTCTTTTCACGCGTAGTATAAAACAATTCCCCATTCTACACGCTATTATGCCGGCGAAATCTACGTCCTGATTTTGACAGGATAGCACAGGATGCCTAATCCCTTGTGGTTTAATATATTTGGTTTAGTTGCGTTTCAGACTAGATTTCCACAATTTGCTAGATAACGTATCATGTTTTCGCCCAACATAAACCGTTGTCCATCATTTTCGGGGACTTATGTACTCTATTTATTACAAAGCAGTAAGCGCTAACCAATTAAACAAATTTAATAACTTTAGTTAGGCTACCTCAACAAGTAGAATGACTGGATACGGCAAAGTTTGAAAGTTATTCTTGCTGATCCTCAGAAGCTGTTATAAACTTAATCAACATATTAAACCACAATGATAAAAACTAATAGAGCACAATTGTATTTGTTTTCCATGTTTTTGCTGCTCGCAGCGGGGGCTTGTAAGGGGAAAGAGGAGCCAGAAGTCGTGGATACCAACCCGAAAACAGAGAAAATAACCTTGCCTGAGGGATTTGCCATAGAGCATATCTACAGCCCTTCGGACAATGAAAAAGGGTCATGGGTGTCGATGACATTTGATGATAAGGGTAGAATGATCACTTCCGATCAGTTTGGCGGACTCTTCCGTGTCGAGTTGCCGCCTTTAGGGTCAGACTCGACGGTAAAGCCGAAGATTGAGCCTATTGAGTTTCCAGTTGAGGGGCCGCCACTAGCCGATACTACAAAGAAAAAAGTAGGCATGGGCTTCGCTCAGGGGTTATTGTGGGCTTATAACAGCCTATATGTTATGGTCAATCATAATCCGAACGATGAATTCAAAAAAGGTTCCGGATTGTATAGATTACAGGATACAGATAATGATGATAAGTTAGACAAGATTACCGAGATTTTGGCGCTGGACGGATCTGGCGAGCATGGCCCTCACAGCATTGTGTTAGGACCAGACTCAGCAATCTACATCGTTGCAGGAAACTTTACGAAGGTTCCGAAAATGGATTCCTATCGTATCAAACCAAATGATAGCGTCGATAACCTCATTCCATTAATTCTTGATACGCATGGTCATGATTCTGACTCCCATAATTCGGGGGGCTGGATTGCCAAGACCGATCCGGAAGGAAAACACTGGGAACTGATTTCCGCGGGATTCCGTAATCCATTTGATATTGCATTCAACAATGAAGGGGAGTTGTTTACTTACGACTCGGATATGGAGTGGGATTTTGGGATGCCTTGGTATCGCCCTACCCGTATTTTGCACGTAACGAGCGGTTCGGAATTCGGTTGGAGAAAGGGAGATGCTAAATGGGACTCACGATTCTTAGATAACCTACCGGCGGTATTGAATATTGGTCAGGGTTCGCCTACGAACTTTATCAACCCAAGCCAAGCGAAATTCCCAGAAAAGTATAGAAACAGCTTATTAGCCTTCGACTGGAGTTTTGGTATTATCTACGCCCTAGAATTGAAATCCGAAGGGGCTTCTTATACCGCCAAGGCCGAAGAGTTTATCTCCGGTTCGCCGCTGCCATTAACTGATGGTGTGGTAGGGCCCGATGGCGCTTTATACTTCCTGACGGGAGGACGTAAGCTTGATTCGGATTTATACCGTGTTTACTATAAAGATCAGGATAAGGTAAAGGCAGAGTTGAAGAAAAAAGATCTTCCAGAATTGGTGAAGTTACGTCGTGAAATCGAGCAATACCATAAAGCTTCAGCGCCAGGAACGGCAGAGAAGATATGGGAATACCTAGGTCATGAAGATCGCCATATCCGCTACGCGGCGCGCGTTGCACTAGAGCATCAGCCTCTTTCTTCCTGGGAAAATCTGGTATTTCAGGAACGTAATGTTGTCCGTTTAACGGAGGCTATGGTTGCCGTTGCACGTGTAGCAGATGCTTCTTTACAGCCACGCATCATGGAGAAGCTTGCGACGATTCCTGTAGCGAAGCTTACGCCACGTATGTTAGAGAATTTGACCCGCGTATATGAGATCGTTATTGCGCGTATGGGCAAACCAACAGAAGCCGCAGGTCAAGCCTTAGCGGCGAGTCTGGAGCCACTTTATCCGGCGAAGAGCAATAGCTTGAACAGACAGTTATCGAAATTATTGTTGGCGTTGAACTCTGAGGCAGCCGTGAAAAAGTCTTTGGATCTATTAGCGAATGCGAAGGATGATACGACGGAGACCAACTTCATGAGTTCTTCGGATCTGATCTTGCGTAACCCGCAATATGGATTGGATATCGCCAATATGTTGGCGAATATTCCACCGGCACAACAAATTTTCTTAGCAACAGCCCTGAGCGATTCAAAAGCGGGCTGGACGCCGGAATTGCGCGAGCAATACTTCACTTGGTTCTACAAAGCGTTCGGATACAAAGGCGGTAACTCTTATATCGGATTTATCGATAACGCAAGAAAGAAAGCCTTATCACATGTGCCTAAAGATCAATTGGCGATGTACGGAAAGATGTCTGGAGATTCCTTGTTGAATCAGAAAGGGACACGCCTTGCTGAGAACGTAGTTCCGCCAAAAGGACCGGGCCGCAAATGGGAAATCGACTCGGCTTTAAAAGTTGTCGATGAAAATACTGGCGTTCGCAATTTCAAGCGTGGGCAGGAATTATATATCGCCGTTAAATGTGGTACTTGCCATACGATGAAAGGCGAAGGCGGTTCAGTGGGGCCAGATTTGACCCAATTGGGCACTCGTTTCTCGAAGCGCGATATGTTGCAGGCGATTATCGAACCTAGCGAAGTGATCTCCGATCAGTATGAATCGAAAGTATTCAACATGAAAGATGGAACTTCCGTATTGGGAAGATTAATGAGCGAAAATGAGAAGGCCTATGTCATCTCGCAAAACCCATATGCTCCACATGTAACGAAAGAACTGGCTAAGAAAGATGTTCAGGATATCAAACGTTCCGAAGTATCAATTATGCCTCCGGGAACATTGAATACGATGAGTCCCGACGAGGTCAAGGATATCATGGCCTACCTGATGTCTGGTGGAAATGAGAATGCAGAAATATATAAGAAGAAATAAAAGATAAGCTCGTGGACTACTTAAAAAAAGATTGGTTAGACAAAGTATCGCATACGGCACAAGTAGGCGGTATTGAAACCTCTGTTTTAGATAATGGATTGGGTCGCGGCTCTCGCATTGCTTGGATCAACACGGGTGCCGGACTACGGTTCAAGGTGCTGTTGGACCGTGCTATGGACATTGCGGATGCGAGTTTTAACCAGTACAATTTGAGTTGGATCAGCCGATTAGGCGTAACACCGCCGCAGCCGCTTTCCGATCGTGGGGTGGATTGGTTGCGGACCTTTGGCGGTGGTTTATTGGTTACCTGTGGCTTGACGCATGTCGGTGGTCCGGAGGAAGATGAATTCGGCCGCCGTGGTTTGCACGATCAAATCAGTAATACACCGGCAGAGATTATACAGATAAAACAACCAGACTTGATCAGTGGGGATCGGGAAATGTTTATTACAGGAATTATTAAACAAGGCCACCCCCTAGGTACCAACATCGAACTGAAACGCACCATCCGTTGTACCCTAGGCGAGCCTACATTACACATCGTTGATGAGATTATTAATGTCGGCAATTTGGATACCCCTCATATGATTTTATATCATTTCAATTTTGGGTGGCCTTTAATTGATGAGGGTACTGCCTTGTTGTGGGAAGGTGCTTGGACCGCTAGAGAGCAAGGCGAAGCTAATAAAATATTTAAAGAAGGACAGGCGTTTAAAGTATGCCAGGCTCCTCGTGATGATCATAAAGGAAGCGGAGAAGAGGCTGCTTTTATCGATATCGCTGCCGACGAGCAGCATAAGAGCCATTGTGCTATCTATAATGAAAATCTAGGCTTAGCGCTAGGCTTGTCGTTCGATAAGCGACAATTGCCTTGGCTTACCAATTGGCAGCATTGGGGCAAAGGTGAGTATGTCACAGGCTTAGAACCGGGAACCAATCCTCCGCTTGGTCAGCAGAAGTTGCGCGAGCGCAAGGAGCTGATTATGCTGAAGCCACGAGAAAAACGGACCTACGAACTAAGCATTCATTTATCGGATACCGACGCAGGTATCCAGGAAATTATAAACAAGAATTAATCAACATAAACATAAATCCAATGGCAAATATTGAAAAGGCTTTTGAGCAAGGAAAAGGAGTATTAAGGTTAGCACCAAACTGGGTGCCGAGATCATTTTGTGTACCTGGTCGTCGCATTAAACTTCATCCTGATGATTATTATGTGCTAGGGGGCGAGCGTGGAGGGATCGATGAACGTTGGTTTTCATCTACTACGCCAGCGAAGAACGGCCCGTTGACGGGGGAATTCGAAGGCTTAAGTTTTGTAGTATATGAGGAAGATGGCAAGACGGAGCAAATCTTGTTGTCGGATTTTGTAAACGAATTAAAGGGGCGCTTAATCGGCAACCGACTATGGGATGAGTATCAGAGCTGGCCGATGTATTCGAAGTTTTTCGATAATATGGGCCCATTGCCTCATCACATTCACCATAACGACGAGAAAGCGGCATTAATCGGTCAGGCGGGCAAGCCTGAGGCTTATTACTTTCCGCCGCAGCTGAACAATCATGGCGGTGATTTTCCATATACTTTTATGGGCATCGCGCCAGGCACGTCGAGAGAAACTATTAAAGAATGTTTAGAGAATTTCTCTAAAGGAGATAATAAAATAACCAATTATTCGCAGGCCTATCGCTTGGAGCCGGGTACTGGTTGGGACGTTCCTCCGGGGCTATTGCATGCGCCGGGCAGTATGTGTACTTACGAGCCACAAAAGGCATCCGATGTATTTGCGATGTATCAGTCATTAGTCAATGAGGCGATTATCGACGAGGAGCTGTTGTGGAAAGGACTTCCTGAAGATCAACGCGGCAATTACGATGGTTTAATGGATATTATTGATTGGGATTTGAACGTGGATCCTAATATGATGCAGAACCGCTTCATGGCACCGATTCCGGTAAAGGATGAGGCAGAAATGGAAGCCGAGGGCTATAGCGAGAAATGGATATGCTATAAATCGGAAGCTTTCTCGGCGAAGGAATTGACTGTTTTTCCGGGGCAAAAAGTATTGATCAAAGATGCTGCTGCTTATGGCTTGATCATGATGCAGGGCTATGGTAAATTGAACGATTGGCCGATTGAAACACCTTCGCTGATCCGTTATGGACAACTTACTTACGATGAGTATTTTGTGTCTGAAGAAGCAGCGGTTAATGGCGTTTGGATAGAGAACCACTCGAAAGTAGATCCTATTGTGATGCTGAAGCACTTTGGCCCGAACAATCCGGACTTAGTAATCAAGAAATAAGTAATAGACCTTAAAAACATATGTTATGAGCAAGAACAATTTTCCAAAATTACATAATGCGACATGGCCGGGGATCGTGGGTAAAGGCGATCATGAGCCGATTATTTCATTAGATGAATTACTTGAAAAGACCGCTGCTGCGAATGTAAATGGGGTTAAGTTTGATGGGGTAGACTTAGGTCTGTTCGATCCGCACGTAAAATTAGATACTTCGGATGATCATATTTCCTGGGTTGTTGATAAAATCGGCGGCTATGGATTAGATATTGGAACTCTAGTGGCGCCAATCTGGCCACCGGATGGTGGTTCAGCAATGGGCTCACAAGAAGACCGCGACCGTTTTGTAGATGTTGTAAAACGCGCTGCAGAATTTGGTTATAAATTGCGCAAGCAGGGAATTCGCACCAACAATGTTATTCGTATTGACTCCGCTTCGGGTGTTGAAGATTGGGCGAAAAATCCTTTAGAGAACACGAAGCTTATTGCGGAAACTTTCCGTAGAGCATGCGATGTTGCTGCCGAATACGGGGAGCGCCTTGCTGCCGAGGGCGAGATTTGCTGGGGCGGGATGCAAAGTTGGAGAACCATGTTGGATACGCTAGAGATGGTAGATCGCGATAATATTGGTTTCCAGGCAGATATGTCGCATACATTCCTGTATCTATTGGGCTATAATGCGCCGGAAGATAGAATCTTGAAGGCCGATTTTGAGTGGAGCGATAGGGCAGAATTAGAGCGTGGCTTACAATTCCTGACCTCTAAATTGCGTCCTTGGACGATTGATTTCCATGTGGCCCAGAACGACGGAACGGTATTCGGTTCAGGCTCGCATGACAAGACCGGTCGCCACTGTTTGCCGACGGATCCGAACGGACGATTAGATATCGTAAAGGACGCTGGTTATTGGTTGCGCGACGAGCAGGGTAATTTGACGAAAGCATTCAATCATATTTGTTGGGACGGCTGTATGTTCCCGAATGAGGTGATGCATAAGCAAGAAACTTGGAACTCTATTCTAGAGACGCTAATCAAAGTACGTGATCAACATGGTTGGTCTGAATAATCAACAGTA
The DNA here is from genome assembly GCA_002354335.1 of Sphingobacterium sp. UBA2700. Taxonomy (GTDB): domain Bacteria; phylum Bacteroidota; class Bacteroidia; order Sphingobacteriales; family Sphingobacteriaceae; genus Sphingobacterium. The sequence goes on along the minus strand of DELI01000005.1, from coordinate 298,652 downwards.
AATCGAGAAGTATTATGAGTAAGAAAGAATTAAGAATTGGATTAATAGGCTGTGGTTTCATGGGAAGAACCCACTCCAATGGATATAAACGCGTACCTAATTTCTTTCCTGATTTAGGATATACACCGGTTTTAAAGGCGGTTTGTTCGCGTAGTGAAGACAAGGTGAAAGCATTTGCAGAGCAGTGGGGTTATGAGTCGTATGAAACGGATTGGCGCAAGCTGATCGAGCGTGACGATATCGATGCGGTCGACATTTGTACACCAAATAATATGCACTTTGAGATTGCTGTTGCGGCGGCAAAAGCGGGCAAGATGGTCCTTTGCGAAAAGCCTTTGTCGAGAACGTTAGAAGAAGGAAAGCAAATGGTAGATGCGGTTGAAGCGGCTAATGTAAAAAATACAGTATGGTATAATTACCGTCGTTTACCTGCAGTGACCTTGGCAAAGCAGATTGTTGAGTCGGGTAAATTGGGTAAGATTTTCCACTACCGCACGAACTTCCTGCAAGACTGGACAATCAATGAGAACCTGCCACAAGGAGGCCGTGCATTTTGGCGTATGGACGCAGAGGCTGCAGGGTCTGGCGTAACAGGCGATTTGTTAGCGCATTGTATTGACTTAGCGATGTGGTTGAACGGCGGTATCAAAGATGTATCGTCGGTAACTGAGATCTTCGTTAAGCAGCGTATGCATGAAGAGACAGGCAAGATGGAAGATGTGAAGATCGATGATGCTTGTATTTTTCATTGTCATTTTGATAACGGTTCTTTAGGTCTTTTCGAGTCTACGCGTTACGCAAGAGGACATAAGGCTTTGTTCACTTTTGAAATAAACGGAGAAAAAGGATCTCTACGTTGGGATTTACACGACCTGAATCGCCTAGAGTTCTTCGATAATTCTGACGACTCTACAGTGAGAGGCTGGCGTTCTATTCACGTGACGGATGGCGATCAACCTTATATGAGCAAGTGGTGGGTACCGGGATTATCGGTAGGCTATGAGCATTCGTTCATTCACCAAGTTGCGGACTTTTTAGAGAGCGTAGAAAAAGGGGAGGAATGCCACCCAACGTTCCGTGATGCTTATGAAACACAGAAGGTTTGTGAAGCGGTTATTTCCTCGGCAAAAAACAGACGTTGGGAAGAAACCGACGTGGAGTGGAACAATAAATAAGAAATCGATCGATTAAGATAAACGATGAGAAAATTAAAAAACCTAGCCTATAGCAGCATGTGCCTAAGCGCACTGCTGCTTGCTACATCCTGCAATGGCAATACAAGCGAGAAAAAAGGAGAAGCAGTACAGGACAGCACGGCACAAGAGTATAATGAGCAGGGCTTTGTTTCCATGCTTGATCAAAATAGCCTGCGCGGCTGGGAGGGCGACTCCGCGATCTGGTCGATGAAAGACGGAGTGTTAACTGGCGAGATAAAACCTGGTGCAGAGCTAAAGAACAATACCTTCCTGATTTGGAAGGGAGGCGAGCCCGGGGATTTTGTATTACGTGCGAAGTTTAAGATTTCGGATAAGGGGAATAGCGGGATAAACTACCGCAGCGAGCGTTTCACGGAACTTCCTTATGCCTTGAAAGGTTATCAGGCGGACATCGATGGCAAAAAGAACTATACGGGACAGAACTACGAAGAGCGCAAGCGTACGACCTTAGCTTATCGTGGCGAGCGCACGGAGATTCGCGAGATCGAGGACGGACTTGTTGCCGAAGCGAAAGGCAATGCTTGGACGAACAGAAGAGTCCTGGACACGATCGATAATTTAGAGACGCTAAAGAATGCGATAAAATCGGAAGATTGGAATGATATCGAAATTGTTGCAGAAGGAAACAAGCTTTCTCATTTTGTAAATGGTAAATTGATGAGTGAAGTCATTGACAATGACTCGAAAAATAAAAATGATAAAGGTTTGATTGGAGTCCAAGTTCATGTGGGGCCACCAATGAAAATCGAGTATAAGGATATGCAGATCAAAATCCTGAAGTAGGTTTGGATTTGATGTACGGAATTGCTAATATTGAATAAACCTAAGCAATGAAAACTACCGACAAAGTAACTGAAAGACTATTTCAAGTGCTTTCCAATGAAGAGAAGGCATATTTAGAGCTGAGCACCCAACAAATTCAAGAAGATTACAAGAAGCACTTTGTTCGTATTTTTTCTACGCTGAACAGGCGTTTATCCTTTCATACCCGCGAATCCTTAATTAGTATTCCTGCAGAAGATACCGGTAAGTTGTTGATAGTCAACTGGAGTGTTTTGAAGCTTGCACGAGTATGGTTGCTTGGGCAGGTTTCGGATGATGAGGCTAACTATCAACAATTTATCAATAGATTATTCGAGTTCGCTGATATGCATGAACTTGAAGCACTTTACACGGCACTTCCGCTGCTCGACCATCCGGAAAGCTGGATAGAAAGATGTAAGGAAGGAATCCGCAACAATATCGGAACTGTTCAAGAAGCAGTTATCGAGCATAACATGTTTCCCTTTTTACACCTGGATGAAGAATCCTGGAATCAATTGGTGCTGAAAGCATTCTTCACCGGAAAGAAGATTTTGAATATCTACGGATTATTTGAGAGAAACAACGAATCGTTAGCAGACTCCATTGTCGACTATATCTATGAGCGACACTCTGCTATGCGCGAGATCCATCCAATGTTATGGATCCTAGCAAAAGAGCATCTGCCGTCACGCGCATTGGATATCCTGATGGAATCTTATGAGCAGGAGGGGGATGAGACTAAGAAATCAATCTTGCTTCAATCTTTGGCGAGCAATCGTGAGCAGTTAAGCGACTCGTTTAAATCCGCTCATGCGCAAGCATTGGAACAAATTTCTCCAATAAAAGAAGTATTGGAAGCATATAAATAAAAAGCCTATGTGTACTGAATTGAATAGAGACTTAGCCAGTATGGGTAAGCCTATCCCGTTGGAATTGGATGTGATAAAAGGGATGAAATTTGTTGATCCGCATATCCATATGGTTTCCAGAACGACTGATGACTACCAAGCCTTGTTTGATGCCGGTGTTTTGCTGGTAATCGAGCCGGCTTTTTGGGTGGGGCAGCCGCGAACGGGTCTCGATACGTTTAAAGATTATTATAGCAGCCTGATTGGGTGGGAGCGATTCAGAGCATCGCAGTTTGGCATTCGCCATTTTTGTACGATTGGATTGAACTCTCGTGAAGCGAACAACGAACCCCTGGCGGAGCAGGTGATGGAATTATTGCCTCACTTTATCTACAAAGAGGGTGTTTTAGGCATTGGCGAGATTGGTTTTGACGACCAGACGCCTGCCGAAGAAAAATATTATAGAGCGCAATTGGAGTTGGCGAAAGAGGCGAATGTACCGGTACAGGTGCATACTCCGCACCGCGATAAAACACGCGGCACGCTGCGTAGCATGGAGATTGCGTTGGAACATGGCTTGGATCCTCAAATGGTCATCATTGACCATAACTCTGAGGAAACGGTTAAAGATGTTCTAGATCGTGGTTTCTGGGCTGGTTTCACCATTTACCCATTTACCAAAATGGGGAATGAGCGCATGGTGGATATCGTGAAGACTTATGGCGCTGAAAATATTATGGTCAACTCAGCCGCAGATTGGGGAATCAGCGATCCTTTAGCAGTTCCTAAAACAGCAGCGCTGATGTTGCAGAAGGGAATTGACCGGGAGAGCGTAGAGAAAGTGACTTACAGCAATGCGATCGAAGCTTTTGGGGTTGCGAATCATTTGGATTTAGCAACGCTCAATGAAACATTGAACGCTGATCCTACTGCGAAGTTTGAAGGAAACACCATCTTGCGCGGCGGACAACAACCACGCTTAAATAAAGGATCTATTATTATTTCATAAGGCAGGAGAGAAGATATGAAGGCATGGATGCAGTTGATTAGACCTTCAAACGTGTTGACCGCCATTAGTGATGTATTGGCAGGCTTAGCTATTGCTTGTCTGCTCATGGAAGAAGCTTTACCATCCTGGGATGTCATTTTGAATATTGTGTTTTCCAGTATGCTGCTCTATACAGGGGGCATTGTTTATAATGATGTCTTTGATGCAAAATTAGATAAGATCGAGCGCCCTGAGCGCCCGATTCCATCGGCACGCATCGCTTTATCGTCTGCGGCAATCTTTGGCGCTGTAGCCTTTATTATTGCGTGCTGGCTGGCCTATCAGGTTAACATGACCTGCTTCTACATGGCATTGGCTATTGTACTGATGTGCCTAGTGTATAACGGAAAGGCGAAGCATCATTTTATCCTCGGGCCGATTACGATGGGGATGTGCCGCGGTATAAACCTGTTACTGGGTTTTGCGGTTATTCCAGAGTCGCTTTCCTATTGGTATATCGCTTTTGTGCCGCTTGTCTATATTGCATCGGTTACTAACATTTCTCGTGGGGAGGTGTATGGGAATAATAAAACTGCCATGCAGGTTTCGCTGGGATTGTATTTGCTGGTTGTCGCTACGCTAGCTTATTTCGCTTGGAAGAGTGGGCATACCTATGCTTTTCTTTTCATCGCCGGCTTTGTAGCCATGATCGCGAGACCTTTATTCAAAGCTTTAAAAACTCTATCGCCTACAGATATTCGGCAAGCCGTTAAGTTCGGGGTTTTAGCCCTGATCTTAATGAATGCGAGCTGGATTGCTTTGAGTGGTTTTTGGATACTGGCATTGGCTGTTTGCTGCATTTTACCGGTCTCAATTGTTTTAGCAAAGAAGTTTGCTGTCACCTAATTATTTTTTTAACGTATGGAACGTGTGTTAAAACAAGGCTTTAACATAGATTATTCTTATAATATCTATTTCACAGAGGGCATTTTTGCCCCGCAAAATAACTTGCTTCGGGATTTCTTCTTTCAGCGTAGAAATCCAGAGTTCAAGCAAAAGGTACTTTTTGTTGTCGACCGTGGCGTTTGGGAAAAGCATCCTGCATTAGCCGGGCAACTGAAAGATTACTTTCAGGATTTGGACGACGTTGTGCTCGCAGGAGAGCCCCTGGTATTGACTGGCGGCGAGGTCTGCAAAAACAATCCGGAGGCTTTAGAGTCAATTGTTCAAGCTATTGATGAGTACGGCGTCGACCGCCATTCTTATGTAGTCGCTATCGGCGGCGGGGCTATCTTGGATTTAGTGGGCTATGCGTCTGCAATTTCTCATCGTGGCATTCGCCATATCCGAATTCCGACAACGGTTCTTTCACAGAATGATTCAGGTGTTGGAGTTAAGAACAGCGTAAATTATAAAGGAAAGAAGAATTTCCTAGGGACTTTTACACCGCCTGCTGCGGTATTCAATGATTATACGTTTTTATCCACATTGGATAATCGATCTTGGTTAGCCGGGATTTCTGAGGCGATCAAAGTCGCTTTGATCAAGGATCTGGATTTTTATAACTGGATACAGGCACAAGCGGATGATCTTCCGCGCAGAGATTCCCAATCTATGAAAGAGTTGATCTATCGCTGTGCAGATTTGCATTTAGAACATATTCGTAATGGTGATCCATTTGAGTTGGGTTCATCACGTCCTTTGGATTTCGGGCATTGGAGTGCCCATAAATTGGAGCAGCTCAGCAACTTTGAGGTACTTCACGGCGAGGCCGTAGCAATTGGGATAGCCATCGACGTTGTGTATTCTTACCTCATTGGTAATCTATCAGAGCATGACGCGCTTTCAGTCGTTCAATTAATTCACCATTTGGGATTGCCTGTATATCACCCTATTCTTTCGGAATCGGAAGGAAGGCAGCAGCTGATTAAAGGCTTGACGGAGTTTCAGGAACATCTGGGCGGTCGCTTGACGGTTGTTCTTCTAGAGCAGATGGGTAAAGGCAAAGATTACCATCAAATTGACACGGAATTTGTCCTGCAGGCGATTGATTTTTTAAGTGAGTTTCAACAAGCATATAATCGATTGGATGAAGTTAGCTAACACACATATTTCGTATTGTACGAACATACATCCAGGGCAGGATTGGCATTCGCATTTCGATCAGTTACGGACGCATGTTCCGGCGATCAAGGATGCTGTCTCTCCGGATGCTCCCTTTGGCTTAGGTCTTCGCATCTCGGCCGAGGCGAGTGAGGAATTGTTGAAGCCAGAGTGCTTGCTGGAGTTTCAGCTATGGCTTAAGCGGAATGATATTTATGTTTTTACGCTGAATGGTTTTCCTTATGGGGATTTCCATGAGAAACGCGTGAAGGATATGGTTCATTTTCCAGATTGGACGAGCAAAAAACGGAAGGATTATACCATCTCCTTATTTAAAATCTTGGCAGAACTTATGCCTGAGAAAGGAGAGGCCGGCATTTCAACATCGCCGCTCAGTTATCGCTTCTGGTTTGATGAGTCTGCCGAGGAATGGCGGACAATGCGAGAAGAGGCGACACTGCAGATAGTGGAAGTCGCAAGCTTTCTGTATCAGAAGGAAATCAGCACGGGCAAGTATATGCACCTGGATATAGAGCCGGAGCCTGATGGCGTACTGGAGAATGTGGACGAGTTTATTGCCTGGTATCAGCAAGAACTGTTGCCAGCAGCGCGAACATATTTCGAGCGGGTACAAGGCTTGGATGCAGAACAGTCTAAACATATCATTAATCGATATATTACGATTTGCTACGATGTTTGCCACTTTGCTTTAGCGTATGAACAGCATCCGCAAGCGATGAAGCGTTTGGAGGAATTGGGAATAAACATCGGGAAGTTCCAAATTAGTTCCGCATTGAAGGTGCAGTTCACTAATGATGTGGCAGACCGACTTCATAAGCAAAAAGTACTGGAGGAATTTGACGAGCCTATCTACCTTCATCAGGTAATCGCCCGTGATAAAAAGAACAATTTGGTTAAGTACCGCGACCTAATGGACGCGCTGCCCCATATCGAGAATTTAGACCATGTAGAATGGCGCAGCCATTTCCATGTTCCAATATTCTTAGACCAATATGGCGAGGTATCTTCTACACAGCAGGATATATTGGAGGTTCTAGCCTTGCATAAGGAGCAAGAACGAACGCGCCATTTGGAAGTAGAAACTTACACCTGGGGTGTGTTGCCTCCATCTTTGCAGATTCCGATTCAGGATTCAATAGCAAGGGAGTTGCAATGGTTATTAGATGAGTTAAAAGATTAGCATAGAAATGAATAGAGTTTGCGTAATAGATGTAGTTGGTTTATCACAGTCGGTACTTGGCGAATACACGCCTTTTTTGAATGCTTTTGTAAAGCGCAATCATTTAGGAGATATTAAACCCCCGATGCCGGCATTAACCACTGCGTCGCAGACTACATATTTAACAGGCACGACGCCTAGCGAACATGGAATAGTGGCTAATGGCTGGTACGACCATTCGGCTTCGGAGATACAGTTCTGGAAGCAATCCAATAAACTGGTACAGGCAGAGAGTATTTGGACAACAGCGAAGAAGCGTAATGCTGACTTTACTTGCGCCCAGATGTTTTGGTGGTACAATATGTACAACGATGCGGATTATTCCGTTACACCGCGGCCTAATTACCTAGCAGACGGCAGAAAGATGCCCGACTGCTACGCTTATCCAGCTAGCCTACGTGATGAGCTGACAGAGAAGTTTGGCAAATTCCCATTATTTAATTTCTGGGGTCCCAATGCGAATATTGTATCCTCACGTTGGATCGCCAATGCTGCCATGTATGTGGAAGAGAAGCATCAGCCGACATTGAATTTAATTTATCTTCCTCACCTCGATTACTGCTTACAGAAGTTTGGACCAGATCAAGAGCAGATAAAAAATGAACTGCTGGAGATTGATAACCTTGTAAAAGAGTTGGTGGAGTTTTTCGAAGGTAGGGGTATTGAAGTGGTTATTCTTTCAGAATATGGAATCGCTGCAGTGGATCAGCCAGTCCATATCAATAGAGCCCTCCGCAAAGCGGGACTCCTGGGAATACGTATTGAGCGAGGTCTGGAGTTGCTCGATGCCGCTGCTTCCGACGCTTTCGCGGTGTCAGATCATCAGATTGCGCATGTTTACTGTAAAACGAAAGCTATAGAGACGAAGGTTAAGAACTTGCTATCTAATTTGGATGGCGTGGACAAAGTGTTGGATAAAGAAGAGCAGAAAGCCTATGGCATGGATCATGAGCGTTCAGGTGATTTACTGGTGCTAGCGAAGCGCAATGCATGGTTCACCTATTATTTCTGGGAGGACGATGCGAAGGCTCCGGATTATGCACGTATGGTCGATATACATAAGAAGCCGGGCTACGATCCGGTCGAAATGTTCATGAGCTCGAAATCCAGAGCAATCTTTAAGCTACTATTGAAAAAGATTGGTTTCCGTGCGGTATTAGACATCACTCCATTGGATGCCAACCTGGTAAAAGGCTCGCATGGTATCGTCGATGTAGAGCGACAACATTACCCCATATGGATCAGTAAAGATAAGTTCGAGGACTCTTTGGAGCCTACGGCAATAAAAGAGATTATTCTAAATAAAATATTCGAAACGGATAATTAGGATACTTAACTTCCTATCAAAACATTGATGCGGTTTATTCGTTGTTGAAGTAATTGGTTTTTAGAATAAGAATTCCCTATGGCTGTTAACAAGTCCTACAGTGCTCATCATGCACAAAATGTTACTGATTATCCGAATAACAATACCTTTTTCCTAGTCTGGAAAATGCGTTCATCCTTAGCAGTTCCTGAAATTAAAAAGAAGTTTCAGCGTATCTGTGCTTTGGTGATCAACCTAAATAACTCTGCATTGGATCGCTTTCCCAATGCGAAGGCTAGCGTGGTTTTTGGGATAGGTCATGATGCTTGGCAAAGTTTAGATTTACCGAATCCCCTTCCTAAGGAGCTAAAGAATTTCGAGGCTATAGCGGGCGATAAGCATGTAGCGGTATCTACGCCTGCTGATTTTCATTTTCACATTCGCGCTGACGAGAAGAGTCTGGCTTATGATATGGCGAGTACCATCAGTTCTTTTATGAATGACTTTGCAGACTGCATCGTTGAAGTGCAAGGCTTCCGCTATTGGGATAGTCGTTCGATTCTTGGGTTTGTAGACGGTACGGAGAATCCACATGGCGCCGATCGGGATTACTTTGCCATTGTTTCAGATGAAGATCCGGCGTATAAAGGAGGTAGTTATCTGTTTGTTCAAAAATATGTACATGATCTGACCGCCTGGAATGCTCTCCCAATTGCTGAGCAGGAGAAAGTTATCGGCCGCTCGAAGGATATGGATATCGAGATGAGCGATGAGGAGAAACCTGCTAACTCACATAGCGCGCTGGCGAATGTTGGTGATGACTTTAAAATCGTGAGAGATAATATGCCTTTCGGTACGGTGAGTTCCAACGAGATGGGCACCTATTTTATCTGTTATGCCAGTACATTCACGACAGTAGAAAAGATGTTGAAGAATATGTTTGTCGGAAATCCTGCCGGAAATTACGATCGAATACTAGACTTCAGTACCGCGAAGACCGGAACGTTGTTCTTCGTTCCTTCCTTAGAAATGTTAGATCAATTTTCAGGATAATCCTATCTTCCTTAATACGAACAACACAACTTGATCAATCGCTACAAGTGTTAAAATCTTTAACTTTTGTTTGCATGTATTTTATCAAATAATTGCGTTAATTGCTGTTAGAAAAACAACATCATGCCGCGAATTGTATTCTTCTGCCTGCTGATCTTACTTAAAGTTTGTCATGTTCAGGCGCAAATAGTAGACCCTGTAGACTCCAGTAGAATACTACTCGATGATCCCGCCTATCATTTCAAATACGAGAAGCTAATTATCCGTACTGTTTTTATTGGATACGGGGTTGCCAGTTTGATCAGTCCCAGTTTAAAAGAACTAAATAGCTCCACGCGCTACGAAACGAGAGAGCATATCACGGTGGGTGCTGTTATTGATAATTACATGCAATACGCTCCTGCAGCAGCTGTTTATGGACTGAACTTATTTGGCGTTAAAGGGAAGCATAATCTCAAAGATCGAACGATTATCTACCTCACATCTCAAGTCTATATGGGCGCAATGGTGATTCCAACAAAAAGGTGGGTCGGAGAGATACGGCCTGACGGATCGAATACAAGATCATTTCCATCGGGACATACCGCGACAGCCTTCTCATCCGCACAGTTTCTCTTCCATGAATATAAAGACAGCAATTTTTGGCTCAGTATTTCCGGCTATCCTTTGGCAGCAGCCACGGGCATCTATAGAATATTTAACGATAGACACTGGGTTGGCGATGTGGTAGCTGGCGCCGGAATAGGAATTCTATCTACGGAACTTGCTTATTGGACCTATCCCATGACATCACAATGGTTTCATAAGAAGGATCATAATTCAACGACCTTAATCAGTCCGTATTATCAGGATCATGCCCTGGGGATACACCTAGCGAAGGTATTCTAAATAGCCATCGCATGTAAGCGCAGGATAGATTAACAAATGGCATAACTTATTTTTAGGTTTCCTATGCTGGCTATTCCTCAAAAATAGTCTCTAAGTAAAGTATTTTATCTATATTAGAATGCAACATAAAGAGAACTTAACTTATTATAATGCCGACCCTATGACCAGTAAGGTGACAGACTTTCTGAAAACCATTCAAATAAGTGATTTTTCGGCGACTCCGAAATATCAGCAGCTCGCATCTGCGATCATCGATGCCGTGAAGAATGGAACCCTAGAGAAGGACGATATGTTACCATCGATCAATGAGCTCAGCGTCTATGTCGATATCTCTCGTGATACCGTCGAAAAAGCCTATAAGTTTTTAAAAAATTCCGATGTTATTGCCTCTATACCCGGCAAAGGGTATTATGTGGCGACGACCGACGTGAAGCAACGTGCAAAGATTGCCATGTTGTTGAATAAATTGAGCGCACATAAAAAAATTGTCTACGATTCATTTGCGCATGAACTGGCAGATGAAGCCGCACTCGATTTATTTGTCTATAACAGCGACATCACTTACTTAAGGACGCTGTTGGGAAATTTAACGAAGACCTACGATTATTATGTCCTTTTTCCGCATTTTAAAGAGGGTAGGGATCAGGCGTCTGAGATCATCAATAAATACATTCCCAGAGAAAAACTCGTGCTGTTAGGAAAGTATATCGAAGATATACAAGGCGAGTTTGCTGCGGTTTATGAAAACTACGAAAAGGATATTTATTGCGCCTTGGAAGAAGCATTGCCGGCATTGGCTAAATATGCGACAATCAAATTAATATTCCCCGATAACAGCGATTATCCGAAAGCTATCATTAAAGGATTCTATAAGTTTGCCCAGCAGTATGCATTTAACCATTCCCTCGTTAGCGAGCTGGATAAGGAGCGTATTTCTGTGGGAACCTGCTATATCAATATCGCAGAAGATGATTTGGTTAAACTGTTGGATAAGATTATCAATAAAAAGCTGCACATAGGCCAAGATGTGGGGGTGATTTCCTATAACGAGACTCCGCTGAAGAAGTTTATCCTCAACGGCATCACTACGATTTCTACTGATTTTGAAATGATGGGGAAAATGGCCGCCGAGCTGATTATCAACAAGTCTAAAGATCATGTCGAAGTGCCGTTTTATCTTAATCAGCGACCTTCCATTTAAGGTTCGAAATGTAGCAAAAATATAAAAGGGCATTCCATACGGATTGCCCCTTTTCTTTTGTAAAAAATCTAAAAAATACCGTTGTTACTTCAAAGGATATTCTTTGAAGATACCTTCGACAACCTTTGGAAGGTTATTTATAGCTTTCTCCGGTGTTCTAATCTCACCAGAACCTCTCGCTTGCCATACCACCGAGTTTGTTTTACGATCTACGGCTTCAATGATGACATGTGAGTAGCGGAATTTCTCTTTTCCAACAGGGTAGGAAGGACCACCGCCATACCATCCCCAGCCCCAACCCCAAGGACGATACATGCCCCATGGGCCACCCCAACCGTAACTTGGACTGTAGACCATACGGCTTTTGTTATTTACAATCGTCACGTAACGAAATAGAATATCTGGGTTTTCTTTAGAATAGGTCAGTCCACGTGCTTCAATCTGCTTATTAGCGGTCGATATAATGTTGCTACGTGAAATATCATTCGTAAAATAATTCTTTGAAAGGGAATCCACAGGAGGCAACCAACCATAGGTTTTATACTGTGAGAAATCTAAATTTTGCACCCTCGTCGTATTGTACTTATAGGATGAACAGGACGCTAAAAATAAAGCGGCCGCGGCAATGAATATAGACAAAAGCGATTTCATAACTCTAATTTTTTTATTTGACTATGCTAGACCTCAAAGGTTTAAAGCCTTTTGTTAAAAAGGATATTTTGCGACCAAGGGCATGGCTCTACCTGATCCAAAAGCCTTAGGGCTTACGCGCAGGATCGGGGGAGCTTGAAAACGTTTGAACTCTGCATTATTCAATAACTTGGATATGCGTTGCACCAATGCTTCCTCGAAACCCAGTTTCACTAGCTCGCTGGCTGGTTTTTCCATTTCAATCAGCTGAAATAAAATGGCGTCCAGGATATCATATGGCGGCAGGGAGTCCGAATCTTTCTGATCAGGTCTTAACTCCGCGGATGGCGGTTTAACAATCGTATTGATTGGAATAATCTCTCTATCTCTGTTGATGTAGTTCGCCAATTGATAGGCCTGTGTTTTATACACATCTCCAATAACGCTGATAGAACCGGCCATATCGCCATATAAAGTTCCGTAGCCTACAGCAGCTTCACTTTTGTTGGATGTGTTGAGCAAGATATTTCCGAACTTATTGGAAATAGCCATCAGAATGGTACCCCTCGCTCTGGCTTGGATATTCTCCTCAGTCGTATCGGGCGCTTTTCCGGCAAAGGTATTTGCTAAGCCAGTTTCAAAAGCATTTGCAATATCTTTAATCGGCACAATTTGATGCGCACATCCGGTATTCTCCACAAGATCTAATGCATCTTTCAACGAGTGATCGCTGGAATAAATCGAAGGCATCAACACGCTTAAAACGTTCTCAGCGCCTATTGCTTCGCATGCCAGCGCTGCTACTAATGCCGAATCTAAACCTCCCGAAAGTCCTAAAACCGCTTTTTTGAATCCTGATTTTTTGAAATAATCCCGGAGCCCCAGGATTAGAGCATCGTGTATCAGCGCAATTTCACTCTTCGTGGAAGGAGCAATCTTGCGCTCTGCGGTTAAATCCTTGTCAAGTTCAACAAATTGTAGATCCTCATCAAAGGCATTTAATTCTTCAATAATCTCTGCTTTTCTATTGAAAACAAGCGATCGGCCATCGAAAATAATATCAGCATGAGCACCGACCTGATTAACATAGACTAGAGGGGCATTCGCTTTGATCACATTGCGGCTCAAAACATTTTTGCGGCTGTCAAAGTGTGTATAGGAGAATGGTGAAGCCGCAATATTGATTATTAAATCTGGATTTTCCTTCGCCAGCTCCAGCATGATGTCGCCAACATAGGAATTCGGCCCGTCATCATCCCAAAGGTCTTCGCAGACCGTTAAAGCGATGGTTTTGCCACGAAAAGGGATGCAATTCACTTGCTTGTTAGGCTCGAAATAGCGGTATTCGTCGAATACATCATAGTCCGGCAATAAACTCTTCTTTACAGTTTGCGAAACTTTACCGTCCTCCAGAAGTAAAGCGGCGTTGTATAGCGCTTTGCCTTCACCATCCTGATTTCGAATAGGCGCACCGATGATACAGGCAACACCCTGGCAGGCTTGGGCAACGGCTGCAATGCTCTGCTCACATTGGGCTATGAAGGAGCTGTTTCGTAATAAATCCTTAGCGGGATATCCTCCAATTGCTAATTCTGCAAAAACAACTAAATCTGCCCCAGCAGACTTTGCTGTCTGTATTGCTTGAATTATTTTTTGGTTATTCGCTTCAAAATTTCCGATATGGTAGTTAAGTTGTGCTAACGCAATTTTCATGTGGCTGAATTTATTGTAAATTTACTAATTAATTTTGTGTATCACTAGCGTATAACTTGATGAGCCGTACTTTAAACAAGCTATTTTCGATTCTGTTTCTTTGTTTTTTTATTCTATCCTGTCAATCGAAAAAGGAAAAGCCTGATGTCTCTTCTATTCCGGTGGATATTAAGATTGAACGATTCGATCGAGAGATCGCAGCCCTCAAGCCCAACGAGATTCTGTTAAAGAATACGGCATGGCAGCAAAAATACAATCCCTTCTATGCCGATTATATGCAATATATGCTGAAGGTCAGCGATCCGCGAGATTCTATTTATTTACAGGAAGTCTTGAAGGAGGTAATCCAAAAAAAAGATTTCATTGACCTTGCGGCAGCGATTGGAAAGAAATATCCCGACTTAAAGAAACAAGAGGAAGAGCTTACACAGGCCTTTCGCTATATCAAGTATTACTTTCCCCAATATGAAGTGCCCCGCATCATTTCTTTTTTCTCGGGCTTTGAAGTCCAGGTCCCGATTGGTGAAAAGTATATTGGCGTAGGACTAGATATGTTTCTAGGCCATGATTCGCCATTTTATCCGGCTCTTATAGGCTCCATCCCGTTATATGTTTCGCGCCGATTTACCGCCGAAAATATCGCGCCCCGCATCATCGAAGCCGTTATTCGCGAAGAACTCCTCCCGGCTCGGGATGCCGACGTCAACACCCTTCAGCAGATGATCTATCACGGTAAGGTATTATACGCTATGGATCAATTGACAGAAGCGCCCGACTCCCTAAAAATTGGCTACACATCAGCACAACTGGCTTGGGCGCAGCAATATCAAAAAGATGTATGGCAATGGTTTCTGCAAGAAAACCTCCTCTACAATACCGATTACCTACGAACACAGAAATACTTTACCGAAGCACCATTCACACCAGAACTAGGCAGCAATAACGAGTCTGCACCAAAACTAGGAAGCTATATCGGCTGGCAGATCGTCAGAAAATATATGAGCAAGCATCCCGAAAAAACATTGCTCGATCTGTTCAATACCGAAAATGCACAGAAGATACTGGAAGATTCTAAGTTTAAGGGGGGGGAGTAGATATTAGATATTAGATTTTAGACATTAGAGTATTGTCTGAACCAGGAAAGAAAGGATTTGAGGATTGGCAGAATCGGGTATTGTGACGTATGAAGGGTTCGATTGCATTTTTTATAGGAGACGTTTAGTGAAAGGTCTCAACGCGGTTCGTCATGATTACGGCCTATGTAGTCCAAAATTGTATAGAAGCCAATTGGACGCCAATGCGTAGAGACGTTTCACTAAACGTCTCCAACATTACAAAACCTAAAATCCTTCATTTCCACCTAATCCTGCCAATCCTCAAATCCTTTTTTTTCTGGTTCAAGACAAAGCATCCCGCCAATCCTTGCATCCTTCCTTTCCTGGTTCAAGACAAACTCTCCTTCCTAACACCATACTCTAATCTCTGAAATCTAACGTCTAAGGTCTAAAGTCTATACCAACCCTAGGTCTAAATACTAAGTACTAAATACTTAGTACTAGTATAACCCCTTACTAACCCAATGTAAACCCAATGATAACCCCAATCATAACCGTCTCAGAAGGGGTTTGATATGGGTTTGAAAAGCGTAAGGAAAAGCTTATGTAGGAAGTAGGTTGGAAGCGGTTAAGATTTACATTTTTAAGAGGATGTTTTCGAGTATGCTGATAGATAGGAAATAGAAAAGGGCTGTCCAATCTGGATAGCCCTTTTTTCCTAATATGTTTGTTTCAATAAATCTTATAAGGACGACTTAAGATCAACAACTTCGATAGTAAATACTAAAGGAGAGTCCGCAGGAACCTTTCCTTTCGCTACATTATCATAACACCAAGGTGATGGAGCTACGAATCTGATTTTTTGACCTTTTTGCAATCCTTTCGGAGTTAATCCTGGGAAATAGTCTACACCAGAGATAGTCACTTTATTTGGCCAGAATGCGCGTTCAAATGCTTGAACGTATTGCCCTCTACCTATTATCATTGCTGTTTCGTCTGATTTGTCGAATTCGGTACCATCAAGTAAGTGTCCTTGATATTTTACAGTTGCTGTAACAGGTACGAAAGAGTAACCTGATAAAACATATTTAAACGACTCATCGATAGCTGGTGTGATCACCTCGTACCACATTTGAAGCGAATCGTTATAAACTGGATTTTCGAAGTTTTCTTGTGCCCATTCTGCTAAGATTGGTTTTTGTTTTCTCAAAGTAGAATCAATACGTGCTCTTTCTTTTTCATAATCAATACCTGGCGTTGGATCATCATTCTTCATACACGAGCTCACGGAAACAACGGCCATTAAAGCAATAAGTAAAATTTTAAAGTTTTTCATAATATGTTGTAAATATCTGTAACGCTAATGTAAACGTTCGTTATTAAAAATATGCTACAAAAGATTGAAAAAAATTACAGATTCTTTAATAATTCTTTAATACTAAGGTATTTGGAGAATCGTTTTTTTACATTAAAATCGGTATCAAGTAAAATTGTAGTTGGAAATACATACTGTTTAGGATTCCTCAAGATCAACTTAGCAAGGTTATGGTAATTTCCTCTTTTTTTGGTTCTTAATGCATGGGTATACGTTACGCCATCGAACTGTATGCTGTCTACGGTTTCTGCGTCAAATTGTACGCAGTAGTATTCCTTGTTTAGTTTTTGAACGACCTGAGGGGCTTGAAAAGTTTCATTGAGCATCTTCTTGCAATAGCTGCACCAATCGGTGTGAAAGAACAATAGGACAGGCTTTGGATTGGTTTTGAGCGAATCATCCAATTGCTCAAAGCTAAGCCAATTGATCTCGGCTTTCGCAGACTCTTGCGCCTGCGAAAGTGAGATCATCATTAATAGTTGTGCTATAATGATTTGTAACAACTTCATTAGTGGAAATGTCCTATTTTAACCCCGAAAGTTATCGTTCGAGGTCTAGATGGTCCGTAGATGTATTGGGAGTCGCGCAATGCACCGGTATCAAAATCTTTTTGAAAGGAATTGAAGATATTCTGCATTCCGCCGAAAATTTCCATGTTCAAATCCTTCTTTAATGCGAAGGTGTAACCAAGGCGTAGGTTCAGTTCCATAAAGTCAGGCGATTTCTTCAATAAGAATTGATCATCAGCCAAAACATGCGGAACGATCATGCTCCCGGTATATACACCTGTCAAATCTATACTAAAAGGCGCTACAGGCTTCCAATTTGTATTGATGTATCCATAGGCGTTCGGCGTGCGAACAAAGCGTTTAGAGCTTACATTCTCTGCTTCTGTTGCTCCTTCGTATAACAATTGATCTTCTTCGTAGTTGGAACGCTGTATGGTCCCTCCTGCTTGAACGCTGAAGCGCGATGATGGCGCGATATTCAACTCAATATTGGAACCGTATACTTTGGCGCCTGCTCCGTTACGCATCTCTTCGATAATGAGGTTCTGTTCTTCGGAAGTCATTACGGTTGTGAATGGATTCTTAAGGTCGGTGTAAAAGCCTTCTAGCAATAGGCTGGTCTGTACCGAACCGAAGTTTTTCGTGAAGTTCAACGACCCGGTATAGGCATTGGAGTACTCTGTTTTCAGGTTTTCACCAATCAGCACAAATACTTGCTGTCCGCCGATGGACGTGACGTGCATATCCTCATTGAAAGCTTGTGGCGCGCGGAAGCCGCGTGCATATCCGCCACGGAATTGCAGGTAATCGGTGATGTCGTATAGCAAGGTGATGCGCGGGCTAAAGGTTCCGAAATCTTCCGCCGAGCTGCGCGTATAGCCTGCTAGCTTGTATTTGCCATCGACGTGGGTATAATCATAGCGGGCGCCCAACAACGACTTTAGGTTCGGTAGGATATTCCATTCGTATTGGAAATAGCTGCCGATGCCATGCGTTTTTTGGTCGATCATTCGCTCGTAGCCCGGGATATTGTCCTCCGTATTATTCCCTGAATATTCCACTCCGGCGGTAATCACGTCTTTTTCGAAGGTATAGGTGTACTGTGCACCAGCAACCATGGCGAAGTCGTCGGTCGTCCCATAAGAATTGGATGCCAACACAGAATCTTGTGCCGTTCTTCCGCCGCCTAAACCGCCGTAGAAACTCTCTCGGTTAGTTTTTTGCGCCGAGGCGTATAGCGAGAGCTTGTGTTTAAAGTCTCTAGAATATTGGTCGAAGGTCAAGCCTCCGATAAAGGAATTAGTACGGAGCTGTTCGGTCACATCGGTAAAATGCGGCGCAAGATCCAAGCGGTCGCCACCGCGACGGAATTCATTCAATACACTTAAATCAACTGTCAGCTTGTTAAATTCCGTAGGTTTAAAGAAGGCTTTCGTGCCGAAAGTCAAGTTCTTTAGTTTGGTCATTTCCGAGAAATCGTCGCCATTGGCATCATAAGCCTGTCTGTTTCTGTGCATCCCATAGAATGTAGCTCCGGCCCGCAGGTCATTGTCTACATAGGAGGTATTGAAGTCGATCGTGTTATCCCATGACTTTCCGTCGATAAGGGAGTTGGTCGATTTTAATTGCCAATCATTTTCGACTGGATCTTTGGTGATGATATTGATCGTTCCGGCAATCGCATTGGCACCGAATAGGGCAGAGCCGCCACTACGTACCACCTCGATACGGTCGATCATGCTCGTCGGAATCTGGTCTAAGCCATAAACGCTGTTTAACGCGGAGAAAACCGAACGGCTATTGATCAGGATTTGTGAATATGCGCCTTCCATTCCGTTCAGGCGAACCTGGGTAAATCCGCAGTTCTGGCAATTATTTTCCACACGCACGCCGGGTTGGTAATTGAGTGTCTCAGACATGGCAACGGATTGTGTGGCGTTGAAAAGTTTGGGGCTTAATACATTGACAATAACCGGGGCTTTCTTCCGTTCCATGCCATAGCGCGACGCGCTGACAACCACCTCGTGCAGGTTCAGGTTGTCTTCATGCAATGCCAAGGAATGGAAATTATTGAGCTGATCGCCCTGAATCTGTTTTTTCAAAGGCTGATAACCGACTGCGCGAACCGTAAGGTTTGCCTTGTTCATGCCGTTAATATGTATTTCGAAGTTACCTAGGGTATCTGTAGAAGTTCCGATTGCTGTACCGTCGATCTGTACGGTTGCATTGGCGATAGGATCCTGTCTATCGTTAATTACTTGTCCCTTAATTTGGGCATAAATAGTTTGCTGCCCCATCCATAAAAAGAATAGGCACAACATATACTTGTTGTATAATAATGTCATTAGAGTTTTAGCTATAAGTCCAACATGAACTAGGCTTATCCGAATAGGGTAAACCGTTGGGTATCCACATATCAATGAATACCATAAAAAAAGATGGGTTATACTAAAAGGGCAGGGGGACCTCTATCGGCATGCTGATACGCTGAACGAGTTATTTGCTGGCTTTCTGTAAAGCCAAATTGTACTTCTGATAGAACAGTTTGTATGGGCGAACTGTAGACAAACGGCATCCATTCGACATAACTACCCTGATAGATGATATCGAGGTATCTTATTTCAGCGTCGGAATGGTGTTGGTGGTGTTTTTTCTCGCCTAGGTTGTAAGGGTGAATGTGGGTGACTATTTCTCCGGTCGAAGTCACCTCTTTGTGCATAAATACTACGCCGCTGACGATAATGCCACACATCCATATCAGAAGGAAGCGAGCGATCGAAGAGCGGTATGTCGTTGATTTGTGCATATTCGTAAAAAGCGAACGGCTATAAATTTACAAATTTATAGCCGTTTTCGCTGATATCGTTATATTAATTTGTTATGGTCGTCGGGGAAGATGGTCGTTGGCTTATGTTTCTTCGCTTCTTCGAAGTCCATCAAGGCATAAGAGATGATGATAACAATATCACCAACCTGCACTAAGCGTGCAGCAGCGCCATTTAAACAGATAATACCCGAGCCACGTTGTCCTGGGATTACATAAGTTTCCAAACGAGCACCATTGTTATTATTTACGATTTGAACCCTTTCGTTCGCGATAATGTTAGCAGCATCCATCAAATCCTCGTCGATGGTGATACTTCCAACATAATTTAATTCAGCCTGAGTGACATGTACCCGGTGAATTTTTGACTTCATTACTTCAATCATCATGATACAAAGTTACGTTTTTCTTTTTTTTTATTTAGGAGCGTTCTTCATTGTTTGCAGCGCGTTTAAAGCGCTTAACAGGGAGTCTGCTGGAAAATTTACAGTAAGATGTTATCGATTAGGCGTACGCCCTCGAGCCATGCAGCAACTAATACAACATATTGCTTCTCCGGATCGAACTGTGAAGCCGATTGCAAGCTGCTAGTTTCACAAATCGCGAGGTATTCCAGTTCAACTTGCGGAGCCGTCGCAATGATTTCCTTTGCCTCATCAATCAATACTTGCGGAGATTTTGATTTATTAGCGTTTTTAATGTGATTTAACGCTTTGAATAGGATCAAAGCAATATCTCTACCTTCATCAGATAATCGAGCGTTACGCGAGCTTAACGCAAGTCCTTTTTCATTTCTTACGATCGGACAGATAAGCAGTTTTACAGGCAGCTTCTTAATTTCAATCATCTTTTGAATCACCATCACCTGCTGGAAATCTTTTTGTCCGAAACATGCCTGATCGGGTTCTACCAAAGAAAATAGTTTATACACGACTTGTGTAACACCTTGGAAGTGTCCGGGGCGGTGCTCGCCTTCCCAGATACGGTCGAGGTCGCCTAAGTCGATGTGCCAAGCTGGATCATCTGCGGGGTACATTTCATCCACCGAAGGGAGGAAGAGTATATCGCAATCGGCAGCTTCCAATAGTGCTATATCCTGCTCGATAGGGCGGGGGTATTTTTCTAAATCCTTGGGGTCATTAAACTGCGTTGGGTTAACGAAAATACTACAAACGATGATATCGGTTTGTGGTTTAGCATAGTCGATCAGGGAGATGTGGCCTTGGTGCAAAGCGCCCATAGTCGGGACCAGTGTTATGGTCTTGTTTTGCGCTTTCAATCCTGCTAGAGCTTCTTTAAGCTCGTTTTTTGTGCGGAATATTTTCACTTCTGTTTTTTAAAATAAGGTACAAAAGTGAGGAATAATGTTTGAATTATAAAATGATGATTTTTAAGGAATTGTAAAATTCATTTATTATTAGTACCTTTGTAGACCGATTTTACTATTCAATATTAAAAAAAACTTTGGAGATGGCAAAAACGAAAATCTTGTTTATAACCCATGAAATGTCGCCTTTCCTTGAATTAAGTAAAATTTCTGAAATTACACGCCAGTTACCACATGCGATGCAAGAAAAAGGATTCGAAATTCGGATTCTGATGCCTCGTTTTGGTAATATTAATGAGCGCAGAAATCGTCTTCATGAAGTGATAAGGTTGTCGGGAATGAACATTGTGGTGGACAATAATGATAATCCGCTAATTATTAAAGTAGCATCATTGCCTGCGGCAAGGATGCAGGTGTATTTCTTAGATAATGAGGAATATTTCCAGCGGAAGAAGGTCTTTCGTGATGAGAGTGGGAAGTTCTTTGATGACAACAACGAGCGTTCTCTGTTCTTCTGTAAAGGAGCATTGGAAACGGTTAAGAAATTAGGCTGGTCTCCGGATGTAGTACATTGCCACGGTTGGTTTACAGCTATGGTTCCTGCTTACTTAAAGACTGCCTACAAAGATGATCCAACCTTTAAAGATGCTAAAGTATTCTATTCCTTATACGAGGAAGACTTTGCAAACGCATCCTTAGGTACGAAGTATGCAGAATTAGCATCTCAGGTTGATATCGACGCCGCTGATCTTGCTGCTTATGGATCTGGAAGTTTTGTAGATTTAACAAAAGGCGCCTTGTCATTTACAGACGTGGTGGTTAAATCTGATGAGAACATCGACCCAGAAATTATGTCTTATATCAAAGACAACAACATCCGCGTATTCGCTCCTGCGTCTGATGACGATTATGAAGCGTTCGGAGATTTGTATGATGAATTTGTAAACGAAGAAGTATCTGCATAGATTTTACTTCAGATTCACATAAAGAAAAGGGCTTTGAAATATTTCAAAGCCCTTTTCTTTATATCTAATTATGGAGTCGATTAGCGACGGGTATTGGACGCTGGACCATACACATTTCCAACCATCGTCATTGCACAACGGAATCCAATCATGGCACTTGACTGATCTTGCTGAGCGAAGCGACGTGTTGCCGGGTTCAACCAGTAAGCTCTATCGTTCCATGATCCTCCTTTATATACGCGCGATTTATCATTCACCAACGTAGCTTTTCCGAATAATGCTTTTTGTTCTTCATCTAAATAGCCACGAACATCATGATCGTATGCTGGCGCTGCTCCCATGTTGATAGAGTCTATCGTCTTTGCTTGCTGCAGTTCCTCCCAAGTTTGTTTGCGAGCTGCTTTTGCAGGAACTTTAATAGGTCTTCCGTACTGGTCTTTAGCTAGCGTACGCGTCCGTGCGTCTTCATATTGATTATCCATGAACACATGTCCACGATAAGGATTGAAATCTTCAAAGTCTTCAAAAGATAACTGACGGTAAACATCACTTACCCATTCATTCACATTTCCCGCCATATTATACAAGCCAAAGTCATTTGGCATATAAGCGCGTACGGGTACCGTAATATCGCCGCCATCATTCAAGTTGCCGGCTACACCCATATTATTACCGGATGTAATTTTGAAGTTTGCTAACATCTTACCTTGCGATTTACGCTGTGCGGAACGCACGCCTAAACCATCCCAAGGATAGGTACGAGCAGTTTGGATATTGCCTTGGAAAGAGTTTCCAATTAAGCCAAGGGCTGCGTATTCCCATTCTGCTTCTGTCGGTAAACGGTACGGTTGTTTCAATATACCATCTTCCATACGTACAGGGCGACGAGCGTCTTTGGCAGCACCGATGCTGTTATCTTTCGGCATGTTTTTGCCATCCACGTTTGCTCCGCGGATTTGTCCATTCAAATAAAGTTCGGTGTTGAATCCTGTTTCAGGCTTTGTTTGTTGGCTACTCATCGTTTTATAGTCCATCAGGACTCCCGACTCGCGAAGGATATTTTCATTTACGCGATCTGTACGCCATTGACAATAAGCATTGGCTTGCTCCCAACTTACCCCAACAACAGGGTAGTCTTGAAACGAAGGATGTCTTAAGTATAAATTAACGTAAGGTTCATTGTAGGATAGGGGATGGCGCCACACTAATGAATCAGGAAGTGCATCGTAATACATCTTTCCGTCCTCAGGATAGCTTTGCGCAATCCATTGAAGGTATTCTAACCAGTCTGCATTTGAGACCTCTGTTTCGTCTATATAGAACGATGCTACAGTCACACGACGTTTGGCATTGTCATAGTCATAGCCCAGATCTTCATTGAGGCTTCCTCCCATCACGAAAGTTCCGCCTTCGATGCCGACAAGGCCTGGACCTGGTGCCTCTTTCACTTTACGATTGATCTGCAGACCGCCGTTATATGGATCGTTGTACTTCACGCCCGTTTTCGACGAATAATTACTGTTGTGGCTTTTACTACACGAGCTAAATATTAATAAACCGAAGGCTAGGCAGAGTGTTGGAATTAATATTTTTTTCGAATACATCATAAATAATGAGGATTTTAAATCCAAAAGTAGTAAATATATATTATAGGAAAATGAGTTTCCTGCACAGTAGGCTGTGATTTTTAATGATTTGTAGTAAAATGTTGGAATAATAGCTTGAAATAGCGGATTTGCTTCCACTTTTTTTACATAAGATATTGCTGTATCTTCGTAACAATATGAAAATAAAAGTAGGATTTGGATTTGATGTGCATCAAATGCGCGAAGGGCATCCCTTTGTAGTTGGAGGCGTCAAACTGGAACACCATGCCGGTGCATTCGGACATTCTGATGCAGATGTATTGGCGCATGCGATTTGTGATGCCATTCTCGGCGCTGCCAATTTAGAAGATATCGGCTATCATTTTCCCAATACAGATGACCGTTGGAAAGGCGCGAATAGTTTAGACCTATTGAAGCACTGCGTGGCTTTAATTAAAGAGAAGGGGTATGAGCTTGGAAACATCGATGGGATGCTTTGTTTGGAAGCGCCAAAGATTAAGCCATATATTCCACAAATGAAGATCAATATCGCCGAGGCGGCAGGGATATCTGTAGAGGATGTATCGATAAAGGCGACAACGAACGAAACGATGGGTTTTATCGGCCGTGAGGAAGGTGTTGTTGCTTATGCAGTTTGTTTAATACAGAAAGCAGATTAATCTTTCGGTCGATTTCTAAAATATTGTAAGGCAGTCAGACAGGCGATTAAGCCTAATAAACTAGCAAGATAAAATGGAGCACTAGGCATATACAGCGTGGTGCTCTTTTTTGTGAAGAAAGAAAATAGGCTGGTCATCATCAATGGACCGATGATAGCGGTCAAACTGATAATGCAGGTCAATCCCCCTTGTATCTGCCCCTGCTCGTTTGCTGGCGTTTGATTAGAGATCGAACTCTGTATCGCCGGGCCGGCGATGCCGGAGAACACGTAGAAAATACTGGAGATATAGAGCATGGCAGTTGAACCTGCTAGGCCCATCATCAGGAAGGAGATACAGCTCAGTAAAAGTCCAAAAATGATGCTTTTCGGTATTCCTATTTTAGGGATGATGATTCGTATTAAGCCGGCTTGCACGATAGTTAATAAGACTCCGATAAATCCAAGTGAATAACCAATCATCCGTTCATTCCAATCGAATCGCTCCATGGTATAGTAGGACCAGGTGCTTTGAACAGCATGGGCAGCAATATTGATCAGGAAGATACAAAGGACGAGTGGCTGAATATGCACATAACGACCAATATGTCGGAAGCTCCCGATGGGGTTGGCATTTTTCCAACTAAAAGGCCTTCTGTTTTCGGGTTTCAACGACTCTGGAACAATGAAATAACCGTAAAGAAAATTGAAGAATGTTAAGCCTGCGGCAGCGAAGAACGGCACTCTTGGTCCATAATGACCAAGTAATCCGCCTAATACAGGGCCGATTATAAATCCTAATCCAAACGCTGCACCTAATAAACCAAAGTTTTGCGCTTTGTTCTGTGGCGTGCTGACATCCGCGATATAAGCTGCTGCGACCGTATGGCTAGCTCCCGTGATACCGGCAACAATACGACCTACAAACAGCCAAAATATACTCGGTGCAAATCCGATCAGGATGTAATTTATGGCGAAGCCAAATAACGAACATAACAGTACCGGTCTTCGACCATACCGATCGCTTAAATTGCCTAGTACTGCCGCAAAGAAAAACTGCATAAAGGCATAGCAGAATGTAAGCCATCCACCATAGGAGGAGGCTTGGCTGATATCTCCATGAATTAGCTCTCTGATCAGAGCGGGCATCACCGGAATGATAATACCCAGACCTATCGAGTCTAATACCACAGTGAGAAAGATGAAAAATAGCCCAGATTTAGTGTTGATTTTCGCCAGCATACTATTGCGAAGGTAGGTATTTGAAAACGATTATCGCAAATAGATAAAACATTATTACCGCGGAAAATAAACTCATTCCGAATGTAGAAATGATTTTACAATTCGGCGGAAACAGCGTTTTATCCATCGTTTAAACACATTGTCTAGAAAAATATTTCTTCATTTTTCGTATATTCCGTTTGGTCCAGAAAAATATGGTACTTTTGTACCTGTAATCTAACAATTGGCACACTTACTGATGTTATAGAAAATCGAAACTATCACACAGTGAGTGAGGCTTTCGTGGTTTCATTAATTAACAAATGAAGAGAGAAGCAAAAAGTAGTAATCTTACCGAAGAAGACGTAAAAAGGTATACGCGTAATTTCTGGAAAATCTTAATTGGACTGGTGTTGCTAGGCGCACTGTTTCTACTCAGTGTCCGCATCGGTATTTTCGGAAAATTACCAACCTTCAAAGACTTAGAAAATCCCAAAAGTAATTTAGCATCTGAAATTATTACCGACGATAACCGCGTATTAGGTACCTATTACGTGCATAATCGTTCTAATGTAAAATATTCTGAATTATCTCCATTCCTAGTGCAGGCCTTGGTTTCTACGGAAGACAAGCGTTTCTATGAGCACTCGGGTATCGATTATTCTCGTACGCTATCAACGGTTTTATTGACCTTAAGTGGAAATAAGCAAGGCGGTAGTACAATTACCCAGCAATTAGCATTAAATCTATTTGGCGAGCAAAGAGCACGTAGTTCCGTGAAACGTATCATGCAGAAGTTCCAGGAATGGATTACCGCAGTTCGTTTAGAGCGTAATTATACCAAAGAAGAGATCATAATGATGTACTTCAATACGGTAGACTTTGGCGCCTATAATACCTTCGGTATTAAGTCGGCCGCTAGAACTTACTTCAATACGACTCCTGATAAGTTAACTGCCGAGCAGGCAGCATTGTTAGTTGGGATGTTGAAAGGTCCGGGGCAGTATTCACCGGTTAGACAAGCTGAACGTGCATTGCAACGCCGTAATTTGGTATTGTCGAATATGCGTAATCAGAATTTTATCACTGCGGAGGATTATGCAAAAGCATCAGAGAAACCTTTAGGTTTGAAACTAACGATTTCAAACTATGGTGAGGGTTTAGCTCCCTATTTCCGTGCGGTGTTAAAAGAAGAGATTAAAAAAGAATTTCAGCGTCTAGCGATCACAAAACCCGATGGCACCCCCTATGATTTAGATCGTGATGGATTGAAAATCTACACGCCGATCAACTATAAGATGCAACAGCATGCTGAAGACGCTCAGAAAGAGTGGATGACCCGCTTGCAGCGTGAGTTTGATAAACAATGGAAGCGTCGTAATGCATTTACCGGAAAGAACGCAAATCTTTTAGAAAAAGGAATGAAACGTTCAGATCGTTATATCGCGTTGAAGGCAGAAGGTTTGTCGGATGCGCAGATCCGCAAGGAGTTTGATAAGAAAGTTCAGATGAATCTGTTCACTTGGAAAGGTAATATCGATACCACGATGACGCCAATGGATTCTATCAAATATACAAAGCTATTCTTACGCAATGCGATGATGGCGATGGAGCCAAAGACCGGCTATATCAAAGCTTGGGTCGGTGGTATAAACTTCGAACATTTTAAATATGATCAGGTGCGCTTAGGTACTCGTCAGGTTGGTTCGACGGCGAAGCCTTTCGTTTATGCGTATGCGATTGATAACGGTTATGGACCATGTGTATCTATTCCTAACCATTCTAGAACTTACGGTAACTGGACACCTCGCGGAACACAGCAGGGTGGTGACCCTATTACCTTGAAAAATGCCATCAAATACTCGCAGAACTATGCTTCAGCCTATCTGATCAATGAGGTTGGTGCAGCCAACGTCGCTGATCTAACGAAGCGTATGGGTGTTAATTCAAATATTCCAAATGAGCTTTCTATCGCTTTAGGTTCTTACGATGCATCATTGTATGACATGGTCGGGGCTTATTCCGCATTTGTTAACCAAGGAACTTGGGTAGAACCAACCATGATTTTACGAGTGGAAGACAAGAACGGTGCTCCAATTTATGAGAAAGCACCAAAAGTATTGAAAGCCTTGAACAGCGAAACAGCATACGCTATGGTGGATATGTTGAAGGGTGTTGTTGATGGCGGTACGGGTAACCGATTGAGATGGGATCCAAACTTCGGCGGACTGAAAAACCCAATTGGCGGTAAGACGGGTACGACGAATGATAACTCCGATGCTTGGTTTATTGGTGTTACACCGGATCTGGTTGCGGGAGTATGGACAGGTGCTGAGGATAGAGGCATTAGCTTTAGCAGTATGCAATATGGACAAGGTGCCGCTGCGGCGATGCCGGTATTCGGATTGTTTATGAAACGCGTCTATGCCGACAAGGATCTACACTATACCCAGGAAGACTTTCCAATGCCTCCAGGAGGAATAACGCGCTTTGAGATGAACTGTTCAAACTTCTCGCAATTCTATGGAAATGATCCAGGTAGAACGGAAACTCCGTTGACAGAAGATGATCGACTAGGATTCTAGTCGTAGAACGATATCAATTTTTTACCAGACTGAAAATTTACGTAAATTGAAGTCTGGTTTTTTTATGCAATGATGGAATTTGATTACAGGAAAGAATTGACCAAGATACCCCATAGACCGGGGGTTTACCAATACTTTGATAAAGAGGGGACTTTAATCTATGTCGGAAAGGCAAAAGATCTGAAGAATAGAGTAGGTTCTTATTTTGTCAATTCTGATCAGCTGAACAGCAAGACTCGTGTGCTGGTTCGGAAAATCAATCGCATTGCTTTTACCATTGTTGACACGGAGATTGATGCCTGGCTTTTGGAAAATAGCCTGATCAAAAAGCATCAGCCTCGATATAATGTCATGCTGAAAGATGATAAGACCTATCCTTGGATTGTCATCAAGCACGAACGCTTCCCTCGCATCTTTTGGACCCGCAGATATATCAAAGACGGATCACGATATTTTGGTCCCTACGCTTCTGTAGGGATGATGCACATCGTGCTGGATATGATCCGAGAACTGTTTCCCTTACGCACCTGTAACCTGAGTCTTAGTCAGGAGAATATCGCGAAAGGGAAATTTAAGGTATGTCTGGAGTATCAGATTGGCAATTGCAAAGGACCATGTGAGGGCTATCAAAGCGAGGAAGATTACAATCAGAACCTCAGCGATATCAAGGATATTTTGAATGGCAAGATCACTGTGGTGACCAACCGTTTGAAAGAACAGATGCAGGAAGCAGCAGGGCGAATGGATTTTGAAGGCGCGCAGAAGTTTAAGATGAAGCTTGACAAACTTGCAAACTACCAAAGCAAGTCTACCGTTGTAAGTTCGTCGATTACAAATGTGGATGTATTCAGCATTGCCTCGGAGGATAACTATGCTTTTGTCAACTTCTTGAAGGTGGTGAATGGTGTTATTATTCAAACGCAGACGCTGGAAATGAAAAAGCGCCTCGATGAGTCCGATGCAGAGCTATTGGCGATTGCTATCCCCGAAATAAGATCTCGCTTTAGAAGCCATTCTAAGGAGATTATTGTACCGTTCGAGTTGGACATCGAGGGGAATGAGGATAATCGATTTGTGGTGCCTAAAATGGGCGAGAAGCGGAAGCTACTCGACCTATCGCTCAAGAACGTGGCTTACTTCAAAAAGGAGCGCTTGTTGCAATACGAGAAACTCAACCCGGAGGTGAAGACAGAACGTGTTTTAAAACAGATGCAGAAGGACCTGCGCCTTCCGGTACTCCCTCGTCATATCGAATGTTTCGATAACTCCAATATTCAAGGTAATTACCCCGTATCGGCGATCGTTGTTTTTAAAGATGCTAAACCTTCGAAGAAAGATTATCGGCATTTCAATGTTAAGACAGTGGAAGGCCCCAATGACTTTGCAACGATGGAAGAAGCAGTTTTTAGAAGATACAGAAGACTGCTGGACGAAGACCAAACTTTACCTCAATTAATCGTCATTGATGGCGGAAAAGGACAATTGGGAGCTGCTTTGAAGAGTCTTAGATTGTTGGGAATTGAGAAGCAAGTCACCGTCATTGGTATTGCAAAACGCTTGGAAGAACTGTTTTACCCTGGCGATCAATATCCACTCTACTTAGATAAAAAATCAGAAACCTTAAAGATTATACAGCATTTGCGTGATGAAGCGCATCGCTTCGGTATCACCTTCCACCGTAATCAGCGTAGTCGTAAGACCTTTGTATCCGAACTGGACAATATACCGGGGATAGGGAAGGTGACGGTAGAGAAATTGCTGAAAACCTTCAAATCTGTTAAAAAGGTGAGGGAAGCCTCGGATGAGGAACTAAAAAAAGTGCTCAACCTGAAACAGATACAAGCACTTCGACAGTATTTTTCAGTAGAAAAGGACTAAAGCAATCCTAATTCTAGTTTCGCTTCTTCGGTCATCATATCTTTTGTCCAGGGTGGATCAAAAGTAAGCTCTACTAGCGCTTCGTCGATGCCATCAATGGCAGCCACCTTTTGTTGCACTTCATTCATGATTTCTCCAGCTACTGGACATCCCGGTGCTGTTAAAGTCATAACAATCTTCGCTTGCTTATTTTCTTTTGTGATGATTTCATACACTAAACCTAAGTCCAGAATATTTGCAGGCTTCAATTCCGGGTCGTAGACCGTTGCTAAAGCATCTTGTATTTGTGGGGCTAAGCCTAGCCTGTCCATGATAATAATGTTCATCCTATTCTCCTTTTCCTTTTGCCAATACCTGCTGGTAAATTTGCTCGAGTTGCTTCATCACCAAAGCGCGCTCGTATTTCTGCAGATATTCACGACGACAATTCTCTTGAATCTCTAATTTCTTTGTAGCATCTAAATTGACCCATTCCGCTAATCGCTGAATAATGTCGGTGTGATGGTGTGGGTCAAAAAGTAGACCTGTATACAAAGGTACAACCATTTCTGTTAATATTCCAATATTGCTTGCCAGCACCGGTACGCCGGCAGAGTATGCCTCCAATACTGACAGGGGCATGGCTTCATAACAGACAGAAGGGACAACGAGTGCTGTTGCGCCCGCCAGATGTCGACTGATGGCTTCGCGCGACTGAAAGCCCATGTAATGTATATTTTCCGAATGATTACAAATCTGTTCTACCTCATGTTGTAGTGGGCCGGTGCCAAAGATCTTCAACGGATGGTTTGTCGCTTTCCACGCATGTAGCAGAGGGAGTATACCTTTCTCTTCTGATAAGCGACCGATGTAAATAAAGGATCCATCATCAACGATACTATCCGGGTCTATTTGCGCCACAAAATTTGGCTTCACAATAAACTTCTCCGTCGGAACCGGGAAACTCGACTCGGCAAATATTCTTTTCGCAAAATCTGAAAGCACAATGTACTGATCAATAGCATCAAAAGTTCCTCGATTGCGATGAATCCAATAGGTCATTGCTGTCCAGAAGGTTTTGACGTAGGAATTTTCCAATACTTTCTTTTTCACAGCATCCCAAGGGAACTTTGCCTTGATGGACTCCAGGTAGATATTGCCGTCATGAAATAATGTTGCCGACGGACAGATCAAACGGAAGTTATGCAGCGTCATAAGCATAGGAATGCCCAATTTCTTCAAATGCAGAATAAACAGCGGGCCCAATGCATAATGTATATTGTGGATGTGGATAATATCAGGTTTAAATTCCTCCACTTTCGAACGGATGCGCTTGGTTTCTTTCCAATTACAAGGGTAAGTTAAGTACTGCAGATAGCCTTTCAGTCCTTTGACGTTCTTTACGGAATACAGCTCTACTTCATGCTCTTTCAGGAGGATATCCATTTCTTGTCGCATGACGAAATCTTCGCCCCCAATATGTTGGTATTGATTATGAATGATGAGAATCCGCATAAATAGATTGTGAATTTTCGCAAGTTACATAGACTGACCTGAAATTCAAAAGTCCAAATGGACGTTTCCCTTCAAAAATCCTTATCTTCGCCTAATTAAAAGATTATGTTCGAAACGCATCCCTATAGCACACTAGTTAGTCAATATCTACAAGAACGCAGTTTTCCACAGACCCCTGCATATCTCTATGATCCCATTCGGTATATCCTTTCGCTTTCCGGAAAGCGTATTCGCCCGATGTTGGCATTGATGGGAGCACGTTTGTTTGGAAAAGAAAACTTAGAAGAAGTATTACCTGCGAGCTGTGCGATAGAATATTTCCATAACTTCTCCCTAATTCATGATGATATTATGGACAAGGCACCTTTGCGAAGAGGAGAGCCGACGGTGCATATGCAATGGAATGATAATGTAGCCATACTTTCTGGCGATGCCCTTTTGGTGAAGGCTTATGAAGAGCTAGCACGTTGTCCGGACGAGAAGATACCTGCATTGCTTCGTATATTTAATCAGGTGGCCTTAGAAGTCTGCGAAGGACAGCAGCTAGATATGGATTTCGAAAACATGGAGGCTGTGGCAGAGCAGGATTATTTGAATATGATCAAGCTCAAAACATCTGTTTTGCTTGGCGGTGCTTTGAAAATGGGCGCTATCCTTTCTGACGCGACTGAAGAGCAGCAGCAATTGATCTATGATTTCGGAGTGAACTTAGGAATTGCTTTCCAACTGCAGGATGATTTTCTGGATGTATATGGTGATCCTTCAAGTTTTGGTAAGCAAGTCGGGGGAGATATCCTTTGCGATAAGAAGACCATCCTACGCATCCGGACACAGCAATTAGCCCAAGGCGAGGACAGAGAAGAATTGAATAAATTACTTTTTCCTAACCAGCTTAGTGACGAAGAAAAGATTACACGAATGAAAAAGTTATACAGTAGCCTCGCTGTCGATGAATATACAAATCAGCTAAAGGAGGAATATATGCAATTGGCATACAATCAATTAAGTGCTATTGATGTCCCCGAGGCGAATAAAGCGGAGCTTTTTGCGTTAGCAGATATGCTGATGAACCGTGTTAAGTAATTATGAATTTTGCAAGCTTTTTGCTATTTTGGTAATTAAAATAATACATAGCGAAAGAGGATTTTAGCACATGGAGCCTTTAAAAATAACAATATTTCAAGCCTATCTTTTTTGGGAAAACGTCGATAAAAATTTGCAGAACCTTTCTTTGCGCCTATCGGCATTAAGAGAAAAGACAGACTTGATCATCCTGCCGGAAATGTTCAACACAGGCTTCACGACGAACGTCGAGAAGTGTGCTGAAACCATGTCGGGCAAAACAATGCACTGGCTTTATGAAACTTCCAAGAAGTTCGACTGTGTAATTGCCGGAACGCTTATTATCGAGGAGGAAGGTAAATATTTTAACCGCTTTATCTGGATGTCGCCAGATGGTAGCTATGTGCATTACGACAAGCGCCATTTGTTCAGCATGGCAAACGAAGATAAAGTATTCACGGCGGGACAATCCCGTGTCATATTGCCATTGAAAGGATGGAAGATCTGCCCGATGATCTGCTATGACCTAAGATTCCCGATCTGGTCGAGGAATCAAAACGGAGCCTACGACTTATTGGTGTATACCGCAAGCTGGCCTGATAAACGATCGCAACATTGGCGCGCCTTAATACCTGCACGTGCGATTGAAAACCAAGCTTTTGTTATTGGTGTTAATCGTGTGGGACATGACGGTAATGAAGTTTATTATTCTGGTGGTTCGATGTGTATCAATCCTAATGGCGATGTCGTGTATTATAAGCCGGAGGATGAGGACTTATATACATTCACCATCTATCCAAAAGATCTGGAGGAAAACAGAGATCGCTTTCCATTCCTCGATGATCAGGATCAGTTCAAAATTCTTTAGTAATACTAGTCTTTATAAGGGCGTTCTAAGATTGCCTGTTGAATAATCGCACGTCTTAGATCAAAATCAACCGATGCATGAGGCTGCTCTTCAGCAAGCACCAATTGTTGCTGCTGTTGCTTTTGCCTTTGTTTCATTTGGCGAGCTAATCGCTGTTGGTGGGCTAGTTCTACCTCGTCTATTTCCACAACTTCCGGTTGATAAACTGGTATATTAGGAATTTCTTCACGTCTTCTTTCTACAGGAATTGCGATGGGTCTAGCTTCCTGTTGCTTGCGCGCAGACTTCATAGGCTGTTGCTGCGGGCTAGGAGTAGGAGGCTGCATTTGCTTCATCCGCTCTTGCATGCGCTTCTTCGATTTTTCCATTTCCTCCTTATAGTTTTCATAAATCTTATATAAGATTCCGCCAACTACAAGTAGTATTGTTAAAATAGTCTCCATAGCCTTAAAGTTAATTATTTTTTCAATCAATTCCGCTTTGTAACATTTTTATTTGCATTTCTCTTATTTTATCTCTTAATTGCACAAACAACTGTTAACCTTATTAGCCAAATTATTATAATGGATGTAGCAAACATGTACCAAGACGAATTCTATTCGTTCTTGACCGGTCGGGTTTCCACCGCAATAGGACGTCGTCTACAGCGTAATTTTAAACAAATAGGTTTAAATATTACCGCCGAGCAATGGAGTATCCTGTATTTCTTGTGGGATTCAGAGGGATTAAGCCAGCAAGATCTTGCACGTCTAACCTTTCGCGACAAACCGAGTATTTCACGCTTAATTTCCAATCTGGAGAAACAGAAATTACTAGTTCGTGTAAGCGGATCGGGGGACCGCAGAACAAATCAGATTTACTTAACTGCACAAGGCCATCGAATTAAAGATAAGTGTATGGCACAAGCAGAAAAAACTATCTCAGAAGCTATGGAGGGTGTCGATAGAGATTCTATGCGACAAGCTCAGCAGATTCTGGAGATAGTTTTTAATAACCTTAAATAAGGTTTATGTTATTTATTTAGTCAAACACTTCCGGAGCGAAATCGCTTCGGTTGTTGACTAATTTTCCTGTATTCTTGAAATAAATATCCTGGAAGCTTAATGTATTCTGGCTGTCCACCTTACGGAAAAATTTATCAGCAGATACATCTTCCAAGGTTTTGAAACCACATGCTTCCATGATCTCTACCGTTGCACGCAAGGTATTTCTATGGAACTGAGCCACACGAACATACTTATCCTGTACATCCAATCCTTTATATAAGTGTGGCTGTTGCGTCGCAACACCTACCGGACACACGTCTTCATTACATTTCAACGCTTGAATACAACCTAGCGCGAACATCATTCCACGCGCGCTGTAACAAGCATCAGCTCCTAAAGCAATAACTTTCAAGATATCGAATCCTGTAACGATACGGCTAGACACGATAATTTTGATATGTTTTTTCAATCCGTAGTTGATTAATGTCGTTGTCACGAATGCTAAAGCATCGTACAAAGGCATACCTAAGTTGTCCGTGAACTCTAGCGGAGCAGCACCCGTACCACCTTCAGAACCATCAACCGAGATAAAGTCTGGCATAATCTGCGTCTCTTGCATCGCATGACAGATATCTAAAAATTCATTCTTGTCACCGATACATAATTTGAAACCTACCGGCTTTCCATCAGAAAGTTCACGCAATTGCTGGATGAAATGCATCATCTCCACCGGTGTGCGGAATGCGCTGTGCGCAGGAGGCGACATCACGTCTGTTCCAGGAACAACGTGACGAATTGCCGCAACTTCAGGCGTATTCTTAGCCGCAGGAAGAATACCTCCATGACCTGGCTTAGCACCTTGCGATAGTTTCAACTCGATCATCTTTACATATGGTCTTGTCGATTTCTCACGGTAAAGCTCTGGCGAAAAGAAACCATTCTCATCACGACATCCGAAATAACCGGTACCTACTTGCCAAATCAAATCACCACCGCTGATATGGTACTGGCTGATACCACCTTCACCCGTATTATGTGCGAAGTTCTGCAAGGCAGCACCCTTATTCAAGGCCGTGATAGCGGTACGGCTCAAAGCGCCATAACTCATCGCCGAGATATTGAATACACTTAAGCTGTAAGGTTGTTTACACTGGCTGTTTCCGACCAATGTACGAAGATTATGATCTTCGATGTGCACCGGGAAAATGCTGTGTGCCGCCCATTCGTTACCCACCGCTTGCGGATCGGATTGCATACCGAATGCTACGGTTTCACGTTGATTTTTTGCGCGCTGATAAACTAGCGAACGCTGGCGACGATTGAAAGGACGTCCGTCCGTATCAGACTCCCAGAAGTATTGTCTCAACTCTGGGCGGATAGATTCGAAAAAATATCTGAAATAACCTACTAATGGATAATTACGAAGAATCGCGTGACTTGTTTGGAAACTATGATATAACGCAATAATCAAAAGAGGGAAAGGGATTAATAGTAACCAGAACCATCTCGGCGTGAAAATCAAACCGAAAGAAATGATGATTAAGTTAATAAGGATGATCGTCCCTAAAATTAGTTTTCTAACCTGCATGATAGATTTATTATATGATCAAAAGCTTTTTTTCAATTCCAGATTAATGCCGCTATAAATGTGCCACATTGAATAGCTAATCAATCGTGTGACTTTAATTTGCAAAATTAGCAAGTTAAACGAGTATTCAGAAGAATTTGATGTACAAGTTAAAGATTTAGCGATTTTCTAAATTTTAATTGTCTTTCATCCTCTTTTTTTAATAAGGCTGGTTATTTGTTGGTAAATAGATTGCCATTCAGGTTTGTCACTAATAAACTGTAAATGCTTATTTATGGTCCCATCGTCATTTCTGATTGCCGGTCCTGTCTGAACATCCTTAGGAATACGATTTTGTACTTTTTCTGCCGTTTCCAGGATGATGGGACGCAATAGATTAAACGATAAATTCTTCTGCGCTAGCAGCTCATACGCCATCTGGTATAAGGCGTTACTAAAGTTGTTGACCAGCACCGCACCGAGGTGAATCGCCAACCGTTGCTCGCTGGAGCAAGCAAAAACATGAGTTGATAATTCCGAAAATAAGCGCTGTAACAAAGCTTCATCTTCTGTAGTATTCGCTTCTATGCCAAAGGGGATTTTAGCGAAATCAATGGCAACTGTCTTGGAAAAACTTTGGATAGGGTAGGCGACGCCGAACCGGTTAAATTTGGATAATACTTGCAAGTCGCTTGCACCTGAACAGTGTATGATCAATCCTGTTAAATTGCCAGGGATTTGCTCAACTACCGAAGGAATCGCCGCATCGCTGACCGCCACGATGTAAAGCTCTGCCGTTAGATCGAGCTCCTTAAGGTCGCTGATAGCCTGGCTGGAAAGCGAATTAGCCAATGCTTGCGCATTGGCTAATGTATGACTATAAATCTGCGTAATGCGATGTCCTAATGCAGCAAGGGCTTTTCCCCAAGTGCTGGCGATATTACCGCTGCCGATTAAAACAATATTCATTAGCTGGTTTTTGCTTTACTAATTTTAGAATCCTTCAATCTTCTGTAGATGGCCATACAAAATCCGATGGTCATCACGATTGTGCCGCACCAGAAGAAATTGATATAAGGGAATTTGATCGCTTTGAATACCACCCATTTCTTTTCTGGAAGAGGCTTTTGGTAAGCAATCAATTCTAGTTTGTTCTTATCCGGCATAATGTTCGAGAAACGGAAGCGAAGGCCTTGTTCCGGAACATCTTTATGGAAGTCCATCGTATTACCTCCTTTGATCATGAAGATTGGCTCCGCCTTGAATTCTTTACCATCAGAAGCTACCACGCGAATTTGCATACCCACGAGCACATCACCCTCTTCTTTCGGAATATTCGAAATTGTCGCATTTTTATTGATGGCATCGATGATATAATAACCGTTTCTGTAGCGTAGTGTATCGCCTATATTAACTTCGTAAGTTGCCGGTTCTTCATATTCATCAAAGCTTGAACGTTCAGAAGCATCCTCCTCTTGATTCACGGCCGCTTGGGAATCCGAAGCTGCTGCAGTAATCAAGGTGTAAATATCATGTGTCAGGAAGTGTTTTGTACCTGGCGTGCCGATCAATCCACCCATCTGTGGGTTGTTTTGTGCGAAAGGCATCAAGACGAAAGATTCCTTCACGGCACCTGTCTCTTCATCGATGCGCTCGTAATTGATCTTGTAGAATACGTTCGGAGCAGCCACCGAGTCACCGACATAGGTAATCTTATATTCGCCCATTTGCACAGGCTCGCCTTCTGTCAAAAACAAGTTCTCGCCCGGTTTTTCGACTTGGTCGAATCCCGCCACAGCGATATAATTGCTGCTATTTACCGAGATAACCTCATTGGTAGCCGCCGCAATTAAAGCGCCGATTAACAATAATCCGAAACCAATATGCGATACAGCTGAACCTGCTAAGCGCCATTTTCCTTTGAACGAATCTGCTAATATTTGCAGGTTTGCTAAGATCGCAAACACGGAACTGAACGTAATCAGGATGTACATGATATTTCCGTAGACTTTCGTGAAGTACACGATTACAGCGGAAAGAACCAATGCGATAATAAACGATGCTAGGGTAGAAGCCCAGAATTTCTTAGCATCTGAACGCTTGTATTTCAAGAACTGTGTAAATGCAGTTAAGGTCATTACCACAACGGCGAATGCG
Organism: Sphingobacterium sp. UBA2700; assembly: GCA_002354335.1. GTDB lineage: Bacteria > Bacteroidota > Bacteroidia > Sphingobacteriales > Sphingobacteriaceae > Sphingobacterium. The sequence continues at coordinate 260,544 of DELI01000005.1, read as the reverse complement.
CCCTGCCACTTATTGTAATGCGGGATTGGATCGATTGGCGGAGCGACCTTCGTGCCGAACAAAGCATTGAATACCGGAATGGAAGTCGTTGCAATCATCTGAACACAGGCTACGGTAAGTACCAATGCACCAATAAATAACCAAAACTCGCGGGAGTAAATATCTTCTTCCTTCTGTGTAGAAGGCATTTCTTTCTTTCTAACCACGAGGGCAACAATCATAATGACCAAGAAGGTCAGATTGAAGAGGATTAGCTGTCCGGACATCCCTAAACTCGTAAACGAGTGAACAGATGTTTCACCTAAAATACCGCTACGCGTTAAATAAGAAGCATAGATGACCAATACAAAACTGATTAAGCATAAGAATGCTGAAGTGAAGTAGGCGTGTCCCGTATTTTTGAAAGCGACCATCACGTGCACAGCAGCGATCAAAGTCAGCCAAGGAATAATCGATACGTTTTCCACCGGGTCCCAAGCCCAGAAGCCACCGAAATTCAACGCTTCATATGCCCAAAATGAACCCATGATAATACCCGCTCCCAAAATCATGACAGCAAATAATGCCCAAGGTAATCCCGGGTTAATCCAATCTTTATAGCGTTTCAACCAAAGACCAGATGCTGCGTAAGCAAATGGAACAATCATGGAAGCAAAGCCTAAGAATAGGGTAGGTGGGTGGATAACCATCCAATAGTTCTGTAATAGAGGGTTCAAGCCTCTACCATCAGGTATCATGGATAAGTAATTTGCATTTTTTAAGAAAGGGAAGTTCAATGCATCGCGCAACAGGATAAAGGGCGAGCTACCGATACGGGAGCCAAATACCTCGACACCGAGGAGCATGGATGCCAAGAATACCTGACATAGCATGACAAAAGTCATCACCGGACTTTCCCAGGATTTTGCCTTAAAGACCAATACAGTCCCTAAAACGGCTTGCCAAAACATCCATAACCAAAAACTACCTTCCTGTCCTTCCCAGAATGCGGAAATGATATAGTGTGTCGGAAGTTTCGTGGATGAATGCGCATAGGCATAATGATATTCAAAAAGGTGGTTATAGATAATATAGAAAAGTGTACCACCAATAACGGCAATAGACAACGCATTTAACCAGAAACCAATGCGGCCCATGGTTCTCCACGATGTCACATCGGGATTTTTACTGGCAAAAAAATAAGAAATGAAAGAAAATAATGCCGCACCAAAGGAAAGTACAACAAAGAATTGTCCTATTTGGCCTGGCAACAGGTTTTCTCCAACGTAATTTACGTCCATAAGGAATTAAAAATGTATTTTAAATTAAAGGGCTGCGGAAGATGTTTCAATCACTTCCATTTGATCTTGATTGTATTTCGAAGGACATTTCATCAAAATCTTACTCGCGTGGAAGGTGTTGCCTTCCATTTTTCCGGTCAATACAATTTGCTCAGAACGTTCGATGTCCTGAGGCTTTGATCCGTTGAATACAACCTGACATTCCGTGCTGTCATTATCATACATGTAGAATGAAAAATGGTTAGCATCGGTTACAGGATCGTAGTGTAAAGCCTTTTCTTTGTTTAAAACCCCTACAACATACAGCTCAGTGTTTTTTTCTTTCGCCTCAGTGAACGTAGAATAGGTACTTGAATCTGTATAGATCACAAGAATCATCGCAATCGCAATAGCGATAATACCAATTAAAATGATCGAACTTTTCTTCATCTTATCTTAATATAATTCTAATCAATTACAAAAATACGAATTACAACGCACTGCAATGAATTTAACAAATATTTGAAGTTATTTAGAATTGTTCTAAGTTACTGTGCTGTCGCTATGCAAGGGCTTGTAAGCTAATATGTTGACTCAAGATTTAAGTAAAGTTTAGCATTGTAAAATGATGATTGCAATTGATTAACCTAGATAGCGCGGTTTTATGATTAAATTTCCACTTTAAATTTTACCTTTAAATCGGATATCTTCCTTACCGGGAAACATCCTGATTAATAATTATTACCCGTTGCTATGAACATTAAGAAGTTATTGTTCCAGAATAAGAATTTTAAACCCTGGTATTATCTGAAGGCTGAATTACGAGAGAAGTTTGCTGCAAATTTGGTTCACAAGAGAGATTTGCTGCTGCAGTGTTTATCGCGTTATGATGCGGCAGAGATCCAACAGCGCGTAGATTATTATAATAAATTATCCGGACCTGCAGCTTTGTTGAACGGGCGAGTCCGCATTGCCGATTACCATCGTCCTAATCATCTTAAAGTATACTATTACGACAGCAAGGAATACCTTCGTTATTTCGAAGGAGACTTAGAATTTCAATTGCTGCCGGGGGATGTGGTGGAAGTTCCAGCGTCTCCCAGCATTGTCAAAAGCCGTCCGATTGCAGGAGATAACGCAAATTCAGTCTTGCTGAACCTCGACAAGGTCAGACATTTTAATTTTATTAAAGATCATGTTCCTTTTCGGCGCAAATTGAATAAGCTTATTGGTCGTGCAGCGGTGCAGCAGGAACATCGCAAAGCTTTCTACGAGCTTTATTTCGATCATCCGCTATGTGATTTAGGCGATATCATGAAAGGAAGTAAGTGGGAGAAACCAAAAATTTCCATTACCGAACATTTAAAATATAAGTTTATCCTTGCTATAGAAGGGAACGATGTGGCGACCAACCTCAAGTGGATCATGTCATCCAATTCAATCGCTGTAATGCCTAAGCCGAGATACGAAACTTGGTTTATGGAAGGAACGCTGATTCCGAATGTGCATTATATCGAAATCAAAGCCGACTATAGCGACTTGGAAGAACGCTTAAACTATTATATTGAGCAGCCGGAAAAAGCGGAGGAAATTGTCCGCAACGCGAATGCTTACTGCCAGAAGTTTCAGGATCAAACTAAGGAAGATCTGATTGCAGTGATGGTATTAGCGAAGTATTTTGAAGCGACTAACTTGTCTGACGTTTAAGCTTCAGCGCTTTCCGCTTCAAATTTTTCTCCAGATAACCGTGTTACCAACATGGCCGCCACCGTATCAGCTGTTGCATTTAAAACCGTCGCCAACGGATCGACCAAGGCTCCAATAATCAGAATGGAAGGGACCGCTTCATTCGGGATACCGTAGATTGATATCATTAGCATCTCGCCGATAAATCCACCGTTGGGAATTCCGCCCGCAACCATGGATACCAATACGGTGATTCCGACTGCCGTAATGAGCGTCGTGGGTTCAAAGAAATCCCACTGTAGAATAGAGAACGCGACATAAATCTTCAAAATGGAAGAAATTGCAGAGCCATTCTTATAGAGTGTATTTCCTAGCGGAATGACAATACTGGCAATGTTATGTGGAATACCTATTCTTTTTGCCGCCAACAAGTTAGCCGGGAGGGTCGCCAGGCTCGAACAGGTGCTCAGTGCGGTCAGCGATGGTGCGATATTATGCTTCCAGAATAAAGGAATACCTGATGGACCTTTTGCGATAAACGCATACAGGCTGAAGAATACGAGAAAGAAAATCAATCCGAACACATAATAAAAGCCCAAAGGCTTCGCATAGAATCCAAAAAGCTCTGGTCCTAAAGTTTTCACTTGAAAGGCGAAGTATGCGCCAAGACCTATCGGTCCTGCTTTCATGATCAAGGTTAATAGATTTTCCATCACCTTATTACCTGCATTAAGAAATTGGGTAAACTGTTTTCCCATTTCGCCAGAGCGACGGGTGGCCACACCAACCAGCAGAGAGAATATAACGAAAGCGAGGATGCTCTTACGAGACAATAGATTGGCAAACTCATCGACCGACAGGAAACGAACAATGCGATCGCCCCAAGTATCCTCAGGATTGCTTGGAAGGGCATCCGTCAGAGCATTGCTATCCTGTAGCGCGGTAACCGGGAATGCCCAAAGCCCAAAGATTGTCGCTACGGCGGCAATCACGATGGTCGAGATAAACACCACGGTCATGATGCTGATTGTTTTCCCCAGCGTTTTGCTGTCCTCAATATTGGCGATCGAACAAGAAATAGCGAAAAATAATAGCGGAATGACCGATACAAAGAGCAGGTTCAGAAAGATATCTCCAACGGGTTTTAACACATCAACGGCCGAAGGGTAAAATATGCCTATTAAGCTACCGATAGTGATACCAACGAGCAGCCAAATGATGCTTCCATAGTTTTCTAGAACCTTGTTCATTTAAATATTCTTTGAGAAAAGCTAAAATAGTTGTTTTTATTTTAGATTTGCCAAAAATACGTAATGGAATTTGTAAAAACAGACGATGGCTCCAAAACGCTTTACCAAGCGGAGGTCGGTGAACACTATCACTCTAAACATGGCGCACATCAGGAAAGTATACATGTTTTCTTAAACACCGGATTACGCTTCTTCCTCGAAAAGGAACAGACAACCCAAGCATCCATTTTGGAAGTCGGCTTCGGCACGGGACTAAATTTCTTATTAACAGCAGATTATTGTCAGAAATTGGCAATTACGTTGGACTATTGCGGTATCGAAGCTTACCCCTTGCCACTGAATGTAATCAACCAATCTGAATATAACCAATACATTGACGCCCCATTGTGGGATGCTTTTCTTGACAATTATGAGGCTACATTAAGTAGCAAAAAAAAAATTCTCCCTCATATCGATTTGCGAATTGCGCATCAGAAATTAATGGATTTCTATCCAGATCAGCTTTTTGATGTGCTCTACTTCGATGCCTTTGCTGAAATCCACCAACCCGAGATGTGGACCGTCGAAGCATTAGCGCATGTCTGTCAATTTCTAAAACCCGGCGGCGTATTTGTTACTTACGCCATCACCGGTAACCTAAAAAGAGCGATGAAGTCCATCGGCTTCAGCATCGAAAAAGCTCCCGGTGCGCCTGGAAAACGCGAAATGCTAAGGGCAGTGAAGAATGGAATTTAGACATGAGATTTTAGACCTAAGATGTAAGACACGGGTTCTGTTATAGAAAGACTGCTGTCTCGTACCTGACACTCACAATTTAAAGGCGAATCATACCCATATTTAAACCATTTCAAACCCGTTCCGAAAGGGTTATACATTGGGTTTACATTGGGTTTGTATTGGGTTTATAAGGGGAGTGAGTGGTAGGAGTTTAGTAGTTGTTGTATTAGTAGTTAGTATTTAGTAGTTAGTATTTAGACCTATGGTGGGCTATTGGCGTGCTAGTTTTGGGGAAAGGAAAGGTTGTTTTGAACCAAGAAAGGAAGGATTTTAGGATTATCAGGGTCGGGTGTTTTGTCTTTGAACCAGGGAAAAAGGATTTAAGGATTATCAGGATCGGGCGAAAAAAAGGGGAAAAGTTGTCTTGAACCAGGAAAAAAAGGATGAAAGGATAAGCAGGACCCTGTTAATCCTTGCATCCTTTTTTTCCTGGTTCAAGACAAAACACCCTGCCAATCCTTACACCCATCCTTTTATCCTTCCATTCCCCAAAACTAGCACGCCAACAGCCAGCTATAGGTCTAACTACTAAGTACTAAGTACTAACTACTAAAAAAAAGAGTTGCCCTTTTGGGGCAACTCTTTTTTTTATAACTTTTCTAATTACTTAGTGAGCTTCATTTCCATCGATGCCATGTGCATGGCCGTGCGACAACTCTTCAGCCGTTGCTGGGCGGGAAGCGATTACTTCGATGTCGAAGTTTAATTTTTTACCAGCCATTGGGTGGTTCAAGTCCGCAACTACCGTTTCTGGTGTTACTTCGATCACTACCGCGCGGAATTGGTTTCCCTGGTTATCTTGCAAAGGGATTACTTCACCAACAGGAGGAAGTCCAACTTCTTGGAACATTTCCGCTGGTAATTGTGCGATTGCTTTATCGTCACGCTCACCGTAAGCGTCATTTGGTTCTAATTCGAATGATGTTTTATCACCTGCGTTTAATCCAGCGATGTTTTCCTCAAATTTAGGAAGCATCATGCCTACACCATATAAAAATGTTAACGGATTGTCCGATGTTGTTTGCTCTACAAAGGTTTTTTCTCCATTTTCTTCAATTGTATGAAGAACGTAATTCAACGTTACTACGTTGTTGTTTTCTACTGCCATTGTACTTAGTTTATGGGGTACTAGCCCTGTTTATTATTTATTAATTCTATTATCTGGGCAATCGACGTTTGTGGAAGACTGCATGTTTTATTCTGGCAAAGGTATGCTTTTGATTCCATACCCGCTTTATGTTCTAACAAGGGTAGACTGCTTTTTGTTCCACCTAATGTTACTTTATTTGGAATATAATACTGGTCTAATTCCTTGCGCCACCGAGGAGCATCGGCTCCGGTAAGCGCTATTTCCCAAATTCCGTAGTGCAGTTCCAGTAATTGAATGGCCCAGTTTGAGTAAGCTGACCCATATGATTTAATGTGCGGAAATACATTTGCGAAAACCTGATCGGCTATTAGCGTATATTGTTCCTCATCGAACAAGATGCCTAACTTATACAATTGGCGTACCATTGTCGATACCGAGCCCGGAATGACATTATCCATGATTTCACTTTTTCTTGCAATGAGTTCTTCCGCATGGGAGGAGGTGTAGAAAAATGTGCGTTCGTCTTTATCGTAGAAAATGTTAACTGCTTGTTCTGTAAGTGTTTTTGCGCGGTTAATCCAGGTTTCATCAAATGTCGCTTCATATAAACTGTGGAAAGCTTCAATGCTAAATGCATAGTCATCTAGGAATCCCGGAATACTTCGGTTGCTGTCAGCCGGTTGGTGCAGTAGTATGTCATTTTCCTGACATTTTGTCCATATAAAGTCCGCTGTTTGTTTCGCTAGGTTCAAGTAATGATCATTTCCAAAGCTGCGGTAGGCATCAACAAGCCCTTTGATCATTAATGCATTCCAGGTGACGAGCTGTTTATGGTCTAAGCCTGGTCGCACTCTTTGCTCGCGATAATTCAGCAGAGTCTCTTTGATGGATTTTAGTTCTTCCTCCCATTCTTCTTCGCTATAGCCAGCCTCTGCGATTAGTCGACTGTCTTCCGAGCTAAGGTAAGGAATGTTGGTTTGTTCTTCGGTCCAGTTACCGCTTTTACTGATATGGAAGTAATTTCTTGCGAGATCTGCACGCTCAGCTAGCACATCAAACTCGTCGTAGTCGAAGCTGTAGAATTTGCCTTCGACGCCTTCGCTATCGGCATCCAATGCGCTATAAAACCCTCCATTGGGATCAAGCATTTCGCGTTCCGCCCAAGCGATGGTTTCTTCTACTACACGCTTATAAAGCGTCGTAGGCTTTTGTTGGTATGCTTCGCTATATAAACTAAGTAATTGACCATTATCATAGAGCATCTTTTCGAAATGGGGGATATGCCAGCGATTATCGACAGAATAACGAGCAAAGCCACCTCCAATTTGGTCGTAGATTCCTCCATTAGCTATTTTTTCTAAGGTGAAATGTACATGATCCAATAGGGGCTGATCCTTGCTTAATGTACCATATCGGAGGAGGAACAACCAGTTATTTGGGAGAGGAAACTTGGGCGTGCGGCGGTAGCCGCCTTCATTTTGATCGAAGGTTTCAATCCAAGGTTCCACTATATCTAATAAGTCTTGGTTCGTATAGGCTTCTGGTATTTCCTGTATTGGGAGTTTCTCGGCTTGTTGTATTCCTTTGGTTAATCGGTCCGCATAATCAAGCGCTACTCCCGGGGTTTCTTCCCACATTTTCGCAATTTGTAGGAGTACATTTTGCCAATCCTGCGGTTTAAAATAGGTACCGCCATAAATGGGGCGACCATCGGGCAAACAGATACAGTTCAATGGCCATCCTCCGGCATTGGTCATCAGTTGGACGGCAATCATATAGATTTGATCAATATCCGGTCGTTCTTCGCGGTCGACTTTGATAGACACGAAAAACTTGTTCATGGTTTGTGCGATGGCGTCGTTTTCAAAACTCTCGCGTTCCATCACATGACACCAATGGCATGCTGAATAGCCAACACTAATGATAATGAGTTTGTTTTCTTCCTTTGCCTTGTTTAAAGCTTCTTCGCCCCAAGGATACCATTGTACCGGGTTGTGGGCATGTTGTTGTAGGTAAGGGGAGTTCTCTTTCTGAAGTTTGTTTGCCATAGAATACGAAGGTAGAGAATATTACTGAATTGTGTTCAGTAGGGTTGCTGTACCTCCTGCAAGCTCGGAAAAGTTAAAATTGTCAGGTAAGCTGAGGATGGCGACATTGGAAGTCGCTAATTCTACCTCCGCATGGCTGAGGTAATTTGTTAAATTAGAGAGCCCTGGATTATGTCCGAATACCAGTAGATTTTCTACATTGTTTGGCACATTGTTTATGATGCGTAGGATGTCGATAAAATGCGCCTCGTAAATTTCTCTGGTTTCTAAAATGTCCGTTAAAGGATAGCCTAGTATTTCACAAAAGATATCCGCTGTTTGCTTTGCGCGATTGGCGGAAGAGCTAATCACGAGGGTATTGTTATTGATTTTTAGCTGGGTCGCAAGCTCGTTGGCAATTCTTATTGCTCTTTCTTTTCCTTTGGAGATAATATTGCGGTTATAGTCGTTTTTCAAAAGTCCATGATCCTCGGCTTTTGCATGACGTATGAGATAGAGTGTTTTCATACCTAGTGTAATTCGCTGTTAAATGACTAGCTAATTTAAGGTTTTCTTGATTAAATTTCTGTTTATAAATTGTTAATATTGAGGGAGATTCCACCTTTCGCTATCAATAGTTCATAACTCCTTAATTTTGCCGTAATTTACAAGCTATTTTTTTTATTTAAAATTCAATTAATGTCGTGCTATTGATGTTTTTCATACCGTGTATGGCGGTTGGAAAAATGTTTAAAAATTGTGTAGAAGGCTGTTATGTTATGAAAGGAATTTACGTTATTTACACGAAATTGTTTGTTAGGATTAATATGCTGTTTAATAGAACCGTGCTGCATTTTGCGGCATATAGTTTACTCTTTTTTTTCACAGCCTGTGCGCGAGGAGAAATGGAGTTATATCCAGAAGAAATACCAGAAAAGGTAGGGAGGAAGGATTTCACGACGGATTTGCAAGTGGATATTTTTCCGCAACAGGTCAATATTGATATGATGGCCAATGCGAACTATCCGAAACATATAAAGCCTGAGTTTATCAAGAATATTGGCTTTGGTAACAGTAGTTACTGTCATCCGGATGTACAATATTTTCCGGATGGTTTTCAAGGTTATAAATATTGGATGGTGTTTACCCCATATTTTGGTGCTATCGGAGGCGATCAGCTTTCTAAGCGATATGAGAATCCTACCGTAGTTGTATCAAACGATGGCTTAAACTGGGTTGAACCTTCGGGCATCCTTAACCCTATTCAGGCCTGTCCGAGCTACAAGGAGAGTTTCCGGGAGATGGAGGGTGAGCAGATTCAAGGATTCTGGTCGGATGTGGATTGGATGTTCGAAGACGGTGTATTTCAGCTCTATTATCGGGGAAGCTTTTTGTCAGCAAAAGCATTGGCTGCACGAGGCGCGAAGAGCCAGAATAACCGCTCGAAATTGATCAAGGACGTGCGCAGAACGATCGTTCGCCAGACATCACGGGATGGCATACATTGGGATCCTTTAGAAACCGTCATGTATTCTGATATACCATATTCGCCGAAAAATAGTCATATGCTGTCACCTTCTTTTTTGAAAGTCGGGAAAGGCTATGTTAGTTACGAGGTGGAACTGAATTCAGGAAAGAAACATTTTAAGCGCGATAAACCCTCCTTTGTGATACAGCGGAGATCGGAAAACGGACTTGATTTCAGTCGTTTTTCAAACAGTAAAATTGTAAATTTTCTCAATGAACCGTGGATTCGACAGAACCGGGATAATGGTCCTTGGCATTTACAGGCGACTTATGTCAACGGTTATTATTTTCTCTGTATTGCTGTGGGCGATGTCAAGAAATACACGGCTGATCAGTTATATCTCGCCTTTTCGAATGATGGGCTGAATTTTTATGTATTTCCAAAACCAATCATTACCGAGGATGCTTACCGATCGGCTATATTTCCGAAGACTGTGGATGAGAAGACTGTACATTTTGGAGCAGTCTTGGGATACAAGACGGGTGTTTTCAGGTATGCAGAGATGAGCGTACAATGGTCTCAAATGCAAGACCTGATTGATAATAAGATGAGTAATTAATCATTTGGTTAAGCATTAGGCAATACCTCAGGAGGAAAGAAATTAAATGAAAATAGTATTTGTGCAACATAGCTCCTTTTTGAATGGAAACGGTGGAACAGAGAAGATCTGTGTTTTTTTGGCGAACGGTTTTTCGAAGTTAGGGCATGAAGTGATCATTGCAGCTAGTCAGGCTGAAGGGGGCGGATCTGTTTTTCCTTTGGAAAAAAACGTTGATCTTAAGAATATTTACGATGAAAATGTCGATCAGATCAACCTATTGCCGCTGGTCAATTATAGAGGTGTCAATCCCTTCAAATGGATAATTGGTAAAATAAAGAAGAAATACGCCAAGGCGTACAACAAATCCCAGTACAGGAAATTTAAGGACGGTGAAGCCGGTCTTTATCGTCATAATTTAAAGAATCGGGCTTTGCACTGGGAAAAGTTTCTCAAAGAGCTAAATCCTGATGTGATTGTGACCATGTCTATTAGTTCTCTTCTGGAGATTACATATGGAACACAACTGAACATACCCATCGTCAATTCAGTTAATGGAAGACCAGATTATGACTTTACGGATGTTATAGGATATCGTCCAGCATACGAGATGGAATGTCTTACGGAATCATTTAAAAAATTAGATGGTATTCAAGTTTTATTTGATAGTTATCATCAGTTTTTACCGGAGACATTCGGAGGAATAGCAAAAACCATTGCTAACCCTTTGCCGCGTTATAGTAAAGAGGATCTGCCGAATCATTTGGCGACAAAGAAAGAATATGTTATGATGAATTTGGCGAGACTGGATAACGAATGCAAACAGCAGAGTTTGGCGATCGAAGCATTTTCGAAGGTCGCTGATCGCTTTCCGAATTGGCGATTAGAGTTTTGGGGTACCGGAAGGGACGAGAATCTGTTGCAAGGTCTTATCGAGTCACTGCAGTTAGCTGATCGTGTTTTTCTGAAAGGTTTCCATCCGAATCCTGAAGAGATTTTGCGTACAGCGGATATTTTTATTTTCCCCAGCAAATATGAAGGATTCGGTTTAGCACTTGGGGAGGCAATGGCAATGGGAATACCCAGCTTAGGGCTAGCTAGCTGCTCGGGTGTTAATGAATTAATAAAACATGGGGAAACGGGTTTTTTGGCGGAAGATAAGGAGTCTCTGATTGACTACCTGAGCATTTTGATGGAGGATGCAGAGAAGCGAGCGCTTATGGGCGCGAAGGGGCACGAGTTTAGTAAAGCCTTCGATAGTGAAGTCATCTTCCAGAAATGGAATGGGCTATTGTTGGAGGTTGTGGATCAAAACAAAAAGATAACGCAGTAAATAGCGAAAATTTTCGCCTTGCATCCTCGCGTTTTTATCTAAAGAAAGTTGTGACCATAGTTGCTTATAAAAAAGGGAACCAATTTATCTAGAAGAAGGAAAAAGTCGTTTTTAGAAGGCTCTCAGGCCTTAAATGCCGATGTATTTTCTAAATTTGCAGTAGCGTTTTCTTAACAATTTGCGTTATAATATAGTATAAGATTGAAAAAGAGTCGAATATCAATTTTATATTGATAGTAAAAAGATAGCTGATTTGACGAAAGAAAAAACAATGATTTCGATTATAATTCCTGTTTTTAACCGGGAAGCTTTTATTCAAGATGCTATTGAAAGCGTTTTACGTCAAAGTATGCAGTCCTTCGAGCTCATCGTGATCGATGATGGAAGTACCGATCGCTCTGCAGAAATAATTAAGCATTTTGTTAAGAACGATTCTCGGGTCCATTACTATTACCAACCAAATTCCGGCGTTTCTGTTGCCAGGAACCATGGGCTCGATAAAGCACAGGGAGACTATGTTTATTTCCTAGATTCGGATGATTTTCTTGATGAAAATTTTATAAAAACATCATTTGACGCAGCTGAAGAAGCAGAGGCTGATTTAGTGGTTGTAGGTTCTGGCTATGAGTCGCGACTTCCATCACCTATGGCGCTGCCAACCTGCGCACAATTTTGGAAGCATGATTTCTTGAAAAAGAATAGGGATATTCAATTTCCGGTTGGAATACAACCGGGGGAGGATGGATTGTTTTCACATTTCCTATTGACCAAAACCGACCGAATTGCATTTAATGGACAAGGGATTTACCATTATCGCAGTCATGAAGGGCAGAATCATCGAAAAGCTGCCGATGACGGTGATCGAACAATTGAGGTAATAAAAAAATGGTTTGAATTATTGAGGACATTCTACGAGAAAGAATCGTTTTTTAGTACGAAGAGTCTTCATTTGGCTCAATTCGTAGCGCATGAACCTTTTGAATACCGGTACTTAAGAACCGCGTTGAGCGATGAGCAAAAGCAAACGCTAATGGATCTTATACAGAATTTTTTTAAACAGCATATTCAGCCTTATTTAGGCTTGAATGATTTCAATAAATTGGGAGAACCTTTTAGGTATTTCCTACAATCGTCGAGTTATGTTGATTTTGATACGTTTTACGGCGATTGGAAGATAAGGAGGACAAAACAGCTAAAAAGGAATTTGTTTTTACTCAAGTTTATTCCAGTGAAGTCCTACAGAAAGCGAATGCGGGCACAATTTAGGGAAGAGTTTTCCTTGCTGCAGTCATAATAGAACATCTATCGAGTTGGATGTGATTGCCCTTAAGAATAGAGATGCGTATTGATAGATTAGTTGATGGTGGATAAGTTTCCAAGTTACAAAATGACAAAAAAGAGAACCAAGGTACTTTATTATATGGCTGAGAATCCTTTTTGGAGTAAAGCCGGCAATTTGACGCGTTGCCTACAAATGCTGCAGTACTTTCAAAGTAGAAGTGCGGATTTAGACGTTAGTTTTGTATCTAGTATTAATTGGAACAAAGAGGACGAAGAGCGATTTCGTGAAACCTTTACATCGATAAATTTGCTTATAGAGCCGTTTAAGTCTTCTAAATCGAATAGAATAAAATACTTTTTGACGGATAAGCTTCCTTGGATGCTGAAAAGATTGTTCACTAATCCTAGGGTTAACCGAGTATCGCCAAGTTTTAAATCTCGGTTTCAAAAGATTGTAAAAGATCATGGATTTGATCATTTAGTAATCAGCTATGTCGAATTCGGAGAGTTGGTTGTTGGATTAGAAAATGTGAATAAAATAGTGGATACCCATGATTTTTTCACGCTTCAAAAAATTCAGAAAAGCGAGGGGAAGAAGGTCAACAATGTTCAGCATATTTTTGCTGAAGAGATGGAATTATTGAAGTCGTTTGATGAAATATGGACCTACTCGATTGAAGAACAATATATCTTTAATCAATTCACGGAACAGTACGTCGATTTAATACCTTTGTCCTTTCCGAAACCAATACGTAATAGAGATCACTCGGATTATGATTTAGTTTATGTTGCGAGTGATAATCCTCATAATTTGAAGAGTATTAGTTGGTTTATTCAAGAGGTTTTGCCGAAGATTAAAGGGACGAAAGTCCATGTTTTTGGTAAAATATGTCGAGCAATTCCTGACTGCGAGCAAATTGTGAAGCACGGGCTTGTCGATGATCTCGACGCGGTTTACAAAAGGTCGAAGGTCGCTATCTGCCCGATGTTAACAGGTACAGGGATAAAAGTAAAGGTGTTAGAAGCACTTTCCTATGGGATTCCGGTCGTGACGACTCGAAGAGGTGTTGACGGTTTGATGAATAAGATTAATAATGGATGTATTTGGGTTGACAGTCCGGAAGATTTCGCTGCTGAAATTCGAGTATTATTACAAGATAAAACGCATCACGACAAAGTCAGTATAGAAGCAACGCAATTTTTCGATTCGTTTTATTTACAGGAAAACGAATGGAAGATGTTCGACCGTAAATTTATTAATTGAGTTAAACAGATAGTACATTTTGAGAATAGTAGTTGTAAATATGGAGTTCATTTCAACATCAAAGCCTAATTTAATGTGTGTATGAAGATTTCGCTATTAATCTCTACCTATAATTGGCCGGATGCATTGGAGTTATGCCTCTCAAGCGTGCTTCTACAGGATGTCATGCCCGACGAAATTCTTATTGCGGACGATGGTTCAACTGATGAGACGAGGGTTTTAATAAATAAATACAAGGAAAAGTTTTCTATTCCTTTAATACATATCTGGCATGAAGATCAAGGCTTTGAGTTAGCCAAGATTAGAAATAAAGCAATTGCCAGAGCGACGGGAGATTACATTATTCAAATTGATGGGGATCTGATATTGCATAAAGCATTTATCAGAGATCATCGCCGCTTCGCAAAGAAGGGTACATTTGTGCGAGCCAGCCGCATATATATCGATAGCAATCTTTCGAAAGAACTGCTATTGAGCAAACGAGTTGAGATTAGCCCTTTTGAAAAAGGTATTTCCAATACGTTTAGTGCTGTAAGAATCACCTTCTTACAACCTTTTTTTGCCGAGCACTATAAGCAGAAAGGGGATGAGCGCTGGGAGATCCATGGATGTAATATGGCCTATTGGAGAGCGGATGCCATTTCTGTCAACGGCTATAATGAGGATTTCAAAGGATGGGGCCCTGAAGACAAAGAGTTTGTTGCGAGATTATTGAACAAAGGCTTGCGCCGTCGTTTTCTTAAGTTCGGTGCCATTGTGTTTCATATCTGGCATAAAATAAATACGAAAGAGAACTTGAAGAACAACTTATGTTTGTTTGAGCATGCCAAGCGAACAAAATTGGAATATTGCGAAAGAGGGATTAGTCAATATTTAACGGATTCAACCTATGAGAATGAAAGCTGATCTTTTAATAACGACATATAACCGACCGAGTGCACTCGAAGTTGTTTTCTTGTCTTTACTTAGACAGACCGTCATGCCACAGCAAATTATCGTTGCGGATGATGGTTCTGGGCTGGAGACAGCAAAACTGATTGAAAAATATCAGTCGATTTTTAAGGTTAAGCTAATCCATGCTTGGCAGGAGGATTTAGGCTTCCGAGCGGCTGAATCTAGGAATAACGGCTTGTCTTATGTGAAAAGCCCTTATGTGATTATGGTGGATGGGGATATGGTGCTGGGCAAGAACTTTGTGGAGGATCATCTTCATTTTGCTCAAAAAGGGAGCTTTTTGCAAGGAGGGCGGGTCATGCTTACAAAAAGCAAGACCGATGAGTTGCTTAAAGTCATCAATGCTAAATTGACGTTCAGATATTTAGAGAAAGGTGTTGAAGAGCGTTTGGAAAAGAAGATTTCTGCTTTCAGATCGTTATTTCTTGCGAGGTTGACACAGAGAGAGCTGACGAACAAAAGGAAAGTACGTTCGTGTAATATGTCATTCTTCATGGAGGATGTTATCCGTGTGAATGGGTTTAATAACGATTTTGTCGGATGGGGGCGAGAGGATAGCGAGTTTGTCGAACGTTTATTGCATTCGGGGATAAAGGGGAGATTGATGAAATTTACGCTGCTGGCATACCATCTTTACCACAAAGAGGAGTCGAGAGCGTCACTTCCCGCAAATGATCAATTATTAGAGCATACAATCAAGACGAAGCTGATTCGTTGTGAAAATGGACTTTCGAAATTCTCAAAAAAGCTTTAGATAGCAGTCCATTAGATCTTTCGCAATCACCTTATCGGTGAATTTTTCTACAAAGTCTTTTCCTTTGGCAATCATTTCTTTTCGGAGTGCCTCGTCATGGAGCACTTTATTTATTGCATTAGAAATATCATCAGTATCTTCTGGATTGACATACAAACTTCCTGGGCCGCCTGCTTCAGGAAAAACACCCGCGTTGGAGGTGATTACAGGTACACCGGAAAAAAGGGCTTCGATGATTGGGATACCAAAGCCTTCAAACTTTGATGGATAAATAAATAGAGTAGCGAGCGAGTAAATGATTGCGAGTTCTTCCATATTCACAGATGACAGGAAATACACGCGATTTTTCATTTGTGATTGTTCAAGAAACCCTTTAATCTTGTCAGCGTAGGCCGTCTCTCTCCCGACGATGATCAATGGGATGTCGATATCCTTGATTGCTTTCACGATTTGCAATGCATTTTTTCGTTCCTCAATGGTACCTACATTCAATAAAAAACGATCCGGAAGACTAAACTTGCTCTTTACTGCTGCTTTCTGACTCGCTGTATATTCTTTTTTAAATGCAGGGTGACATCCTTGGTAAATAACCTGAATCTTATCTTCAGGAATTTGAAAGAAGTGAATGATATCTTTTTTCGTTTGCTGGCTGATTGCGATTATGCAATCGGCGTTATTGACCGCGTATTTCGTTTTTTTATAGTATATGAATCGATCTATGGGCTTATAAAGCTCGGGATAACGAAGGAAAATAAGATCATGCACAGTAACCAACGACTTTATTTTAGATTTCGGTAATCCCTGAGGTATCTCACCTGAAAGTCCGTGAAAAATGGAAACCTGGTTGTTTATGAGATCTTTATTGATTCTTTTGGATCGCCAAAGATTTGGGACTAGACGATCTATTGCTGTGGACGGAAGGACGGTCTTAACATTTGCTGGAACATTAGTTAAAAACTTGCTGGTTTTGGGTGTATAAAGAAAGTAATTGTTGTCGGGATAATAGCTGGAGAGCATACGGACTAGATCCCGGCTATAGTTGCCCAATCCAGTACGGTTTAAAAAATAGCGTTTGGCATCAAACCCAATGTTTAACATGTTTAGACTGTTATGATCGATTTAAAAATACGTTCAAATTTACGTATAATCAAATCCCAATTGTAGTTTCGATCTACATAATCCATACCTTTTTTAGCGATGTCGTTAGGTTGCGACGTTATTTCAATTACTTCGTCTAGAATGTGTTTTAATTCATGGTAGTTGCCATAACAGCGTACTGCGCCATTCGATCTGTTTTGGTGTTCTACCATGACCTCAGACTGCTTGCTGGCAATAACTATTTTCCCCAATGATAAAGCTTCCAGAGTAACCAAGGAAAGACTCTCTGCCGCCGAAGGATTAACAACAGCGATACTTGATTGCATTAAAGCTATTTTTTCGGCTTCATCAACATAGCCAATATATTTTATATAAGGGCTTTCAATCATTGGTATCAGCACTTCACCTGCCAATACCAAACATATCTCTAATTGATTTTCTTCACGGTATTGAAGGAAATCCTGAATGAAATTATTGATTTTCACCGCAGTAATCCGTCCGCAGTAAAGGAAGTACGGTTGTTGGATTTGGTACTTCGAGAGTGTGATTTCTTCGGGAGTTGCATCAGCAATTTCAATTCCGACCCCAACCACACTATTTGGCGCCATTTTATCCCGGAAGATCTCTTGACACATATGAAATTCCGCCTCGGAGTTAAAGGCGATATATTTAACTTTATTGAAAACAATGCTGTTAATACTGCGGAAAAGCATCCCTTCCATATGCGCTGTTGGAACGAGAATAGTTTTTTCAGGTACGATTAAACTTCCCAGAACAGTCAATGGGTTTTCATAAGTAAAGAAGATGAAGACGTCGTAATTTGCTTCGTTTGATTCTATGAAGGAGAGTAGCTCTGGAGCGTAGAACTCATGTCGTTTTAATAGCGCTATTTCTTCTGTTAGCTTAAAGCGCCATATAGGGAATTGCTTGAAGAGTAGAGAAGAAAGTCCCATTCGATAAATCATGCGTCTGATTTTACGAGCAGATTTGCTTTCGCGAGCAGCCTTTTTAAAACTATTCAGATCGTAGTCTTGTGTTGGAAAGCGAATGACATTGACCCCATTAAGAATAGAAGTGCCGGTGTTGAAATTGCTGCTTTCATCGTTTGAACTATTTTTATTAGTCGTCAGTACCGTGACTTCATGTTCCTGTACTAATCGCTCTGCAAGCATTCTGCAGTGGTATTCAGCACCACCATTGACTTCTTTTCCGTACCGGATAGTAACTAATGCAATTCTCGCCATATTATGCTAAAACTTCTTTTACTTCAGAAGGTTGTTTTTAATAGGATGTTTTTTACTTTGCTGATTACCATTTCAGCCGTGAGCAAATCGATTGCTTCAGTTCCATCGCAAATACAAGGTTTATTTCCGTAGACGGAACTTGGGCGATTTGGATGTTCGACCTGTACACAATCTTCGATTGATTGCCCGTATCCGATGAAACCTGCAAAGGGATGAGTAGCACCCCAGATAGATAGACTTCTAATGCCAACCAGAGAAGCCATGTGCATTCCCGAGCTATCCATGCTCAGCATCAGATCGAGGTTAGCGATTATATCAAGCTCTTCTCGTAAACTAAATTTTCCAATCGTATTAAAGACATGTGGGTGTTTTTTTGCCCATGTATCCACGATTTCTTTTTCTTTACTTCCGCCTCCGAAAACCAGTATTTGAATGTTATCTGCTGCTAATCCGGCGATGACCTGTTCCATTCGATCCAATGCAAATACTTTATAGGGGTGCTGCGCAAATGGAGCAATGCCTAAGTACTTCTTTTCTCCGACGAACAGCGCTTGTATGTCTTTCGGCAGACTTGCCGGACTTCGTTGAAGTTGATTGCTCAGTTGAAACGCATACCCCAACGACCGGAATACATCTGCATAACGCTCTGTTGTTAGCTTTAATTGCTTTTTGACCTTATTTATCGGTCTGGTTAATGCTTTTTTTTCTTTTCTTCCTTTGTCTATCGTCCTGACTTTGTATCCAGACATGCGGAAGAACGTACTCAAAATATTCGAACGTATGTTGTCGTGTAAATCAGCCAGCTCTGTCGGTCGATAGGCACGAAGTTCCTTAAAAAGCTTATAAAGCCCGACCAATCCTTGGTGTTGCTTTTCGGGATATATGGGATGAAATGATACTCTTGGAATACCTTGGAAAAAAGGGGCAAAGAATGCTCTAGAAACCATGATGATTTCAACCTCCGTATGTTGTTCTTGAAATTCACGGAGCACAGAAGCAACCATGGCTACATCTCCCATTGCAGAAAAACGAGTAACGAGGATGCGCTTCATAAGAGATTTTATTTTTTAACGCCGTAAAGTACCGGATTTAAGTTCGGATCATTGTACATCTTCATCTGCTTATACACTTTCATGTATTTATTGCCCGATTCAATGTCTGATAATAACTCGTCTATACTTTTAGAAAGGTCTTTTCTCTGTTCTAACAGAATATCAAGCTTCGCTTGGCAAGATTCAAGATGAGCATGCGAAACATCCTCTCGCTTCGTCTCTTGATCCATATGGTAAATTTTGAGCGCCAGGATAGACAATCTATCGATAGCCCAGGCTGGACTCTCCGTGTTCACGCGAGCAGTAGCATGCGGAACAACGCCTTCAAATTGCTTTAGATAATAGCCATCAATGTACTCCACCATATCCGTACGTTCTTGATTCTGACGATCAATTCTGCGCTTCCAGTACAACCCTTCGCGCGGATCTATATCCGGATTTCGCACGACGTCTTCCATATGCCATTGTGCTGTGTCGATCCAGCATTTTAAATATAATAAATGTTCCAAGCTTGAAGAATCATAAGGATTCTCTACAGGGTGATCGATAGCGTCGTGGACATGATAGTCTGCAATTACTTGATCAAAAATACGGTTGGCTAATTCGCTAATCATACACAAAACTACATAATAAAAACATGTTTTAACATTTCATTTACTTAAAATGAACAAAAGATGTTTATTTCGTAAATTCTTTCATCTTTCCATTGAATTAGCAACAGCTTTGGAAGTTCCTGAAGAGATTTGAAATCAGATAATTTACAATACAAGAGCTGAATCTTTTGAATTACCTTACTTATTGTTGAAAGAAATTTATAATTATCGTAGGGAAGATTCCGAATAGCAGCAATAAGATCGACAATATAATTGCGATTACATAAGTAGCGCTTATTGTTGGTTTAATCAGCGACTCATTTTCAGCTCTATGCTTTAAGAATGCAAACAGCGGTATCTTGAAATAATAGAATAATGAAATGACTGATGTCAGTACACCTACGATTAATAACCATAAATGTGTCGCTTCTTGATTCTGTTGGAAGATTTCAAAAATAGATGAAAACACAAGTAATTTCCCGATAAAACCCGCCGTAGGAGGTAGCCCGATCAATGAGATTCCGACGATGCTAAATAACGTAAAGATGATAGGCATGCGTTTTCCCATTCCGGTGTAATCAGCAAATTCATTGGCGCCATATTTCTGCTCCAATATATCAATGAAACCGAAAGCGGCTAGGTTCATTAAGGTATAAACAATAAGGTAAAACAGAAGGGTATCCTGATGCCCAGCCGTATGACCGACAACAGCCATTAAAAGGAATCCGGTATGTCCGATGGATGAGTAAGCCATCATTCGTTTCACGTTCTGCTGGCGCAATGCAATTAGATTTCCAGCTAACATGCTCACGATAGCGACGATAGTTAAAAACAGCACGAAGATATCGGAGAAATAAAATAGCGTCGTTCCATAGGATGCTGCTAATCTTGCAAAGAGTACAATAGCGGCAATCTTCGGAACGGTGGAAAGGAAAGCGGTAATGGGAGTTGGAGCGCCTTCATAAACATCCGGTGTCCAAAGATGAAATGGAACAAAGCTTAGTTTAAATCCTATCCCCGTCAACATAAAAAGAATGGCAATACTGCTCATCACCTTAGGCGAGTCTATTAGACCCTGAATATGTCGTCCATCCGCGAAATCGAGTACCCCGGTAAAGCCGTAGATCAGCGATAAACCGTATAACATAATTGCAGCACAAGCAGATCCAAATAACGCATATTTCATGGCAGCTTCCGTTTGCTTCTTATCCTCCGCAAAATAGCCCACGAGGATGTAAGAGGAGATGGAAACCATTTCTATAGCGATAAAAGCTAATAGCCAATTGCTGGTCATCACTAAGATCAGTAGGCCAATGGATGATCCAATCAAAATACTATACAAATCACCTTTGCGCTTTTTGGTCTCTCGCTTATCAAAGTGCTGACGTATCATAATCGCTGTTACAAGCAGCCCGATAAGAATCAGCGTTTTGGAAAGTAAGGCCATGGTATCAATCCGTATCATGTCAAAGAACGCCGTGCCTAGGTTCTCATATTGGAGGAAATTGCATATCAATGCTGCTATCAGGGTTAGCATAGCGATGCTAAAGGAGCTGTCTTTCCATTTCCGATCGAAAAATAAACTGCTAAAGACACATAGTAGAAACCCAATAGCCAGGATAAGCTCTGTTTTGAAGTATCCTACAGATGCCAGTATCGAGTCAATAAAATGGGTTATATGTGGAGTGAAATCATTCATTATCCGAGCCTAGAAATAATTAGAAACGATCTTTAACAAACTAATCACCGAGCTGTTCAATGGATCGAACACCAATGAAGGCATAACGCCTAAGAGCAGTGCTAAAGCCAGTGCAGGGAATAGGATCAACTGCTCTCTGATCGTCAGATCTTTAAGAGATACCGCCCATTCTTCGCCACCTTTCAATCTCGTTTCACCAAAGAACATGCGTTGTAGAGTCCAAAGGAAATAGGCCGCCGATAATAGAATACCTAGCGAGCCGAAGATGGCCATCCATCGTGGGATGCCAGTACCGACACTCTCAGCGTTAAATGTGCCAATGATGACGAATGCTTCTCCAATGAAAGCGGAGAATCCGGGAAGACCTAAAGACGCAAAAAATGCGATTGCGACGTAGGCTGTGTACTTAGGCATGATCGTCGCCAGTCCTCGGAAGTTGTAGATAAAACGATCATGTACGCGGTCGTAAAGTACACCTACTAAGAAGAACAGAGATGCCGATAAAAACCCATGGCTTAACATTTGGAACATCGCGCCAGAGATACTCTCTGCTGTTAATGATGCTATTCCCAACAATACGAATCCCATATGAGAAACCGAAGAATAAGCAATCATTCGCTTTAAATCAGTTTGTGCAAGCGCATTAAATGCACCGTATAGAATAGAGATGATGCCTATCAATGCCAGCCACAAGTTGGCGTCTGCAGCTGCATCTGGGAAAATACCGATACATATACGTATTATTCCATATCCACCAATTTTTAATAGGATACCTGCCAGAATAATAGACACTGGCGTAGGCGCTTCGACGTGTGCATCGGGTAACCAGGTATGCAAAGGAACAATCGGGATCTTAATAGCAAAGGCAACAAATAGGACGATAAACCCGATCATACGCGCCGGAATACCAAAGACCTCGTAGCTATTCGCTAGATAGTCAAAGAATGATCCATTCACATAATTCTCAGGGTTCATCATGTGAAGGATATTGAACGTGTGTGCACCGGTATGCGGATTGATTACAGAGAAATATAAACCGACAATAATCAATAACATGAACACTGAACCGAACAACGTATATAGAAAGAACTTAATCGCTGCGTATTCCCTGCGCGCACCACCCCAGATGCCGATTAAGAAGTACAGTGGCAACAACATCACTTCGTAGAATACGTAGAAAAGAAATAGATCTAACGAACAGAAGATCCCCATGACTGCCGTATTCAGCAGCATCAATAGGGCAAAATAGCCTTTCACACTTTTGCTGATGTTCCACGAGGCACCTACCGCCATCAGCATCACAAAAGCACTCAAAACAAGTAGAGGTAAAGAAAAACCATCGACCCCCAGGAAGTAGTCAATCTCCAGTTTTCCAATCGAGCCTAAGTCCAGTCGAATCCAAGGCAATTGCTCGACGAATTGATAGCCTGAAAGTTGATTGAATCCCGCAATATTCGGATTATACTGACTATAGAGATAACCTGAAACCCCTAACTGAATAAAGGTAATCAGCAATGCGATATATTTATAGCTTTGATTGAAGCGGCTTGGTAGAACCAAGACAGCTGCCAAAGCTATGATCGGAAGGAAAATAAGTAAGGATAATAGTCCCATCTTATGTCAATATCAAATAAATTATTCCAATTAATAAAACCGTAAAAGCAAAACCTAAATAGTTCTGCAAACGACCATTCTGAACCCATCTCAACAAATGCCCAAAGTAATAAGTCGTACCGCCAAGTGTATTGATAAAACCATCAACGATATATTTATCAACCCAAGCAGCAACACGACTAATTGCCTTTGCCAGCGTTCCAAGCTGATTCACTATTCCGTCTATGATGTTGCGATCGAACCAATACAGACTTTTGCTCAAATTCACAGTCCCAGCAACAAAGGTTCTCGCATAAAACTGATTCAAATAACCCTGATTTAAAGAGAAAGCAATTCCTTTGGATGCTCCATTCAATGGATATGCTCCTTTCACATACCATCGCCAAGCGATGATCCACATGAAACAGCTCGCTAATGTCAATCCGATGGGGATCAGAAGATGTAAACTATGTATCTCTTCAAAATTATAATCTACATAGAAGCCCTGAAATACATTGGCGTCATGGTAGGAGATAGGGTTGAACGAGAAAACGAAAAACAATGAACAAATACCTAGGAATGCCATGGGTAATAACATCGTCTTGTTCGCGTCATGTATGTTGCTATTAGATACATCAAGCTTAAACTCACCGAAAAATACTTTGAATATAAGTCGCCCGATGTAGAATGCAGTCAATACACTAACAACGGTCAGTAGAATCGGGATAAAAATAGAAGCACCACCCTTGCTAATTGCCCACTCATAAGATGATATCAGAATCGCATCCTTAGAAAGGAAACCCGATGTCAATGGGAAACCTGCCAAAGCAAGCGATGCAATGGCCATCAATATAAAGGTCTTCGGCATTTGCTTCCTTAGTCCACCCATATTGTTGATGTCTTGCGGGTCAAAGTCTAGCTGATGCACATGTTCTAAATGAGCCATCTCATGGATCACAGCACCTGCGCCAAGGAAAAGAAGACATTTGAAGAAAGCATGTGTTACTAAATGGAACATCGCTGCATCCCAAGCACCTACACCAATCGCGACCATCATGAATCCCAATTGCGAAATAGTCGAAAAGGCTAAGATCTTCTTAATATCAGTTTGCGCTAGGGCAAAGTATGCTGCGCTAGCTGCGGTCGTCACCCCGATAATGGCGATGATCAGGAGAACCGTTTCGTTGAACAGCGGGAATACACTGCTCAGTAAAAACACTCCCGCAGCAACCATCGTGGCTGCGTGTATTAAAGATGATACTGCAGTTGGGCCTTCCATCGCATCAGGAAGCCAAACATGCAAGGGGAACTGCGCTGACTTAGCCATAGCTCCAATAAAGAAGCCTATTCCTGCCAAGGTCAACAAGCCCGAGTTATCTGTAGCGACGCTGTAAAAGCGACCTTCTTTGCCAAATAGTTCAACAAGGTCAAGACTACCATAAACACTAAAAACTGTCGCTATGCCGATTAGGAAACCTAAATCCCCGATACGGTTCACGATAAATGCTTTCTTATTAGCCTGTACCGCGCTCTCTTTAGTAAACCAAAATCCGATAAGTAAGTAGGAGGCAAAACCAACGAGCTCCCAGAAGATGTACATCATGAAGAGATTCTTCGATATGCATAAGCCCAACATCGCGAAACAGAACAAGCTTAAATACATCCAATAACGATGTATGCCCGGGTCGTCTTTCATATACGCCCGAGAATAAATATGAACTGGAAGAGCAATCACGCAGACAAGAAGCTGCATCAACACCGTCAGGTTATTCAGTAATACCCCCACGGTAAATGTGTTGACCCCGATGGTGAACCAAGGTTGTGTAGCACTGCGGGGCATGGATTGCCATACTTCCGCAAATACAAAGACCAAGCTGATGATTGTACTTAAGCAAATGGCAATTAAAGAGATATTGCCTGAGGTAGATCTCTTGCCTACTATCGCCTGAATCAAGAATGCGATAAAGGGCAAAGCAACCACTACAATAGCGGCAAAAACAGGCGATATGAGTTCTACGGCTACCATTAATCTCTCAAGTCAGTAATATTATCCGGGTTAATCGTTTTATACTTTCTATAGACGTTCAATATGATGGCCAATCCCACCGCAACGGCTGCAGCAGCCAATACGATAGCGAAGAGCGCAAATACTTGCCCTCCGTAGTTCACTTTATCGTATCGCCCGAACGCCACGAAGTTCAAAATCGCTGCATTGATGATAAGCTCGATGCCGATCAATACCATAATTGCATTGCGTTTAGCCACGATAGCATATAAACCGATACAGAAAAGTAGGGCTGAAACAACTAGAAAGTGCGTTATTGTAATCAAGCCTTATCCTCCTTTCTGGATAAGTGCGCTGCACCAATTAGAGCAACCAATAAGAAGATGGATATCACTTCAAAGGGAAGTAAATACTTCGTCATAAAATGCACGCCCAGGTGTTGTATATTGTTATCCGACGATTGGATAATCTCGCCAGAACGGATGTTTTCTGTTATCCACCTTGGTGTATGTTCATGCCATTCCCATATGCCGTAGGCAAGTACGGCAAAGAATCCCACCGCTAAAAGCAGCGATTGCCAGTTAGGCAGGGATAGAAATTTGCTGCTGGTATTCTGTAAGTCGGCGAGCAATTCCTTATTGGAAAGCATAAAGGCAAATATCATAAGAATCAATACGCCGCCAACATAGACTAATATTTGCGTTATGGCAACGAAATCTGCCAATGCGAATAAGAAGAGTCCCGCCATCGCAAATAAGACCACGAAAAATAGAAAGAGCGCTCGTGCTGTATTTTTTAAGCTAACTACCAATAAGGCAGAACCTACGGCCAAAACCGCGAATGCATAGAAGATGACCAATTCCATTATTTTGTCTTGGCCGCCTCCTTATCAGCTTGAAACTTTGTCCATTCCGCTTTCCTATCCACAATTTCTTGTTCGCTCATCTCAGCGAAACCATATATTAAATCGGTTAATTTCGATGTGCTTTTATCGTATTGATTGGTCATGGTGATACACTCCGTAGGACAAACCACCGTACATAAACCACAATACATGCACTTCGCCATGTCGATATCAAACTGCGCTGCATATAATCGCTTCACACTTCCATCAGAAGTTTTACCGATTGCTTCAGTCGCTTTAATCGCTTCTATCGTAATACAATCTACAGGACAGGCTTTGGCGCATAGGTCACAAACGATGCAATCGTCTATTTCTACATCCAATTGATAACGTGCGACCTCCGGTATAGGCATCTTTTCCTTCGGAAACTGAACGGTCGTCACGCCTGCTTGTTGATCAAAGTAATTCGGATCCTTGATATCTTTGCTTCTACGCGCAGTACGCGCAGCAAAAAGATGCTTAATGGTAAGCGTAAGCCCCTTTACAGCCGATAATAATCCTTGTATGGTCGTCTTTAATATCACGTTACAGCATTACCATTATTCTCCAAATTCCAGAAATTGCCATGCAGGCGAAAGCAACAGGAATCAGGATTTTCCAACATAAAGTCATTAATTGATCCGCCCGGAAGCGTGGTAGAGTCCATCGAATCCATATCTGGACAGCAACAATAGTCAAGGACTTGATTAATGTCCAAAATATGCCCCAGTAAAGTCCCGTTGTCCAATCTGCCAAGCGTATCGTTCCGATATTCGGCAGTGGCGTGTTCCAGCCACCTAAAAAGATAACAACACCGAGCATCGCAACAAGGAACATTATCGCATATTCCGCAAGAAAAATAAAAGCAAATCGAATACCTCCATATTCCGTATGGAAACCACCGATCAGCTCACTCTCTGCTTCTGGTATATCAAAAGGCGCTCGATTACATTCTGCCAACGTGGCAATAAAGAAAACAACGTAGCTTACGATTAAGTGCGGCGCCTGGAATATATGCCAGCTTAGGATACCGCCAATATCATTTACTTTCCAAAATCCTAGAAAGTAGATATCATGGCTAGCCAAGATTCCCTGGCTTAGTGCAATTTCATTTAAGTTTAGGGTCTGCGTAATCATGACTGCCGCAATCAAAGAAAGGCCGACTGGCAATTCATAAGAGATCATCTGCGAGATTGCACGAATAGAACCCAACAAAGAATATTTGTTATTAGAGCCCCAGCCAGCCATCAAAATACCAATGGCATCAATGGAAACTACGGCCATAATAAAGAAGAGACCGGTGTGTATATTCGCGGGCATAAAATCCGGAGCCCAAGGCACCACGCTAAAACCAATAAATACAGCAACGAATATAATGACAGGGCCTATAGCAAATAAAACTTTATCCGCAGCAGCTGGAGTAATCAATTCTTTTTGCAAAAGTTTAAGAATATCGGCGAAGGTCTGCAATAAGCCAAACTTACCCGTTTCCATAGGGCCTAATCTATCTTGTACAAAACCCGCAATCTTACGCTCCGCATAAACTGCAAAGAGCGTAAATAGCGCAATAAATAAAAATATGGCTACAGGTACGAGAATATAGATAAATAAGGAGTCCAAACTTCTTTTTAGAATAGTTCTTGATTAGCTACAAACATACGTAAATCGTGACAAAAACGCCATAGTAAATATAAAATATACCAACTTAGTAGATTATTTATTGGCCTGCTATTTGCCTCTTTCTTGATAGTCAGTTTTTATAAAAGAATACCATTATTTATTCAAAATTACAGACATTATGTAGCAAAAAGGTTAAACCTTTCGTCTGTTTTATGGTATTAATAGAAGAATTAAATAATATAAAGTATATGAAACAATCTATTTTAAGCATGCTTGCAGTATTTACGATTTTATTCGCTAGTTGTGGCGGCGCTAAGAATGTAGCGGGAAATGATGCAAATATTTCGAAACTAACAGGACATAAATGGCAACTTATTGAAATTGAAGGGAAGGAGATATCTACCGTAACGAAGCGCACATTGCATTTATCGTTAATTCCTTCCGAAAGCCGTTATGCGGTAACAGGCGGATGTAATACCTTGAATGGTGCTTATTCTTTCACAAAGAAAGCTGGAGGCATTAAGTTTAGCCAAGGAATTTCAACCATGATGGCATGTGACGACATGGAAATCGATCGCAAAGTGATATCGGCAGTTACCCAAACTACGAATTACGCAATTGAAGGCGAAAACCTAGTGTTGTACAAAGGAAGCACAGCTTTAGCAAAGTTTAAAGCAGTAGCAGCAGATAGCGAACTTGCAGGAACATGGGAATTGGATTATATCCAAGGCGGAAATACAGCTTTCAACGAGCTATTCCCACAAGGAAAGCCAACAATCAACTTTGATCTTAACGCGAAGAAAGTAAACGGAAAAGGTGCATGTAATAACTACAATGCAACGGTAGAAATCAGCGGTAGAAATATCAAAATTGGCCCTGTTGCTTCAACACGCATGGCATGTCCAGGAAACGGAGAAGGACTATACTTCGAAACTCTACAAAAAGTAAATGCAATAAGCGTTAATGGTGATACCATGACCTTGATAATTGGGGATGTTGCGGTAATGAGGTTCGCTAGACGTTAGCTAGTATTTAGTATTTAGTAGTTAGTATTAAGACCTATAGTGACTCTTCAGTTCTTACTATGAGGTCTGTTTTAAACCTTCGGTTTAAACAAGCAAGAAGGGAAGAATACAAGGATAAGCAGGATGTTTTGTCTTTGAACCAAGAAAGGAAGGATTTAAGGATTGGCAGGATCCTGTTCATCCTTGCATCTTTCCTTTCCTGGTTCAGACAATGCTCTAATGTCTAATATCTGTCGTCTAAAATCTAACTACTAACTACTAAATACTAACTACTAATTACTATTCTCCTCCACCCAAAGGCCATCGGACTTAATAATCTCAATCAACTCATCCAATGCGCGAGCGGAACTAACATTTCTTTTCACGACCTCTTTGCTTCGGTATAGCGTTATTTTATCAGGACCAGCTCCAACATAACCGTAATCGGCGTCTGCCATCTCACCAGGTCCATTTACGATACAGCCCATAATGGCGATCTTCAGACCTTTTAAGTGGTTCGTACGACTTCTCACCATCTGTGTGGTTTCTTGTAGGTCGAAGAGTGTTCGGCCGCAGCTAGGGCAGGAGATATACTCTGTTTTAGATATTCTGGAGCGTGTTGCTTGCAGAATTCCGAAAGATACCGAACTAAGTTTGTCGGTAGGAGTTGCTTCGCTATCGATCCAGATACCCGAGCCTAATCCATCAATTAACAAAGCTCCTAAATCCGTAGCTGCATACAGCTGGATCTTAGAAATCGGTTCTTCAGGACTCATCACGTCGCCCATTGGACCAGAAAATTCTTCCTTCGGATAGCTACGTTTGATAATAACGGGATTATCTAATCCTATTTCCTGTAGGTTTGCAAAGAACTGACGCTGATCCGCCATTCCATGCAGGTGATCCGTTTCTAAGACAAAAACAATGGTCTCGTCTAAGGGTAACTTTGAAAAATCATCGCCCGCCAAGTCATCATTTGAAATATGCACAAGGTTCAGTACCGGGTCTTTATGCTCCGCGGCAACAAATTCCTGTAAAGTATAAACCGGATGAATATTGGTTTTATTCGCCAACTTAACCCAGGTTCTATAATTGTATAACTGTTTTAAATTTCCAGGCATCGTAAAGGAAGGCAGGCCATCTGCGAGATATACAAAATCGACAGATTGATCGCCCATGTGATACTTATCTAAAACAGCATCATACTTATAACCCACATCGGTCAAGATAAATGGGTCTTTTAAATTCTTCTTTGAGATATCGACAACGACACGTGGTACTAAGGAGCCGCCTATAAAAGCATTTACTTCTTTGCTCTCATAAGGTTTGGTCGCGATTTGGTTATTGAGTCTTAATACTTCACGTTGTGGAACGGCTTGAATCTGTTTCTCGCGCTTTGCATAGCGATTTACCAATGCAATAGCCACTGGTGCTTCTTTTTCCGGTTCTTCTGTTAATGATACACGCACGGTATCGCCAAGACCATCTTCCAACAGCGTTCCGATACCTACCGCCGACTTAATGCGGCCATCCTCGCCATCGCCGGCTTCTGTAACACCTAAGTGCAACGGATAGTTCATATCCTCCGCAACCATCTTCTCCACCAATAAACGATAAGCCTGCACCATCACTTGCGGATTCGAGGATTTCATCGAAACAACTAAGTTATAATAGTTCAAATCCTCACAGATGCGAATGAACTCTAAGGCCGACTCCACCATGCCCTCCGGTGTATCGCCGTAGCGACTCATGATACGATCGGACAGCGAACCGTGGTTCGTTCCAATTCGCATAGCCGTACCATACTCTTTACAGATCTTTACTAAGGGTGCAAACTTCTTATAGATACGTTCAAGCTCCGCCTGATACGCAAGATCCGTATAGTCGATTTGGTCAAACTTCTTTTTATCGGCATAGTTGCCGGGATTTACGCGCACTTTTTCGACGATGCGTGCGGCAACCTCCGCAGCATTTGGCGTAAAGTGTATATCCGCAACAAGCGGGACATCGTAGCCCCGCTTGCGCAATTCATTCTTAATATTCGCTAAATTCTCCGCTTCCTTGATGCTCGGTGCAGTGATTCGTACATATTCACATCCGGCGTCGACCATTTTAATCGTTTGTTCAACGGATCCAATTGTATCCATCGTATCCACAGTGGTCATACTTTGTATACGGATCGGGTGATGTGCACCCATAGGGATATTGCCTATTTGAACCTCTCGGGTTAGGAATCTGCTATAGGTAGTTTTGGAGTTGCAATAGCCGCCTCCTAAGTGTGCTGATGTAATACTGTCCATGCTAATGCAAAGTTAGCTATTTTCCCTTTAATAGCGCACCACCGTTAGGGAATTTGCAGCACCGGAGATAACGATGTGATAACGGTTTGCTGCTTGATCATATCCGGTAGATTTTCGAACATCGCCATCTTTATGATCAATATCCTCCAGTTTGTTATTCGAGATGATGCTATCGTATTCCACCATGCAAGGAACCCCTTTCGGAATTTGCAGATGTACCTGCGATGCCGCCGTGTTGATCTCCAATTCAGTCGTCCCCAAGGTAGGTTTAGGCAGCGACAAGCTCATTTTGCTTGCTCCCGAGTTCAATTCTAATCTTTTAATTTTTAGTTTTTTGAAATCTCCTTCTACCGCTGCTGCACCAATATTGAACTCGAAGTTCCAAATAGGCGCCTCGTTCAAACTCAAATCGACTAAATTATTGCTCTTTCCATTTCCTTTGATACTCGAATTAAGTTCCAAATTCGTCTTTGTAGTACCGGATTTATCTAAATTCAGCTTCATGTTGCTGGCATTTGTCGAACCGCTGAATAAGTTGGAGGAATCTGCTTTAGTGCTAAATCTATATTTTGCTGCACCACCGTTTATCGTGAGTTTCGCTTCCTCAACCTCCGAATTAAAGTCTGCACGCACAGTCTTGCTGTAACTTCTGTCCTTATCATCCGTATTCTCAATAACCACACTGTTGCCGATCATCGACTCGAAATTTGTACCAGCGTTTTTGTCTGGATAGATACCCTTAAAGAATACAAAAACACAGAGCAGAATATTGATACCTGCGGTGATATACGTGCTATAAGGTCTGTTTTGTAACAATAGGTTAAGACCTATGGAGACTAATAGGAGCGGCCAAAATTTAAGGACCTGTAAGAAATGGAAGTCGATGACATGGAAATTGTCTAATAAAAATATCAGTCCGATGAAGACTAACCATATACCTGTTGCTACTTTATTGTTCATTGTTAGTTTGCTTTGTTGTCCCAAAACTAGCACGATAATACAAATTAAATCACTTAAAATAGGTTATGCTAGGGATATTTTCGGTAAATCAATTAGATTTGTCGGTGAAAATAGTCGAGACTAATTTGTATATTGAGAAATTAGAAAACAAATTGTTCTTCGCTACGTTAAAAACAAGACTAAGAATCATAAAAACGTAATAAAACCAACATATGATATTTTACTATTTTGGTGAGTACCTGTTACTATTGAAAAAGGTTTTCCGAAAACCTGAAAAATGGAAAATATACATAAGGGAAATTCTTCATGAAATGACAGAGATAGGCGTTGGGTCTGTAGGGCTTATCGTGATTATCTCGACCTTTATCGGTGCTGTTATGACTATGCAGATTGCCTTTCAGTTGGTTTCTGATCTAATCCCTAGTTCCGTAATTGGCCAGATTAACCGTGACTCCAACATCCTTGAATTAGGACCAACTATCTCTGCACTGGTACTGATGGGAAAAGTGGGTAGTTCGATCTCTTCACAAATCGGATCCATGCGTGTAACCGAGCAAATTGATGCCCTGGAAATCATGGGTATCAATGCGGCAGGCTACCTGATCCTGCCGAAAATCCTTGCCGGAGTAATCATGGTACCTGTTTTAGTAACGGTAGCTATTGGTTGTGCATTGGTAGGTGGATTGTTGGGAGGAGTGCTCTCCGGAGCGGTCAGCGCTGATGATTATATCGAAGGTATACAAGGCGGATTCAATGGCTTTACTGTGGCTGTAGCGATGGTCAAAGCATTCGTTTTTGGCTTCATCATCACCTCGGTGCCTGCATACAAAGGATTCTTCGTAAGAGGGGGCGCCTTAGAAGTAGGTCAGGCCGGAACGCGCGCCGTCGTAATCGGATGTATAAGCATCCTGGCATGTGACTACATCATTACCGCATTAATGTTATAATACAATGATTGAAGTTAAGAATATTCATAAATCCTTCGGCGATAACCATGTTTTAACTGGTATTGATGCTGTATTCGAGCCTGGAAAAGTAAGTTTGATCATTGGTGGATCGGGATCCGGAAAAAGTACGCTCCTGAAATGTATTGTCGGTCTTCACGAACCGACAGAAGGCAAGGTGTTTTTTGATGGACAGGAGTTTACGAAGATGAATTTCGAAGAGAAAGTCCCTATCCGCAAGGAAATTGGGATGCTATTCCAAAACTCCGCCTTATTTGATTCCATGACGGTCGAACAGAATATTGTCTTTACCCTAGACATGTTCTCTGATATGAGCAAGGCAGAAAAGGTAGAACGAGCAAATTTTTGTCTAGAGCGGGTGAATCTTGCCGGAAAGAATGACCTTTACCCATCTGAGCTTTCGGGAGGTATGAAGAAAAGGGTCGGTATTGCCCGTGCAATCAGCATGAACCCGAAGTATTTATTCTGCGATGAGCCTAACTCCGGACTTGATCCTGCAACGTCCATCCTTATCGATGAATTGATTCAGGAACTAACAGACGAGTTCAAGTGTACAACGGTAGTCGTAACGCATGATATGAACTCGGTGATGGGAATTGGCGACTATATTCTATTCCTATTTAAGGGGCAGAAATATTGGGAAGGCTCTAATCAGGATATGTTGAAGTCTGATAACAAGGAACTCAATGACTTTGTATTCGCTAGTCCTTTAATGAAAGCCGCTAGAGATACCATCAAGCAATAATCGGGGTATCCCCAATCTTTGCGCTAATTTTCTATCTTTGCAGAAAAATATCACTTTGAATAATTCAACGCAAATACAACTACTTACTCCACAACATTGGAAAGACTATGAATTAATAGACTGTGGCGATTTTGAAAAATTAGAACGCTTCGGTGATTTGATTCTTATTCGTCCGGAACCTCAAGCGGTATGGCCGAAAAGCCTTTCCGAAGGGGAATGGAATAAGCGTTATCATATTAAATTTAAAGGTCGCTCGGCTACAAGCGGTGAGTGGTTAAAGAAGAACCCAAAGGCAGCAGACCGTTGGCATATCGAATATAAAAATTCCGATGTCGCTATCCGCTTCCGTCTGGGACTTACCTCTTTCAAGCATGTCGGCATATTCCCGGAGCAAGCTGTAAATTGGGATTATATTTCTAATTCCATCAAATCTTTCAAAACTCCAAAACCCAAAGTACTAAATCTATTTGCTTACACCGGCGGTGCCTCGTTGATTGCGAAGGCTGCAGGTGCAGATACAACGCATGTTGATTCGATCAAACAAGTAGTAACATGGGCAAACGAGAATCAGGAACTGTCGGAATTACAGGATATCCGTTGGGTTGTCGAAGATGCGTTGAAGTTTGTGAAAAGAGAGTTGAAGCGTGGAAACACCTATAATGGTATTATCCTCGATCCTCCAGCTTATGGGCATGGTCCAAAAGGCGAAAAATGGAAGCTCGAAGATCATATCATGGAAATGATGCGCGATGTTGTACAGCTACTTGATCCAAACGAGCATTTCCTTATCCTGAATACTTATTCATTAGGTTTCTCGTCGGTAATCGTAGAAAACCTGATCAAAACAGCCTATCCTAAGGTTGAAAATCTTGAAATTGGAGAACTTTTTCTACAGGCGACTGCTGGCCCGAAACTGCCATTAGGAGTCTTTGGAAAGTTCAGAAAAATAGCAAAATAGAAAAGGCCATCAATCGATGGCCAATTCCTTTTTCATAGGTAATAAGTATTTTCTCCATCTAGCCGCTTTACTCAACCACTAGCGGTTTCAATTGCAATTCATAACGATTTAATTGTTCCAGGAAGTTCGCCTTTGACTCACCGAATGCTTGTTGCAATTGTTCTTGCAATCCGCGGTAATAGCTAATCCCTTCCAACAATTGTGCGTTGAATTTATTGATATATTTCTTTTTCTTATTGTCTAGGTCTGCCACGTTATTGTTGATGTAAGCGGCAAGATGTTTTACATAGAGCTCTAACTCATTGACAAAAAGCGATGGACGTTCCACGTTTTTTAATACGTTTATACGACCATAAATATGATCTACCATCTCCCTTAAGCTGTAGACCTTCTTAAAGTAAGCCGTGTTCGGGCCTGGACAGATCGCAACTGCCTTACGCTCTCTAGGCTTTAAAATGTCATATTTTAAATAAGCCGGAGCAGCTAATCCTTCACAAAGACATTGCTTTTCCACGATTTTATTAAATGCCTGCTGATATGCTGCTTCTGGTAAATCCTGTGCTTTCAACTCCTTAATCTTCAGATTTTGATACTGTCGGGAAGCTGTGCAGATCAATTCCTCACCACATACGTTGCTAGAAACGAGGTATTTCTTAGTACATGGAAAGCCAGGTTTGCCCTGCTCAATGCGCTGTAGACGATTGATCTCTGCGCTGCTCTTTCTGAAGTTGTTGAAAGGTACCCCCAATGGTGACGCTTCGCTGATATAAAAATCAGCAGCCTCAGCATTGGCTAAATTCTGTAAGGTTTCTTCGTCGACAGTCGTTGCTTCCGGTACCAATAGAAAAGGGGAACCCCAGCCTACCTGATCAACACCATAGTGGTTCATCAAAAACTGGTGTTCCCGATTTGTTCCTACACCGCCTTGAACGGTGATTTTTAGGAGGGGTGTCTCATTAAAAGTTATCCCTTTTTCTGCCAATGCTTGTTGGTACAACGGCAAAACCTCCTGAATCATATTAAGTTTATTTGTTTTAAACTCTTCTAGAATCGGGCCCAAAAGGAAGCCTTCGGTGGCAAACGCATGTCCTCCACAGTTTAAGCCCGATTCGATACGGTATTCGGAAATCCAAATACCCTTCTTCGCTAAAAATTTAGCTTGAATAAGAGCAGAACGATAATCTGATACTTTTAATGTAATCTTCTTGTCGAACGTTCCAGCACTATTCGGCATAAAGGCTGGAAACTCTGCGAGGTAACTGTATAACCTAGGATTCATCCCGGCAGATAAAATCACCGAAGATTGCAAATCGCTGTTTGCAAATCCACGTAAGGCAGCCGATGCATCCGAGAATTGTTCCGGCAGCATCTCACCATTCTTAGCATGATTAATCTTATCGACTTTAGACATGATGTTCACATCGATATCGCCAGGGACAATCTGTTCTTTAATAATTTCTGTAAGGGAGTCCTTTTCTTTGCTAGGATTTAGTGCAAGCCAAGTGTTGAATAGCTGCTTCAATTCCCCGTCGGGTAATAATCGAAAATACTGAATAGCGTGCTCATCTTTTAGCCAATTCGCGCGCTTTATATGTCGAATTTGTTGATCGACCAAATGTTTAACCATGTTCAAATAGGCACTGATGCGGTTTGCACGAGCATCAGGGCTATATTTTTCAATTTCTTGGTAGGGTAGATTGTGCTGTTTAGAATAATATGCTCTTAATCTTTCGACAAGCTCATCGTCTACAATAGACATTACCGAGGAAATGCCGTATTGAGCTACTTTAAGTGGAGTGTCGACGGAAAAGGCTAATCCTAATACAGGAATGTGAAATGTATGGGTCATCATCTTTATCTGTGCATCGCAAATAGCAAATATTTAAGCAAATAAAAAGTAATGAGGGGTAGGGGGGAAAAGTGATATAAATCACACTAGCATCGAATATAAACCCAGTCGTTTTAGGTTTAACTTGAAAGCAATTATAGGTAGTCGTTTGCCTTCAAAAAAGCGACAATTTGATCTGCCCCGTATTCCGTGAAATGGTTAGCGTCAAACATATAAGGCATGTTATTTTTCGCATCCGTTCTGGAGTTTCTTAAAAGTAGATAAATATCGATATAACGCTTCTGCGGAATCAATGACTTTAGCAATTCATTATATTGCGCCGATCGAACATCTAAGTATTGCTCTAGGTTCACATCCTTACTAATTTTCATCCCCAAACATATTTTATTAAATCCAGCTGTATAGGATTCTGATTGGCCAATAAAATAATAGTCCAATTGCTGCCGCTCAAGGTAACTCACTAATTCCTTGATGCCTGCCTGGAGTTCCTGATCGGAGTAATCTAAACGTTTTTGCATGAGCCAGTGGACAGATATGAAAACCTTCTTGATTTGTTGCTTATTTGTGGGTATAAATTCTTTGAAAACTTGTTTTAGAAGATCTACGGATTCCTGATTTCCTTTCGCATTGATGAAGGGGAATGCAAAACCTGCAGACACCTCAAGAAAATTCCTGTCCGGTTCAATCGTGGTCCGCATCGACTTGGAAAATTGTGCCGCATGACTATCGCCGATTAACAGAATATTTTCCCTGGCGGTGTCTATCTTCAAGCATCGATCAAAGTTGTAGCTTTGATAATCTGGTCCATCTGTTAGAAAGCAATTACACGCATTGAACTGTTCTAGTTGATCATATTCAAAATATGGACGATAATTTTCCTCAAGTATTCTAACGGCCTTAAAACCCACATTCTCCGGTTTTTTCACCGAAAATAATCCAAATGCCAATAGAGTGATAAACCCAATTGTCAGGCCTTTAAGATTTGCAATTCGCTCATTCTTTTCGATATAATAGTATGAGATCATTGCGAAAAGGAAAGAAAGTAGGAACGCGAGAAATAAATAATAGGTGCTTGTTAGCTGATAACTATTTACTATCACGAACAAGGGCCAATGCCATAAATAGAGCGAATAGGAGATATTTCCAATAAACTGAATCAACTTATTTTGCATCCACGCTTGCTGTGGATGAATGGCAAGAATTAAAAATGCGGCCAGCGTTGGAAGCACTGTATAAGCTGATGGCCATGGGATCGACTCATCAAAAGTTACGAGCATTAAAACTAAACTGCAAAGGCTCAACGCGACGACAAGATTGCTGTACTTCCCGATAAAACGTTGGAGCGGATTGCTGACGAATATTACGATTCCACCCATGAGCATCTCCCAAGCACGTGTTGGTATCATGTAAAAGTTAAAGGTCGCATAATGCAGGGAGGCGTACAAGCAAAGAACGAAAGAGAAAACCGTAACGAATATGTAGAGGGTTCGAAAAACCTTCTCCCTATTTCCAGTTAGTGAGCGAAGGATGAGGATAAATAGTGGAAACAGAAGATAAAACTGCCATTCTACTGATAAAGACCAACTATGAATAAAAATATTATACTGCGCGCCAGCATCAAAATAATTTTGATTTAGCCAGTAGTGAAAGTTAGAAACGAAAGTGATACTTGATAAGACGTATTCGGCATTCGTTTGAACTTGCTGACCAAAGAATAATATCGGTGTAACAATTAAAATAAATAACGAAACAACCAACAACGCAGGGATAATCCGTACCGCTCTTTTTTTTACAAACTCGAAATAGTTAAAAGATTGGTTGTTGATCCCCTTGAAGATAATATTTGACATCAAATAACCAGAGATCACAAAGAATACATCCACACCAAGGTAACCACCCTGGAAATAAGGTACCTTAAAGTGATAAAACAAGACCGCAAGGACGGCAAAAGCCCTTAACAGGCCGATGTCATATCTAAATCTCATTTGATTGATCGACGTAAGTGTTAATAATAAAGCTGCAAAATTAATCGCTTTGCAATTTACACATGATGTTTTGTGAGTCAAAAAATTAATATGTAGATACTACGCTATTGTACAGCGAGCAACTTTATTTAAATCTCCTTTGACTCACTCCCCTTGTAAAGCCCTTTCAAACCCCATTCAAAGCCCTTTCAAACCCGCTCTTGAACGGGTTTGAAAGGGCTTTGAATGGGGTAGTATTTAGTACATAGTAGTTGCTGGTTCGACCTATGGCGTTTATAGATGTCTAATAGACATCAGACATTAGATTTCAAATATTAGACACTGTCTTGAGGCAAGAAAGGAGGATGATCAGAAATAGTCTTTAGTAGTTAGTACTTAGTATAAAGACCTATGGCGTAATATCCTGTTCATCCTTACATCCTTCCTTTCTTGGTTCAAAGACAATACGCTAATGTCTAAAATCTCACATCTAAAATCTGAGAACTACTTAAACACAATGGTCCTATTTCCATTCAGCATCACGCGATCTTCAGTCAGTAGCTGTATTGCTCTTACGAGTACTGCTTTTTCGATTTCTTTTCCTGCTGTTCGCATGCGTGTCACGTCATAGCTATGGTCAATAGATTTGGTGTTTTGCACAATAATGGGGCCTTCGTCCAGATCATCGGTTACATAGTGAGCGGTTGCACCGATAATTTTTACACCGCGGTCGTGTGCTTGCTGATAGGGGTTCGCACCAATGAAGGCAGGCAAAAAGGAGTGGTGGATGTTGACAAGTTTACCTTGAAACTGGCTTACGAATGTCGGCGATAAAATACGCATAAACTTGGCTAGGATGACATAATCCGGCTGGTATGGTTTTATCGCTTCGGCAAGTTCGAATTCAAATGCTTCCTTTGATTTGCCTTCATGCGAGATATAATGGAAAGGGATATCGAATTTCTCGGTAAAATGCTGAAGGGTATCGTAATTTCCGATAACGGCGGCAACGTCGGCCTGTAAGGTCTTAAAATAATAACGAACCAGGATATCTGCGAGGCAATGATGCTCTTTCGTAACCAGAATAACAAGCTTCTTTTGAATATCCGGATTGATTGTCAGTTGTGTGCTTGCGGGAAGCTGCGCGGAGAGGTCTTCTTGAAGTTTGCTCTTATTGTGCAGTGTTCCGCTACAAACAACGCGTACAAAGAACTTGCGATCGACTTCATCGACAAATTCGCGCATCGCAACGATGTTGAGATGGTGCTGTGCCAAAACATTGGAAATGATGGCCACGAGGCCAACGGCATCCTTGCACTGGATGAGAATTAAGGTTTGATTATGCATGGTAGGTTAGGTTGTAAAAAAAATAGGGGAGGAAAACCTCCCCATGAAGGTTATACAGCTTCTTTAGCCAGTTCTTCCTCAAGATCAACTTCTATCCGAAGGTTGTTGACAATGTGCTGCTGACGATCTGGGGTATTCTTACCCATGTAGTATTCGAGCAACTGTGGAAGCTTATTGTCTTTTGAAAGAATAACGGGGTCTAAGCGCATGTCATTCCCGATAAACAAACCGAACTCGGAAGGTGAAATCTCACCAAGACCTTTGAATCGGGTAATCTCCGGCTTACCTCCCAATTTAGCGATTGCACGCTGTCTTTCCTCGTCAGAATAGCAGTATATCGTTTCTTTCTTATTTCTTACGCGGAATAATGGCGTTTGTAAAATGGAAACATGGCCTGCTTTCACTAAGTCGGGGAAGAACTGCAAGAAAAACGTCATTAGGAGTAAGCGAATGTGCATCCCGTCGACATCGGCATCCGTTGCGATGACGATATTGTTGTAACGTAGTCCTTCGATACCATCTTCAATATTCAATGCATGCTGCAATAAATTGAACTCTTCATTTTCGTAGACAATCTTCTTAGTCAGCCCATAGGAGTTCAAAGGCTTACCCTTTAAGCTGAAAACTGCTTGTGTCTGTACATCGCGAGATTTGGTGATTGATCCACTCGCAGAGTCCCCCTCAGTAATGAATAAAGTAGTTTCTAGATTGCGTTCATGTTTATCGCTGAAGTGAATTTTGCAATCTCTTAGTTTTCGGTTGTGTAGCGAGGCTTTCTTCGCGCGCTCATTGGCTAACTTCTTGATGCCTGCAATATCTTTGCGCTCGCGCTCCGACTGCATGATACGTTTTAGTAAAGCGTCAGCCGTTGCAGCGTCTTTATGTAAGTAATCATCCAATGCTTTTTTCACGAAGTCATTGATGAAAGTTCTTACCGTTGGTCCTTCGGGTCCAACGCTTTGGGAGCCTAATTTTGTCTTTGTCTGCGATTCGAAAACCGGTTCCTGAACTTTGATGGCGATAGCGCCAATGATAGAAGCACGTACATCGGAGGCATCAAACTCTTTTTTATAGAATTCGCGGATGGTTTTTACAACGGCTTCGCGGAATGCCGCTTGATGCGTTCCGCCCTGTGTTGTATGTTGCCCGTTGACGAAGGAGTAATATTCCTCGCCATATTGTTGGCCGTGGGTCAATGCGATTTCGATATCCTCACCACGTAAATGGATAATAGGATAGCGCATGCCTTCGGTATCCACATTGCGCTCTAATAGATCCTTTAGACCATTTTCTGAAACGAATTTCTCGCCATTGAAGTTAATGGTCAACCCGGAGTTAAGAAAAACATAATTCCAGATCATATTCTCCACAAACTCTAGACGGTATTTATAGTTCTTGAAAATAGAGTCGTCGGGGTAGAAAGTTACGGATGTGCCGTTTCTTTGCGTCGTTTCTTTTTGTTCATCGGTTAATAATTCGCCTTTACTGAACTGCGCAATACGCGTTTGACCTTGGCGGTAGGACTGTACGGTGAATTGATTGGACAAAGCATTTACCGCCTTAGTACCCACACCATTTAAACCGACCGATTTTTGAAAGGCCTTGCTATCATACTTACCACCGGTATTGATTTTGGAAACAACATCGACAACAGAACCGATTGGAATACCGCGGCCATAGTCACGCACGGAAACCTTATTGTCATTGACTGAAATATCGATCGTCTTGCCAGCGCCCATCACGAACTCATCAATCGAGTTGTCCACGACTTCTTTTAGCAAAACATAAATCCCATCGTCGTAAGCAGATCCATCTCCCAATTTACCGATATACATACCTGGTCTTAACCGGATATGCTCTTTCCAATCGAGCGATCGTATACTGTCTTCGTTATATGCTGTCATAATTTATACTAGATATGAATGAACCATTGCAAAAATATAAAAAAACTTAACAGTAAACGCAATCATGCTTTGATGCAGTTGCTAAGATCGACAAGGCTGATGTCGAATAATCTGTAGCCTTAAGCAATAAGAAATGGGAGATTTCAGGGTATATATGCCTCTGTCTTGCGATTAAATGCTGGCTGGAATAAACCTTCTGGATGGCCTTCAAAAAGCCGGTTATAAAAAAAGAAGAGCTGTTCGTTGTGAACAGCTCTTCTCCTTAAAATATCGTTTATTATTCTCCGCGACCGAAATCATCCTGTACGCGTACAATATCTTCTTCATCCGATGGATTTCCTGCGTCGGTATGTTGCCAGATTTCCGCAACCACGCCATAAGATTCCATACCTACCAGTCGGTGTCTTTCCCCTTGACTAAGGCGGATAGAATCGCCTTCTTTCAAGATTTTTAATTCATGCTCCTCATCGTTCGGACTTGTTACTACGCCCACTTCGCCGCGAATAACGCGCCAAATTTCTGCTCTGCGATGATGGTACTGCCAAGAAAGACGTTTGTTAGGTCCAACAATAAGAATCTTTGGGCTCAGTTTGCCGGATATTTTTAAATCTTGAACATCAAGTCCTTCGAAGTATGCATTGGCAAACTCCTGTGCTTGATCCTCATTGATAACAAAGAAACCACCCCACGGTCTGTTTTGGTCAACATTCTCAATCTTGAAGCCTTTCTCGGTCAACTTTGTTTCAACCTCTTGGAACAAATCATTTTTATCAATATATGCCATGGTTATTTACGTTTACATGGTGAAGATAATATAACTTTTGTATTAATACAAGCATATTTCGAAGTCCTTAGCCCGAATTGACGTATATTTGCCTTTGTAATTTTAATTGCTATGTCTCAGAATTTCGATACTGATAATGATGTTTTTGCTCAAGCCGTTGCTTTCGTCAATCAGACACAACAACCCATCTTTTTAACAGGAAAAGCGGGTACCGGTAAGACCACCTTCCTGAAGTTTATTCGGGAAAATAGCTATAAGAAGATGGCAATTACGGCGCCTACCGGTGTGGCGGCGATGAATGCCGGAGGTACAACCCTGCATGCATTGTTTTGGTTGCCCTTTGGTGTTTTTATTGAAGATTATCCTTTGCAATGGGGTGAAACTGATCAGTTTATCTACAATAAACATCGTCTGTTTAGCACCATTAAGCTGACGAAGCAACGTCGTGCCATTCTTCAAGAGTTGGAGTTGCTGGTGATCGATGAGGTCTCGATGGTACGCGCAGATACCTTGGATGCTATCGATGTCATATTGAAGAGTGTGCGTCGGGATATGCGCCCTTTTGGCGGTGTGCAAGTTTTGTTTATCGGCGACTTATATCAGCTGCCGCCGGTCGTGCAAGATCGTGAGTGGCAGGTGTTGAGAGATTACTATAGCAGTATGTTTTTTTTCGATGCTAAGGTATTTAAGCAGCATCCTCCAATATTGATC
Organism: Sphingobacterium sp. UBA2700; assembly: GCA_002354335.1. Classification (GTDB taxonomy): domain Bacteria; phylum Bacteroidota; class Bacteroidia; order Sphingobacteriales; family Sphingobacteriaceae; genus Sphingobacterium. The sequence continues at coordinate 217,525 of DELI01000005.1, read as the reverse complement.
GAATTAAAAAAGATCTATAGACAACAGGACGATGCTTTTATTCGCGTCCTGAATAGCATCCGTAATAATGAGACGAGTGCTGAAGAGTTGGAAGAACTGAATGCACATTATAAGCCGGATTTTATTCCGGAAAAAGACGAGCAGTACATTACCTTAACCTCTCATAATCGTCTTGCTGATCAGATCAATCAGGAGAAGCTGATGAGCTTAGATACGAAGCTGCATCAGATTAAATCGCTGATTAAGGATGATTTTGGTCAATCGATGTTCCCGGCAGACGAGAATCTGAGTTTGCGAATCGGTGCACAGGTGATGTTCATCAAAAATGACACAGGGGAGGATCGACGTTATTATAACGGGAAGATCGGGACGGTTAAGGATATTAATTTGGATAAGCACCAAGTGATCGTTTCTTTTCCAAATGATGAGGAAGATGTGGTGGTGAAGCGGGAAACTTGGGAGAATATCCGTTATTCCTACAATAAAGGCGATGATAAGATAGAAGAAGAGGTATTAGGTACCTTTTCGCAATTCCCTTTGCGATTGGCATGGGCAATCACCATCCATAAGAGTCAGGGATTGACCTTTGAAAAGGCCATCGTTGATGCTGGTACTTCATTCGCTGCGGGGCAGGTTTATGTCGCGCTGAGTAGACTGACAGGCTTAGAGGGTTTGGTATTGCGATCTAAGATTTCTCCATTTGCTATTCGCACGGATCATCAGGTGGTGAACTTTATGAAGCAGATGGCCGCTATGGGTAATCTAGATGATATCCTGCAAAAGAGCAGACAGAATTATTTAGGACAAATTCTTTTGCACTCGTTCCGTTGGCATCAGTTGACGGATGAATTCGAAAAACTTGTTGAGGAATACCGCGATAAGAAGATGGAGCAGAAGGAAGAGGCGATTACGGTATTGACCGGTATTTTAGATTCGTTGAAGAAACAGGAGCAGGTGGCGAATAAGTTTATGAGCCAACTGCATGGGTTATTGAGCAAGCGAGATGAGATCGATTATGATTTAATCTGCGATCGCTCAAAGGCCGCGGTGAATTGGTTTTTACCAACCTTTGAAAAGGACTGTCTACAGGCTCTAGAAGCCCATTTAGAAGCATGGAAAGTCAAGAAACGTACGAAGAAATATGTGACTTTGCTGAAAGGCTTGTTGTTAGATTTTAAACGCAAGTTCGAGCAATTGAAACACAGCTTGACGATTGCGGAGGCATTAACGAAGTCGAATGATCAGGTTTCGGAGGAATTGTTAACCTGGGCGAAGCCAAAGGATGATCTTCCAAAGGAGTCCGAGAATGAAAAAGAAAAGGATACGAAGTCGATTACTTTAGAAATGTTTCAGGATGGAATGGAGATTGCGGAGATTGCGGAGAAACGCAATATGGTTGCCGGCACCATTTATGGACATTTAATCAATTTCATGGGGACAGAATTGGAAGCTACGGATTTGATGACAGAACAGGAGCTAAGCCAGATTGTTACACTGATAGAAAAGAACCCCGAAGCGACAACATTAGAGTTGAAGACGATGTTAGGGCCTGATGTGGATTATCCGGCAGTTCGGATAGCGCAAAGACATGTGGAAATATTGGCTGAGAAGCCCTAGCGTAGGTATAAATAATTATATTTGCTGAAATCGAATACCTTTGAAAGAAGAGAAATCAAACAAGAAAGTAAATAAGTGGTTGGTTTTCACGAGTATGCCTTTTCAAATGGGCGTGACTATTTATGCTTTCTATTGGGTTGGAACTTGGCTTGACGGTAAATATCAAGTTGAGGGAGAGTGGTGGATGAAGGGATTGACGATGCTGGGTGTATTGGTTTCGATGTACCAATTTATTAGACAGGTAAACTATATCAATAAAAATGAATAAAATTTTCGAATTCTTAATCTACTTGGTTGTTCTGACGGGTATTGCCTACGGGCTTCATTATTTTATCCTTAAGATTAATGACCAGGACCACTGGTGGATTGGAACGGACTATAGTTTGGCGAGCATGTACACCTTCGGGGCCGTGTCGTCTTTAGTGATGATTTTATTCCTGTATGGCGCCGAGTATGCGATGCCAAAACAACTGGGTTTTGTGTTTTTGGGAGCCATGTTATTGAAGTCTGTTGCGAGTTATATTTTTATTCATTCTGGCCTAGATTTATTGGAGAATAATTTCATTGAATTGAATTTCTTAGGCGTATTCTTTTTATACCTTTTTTTCGATGTCTATATTGCATTTCGTTTACTCAACACGGAAGGTCGCAATGTGGAAAAGTAAATTTTCAAAAAGTTTTCATAAATGTGAACTAATGCCAAATAAAATTGTATTTTTGCGCAAAATTTGTCATAATTCAACACTAGTTAAAATGGTGAGTCTGAGAAGAGTACTTTTATTTATCGCAGTATTATTTATCGCTGTAAGCCCATTTCGCTCGTTCGCTGCTGAGGAAGCACATGGAACTGAGGGGAAAACAAAAGACCAAGAAATCAAAGAACACATTGATCATCACTTACAGGATGATTACTATTGGACGTTATTCGTGGATAAAGAAGCAAACAAGCATTATGGCTTCGCTCTTCCTGTAATTTTGATTGACAACGGTCTTCATGTGTTTTCAGCTGCTGAATTTGAACATGGCGATAAAGTAGTTGAAAAGGCTGGAAATTATTACAAACTATACCACGGTAAAATCTATAAAACAGATGCTGCCGGCACAATTACCTATGATGATAAGCATCATGCAACGAATGCAAAACCTTTAGACTTCTCGATTACAAAGAACGTTTTAGGTTTAATGTTGACAGCATTATTGTTGTTTATCGGTTTCATCGGTTTAGCAAAAACTTATAAAAACGGTGCGAACGCTATCCCTAAAGGTTTCGCACGTGTATTAGAGCCTTTAGTGCTTTACGTACGTGACGAGATGGCGATTCCCAACATCGGGCACCGTTACAAAGAATTTATGCCGTATTTACTTTCGGTATTCTTCTTAATCTTCACTTTAAACTTATTAGGATTGACTCCACTAGGATTCAACGTTACAGGTAATATCTCCATCACTTTGTGTTTAGCTTTATTTACGTTCGTCATCACGACATTCAAAGCAAACAAAGACTATTGGAAGCACATCTTTTGGATGCCAGGTGTACCGGTTCCTTTTAAATTCGTATTAGCGCCAATCGAGGTTCTAGGTATGTTTACTAAACCTTTCTCGTTAATGCTACGTTTGTTTGCAAACATTACAGCAGGTCACTCTGTAGTAATGGGATTAATTGCAATCGTTTACTTATTCCAACATCAATTGACTATCCCTGGAAGTATCGGCGTGTCGATGTTATTAACATTGATCTTATTCTTCCTTGAGTTATTGGTTGCATTTTTACAGGCGTTTATCTTTACGATGTTGTCATCCCTGTTTATCGGTATGGCGGTAGAAGAACACGCTCATCACTAGTAGAATTTTTTTGTTAAATTATATAAATAATAATTATTATGATCCCAAATTTAGTAGGTGCAGGTTTAATCGTAATTGGTGCAGGTTTAGGTTTAGGTAAAATCGGTGGTTCTGCAATGGAAGCTATCGCTCGTCAACCAGAAGCAGCATCAAAAATTCAAACTGCAATGATCATCATCGGTGCCCTTGTTGAAGGTTTAGCATTCGGTGCTTTAATCTTAGGTAAATAAGCCCCAAGATTTGAAAAAACTAAGCATAACTTGTAACGGTTGGTTGCAAGTTATGTTTTAACAAAAAAAAGAACTTAAAATCTATATTTTATACATACATAAATGGACGCATTAATTAATCAGTTTTCGTACGGTCTGTTCTTCTGGCAATTGATCATCTTATTGATCGTTATCTTTATCCTAGGTAAGTTTGCTTGGAAACCTATTGTAAACGCTTTAGAAGAGCGCGAAAAAGGTATTTCTGATGCTTTAGCTTCTGCTGAGAAAGCGAAGTTAGAGATGGCGCGTTTAACGAACGAGAATGAGGCTTTATTAAAGCAAGCTCGTGAGGAACGTGATATCATCTTAAAAGAAGCAAAGGAGTTGAAAGATAAGATTGTTGCTGAGGCGAAAGAAGTAGCTCAAGCTGAAGGTGGTAAAATCATCGAGCAAGCAAAACGTGAGATCGAAGACCAAAAACAAAAAGCTTTAGCTGAGGTTAAAAATCAAGTGTCTGCATTATCTTTGGATATTGCTCGTAAAGTATTAAGCAAAGAGTTTGAAGATCAAAACAAACAAGAAGCATTAGTTTCTGATTTGTTGAAAGATGTGAAATTAAACTAATTGCTTACCAAATTAAGAATTAACGTATGTCAGTTTTCAAAGTAGCTTCAAGATATGCCAAATCATTAATTGATTTGTCAAAAGAGCATAACAACTTAGACGAAATTAAGGTCGACATGGAGGAAATCGTGGCGATTCTGAAGTCGAGTACGGAGTTGCAAGCTGTTTTAAAGAACCCAATTATCAAAACAGATAAGAAATTGGCGATCTTGAACGCATTATTCCAGGGTAAGGTGAAGCCAGAGATTATCGGTTTCTTCAATATCATGGTGAAAAAAGGACGTGCTGAATTGGTATATGCTACTGCGCAAGAGTTCATCGCTGAGTATAACGAGGTGAAGGGAATTGTGAAAGCAGAAGTTACTTCAGCAGCTCCTCTATCGGAAGATAATTTACAAGCTTTGCGCACGGCTATCGCTCAACAAATCAATAAAGAAGTGATCTTGTCTAACAAGGTTGATAAATCTTTGATTGGTGGTTTTGTTGTTCGCGTTGGTGATAGACAAATTGATGCAAGCATCAACGGTAAATTAGAAAAATTAGAAAGACATTTCGCAGGGCACTAACCCGCCTAGCGAGTCATAGAAATAATAGAATAAAAACCCCTTATACGAATTTAAACAATGATAGAGGTAAGACCAGATGAAGTTTCGGCAATTCTTAGAGAGCAATTGTCAGGCTTTAAGTCAGAGGCCGAATTAGAAGAAGTGGGTACCGTATTACAAGTAGGTGACGGTATTGCACGTATTTACGGCTTAACAAAAGTTCAATCAGGTGAGTTGGTTGAGTTTGCAAACGGATTACAAGGTATTGTGATGAACTTAGAAGAAGACAACGTGGGTGTCGTAATCTTAGGTTCTTCAGATGAAATCAAAGAAGGTGATACTATCAAACGTACTAACCGTATCGCATCTATTAAAGTAGGTGAAGGTATGTTAGGCCGTGTAGTAAATACTTTAGGTCAGCCAATCGATGGTAAAGGACCTATCGCTGGTGAGACATACGAAATGCCTATCGAGCGTAAAGCTCCAGGTGTTATCTACCGTCAGCCAGTAACTGAACCATTACAAACAGGTATCAAAGCAATCGATGCGATGATTCCAATTGGTCGTGGACAACGTGAGTTAGTAATCGGTGACCGTCAGACAGGTAAAACTGCGGTATGTATCGATACGATCTTAAATCAAAAAGAATTCTATGATGCTGGTCAACCAGTATTCTGTATATATGTTGCTGTAGGTCAAAAGAACTCTACAGTAGCGAACATCGTTCGTACATTGGAAGAAAGAGGTGCAATGCCTTACACTGTGATCGTTTCTGCATCTGCAGCTGATCCAGCTCCAATGCAGTTCTATGCGCCAATGGCGGGTGCTGCAATCGGCGAGTTCTTCCGTGATACAGGTCGCCCTGCATTAATCGTTTATGATGATTTATCTAAACAGGCTGTGGCTTACCGTGAGGTGTCTTTATTATTGAAACGTCCTCCAGGCCGTGAGGCATACCCAGGAGACGTATTCTACCTTCACTCTCGTTTATTAGAGCGTGCTGCGAAGATCAACTCTTCTGATGAGATCGCGCGCAACATGAACGACCTTCCAGAGTCTATCAAACACTTAGTAAAAGGTGGTGGTTCATTAACAGCTCTTCCGATTATCGAGACACAAGCGGGTGACGTATCAGCTTATATCCCGACTAACGTAATTTCGATTACTGATGGTCAGATCTTCTTAGAGTCTAACTTATTCAACGCAGGTATCCGTCCGGCGATCAACGTAGGTATTTCGGTATCACGTGTTGGTGGTAATGCGCAGATTAAATCGATGAAAAAAGTTGCTGGTACATTGAAATTAGACCAAGCACAATACCGTGAGCTTGAGGCTTTCGCGAAATTCGGATCTGATCTAGATGCTGCAACGAAAGCAGTATTGGATAAAGGTGTTCGTAACGTGGAAATCCTTAAACAAGGTCAATATTCACCAGTTGCTGTAGAGAAACAAGTTGCTATTATTTACGCAGGTACAAAAGGCTTATTGCGTGCTGTTCCGGTAAATAAAGTAAGACAATTCGAAGAGGAGTTCTTAACTCAATTGGAACAACGTCATCCAGAAGTTCTATCAGCATTAAAAGCTGGTAAATTCTCCGATGAATTGACTGATGTATTAGAAAAAGTAGCTAAAGAATTAGCTTCTAAATATTAATTAGACATTAGAGTATAGACATTAGATCATAGAGTAGGATGGGTGATTTATTCTTTGGAGGATAGTTCACTCATCTGAAATCTGAGATCCTATATCTAAAAAAGAAATATGGCAAACTTAAAAGAAGTTAGAAATCGTATTACCTCCGTAACATCGACTCAGCAGATTACGAAAGCTATGAAAATGGTTTCTGCTGCGAAGTTGAAGCGTGCGACAAATGCTATTGTGCAATTACGTCCTTATGCTAACAAGTTAAGAGACATTTTAGCACAAGTATCGGCATCTGTAGAGGGTAATAATTCGCCTTATACACAAGATCGTATTCCTACAAAGGTTTTGGTTATTGTGGTTACCTCGAACAGAGGTTTGGCTGGTGCATTCAACGCGAATGCGATTAAGACTGCCAATAACTTGATCGCTGATAAATATGCGGATCAATTTGCAAGAGGTGATGTTAGTATTATTGCTATCGGTAAGAGAGGTCATGATTTCTTTAGCAGACGCAACTTTAATGTAATTGGTAACCATAATGAACTATTCAATAACCTAGACTTCGAAAACGTGTCTAAAGTTACAGAGTATGTTATGGATCAGTTCAAGGAAGGTAATATCGACCGCGTTGAGGTTGTTTATAACCAATTCCGTAATGCTGCAGTTCAAATCCTTACTTCAGAGCAAATCTTACCTCTGCTTCCTGAGGAAAAAGAAGAGAATGTTGCAGAACTTGATTACATTATCGAACCTTCTAAAGAGAAGATTATTGAAGAGCTAATTCCTAAAGCAATCAAGATCCAGCTTTATAAAGCTGTTCTAGATTCTAATGCTTCAGAACATGGTGCTCGTATGACTGCAATGGATAAAGCAACTGAAAACGCAGGTGATTTATTACGTTCATTGAAATTGTCGTACAACCAGGCTCGTCAAGCTGCTATTACAACCGAGTTAACAGAAATTGTTTCCGGTGCTGCAGCGCTATCAAACGGATAAGCATAAAAAATATTTGTATAAGGAAAGCCACTGACGTAGTTAGTGGCTTTTTTAGTATTTAGTATATAGTAGTTAGTATTTAGACCTAGGGCTGATATTATATTTTAGATATCAGATGTAAGTTTTTAAGGATTGTGGATATGTATTTCTGCGAAAAAGTGTCTAGGAGAGGGAAGATGGTTAGGAGGTGTCTTATATTTATTGTATTACACCTATTCTCTCATACATAGAAGCTAATTCCAACCCTAGGTCTACCTACTAACTACTAAATACTAAATACTATTCTGACTTTTATCTAAAAATTGTCAAAATATCAGTAAATAAAGTAAGTCAGAACCATTTTTAAGTACATTTGTTCTAATTCAATTATGCTAGCCTTTTGCTATTATGGCTAGATTATTAACTATTAGGGTTTACTTTTTAGAAGGAGTGCTATGGCGAAGAAGTTATATGTTTCCAATTCTACGGAATCTTCACGTATGTTTAAGAATGATTTTTTGGAGTCATTAACCAAGGTTCACTTTACTGTTCCACTTATTTTTTGGATTCCTGTCATCATTTATTTTATTTGGAAAGCGTCTGCTCAAGGGGGGATGACATCAGGGGCAATTGCGCTGTGGTTTCTCTTCGGACTAGCTTTTTGGACGCTTGCAGAATATGTACTCCATCGATGGGTGTTTCATTATGAGCCTAGCTCAAAGTTCGGACAGCGGATCCACTTCATCTTCCACGGCGTGCATCATGACTTTCCGAAGGATAGATTGCGTTTAGTAATGCCATTATCAGCCAGCATTCCAATGGCTACCATAATTTATATTCTATTTAGTTTTTTCTTTGCCGAGTTTACCTTGGCAGCGTTCTTTGCTGGATTTCTCTTAGGATACTTGATCTATGACGAGAGCCATTATGCGATGCATCATGCAAATTTCAAGTCTGGAATCTTCAAGAGAATAAAAGATCACCATATGTTACATCATTACTCGGATCCAGAGAAAGGTTTTGGTGTAAGTTCGTCTATATGGGATGTATTTTTTAATTCGGGATTCCCTAAGAAGAAACCAGCCAAGAGCGTGAAGACAGAGAAACTATCGCAAGAAACTGTTGAAAATGTATAAAAAGAGCGGGCTATCGTTGTCGATAGCCCGCTCTTTTTTTTCTGGAAGTATCTGTTTTCAATGGCCATCAAGAACTTTCATTCCTGTTACTTTTTCCAGAGATACCTGGGAGTATTTTTAATTTCTTACCAGCGAATTAAAGCAGATCCCCAGGTGAAGCCAGCACCGAAAGCTGCTAGACATACTAGGTCACCATCCTTAATCTTTCCTTGCCCCCAAGCCTCACAAAGGGCGATTGGCACCGATGCAGCTGTTGTATTGCCATATTTTTGTATGTTGTTGAAGATCTTCTCATCCGGCAATCCCATCGTCTTCTGCACAAATTGCGAGATACGTAAGTTTGCCTGATGCGGAATCAACATGTCAATATCCGTTGGTTTTAAGTTATTTTTAGCTAAGGCTTCGCCGATCACTTCAGGAAATTTTACGACTGCTTTTTTGAATACTGCTTGTCCGTCCATATAGGGGAAAGCAGAACCATCTTCCAGCATTTCTTTCGTCATCAACATACCGCCAAGCTCTTGATCTGGCCATGTAGGAGGATTTTCCAAATAGCATCCCGCAGAAGCCCCAGGATAATACATTGCTAGTTTTTCAGCTTCTGCACCATCAGAATGAAGATGCGTGCTAAGAATACCTTTTCCAGGCTCTGTAGTCGGTTGCAATACAACCGCTCCAGCGCCGTCTCCGAAGATAACAGATACCGCACGTCCGCGCGTAGAAAAGTCCAAGGCGAAGGAATGCTTCTCCGATCCTACAACAAGGATGTTCTTGTACATGCCGGTCTTAATAAACTGATCTGCAATAGATAATGCATATACAAAGCCTGAGCATTGATTTCTGACATCCAATGCACCGACTTCTTTCATTCCCATCTCTCTTTGTAACAAAACGCCGCAGCCAGGGAAATAATAATCAGGAGATAATGTTGCGAAAATAATAAAATCGATTTCTTCAGCGGTTGTGTTTGCTCGCTCGATAGCAATTTTAGAAGCCTCTACCGCCATGCTAGTCGTTGTTTCTCCAACGCGATCTGCAAATCGTCTTTCCTTGATACCCGTACGTTCCTGGATCCATTCATCAGAGGTCTCCATAAAACGTGTCATATCGTTGTTGGTATATACATTCTTAGGGACATAGTAGCCTAGTCCAGCTATTTTCGATTGAAACATAGGGTCTTTATTAGTAAACAATTCGCCAAAATTAAGGAATTATTTGAAAAATAAGCTATTTTTGCTTTATGAGCGTAGAGGTAGAAACCGAGGCATTTACACTTGAAGAAATACTAGCCGTAACGAAGGAGTCCAATCGATTGATTTTATGGAATGATGATATCAATACCTTTGATCATGTGATCGAATGTTTGATGCATTATCTGCAATATGGGGAGGAAGAAGCGGCAAGAATAGCTTGGACTGTTCATACCAAAGGAAAATGCGCAATTCTCGAAGGCTCCTATACGGAAATGGAGGTTTACCGAAAGATTCTAAAGTCTGAGGGACTTACCGTTAGTATAGAGTAAGGGTCTAAAATACACGTAATAATGCAGTTACGATGGGTTTACTTCCCTCTTTATTCTGCAATTTTGCATCTTATCACTAGAAACGAAGATATTGCATGCAGAAGAATCAACTACTCCTCATCCTATTCCTATTTCCATTTATTTTATTTGCTCAAAAAGGTATTATCCGTGGAACTGTCTATGAACAAGACGGGACAACCTTAGCCGTTGGTGCTAGCGTAAATCTGATTCCTGGGGCTACGCAGGGCGCTCATAAAGGTCAACAAACAAGCAATGCTGGAACATTCAGATTTGAAGACCTATCGGCAGGAACCTATCGTATTCAAATAAGTTTTCTCGGTCATGAAACGTATAATAGAGGCAATATTAGCATTGCAGCGAATCAGGATATCAATCTTGGAAAAATCACGCTTCTAGAAGACGGAAAGCAAATTGAAGAAGTTGTGGTGCAAGGAAGGGTGCCTGACTTACAGATTGGTATCGACAAAAAGGTGTTCGATGTGTCGCAGAGCAGCATCAGCATTGGGGGGAGTGCGCAAGAATTGTTGGGCAATGTACCAACCTTGCAGGTTGAGTCTGATGGGGCAATCAGTCTTCGGGGATCTACATCCGTACGCATTCTAGTGGATGGCAAGGAGTCGGCTATGGCTGGTTCCGACATCAATGCTTTTTTACAGTCTTTGCCTGCTGAGGCGATTGATAAGGTGGAAATTATCACCAATCCATCCGCTCGCTATGATGCCGAAGGGCAGTCGGGTATCGTGAATATCATTTTGAAGAAGAATGCACGACTAGGACTGAACGGTTCGGTCAATGCATCTATAGGAAATTATGAAAATGCAAACGGCGGTGTTACATTAAACTACCGACCAGGCAAGATAAATTACTTCGGTAGCTACAATTTTGCCAGAAGAAACTCTATGGGTGATGGCTTCAATGATAATACGGAGTATATCAACGGACAGGTTACGGATTTAAGCCCGCGCACGCGCAGTGGAGACGAGAGCTCTCGTTTGGGTTATAACCATACGATACGTTTAGGGTCCGATTATTATATCAATGATAAAAACTCACTGAGCATTGCGGGGAACTTTAGTATTCGTGACAATGAACGCGGACGTAAAATCAACTATCAATATTGGAATATACCGGAATACGGTGCGAGCAGTTTTAGAAACGCGATGCAGGAAGAGCAGGACTTCGGAGTTGATGCACAACTAGACTATAAGCGCACCTTTAAGCGACAAGGTGAGGAGCTTATGGCTAATGTTTCCTTTGGATATGACACGGAAGATGGTACCAACGATTTTCACCAGACCTATGCCAGCGGTATTGCCGATTTAAGACGTCAGAATACGACTTCTGAACTGGGTAGAAACTGGAACTTTCAATTGGATTATACACTCCCATTAGGCGAGGACCATAAGTTTGAAGCTGGATACCGCTCTATTCTGCGCTATGCCGATGAAAGCCAGTATTCCGAATTATTAGACACCCTTACAAATGAATTTGCAACAGATTTCTCTGTGACGAATGATTTCGATATGAGCAGTGCCGTACATGCGCTATACGCCAATTATCAACGTAAATTGACCGACCGATTAGGTGCACAGTTCGGTTTGCGTGCTGAGCAAGCTTACTTAAATACCAGCATCTATTCTTATGATGAGGATGCACCCACTGTTCCTATCCGCGCGGATGGTAAGTTAGATTATTTCCGATTATACCCAAGTGTATTCCTGAGTTATGGAGTAGGCGAGGCTAAGACGGATAAGATTCAGTTAAGCTATTCTCGACGCGTACAACGGCCTAGGGGATGGCAGGTGAATCCATTTATCAACATGTCGGATGAACAGAATTTTATGCAGGGTAATCCGAACCTATTGCCGGAGGATATCCATGCTATGGAGCTCGGTTTCTCCAAATTCTATGAGAAATGGAACTTTGTAGCTTCAGCTTTCTATCGTCGTGTAAACGATGAAGTACAACCCGTCCTATACGATCCATCGATGATTTCGGAGATTGTTGGTGACCGCACCAATGTAAATTATTCGAAATGGGAAAATGCTTCTGATATGGATGTTGCCGGTTTCGAGTTAATCTCGAAAGTCAATCTATTTAGCTGGTGGGATGTTACAGGAAACTTAAACTTATCTTCAATCAAATTTAATCCAAAACCGGGATTGGGGTTGAACGAGCGCGAATCATTCAACTGGAATGGAAACTTGACGACGAACCTGAAATTTACGCCTACATTCTCTGCACAGGTTCGCGGTGATTATCGCAGCGGCATGAAGACCATGCAGGGGCAGATGGAACCGATGAAAGGAGTAGATGTGGCACTGAAGAAAGACATCTTAAAGAAAAAGGGAACCTTGAGTTTGAACGCTAGAGATGTGTTCAACACCCGCAAATTTGAGATGAAGAACTATTTGGCCGATCGACAAATGCATTTCTCGCACCGATGGATGCGCCGAATGGTGACTCTCTCATTCTCTTACCGTTTCGGTATTCAAGACTTAAATAAGAAAGAAAAAAGAGAACAGAATGATATGGGCGACATGGAAGGACAACAATTTTAAACCTTGCATTTACAATTTGTTTCATTAAATTTAATCTTTCAACTTAATCGACTAATGACTATGAAAAGAACTTTTGGGTATGGATTAATTGTTGCATTTGGATTAACATTAGGATCATGTGCAACAAAATCATCTACTACCGCGCCTCAAGCGCAGCCTGTATACGAATTAAATAAACTTCCGAAGGTCAACTTAAAGGATTTCAAAAAGAATTCTGCGGGAGCTTATGTATTGTTTGATGGTTCTTCCTTAAATGGATGGAGAGGATACAATAAAGACCATGTGCCTGCAAAATGGGCAATCGACAATGGTACATTAAAGTTCTCGAAAGCACCGGGAGGCAATGCCAAGGCGGAAGGTGGCGATATTATTTTTGCTCACGATTTCAAAAACTTTGAACTAGAGTTCGAATGGAAAATCTCACAGGCAGGAAACTCGGGTGTATTTTTCTTAGCCAAAGAGGTTAAAAACCAACCAATCTATATTTCATCTCCAGAATACCAATTACTGGATAATCAAAATCACCCGGATGCCAAGCAGGGGGTTGATGGTAACCGTAAATCTGCATCGCTGTATGATATGATTCCGGCGAAACCGCAAAATGCTTTCCCTGCCGGGCAGTGGAATAGAGCGAAGATTGTGGTGAACAAAGGGAAAGTAACGCACTATCAGAACGACGAGAAAGTGGTGGAATATGAATTATGGACTCCATCTTGGATCGAATTGCTACAAGCCAGCAAATTCAGCAAGGAAAAATGGCCTTTGGCGTTTGAGTTATTAAGCACCGTAGGTGGCAAAGAGAAGGCGGGGGTTATTGGATTCCAAGACCACGGCGACGATATTTGGTTGAGGAATGTAACGGTAAAAGTATTATAATGAAGAAAACACTTCATAACTGGAAAGAGAGCTTATTAAGCTCTCTTTTCTTACTTGTAGCAACAGGGAGTCTGTTCGCGCAGAATATTTCTTGGCATAACCCACTAAAAGAATCAGCTTTGCAGGGGCGTACAGCAGCTTTAAAAGCAGAAGATGCCTATGCTCGTTTGCCTTTGAATTTAAAAACCGAAGTTCGTGAACCGGTGTGGCACCTAGGTCAGCAAGCGGCAGGTATCTATGTGGAGTTTATTTCAAACTCACCCGAAGTGGCCGTGCGCTACAAGGTGCGCAATGCCTTAAATATGCCCCATATGCCGACTACAGGTGTGAGCGGGGTTGATTTATATGCAAAAGGTGAGAAATCAGGCGACTGGAAGTGGTCTTTTGGCAAGTATAAGTTCGCTGACACCATTACTTACGACTATGTAAACCTTGCAGTGCCAAGGGGAAAAGGAAACCAGTACAGGCTTTACCTTCCCTTGTATAATGCGGTTGATTGGATGGAAATCGGCGTTAAGGAAGGGGCGAGCTTTGAGTTCACAAAGGATACTGAAAAGCCAATTATCGTTTATGGTACTTCGATTGCCCAAGGAGCATGCGCGACACGCCCAGGCTTAGGATGGACAAATATGCTTGGTCGTAATTTTAGCCAACCGGTCATCAATCTGGCATTCTCCGGAAATGGAAGACTGGAACAGCCTATTCTCGACCTCATCAATGAAGTCGATGCTGCTGCATATCTGCTGGATTGTATTCCTAATCTTGCACTTACCAAAGATCGCTCCGCCGATGACTTGAAAAAGTTAATAATCAATGCGGTATCAACCTTGCGTAAAAAGCATCCCACGACGCCCATTATGCTAATGGCACACAGCTCCAGCGAAGTGCCGGGTATTATGAGCAAAACCAACCTTTCAGAATATGGCTCCTCCTCGGTGGTTGCATTCGAGACTTTTAAAGAGATCAAAGCGAAAGGCGACAAGAATTTGTATTGGGTGTCGAGTCAAGATATTGGCTTCGATATCGAATCAACCGTGGATTATGCACATCCTAACGATATCGGCATGAAGAAGATTTCGGATGCTTATACGAAAGTGTTGAAGAAAATATTGAAGTAGTATTTAGTACTTAGTATTAGTATAAAGACCTATGGCGGCCAATATTGGTCGCCTTTTTTTGTGTAAAAATCAAAGACAAAACATCCTGCCAATCATTTTATCCTTCCTTTCCTGGTTCAAGACAAGAAACTAACATCTATACCCGCCCTAGGTCTAAATACTAACTACTAACTACTAAATACTAAGCACCACTCAAACCCCTTTCAAACCCAATACAAACCCAATGTATAACCCAATCAAAGCCGCTTGGAAAGGGGTATGCATTGGGTTTAATATGCTTTATCATTGGGACATACTCGTAGCAATCCAGGGCGAGGCTAAATCGTCGCTCGGCAAGCCATCCAAAAAAAGGAAAGAGAATAGAAATTCTGCTAGAACATCTCCTGTAATTCCTTCAGATCTTTGATCATGTAATTCACATCGCTGGGTTTCTCGACTTCCAGTGGATTGAAGAAGATCGCTTCAATTCCGGCATTCTGTGCGCCACGCACATCAGCATCGATGTTATCACCGATCATGACAGCCTGTTCACGTTGTGCCTGTCCATTTCGTAGAGAGTGTTCAAAAATGCGAGGGTCCGGTTTGTTGATGCCGACAATCTCGGAGATCACGATGGTGTTGAAGTATGGGGCGAGCTTGCTATGTTCCAGCTTCTTTTCGCAGGCCTCTTTAAAACCATTGGAAATTAGGTGGAGCGTATATTTATCCTTTAGATAGGCTAAGGTTTCGTGCGCATTCGGGAAAAGATTCGTTTTCGTTGGACAGATGGCGAGGTATTCTTCCTCAAATTCTGTTGGAAACATGCTGGGGTCAACGCCGAGTTGGGTAAAGGTATCGGCAAAGCGCAAATAGCGCAAGGTAGGCTTATCTATTTTTCCATGGTGATATAATCCCCAAACGCGGTGATTATTGACGGTGTAGGTTTCGATAAAACTGTCAGAAGTTGGGATATTGAAAAGATCGTCAAACTTATATTTGAAATACAAATCGTGGAGGGTTTCCTCGGCGTTTTTATCAAAATCCCAAATGGTGTGGTCTAAATCGAAGAATAGATGCTTTTTGTCGTTGAACATATGCAAATATACAGCGCGCTGCTTGGCAACGCAATTTTGATTCTCGCTTTATTGTCATAATGTCTGGGGTATTTCCTATTGAAAGGCTATTTAAGTACATTTGCACGGGAAACATAGCATATGAGAAAAGCCTTATTTCTATTTTACTTTCTGATTTTTTACGCCATTACACAGCTGCTGTGGTGGGGTTATATTTTGATTAAATTCGAGCCGGAAAGAAAAGGCATGATTATCGGTGAAGGCTTGATTTTTATGCTGATTTTTATTTGGGGTGCCTTAAAGCTGAAGAAGCAAGTCAAGCGCGACCATGAAATCAATTTGCAACAGCAAAATTTCCTGCTTGCTGTAACGCATGAACTAAAATCGCCTTTAGCATCTGTTAAATTGTACATTCAAACGATTTTGAAAAGAGAGTTGGATAGAGAACAGCAAAAGGTTTTCTTATCTAATTCGTTGAAAGATATCGAACGATTGGACGATTTGGTGGAGAATGTTTTGCTATCTACCAAATTAGAAAATCGTGCTTATCAATTACCTAAGGAAGTATTTGATATGTCGGACTTGGTGGAGCAGATCATCGATCGATTGCAGAAAAATGCATGTAAAACGCAGGTTATTAAAGCCGATTTAGACGAGCATATCAAGCTGAAAGCAGATAAATTCGCGATTACAAATGTAATTACCAACCTTGTTGAGAATGCGGTAAAGTATTCTCCAGCCTGTGGGATGATCTATGTGAAGCTGAAAGAAGAAGGTGGAAATCTGATATTTTCTGTCGCCGATCATGGCATCGGTATCCCAGACGAGGAAAAAAGACTTATATTTAATAAATTTTATCGAGTGGGGAGTGAAGCAACTCGTAAAACCAAGGGTACAGGTTTGGGGTTATATATTGTGAGGACTGTTCTACAGAAACATAATGCCTCCATCCGGGTGAAAGATAACAAGCCATCCGGTAGTATCTTTGAAGTAACTTTTGAAAATTATGCAAAGTAAACAACGTATACTTTTAGTTGAAGATGAAGAACATCTATTAGAGGCTATCAAGTTAAACCTAGAACTTGAGGGCTATCGCGTAACAACGGCAACAGACGGTAAAAAAGCATTGAAAATATTTAAGGAAGAACGTTTTAACTTAATTATTCTTGATGTAATGATTCCTGAAATCGATGGATTCCAGGTAGCAGAAACCATCCGTTTGCAGAATTCTGAGGTTCCTATTATGTTTTTGACGGCTAAGAATAGCAGTGAAGATCGCATTACGGGATTGAAAAAAGGCGCCGATGATTACTTAGTGAAACCATTCAACTTGGAAGAGCTAATCCTTCGCGTGAGCAATTTGATCCGTAGAGGAATGAAAGGCGATGACTTGAAAGAATTGAACTCTTACACAATCGGTGATAAGACGATTTATTTCAACTCCTTCGAGCTGCATCAGGCGGATGGAACAATCACTTCGCTTACAAAGAAAGAAACTATGTTGTTGAAGCTTTTAATCGAGCGTCGTAATGAGGCAGTTTCTCGTGAGCAGATTCTTGAAACGGTTTGGAATTATGATGTTTACCCTTCAACACGTACCATCGATAATTTCATCCTGACCTTTAGAAAGTATTTTGAACCTGATCAAAAACATCCGATCTATTTCCATTCGATCCGCGGTGTGGGGTATAAGTTTACCGATAACCAGAACTAGGTAAGGATGACCAATAGAGCTAGAAAAATAGTTATCGCAATTGCGATCGCATTTCTCTTGTATGCTGTCTTTGCAAAGCATTATAATATCGCGGTTTATATCTTCGGAGGTATCGCCTACCTGGTTTGGAGTTACCTGAAGGAGGGTACCGTATATTTGGCTACGCAGGCATTTCATAAGCAAGATTATGAAAAAACAAAACGTCTTCTAGCCGAGATCAAGAACCCCGATAGGCTACGGAAGGGGCGCAGAAACTTCTACGAGTTTATGATGGGCAATATTTTGCTGAAGGAGGAGAAGATTGAAGAAGCGGAGTATCATTTTCAATTAGCATCGCGCCTGCCTTGGCGTCGCGATCATGAAAAGGGGATGGTGCTTATTAATTTAGCAAGCATCAATCTGCGCAAGAAAGAATACGACAGGGTCGAAGGTTATGTGGATGCGGCAGAGAAGTTGAAGCTGACTGCAAGACAAGAGTCTATTCTAGAGAAAATAAAAAACGAAGTAAATAAACATAAATAGTGAACAATTCATTGAAGAACGATCTTTTGATTCGTGCTGCATTATCGCAGCCTACGGAAAGACCTCCTGTGTGGATGATGAGACAGGCAGGCAGATTTATGAAAGAGTATTGGGAAATTAAGAACAAATATTCTTTCCTAGAGATGTGCAAAACGCCTGAAATTGCGGCGGATGTAACCATGTTACCGATTGATTTGCTAGGTGTGGATGCGGCGATTTTATTCTCCGATATCCTCGTTACTGCAGAGGCAATGGGTGGCAACTTATCTTTCGAGCAAGGTGTGGGACCTCGATTCGCTAACCCTGTAAGAAATCAGCAGGACGCAGAAAAACTTTCGGTAGATTGTTTAGATCGCTTGCAATATGTTGGCGACGCGATTAAGGTTATCCAACAACGTTTGGATGGTAAAGTGCCATTGATCGGTTTCGCTGGTGCGCCTTTCACTATCTTAAGTTATTTAGTTGAAGGTGGATCATCTAAGGATTTCAAATTGACGAAAACCTTGTTGAACAACCAACCTGAGTTGGCACATTACATTTTGCAAAAGATTGCTGATGTGACCATCGAATACTTAAATATGCAAGTTGATGCGGGTGTAAATGCTTTGCAGTTGTTCGATAGCTGGGCTCTGGCTCTTTCATGGAATGACTACCAGGAGTTTTCGCACAAATATAACAAGTACATTCTTACTAAATTGAAAAGAACGGTTCCGGTAATTTCTTTCTGTAAAGGAAGTTCTGTTTTTGCGCCATTGATGGCTGAAGCACAGCCGGATGTCGTATCCGTAGATTGGAATGCAGACTTATTGAACATCAAAAAATCGCTTCCAGCAGGTATGGCGGTTCAAGGAAACTTAGACCCATTTGTACTATATGCTGACAAGCCGGTTATCAAGAAAAAGATTCTTGACCTGTTTGAGCGTATGCGCGGTGAAGACGGCTTTATTTTCAACTTGGGCCACGGTATCATGCCGGATATCCCATTTGATAACGTCAAATTCGCGGTGGAAACGATTAAAGAATATCGCTATTAATTATCTCCATTGTAGATAGAAAGAGGAGCTGTGTGTATATGCAGCTCCTCTTTGTCTTTATTCCTTACCTTCGCCTGTTATTTATTGGCTGATTAATTGTTATTTTTGAAGATATTATTTTAATATGCTCTATCTATACGCAAAAGCGATACATATTATTTTTGTTGTTTGCTGGATGGCGGGATTGTTCTACATGCCGCGTTTGTTTATCTATCATACCGAAGCGAAATCTAAATCTCCCGTAGAATATCAAATCCTGCATAAGCAATTTACGCTGATGGAAAACAGGCTGTGGTGGGTTATTACGACGCCTGCGATGTATATTACCGTGGCTTCCGCGCTTTTGATGCTTTATATCAATCCCGGATTATTGTCGATGGGATGGATGCATATTAAGTTAACCTTTGTTGCAGGATTGATTGCTTATCATTTCATCAGCCAGCAGATGATGTACAAGCTTCGTGACGAGAAGCTTAGCTGGACGTCAAATAAGCTTCGTATGTGGAACGAAGTGTCTACTTTGATACTCTTTGCCATTGTGTTTTTAGTGGTGCTTAAATCGTCGCTAAACTGGGTATTTGGAGTGGCGGGGCTCTTGGGCTTAAGCATATTATTGATGATATTGATTAAGCTATACAAGAAGTATCGCAAGTCGAAGGGTGAAAAAGTTGATTAAAACAGTCATATGAGATATTTATTATTAGTTATTTGCAGCTTAGTTGGCCTAAGTTCCGTGCATGCGCAGGACCATAATTGGGCTTTTGGATTTTATGGCGATGTGCAATTGGAGGATCCTTCCTACAATGGCAGTTTTGGTGTTCAGGGAAAATACGATATCGGAAATTACCAGGCGCTGCAGGCGCAGATACATGGGCGAGGGGATTTTGTAGGGGTAGGCGCGGACTACCTTTTCAACTTGCTAAATAAAAGGAAATCTAATTTCAATGTGTTCCTAGGTGGGGGATTCAGTCAAGAGTTTTATACTTATGACATGACCGTGGTCGAAGGGGAAACACAGCCTGTCCGTACGAAGGACAATTTTTCCGTTGCGAATGGACAAGCTGGTTTGAGTTATTATTTTGCTCCGGTTCAGCTATCGCTCTATGCGGGATACAAGCTGAAGTATCAGTTCAAGAACGAAGTTACGGAGCCGAATTATGTGATGCTCGGATTACGCTATCATATCTGGTAACCGAAGCACATATATTTTACTTCGATATATTCGTCTAGACCGTATTTCGATCCTTCTCTTCCTAATCCTGACTCTTTCACTCCACCGAAAGGCGCTGCTGCATTCGATATCAGCCCGGCATTGATTCCTACCATCCCGGCTTCCAATTGCTCGGCAACACGAAAACAGCGGGTTACATTATCGCTGTAGAAATAGGATGCTAAGCCAAATGGAGTATCATTAGCTAGTTTAATCACTTCGTTTTCCGTCTTGAACCTGAACAGCGCGCAGATAGGTCCAAAGGTTTCTTCTTCTGCGATGATGCTATCATAAGGAACATCCAGTAAAACTGTTGGTTCGAAGAAGTTGCCTTTAATGGCCTTGCCACCGGTTGCAATGCTTGCGCCTTTTTCCGTGGCATCTTTCACATGATGTATTACTTTTTCCAAGCCTTCAGGATTAATGAGTGGTCCTACTTGTGTGTTCTTCTTCAAGCCATCTCCAACTTCAAGTTTCTTTACCGCCGCTATCAATTTCTTTGCAAATTCATCATAAACGGCATCTTGCACATAGAATCGGTTGATGGAAACGCAGGTTTGTCCGGTATTGCGGAATTTTCCAGCAATAGCACCTTCGACAGCTTTATCGATATCCGCATCATCAAAGACGATAAATGGGGCATTGCCGCCTAACTCTAAAGATATACGTTTAATGGTAGATGCAGCCTGCGACATCAGGGTTTTCCCTACGGCCGTAGAGCCGGTGAATGATATCTTTCGGACTAGCGGATTGGTTGCCATTTCCTCACCCAGTCCACGACTGTCTTTCGACGTAATCACATTGAGGACGCCCTTAGGCACTCCGGCTTCTTCGGCTAACTTAGCGAAAGCGATAGCAGAGAAAGGGGTCTGAGACGCTGGTTTAAGCACTACAGTACATCCTGCGGCTAGGGCAGGGGCAACCTTGCGCGTAATCATTGCCAATGGGAAGTTCCAGGGGGTAATAGCCGCAACAACACCAACGCCTTGCTTAATCGTTTGCATTCTGTTGTTTCCCGCTGTCGAGGGGATGGTTTCTCCATAGGCGCGCTTCGCTTCCTCCGAAAACCATTCAACGAATGAATTGGCATAATCCACTTCGGTTTGTGATTCCTTGATGGGCTTGCCGCTTTCCAAGGTCATGATTTCTGCGAGCTCGTCGCGGTTTTCGTTGATGAGGTCAAATAAGCGTCGTAGTATTCTCGAACGCTCGCCAACGGCGGTGTTACGCCATGTTGGCCAAGCCTCATGCGCGGCTTTGATATATTTCTTTGCATCCTTTACCGACAGATCCGGTAGAACGCCTACGGGTTTCTGCGTGGAGGGATTGATAATTTCAAAAGTCTTATCGGCTGTAATAAAGGCACCATTGAGATAGGCCTTCTCTATCAATAGGGTGTTTTTCATGATCTCTTTTTCTTAGCAACGTATGAATCAGGGTTTTGTTCATTTCCGCTGCTGATTTGAAATAAAGCTTAGCATAAGATACGAAAAGAAAAGGAGGATGTTCAATCCTCCTCTTGCTATTCTTATAAGTTGCTTAGGGTGTGACCCATGCGGTCTCTTTTTGTTTTCAAGTAGTTTTCGTTGAACTCATTGGGTTGGATTTCGATTGGCACATTTTCTACCACCTCTAATCCGTATCCGATTAGTCCAGCGCGTTTGCTTGGGTTATTAGATAACAAACGCATCTTTGTGACTCCCATATAACGAAGGATTTGTGCCCCGACGCCATAATCTCTTAAATCGGGTTTGAAGCCCAATTCGATATTAGCATCTACAGTATCAGAACCCTGCTCTTGTAGTTTGTAAGCATGAAGCTTGTTTACCAGGCCGATTCCTCTACCTTCTTGGTTCATATAAACGATAATTCCCTTACCTTCTTTCTGGATAATCTCCATTGATTTGTGTAACTGTGGTCCACAGTCACAACGGCAAGAACCGAATATATCACCTGTAACACATGAGCTATGAACGCGGACTAGGACAGGTTCATCCTCATTCCATTCGCCTTTGTATAAGGCTAGGTGCTGCTCACCAGTGTTTTTTTGTGTAAATGCTTTCATTTTGAAATCACCCCATTCCGTCGGCATTTCCACAGTAACCTCTTCTTTGATTAATGTGTCATGCTTCAAACGGTATTCGATCAGGTCTTCAATGCTGATGATTTTTAGATCGAAACGTTCTGCTACTTTAATCAAGTCTGGTAGGCGAGCCATTTCTCCGTCATCCTTCAAGATCTCGACCAATACACCTGCAGGTTCAAACCCCGCTAGGCGCGCTAAGTCTACTGATGCTTCGGTATGGCCTGTTCTACGAAGAACACCACCATCTTTAGCAATCAATGGAAAGATATGTCCCGGACGTCCTAACTCCTCAGGACGGATATTAGGATCAATTAATGCTTTAATAGTTTTTGAACGATCGGATGCGGAGATACCCGTAGTACATCCATAACCCTGTAGATCGACAGATACGGTAAAGTTTGTTTCATAAACAGCCGTGTTGTTGTTGACCATTAGGCCTAAGTTCAGCTCACGACAACGCTCTTCCGTCAGTGGAGCACACACGAGCCCACGTCCGTGAGTGGCCATAAAGTTGATAATTTCTGGCGTCGCATTGCGCGCAGCAGTTACGAAGTCGCCTTCGTTTTCACGATCTTCATCATCTACGACGATTATGACTTTTCCAGCTTTGATATCCTCAATAGCTTCCTCTATCGTGTTTAATTTAATTTCCATTCTGTAGTAAATATCAGTACAAAGGTAGGGCATATCATGCATTAATTTATTAATATGCTGTCATAATATCCTAGCCTTTGCTATAATCGGTTTTCTTTTTTCTATTAAAAAATGCGACAATACGTTTCCATAGGGCTTCGGCTTTCAGCTTATACTGATCGGCATCGAATAGTTTGGAGTCGGTAGTTGATTTGTAAGTCAGGAAGATAGCTAGTGGCGTGAGTACAATAATAGCCATCCACATACCCCACATAGGTGTTAAGCTTGCATCTTTCGCTGCTTTCTCTGCCAGTGTCGCAATAACGTGGTAGATCAGGAAGAAGATAATCGCCATAACCACAGGAAGGCCGAGACCTCCTTTACGGATAATAGCTCCTAATGGTGCTCCAATACCAAACAACAGCAAGCAGGATACCGCCAATGTAAACTTACGGTGCCATTCTATATCATAGCGAATGTCTTTCTCTCGATAAGGAGCATATTCCATCTGCTTATTCACTGCAAGATCTTTCACCTGACGTGCCTGATTCAATGCATTATTTAATGCCATCCTATATTGCTCTTTTGTTGCAATATCGTCTAGATGAACGTTTGTTTTCCTTGCAGGTGGTTTTCCATTCTGAAAGTAGGTTGAATAAAGATTGATATAACGTTTCGCTTCAACGGCATTAACATGTTGCAAGCTGTCGATGTAAACGTGATTGGAATCAGAATATAAACGCAGCTGCTTCAAGTTCAACATCTGATGATGTGACTTAAAGAGATCCTGATCTGTACGGTTCATATCAAAGGAACTCATGTCGAACTTAGTCGTTGTTTCCTTGAATCTGAATCGGGTAAACTGCTGCCTCGGGTCATAACGCTTCGCGTTCTTCACACGGGCATCTTCATAACGAACTCCATCGATCAGTTTTAATACCATGTAGCGGTTATCGGGAGAGTTCTGTACATAGCCTTCTTTTGCGAAGGTGACATTATCTGCTGTACCACCTGACTGATGTTGATAGATCATCATATCATAAAGCGTCGTACCGTCTTCGCTCTTTGCTTTCGCACGAATAGAATAACCCGGGATAGTACTATTGAATACACCCGGTTTGATGAAGAAGTCGGCTTTTTTCTTACGAACATCATAAAGCAGTGAACCCATCTTGAGGTTTACCACTGGCAATATATAATCTGAGAAGAAAAATGATCCGGCACTAAAAAGTGCTACCACGACGAAAAGCGGTGTCATTGCTTTCCTTAAAGAAACCCCTGCAGCTTTAATCGCTACGAGCTCATAGCTTTCACCCAGATTCCCGAACGTCATAATAGAAGATAGTAGCATGGATAGCGGCAAAGCCATTGCCAACTGCACGGCGCATTGGTAGCTCAGTAGCTCTAAAATCACATACCATTGGAAGCCTTTTCCAATTAAGTCATCGATATACTTAAACAAGAAAAGCATCAATAATACAAACATCACAATGAAAAATGTGACCAAGAACGGTTTAATAAATGCTTGTAGAATTAATAAATGTATTTTCTTCATATAAACCTATGCCTTCTAGGGAGAAAGTCAAAAGATTATCCATCCTAGTTTATCCGCAAAGATACAATTTTTACGTCTTGAAATGTGTTAGAAAAACGTTAATGATCAATCTAGAATCGCAATTGTTAATGTAAAAGATGTTGGAAAGGAGAGGGAAAAAGAAGTGCACCCCAAGGAGTTGCCGGGGTGCACCGAATGTTTTATGCGCCAATAACGCTTTGTAAGTATCCTATTGAATTATCCCAGATTTTCTTACGATCGTCCAAGTTGTCTTCCTTGACGTAATCCGTGATGCTGAGTGCGACATCGTTTGTCAACTCATCTTGCACGATTTCGATTTCGAAGAAATAAGGATCATCATCGATCCATTTGAATTTTACGCTTTTATTTTCTTTGACAGCGACTAGCTTCGCGCGATGCGACTCATTATCCCATACAAATTCGTATATACCATCATGATAGTTTACATCGTCAGCAAACCATTGTGCCAGCTCATTTGGCTCCTGCAAGTAAGGAAATAAAATTCGAGGAGAAGAATTTAGTACATATTCTAAATCTAGTTTAATTTTTTCCGACATATTTATTCAAAGTAGAAGTCTCTAACAATTTAAGTTATTTAAGTGGGTATGTTTGCATACCTACTTTTTGTAATATTAGCGAATAAAACTGTAATCCAAAAGCAAGGCAGTATCTTTTTTTGCACATTAGAACGGTTATCAACAAGGGGGCTGAGCGCTGTTTTTTATACGCTATACAAAATAGCGACCCAGATGCTAGATTCTATCTTTTTGATTATAAAACCGTTGTGCTGGCAGGAGAAAATAATGTAGAGAATTTGAATTATTTTATTCAAAATTTCTTTGAAACTTATTCCTTATTGCTATCTTTGCATACCGAAAAACGGCGGGGTAGCTCAGATGGTTAGAGCGCAGGATTCATAACCCTGAGGTCGGCAGTTCGATCCTGCTCCCCGCTACTTAAGGAGACACCATATACGGGTTGTCTCCTTTTTTTATGCCAATAAAAATCTGTGACCCAAACTGTTAGTGTCGGGTCATTTATAGTTCGATATTTGTGGGAGAACTATTTAGGCTTTCGATGGGAATTAGGCTAAAAATATACTCCATTTGGTCATTAAGGCCTTTTTTCCAAAGTTCGATTTCTCATCAAGGATTCGGCCTCTTGAGCCTTCTCTGGTTTGTTGTAGTTCTTTGCGACAATATACAGAAAATCCAGTATAATATTTGCTTACTCCTCATTCACTGGGATATCGTTTTTTGCTAATATCGCAATTGCTCGTTTATCCGAAACCTTTTTATCTATAAAATTCATGTCGTTATATAGCTTGTCTTTTTGTTAGTAGTATTTTTGATAATGTGCTGTTCAGCTCCAGTGACATAGCTCCCGTTTTGTAATCTACCTTGAGAGGAGGGATCAGATTGACGAGGTGTTTTTTGTCAGTCGTATCCATGCTTGAAAATCCGTGAAGGATATTTACAATTGGCGACCTCCTAACTGTCGTTGTTTATCAATGTTTTTCAATTTTTCGTTAATGTCGCTTAGTTCTCTCTTTAGACACTTGGAATTAACATGATACTCCCTTTTCAATTCGCTATAATCATCAAGCTTTAGTATAGCTGCTATGAACAGCTTCCTAGCTTGGGATAATGTTAGTTGCTGTTCTTGTAGTCTCCTCACTACCTGCTGCCGCTCCTGAAGGTATTCTGCTTTTTGCGTATTTGTATTCCAGTCTTCCAAAACGCAATTGAATATATTGACAGCTTTATTGGAAAGCATCAACTGCTGAAGTTCTTGCTAGTAACGCTCATTGAGGAGAGGGGCCTTTATTCTCGTCTTACATCTTCCCCGGCAATGGTAATAGGGATGTTTTTTTGTTGAGCGTTGAGAAAAGCTTCCACAGAGTTTCCGGTTACAAAGTGGGCATATGAGAAATCCCGT
The DNA here is from genome assembly GCA_002354335.1 of Sphingobacterium sp. UBA2700. GTDB lineage: Bacteria > Bacteroidota > Bacteroidia > Sphingobacteriales > Sphingobacteriaceae > Sphingobacterium. Next base: position 191,070 of record DELI01000005.1, on the reverse strand, counting down.
TAAAAAAAACATTGCTTTCAGTTCATCTCTTTTACTGCTGATTTTCCTTTTTGTGGTGATTATGCGCTGAACCTCATGAAACAAAGCTTCAGAGATCAATGGATCATGGATTCCTTTTACCATATACTGTTCCCCTGTACGTAGTTTTATTGGAATAAGGCCACAGTAGGCCGGATTGCGTATAAGTTTGAAAAAATAGGAACGTGAACATTTTAATCCCTTGGCATCGGCCGCCTTTCGAACCTCCTCGATTTTGTGGATATTCTTAGCAAGCTGATGGAATACCCACCTTATGATACCTGCTTCCGGTTGTTTAGGGGCAATAATCTTTTTGCCGTCCACCGTTGTCAGGTTGATAAACCCTAAGGGAGCTTTGCTGGGGTACCTTCCCATTTGTTTTGCCCTACGGATAACGTTAGCCGTATTCAGAGCTCTTCTGCTGTTTTCCGCTTCAGGCACTGATAGATAAACAGCAAGCATGACCGTACTTTCCGGCACGGAAAAGTCGATAGGTTGGTCAATGGCCATTGCAGTTGCTTTGTGTTTTCGAAGCACACCAATCATTTCGTAAGCATATTCAATGTTTCTGCTGAACCTATCCCATTTGATGAAGAGAATATTCTTATCCTCCTTCGCTTTGCTTCTCACCGTTGCAATCAACTTTTTCCATTCAGGTCGGTTGAAGTTTTTAGCCGAAAAGTCTTCACGAAATATCCCTTTAACTTCTATATTGTTGTACTCACAATATTTCAGTAACCGATCTTCCTGTTCCGGTAAGGAATAACCTTTTCTTTTTTGTTCGTCCGTGCTTACACGGACGTATAAATAAGCTGATTTCATATGAATAATGTAGTTGTTTGAGTTTCAAGATTAGTGTTTATGTCAACATCTAATGACTGAATATCTCAAGTAGTACATTTGGATTATGCCGAGTGCTTTTTCCTTTGAACTGAAAAATGATCTGTTGAAAAAAGAATGAGATGTAGTGAAATTACAGTTATCTAATCTGATTCCATATGGTAGATTAAGTAATTGAAAACCGGAGGTAAGAAAAGTTAACAATAAGTTCTTAGTCCATAATAAGCTTTGATTTTAAACAAAGAAAAGACCTACCAAGGCTTCTCGAAGTATGACTTGTCAATTTGGTTGTTGCTATCCACAAATAAACTCTTATATCTATTCCTTAATTTTAGAACGTCTCTCTCGCCAAATATTCTTGATAACAGTGCGATTGGAGTTAGTACTAGAAAGAAAATTATGGTTAATATAACTTTAGACATTATTAATCCAAGAACCCACATAGTTTTCGACCAAAAAAAATCAAGAATAATTGTAAACCTAGTTGATAGTAAGCTTAATAAGAGCAATGATAAGGTCACCCAAATTATAAAATATTGGTATGTGTACAAAAATCCAACGAGTAATATTGCAACGATTGCTAAAACTGAGTTTTTTGGATTAAGTTCCTTCATTAAAAAATTGTATAAATAAATGGTGCAAGGGCACTATTTCCTCCGATAATGATAAGAAAGCCTAATATAAGTAGAATGATAATGATTGGTACAAGCCAATATTTCTTCCTCTCTCTTATAAAATAGAAAATGTCTTTAAAAAAATCCATCATGATTAATCTAATTTAAAATCTCTTTTTTTAACAAGCAAACTATTTGCCTGTTCGTCTTTAAAATAGATATAATCCTGTATTACTAACACATCGATATCAGTATTCATAAAACAGCAAAACGCTTCTGTTGGAGTACACACGATAGGTTCTCCTCTCATATTGAAACTCGTATTTAACACCATTGGATAACCTGTTTGTTTTTTGAGTTCATTTAGTAACTGCCAAAATTTGGGATTGGAGACTCGAGATACAGTTTGTACACGAGCGCTGTAGTCAACATGCGTAACAGCAGGAAATATACTTTTCTTATAAGCGACTCTTTGTGGTATCGTTAATTCCTTAAAGTTTTCCGGTAGATTATATCTAAAAAGTTGCTTTATTTTTGCTGTGTATAGCATATATGGAGACAGGCTTTCTAATTCGAAGAATTCAAAAGAATCCTCTTCCAATACCGCAGGGGCAAAGGGTCTGAATCCCTCTCTCAATTTTACTTTTTTGTTGACGACAAACTGCATATCCTTGCAGCGTGGATCAGCTAGTATGCTTCTATTGCCTAAGGCACGCGGGCCAAATTCCATTCTGTCTTGAAACCACCCAACGACTTTTCCGTCACCGATTAATCTCGCAACAATCTCAGTTAAAGCACTAAAATCTTCATATTTTGTGTAGGTGGTTTTATAGCTTCTATTCAATTTTATTATTTCTTTTTCATCAAATTCTGGCCCCAGATAAATCTCTGTATTGTCAATGTTAGTTATTTTGTCGTTTTCAAAATACATATGATGTACAGCAAGAGTGGCTCCAATTGACCCACCACAGTCTCCGGCTGCAGGCTGTATATAAATCTGTTTAAAAATGTCTAATTTATGTAGCTTTGCATTTGATACGCAGTTTAATGCAACCCCACCGGCAAGACAGAGATTATCGGAATGGGTCAGGCGTTTTGCTTCTTGAGCCATCTTTAGAACGATTTCTTCTAATACTTCTTGTATAGCGCGAGCCAAATTACAATGCTGTTGGATAATGTCACTTTCGGCTTTCCTTTTGGATATGTCAAAGAGTCTTTCCCATTTTTTTGTATGGATCATTTTCAATCCGGTTGCGTAATCAAAATAGTTCTGATTTAACCATATCGAACCATCTTCTTTTATAGAAACTATTTCTCTTTTTATTTTTTCGATATAACCTTTTGTTTCCGGTGCATCAATATCCCCAAAAGGTGAAAGCCCCATTAACTTATATTCACCTGAATTGACAGTAAAACCAAGAAAGTAAGTAAAGGCACTATAAAGTAATCCTACGGAATGAGGAAACAGCATTTCTTTAATATTTTCGATCTTCCCATTTCGGGCTTTCGAGATTGATGCTGTACTCCACTCACCGACACCGTCTATGGTTAAAATAGCAGCATCTAAAAATGGTGATGGATAGTAGGCACTTGCAGCATGGGAAAGATGGTGTCCCGAAAATAAGAGCGTTAGTTTTTTCTTGTCGAAAGCTTCAATCTCGTACAATAACTTTTTGATTTTCTGCTTTAAGAACAGTTTTTCGTCTAACCAAGCTGGGATAGCTTTCAAAAAGGAAAAAATCCCTTTAGGAGCAAATGAATAATATGTTTGTAATAACCTCTCAAACTTTAAAAATGGTTTTTCGTAAAACACCACTGCATCCAAATCGTCAATAGTCAACCCCTGGGAATTTAAACAATATTTTATTGCATTAATTGGAAAATCAGGAGAATGCTTACGTCTATTAAAACGTTCTTCTTGTGCCGCAGCCATTATTTTGCCATCCATTATTAAGCAGGCTGAGGCATCATGATAGAAAGCAGATATTCCTAAGATGGTATACATTCCGTTAAAAATTAAAATATAGAAATTTTTGTGTGCCAATATCTCCGAAGAGGATGAGGAACATAAGACAAACTAATACATAAGCTGAATCCAACACTTTCTCTATTCTTGTATTGGGAATCTTGTTCATCCTCTGATTTATAATTTTAAAATGGGCAAAAATGATAACAATTATGCTTGTTGTTAAATAGAATAAGTTTACTCCCTGCGTGTAATAAACCATACTTTCGGATAGAGACCAACTATCGGTATTGCCGACGATTTTTTTAAAGATATAAATTACCTCTGATGTGTTTTCTGTTCGAAATATCAACCACGTAAAAGGTATTGTCAATAAAAACAACGCTCTTCTGAATAAGGCCTGAAAATATTTCATCTTGTTTTCATCTCTTGACGATCTAAAACGTCTTGTAATTGCTTCATCTAAAAGATAGAGTAAGGCATGTGTCAATCCCCAAATTATAAAGTTAAGAGATATCCCATGCCAAAGTCCGCTAATAAAAAATGTGACAAAAATTGCTATTACGAACCGCATGTATCCTTTCATTTTTCCGCCTAACGGTATATAAATATAATCACGCATCCACTGAGAGAGGGAAATATGCCAACGATGCCAAAAATCTTTGATAGATGGAGCAAGGTAGGGATTTCTAAAATTCACCTTTAAATCATATCCGATGCATTTACCGAGACCAAGTGCTATGAGAGAGTAACCCCAAAAGTCAAAATATATTTGGAAGGAATACAATATTGAAGACGTGAATAGCAACAAGCCATTATATTCATAGAATTTATTAAATATAGGGTCTATGACCAGAGCTATTTTATCTGCCACTATCAGTTTACAAAAGAAACCAAAAAGTAAAGTCTTTATCCCAACTAATATCATCGAAGCCTCTACGTGCTGATTTTTCGAAAATTGAGGTATTAATTCCTTAGCTCGGTGGATCGGGCCTGCTAATGACTGGGGGAAAAAACTGATAAATAGTGCGGTTTCTCGAAAAGTGACTCTTTGCGTATATCGCTTGTTTTTTATATCGACCAATAAACCAATAGCCTGTAAAGAATAAAAAGAGATACCAATCGGAAAAATATACCCTGAGGTATTCCATAGAGAAAAGGAGTATATGCTGTTGATGTAATTTGGAAGAAGAGTGTACTTTGAAGATAACAGTAAGACGATAATCAACGACACGGCTATTGATAATATAGTTTTTTTTCTCTTTTGCTCTAATAGTGCATGAGCGGCATAATAGGTAACAAAAGCGATACTTAATAAATATACAAAACTTGATGGCCCTGCATAGGCGTAAAAAAGATAACTTGTTGCCAATACGATCATTGTTCTTGTAGATCTTTTAAAAATCAAAACAAGAAAACTAACCGAAAGATAAAAGGCTAAAAATGGCAAAGAGTTAAATGGCATATCTTTAATACAAAGTCATACGGAAAATACCATTACGTAACCCGTATGTTCCGGCATAATATATAAATTTACCGCATGGGGAAAAAGTTGGATCCCACTCGTCTCCCTTACTGTCTGTTAATTGGATCTTCTGTCCACTTTCTATGTCGATTAAAAATAGATCCCAATTATTGTTTTTTCTGCCCGCATATACTAACCTTTTTCCATCCCTTGATATTGCAGGATCCCATTCGTCATAATTAGACTTCGTCAAGTTTCTTCGTGAATTGTTTTTGAATACGTATTCGTAAATATCAAACTGATTGTTGTTTCTTGCGATATAAAATAATTTTTTGTCATCGGGAGAGAAAATAGGACGCCAGCTTTCATATTCATCAGTAGTAATAGTTTGCTTTTGTTGCGTTGTGAGGTCATGCACAACAATATAAGGATTGGTTAATTTTTCGTCTATCACAAACCATTCAGCATAGGTTATTTTATCACCTTGATAATTATACGCCGGAATAGCTCCATAGGTGTTAACGTCGTTTGTTATATATCTTCTATTATTGGTGGATATATCCATTATTGCTACTTTAGTCTTATTCAAAGACTGTTCACCTTCCGTGAACACTATTTGTTTGCCGTCGGGAGAAGGCCATGGATGGATCTCATCAACCTTGTTCCATGTTAACCTTTCCGAAGTTTGGAGTGTGCTATCTGCAATAAAAAGTTCCATATTCCCATCACGCCAAGACTGAAAGAGCAAAAATCTATTATCCCCAGAAAATACAGGATAGCGGTCACCTACATTGAGCGTACTCAATAGCTTAACAGGATACGGGTTTGTAGATGAACTAAACAGATGTCTATTTATGCTTATTGCAATTTGTTCGTGCCCATTTACATTTAGATGTTCATCAAAATCAAAGAAAAGAGGGATTTCACTATGCATGAAGTCCTCTAATAAATCAATATGCTCAATTTCATTATTTCTACATTGGTCTGCTAACCACTGATTAGGAAAGTTCATATCCAGTTTTTCAATGTTAATCTGAAAAGCATTGAGCACCTCATTTAGGTACTTGTAGGAAACCTGTTCTTTAGTCGGAATTTGTAAAACAATTAATTCGGCACCGTTTTCTCGGACAGCTTTTGCGAACTTTTTGAGATAGAGCTGAAAGTTTTCTAAATCCTTCTTTTTCTTTTCAGATCGATCTCTGTAAAATATGTTGTAATCTTTATTTGATTTTTCATCAGGATAAAAAGGTTCTGTCCATCTTCCTAAAGGCAACTCAGCAGGATTAGCGTATTTAAAATCGTATAATATAAATCTCGCAAAATTTGAATAGTGCATGAGGTAATCAGAAAATCCAAAATTTCGTTTTTCTACCTGCATAAAGTCGTTGAAATTACATATCTGAAGGAAGACCTTGTCAGCGTTTAGGTTTTTTCCTTCTCGGGTGTAGTAATAGTATTCGTCAACTATGCCAAGACCACTTATTCCAGCATTTACAATAACCTTGTTAGGTTGGTGATCAAACAGTCTGCTTGTGTACAATTTCTCATACTCAACCTGTGCCCCCTGCGTATATGAGTCGCCAATAAACAACCAATCGCACTGCTCAACTTTCACTTCTGGATCATCTTCTGCTCCAATTCTAAACCCTTGTGCATTAGTTTTGTATTTGACTAAGAACTCTTTATCTTGAAATGTCTTATCCAAGTAAGGCCGATTGAAATAGTAGTTTTTGTTGATAGTATATAGATCTTCAATTATATATTCTCCAAATCGATAGGTAAAGATTATTTCCGCATGCAAAAAAAATGATAGGACAAAGAGTATGTTTAACCAAATCGTAGATATTATTTTTAATTTTTGGCTCTCAATGATAAGTACAGTAACGATAATAATGCACAAGGGAACAACAAAACTCACCCATATTTTCCCGACGATCAAATAGATAATCACGGGATTAATAAGCAAGATTATTCCTATTAGCAACGTTAATCGTCGTTGTGTTTTAATTTGCTTATTATTCTGCATTAATAGATTGCTTGAATAAAGTTACTATGCTTTTTAGACGTGTCAAATACACCTCCACAACTATCCAACAAACTACAGCCACTACATTCCTCTAAGTATTTCTGCTTCCAATCAGAGATTGATTTTCGAGCAAACCTCCAAAGAGAAGGCTTTAATAAACAGAGCTGTAGATTATATATAGAAACATTCATTCCCATATCGGCTAAATGTAATACAGCTTCCTCAAGTTCATTCATGTACTTCTGAGGTTCTATCCATAAAATACCCTTGTTCTTAACAGTATAGCCAATGTACTCTAATCCCATAAAAGCAACGTGTTCAACGAAAGGGAAATTCATATAAATATATTTAGCTAATTTGGGGAGTCTTGCGTAGGTCTGTTGATGTAATACGATACGCAACTCTATCCTTAGGTTGTGCCTGGCCATATTGTGTAACCCTACAACAGTTTGATGGAAAGCATCTTTAGCCTGTACAATGTAGTCATGCTGTTTATAATAGTCAGAATATAATGGTATACCATATACTATGTTATTGTTGTTGACCACGGATAACGCTTGGGGAATATGTTTCCAAGCAAAACCTCTACCATTTGTCAATATATGTATATCTGTATTTGCTAATTCAGCGGTCAATTGGTTTAAAAGGGTAATAAATCTTTGTCCCAGTAAGGTTGGTTCACCTCCCGTTATCCCTAATTCGCGGGTGTCTTTTGGAATCAGAGGAATTAATGCACTATTGATATTGAAAAAATGTGTCAAATCATCAAAATTCTTAGGTGGTTGAGAACACATTAAACAATTGCTATTACACCGGTCTGTAATGAATAACGCATTGTGCGGTGAATTACTTCTAAATAGAGTATGGATAGATCCATTGGTGTCTATATGTACGATATCTCCTTCTTGCAAATAATCCAAAGTAGATATACCCACAACCATCGTTTCATGCTCTAAAGGAGGCACTTCTTCTGATAATATAATTCTTATGCCGTCAGTAGAGACTGCAATTAACTTGTTATTATGCTGTTTTGAGTATATAGTAGCTACGGTCGATTGTGATAGATTTATGGGGATACCTCTTGTTTTAAGCTGAATCATGATGTTGGGTTTAGAGGTGTGTTATTTACCCAGGAGTTGAATATTCTTAGTATATCTTTACCGCCTTTGTCTATTAAATCAAAAATATGACGAATGATTTCTTTGTTTTTTATGCAAAAATCAGAAGCAGGCCTGAACCCTTCAAAATCTCCTTGTGAAGCATAGTGAAATACCGGATCCGCACCACAATATGTTTGAAATCCACAATCTGCGCATCCTGCGAGAGCTTCATTAGACCAATATTGTGAAAATAAGTGAGCTTTAGTTCCATAGAAAAGGGACTTATAATTATCTTGCACGTGTCCCAACCTGAATGTATGGTCGTTATTTTCTGCCAACATTCTAGATTCATCAGTCGCGTATACATAACCGTCATAGTTAAAAACAACCACATTATTAATCATCCCAGCTGGAGATTGGAGATCTACATAGCTGACTGGAAAAGGTGTCAGTATCTTTTTTAGGATAACTGTTGTATAGTCTTCAACAAAAAAGTGTCCTTGTATGTTAAGGTGTAGGATATAATCTAATCCCTTTTTATAAAATTCAAGATATCTCTGTGTTTGATAGTGATTTTTCTTGATGTTTTTTAATGCAAAACCATAAGGACTAATTGGTCTTAGAAAAATATTATTAAAACCATTGCTGATATAGTTGTCGATAATTTCAATAGGATAATCCAAACTCAAGGTTGTGGTCGTCATAAGCGCGGATACCATCCCGTCCCCAAGTTTTCTTCTGGCCGATTCGATACCTTCTATAACCATCTGATAACTTTTTGTTCCCGTTTTAGGTCGATTTGCATTATGTAGAACTTCTGGACCATCCAATGATGTCGAAATCACGATCTGATGTTCCTTACAGAAATCCAGTATTTCTTCTGTAAATACAGTTGCATTTGTACATATAACGAAGGTTATGTCTTTCTTGTGTTGTATATTTAATGTTTTAGCATACTCGACTCCGAATTTGATTTTATCAAAAGCCAATAGCGGTTCCCCACCCTGAAACTCCATCGTGATGGAAGGCGAAGGGGAGCTAAACATGTGTTCAATACCTGCTTTAAGGTCTATCACGGTCATGTCAAAATCTTGTCGGCTCTCCGATACGCGCGACACTTGGCAATAATGACAAGAATGGTTGCAACGTAACGATACAACAAAAATGTGTAAAGCAGTAAAACTATTCAAGAATGATTTTTTTGTCCGATAACGTGTGGCTAGAATATCAATTAATTCAGGTATCGGCTTCTCAGAAATAAAAAAGTTAGCGATTAGATCTGGATAGATTGGATCAGTCGTATTTATTTCTCTATTGGCTACACGCGTTGCTGTGCCTATCGGTACCATCAGAAAATCTCCGACCTCATTTACCAGCACTTCTTTTTCATGATTAATTTGATGAAATCGAAAGGGAAGTAAAAAATAAGATTCTGAATTAGTTTGATAAAAATCTATACCCTTGAATTTCCGAAAGTCTCTAATGGTGGCATCCTGCATAGGGCATTATTTAAAATCAAACACATCGAATCCTAACGGATCGTTTAAGTCTCCAGGCGGAAACTCGTCAAAATCTTCTTCATTTGCGAAGGCCTTTGCAATCAATAATGCTTTAATATCTGCCGTTTCTTTCGCAACCAAATCTCTGGTCTTAAAGTCTATTAGGTTTTTTCTTATATCAGAAATTAGTGCTTGAATATCCGTCAAGTCTGGAATTTTGCTTAACGATACTGTATAATAAGTGCCTTGCTCTTCTATATCAATTTCGAATTTATTTGTATACCAATAGAAACATTTATGCAATACGGCGATATTATAGATATTTTTATCTATATGAAGAATTATTGTTGTATTATCCTCGTTGAAATCTACCTTCATTTTATTTGTGTAGCAAATGATAGGCTGTTGTAGATCCACACACACCATCATTTTTTAGACCATTATTTAGTTGATATTTTTTTACGGTAGCTTCTATTGTCTCATCATAAGTGTATGTACCGTAGACTTGATTATCACCGTTTTCAAGTTTTAGGTACCCCTTTTTGATTAAGATGTTGATTAGTTGTGTAACATCACTACCAGACATACCCAATTTGAGGTTACGATCTCCAAGGTTAAGCCCCGTTGGGCTAATCCCTAAGGTATTTGAGGGGGACTGGGTCGGTGCTATGGTGCGTGCCGGAGTAGAGCTATTCCTGGATGAACCGCTACTACTTATTCCTAATGGCCTTGATGTCGTTGAAGTACTTGATCCTGATGAGCTCGATCCAGACGATCTGGTAGTAGATGAACGTGATGAGCTACTGCCCGAAGTACTCGAATAATGAGATCTATGAGAGGAATGGGATCTGTGACTTCTATGTGAGACTACCGCCCATTCTGAATTACTATTTTGCTTTAACAACAGTTTCGGACTGAGATCTTTTTCTGTTGAAAACGAAAACTCACGTTCCTTATTATTTCCAAAATAATGTTCAATAGTAGATGCTCTATCAGCTGCAGTAGTGTTATTGGCGACTATGCTTGCTATTGAACTCAAAAACATTTTTTTTAATAAATCAGAAAGTTTACTTTTCATATTGGTTAACCAAGGGTTTATCAAAGATAATAGGCTAATATATCAAATCCGTATTTAATTAGTAAATTATACTCAAAAAATATGCAAATCGATCGTAATTTAATTGCAAAAAACCAATTAGTGTCTTTTTTATAGGCTTTGAATAAATCTCATTCCTATAGTTTTATCGTTTAATAGGTTTTTTAAATTTAAAAATGACTTCATAACCGTCTATTAGAATAAGCATTCCGAAATTGCATATACTTAAATCTAAATCGATGACTCTGCTTTAATATTCGGAACTGGGGTAGTGTTGCTTTTTTATTGAAGAGAAAGATGAACAAGACTTTCGTATATTCCGGGAATCTGTTTGAATTCAAATATCGTATTCGTGTTATTCAAGAAAGCGCTTTACACTTAAAATGGCCTCACAATCTTTTGCAAGGTTAGACTTTCCGCAACTCGACCTACTTAAGGAGACACCATATATGGGTTGTCTCCTTTTTTTATGCCAATAAAAATCTGTGATCCAAACTGTTAGTGTCGGGTCATTTATAGTTCGATATTTGTGGCCAAAATTTTTATCCTGTTGTGTCGTATTGTCTGAAAAATCTACTCCTTTATGTTGTTATGGCCTTTTTTCCAAAGTTCGATTTCTCCTTAGGGATTCAGCTTCTTGACCCTCTTCGGGTTTATTGTAGTTCTTTGCGACAAGATAGAGAAAATCCAATATAACATCGGCTTCCTCCTCGTTCACTTGGATACCGTTTTTTGCTAGTATTGCAATTGCTCGTTTATCCGAAATCTTTTTATCTATAAAACTCATCTTCTTGATCGATGTTTCTTTGTTAATAATATTTTTGACAATGCCGTGTTCAGATTCAATGACATATCTCCTGTTTTGTAATTGACCCTAAGAGGAGGGATCAGATTGACAAGATGTTTTTTGTCGGTTGTATCCATGCCTGAAAATCCTTGAAGAATATTTACAATTGGCCGATCTCCCTGTTGCCGTTGCTTATCAATACTTTTCAATTTCTCGTTAATATCGTTGAGTTCTTTTTTCAGGCACTTGGAATTAACACGATACTCCCTCTTTAATTCACTATAGTCATCAAGCTTCAGTACAGCTGCGACGAACAGTTTCCTGGCTTGGGATAGCGTCAGTTCTTGTTCTTGCAGTTTTCTCACGACCTGTTGCCGTTCCTGTAAGTATTCTGCTTTCTGTGTATTTGTATTCCAGTCTTCCAAAACACAATTGAATATATCGACGGCTTTGTCTGAAAGCATCAAACGCTGAAGTTCGTGCTGGTAACTTTCATTGAGAAGCGGAGCCTTTATTCTCGTTTTGCATCTCCCTCGGCAATGGTAGTATGGATGCTTTTTTGTCGATCCGGTAGAAAAACTTCCACAGAGGTTTCGGTTGCAAAGAGGGCAGGTTAAAAATCCGGTCAGAAAAAACATTGCCTTCAATTCCTCTCTTTTACAGCTGGTTTTCCTTTTTGTGGTAATGATACGCTGATTGATAACGATATACCTCCTGTAATGGCAAGCGAATTAAAATCAAGTATTGTTGTGGAGTTTAATACGATGGGAACAAGTGGCATGCCTCGGGGTCTTATTGATGATGCATATTTGCATTAGTTTTTTAATGTGATATTAAAATAGTTATTCTTCGATACATGGTTGATGGAAAGTGGCTTAATATCCCCACTATTCTTTGGTACAAAAAGATATTGGCTACTCAAGGAGGTCCTTTGCGCTCATTATGGCTTCGTAGTCTTCCAAAAGGTTAGACTTTCCGCAACTCGACCCTACTAGAAAAAAGCTCATCGAAAGATGAGCTTTTTTAGTATAAATAATCCTCCAAGAGGTATCCCAATCTTTCTTAAGATTGCGCCCAAATAAATTCGCAATTATCGAAGTTCAAATTTTTTAGATCTTCTTTTGGGATCAATACGCTAAAAACTCCTTCATCATTAAATCCATTCTCACCGATCTGCAGCAGTACAACCTTATCTGAAAAAGCAACTTCCTCAATCTCTTCTTCCTGCAACTGGCAATTCGTATAAATCCCGAATATTTTTGATTTTTCGCAACCAGAAAAATAGTCCCAAACCTCATCTTGTTCATTTAGCTCTTCTTCATCATCTTCGTCTTCCGGTTCTTCATAGCGTTCTTCAAGTGTTTCGGTGTCAGCATATATTTTATCGATTAATATTCCAGTGTAGAAATTGTCTTCATGTTCTTTGGTCGTTCGAACTAGTTCTTCGTTAGCAACATCGGCATAAATCACCTTTCCCGTGTCGTTCATTATTTCTGCAAAGAAAATAAGCTGTCCTTTCTTGGGTAATAGCCCTGATTTATCATAGGGTGAGAATTTGGATAAGTCAAGCTGTGCTGCAAATCTTAGATTTTCCGGATATTGAACTCCCGGAGGTAAATCTACTATTGGTCCGCCATATCGAGACTGACCGAAAGCAATGTCAATTTCCGTATGCTTTACAAAGTTATCTGGCATCCAATTTTCGTGTTCCATAGATGCCGGATAGTATTCTCTATCATCAGCTGTGAAACTAATGATTTCAAAAATTTGTTTTTTCTTGTCCATATATCAATCGTGCTTATTAACAGAAATAAGTAGTCACTTTCGAAAAGATTAGCGATTCGAAAGTGACTATGCTATAGTTTAAAACAATAATACTATAGTTCGGTTTTCCGTCCGCCTACATTGCTACTCCAATACCAAAGTAAGAGGCGTTGTAAATTCTAATCCATGTTTTGCCGTTGCTTTCACAGTCAATTTATAACTTCCCTTCGGTAAATCATTCTTAGCCTTCGTCGAGATGATACCTGTTTCTTCATTAATCGAAAATATGCTATTGCTGTTGTCGTACGGCTTGTTGTTCCACTCGATTTTGTCAATACTGAATTTCCCCTTGTAGGATTCAGGATAAAATGCCGGAGCTTTCGAGACATAGCCTGCTTGCAGATCAACAAAAAGGTAATTGTATTTAACCGTTAAATTCAAGTCCGGATAATATGTGCCATACACAAACTGAATTGCGGGGATAAAAATAAACTTAATCTTACCGGAAGCTACTGGGAAGCCTTCCTTTAATAACTGAGGCTCCAGGTCATAGGATTTCTCATCCTTTTGTGTCAAACTCCCGGAGGTTCCGGCGAAAACAACGCTATTGGCCTCAATCTTAATCGTTTCCCCGTCTGTTCCTTTGGAATTTACATTCCAACTCGTGCCGGCAATTCTCGCCGCTTCGCTATGGAGTTCGAAAGAACTTGCTTTATCGCTAAAGAGGGTATAAATGAAGTCTGATGACTCAGCATTTGAGCGCAGTAAGTGAACCGATGATTTTTGCAAAACAAAACTGATTAGTTTTTCAGCCAGCAGCTTGCCATCCTTTGCTACCGCACGTAGTGCCACTTTATATATCGGTGGTATTGCAACCCCATTGATGGTAGACACCTCCGAGTTGGGATACAGTAAGCCGCTTTTAATGACAATTTTTTTGTTCTCCCTATCGATTTGTATGGCATCTTTTAGCCGATCATGCAGGTTTATAGACGTCGATATCTTGATGTCCGCTGTCCCGTCAAAAGACAAAACATAATCCACAGGATCCTTTATATTTCCAAGGGATGTAAATGCCAATGTTGTATCCTGGCCGAATACTAATTTAAAGTCGGCGGCTTCCTCCTGAATCATCTGCTGATCCGATGGGCTGTCCTTTTTACATGATGAAAATAAAAGAGTTAGCAAGATGATAAAGCAGGAAAAGGTGAAAGTTGGTTTCATAATAATTTTCATGTATGTGTATTTGATTTCGCCAAAAGTAAAAATTATTATTTAGTAAATGCAATAATGTTGCATTATCTAAAGAATAATTTTTACTTTTACCGCACTAAACAATAGTTAAAATGATACTCAATCTAGGTTTAAGCAAATACTTATTATTGCTCTTTGTATTTATTTCCTTTAAATTGATTGCCCAGAAACCGCCGACTCCGGATTCTATAAAAAGAATAAGCCTTGAGGAAATTCGTGTGGAAAAAAGACTAACAAGATATGCAGAGGTCCTGTATATCGACAGTTTGAAGCTAAGGAGCATGCAGTCACGCTCGCTGGGGGAAACCCTAGACAATATCCCTGGAATTCACAATTCAAATTATGGACCCTATATCGGTATGCCTAGCATTCGAAGTTTAAGTGGCAATCGAGTTGGCATCTTACACAATGGCGTTGCTGCCAACGATTTATCGGGCATCTCACCCAACCTGGGTGTTCAAGTTGATTTTGATAACATTGAAAGCATCACAATATACAAATCCGGCGCGAACGTGCTCTATGGCGGAAAGGCGATAGGAGGGGCGGTCAACTTAATCGATCAGACCATTCCGAAATATCTAAATGGGGCTAAAATAAAGGGTAGCGTCCATGTTGAGGCTGGAACGAATGAGGGCCATAAGCAGTCCGTAAATCTCGCCGGACAAATCGGAAAACATTGGGGCTGGCATTTCGGAGGGATGAACTACAAGAATGATCGCTTTAAAATCCCGGGAAACCCAAAGCCAGCGTTAGTCTATGATTCCGATATCGATCCGGGTACAGAAAACCTGGCACAGGTAATCGTGAATGCAAAGAATGTTCAGAACGTGAGCCTGTATCCCTATTTGAGCCAATACGTAATCGAAAAAATGAAGGAACCCGATCACGGTTTGTCGGAAGAAGATCTCTATACCGACAGACCTTACTCGGTCATTGGCGGAGTGAATGTGCAGAATCCAAAAAATGATAAATTTATTGCCGGTCAACCGGAAAACACTCCGCGTTATGTGCGGGAAGTCTATGGAATTCGGGATTATCATCCGGTAGAAAAAGGGATGATGCCTAATAGCCATGGTGAAAGTAAAGCCATCAACCTAGCAACAAGTTTCATTTACGATAATTTTAGAATAGGATTGGGGCTAAAGGCAAATGAAGGATATTTCGGAGTTCCTGCATTTGCGAAAATTGAGCAAGCAGCGCACAATCACGATCATGACGCCCCTGCGAAAGCAGCGATTTATTCACCCATCAATACCCGAAGCTTGAATTATGAGGGATTATTTGAATCCGCCTATCAACCGATTCATAAATTGATAAAGAAAGTCACACTCAATTACAGCTTTCATTATGGCGATAACCGCGAATTGCTTGATATCTATAAGGTCAATCAGTTCAATAGCCGTCGGCATGCTATTCGATCTGAACTGGAACTGCAGTCCCGCGAATTTTGGAAGAGTACATCAGGAATCGAATATATGGACCTATCGATACTCAGTGAAGGTCTGATGCGCTATTTGCCGAATGTGGAAAGCCGGGAAACGGGGATTTTTACGCTACATCAGTTCAAGTATCATGCTTTTCAGATAGATCTAGGCTACAGAAGCGACTGGACCGATCGAAGCGCTCATGCTGATGCAGATTACAAAACCTCGCGAGGGTTAGCCGGTGGTAATCTGAGCCCTAGATCATTCCAACTTAATCAGTTCACCAGTGCTTTACAATGGCAGCATAACAGCTTATTGCAGATTAGACTTTCCTATAACCATGCCGAGCGGGCGCCGGGTGTCAATGAATTATACGCCGGCAATAACCACTTCGCGATTATTACCGAAGAGAATGGGGATGATAGACTGAACCCAGAAATAGCAAATAGTGTTGAAGCGGAAACAAAGCTCAATTACCTGGGGTTTTCTCTAGTAGCTAATATTTATCATAGTCACTTCAACAATTATATCTACTTAGCGCATACCGGCCTGTCGAATCCGGGAGGATTTGTCAAAAAGGAATGGCGAGCTTCCGATACAGAAATCTCAGGATTTGAAATGACGCTACAGTATCAAAAACGTTGGAACGAACAGCATCGCATTCAGATCGAAGGTTTTGCGGACTTGGTGAAAAACAAAAACACTTCCGATGACGAGATGCGGAAATGGGCAGAAGGAGATTATATGCCGAATCTTCCGACTAGCCGCTGCGGAATGCAGGCACGCGCCGATATAAAAAGGCTTAACCTGAATACATCATTTACACAATTTATGAAACAAAAATACTTGGGAAAAAATATCAATCTGGAAAAGGCAATGCCTGCTTACGCTATGCTATCGGCTCAAATAGGTTATCTTTTTCCACTTCGACGATATCAGGTTGTCGCATTCGTTTCGGGGAACAATCTCTTGAACATAGAGGCTAGACCGCAAAACTCTCCATTAAAATACCTGGCTCCTCTACCAGGGAGAAACCTATCCGCAGGACTTACAATAAAGATATAGAACATTAAGAAAACAATTTGAAATAATACGCTAGCGCGAAACAGGACTAGATAAATACTCAGAAAATATTTCCGTTAATATCTTTTTTACTTCGTTCTTGTTGAAAGTAGTTGAATTGCGTCTCGACTTTATGTAGTTTTCTCTAGTCATTTTTCTAACTAGATCAGCAACAGTTTCAACCTTCAATTCCTTTGCAAAATAATAAACAACACGGAATCCGACTATGGAAATAAGGATGCCGGTGAATCCTATCCGCGAGTCATAAAATAAGGTCGCAAATGATATTAATACGAGTATCATCAGTGAGGTATCTACCCAATTGGAAGGTTTTAATAAATTTAGCTTGAAGCCTAGATGCTTCTCAATTTGACGAAGCAAAACTCGCCTTTCGTTTCGAGGCATTAGATCGGCAAGCTTAGACTGCAACCCTATAGCCGATTTGTCGATTTGAAGTGTTTGCGCAATTGATTTCCTAAGCATGTAAAAAGCCTGCTGATGTGTGCAATCTGCTTTGTCTTCCAAATCAATTTTGCTCTCAATATGGTCAAAAAGTTCGCCCAATTTAGTTATAGCTCCTAATTCATTCCGCTCGAACTTTATATCAAAGGAAAACTCGATCTGAAGAAGTAAATCTTCTAAATCCTCTGTATCAATATCAGCGATTAATATTTGCCGCATTTCGAAAACTTAAAAAGTTTTAAATCGAATATAACAAAACAAACCTATATTTTTATAAGGTTATAATCAGCTTCTATCATTGAACATCAAAACATCCGCCCACAATCCAGCGTTATACTAGTACAATATCACATTATGGACATCATCAATAACGAAAAGAATCTACAATTTGAATATCATGATAACGAGGAGGTTGCACGGCTAGAGTATCGTTTCTACAAAAACAATATCGCGATGATGCATACGGTAGTGCCTGAGCGTATGAAGGGGCGAGGGGTGGCGTCGGCTTTAGCCAAAAAAGCCTTTGCATTTGCCAAAGAAAAGAAAAAGAAGGTCATGCTGTACTGTCCCTTTGTTTCTAAGTATGTCAAGAAGCATCCGGAACTTCGGGAACAGATAAATCGAGAATATCACCCCAATCTATAAAGACACTACTTTCCACTTGGCTTAAAAATAATACTTTGATGCGTACCATCAATCAGCATATCGCTCAGCGGTTTTATTTCCAATTTCCGTTGATCTAACTGCAGAATCTTGTATTTGATGCTCGAGTTTACCGTATCCACATGAGCATTCCAACGGTTATTGACGGGGTTGCTATAAGAAAAGTTAAAAGTCAGGATGGAGTCGGGAGCCGAGACCGTATAGTCTCCATAAAACTCTCCGTTGTCCAAAGCGGGCAAAAAACTGATGTTTCCCATTTTCTCTGGCTTCGTAAGAAAGTAGGACTCTGTTTTATGGGCAAATTGTATCTCGTTGAACAGGAGCGTAATCCTTTTTGCGTATTTGTAAACCACAGGTTGGTCCACAGCTTGCTCTTCCACTTCCGATCGGTTTTCCCAGCTGTACTGTTGCAATAGCGTAACATCTAGCGTCCGGTTTTCTGGCGTAATATCATCCTCCTTACATCCGAAGAGTAAGCCAAAAGCAATGACAAAGAGCAGCGTCGATCTCATGGTTCTTTATGGTCTTGAGAGGTTTGTTAAAAAGGATATTCCTTAATACCATGTGAATTTACATCAAAGAAATTTTAAATCAAAAAGAAATCCTTTAATTCTAGTTTAAATTTATGCTTTTGTCGATTTTTAACTCTTCCATGAATACCTTGTCGTGCGAAATCAACAACAGTGTACCTTGAAAATCATTCAGCGCAGAGGTTAGGATTTCAATGTTCTGAATATCAAGATTGTTCGTCGGCTCATCGAGTATAATGATGTCCGGAGCCTTGCTGGAGATGTTCAAACAACATAGCAATAATCGCATGCGCTCGCCACCGCTCAGTACAGCGCAAGATTTTCCCCACGATTCCTTTCCGAAGAGAAACCTATTCAATCGAATCTTGATTTCATGCTCCTGAAGACCGGACTGGTTGAAGGATTCCGCCATGTCGTAAATACTCTTTTCCGAGCGGACGATCGAGTAGTCCTGGTCGATATAAATGGATGTGAAATCCGCACGATAAATAGTTCCCTTATGCGCTTGCAGCTCATTCAATAATAATTTTATCAAGGTCGATTTACCTGCGCCATTATCGCCATAGATTCCAACGCGATCGCCATGATATATTTTAAATGAAAGGTCGGTCGACCATAACATCTTTTGATCATACGAGAAATTGATTCCCTGCGCATCGATAAGATTCTTCCCGCTGTAGGTGTTTGAATTGTCGAAACCAAACTTCATCTGATCCAGCTCGGAGAGGTTCATCCGTAGATTATGAAGTTCCTGACGGATACCACCAATCTTCTCCTGATGCACAGACTTCAATTTAGCGCTACTGCCCTCAGCCTTATTACGCAAGGTGTTCATCATAATACGCGCTACGCCCGCCTTCTCTTGCTTCTTTTTACCTCGGGCATTTAACTTATTCTGCCTTTCCGCCGCGTCCCGCTCCTTATCGCGCGCCTTGCGAAGCTCCTTTTCTTTATTTTGAAGCTGCTGATCCAAGGCGTTCTTCTCCACATCCTTTTGCTCGGTAAATTCCGTGTAATTTCCTCCGAAGCGCTGAATGCCTTTCGGACTGAGCTCCGCCGTCATGTCCAACAAGTTTAGCAATGTCCTGTCATGGCTTACGATTAGCATACTCGCGTTACTATCCTCGATTAAGTCGTAAAGTTTGCGGCGCGACGCCAAATCCAAATGGTTGCTAGGCTCATCCATCAATATCAATTCCGGCTGATGCAGGGAAATTCCTGCTAGAAAGACCTTCATTTTTTGTCCGCCACTCAAAGAACTTAAAGGATTTGATAATGCATAGTCTGCCAAACCCCATTCCTGAAGTGCATAGGTCGCTCGCTCCTCAATATCCCAATCATCGTTAAGAATCTCAAAGTTTTCCACCGATGCATCACCCTCGGTGATTCCTTGCAAGGCTTTGAGCTTCTCAGCAATTCCCAATGCCTGCGCAATGCTAAACTGCTCGTATGCATCAAATAGCTGCGGAACATAATAGGGACTTGCCTCAACGGATAATAGACCGCCATTCAACGTCAAAAGTCCGGCGATAATTTTCAATAGGGTAGACTTGCCGACACCATTGTGACCAATGAGCGCGATCTTTTCTTGTTTATTTAATGTGAATTGAAGGTCCTGAAATAGGACATCTTTATTAGGATGTATATAAGTAGCGTTCTGTAAAATAACCATAGCTCTTTCAATGTTTGTGAAACCATAAGTCGCACCCCTAGGTGCAGGAATAAAACGATAGAAAGAGGGGTATTACATACTGCTATTTATTTTGATTGATACAAAGATAAGGAAAAAAATCGCACAATTCGACTATTGACGAGTTGAGAGGAATCGCGCGGTTGAACTACGCTAAGCCAGCGGACATATCCTTTGCCATTGCGCTTTCAATTTCCGCTTTCCATTTTTTCGGAGCGAATATTCGGAAATCCAGCAGCTCGCCACTGTTCGTTTTTATGCCCAATCCTTTGAATAAAAGTCCCTTCGACATATCCGTTTCCACTAACTGAATCTGCTCAAGCGGGATTTCTTTTTGAGCATCCGCTGTTTTTGGCTTGTGAAACTTAAAGACCAATCGATCGGAAAGAAGGTATAATCTACCGCCTTGCGAATCCTTTTTGACAACATAATTTGCAGCATTGAAATACTTGACTTGCTCTTTATCCAGTCCGTCCTTCCTCAATTGTTTTTTCATTCTATGGGTCTCATAGAAGTAGTAAAATATACCGAACATCAGACCCGCCATTAATCCACCCAAAATGGCTTTAACAGGATCATATTCAAACCAAAAAAACACGAACATAAAGACCGTATAGATGATCGGGGCTAAGAGGAATCTTTGAAAGTTGTTCATAATCTAAAAAATAGCTGTTGGCAAAATTAGTTTCTCTAAAATAAAGATTAATTTCTTTATAAATAAATAGAGAGATACTGTAAATCAGATGGATCTAGGCAAATGCTAACAGGAGGAAAGAAAAAAACAGTGACAAAATAACTAGACTTCCTCAATTGTCCTAAACGTTAGGTTAATTCTTGGCCCATGGGCGGCCTTTGTTGGAGGGAGTCTATGCAACCAATGGGTTTGCGTGGTATCCTTCATAATCAATAAGCTACCATCTTCGAGCAGCAAATCGATTTTCTCTTTACTGTCTTTATGCTTAAAGGAAAACTTCCTTTCTGCCCCGAACGTTAAGGATGCGATGGCACCATTCTTTTTCAGATCTTTCTCCCCGTCGCTATGCCATGCCATTCCCTCGCTGCCGTCGTGATAGAGATTCAATAGGCAGGAGTTGAATGTTTCACCTGAAACCTGTTCGACGATTTCCTTCAAACGCAGGAGCGTTTCATTCCAGGGCAAGGCACGCTTCAAAATTCCCGAATAAGTGTACTCAAAAGCGGTGTCGCCATACCATGCCACCTTGCGTTTGGTTAAGATATGTTTTCCAAAGATGATCGCCTCATCGTTCTTCCAAGCAATATCCTGCATCAAACTCTGAAAATATGCTGCGCTGTCTTCGATTAACACACCATAGTAATTTACCGTACCATCGTACGGAAGCCAATTTTTTTTCGGATCTGCAGAATTAAATAATCTCATTGCTCATTGCTGGTTTTTGTTTCGCGATCTCCCAACCGATTATTGCTGTTTTTCTTAAAGGATCCCAGCGGTATCCGCCGAATTTTCCGGAAGTTTGGATCACACGGTGGCAGGGAATCAAATACGCGATCGGATTCTGACCTATCGCCGTACCAACTGCTCTCGATGCTGTAGGGCGCTCGATTGCCTCCGCAATTTCTTTGTAGGTCTTCAGTTTCCCTGTAGGAATTTCCAATAAGGCTTGCCATACTTTCAGTTGAAAAGGGGAACCTTTTAAATGGAGCTTGATACGGTCCACAGGATTCTCCGAAGCCGGATCGAAAATCGCTAAAGCCTGACGATGGCTTTCCTTTTCTTCAGCGACAAACTCTGCCTGTTCAAATTGAGATTTCAATGTCCGCAAGGCATCCTCCTCATTATCGATGAAGGCCATATAGCATATCCCCTTATCGGTCGAAGCGACTAAGCAGCGCCCGAATGGTGTTTCCTGAAAACTATAGGCAATACTTAAACCCGCAGCGCCATGCTTGTATTCTGCCGGCGTCATGCCCTCAATCTGCACGAACAGATCATGTAATCGACTGGTGCTGCTAAATCCGGTCAGCATATGGGTATCGAACAAAGTACGTTGCTCTTCTTTTAATAATTTTTTGGCATAGTCAATCTGGATATATTGCAAGAATTTCTTTGGACTCGTACCAGCCCATTCAGAAAACATCCGCTGAAAATGAAAGGGACTCAAATGTACATGCTCAGCAATTTGCTCCAGGCTCGGCTGACGCTGAAAGTTATCCTGAATATACTGTATCGCCTGAGCGATGCGGTCGTAATTGATTGCTTGTTGTGTCTTTTCCATACTCAAATATCCTAAGAATAGCAGGCATCTGAAATCCAATTCTTGCTAAGTTACAGGTTTTTGAGTAGAAAAGTTATTAGACATACCACGAAAGCTCTTCGAGAATGGAAGGGAATTGCTTCGACTCAGTTCCCTTGTAAACCCAATGATAACCCCAATCAAAGCCCAATC
>DELI01000005.1:159616-168252 GCA_002354335.1 Sphingobacterium sp. UBA2700 | reverse complement strand
GATTGGGCTTTGATTGGGGTAGTATTTAGTAGTTAGTAGTTAGTATTTAGACCTAGGGTGGGTTACGAGTGATTAGATGTGAGATTGGAAGGGGTAGTTGTCTGAATTTTGTGGTCTAAAGAGATTTTATCTGAACCAAGAAAGGAAGGATTTTAGGATTTGCAGGGTCGGGTTTTGTGCCGAATAATGGGATGAATTGTATTTTTTATAGGAGACGTTTCACTAAACGTCTCCTGTAACGTATGATACAAATACTGTAAATGTGCGATATGCATACCGATATCCAACACTATATCCGATCCTGCCCATCCCTACATCCTTCCTTTCCTGGTTCAGACAAAACATCGTCGCGAAAAAAACAAAGAACCTGCATTGCTGCAGGTCTATAGTCTCAGGTCTAAAATCTTATATCCCGCCCTAGGTCTAAATACTAAGTACTAACTACTAAATACTACTTCTATTCCTTGCTGCTGAATAAAGCTCTGGAAGGCGCTAAGATTATTTTTATTGCTTCTGACTTGTTTTGGATGGACCTTATTTTTTGTGCTATAGGCAATCAATAGGCCTACGGCTTCGCCGATGCTCCATTCTACTGGGTGCAAGCGATAGCAACCGTTCGTGATATGCGTTGTTCCGATGTTCTTATTGGCAGGGAATAAGTTGTTGACGCGCTGCGGTAATAAGGCACCAAGTGGTATCTGGAACGGCAAGGATCCGAAGTCTATATAATTATCGCCTTGATTGCTGGGGTGTAAATCGATATGGTAATAGCCTACGCCCACAGAATCAAAGAATTGAAAAGCTTTCTTTCCTTCTTTTTCGCCGGCTACTAGCTTTCGGTTCTCTGCGCCTACATGTTCTTCCAATACTGTAAACTGTGCTTTGATTCTTCGCGATTCGCGTATATAAGGATATTTTGCCATACCATCAACGGTGCCCATCACATCCCCGCGTAGGCGTAGCCCTTTCCAGCCCATGCCGCCATCAGCACGTGGGGCCTCTGTTTGTAGCCAGTAGAATAGGGAACGGCTTAGGTTTTTTGCATCTTCCACCGTTTTCTTGAATTCCGCTTCCGACACATCAATCAGATTACCCATCATATAATCATTCTGTGGCCAGTTCACAATGGTGATATCGCCATCGTAAAAACCAGGCGTAAAATTGTCCTTATGTATCAAACGGCGGTAGTTGAATAAGTTCAACATACCGGGCGTATCTATGCCTCGCGGATCAAATCCCAATCGCTTTGGCTTGAGGTCGCGCGGATTGGAGTAGGATAGATCCAATAGTTTTCCCGACCATGCCGGATTCAGTTTAGGAACGTAGTTTTTCCATCGATCGTAGTCCGTAGGCTTATCGATCGTATTATCGATGCCCTCTTGGTAGTCCATCGCGAAACAGACCGTGAAAGCTTGATGGTTCTGTGGTCTTTTGGTTTCGGAGGCATGCAGTTCATTGGTTTCTTTCTTTGACTCCGTTCCTGTGACGTACTCCGTCTTGGTAATCGGCAGCAGATCGCCACATTCCGTGGCATCCACAAAGTTTTTCGCCAGTACGTTAATCGTCGTATCCTCGTCGACCGAGCGAATCGCGACACTTTTCACATCGTCGCCTTGAATTTGAGCTGTATTCGCTTTGAATCCCAGGAATATCTGTAGCTGTCCATTGCTGAGGTAGGGCAATAACATTTCGTAGAGTACAGCGACGGAAACATGGGGCTCATGGCATATTCGAGATACCGAGCCATTTCCTGGATTTAAGTTGACTTTGTTTTTAGCTTCCGGAGTGAGTGGATAGTTTCGGCGATAGAAATCGCGAACGCGAATTCTGTAATCGCGGTAGGAGCTAGGCGCTCCATGCGTTTCTATCCATTGGTGCTCATCTGGTGGAACGCCTTGTTGCGATATCTGTCCACCGATCCAGTCGGTCTCCTCGGTCATAATTGCACGAAGGCCGTTTCTGCAAACAGCCAAAGCCGTAGCACATCCGCCCAGACCTCTACCAATAATGCAGACATCGGTTTTTATTTCATCGGATCCGTCATGTGCTTTTGCTCTGGTCTCGCTTTCCAAACTTCCTGCGGATACAATAGGTAGATTTAAGCTGCCCAGCCCCGTCAGGGCAGCTAATTGTAAAAAATTTCTTCTCTTCATGTTTCTCTGTCGTATATGAAATTAGTAACCGTTGTTCTGTCCTAATGCAGGCGCCAAGTCAAGCTCGCGCTGCGGAATAGGGAACAGATAGAATTTATCATCCCAGAAACGGTTCAAGTCTCTAACTTTAAGTTTTGATTTATACGCATCGTAGTTTGCGATATCGTTCAGGTCATGCCGTGCTGTTTTCTTGAAGTTAGGCACCATGTCCGGCGTGACCAAATCATAGCCTTCTTGAAGAATGCTGCCATTTGCTGCGCGAGTAGGAAGCGGATAACCATAGGATGGGCCTTCATTTTCTAGGTCGCCGATTTTCCATCTGCGCATATCGGAAAAATGTAAACCCTCAAGTGCGAACTCGACTTTACGCTCGCGGCGTACGAGCTGACGCATTCTTTGCTGGTTACCGATTCGATCCGCAGCAACATTAGGCATTTTGGAACGATTGCGAACCTGATTGATGGCATCATAGACCGATGCATCAAGCTCATTCAGCTCAATTTTTGCTTCTGCATAGGTGAGTAGGATTTCCGGATAACGCATGATAATAGCGTTACAGGTTTGCGTACCTACGGCTTCCACCGTTTCATTGCTGTATTTTTTCCAGATATAACCTACGCCCGCGTTTGCGAAACTGGTCCATGCAGCACCCGAGTTGATATCGGCGTTCGTTCCGCTAGCCCAGGTTTTCGTGTTGTAATTGTAGAACTGCGTGGTAGGCTGATAGAGATCAAGGACAAATTTGATCAGCCCGGTCGATGTACCATTTGTGTTGCCTTCCACGGTGTCTTTATGCATCCATAGGGTAGAACGGAAACGAGGGTCGCGGTTGGCCCAAGGTTTCTTCGGGTCGTACAAAGGCGACTCGTCGATCCGTAGTCCATCTTTGCACTCGTAGGTATCTGCGAGTAATTGTGAAGGGTGCCTACCTGTTTGTCCATAATTTCTCGATACCTGACCGAAGGCTATCCAATGAGATTTTTTGATGCCCTTATCGGAATAGATGATTTCGAAGAGCGACTCGTTTCTTACATCCGCTTTTTGTTGCCCGGTTTTATTGAATAGGTCATCAAATTTCGCTGCGAGTTGTCTTTGTCCGATGACTGCTTTAGCCGACTCGGCGGCTATTTTATAATAGGCTGCGCCTTTTCCGCCATAGTTTAAACTGCCTCCCAATAGCGCCAATCGTGCTTTTATTCCGTAAGCTACCGCTCGGTCTACACGGCCTCGATTATCAGCTATCCAAGGTAAATCATTTAGACAAGCATCTAAATCAGCCAATAGGAAGTCGACGATGACATCTTCATTGGTTCTTTCCACATTATATTCCTCTGGGGTAACTGGTTTTTGGAAGAACGGGACTTTGCCGTACATCGTTAGGAGATTGCTGTATGCAAATGCGCGTAAAACCCTAGCTTCTGCTAGATAATGTTTTGATTTTCCTGTTAAAGTCTCGAGATAGGGTTCCGCACCGGTAAGTACTTCGTTGGAACGATCGATCATTTTGTAGAAGTTGGTCCAGGCGGTTGCTATAACTGCATTTTCCGGGTTGAGCGATCCCCCAGCACCAATGGTCGTGTTTTCCGCACGTTCGAAAGCAAGACCCGTCCAATGGTCATATATAATATGGAAAGGTAAAGATGCGGCGAAAGTAAAGTTGAGCGTTGCGTAAATTCCCGAGACGCCATCTTCCACCGCGCCTTCAGACTTGTAGAAGCCTGCGGAAGAATAACTCGTTGGCTCCCGGTCTAAAAAGTCTTTACAGGAAAGCGTAGTGGAGACTAGAAATGCTCCGACGATATATTTAAATAGAGTTGACTTTTTCATCATAATAGGCTTAGAAGTTAACATTTAGTCCGAAGGTGAATGTTTTCATCAATGGATAGAAGCTACCGCTGGAGAATGCATTCTCCGGGTCATAACCTTCATAGGCATTGGAGAAAGTAAGCAGGTTCTGCGCATTGAAGTATACGCGGAATTGTTTGGTCTGCATACGTTCTGTCCAGGCTTTTGGTAAGGTGTAGCCCAGCGTCAAGTTTTTCAACCGCATGAATGCACCGCTCTTCATCCAGAAATCTGAAGCAATGTTGTTCGGGTTGTTGCCTGATCCATCAATCAAAAGAATAGGGAATTCAGCATCCCGATTTTCCTCCGACCAGTAATCTAACTGATACTTAAACATCGATCGGCCCACCAAGAAGGGGCGAACGCCCGAACCGGTATAAAACAAGTCTTTCTTGCCTATCCCTTGAAAGAAGAGTGTTAAATCGAAACCCTTCCATTCGGCAGACAGGTTTAAGCTATACTCATAACGCGGCATGTTTGAACCTAATATAGTCCGGTCGTAGGTGTCGATGACGCCATCTGGAACCCCATCTGGTCCGCTGATATCCACATAGCGCACATATCCAGGTTTGGTGTTTGCCTTAGTGCCATATACCGGCGAGTTGTCGATTTCTTCTTGCGTTTGGAAGAGCCCATCGGAAACATAGCCGAAGAAAGAGGATAGTGCTTCGCCCTCTCTCGTTGTATAAATGCCATCGATGTATTCATTACCATAAAGGTTTAGCGCTTTATTTCGTATATCGGTTACATTTGCGGTAATCGAATAATTAAAGTCGTTTATTTGGTCTTTCCAGGTTGCGGAAACTTCCCAGCCCTTATTTTCTATATCTCCTCGGTTCTCCCATGGTGGAGTCAATGCCACATAACTTGGAATCGGGAACCGTTGAAGCATATCGTATGTCTTTCTGCGGAAAACATCGACGGTTAATCCGAGTCGGGAATTGAACAATTGGGCATCTAAGCCTACGTTGAACTGTCGTGATTTTTCCCAGGAGATATTTTCATTAGCAACTTCCGTTTGTGCTACCCCTGTGCCTTGGTTATAGTCGAACCAATAGCCCTGTCCGCTATATATTGCTGCGGCGTAAGGATAGTAGCTCCCAATTGCTTGGTTTCCTAAAGTACCGTAAGATCCACGGAGTTTCAGGTCGTTGATGCTGTTTTTGATATTTTGAAAGAATGGCTCTTCCGAAATACGCCAACCGGCAGATACCGATGGGAAGTATCCCCATTGGTTCTTTCCTTTGAAACGCGTGGAAGCGTCAAAGCGACTGTTTACCTCGAGAAGATAACGTTCTAAATAGTTATAATTTAAGCGACCATAATAAGATAACATCGCCCATTCGTAGTGCGATCCGGAGTTTGTGGCAGAAAGTACATCGCCATTGTTCAGGTCTTCGAAGCCAGCATATTTAAAGAATTTTCTACCTGCGGCGAATGAACGTCCGAGCAATTCTTCGGTTTGCATACCGCCCAACAGCTTGAAGTAGTGGGAATCAAGATTCTTTTCGTAGGATGCTTGCAGATTAAATTGGTTGATGATGGTTTGTCCCCAGCTTTCGGATTTATCATTTCCGGTAGTCGGATAGGTGACTTTATAGACGCCGGTTTCATAGGTGTCGTAAGGTTTTAAGAATTGATCGGCTTTGTTTTCCAATCGGTTTTGACTGTAGTTTGTATAGATTTCCAAACCTTCCAGGGGCGTCAATGACAAGAACCCTTTGATAGCGAGCTCGGGTGTGGTAGTCGTTGATACACCGGATGCTTTTGCTGATGCAATGGGGTTGTCACCATTCTGACCATAACCCCAGGTTCCGTCGGAGTTGATGGCGGAAAACACGGGAACAAAGGTCGTCACCTTATTGAATAATGCTTCGGGCGAATCGTTCGCCGGTGCCGTCACTTTAGACTGGCGAATATTCAAATCTATTCCGCCGCGCAACCAACTGTTCATCGTAAAGTCGTTGTTCAACTTTAAAGTAGAACGTGTGTATTTATTGTTGGGGATATTGCCGTCTTGATAGTAATGGGCGAAGTTGGCAAAGGTACGTATGCGCTTTGATCCGCCGGAAAAACTCAAGGAATTGTTATGGGTTAGCGCATTGTTGCTAACGAGCAGATCCTTCCAGTTGCTATCATAGAAATTGAAGTTATCAGCACCTTGTGTTTTATAGGTGTTGATGATATCGTCGCTGTATTGTGGCGTTTGGTTATTGTTTTTGCGTGCCACGTTAATTGCTTCCATATATTCGATAGCGCTTACCGGTTCGGGAAAGTTCGTCGGCATATTGGTTCCTACAAACCCACTGTAGTTGATGCTTAGTGCATCTTCGCTTCCTCGTTTTGTCGTTACCAAGATGACACCATTAGACGCTCTGGAACCATAGATTGATGCGGAAGCGGCGTCTTTTAACACCGTAATGCTTTCGATACTGTTGGGGTCTAGAAAGTTCATATAGCCTTCAACACCATCGATCAATACCAAGGGACCATTTTCAGAATTTAACGAGCCCGTACCACGTATTTTTATTCCCGCACCATCATAACCCGGTCGACCCGATGTCGTAGACACAGAAACTCCGGGAATCAAGCCCTGTAAAGCGATGGATGTGTTCGAGGCATTGCGTTTCAAGAGGTCTTTGCTGGATACTTGGGCTACTGAGCCCGTTAAGTTTACTTTCTTTTGCGTACCATAGCCGACAACGACAACCTCATCAATATCACTAACGGATGCGGTCATGGTGACATCGATTCGTGTGCTGGAGCTGATTTCGATTTGACGATCTCCATAGCCAAGCAAAGAAAAACGGAGACTCTGCGTTCCGGCGGGAAGGTTTATTTCATAATTACCGTTGGCATCGGTCGTCGTAGCGGTTGCATTATTTGTCGCTTTGACCGTTACAGCCGATAATGGATTGCCGGCTTCATCTTTTACCGTACCGACTATTTTTTGTTGATAGACGGAACTGCTTACTGCTTGATCCGCCTTAGTAACGACTTTACGAACGACGATGACATTTTTATTGAGTTCAAAAACATAGGGAGTTTTGTCGAATAGCTGCGTTAAGGCTTGGTTTACGGTGATATTTTTAAAATCAATATCAACTTTCTTCTGCCCGTTGAATATTTTAGAGTCATAGACTAGATCGTGTTTTACTTCTTGGCTAATCTTTAGAAGCACTTGATCTATGCTGACGTTTTTCATCTTGAAGTTTAGCTGCTGGCTCAATACATTGTTTGCATAGAGTAGTGTAAATGCAGAAATGAAAAATAGAAATTTCATTATGGTAAGGATTTTAAAGAAGAACCGGATTGGTTTTTCATTCCATGAGATTTTCATAATTTTTTAGCGTTTATTTTCATAGTTAGGTAATCAAAAATAGGTTGCTGCCTTGCTGCGACAAATCAGCGTTTTCGTAACGTAATTTCTATAGGATACCTCCTTTCATTTTTTTTGCTAGTCTTGTTGGTTTACGTTTTTTGGTCTGCGGTGTGCCGCTTTAAGATATAGAGTGGAATTTTAGGAGAATCCCCCAATGAGGGTGGATTTTTTTGCAGTTTATTTTAATTTCTAAACGTTGAACCGCAATAAAAAGAAAAAGCACCCGACCGAAGTCGGATGCTTTAACATATAAACTTAATTATGGGGCTTATTTAGCTAAGTAACCACCATCTACCGGATAGTAGGATGCAGTTACGAAGGAAGACTTATCCGATGCTAACCATAGCGCAAGTTCGGCTACTTCTTCTGGTTGTCCAAGACGTTGGAAAGCATGTTGGGTTTCCAGGTATTTTAAAGCATCAGCATTTAGGGCATTGTCCACTAATGGCGTGGAGATAAAGCCAGGACCAATCGCATTGACTCTTACGCCTTTGGTTGCATATTCCCAACCCGCAGACTTCGTCAACCCGACAACACCGTGTTTTGCAGCAACATAGGCTGATGAGTTAGCAAACCCTACCTGCCCTAAGATAGAAGCCATATTGATGATGCTACCGCCGACTTTTTCTATCTCAGGAAGTTGGTAATGCATACCATAGAATACGCCATTGAGGTTGATGTCGATTACTTTTTTCCATCCTTCAATAGTTAGGTCGCCTACTGTAGCGGAGTCGCCGCCAATACCGGCATTGTTCACTGCGATATGCAACGCGCCAAAGTTTTCGATGGCTACATCTACGATTTTCTTGTTATCCTCCGCAGAAGAAGCATCGGCTTTTACAAAGATGATGTTGCTATCGCCTAAACTGTCGATCAATTGGTCGCCCAGTTTTTCATTCAAGTCCGCAACGACCACTTTAGCGCCTTCTTTTACGAATAGTTCGACGATAGCCTTGCCAATACCTGAGGCTCCCCCAGTTACGATGGCCACTTTATTTTCTAATTGTTTCATATACTCTTTATGTTTAGCAGCTGTGATACAGTTAATTTACGAATAATGATGCGCTGTTATTGTGACGCAAGTCACTGTTTCCACAGATTGTGACGGAAATAGGAAATTAGGGGGGAAATCTTACAATTAGATTAGTATTTAGTAGTTAGTACTTAGTATAAAGACCTATGGCGGGCATAGAAATAGTAGCTAGTATTGAATACTTAGTATAATGACCTATGGCAGGTATAGAAATAGTAGCTAG
>DELI01000005.1:0-159410 GCA_002354335.1 Sphingobacterium sp. UBA2700 | reverse complement strand
GTATAAAGACCTATGGCGGGGATAAAAATCAGACATAGAGTATTTTCTGGTTCAAGACAAAGGAAGAATAACTAAGCCTCCTTATCTAACATCTATTGACGACTAGGGTCTAAATACTAACTACTAAATACTAACTACTATATTATAATACTCTTCCCTTTACCATATTCATTTGCATATACTTTAATAAGCACCCCTACAGAGGAGAGGATAAGCGGGCCGAATATGAGTCCGAGCATGCCGAAAAGCTTAAGGCCGAGTAGTACACCAAAGACGGTGATTAATGGTGGAACATCGCCTAGGGTTTTAAGGATAGTAAAACGAAGAATATTGTCGATACTTCCGATCAATAATAATCCGTAAAGAAAAATACCAATCGCATTTCCGGTGTCTCCGGCGGCGACTGTAATTAAAGAAAGGGGAATATAGATAGTCATGGTACCTAAAAAAGGGACGATGGATGAGATGCCTGTTAGGATGCCCATTAACACAAAGTTCTCTACACCGAAGATGTAGTAACCTAACATCGCAACGATGCCCTGACAAAGGCCTAAAATAGGGATACCGATGGCATTGGAGCGAACCATCAGGTTTACCTCGGTCCATATTTCGTTTTTACTTTGTAAGGAGAAGGGGATTGCGTGAATGATGTAGGCTTCCATTTTCTTGTTATGTACTTGCATAAAGAATAACACGAAGAAGGTGACTAATATGTTCACAGCGACCTCAGCAACCGAGTTTAATACACTGGGAAGGTATTTTGTTAAGCTTTGAAGGGAGTTTAGCAATGCCTCATCAGACATGTCGATGTCTTTGAGCAGAGGCTTATCGCTCATATATTCTTTGAGCAAGTTAAATTGTTCGACGATTTTGTCGGTATTGCCGAGTAGTGCACTGATTTGTGGTGCGAGGTAATCGACCATCGCCCAAACTGGCAAAACGATAAATACGATTGAGATGAGGATAAAGAGGAGCGAGGTTGCCGACTTATTCCAGCGCCGTTGTTCCGTTAATTTATTGTAGGAACTGCGGTAAAGAATGTATAGCGTTATAGCACCTAGAAATCCGGGAAGGTAGTAATAGAGATTGGTGAAAATTAAGATACAGATCAGGATGATGATAATGATCAGCATGATCTGATTGATGGAATTGTTGTTGATTTGTTTGTATTGCATGGCAAGATCATTCTCTAAACAAGTTTAGCGAATTTTTGCTTAGCATTCGTCATTAATTAGCAGTATGGATAAAAACTTTCAAATTTCCATTACAAAGCAATAGGGATTAAAGTTCGCGCTGGACTTTGAAAACAGTAGCTATCAAAAAAAATCCCGTTCGATTGCGAACGGGATTTAAATAAAGCCTTTGTTTGGCTACTGTCAAACTTATGCTCCTAATTGGATACGTTTGAAAGCAGTAACAGTTAATCCTTTAGAAACTGAGTCTAAGAATTGTGCAATATTTTTAGAAGAATCTTTTACGAACTCTTGGTTCAATAAAGTAGAATCTTTGTAGAATTTGTTCAATTTACCTGCAGCGATTTTCTCAACCATTTCTTCTGGTTTACCTTCTGCACGGATTTGCTCTTTAGCGATTTCTAGTTCGCGTTCGATAGTTTTTGAATCCACACCATCTTTATCGATAGCAACAGGGTTCATTGCAGCGATTTGCATAGCCACATCTTTACCTGCTTCTTCCGCACCTTCAGCATCAGCAGAAAGACCTACTAATACACCTAGGCGGTAGTTACCGTGGATATAAGCTACAACTTTCTCTGCGCTAATATTCTCGTATTTAGAAACGTCGATTTTCTCACCGATTTTACCAGTTTGGTCGATCAATAAGTCAGCGATTTTAACACCACCGATTTCTAATGCTTTTAAGTCTTCTAAAGAAGCTGGTTGGTTAGCTAAAGCAACTTCAGCTACTGATTCAGCGAAAGCGATGAAGTCAGCGTTTTTCGCTACGAAGTCAGTTTCACAGTTAACTTCTACTACGATACCTGATTTAGCATCCGCAGCAGCTTTAGCAATGATCACACCTTCGTTAGAATCGCGGTCTTGACGGCTAGCAGCAACTTTAGCACCTTTTTTACGTAGGTAATCTACAGCAGCTTCGAAGTCACCATTTGCTTCGATTAACGCTTTTTTACAGTCCATCATACCAGCGCCAGTTTGTTGACGCAGTTTGTTTACATCTGATGCAGAAATTTGTACTGACATAGTATTTTTTTTGTTAAAATTACGATTGAAGTGTTAACAATCTTTTGTTGTAAAAACAACAGA
Organism: Sphingobacterium sp. UBA2700; assembly: GCA_002354335.1. Classification (GTDB taxonomy): domain Bacteria; phylum Bacteroidota; class Bacteroidia; order Sphingobacteriales; family Sphingobacteriaceae; genus Sphingobacterium. The sequence goes on along the minus strand of DELI01000005.1, from coordinate 157,128 downwards.
ATGTTAATTTTTAATGTTTTACAGCGGGTCGTTATGTGATTTTGCTGTTCTTTCCTAAATGGGTTATCCTATTTAGAAAAAAACCGGATAGACAGGAGCAGTTTACGGAAGCTGACTTCCAGAAACCAACACTTGTCTATCCGGTGGAATAGTATAGAATATTATTCTACGTCTTTTGCTTTACGAGTGCGTTTTCCTGGAGTCGCTTCAGTAGCTTCACCATTGTCTACTGCCGCTTTTGCTGCTGCAGCTTCTTTTTCCGCGTCCTCTTCTTTATCGCGCTTGCGCTCTTCTAATCCTTCTTGGATAGCTTTACCAATTACAGCAGCGATTAAGCTGATAGATTTAGTAGCGTCATCGTTCGCAGGGATAGGGAAGTCGATGTTTGTAGGGTCAGAGTTTGTATCTACCATTGCAAACGTAGGGATGTTTAATTTCATCGCCTCAGCTACTGCAATGTGCTCTTTCTTTACATCGATAATGAACAAAGCAGCAGGTAAACGGTTTAAGTCAGCAATACCACCTAAAAGGTTTTCTAACTTAATACGCTCACGTTGAATCATCAATTTTTCTTTCTTAGATAATACATCGTATGTACCATCTTTTTGCATTTTATCGATGTTCGACATTTTCTTAATAGACTTACGCACAGTTGCGAAGTTAGTTAGCATACCACCTAACCAACGCTCTGTAACGAAAGGCATATTAACAGCTTTCGCTTGTTCAGCGATAATTTCTTTAGCTTGTTTCTTAGTTGCAACGAATAATACTTTGCGACCAGATTTTACGATTTGTTTGATTGCTGAAGCAGCTTCCTCTAACTTAGTTAGGGTTTTGTTCAAATCGATGATGTGGATACCGTTGCGTTCCATGAAAATGTACTTAGCCATTTTCGGATCCCACTTACGAGTAAGGTGACCAAAGTGAACACCTGCATCCAATAATTCTTGATATGTTGTTCTTGCCATTTTTTGACCCTCCTTAAATTAACGTTTACTGAATTGGAATCTTCTACGAGCTTTACGACGTCCTGGTTTCTTACGCTCAACCATACGGTCATCACGTGTAACTAAACCTTTCGCGCGTAATGCTGGTTTTACTTCTGGGTTAAGCTCTACTAACGCTTTAGCAATCGCTAAACGTACAGCCTCAGCTTGACCTTTTACTCCACCACCTTGAACGTTTACTTTGATGTCAAAATTTGCAAGTGACTCAGCTACTAATAATGATTGTGTAGCTACATATTGCAAAGGCAAAGTTGGAAAATATACTTTGTAGTCTTTTCCATTAACAATGATATTTCCATTACCAGCAGTTAAGTAGATGCGGGCAACAGCGGTTTTTCTTCTTCCTGAAGTGTTAGTTGTTGACATAATCGATCTCCTTAGAATTTAACTGGTTTTGGATTTTGTGCCTCATGTTTGTGCTCAGATCCTGCATAAACAAAAAGGTTTTTGAATAATTGACGTCCTAAACGGTTTTTAGGTAACATCCCGCGTACCGCTTTCTCGATGATGCGCTCAGGGTGTTTTGCCATTAACTCTTTCGGAGAAACGAAACGTTGACCACCTGGGTAGCCTGTGTAGCGAACATAAACTTTGTCGCCTAATTTGTTTCCTGTCAATTTGATTTTGTCTGCATTGATAACAATAACATTGTCTCCGCAGTCTACGTGTGGGGTAAATGTTGGCTTGTGTTTTCCACGGATCACTTTCGCAATCTCGCTTGCCAAGCGCCCCAAAATCTCGCCTTCAGCGTCAACAACGATCCATTCTTTGTTAACGGTGTTCTTGTTAGCAGAGACAGTTTTGTAACTTAACGTATTCACTTGCTTTTATTTAATTAATTAATAATGTTTTAAATCCTATTGTAATCCCTACAATTAGGTTCGCAAAGGTACACTATTTAAATTGTAATCGCAAAGCGTTTTTTAAAATTCTGATAGTTAATGTTTTTTGAATCCAAAACTTGAAAAACAGGATAGCTAGTCATTGTGACATTCGGGAATATCTTTTGCCTTAATGTGTTCCTAAGCATCGTTGTTTTTAATATTTTTTCTGTTCGCATCGGTTTTTATTCTTTTTAAGTAGAGCCAATGATTTTATATTTGAAGCATTCAAACCAAGTAATTAAATATATGAGAGGAAATCTTAAAACTGTGCTCGCCGTTGTGTTGATGCTTTTTGCTTCATTGCAATGTTCCTTCGCTCAAGAACTGGGCGATTCTACACAAAACAGTAAATATTGGAACTTTAGATCCAAACTTGACAAATACTTCGGGATTCAGGCTTCGTACATGAATCTGTCGAATTTAAACGAGCTTTTGCAAGCGAATGGTTATCCGGAGATTTCTAAGTTTCAGTTTGGCCTAGGGCTGGGTTTGGGCTACGACTTGGGGTCGGTGCTGTTGGGAGTGGATTTGGAGGCAAGTATTAATTTTTCGGATAAAGCTAAGGTTAGAACTGGACGCACAGCATTGTTTGTTTCCACAAATAAGATTAAGGCGGGGGAGGTGATCGTAAGTCCTTTCGTTAGCTTTGGTTTGCAATCTACAGACGCTAGAATTCGTATTAAGGAGGAGGGAGCTAAAGTGGAAGGACTGCTGCAGTCGGACCGAGGGAATGTAATCGAGATGGAGCATTTTAGTCCGGTAGTTGATTTTGGACTGGCGCTAAAGAAGCGGAACTCGAAGGGATGGACGAATCATTTTATGCGAGTTGGTTATCGTTTAGGTTTGGAGAATGCCAAATGGAAGCTGGGGGGCTCTAATGCAGATGGTTCTGTCGCTGATCGGATAAATTCGGCCTATTTGCAATGGTCTTTCTAGGGGCTATCGGTTCGATTTAATCAAGATTTAACATTAATTAAGGCGTGCTGGTTTAAACTTTTCAGCATTTTTGTGCTCTTTAAAATTAATTTATTACCTTGATTTACCATAATCTATCTGGGTAAAACCCGAGGTGAAAAATAAAAAAGAGAAAATGAGAAGAATGTTTAAGTGTAGAATGTGGATTGCGGGATTGTTTGTGCTGTTGGGAACATCTGCTTTTGCACAACAAGATATCAAGCAGGATGCTGGTTATAAGGAAAGCCTCGCTTCTATCGAATCGCAATTAAAGAGGGGGGATGTTGGGAATGCCCTGAATAGTATCGAGGCGACGATTGCGAAGTATCCTCAGGGGGCTGAAGTGTTTTACGCGAAATCCTTACTGTTTGCTCAAGCGCGTAATTTCGAGGTTGCTATTCCAGCTGCTGAGCGTGCTGTGGAGATAGACCCTGCGAATCTCATGTTCGGAAACCATCTGATGGAACTTTATAAGACGGAAGGTGATTTTGATTCGGCAGTAGGATTAATCGATAAGGTCATCGACAAGCATACAGATAAACCGGAGTTATTTCGCGAGAAAATCATGTTGCTGCATGCGGCAAAGAAATCGGAAGATGCGCTGAAGGAATACGAGGCTACAAAAGCTAAGTTTGGCGAATCAGATACCTTAGATGTGCTGAAAGCTGAGATATTGATGGATTTGAAGCGACCTGATGATGCGAAGCAAGTGTTGCAGGTTTGGGATAAAAAGAAATCTCCGATCCGACAAGTGTATAGCACCTTAAGCTATATATACTTAGACGAGAAGAATACCAAGGATGCTTTGGCAGTCCTTGAACGCGGAATTCAGAATAGCAAAGATGATTTGCTGTATCTTGATCTAGCTGACGCTTATAATGCGGCAAATAAAGAAAAACTGGCATTTGATTATGTGAAGAAGGCTTTTTATTCTGAAGAGGTGAACTTTTTGGATAAGCATCGTGTGATGATGACTGTATTGAACGGGAAATCGACTCTTACACTTGATCAGAAGCAAGAGCTAGCGAATCTGTTAGTCTTAAAACATCCTCGTATACCGGATACCCATATGTTCAAAGGGGATATCCTCTGGCAAAAGGGAGAATTGACACAAGCGAAGTCTCTTTTTCTTACGACGGTGGGAATGAATCCCAGACATATTGACGCTTGGAGCAAGCTCATCAATATCGATCTGAACTTAAATCAGCTAGATGAGGCTATTCAGCATGGGAATGAGGCTTTGACGCATAACCCTGGAAGCCCTGTGCTGACTTACTTTGTTGGAATGGCACATTTTATCAAAAAGGACAACAAGCAAGCTCGTCAATATCTAGAGGGAGCATTAGATCAAAGTGTGAATGAAAATGGTTTTGTCCAATCGATGATATATGCGGGGCTTGGGGATCTGTATCATGAGCTTGATTTGGAAGCGGCGTCAGACATTGCATACGAAGAGGCTATCGCAAGGGATAGCACGAATGTGACGGCCATGAACAACTATGCATATTATTTGTCTGTAAGAAAAGAGAACTTGGATATGGCCGCAAAATATGCCGCTCGTGCGAATGAATTGGAACCGAACTCTGGAACTTTTCAAGATACCTATGCGTCGGTCTTGTTTCAGCGCGGAGATTATAAAGAGGCATTGGTTTGGATCGAGCGTGCGGTGAAGAACTCAGAACCTTCCGCTGTTTTATTTGAACACTATGGCGATATTTTGATGAAGCTTGGAAAAAGCAAAGAGGCATTGAAGCAGTGGGATCGGGCGTTGAGCAGTGCGGATGCAAGCAGCGCTGTGGATAAAGAAAAATTAAAAAAGAAAATCAGTGAGAAGAAATATTTGGACTAAGCTTGGTTTCTTAGTTGTAACTGTATTAATAATTGCTTCTTGCGCAAGCAAGAAACGAGTCGCAAAAAAAGATGAACTGCTGCCACGCGCCAGCACAGAGGCGGAATTGCTGAAAAATTACGAGTTGAGTAATTTGAATTTTCACACATTCAGCGGGCGAGCAAAAGCAAAATTGCAGGTAGGTGAGGAGTCGCATAATGCGACCGTCAATATTCGGATGGACAGAGATAAGTCGATTTGGATTTCGGTGACAGCGCTGCTAGGTGTCGAAGCTGCTCGCGTCTTGATCACCCCCGATAGTGTAAAGATTATGAATAAGTTGCGAGGCGAGTATATCGCTAAGCCCTTTTCCTATATCTATAATTACACGAATAAAGGAGTGAGCTTCCGGATGTTGCAGGATATTTTAGTAGGAAATATGACGGTTGATCTGCTACGAACGGACCAGCTTCAAGTCGCTACAAGTTCCGATGATGTTCAAGTAATCGGGATTAAGGATGGGTTGACTTTTCATTATGGAGTTAATAATAAGAACCGACCTTTTACTTTCAATTTGATAGAATTAGGTAAGAACCAAAAGTTGGAAACAACGTATAGTGACTTCGCAGATATTAGCGGATATAATTTTCCTCAACGTTTCACGTTAAACATTGAGGGCGCTGGCGATAAGGTTTCTGCGGATATGCTCTACAATAAATCAGAGTTTAATTCGGCTGTTGAAACGCCGTTCAATGTGCCTTCAAGATATAAGGAAATCAAATAATTACGAAGTAGGGATGGGAAATAAAATTAGGATTTTATTAACTTCGTATTAAGTATATCCTTATTTTTGGACGTTTTAAAATAAACGATATTAAGAATTTAGCGTTTCATGGAATTTAAAAAAATCGTATTAAGTATATTTTCTATATTTCTTTTTGTTAGTGTAGGGTTTGGTCAAAGTAGCTTGGAGTTAAAAAAACAAAGAGAACGACTTGATAAGGAAATTGCTGAACTTCAGAAGATTTTAAGCGCCAAAACACAAGAGAAACTACTCTCCCAAAGAGAAGTTTCTGCGTTAAGCAAACAGCTAGATTTACGTGAGGACAAAATCAGCACCATCAATAGTGAGCTTCGTATCATCAACAACAATATCGCATCCAACAACAAGATAGTCGATAAACTCAAAGACGAATTAGAGAAGCTTAGACAGGATTATGAGAAAATGATCCTATTTGCGTTCCGCAATAAGAACTCATACAATAAGATGATGTTCATCTTCGCTTCCAAAGATTTCAATCAAGCCTTTAAGCGTGTGAAGTATCTGCAACAGTTTACAGATGCACGTAAAGTGAAGGTTTCGGAGATTGAAGGCCATAAAAAGCAAATCGAGCTGAAGTTAGCTCAGCTACAACGCGATAAGCAAACCCAACAAGCTTTACTTAAAGAACAACAGGCTGAACGTAATGTAATTGCGAAGGATAAGGCTGCACACTCGCAGCAGTTAAGTCAGATTGTTAAGGAGGAGCGTGGATTTAAAGGACAGTTAACTAAGAAACAGCAAGAAAAACGTCGTTTAGATGCAGCTATTAAGTCGGCGATTGCTCGCGAAGTGGAAGCAGCTCGGAAAGCGGAAGAGGAGCGCCGTAGGAGACTAGCGGAGGCGGAAGCTAAGAAGTCAGGAACTACAGTTGCTGAAGCAGAGAAGAAGATTGAAAAGAAAACAGGTAGTGCTGTATTGAATAACTCGCCAGAGGCCACCAAATTATCGGCAGGATTTAGCTCGAACAGAGGCCGCCTTCCATGGCCGGTAAGTCAAGGTAATATCGTGCGTAACTATGGTAATGTTACGGTAGAACGTGGTGTTCGCGACTTCTACGATTACATCCGTATTCGCACAGCGGATAATGCATCCGTGAAATCAATATTTGAAGGTACTGTCATTAGAGTAATTAATATGGGATCATCTGCTGTTATTGTTCAACATGGTGAGTATTTATCGGTTTACTCAAACCTGAAATCAGTATCGGTTCGTAACGGTCAAAAGATTAGTACAGGAACGGTAATCGGAACAACAGATTCGGATCCAGATGCTGGATATTCGTATGTAGACTTGAGTGTTTATCGCGGCCAGACCCATATGAATCCGAGCTCGTGGATAGCAAGATAGTTACAATGTTTTCCATTATAATTATTATATTTGTTAGATACACTTAAACGAGAGATTAGTAAATTAAAGAAATATGTATACATCGGGATTATTATTTATCGGTACTAACGAGATCATCATCATCGTAGTATTGGCATTATTATTATTCGGGGGAAAGAAAATTCCTGAATTGATGCGTGGATTGGGTAGAGGTGTTAAGGAATTCAAAGAAGGACAAAAAGATGGTCCTGATGCCGAAAATAATCCAAGCAACACTGCAAACAATGATACAGTTAACAACCAACGTTAATATCGTACATTAAAGAAATTTATAGAGTTTCATTAAGCTGACATTCGCTAGTTTGATGAAACTTTTTTTTTCAAGTTATCTACGAGCTGTGGCTCGGTTCGCCAACGATAAGCGAAGAACTAACCAAAAGTGTTTACAGTATAATCTACTTATGAACAAAAAAATTAGTTTTCTTGTTACAATAGGCCTAAGTGTTTTGAAATTAAGTGTGGCACAAGAAGTTCGAACGGACTTGCATACGTTTAACGATTCATTTCAAAACCAAGTTATTGATCAAGTGGAAAAAGAGCGCGAGTTAATTTACTCTCATCTTGATTCTGTTAAACAAAAAGCAGGAGGGACGACCGATTTCTCCGCAGAAGATGTTAACATCGCACAGCGAATTAACCGTCTTCAGAAGACAATTCCATTAGAATACAACGATCGGGTAAAGGTGTATCTTGATAAGTACATTTCAAGAAACTACAAGCCTTACATGGAAAAGTTGCTCGGACTGGGTAATTACTATTTCCCAATCTACGATCAGATATTTGCCGAGCAGGGAATTCCCGACGAAGTCAAATATCTATCTGTTGTAGAATCTTCTCTGAACCCTCATACTGTTTCTACTTCAGGAGCAGTTGGTCCATGGCAATTTATCTACGGTACGGCAAAGATCTACAATCTGACGATGGATGGTGGTTTCGACGAGCGTAAGGATGTCTATTCAACTACCTACGCTGTGTCTTCTTATCTGAAGGAAGCACATGACGAGTTCAATGATTGGTTGCTAGCCTTAGCATCTTATAATTGCGGAAGGGGTTGTGTGAGGAGAGCTATTCAGCGTTCTGGATTAGTGAATCCAAATTACTGGGAACTGTCTCCATTTTTGCCGAAAGAGACGCAAAACTATATTCCGAAATTTATTGCGATGACCTATGTTCTCAATCACGCTGAGCTTTATGGCTTAGTGCCCCAACAGAATGAGCTAATGACAGATCATAAGGTGTTGATGGTTGATAAAGCGGTTAGTTTGAGCAATGTTGCGCAGGGCCTTAATTGTTCCGCGGATTTATTGAAACAGTTGAATCCTGGTTATAAAGGGGCAGTTGTGTCTGGATCGGCAGCGAAGCCTCGCCGACTTATCATTCCTTATCATGAATCCATGTCGGATTCGCTGATCTATGCAGCGCTTAACAATCAACGCGTTGAAGTTATGCAAGCGTTGGCATCCGTAGAGAGCGATGATGAGCAAAGACATCAAGTAAAACGCGGAGAAACCGTAGCAAGTATCGCTAAGGAGTATGGTGTCTCTGTACAGCAAATAAGGACCTGGAACAGACTTTCGGCTCAAAGTAGTATTACGGGTAGAAATCTGATTGTAAGCAAAGGAGTGGATAGCAAAATGGCTAAAAACGTTATTGCTGCTACGAAGACCAAGGCAAGTGCGAAGAGCAATCCGACTTTCGTTTCATATACCGTAAGAAAAGGTGATACACTATCGGATATTGCGGGCAAACATCGCGGTTCTTCAGTGAATCGTATTAAGTCGGATAATAATATCCGAGGAAGCCATTTAAAGATTGGCCAGAAACTAAAGATTTACAAAGGAAAAGGCTAAAGTAGCGAAAGCTACTCTATCATGTTATAAAAAAGATGCGGCTTATGATAAATAAGCCGCATCTTCTGTATTGTCATATTCTTCAAGCAATACCTCAACATGTTCTTTGAGGATTGTCGATAATTTTAATCCGTAATAGTCGCTGAAAACCGGAAACTGATGGTGGCTACGGTCGATCAACACTGCAGTTCTCATGCGCTTTAATGGTACGTTCAAGAACACTCCTAAACCATAAGCTAACGTTCTGCCGCTGTTCAATACATCATCAATTAGAATAACCACTTTATCTTTTACTGTATCAATCGGTAGATCTGTCGATGACTCCAGACTACGTTTTGTCTTCTGGATCGTAACTTTCAATAATTCCACGGATCTGCTGGGGTCAATCTCTAACAACAACTTCTGCAGGCGCTGCGCGAAAACATAACCTCTATCTGCAATTCCTACTAATACTATGGCAGGTTCGTCGAAGTTATCTTCGATGATTTGATAAGCAATCCGTTTTGATTTTTGAAGGATCTGTTCCTTGTTTAATATAAGCGTTTTCTTAGATGACATTGCTATTCTTTTGTTGCCGGTAAATTTAATAAAACTTTGCTAATTTCTATTCAGCGAAAACAATTAACTAATGCCCCGTATAGGGTTACAATAAAAAATCCCAACGTAAAGACGTTGGGATTCCTTTTATAAAATTTGAAGAGTTTGGTCTAATTTAAATTGCTTTTCTCTTTCGGGTTAGCATCTGCCGTCATGATTTTTGCATCATCAACTTTCGGACGGCCACCATTGTAGTAATATCTTTTCCAATACGCCTCGTTTAAGTTACTAACCATAACACCGCGGCTTGAAGATGCATGCGCAAATTTATCATCGCCTAAGTAAACACCAACATGCGTAATACTTTTGCTTCTGATTTTGAAGAATACTAAATCTCCAGCTTCCAACTCGCCTTTACGAACTGGCGTTACGTTCTGGTACTGATTACGACTGTTGTATCCGATTGTTGTATTGAATACATTTTCGTAAACAGCTAGGGAGAACTTCGAACAATCGATGCCTCTTTTAGAATCTCCACCTAAGCGGTACGGAGTTCCTAACCATTCGTAAACAAATTGATAAAGTTTGGTATTTGTAGTTGCGTTTGCCGCAACGCCCATGATCTGAGAGAAGTATTCTTTAGCTAGGTTATCTGGATCAGATGACTTTTGACTATTGGTTTGTGCCTGCGAGACTAGACATAAGCCTATGAGAAGCATTGCTGCCACTAGTTTCTTTGTTTTCATTAAATCGCTTTTTTATTACAACCATCAGCTTGTTGAGTTATTCACATTATTGTCTATTTTTTCAACAGGCTGAAGCAAATGTAATACATACTGTCTTGAATTCAAAACAATTTTGAATGTATTTAACAAAATTTTAACACTTTTAACAATCGCCAGTTTGCTGAATTTTAATAAAAACTCGTTCATTTTTTTATTCGCTAAGCCGATGAAATATTGTCCTAGCGATAATCTGGAATTTAAAATAATTTAAATAAATCTTGATTTTTTAAAAAGAATTGTAATATATTTGAGAAATCATAATCAACAACAATGCAAAACAATACTATTTCTATTACAATTATTATTACCACCGGGATAAAACTTAGGAGGAAGTAGTCTATTGTATAGAATTTAGTACAGATATTAGAAGCCTTCCTCCATTCGGGGAAGGCTTTTTTTATTAACATACCCTAAAACAAGCTAGAACAGAATGAAAATCTTAAAATTTGGCGGAACATCCGTAGGTTCCGTAGAGAGCATCCAGGCCGTGTTAAAAATAGTGAAAGCTTCTTTTGACGCTGGCGAAAAACCTTTAGTCGTATTATCAGCCATGTCAGGGGTCACCAACCTGTTAACACAGATGGCTGAAGATGCAGCAGCTGGAAAGCCGTTTGACGAAGGTTTAAAGCAATTAGAAGAAAGACACTTCGATGTGGTTAAAAAACTAATTGCTGTAAAATATCAGAATCCTGTTCTAACACGCTTAAAGTTGCTTTTCAACGAGTTGGAAGAACTTTTACAAGGAGTGTCCGCGCTAAAGGAATTGAGCAATCAAAGTCGAGACCTAATTGTTTCCTTTGGAGAGCGCTGCAGCAACTACCTTGTCGCCAAAGTCATGGAACAGGAAGTCCCGGAAGCTGAGTATATCAACGCTTCCTATTATGTGAAAACAGACTCCAATTTCGGGAATGCCCACCTCAACGAACCACTAACCACCCAACTCATCCAAGCACTTTCTCACACCCACGCCGATAAACTCCTCTTTGTAACAGGATTTATCGGGTCGAACGAGCAGGGACGTATGACGACCTTGGGTCGCGGTGGCTCAGATTATACTGCGGCAATCTTCGGATCGGTTCTAAATGCATCAGCAATCGAAATCTGGACTGACGTAAATGGAATGTTGACCGCAGATCCGAGAATCGTAAAAAAGGCTTTTTCTCTGCCTGTATTGTCTTATACCGAAGCAATGGAGCTTTCGTACTTTGGCGCGAAAGTAATCTATCCGCCGACCATGGTGCCTGCTTTCTTGAAAAAGATTCCAATTGTTATCCGCAATACATTTCAGCCAGAGCTTGCAGGAACCGTTATTCAATTTGAAAGCGGAAAGTCTTCCTACCCAATCAAAGGTATTTCCTCTATCGCCGACGTATCGGTAATCAACCTGACAGGTAGCGGAATGGTAGGGAAATCAGGGTTTAGTGGGCGTCTGTTCACCTTGTTGGCCAGAGAGCAAATCAATGTGATCCTGATTACACAATCTTCGTCTGAGCATAGTATCACCTTCGCAGTCAATCCTAGCGACGCAGAGAAGGCTGTAAAGCTCATCAACACCGAGTTTGAATTGGAACTATTGGCTAATAAACTTTCAGCGCCTGTAATTGAAGAAAGCCTATCAATCCTGGCTATCGTTGGAGAAAACATGAAGCGCACACCGGGTATGTCGGGCCGCCTTTTCCATGCTTTGGGAAGAAATGGTATCAATGTTCGCGCGATCGCGCAAGGATCGTCCGAATTCAATATATCGGTTATCATCAATAAAGATGACTTAGCAAAAGCATTGAATGCGGTACATGATGCCTTCTTTGCCGAGCTCAAGAAAACACTACACGTGTTCAATTTAGGAACCGGCAACATCGGTGCAACGTTATTCAAGCAGTTACACGAACAGCACGATTTTCTATTGGATCATAACGATATTGAAATCAAACTTGTTGGTTTGGCGAACTCCCGCAGAATGCTTTTCGACGCGGATGGCGTAGATTTATCGAAATGGCAAGCAGCTCTGGACGAGCAAGGCGAGGTTGCAGACTTAGCAACTTTCGTTAGTAAGATGCAAGCTATGAATCTGCCGAACTGTGTGTTTATTGATAATACCGCAAGCAAATTACCGGCGACCTACTACGAGGAGATCTTCAAATCTAACATCTCGATCGTTACTTGCAATAAAATCGCAAACTCCGGAGATTATGCGCAGTACCGCTCCTTGCATGAAACAGCAAGAAAGCATGGCGTAGACTTCTTCTATGAAACCAACGTTGGAGCTGGCCTACCGATTGTACGCGTATTGAAGGACCTGATGCTTAGTGGCGACCGAATCCTGAAGATTGAGGCTATTCTATCCGGCACCATCTCCTATATTTTCAATAACTTCCATGGCGATGCCTCTTTCTACGATGTCGTGAAGAAAGCGCAGGAGCTGGGATATACCGAGCCTGATCCACGCGATGACTTAGGCGGGGTAGATTTTATGCGTAAGATGCTTATCCTTGCTCGTGACGCAGGCCACGTAATCGAGTCTACAGATGTTGACTTGGGTAATATCCTTCCCGAAAACTGCTTAAAAGCAAGTTCCGTAGATGAATTTTATACCGAATTATTGAAGTCTGACGATTACTTCAACAATTTGAAAGATCAAGCCGCCAAAGAAGGGAAAGTTATCCGTTATATCGGTAGCTTAGAAGATGGAAAAGTATCGATCAGCTTACAGATGGTTGATGAAACACATCCATTCTATGCGCTTTCAGGAAGTGATAATATCATTTCTTTCACAACAGAGCGTTATAAAGAAAGACCACTAGTCGTTAAAGGCCCTGGAGCGGGTGCGGAGGTGACAGCCGGAGGCGTTTTCGCCGATCTAGTGAATGTAGGCGCTAAATAAAGCAATGAATATGATGACTAATCAAGATTCCATCATGGAAGAGAAACATAAAGTAGATTTTGAAAAGATAAAGCAAGAGGTTCGTGTGTTTGCTCCCGCAACGGTTGCCAACATGATCTGCGGATTTGATATCCTCGGGTTTGCTGTCGACTTCCCTGGCGACGAAGTGTGGATGCGAAGAACAGAAAAAGCGGGTGTTACTATCAAAGCAATCCACGGTGATGATGGACGCCTTCCTTTAGATCCAGAAAAAAATACAGTCAGTGCCTGCGTTCAGATGTTATTGGCGCATCTGGACCTCAGCGACAGCATAGGAGTGGAAATTGAGTTAACGAAGCATATGCCGATTGGCAGTGGCTTAGGTTCAAGTTCCGCAAGTACGGTTGCAGGACTCTTCGCAATCAACAGTCTACTGGGCGAACCCCTTAGCAAGGAAGAGCTAATGCCATTTTGCGTGGAGGGCGAACGCCTGGCTTGTGGACATGGACATGCCGATAATGTCGCACCGGCATTAATGGGCGGCATTACCCTCATTAGAGGATATGAGCCGCTTGATATGATCAGTCTGCCCGTGCCAGAAGATTTGGTGGCGGGGATTGTATTCCCACAGGTCGATGTGCCGACTAGAGATGCCCGACAATTGATTAAAGAGAAGGTTTCTTTAAAAGATGCTGTCGTGCAGTGGGGCAATATCGCTGGGCTTGTTGCAGGCCTCTACCGAAGCGATTACGATTTAATTAGCAGGAGCATGCATGATGTGCTTATCGAGCCGACCCGCGCAATCCTGATTCCTGAGTTTTATGCAATGAAGGAAATCGCCCTTTCATGCGGCGTGCTCAGCTTCGGTATATCAGGCTCCGGCCCATCTGTCGTGGCCATTAGCAGAGGTAAAGAAGCAGCGCAGCAGGCCGTAGATAAAATCCAAGCGCATCTAACATCGCACGGAATCGAGAGTTTGCAATATGTGTCCTCCGTCAATGTCGCGGGTCCTAAAGTGATCAACCTAAAATAATAGCTATGCAATTTTACAGTACAAATAATAAAGCGCTTCGTGTTTCCTTTCAAGAGGCGGTATTCAATTCCTTACCGCAAGATAAAGGCTTGTATATGCCCGAAGTTATCCCTCAGCTTGACCCATATTTTATCAAAAATATTCAGCAGTATTCCTTGCAGGAAATTGCTTTCACCATCGCTAAGGCGTTTATCGGAAGCGATATTCCCGATGCAGACCTGAAAGCGATTGTCGACGACGCCATCAATTTCGATGCGCCTGTTAAGTTTCTAGACGCCGAAACAGCTGTCTTGGAATTATTCCACGGACCGTCCTATGCGTTTAAAGATTTCGGGGCACGTTTCATGAGCCGTGTAATGGGGTATTTCTCAAAGCAGGGAGATCAATTGCTCGACGTTTTGGTAGCGACCTCAGGCGATACCGGCGGTGCGGTTGCCTCCGGATTTTTGGGCGTAGAAGGCACTCGCGTGACGATCTTGTATCCTAAAGGAAAAGTATCGAAAGTACAGGAAGAGCAGCTTACCACCAACGGACAAAACATCCGCGCGCTCGAGGTAGAGGGTACTTTTGATGATTGCCAAGCCCTGGTAAAAGAAGCATTCAATGATCCAGACCTGAATAATGCATTGCGACTGACATCGGCCAATTCGATCAATATCGCTCGCCTCATTCCGCAGACCTTTTACTATTTCTGGACCTACGCGCAATTGAAATCGCAAGGAATGGACGAAATTGTTTTCACCGTACCAAGCGGAAACTTCGGGAATATCGGTGCTGGCCTGTTGGCCTATAAAATGGGACTTCCTGTTACACATTTTGTTGCAGCAACGAATGTCAACGATACGGTTCCTCGCTTCCTACAAAACGGAGTCTACGAACCTAAACCTTCCGTGCAAACCTTCGCAAATGCGATGGATGTAGGTAATCCAAGCAATTGGGTCCGCATACAGGATCTCTTTGGACAAGACCTCGAGCAGCTAAAAGCGAAGGTTAGTTCCTACACTTATACCGATGAGCAAACCTTAGCAGGAATGGAAGAATTATTCCACAAATACAAGTATGTAGCTTGTCCGCATACAGCGATTGCTTACCTCGCATCCAAAGCTTATCGTAGTGAACAGCCTGGCGAATACGCATCGGTATTCCTATCTACAGCACATCCATGCAAATTCCCGGAAGCCATAAAAGCAGAGGTTTTCCAACATGTGACGCTGCCCGAAGGAGCTTCTTCTCTAGCAGAAAAAGAAAAGCAAGCCGTCAATATGCCGGTAGACTATAAAACATTTAAAACTTATCTACTAGTGAATAATTAGTAGATTTAGACTTTAGACGTTAGACATAAGATTTTAGAGTATGGCGGCTAGAGATGGTCGCCATTTTTTTGGTAGTATTTAGTAGTTAGTATCTAGTAGTTAGTAGTTAGTACTTAGTATAAAGACCTATAGCGTAATATCATGTCAATCCTTTTATCCTTCCTTTCCTGGTTCAGACAATACTCTAATGTCTAATATCTGTTAGTCTAATGTCTAAATACTAACTACTATATAAATTCTACAACTCAAACCCCTTTTAAACCCCTTTCAAACCCAATACAAACCCGTATCAGAACCCTTCGGAAAGGGGATTGATATGGGTTTGAATAGGCTATGAAAAGGAGGTCACTGCTTTAAGGTTTGACTGTTTTTTTTCATTTAGCTGATTTATTTTTTTTCAATTCTATTTACTTTTGCGGGGATGAATAAAATAATCCTCAACAAAGGAAAGGATAAGGCGGCCTGGCAGTTACATCCTTGGATTTTCTCCGGTGCCATAGCTCGAGTGTCTGAATCTCTTCAAAACGGTGATATCGTTTCCGTATATAATCATGATGATGAATTTATTGCTTATGGAATGTACAATAAGCAATCGCGTGTGGCAGTACGTTTATTAGAGTGGGATCCACAAAAAGAGATCTCAGAAGGATGGTGGCGCGATAGATTACAGCGAGCTGTCAAAAACAGAACTCACCTTTTGAACGACAAGAATAATACGGTTCGTTTAGTATTTGCCGAGGCGGATTTCCTTCCTGGGCTCATTGCTGATAAATATGGGGATTATATCTCCGTGCAGGTTCATGCTGCTGGGATGGAACGCGTAAAGGCGATTGTGGTGGATGAATTGCAGCAGCTTTTAAATCCGAAAGGGGTTTATGAGCGCAGCGATCTGAAATCAAGAGAGCATGAAGGCTTGGCCGATACCAATGGCTTATTAGCGGGCGAAATGCCTCCTTCATTTGTCGACATTATTGAAAATGGAATACATTATCAGGTGAATATCGTAGAAGGGCAGAAATCTGGATTCTATTGCGATCAACGCGACAATAGATATATCACCTCGAAATATGTTAAAGACAAGCGCGTATTAGATTGTTTTTGCTATTCGGGCGGATTTACGCTGAATGCATTTCGCGAGGGGGCGGCTTCTGTCACTTCTGTTGACAGCTCGGCTTTAGCGATCGAAACGCTGCAGAAGAATATACAATTGAATGGATTTGATTCTTCAAAACATATTGCTGTACAGTCCGATGTCAACAAGTACCTTCGGGAGTTGGGCGAGCAGCGCGAGAAATTTGATTTGATCATTTTGGACCCTCCGAAATATGCACCTTCACGATCCACGCTAGAAAAGGCTTCGCGTGCGTACAAGGATTTAAACCGTAGGGGCCTGATGCTTTTGAACTCGGGCGGCTTATTGGCAACCTTCTCTTGCTCTGGAGCGATGGATATCGATACCTACAAACAGGTGTTAGCTTGGGCAGCGCTAGATGCAGGAAAAGAAATTCAATTTATCTATCAATATTGCCAACCAGAAGATCATCCTGTTCGAGCATCATTTCCAGAAAGTGAGTACCTAAAGGGACTATTGGTACGCGTACTTTAGGAGAAAATATTAGTATAAAAAAGGGGTCGACAAGATATGTTGATCCCTTTTTTATTATAGGATTAACTATTGATATTGTCCTGTCGATATCAGCCTACAAAAAACCATCATTACATGGTTCCCTATAAATGTTATATCATGTTAACTGATTGATTTTTAAAGTTATCGACCTACATGCTTGTTCGTGTAACATCAATGTATGATATTGGTCATTTTCCCATTAGGTTATTACTTTAATATTTGTTACAAATAATTCATGATTGCGACATGTTTGTATATGTTTAAATCTATTTTTTAGTTCTTTTTCTTCATCGAGTTCTAACGTAGTTTTAGCTTGCGCATGCATGTCGCATATTTTTAAAAATCATCATTTACATGAGTTATCTTGGTTAATTATATTGTTATAAATGATTTAGTTTCTAAACTTTATATGTTTGCATGTTGTTCCGATGAGGCGGTCGTTTTTGGCCGCCTTTTCTGTTTAGCTTTTCGTGCTAGGACTTAGAATGCCCATCAAGTCGGCGCAATAATTAGTGATATGTGTCATTTTCTTAATAGGATAATTGTATAATATTTGCACAAAGCAATATAGGTCGCGTGGCGTCCGAACACATGCGAGAAGCAGAATATGATTTTTTAAGCTAGCAGGCAGTAATTTTTTCGAGTTGCTGTTCGTTTAGCTTCGTCTTATCACGTTCAAAATTTCAATATACATGTATTTTGACCCCGATTTTTATACTGCTCTGGAAAAAAATTATCGACTCTTATGAAGACATTTAAGCGAATCTTTAGTTTCGTTATTATTGTAGGATCTTTACTTTCGACTTACGCATGTAAGAAAGATCTGCAGGGCAAAGGTGGAGCGGCCCTGGTTAAAATTAGCGCCGTGCAAGTTTCTCAAACCGAGCAAACCAACAATTTTAGAGGGGGGACGGATATGCTACTGCCAGGCTTATCCGAACAGGTAAAAGAAGTATCCTTCAACCGAGACTACAATTTAGTGGTTTCATTAAAGCCCATTGGTACTGAGCTAAAAGCACAGGGGAGATCTACTAGAAGCAACGTGGTCAATCCGGTTGAAAAAGGAGTTCGTTATCGGATTCTTATATTTAACATGGACAATAGCTATGTTGATCAACAAGAGTTTATTGTGGGAGAAGCGACGAATACGCAGGGATTTGAACTCGAACCAGGTACCTATCGATTTATAGCATACTCCTTTAACAATACTTCAGCAATTCCTGAAGTGCCGCACATTTCATCGGACAAAATCAGCCTCTCAAATATTTCGACTAGTACTGACTTTCTTTATATGAACAAAGAAATGACGGTAAAGGGAGGACAGAATTTATTGAATTTAGTTTTTAAGCACCGCTTTAGCAACATCACGATTACATTGGATGCTGCTTCTGAACTCGGGGTGATCAGCGCATTGAAAGCAAGCATCACTGGAGAGCCAACAGTAGACATTGCTCTTAACGATGGCAGTTTAACGCATCCGAATACACCATCGCCTGTGATGTTTAGTTTTCCTACTTTGAATCTGTCTTCAGTGACAAGCTCGCCTTTAATGTTAAGCAACGCGGAGAGCGCGCAATTAGAATTGAAGATATTGGAAATTGCATTGAATAATGGTCCGATTCGTACAGACTTGGCAAACATCACCGACCTGACGATAAGACCTGGTGTAAAATATCAGTTGACCCTCACTATACAGCCTAACGGAGTCGTTGTAGGGGGGAATGTATGGGCAAGTGGTAACTTAGCTTATGTGGATGGCGTTTATTTTATCCGCAGTTTGCCCGAAGAGAGTGGCTATGCATACCACGCATCCGATTATTGGAATTTTGCATCAGCGGAAACTCCTTTGTTGCCGGCGATGAACGTGCCGGACGATTATTTTGTAGGAATGGAAGCGAAGGCGCCAAAAATTCCCAATGTAATACAAGATCCTTGTCGTTTGGTTGCCGGCAGTGATTGGCGGATGCCAACTTTAGCAGATTTCGCCGCTCTAGGTAATTTTAAGGTTATCAATAATGCAGGAGAAGAAGGTAACTTTAATGGTGGCCAACCGAATGGTGCGAAAACCGGCTTTGCGTATATTTATTTCAACGGTGTGAAACAAGGCAGTGGAGAGGCAACCGAACTAAGGTTCTATAAAACAGGGCGCAAGCGAAATATTGTTGTCAACAATATTTCGGTAGATAATGCAACGCATAATTTTAACGACAAAGATGCTTTCTATATGGCGATCGACGGAACACAAGGTGTTGTCCCTGGCAATGTAAATTGGCAAGTACATATGCCGATGATTGTGGACGATGTAAGCGGCAATTCACAGGATATGCTTTATTATCGGTTGAAGGATCCATATTTTTCCCGCGACGATAGGGTTCCTATTAGATGTATTAGAGATATCCCAACTGCGAAATAAGAACTCTCTACATAAACATCAAAAAGGATGGAAATTCTTGTTGGTTTTTCAAAACAGACGTTTTTAGAAAAAATTTAGATTATCCTTACATAATGCGTGTTGTTTAAAAAAAGTGTCGCCCGTTAAGGGCGGCACTTTCTTTTTACTTCAACTCTGAAATACTATCCGATTTTGATTTGTGATAGCCAGCTTTCTGCCATTAGGTTGGCTCCAGCCCAAGAGGTGTGCACCCCATCGGTAGTCCAGTAGGCACCGGTATTGGCTTTTAATGCTTTATCGAAGATATCCTGATAAGGAATAAACGCCGTTTTATATTCTTTTGCGATGTCGCGTGCTGCTTGTTGGTATTTCGGAAATTCAGGATACCAACTATCGTTGATATGTTTCACATCCTTTAATCCGAAGGGTTCGCCGATAATCAATTTCACGTTTGGCAGCGCGGTTAGGGTTTTGTCCAACAGCTCTTTATATTGTCCTTTATATTGCTCTGGGGTATTGATAGCACCACGATCTTTGGTTCTCCAAAAATCATTGACACCGATCAGGATAGATACAATATTGGATTTTAAATCGATGCAGTCGGCTTGCCACCGATTCAATAAATCAGGAACGCGGTTTCCGGAAATACCACGGTTGTAAATCTTGATGTTCTTGCTTGCAAATTTGTTCAACAATACGCCTGCAGCAAGCATCGCATATCCGCCACCAAAGGCATTCATTTCATTCGGATTCAGGTTATCTTTCTTCCGGCCCGCATCCGTAATGGAATCCCCCTGAAAGAGAATCACATCGTTCTGGTTAATGCTGATACCAACCTTAGGTTTTGCAGATGAAAAATCCTCGGCATGCAACAATGCGCTGCCCATGGCTGTAGTCCCCACAGTCAATATACTTTTCTTTAAAAAATCTCTTCTTGAATTCATGGTCTTTGGATAGGTTGATTATTCCTATACAAGATAAGGAAACTAGCAAAATTTGGCAATCCCTTCACGAATAATTTTACACGCCGCTTTTATCTCTTCCTCAGTAATTGTTAGTGGAGGTGCAACACGAAGGGCCGTTTCACAATGTAGATACCAGTCGATGATCAATCCCTGTTCTGCGCAGTAGTTACTGACCGCATATACCTGTTCAAAATTTTCCAACTGCAAACACATCATCAAGCCCAATCCACGGATTTCCTTGATTTGAGGGATGTCAAGTTCATTACGAAACAATGTCGCTTTAGTATCGACCTGCTCCACAAGTTTTTCCTGTTTAATGACCTCCAAAGACGCTTTCGCAGCAGCACAGGATACAGGATGACCACCAAAGGTGGTAATATGGCCAAGCATTGGATTGGCTTTGATTACGTCCATCACTTCTTTTCGGGCTACGAAAGCACCCAGCGGCATACCCCCGCCGATACCTTTTGCCAGCATCAGGATATCCGGAACGATGTCGAAATGCTCAAAAGCAAAGAGTTTCCCCGTGCGACCGAAACCAGTTTGTATTTCATCAAAAATCAGAAGAGCGCCAGTATCATCGCATTTCTTACGCAACGCCTGCATGTAGGCTTTGTCAGGAACGCGGACACCTGCTTCGCCTTGTATCGCTTCAACCACTACAGCTGCGGTCTTATCGCTGATCTTGTCTAGGTCGGGCAAATGATTGTATTGTATAAACGAAATACCGGGCAGGAGTGGAGCGTATGCTTTTCTGTAATCCTCATTTCCGATTAAGCTCAATGCGCCTTGTGTACTACCGTGGTAAGCTTTCTTTGCTGCAATAATTTCCTGTCGACCGGTAAATTTCTTTGCGATCTTCATTGAGCCTTCGACCGCTTCAGCACCCGAGTTCGTTAAATAAACCGATCCAAAGCTATCTGGTAAAACACTTAATATATCTGTCGCAAATTGCACCTGCGGTGCTTGCACAAATTCGCCATATACCGTTACGTGCATAAACTTTTGAAGCTGATTCTGAATTGCTTCCAACACTTTGGGGTGGCGATGACCGATATTGCTTACGTTAAATCCTGAAACTAAGTCCATATAGGATTTACCGTTTGGTCCATAAAGGTAAATGCCTTCAGCACGTTCTACTTCAATAAGTCTTGGGGATTCAGATGTCTGCGCGGTATTTTGTAAAAATAGTTCTCTATTGCTAATCATGGTTGGGTATTATTCAATAACAATTAATTTCAAACTTCCATTAAAGTAGAGTCAATAATGAAAATTCTGGAGGGTTTTATAATAGTAAACCCCATAAGAAAAAAGAAGCTCTAAGTAAAGAGCTTCTTTTCGTTAATTTCTGTGATTCCTGCCTTTCAGCTCTTTGTAGAGTAATTCGATAAACTCTTGTTCTACAGAGAAGAACTGCGAAGCTCGGGATTGCCCGATTACTTCCGCAAAGCGGGATCTATAGTTTTTCTTGATTTCGACTTCTTTCGCATCGAAGGATATAGCGTCATTTCCAGGTCTAAAAGAATTAGAGCCACCCTGTCTGCGATCGCCACCACGACTCTTCTGCGATTTTACATCTCTAATTTCCTTCGTATACTGATTGTAAATCGGGAAAAATTGTTGAGCCTCCGCAGGAGTCAATCGTAACTGTTTGCTAATGAATGCAGATTTTTGATTCTCTATCGCTTCAAATCTATCTTGACGTGATTGTCCATTTGCTCCAAAACAAAATAAGCAAGCCAAACAGAATGTCGTAATAATATGTTTCAAACGAAGCATTATAATGTATTATAATTTAAGTATTCTTCTAAATCTTTGTCATCAATTTGACTACCAATAGCTGCTGATTCCTCCGGCTCATAGATGTACTCTGCATAATATGCTAAATCCGTGCCATCCGAATGACTAGCCAAATAGCTAATGATTTCATCCTCAGGAATTTCATCTAAGGAAACTTGTTGTGCATTTGCTACAGTTGCTGCAGAGTTTACATTGTTAGGATCGCTATTATAAGTAGAAACACCAACAAATGCTGCAACACATGCAGCTGCGGCTGCACCTATCCAAATAACCGGTCTGCTTTTCTTGCGCTCAGTCACAGGAGTAGCCTGTGGCATTTGAATAACTTTCTTATCTTCCGCTTGATCTAATATCGACTCCGTTAATTTGTCGAAGTATCCATTCGGAACGGTAAATCCGTCCGTTTGAACTTTAGATTTCAAATCATCAACGGCAATGGATGCCATAATCTGATCAGCAGAAGTTTCAAAATATTGATCTGGAACTTCAAACCCACTTTCTTGAATTTGCTCTTGAAGATTCTCTTCGGCAACTTTCGCCATAATAGAATCGCTCAAGTTTGCAAAATAGCCTTCAGGAACTTCAAATTGTTCTTCTTGCAATTGGTCGATTTGTACCTGCTGCATGATGTAATCATTTAAGTCTGCGAAGTAATTCGCCGGAACTTCAAAACCTTCATGTTGCTGAAACTGGTCAATCTTAACTTGCGACATAATCTGTTCGCTCAATTCTCCGAAATAACTTTCGGGAACATCGAAGCCAGCACGTTGATCCTTGCTTGTACGATCCAATTTTGCTAAGAACAATAGCCTGTTGGTTTGTTCATTGAAATAATTGTCGGGTACAATGAAAGGGTTAACACGCAACGAATCAGGTAAGTTATTGCCTTCCATGTTGTCGTAATATGTGTTGTTTTCTTTCATAGTACACTAATAGAATCGTTTTTGCGCCAAAGGTTTAATCATTCTTGGCAAAAAAGTTCTCTATCTTCTTAACGGCCAAATGATAGGACGCTTTTAGGGCGCCGACACTTGTGCCTAATACTTCAGATATTTCGTCGTATTTCATGTCTTCAAAATACTTCATATTGAAGACCAAACGTTGCTTATCCGGAAGTGTCAACAAGGCTTCCTGCAACTTCTGTTGCGCGCGGTCGCCGTTGAAGTAAGATCCGTCTGCTAAAGTATCCGAAAGATAAGCAGATGTTTCATCATCCAATGAAACATTCTGCTTTTGTTTTTTCTTATTTAAGAAAGTAATGCATTCATTCGTCGCAATTCTATATAACCAAGTATATAGCTGCGAGTCCTCTCTGAACTTTTCGAGATTACGCCAAACCTTAATAAAGATATCCTGCACAACATCATCGGCATCGTCATGGTCAATAACCATTCTTCTAACATGCCAATAGATCTTCTGCTGGTACTTTTTTAATAACTCGCGAAATGCTTCCTCACGAGTCTTCTCATCGGCGAACTTCGCAATGATCAGGGAATCTTCCATATTGGATTATTTTCTGCTAATTACTTTATTCGCTGCTTTAACGATGTCTGCAGCTGTTAAACCATATTTCTCCATCAACTGAGCTGGTGTTCCCGACTCGCCGAAGCTATCGTCAACCGCAACATACTCTTGAGGAGTAGGAAGTTCTTTCGCTAATACCTGTGCTACGCTGTCGCCTAAACCACCTAAGCGGTTGTGTTCTTCGGCGGTAACTACACATTTCGTTTTTGCCACAGATTTCAAGATAGCTTCTGCATCTAGAGGCTTAATCGTGTGGATATTGATAATCTCAGCGCTAATGCCTGCTTTTTCCAATTCCTCACCAGCTTGGATCGCTTCCCATACTAAGTGGCCAGTAGCAATAATCGTTACGTCTGTACCTTCGTTCAACATCACAGCTTTACCGATCTCGAATTTCTGATCCGCAGGTGTGAAGTTAGGAACAACAGGACGACCGAAACGCAAATATGCTGGTCCCTCATGGTCTACTAACGCAATTGTAGCTGCTTTTGTTTGGTTATAATCACAAGGATTGATAACTGTCATACCTGGCAACATCTTCATTAAGCCGATGTCTTCTAAGATTTGGTGAGTGGCACCATCTTCCCCTAGCGTTAATCCAGCGTGAGATGCACAAATCTTCACATTCTTACCTGAGTAGGCGATCGATTGACGGATTTGGTCATAAACACGACCTGTAGAGAAGTTAGCAAAAGTTCCTGTAAAAGGGATCTTTCCACCGATGGTTAAACCAGCAGCAATACCCATCATGTTTGCTTCCGCGATTCCAATTTGGAAGAAACGCTCAGGATAAGCTTTTATAAAGTCGTTCATTTTCAATGAACCGATCAAGTCAGCACATAACGCTACGACGTTTTCGTTTTGTTGACCAGCTTCTAATAAGCCAGCACCGAAACCTGAGCGTGTATCTTTTGATTCTGTATATGTATATTTTTTCATTTTTTGAAGTCTCGTTCAGAATGGCAAAGCCATTTAAAGTCTAACAAATGTTATCTTAATAATCACCAATTGTTGCAGGGATTTGGTTCAATGCGCTTGCTAATTGCTCATCGTTCGGAGCAACACCATGCCATTTATGTGATCCCATCATGAAATCAACACCATTACCCATTTCCGTATGCAATAAGATAATTACTGGTTTACCTTTTCCAGTGCGAGACTTAGCCTCATCTAAACCAGCAACAACAGATGCCATATCATTACCTTTCTCAACTTCTAACACGTCCCATCCAAAAGCTTCCCATTTTGCACGTAGGTTGCCTAATGAAAGAACCGCGTCTGTAGAACCATCAATCTGCGCATTGTTGTAGTCAACTGCTGCGATGATGTTGTCCATTTTGTTGTGAGGAGCATACAATGCTGCTTCCCAAACTTGTCCTTCTTGCAACTCACCGTCACCCATCAAGACATAAACTAAGCTGTTGTCTTTATTCAACTTCTTCGCTTGAGCAGCACCGATCGCTACAGATAGTCCCTGTCCTAATGAACCTGATGCAACACGAATTCCTGGAAGGTGTTCATGTGTAGTAGGGTGTCCTTGAAGACGTGAATCAATCTTACGGAAAGTCGCTAATTCGCTAACCGGGAAGTATCCAGCTCTCGCCAACGTACTGTAAAATACCGGAGAAATGTGCCCATTTGATAAGAAGAATAAATCCTCACCAATGCCATCCATGTTGAATGAAGGGTCATGTTTCATCGCGTGGAAGTACAATGCCACAAAATAATCTGTACAACCTAAAGATCCCCCTGGGTGTCCTGATTGACATGCATGTACCATGCGAACAATGTCTCTTCTTACTTGAGAAGCTGTTTGTTCAAGCTTGTTTATATCTGCACTCATTTTTTAGTATAAATGTTTCGATTGTTTTGCCGATAAAGGTAGTGAATTTTTTAAAAGTATCTAGTATTTAGTGGAGGTTAGATTTTAGATACAACATGTGAGATTTTAGACATTAGCGTGTGATTTTCAAATAGGAATGGGAAACTTGTCATTGAACCAAGAAAGGAAAGATGCAAGGATTAACAGGATCCTGAATATCCTTGTATCCTTCCTTTCTTGGTTCAGAACAAAAAAACCACATTGCTGCAGGTCTAATATCTAAAATCTCACATCTAATATCTAAACTCACACATGCATTCTTGCCAGCGGAGAGATATCCTGTCCAACGAAGTCTTGTTTCAGGAACTTATGATAACCAGCTATAGCGATCATGGCCGCATTATCGGTACAATACTCGAATTTAGGGATAAAAACGTTCCATTTATACTTTTCGCCCATCGCTAATAGCGAGCTGCGCAGTCCCGAGTTTGCAGAAACACCTCCGGCGATTGCGATATCTTTAACGCCGGTTTGTTTAGCGGCTTTTTTAAGTTTATTCAACAAGATGGAAACAATGCGTTCCTGAACGGAAGCGCAAAGATCATCCATACGTTCTGAAAGGAAGTTTGGATTTTTCTTCATTTCTGCTTGTACGAGGTATAGGATAGCCGTTTTAAGACCCGAAAAACTAAAATTAAGCTCCGGTATTTGCGGCTCTGGGAGTTTGAAGGACGTCGGATCTCCGTCTTTCGCGTGTTTATCAATCAATGGTCCGCCGGGGTAGGGCAGATTCAAGATCTTGGCTGTTTTATCGAAAGCTTCTCCAGCAGCGTCATCTAAGGTTTCGCCAAGAAGCTCCATCTCGAAGTAATCCTTTACCAAAACAATCTGAGTATGACCACCTGAAACCGTTAAACATAAAAATGGAAAAGAAGGCTTCGGGTTATCGATAAAGTGTGCTAAAATGTGCGCCTGCATGTGGTTAACCTCGATTAATGGAATATCCATCGCCAAAGCGAAGGATTTTGCAAAGGACGTTCCGACCAATAAAGATCCTAAAAGTCCGGGTCCGCGCGTAAAAGACACTGCATCTATATCTTTTTTGCTTATTTTTGCTTGAATAATGGCTTGATCTACCGTTGGAATGATATTCTGTTGATGGGCACGGGACGCCAATTCTGGTACAACCCCTCCATATTTCGCATGGATTGCTTGACTTGCAATAATATTTGAACGAATTTCGCCGTCTATACAGATAGATGCGGAAGTTTCATCGCAGGATGATTCTATACCGAGTATGATAGCCATTTGAGGGATGTATTATAAATAAAGCACAAAAGTATCAAAAAAATACTTAAAATAACGTTGTATAGCTTGCTCGGCTTAATAGCCCTGCTTTGCCTTGTCGTATTGTCCCTACAATTTGCGTCGGTTCAAACATTTGTAACCAAACGTGTCGCAAACTACCTCTCTGACGAGTTGAATGCCAAAGTTGAGCTTAAACATATCTACTTCCGTCCATTTGATCAACTAACACTGACAGAATTCAAAATCAGCGACCAAAAGGGGAAGCCCATGCTAAGTGCGGAGAAGCTGCACGCCGATTTGATGCTCAGACATTTCTTCCAAAACAAGATCGTAATTGAAGATTTAGCTTTGCAAAAAGCCTATGTAGACTTTCAAATCTATAAAGACAGTTCCAACTTTAAATTCCTGATCGACTATTTCGCTCCGAAAAAGAAATCCGAGGGCAAAAAGAAAAAGCCACTCGAACTGCAGCTGCACAATCTAAGATTAGTCGATAATCATATCAAAATCTTAAATCATCAGCAAAAGCATCATAACCGCGGCGTAGACTTTTCAGATATTGAACTCCAACATTTGAATGTCAATCTCGCCAACATCAAGTTTGATTCTGTTTCGTTTAAAACGGACATCAAGGAGCTTTCGCTACAGGAGAAATCAGGATTTCAGATTAAGCGTCTTCTTGCCAAGGCTAATATCAGCAGTACCAGCATGGAGTTCGATCAGTTGGATCTGGAAACCAACCGCTCTAAGGTTGCTCGCTATTTGAAGTTTTCTTATCAGAAGTTCGCAGATTTTGGGGACTTCATCAAGAAGGTGCATATCGAAGGGACGATGGACGAAGTTTATGTCGATTCGCGTGACATAGAGTTTTTTGCACCAACCATGAGTAAGGTGCAATTTACAGCGAGTGTACCGCAGGCCTCCGTTGAAGGCACGGTAAATAATATCCGCACGCGAAATGCACATATCAAAACAGGTAAGGAAACTATACTTCGAGGAGACTTCAGCATCAAGGGGCTGCCGGATATGGATAAGACCATTTTTGATTTTGATGCTAGCAATCTACAGACCTCGGCAAAAGATCTTGAATTACTGATCCCCAAATTAGCGAACCGCGCTAAGTTTTCCCTTCCCGAGCAATTGCATCAGTTTGGACTGATCAAATTCGCGGGGACTTTCAAAGGGTTATACAATTTATTTGATGTTAAAGGTGATTTCGATACCAAATTAGGAGCAGTTCATACCGATAGTAAAATTGATATTCGAAAGGAAATATCCTATCAAGGTCACCTGGCGTCCGGTGCCTTTCAATTAGGTGAACTGATCGGTAGCAAGTCCATTAAAAATACGGCATTAGCATTTGACTTCGAGGGGCATAGCCTTGATTTCAATAAAATGAAACTGCAACTGGATGGAGGCTTGCGCAATTTTCAATTCGGCAACTACAGCTACGATAGTGTGGAAGTATCAGGATTGCTGGATCAAAAACTTATCGATGTAAGCGGTTTTATCCAAGATCCGAATGCACAGCTCGCGTATGATGCTAAAGTGGATTTACAGTCTGAAGAAGCAAGCTACGACCTGTCTGCGGATGTAGACTTGATTAACCTGAAAAAAATGGGGTTTGTGGATAAAGACAGCATTGTCATCTTCAATTCTAAAATCAATACCCATCTTACCGGCAACACGCTGAATAACCTGAACGGTGAAGTGATTGCCGAGCAGATTAACATGCGAACAACAAAAGGAGATTTCACGGTCGACGATCTTTTCTTCTCTGCAGAAGGAACGCAGATGGATCGATTGCTAACCCTGCGATCTAATGTGCTGGATGCGGAAATGAAAGGAGTGATCGACCTAAATACGCTCATCCCTTACTTCAAAGCCTTAGCGATGCGCTATGCGCCAGCAATTGGCCTGACAGTGGAACCCTACAATCCGCAGATATTCGACTTGCAATTGAATGTTAAATCCTTCGAGCCGGTATCGGCATTTCTAGACCCAACACTTATACTGGATGATGGAGCGTCATTGGAAGCACACTTCTCGTCCGAAGACTATACGGCGCAATTCACTGCATTCAGCCCTTTCGTGCGCTATCAGGGAGTCAATCTGCAAAATATACATATCCGTGAAAATGCCGACGAGGACGCCTTTTCTTTGGATATTACGGCCGACAAGCTCTTTTTGAGCGATAGCATTTTTGTAACCGATATTGAAATCAATAATATACTTTCTAATGATAGTCTGCTGTTCAGCATAAATGGCGCTAAAGAGACCGATCTCAACTATCTCCGCCTAAACGGCGATATACATTTCGCACATAATAAGCCGGCGTATATACACTTCAATAAATCGTCAATCATTATCAACAAAGAACCTTGGACGTTAAATACCGATGCAGAAATGCGTGTGTCAAAGGGTAAATTCTACTTGACCAATCTCATTGCGAGCCAAGGTCAACAAAAGGTTGCTTTCAACGGTGTCTTATCAAATGAAGACGATAAGCTGGAAGTCAACTTCAGCAAGTTCAACTTGAATGCCCTGGAAGTGGTGCTGAAACCCTTGGGTATACGCCTAGATGGGGAGTTAAATGGAGATATTGAATTGCACTCCGCATTTAAGAAGCCCTATCTCTCAGCCAATGTGCAAACCAGTCCCTTGGTTTACAATCAAATCCCAATCGGGCAACTACGATTATTAGCAGATTTTGATCCCGAGACCAAACAAGCGAACCTCGATCTACAGCTCTTGGACGATCTCAACAAAGGCTTGAAGTTGAATGGTACCTATCAAATTGCTGCTGCCGATCAAGAACTGAACCTTAAAGGCTCCCTCAATCAGATGGAACTGATTCTTTTCCAACCATTCGTGCGGAACTTAACCTCCCAGTTGCAGGGCAGAATGAATGCCGAAATTCAGATTGGAGGAACGCTGAAAAATCCGGAATTCAACGCGATTTCGAAAATAGAATATGCTTCTTTCAACGTAAATTACCTCAAAACTTCCTATAATATCAGTAATCAAACGGTATTGTTGGACAAGAACAGCATCATGTTGAACCAGGTGGCTTTCCATGATAGCAAAGGCCATCAAGCCGTTGCCAACGGCATTGTCAATCTGAATAAGTTGAGCAATCCTTATATCGATGTCGATGTCGTGACGAGCAATACCATGATCCTGAATACGACCTATAAAGACAATAACCTTTACTTCGGGACGGCTTATGCCACCGGTACCTTTAAATTCAAGGGAGCGACCTCTGCAATCGACATCAACATCAAAGCGAGATCGGAGGATAACACTTCCATCACCATTCCGTTCAACTCCGCAATGACGGTCACCGATAGTGACTTCATCTATTTCGTGAGCAATGATTCCAGCAAAAATAAACAGCAGGAGTCTAAGTATCTCTTAAAAGGGATGACCATGAACATGGATATTGAATTTACGCCAACCGCAGAAGTCAACCTCCAAACCGACTTAGGTTCGTTGAAAGGAAATGGAACCGGCGAAATCACCTTAAAAGTTTCCAGTCTTGGGGATTTTGAGATGTTTGGTGATTACACCGTTAATTCCGGAAAATTCCATTTCACGGCACAGGATTTCTTCAATAAGTTCTTCGATATCAAGCAAGGCGGAACGATTCGTTGGACAGGCTCCCCATCGGGGGCTACCATCAATATGACGGCAATCTATCAACAACGCACGTCAATCGCTCCATTGTATAACGCTGCAGGACGCTCAGGACAGGATGAACGCGTTATGGCGCAGGCGGATATGAATATTAAAGGAACATTGAGCCAGCCCGATGTGTCCTTCGATCTTAACTTCCCGCAAACACCATATGTCAAAGATGAGCTTCAGGCTTACCTTAGTGATGCCAACAATGTTAACCAACAGGCCTTGAGCTTGATCGTTCGTCGAAGCTTTACCGCAAGTTCTAACAACGAATTGGGGCGCGAGGTTAACAACACACTCTTGTCCGCAGGAACAGAAATCGCCTTCAACCAGTTGAACAATATCTTAGCACAATCGCTCAAGATCGATTTCTTAGATTTCAATATCCGCTCGCTTAACGATGCGTCTGCATCCTTCCGATTCTTTAACGACCGACTTGTGCTGACAGGGGGGATCGTGGATAAAAGAAATGTGCAAACCACAGACTTAACCTTCTTCTCTAATAAAGTAGCAACCGATGCCGAATTAACCTTTAAGTTGCGTAGGGATGGTAACTTAATGTTCCGTGCATACAATCGATTGAATACCCGAAATATTTTATTCACCCCAACCGATGATTATATCAATGCCGTAGGTTTGATTTACCGACAGGAGTTTAATACGCTTGGTGAGTTCTGGAGAAAATTATGGAATTGGAGCGGACCCAACAGCGACTTGCTGATCAAGCCGATTCCGAAGTTAGATACGACAAAACGGGAAATAAAGTAAGAAAATCGAATTCAAGCATACATTCATCGGAACTACTGCCTGAACTCAATCTTCACTTCCATTTTCTTTCCGTCATTGCCTTTTTTCCAATCAGGACCATTCTTAATAATCTGAATCGCTTGTTGATCTAGCGATGGATTGGCGGATTTCAAAACAACAATATTCATCGGACGACCAAAATTGTTGATTTCAAAAACAAGCGTTACAACGCCTTTACCATATAGAGATTCCTTGCTATGGTCATTAATATATTTTTTGTAGGCTTTCCAACCTATTAATGGTTCCGATTTTATCTTGCTGTCAGTTTTTCCAGGACGAACGCTCACTACCTCATCCAATGTTGCATAATCTGGTGCCAGTCGGATGGTTTGTTGATTGCTCGCCAGAATACGTGCAGACTGGTATCCTATGGATAGTATTTCGAGTTCGGTAGATTCTATCGCTGAAGGCATCACAAAACTTCCTGATGAATCCGTCATCACCACTTCATTCGTTTTCACATTTCTAACCGTCGCCTGTGGAATTGGATATCCCGACTCCTGATCAACAACTTCACCTGTAATAATTCGTTTGTAGTCCTGTGGACTGCCCACCCGTGCAGACATCTCCGCCTGAGGGGCAACATTGATACCCGATACCTTGCCCTGTAAGCTGATGACGTTTGGATTGTTGGCCGGAGAGCGTTTCGCAAGCATTTTTCCAGAAATCACCTGAACTGTATCAATAAATAAGTCCGGGCTGATCACCAGGTCTTTCTTTCGCGTTTCTTCCAATTTGTTGGAGCGTTTTGCTGTCCTCGTCGGCAATGGTTGTGTTTTTGATTCGCTCAATTCGGGTACTGCGGCAATCAGGTTGCTCGTCGAATCCTCTTCAAAAGGGTCTAATTCAATGCTGTTTAAGGTCGTATCGGTAGGGGCCGTTTCAGCAATATCGGCTGGTGCCATCGCTAATTCAGCTGCATCTTCCGGTCTATTCAAATACCAAATCGTTCCAATTCCCAGTACCAATAATAAAGAGGCAGCAATTCCCAAAGCTTTATAAGGAAGCAGCGTTCTTATTTTCTCGGGATGCGTGCGTTCGTAAATCGCGGCATGCAGCTCCGCTGGATTCAGGCTGCTCTTCAGTCGTTGCTCTTCTTCCAGGCCCATAATGATATCCATCAGCATTTCGTCCCGATGCGAAGCTTTCTCAATAGCGTACATCTCGGAGGAACTTAATTCTCCGTTCACATACCTACGTAAATAAGCGATATCAAAATGATTACTCATGTTGTGCCCTTTCCATACAAATTTTGAGGTTCCTCTTTCCATTCTGAATGGCGCTCTTAACGTCGTTCATACTGTATCCGGTTATCTCGGCAACCTCTTTATAGCATTTCTCCTCAATGAAGAAGAGACGGATGCTCTGTTGTTGTTTTTCTATTAATCGATCTATACAGCTCTCCAATTGCGACAATTGTTCCTCCCGCTCTTTATAGTTTTCCTCCTGATGCAGGTTTGCCGCAAATTCCACAAAGTCATTTGTAACAATTTCAGGTTTACTTTTTGCCGACCGTAATGCCATAAGACAGTGGTTTTTACTGACCACATAAAGCCAGCGCGGGAAATCTTGAATAGATTGCTTCTTAACTTTTTCGATGAGCTCTTCGAAAATTTGCATTACCGCATCTCGGCTGCGCTCCGGTTCTTTGAAATAACGCAGGCATACATAGAATACCATCTCGCTGTGACGTTGGTATAGATCACCAAGACAGGCGAGATCACCCTCCCGTAGGTAGGTGTCCAATAACTCTTCATCAGATTGTAATGTTGGTTTTGACAAGATCCTAATGCAAATTCAAGGGGTAAAATAATTTTTTTTTCTCGTTTATGGAAATCTGCACATATCTGCATCCCTCTACAAAAAATTAGAATCATGAAAAGTATACTCAGCATTTTGATGGTGTTTTTCGCTTTAGTAGGCGGAGCTCATGCGCAGGAAAAGGTTATCACCGGGCAAGTGACAGATCGCGGGTCGAATCTCCCTTTGCAAGGGGTAGAGGTCTCAGTCTTAGGTAAATATAGAAGTACACACACAGGGCAAGACGGGAAGTATTCAATTAAAGCGGCTGATGGGGATAAATTAGTGTTCAGCTTCATCGCTTTTCAAACCCAGACCGTTAAAGTTGGAAAAAAGACAGTAATCAATATCGCTTTACAAGCAGAAAATCAGGTCTTAGAGGAAATTGTTGTAACAGGAGTAAAGGGTAGCCCTAAGATGAACACGGTTGGTTATGAAGTAGCAAGTGCTTCGCGAGGCATGATACTTGGACGAATGCCAATGGCTGAGGATACAGAAACTTATAAACATATTGATGAGAATGCTTTTAAATCACCTTTAAAAGACCCGCTATCAACTTTTGCGGCGGACGTGGATGCGGCATCATATAGCAATGTTCGTCGGATGATCAATGCAGGCAACCTCCCTGATCGTGATGCAGTACGCGTTGAGGAAATGATCAACTATTTCCAATATGATCTTAAAGCGCCTACGAATGGTGATCCCGTGAGAATTTACACCGAATTGGGTGTTTCCCCGTGGAACAAAGAACATCAGCTCCTTCGCATAGCCTTGAAGGCGAAGGATATTCCATCGGCACAACTGCCAGCATCAAATTTCGTTTTCTTAATCGATGTTTCCGGATCCATGTATGCAGCGAATAAACTGCCACTCGTAAAATCATCTTTGAAATTATTAGTGGATCAATTACGCGATCAAGACCGGGTTGCCATCGTTACTTACGCAGGTAGTGCCGGAGTAAAATTGGAAAGCACTTCAGGCAGTCAGAAGATGAAGATCAAAGAAGCGATCGACGAATTGGTATCAGGAGGTAGCACAGCTGGGGGTGCTGGTATTCGTAAAGCGTACGATATCGCCCGCCAAAACTTCATGAAGAACGGAAATAACCGTATCATCCTAGCATCGGATGGCGATTTTAATGTCGGTGCATCAAGCGACGACGATATGGAAAAACTCATCAGCAAAGAACGTGAAAGTGGTGTGCATTTGACGGTGTTAGGTTTTGGAATGGGTAACTTAAAGGATAGTAAGATGGAATTGTTGGCGAATAAAGGACATGGGAATTATGCCTATATCGATAATATCTCCGAAGCGCGCAAAGCAATGGTTACCGAGTTTGGAGGAACATTGTTTACCGTTGCCAAGGACGTTAAAATTCAGGTCGAATTTAATCCAGCTTATGTACAAGCATATCGCCTAGTAGGCTATGAGAACCGCTTGCTCGCTGCGGAAGATTTCAATAACGACGCCAAGTTAGGCGGCGATATGGGTGTAGGACATAGCGTGACGGCGATCTATGAAATTGTACCAGTAGGCGTAAAGAGCAGCATCATCGGTACAGTCGATGCCTTGAAATATCAAGACAATAAGAAAGCAAACCAAGGTACATTGAATGGAGAGTTGGCAACTGTGAAATTCCGCTATAAAGAACCTGAAAGCGATAAGAGTAAATTGCAACAGGTCGTTGTATCCAACAAAATGGCGAGCATGGATCAAATGAGCGAAGACTTTAGATTTGCGACAGCAGTAGCCGAATTGGGAATGTTGCTGCGTAATTCAGATTATAAGCAAGAATCAAGTTATAAGAATTTAGTGGCTCGTGCAAAAGCTGCCAAAGGAAAAGATGATGAGGGCTACAGAGCAGAATTTATTCGCATGGCAGAAAATGCTGCGGTCTTGGACAAGCGATAGGTACAAAATTTAGGATTCTATAACAATGCGTAAAGAATTTCTTTTCGGAGCCCTTCAATGAAAGGGCTCTACGCATTGGCGTCCAGATAAACTTTTGATTACTTCTTTTTCTGCATTTCCTTATATTGCTGAGAGAAAGATTTCTCCGCAATCTTAGGGAGTTCTCTATTTTCTCCCCATGCCTTTCTAAAGAAATTCTTGATAAAGAAGTTTTTGGTTTTACCGCCGAAGAAATCGATGATCTTGCGCTTCTGAATAGCCCAAGTAAACAGGCCCCACGCTTTCTTCTCCGCACCGGTCGTTAGATTCTCCTGAACCGAGTCGCGACGATTCAACAAGAGCATTTTTTGAATATCAATGCCTACAGGGCATACTTCCGTACATTTTCCACATAGCGAAGAGGCATAACTCAAGTGCTTAAACTCTTTCATGCCATTCAGGTGTGGAGAAATCAAAGAGCCAATAGGTCCTTGATAGGTCGTTTCATAGGTATGACCGCCAATATTTTGATAGATAGGGCAAACATTAAGACAGGCGCCGCAACGGATGCAGTATAGTCCTTGACGTTGGTCTTTTTGTTCTAATACATTGCTGCGTCCATTGTCTAATAGGATTACATACATTACTTCCGGACCGTCCGTTTCGGAGGCCTTGCGAGGCCCGCTTAGGAGGGTGTTGTAAACCGTTAGGTTTTGTCCGGTTCCGTGGGAGGCGAGGAGCGGCCAGAACAAATCCAGGTCGGCCATACTGGGAATAACCTTCTCAATGCCGACAACCGCAATATGAACTTTCGGAAAGGAGGTCGTCAGACGCGCATTCCCTTCGTTTTCTGTAATGGCGATACTTCCTGAGTCTGCAACTAAGAAATTCGCACCGCTGATACCAATATCTGCAGTTGTATATTTCTCGCGTAATATCTCACGCGCCTTCATGGTCAATTCCTCCGCTGTCGCTTCCAAGGGTGTTTCGAAACGCTCATGGAATAGCTTAGCAATATCTTCCAAACTAAGGTGCATAGCAGGAGTAACGAAATGATAAGGCTTTTGATCTAATAGTTGAATAATGAATTCACCTAAATCGCTTTCAATGGTTTCGATATTTTTCTTGGCAAGAAAGTGATTCAGTTCAATCTCCTCCGTCGCCATCGATTTGGATTTGATGACTGTCTTCGCGTTGTGCTGTTCGATAATTTTCGCAATCTCCTGTCTTGCTTCTTCCGCATCATTCGCCCAGATCACGTGGCCGCCGTTCTTCGTGAAATTAGACTCGAAATCCAATAAATACCGATCCAGATTTTCGATCACCTTCCATTTGATCAGATTAGCCTTCTGTTTCGAATTCTCCAGGTCATGAAATTTCGATTTGCCACGCTCAAAAGCCACATTATACTTATCAATATTCGTATTGATAATTTGTCGATGGCGCAAATCGAACGATTTCGTCTTACTGTCCTGAAGGAATTTGTCTGCTGCTGATGCTGCCATAGGGTATTGTGTGCGATGTATACAAAAATAAAAGTTGACCGGGATATGGTCAACTTTTATAAAGATAATAATTTATCCGTTAATGAGTGGATGTGGAAAAACCGATTCCTATTATTTTGTTAGAGGTTTTAACGCAATATTCAACTCATCTAGCTGTTCTAAAGCAATTGTCGCAGGAGCATCGATCATCACATCACGTCCAGAATTATTTTTCGGGAATGCGATAAAGTCACGAATTGTCTCCTGTCCACCAAGAATTGCTGTTAAACGGTCAAGTCCGAATGCTAATCCGCCGTGCGGAGGAGCACCATATTGGAAGGCATTCATCAGGAATCCAAATTGATCCTGCGCCTGCTCTTCCGTGAATCCTAAATGCTTAAACATCAAGGCTTGCATTTCTTTATCATGGATACGGATGGAACCACCACCAATTTCATTACCATTTAGGACTAAGTCGTATGCATTTGCACGTACTTTTCCCGGATCGGTGTCTAATAAAGGCATATCCTCTAATTTTGGAGAGGTGAATGGGTGGTGCATCGCGTGGAAGCGTCCGCTTTCTTCATCCCACTCCAATAATGGGAAGTCAATTACCCATAGCGGTGCAAATTCATCAGGCTTGCGTAAGCCTAGGCGATTTCCTAATTCCATACGTAATGCAGATAACTGCGCGCGTGTTTTATTTGCCGGACCCGATAATATCAAGATCAAGTCACCAGGTTTAGCGCTTGTGGCTTCTGCCCATTTCAATAAGTCTGCCTGATCGTAGAATTTATCTACGGAAGACTTTATGCTGCCATCAGCTTCGTATTTTGCATAGACCATTCCTGATGCACAAACTTGAGGGCGTTTTACCCATTCGATAAGTTCATCAATCTGTTTTCTAGTGTAAGAAGCTGCCTCTGGAACAGCAATACCAACGACAAGTTCGGCATTGTTGAAAATAGCGAACTCTTTATGCTGAGCAACGGCGTTCAACTCACCGAACTTCATTCCAAAACGGATATCCGGTTTGTCGTTTCCGTATGTGCGCATCGCTTCGTCGAATGTCATTCTAGGGAATTGATCTAATTCTATTCCGTGGATCGTTTTCAATAGGTGGCGAGTCATGCCTTCGAAAATATTCAAGATGTCTTCTTGTTCTACGAATGACATCTCACAGTCGATCTGTGTAAACTCCGGCTGTCTGTCTGCGCGTAAATCCTCGTCGCGGAAACACTTAACGATTTGGAAGTACTTATCCATACCACCGACCATCAATAACTGTTTGAATGTTTGAGGCGATTGAGGTAAGGCATAGAACTGCCCAGGGTTCATACGTGAAGGTACGATAAAGTCACGCGCCCCTTCTGGTGTAGATTTAATTAAATAAGGAGTCTCCACCTCACAGAAGTCAAGGTTCGATAAATAGTTTCTAACCTCTTGCGTTACTTTATGACGGAAAAGTAAGCTGTTCTTAACCGGATTTCTACGAATATCCAAATAACGATATTTCATACGGATATCATCACCACCATCCGTTTCATCCTCAATAGTGAATGGAGGTAGCTTCGATTCGTTTAGAATCTCCAAGTTGCTCACTTTAATTTCAATCTCTCCCGTAGGGATTTTACTGTTCTTACTTGAGCGCTCAATAACAGTTCCTGTAGCTTTGATCACAAACTCTCTCCCTAGCTCGCGTGCGCGGCTACGAAGGGACTCGTCATCATCACTGTTAAAGGTTAATTGTGTAATACCATATCGATCACGAACGTCAATGAAGGTCATCCCTCCAAGGTCGCGTGATTTCTGAACCCAACCACTTAAGGTTACGGTTTTTCCAATATCTTCAATTCTTAGTTCGCCACAAGTATGTGTTCTGTGCATGATTTACTGTCTTTATTATAGAAGGACAAAATTATCGGATTTATATTAAAATAAAGAATTGGATTTTAGGTAGAAGGAAGGAGCGCTTTTTTGGTTGTGGAAGGGGGATGTCTTGAACCAAGAAAGGAAGGATTTAGTAGTTAGTACTTAGTATTAAGACCTATAGCGACCATTATGTCTCCACCCGTTAATACTGTATGCCAAATATCCTGTCAATCATTACATCCTTTCTTTCCTGGTTCAAGACAAAGTCTAATGTCTAAAATCTTATGTCTCACATCTAATCTCTAAAACCTAATAACCGCCCTAGGTCTAAATACTAACTACTAACTACTAAATACTACCCAATTCAAACCCCAATCAAACCCGCTCTCGAGCGGGTTTGATTGGGGTTTGAATTGGGTTTGAAAGGGGTTTATAATGGCTTTGACTTGAACATGTTTTATCTTCTCCCACTTTCAGCCACTTTGTTCTTATTTTCCTAATTTTTTATGGAAAAGCCTCCAATATCCTTTCCTTAATCGATGGTTTTCAATCGATTTGATACATTTTTTAATTTATTGTAATTCAATATAATCCTTTGATTTTGTTGCGTTAGAGGCTGTTTTTGTAGTCGTATCATGATGTGGAAAACTTTTTTGTGGGGGATTGTGGGAGATTGTGGGGGAAAGTGTCTACTTTTACATTAAAATTAGTGTAGACGTATACTGAATGAATCAATTAATCGGAGAATTCGAATGTAAGCTAGACACCAAGGGAAGAATGGTGGTTCCAGCTTCGCTTAAACGGCAGCTGCCGGAAGCGGAGAGGGAAGGGCTTGTCGTGAACCGAGGTTTTGAGAAGAATTTGGTGATTTACACAAGAGATGAATGGAATAAGAAAATGGCGCAGCTGGCAAAGCTGAACCAATATAATGCGAAGAACAGAAACTTCATTCGTCAATTTATGCGTGGTGCAACGGAATTGTCTTTGGACTCTGCAGGCCGTGTGTTATTGCCGAAGGGTTTGTTAGAATACGCGGGTATTCAAGCGGATGTTGTTCTGGCATGTCAGTTTGATAAGATTGAAGTGTGGTCGAAAGCAGAATACGATGCGATTATGGATGCAGATATGGGTGATGATTTTGCCGCATTAGCGGAAGACGTTATGGGTGGATTTGATTTCGGAGGGTTGGAGAATGAGTAACGAAATCGGCTACCACGTACCAGTGATGCTTCAGGAGTGTATTGATGCACTTGCTATAAAACCAGACGGGATTTATGTGGATGTGACCTTCGGTGGAGGTGGGCATTCAAAAGAAATATTGAAACACTTAGAGCCAAAGGGTCGTTTGATCGCGTTCGATCAGGATCCGGATGCTGTTAAGAATGCTTTGGATGATCCTCGTTTCACGTTGATACATCAAAACTTTAGGTTCTTAAAAAATTATTTGCGTTTAGAGGGGGTTCGTGCCGTTGATGGCATCTTAGCTGATTTAGGTGTTTCCTCCCATCAGTTCGATGATGCTGACCGCGGTTTTTCCATTCGCTTTGATGCGGATTTGGATATGCGAATGGATCAGGTTTCGGACTTAGATGCACGCAAGGTATTGCGTACCTACGCCGAAGAAGATTTGCATCGCATCTTCGGGATGTATGGTGAAATCATCAATGCAAAGACTTTGGCAAAAACAATCGTTACTGCTCGCTTAAATCAAGAGATCAATACGGTTGCTGAGCTAAAAGAGGTGATTAAGAAATTAGTTCCGAAAGGTAAAGAACATAAATACCATGCACAGGTATTTCAAGCTTTACGTATCGAGGTAAATAAAGAGTTAGAAGCCCTGCAGGAGTTCTTGGAGCAGACGGTTGGGGTTTTGAAAGAGTCCGGACGATTGGTGGTGATGTCTTACCATTCTTTAGAAGATAGATTGGTTAAGAATTTCATGGCGAAGGGTAAGTTCAAAGGAGAGGTGGAGAAGGACTTTTTCGGGAATGAAATCAAACCATTTAAAGTAATCAGCCGGAAGGCTATTGTGGCAAATGAAGAGGAGTTGGCGAGAAACAACAGGGCGCGCAGTGCGAAATTGCGTATAGCAGAAAAGGTGTAATTGAAGCAAAGACTAGCGAATGGCGAGGAATACGATAAAAAATAAAGAGCTAAGCGAGGAAGTGCAAGAGGAGATGTCTGATGCCTTGGAGGAAAAGGTTGAAGAGACGGAAGATTTCCTGAAGTCCATTTTCTCCCAAAAGAAGCTCTCTACTTATCTCGTTGCCAAGAACCTACCGTTCGTGGCTTTTTTGGCCTTGTTGGGTTTGCTTTATATATCGAACCGACACCTTGCGGAGAACACGGTTCGTCGAATCGACCGCCTAGGGAAAGAGGTGAAAGAGTTGAGTTGGGATTATAAATCGTTGAATGCGGAGTTGATGAAATTAACGACGCAGACAGAAATAGCGAAACGTGCGGATACATTAGGGTTGAAGGAAAGAACCGAACCGCCGATCAAATTGCAAGTAGTAAAGGAAGTTAAACAGTAAATACAAGAACCATTACATGAATATTAGGAAATCCATATTGATTAGGGTGTACCTGGCGTTCGGGCTAATGGTATTTGGTGCCCTATTGGTTTTCGGAAAGCTCTTGCATTTACAGTATGTGGATGGTGACCGTTGGAGAGCAATCGCTGATAGTTTGACTATTCGCGAGCGTGTTGTTGAAGCGGCTCGTGGAAATATTTATTCAAACGACGGCAGCTTATTAGCGACCTCAGTACCTGAATACGACATTCGATTTGATGCAATGGCGATTCCTGCAGAGGAGAACGACGTATTCAATGCTCGTGTCGACTCTTTAGCTATTCAATTGGCGAAATTCTTCGGTGATAAGTCGTCTAGACAATACTTGGGTCAACTGAAAGAAGCGCGTGCCAAGAAACAGCGCTACATGTTGATTAAGCGAGCGGTCTCGCACCAACAGTTAAAGGCATTGAAGCAATTTCCTTTATTAAAAGGGTTTAAAGAAAATAAGAAACGCTATTCCAGTAGTTTGATAGCGGTGCGCGAGAACAAGCGCATTTTGCCGTTTACTAATCTTGCGGCTCGTACCATAGGTTATAAAAATACCAAAGGCGATACCGTTCGTGTGGGCTTAGAGGGTGCATTCGGAGATTATATCGAAGGACGCAGTGGTGTACAATTAATGCAGCGTATTGCAGGTGGTGTTTGGATACCGGTGAACAGAGAGATGGAAGTTGCTCCGACCGACGGCTCGGATATTATCGCGACCATCGATGTTAACATGCAGGATATGGCGCAACGTGCATTGGAGAAACAACTGATCCAAAGCAATGCGGATAACGGATGTGTGATCCTAATGGAAGTGAATACCGGTGAAGTTCGTGCGATTGCCAATTTCACACGTGATACTGAAGGCGTTTATAGAGAAAAATTTAACTATGCGATCGCGCAAGGTGCGGATCCAGGCTCAACTTTTAAGATTGCATCTTACTTAGTGGCGTTGGATGATGGGGTTATCGACACGAATACGATTGTTGATATTGGCAATGGTACCTACAAAGTGCCGAGCCATACGATTCGCGATTCGCATCCGCCGAAGAAATCTAGAGTAACCGCAAAAGAAGCGTTCGAAGAGTCATCGAATGTGGGTGTTGCCAAGTTGATTAATCAGCATTATGGTAGCAACCCTGCAAAATATACTGGTAAACTGCATAAGTGGGGCTTAAATGATCCACTAGGCTTGCAGATTCCTGGAGAAGGCAAGCCTTGGGTTAAGATGCCGGATAGCCGCTCATGGAGCAAGTTGTCTTTGGTGCAGATGGCTTATGGTTACGAATTAAAATTGACTCCGTTACAGACTTTGACATTGGTGAATGGTGTAGCGAACAACGGACGTTTATTAGCTCCTTTGTTTGTTAAGGAAATTCAACATTTGGGGAATACGGTGCGCAAGTTTGATGCTCGCGTTATCAATAAACAAATGGCTTCAGAAGATGCTATCCGCAAGATGCAGAAGATGATGGAAGGGGTGATGACAGAAGGAACAGGTAAGCGCTTGCGTAGCCCTTTGTACAGTTCGGCAGGTAAAACAGGTACTGCACAGATGGCGGACGGATCGAGAGGATATGGCGCTCGTCGCTATCAATCATCCTTCGTGGGTTATTTCCCTGCGGAAAATCCGAAGTACTCGATGATCGTCGTTATTCGTAACCCTAGAAATGGGTATTACGGAGGGTCTGTTGCCGGTCCGGTGTTTCGCGAGTTAGCAGACATGGTTTATGCGAACGACCTGTCGTTGCATAGTACATTAGATAAGCGCCAAGTAAATTTCAAAGGGACTAAAGTTCCATATACGTTGAAAGGTTCGAAGGATGCTACCGCAAAGGTTTACCAGCTGTTGGGCATTCAGTCCGTGAATTGGAATGCGATCGTGCAATCGGATTCAGGAGCGAACAGCACGAATGCCCTGCCATTTACGAGCGCAGAGTTTAAAGAAGGTGTTGTTCCGGATGTCAAAGGTATGGGCTTGGTAGATGCCATCTTTGCGATGGAGAATGCAGGCTTCAAGACCACTGTACGTGGAAAAGGAAAAGTTTTTAATCAATCATTAGCTGCCGGACAGCGTTTGAAGTCGGGTACTAAGGTGTTAATTGAATTACACTAATATGTTGTTAAAAGAATTGTTACATGCTATCCCGGTAAAGGATTACCAAGGCTCGCTCGATACAGCGGTGACTTCGGTATGTCTGGACTCAAGAAAAGCACAGGCAGGTTCAGCTTTTGTAGCAGTTCGAGGGCATCAAACCGATGGTCATTTGTTTATCGCAAAGGCTGTTGAGTTAGGTGCAACTGTAGTGATATTGGAAGAATATCCTGCGGAAATTGCCGAGGGAGTAACTTATATATTGGTTGATGATTCTTCCTTTGCATTAGGCGTTTTTGCGGCTAATTTTTATGGCAACCCGTCCAAAGATTTAAAATTAGTTGGGGTTACAGGTACGAATGGCAAGACGACGGTGGCAACTTTGTTGTTCAACCTGTTCACGAAGCTGGGTTATCATGTAGGCTTGTTATCAACGGTTCAAAATCAGATCGGCGATCGCATTGTTCCTGCTACACATACCACACCAGATCCGATCTCTCTGAACGCATTATTGCGCGAGATGCTGGATGATGGCTGCGACTATTGTTTCATGGAGGTGAGTTCGCATGCAGTTGTTCAACAACGTATTGCTGGATTGCGCTTTGCGGGTGGAATTTTCACAAATATTACGCACGATCACTTAGATTTTCACGGCACTTTTGCCAACTATATTAAGGCAAAGAAGAAATTCTTTGACGACTTAGATCGCTATGCTTTCGCATTGACCAACATCGATGATAAGAATGGCGTCGTCATGCTTCAAAATACATTTGCACATCGTAAAACTTACGGTCTGCATCAGATGGCTGATTTCAAGGCTAAGATTTTGGAGAGTCATTTAGATGGTATGTTGTTGCAGATTGACAGCCAGGAGTTATGGGTGAAGTTGGTTGGGCATTTCAATGCCTACAACTTGTTAGCGGTTTACGGTGCTGCCATTTTATTGGAACAAGAAACCATGAAGGTTTTAACGGCTTTGAGCGAGATTTCTGGTGCAGAGGGACGTTTTGAAACCGTTCGTTCGAACAATGGGATTGTGGCTATCGTGGATTATGCACACACACCGGATGCCGTTGAGAATGTACTAGAGACGATTCTTGATTTGAGAAAGCAAGGTCAACAGGTATTGACGGTATTAGGCTGTGGGGGCGATCGCGATAAAACAAAGCGCCCGGAGATGGCGGAAGTTGCTGCTCGAATGAGCGACAAGGTGATTTTGACATCGGATAATCCACGTTCGGAAGATCCGGTACAGATTATCAGAGATATGGAAGCGGGCTTACCGGCGGAGAAGAAGAAAAATGTATTCTCGATAACCGACCGAAGAGAAGCAATTCGCGCGGCGGTTCACTTAGCACAACCGGGAGATGTTATCCTCGTTGCGGGCAAAGGACACGAGAAATATCAAGAGATCAATGGCGTGAAGAATCACTTTGACGACCGTGAGGAATTAGAAAATATATTTAACGAGATCAATTAGAGAGGATGTTATATTATTTATTTACTTGGCTTAATGAACATGTTCATATTCCGGGAGCTGGATTGTTCCAGTATATCTCATTCCGGACGGCCATGGCAGTTATTGTTTCGTTAATTATTACGACGGTATTCGGTAGTCGTTTGATTCGTTTGCTTCATCAGAAGCAAGTAGGCGAAACAATTCGCGATTTAGGTTTGGAAGGCGAGAAGAAGAAGCAAGGAACACCAACGATGGGTGGATTGATCATTATCGCAGGTATCCTGATCCCAACCTTATTGTTCGCGAAGCTGGATAATATCTATGTTATCTTAATGATTATCACAACCGTATGGATGGGTGCCATTGGATTCTTAGATGATTACATCAAAGTATTCCGTAAGAATAAAGAAGGATTAGCGGGCCGTTTTAAAGTGATCGGTCAGATTGGTTTAGGAGTTTTGATTGCGATTACCATGTACTTCCATCCGGACATCGTGGTTCGTCAGCAAGTGACCAATCCGACTTCTTCTAAACCGGTTGAAGTGGTTATCAACCCCTCAACAGGCGAAAAG
Organism: Sphingobacterium sp. UBA2700; assembly: GCA_002354335.1. Classification (GTDB taxonomy): domain Bacteria; phylum Bacteroidota; class Bacteroidia; order Sphingobacteriales; family Sphingobacteriaceae; genus Sphingobacterium. Next base: position 112,209 of record DELI01000005.1, on the reverse strand, counting down.
ATATATGCAGAGAATGTAAAGTCGACCAAAACGAATATTCCTTTTTATAAGAATAATGAGTTTGACTATTCGAAAGTCTTAGACTTTTTGGGCGTGAATAACCCTTGGGTCACTTTTATGGTTTTCTTGGTAGTCGTGGTCTTTATTGTTACGGCGGTTTCGAACGGTGCCAATATAACGGACGGGATAGATGGGCTGGCGACGGGAACCTCGGCAATTATGGGGATTACCCTGGCAATTTTAGCCTATGTATCCGGTAACATCATTTTCTCGGATTACCTGAATATCATGTATATCCCGAACTCGAGTGAGCTGGTAATTTTTGCTGGTGCTTTTATCGGTGCATGTACCGGCTTCCTTTGGTACAATGCTTATCCTGCGCAGGTGTTCATGGGCGATACAGGAAGTTTGGCTATCGGCGGTATTATTGCGGCTTTTGCAATCTTGATCCGTAAGGAGCTGTTGATTCCGGTATTATGTGGGGTTTTCTTAATCGAGAATCTTTCGGTGATTCTTCAGGTGTCTTATTTCAAGTTCACGAAGAAGAAATACGGTGAGGGCAGACGTATCTTTTTGATGTCGCCATTGCATCACCACTACCAAAAGAAAGGATATCATGAATCGAAGATCGTGACGCGGTTTGTTATCCTGTCGATTATCCTGGCGATTTTGACCATAGTTACGTTGAAAGTTAGATAAAAATAAAAAGATGTCAAATATAGCACATACCTATTATCCACAATCTGGCCGCCTAGTAATCCTAGGTGCGGGCGAGAGTGGCGTAGGGGCTGCAATTTTAGGTAAGGATAAGGGCTTTGATGTATTTGTTTCCGATATGGGGCAGATCGCTGATTCTTACAAGCAGATCTTGGAAAAGGAGCAGATCTCTTTTGAAGAGGGTAAGCACAGTGAGGAACTGATATTGAATGCTGATTTGCTAGTGAAGAGCCCGGGTATTCCGGAGAAGGCTGCATTGATCAAACAGTTACGTTCTTTAAATAAGCCATTGATCTCGGAGATTGAGTTTGCTGCGCAATACACCGATGCAAAATTATATTGCATTACGGGTTCTAACGGCAAGACGACAACCACCATGCTAGCTTATACGCTGTTGAAAAATGCAGGATTGGATGTTGGCTTGGCAGGGAATATCGGTAACAGTTTCGCTCTACAAGTAGCTCGCGATCCGCATGCCTTTTACGTATTGGAGATTTCCAGCTTTATGTTGGATGATATGTATCATTTCCGTGCAGATGTCGCTGTCATCTTAAATATTACGCCCGATCATTTAGATCGCTACGACTATAAGATGGAGAATTATGTGGCTTCGAAATTTAGAATGCTGCAGAACCAACGCGAGACGGATTACTTCATTTACTGTTTAGATGATCCGGAAACAGTAGCGGCATTGGATAAGCATCCTACAAAGGCTATTCATTTGCCATTTACACAGGATCAAGCATTGACTCAGGGGGCTTTTGTTGATGCGGAGAACAATTTGAACATTTTAGTACCTAATAGAGAAGTTTTTACCATGAATATTGAAGAATTATCGTTACAGGGCAAGCACAATGTTTACAATAACAGTGCGGCGGGGTTGATTGCAAAAGTTCAAGAATTGCGCAATCAGTCGATGAAGGAGAGTATGGGATCCTTTGTAAATATTGAACACAGACTAGAGCATGTGGCAAGCGTTGGTGGCGTGAATTATATCAATGATTCAAAGGCAACAAACGTAAACTCGGTATGGTATGCCTTGGAGAGTTTCTCTACAGACATCGTATTGATTATGGGTGGTGTGGATAAAGGCAATGATTACGATATGTTGCGCGATTTAGTAAAGTCAAAGGTAAAAGCGATTATCTGTATTGGTAAAGACACAGGTCGCATTCATGAGGCTTTTGAGGATGATACGGATGTAATCGTTAATTCAGCGTCGATGTCTGATGCGGTTCAGATTGCTTCTCATCTTGCGAAAAAAGGAGATACAGTCTTGTTGTCACCTGCTTGTGCAAGCTTTGATTGGTTCAAGAACTACGAAGAACGTGGTGATAAATTTAAGGAAGCTGTAATGGCTTTATAAAAATAGAAGGGGGATCTATGGAATACATTTTTTCTAAACTAAAAGGCGATAAGTGGATCTGGATCATTGTGATCTTGTTATCCATTTGGTCACTATTAGCAGTTTACAGTTCTGTAGGTACTTTGGCTTATAAAGAAAGCAAAGGTACTGAGATGTATCTGTTCAAGCACCTTTTTATCGTTGTTGCGGGCTTAGGATTAATGTACTTATCTCATAAGTTGGATTACCGCTACTATGCTGGTATTTCAAAACTGTTGATGTTAATCACGATTCCATTGTTGCTTTACACGTTGATGTTTGGTAGCAAGGTGAATGAGGCGAGTCGTTGGTTGACTATTCCGATCATCAATCAGACTTTTCAAACGTCGGATTTAGCAAAGCTAGCCTTGATTACGTTCTTGGCGCGTATGCTGTCGAGAAAGCAGGAAGAAATTAAAGACGTTAAAAAGTCGTTCATCCCTATCATGGGGGCCGTTTGTGCGGTATTCGTATTGATTGCATTGGCAAACTTATCGACCGCATTGATGCTGTTTGGTGTAAGTGTTCTATTGCTGATGATTGGGCGTATCGACTTTAAGCAGATTGCAGTGGTATGTTTGGGCGGAGCGGTGTTGTTGACACTGGTTATGCTATTAGGACCACGTCGCGGTACATATATTAGTCGTATTCAGGGATTCTTCCAAACCGAGGAGGTTCATGATTCGAAAGGTTCATTCCAGGAGGATAAAAACTTCCAGGCGAACAACGCGAAGATTGCAATTGCAACAGGGGAGATGTTCGGAAAAGGTATCGGTAATTCAGTTCAACGTAACGTATTGCCTCACCCATATTCGGATTTCATCTTCGCGATTATTATTGAAGAGTATGGCACGATAGGAGGTGCAGTATTGCTGTTCCTATATATTGCCTTGATGTATCGGTGCATCCGAATCGTGACTTTAAGTCCGCGAGCCTTCGGGGCCTTTTTGGCGGCAGGCTTGGGCTTCAGTTTGACGATACAGGCGTTGGCCAATATGGCTGTTGCCGTAGGGCTTGGCCCGGTAACGGGTGTTCCATTACCCTTGGTCAGTATGGGAGGAACGTCGATTTTGTTTACGAGTGTGGCCTTAGGGATTATCCTAAGTGTGAGCCGTAACATTGAAGAGTTGAAGCATAAAGAAGAATTAGACGTAGTTAAAAAGCCAGCTGCTCGTAAGGTGGTAGTGGGTACTATATAAATATATGGCGCATAAAGTAATCATAAGTGGAGGCGGCACGGGAGGACATATTTTCCCGGCGATTGCGATTGCGAATGCTTTGAAGCAATTGGCGCCCGACACGGAGATTTTATTTGTTGGTGCAGAGGGCAAGATGGAGATGGAGCGTGTGCCAGCAGCAGGATATGAGATTGTAGGTTTAGATATCGTAGGTATTAACAGACAATCCCTATTGAAAAACTTAGCGCTTCCATTCAAAATGCTAAAGAGTCTTTTGAAAGCGCGCAGCGTTCTTAAACAGTTTAACGCCGAAGTGGCAATTGGTGTTGGCGGCTATGCATCGGGTCCATTATTAATGATGGCCAATATGATGGGTTTACCGACGATTATCCAGGAGCAGAACTCTTATGCCGGAGTGACCAACAAGAAGTTGGGCGCAAAAGCAAAGAAGATCTGTGTTGCTTATGAGGGTATGGATCGTTTTTTTCCAGCCGAGCGCATTCTGTTGACTGGTAATCCTATTCGTAAGTCTTCCGTGGCGATTGAGAATAAGCGCGAGGAAGCAATCAATGCATTTGCATTGGATATGAATAAGAAGACCATTTTGGTTACGGGTGGTAGCTTGGGCGCCTTGACATTGAACGATTGTATCAAAGCGGGTATTCCGCAATTTGTTGCGGCAGGCGTTCAGGTGATCTGGCAATGTGGTGGATACTACTATGAGAAACTAAAAGAGGAGCTAGGCGACTCGCTTCCGGAAGAGATCAAATTGATGGCCTTCGTAGACCGTATGGACTATGCGTATGCGGCGGCAGATGTGATCGTGGGACGTGCGGGTGCAGGTACTATTTCGGAATTATGTGTGGTTGGAAAGCCAGTAGTATTGGTTCCTTCACCGAATGTTTCGGATGATCATCAGACGAAAAATGCGATGGCATTAGTCAGCAAAGACGCGGCTATCATGGTGAAAGACAATGAGGCACGTGAGGTTTTGGTCAGCACGCTATTAAGCTTGCTGAATGATGAACCGAAGATGCAGGCCTTAGGCGATGCGATCAATAAACTGGCATTAGCAGATGCTGATGTGGTGATTGCACAAGAAGTATTGAATTTAATAAGAAAGTAAAGATGAATATCGACAAGATTAAACGAGTTTATTTATTGGGTATCGGTGGTATCGGTATGAGCGGTCTTGCTCGTTATTTTAGTCGCTTAGGTTGTGAGGTTGCCGGCTATGATCGTACGTCGACAGAGTTGACCAGAACATTAGAGGAAGAGGGGATGCCGATTATTTATACGGATGATGTGGCGGCAGTGCCAGCATCGTTTGACTCGGCAGGTGAAGATACCTTGATCATCTTTACACCAGCTATTCCTGCAGATTTAGCTTTGAAGTCACATTTCATTAAAGCAGGTCATGAGCTGTATAAACGCTCTCAGGTTTTAGGTTTTATTTCAGCAAGTCGTTTTACGATTGCTATTGCAGGAACGCATGGCAAGACAACAACGTCAACCATGGTTGCTCATATATTGAAAGATAGTGGTTATGACTGTTCTGCTTTCTTAGGCGGAATTAGCACGAACTACCAGAATAACGTTTTGTTCGGCGATAATAACGTCGTGGTTGTTGAAGCGGATGAATATGATCGTTCATTTTTGACGCTGCATCCCAATATCGCGATCGTGACATCTGCGGATGCTGATCACTTGGATATCTACGGCGAGGCGAGCAAGCTTCAGGAGTCTTTCCAGATGTTTTTGGATCGCGTGGTAGAGGATGGCCAAAAGATCGTAAGAAAAGGATTGCCATTTGCGGCAGATATCAACTATGCTCGTGAAGAGGTTTGCGATGCATACGCGGAGAACGTTGTTGTTAAAGATGGCGAGTTCTATTTTGATTATCACTCGGAAGATTTGACGATCAAGGATATTCACTTGGGTATTCCGGGATTGCATAATGTAGAGAATGCGGTTGCTGCGATTACTGTTGCAAAGCTATTAGGAATTGCTGCTCCGAAGATCGTTCATGCATTGTCGACATTCGCAGGCGTTAAGCGTCGTTTTGAATATATTTTTAAATCGCCAGAGCATATTTACATCGATGACTATGCGCATCATCCAGAGGAGTTGCGCGCTTTTTTGACATCGATGAAGAAGCTTTATCCGAACAAGAAATTAACGGTTGTTTTTCAGCCGCACCTATTCACTCGTACGCGTGACTTCGTCGATGGCTTCGCTGAGGTTTTAGCTTTAGCAGATGAGCTGTTGTTGATGGAGATCTATCCAGCACGTGAATTGCCGATTCCGGGAGTGGATTCGCAATGGTTATTGGAAAAGATTCGCTTAGAAAACAAGCGTTTAGTAAGTCCGGAAGAGGTATTAGCGATTGTAAAAGCCGAAAGTCCGGAGTTGGTTGTAACTGTGGGAGCAGGAGATATTGATAAGTTGGTTAAACCGATTAAAGAAGTGTTGACAAATGCTTAATAAAATTAGAAACATACAATGGCGCCAAGTAGGCTACTTTTTCCTAGGAATTGCATCCTTGGTTGGAGTCGGTATGTTGATGAGCCTGGTATCGAAGAAAGATCAGGTGCAGGTATGTACATCACTGAAGGTTTTAGTAGAAGGTAAAGAGACGTTCATCGATCAGCAGGATATTTCCTCGATGATTCAGGATAAGTTTGGGCGTGTTGTGGGTAGGAATCTGAATGAAATTCCATTGCAAAAGATCGAGAATGAGTTGAAGAAATCGCCCTACGTATCGGAAGCGGATGTGCATATGGACATGGATGGAACGATGCAGGTGCAGGTTATGCAGCGCGAAGTTGTTCTTCGTGTCATCAATCAGATGGGGCAGGAGTATTATGTAGACTCCAAGAACCAAAAGATCCCGGTGACCTTGAAATATGTTCCGCATGTGATGGTTGCGAACGGAAATATCAAAGAAGGTTATAAGAAAGCTTTGGAGCCTGTACAATCTTCGCTAGTCAAAGATCTAGTAAATGTTGTTGAGCATACTAAGCATGACGAACTATGGAGCAACCAAATCGTACAGCTCTTTGTCAACAGCGATCGCGATATCGAGATTGTTCCTCGTGTTGGTGAGCAGGCCTTAATTATAGGAAGCGCGGATTCATTGGATTATAAATTGAATCGATTGACGACCTTCTATAAGCATATCATGCCAAGAGTGGGGACTGGCGCCTATAGCAAAGTGAATGTGAAATATGGCGGCCAAATTATTTGCGAGCGCAATGGTGATTGGTTCATCGATAGCTTGCAGATGAAAATGAATAAGAAGTAAACAGAAAGAATTAATAACATACAGCATCAAACACAGCATATGAAACCTAGAATTGTAGAAAATGAAAAAGAGAATCCAATTATTGTTGGATTGGACATCGGAACAACAAAGATTTGTGTAACCGTTGGTCGTCGTAGTGGGGTCAATAAGGTGGAGCTTTTAGGTGTCGGCAAGGCTGAATCCGCAGGTGTTAACCGTGGGGTAGTAGCAAATATCCAGAAAACGGTTACAAGTATTCGTGAGGCCGTTGCCGTAGCGGAGGGGCAATCAAACGTAGACATTAAGGTTGTCAACGTGGGTATTGCGGGTCAGCACATTAAAAGTATTCAACACCGTGGTATCTTAACCAAGAACGATGATGATGAAATCGGACGTTTAGATATTGAGCGTTTGATCTCGGACATGTATAAGTTGGTTTTGCCTCCGGGAGAGGAGATTATCCATGTGTTGCCTCAAGAGTTTACTATTGACAACGAACCTGGTATCAAAGAACCTATCGGTATGGCTGGTCGTCGTGTGGAAGCAAATTTCCATATTATCTCCGGTCGTGTTACTGACATCAAAAACATTAAGCGTTGTGTAGACAATTCAGATCTGGAAGTTTCTGAATTGATCTTAGAACCTCTTGCATCATCCGAAGCTGTGTTGGATGAGGAGGAAAAAACGGCAGGTGTGGTGTTAGTTGATATCGGGGGTGGTACAACGGACGTAGCGATCTTCCACGAGGGTATTATCCGTCATACAGCGGTAATTCCATTGGGTGGTAATATCGTTACAGAAGATATCCGTCAGGGATGTTCTGTATTACGCAATCAAGCCGAGCAATTGAAAGTACGTTACGGTTCTGCATTAGCTGACGAAAACAAAGATAACGAGGTGATCTGTGTACCTGGTATCCGCGGTCGTGAAGCAAAAGAAATCTCTGTAAAGAATCTAGCTTATATCATCCAAGCTAGAATGGAAGAGATCATCGAGCATGTTTACTACGAGATTAAATCTTCAGGTTATGAAGATAAATTGATTGCAGGTATTGTTATTACAGGTGGTGGTGCGCAATTGAAACACTTAGTTCAATTAGTTGAATATATCACGGGAATCGATTGCCGTATCGGATATCCGAATGAGTATTTAGCAAAGACAGAGATGTTGAATAAACAAGCCTTTGACGAGTTGAAGAGCCCATTGTATGCAACGGGTATCGGACTGTTGATTAAAGGTATTCAGTCGATTGAAGAGGAGGAGATGCGCAACGAAGAAAAAGTAATTAAAAAAGCTCCTCAAACAAAAGAAAAAGCGAAAGAAGGCGTTAAAGAAATAGCGGAGGGACAATCAAAAAAGGAAGGTTGGTTGACGCGATTCTTAGGCGATTGGATCAAGGATGGCGCCGATATCGACGATGATACATTCATCGGAAAGAAATAATTTTCCACATCGTTCAATTTTTCCACATTTTAACAAATGTGGAAAACTGTTGTTAAGATTTTGGTAATATTACATTAGAATTGTTGAGTCAAATTGCGATAACGTAATTGCTTGAGGAAGAATTAAATAGGATAACATATATGTCGATACAATTTGAAATGTTAAAGGAGAATTCATCAATTATCAAGGTAATTGGTGTTGGTGGTGGCGGTGGGAATGCCGTAAATCACATGTATAAGCAAGGGATTTCTGGTGTAGACTTCATCGTTTGTAATACAGATGCGCAAGCATTGGAGCTAAGCCCGATTCCAAATAAGGTTCAATTAGGCGCGAGCTTAACTGAAGGTATGGGGGCAGGTGCTGACCCAGATGTTGGTGAGAACTCAGCAATCGAGAGTATTGAGGATATCAAACGCATGTTAGGTACCAATACAAAGATGCTTTTCATCACTGCTGGTATGGGTGGTGGTACAGGTACTGGAGCAAGTCCGGTATTAGCGAAGGCTGCGAAAGAATTAGGAATTCTAACGGTTGCTATTATTACTACTCCATTTACGTTCGAAGGTAAAAGACGTCGTATGCAAGCTGAGGAAGGTCTTGGCGAGTTACGTAAATATGTGGACTCTTATTTAGTTATCTCGAATGATCGCTTACGTGAGATCTTCGGTAACTTGACCATGACAGCTGCATTTGCGAAAGCAGATGATATTTTAACTACAGCTGCAAAAGGTATTGCAGAGATCATTACCATTCCAGGATATGTGAACGTCGATTTCAAAGATGTGCGCACAGTAATGAATGATAGTGGTGTGGCAATCATGGGTAATGCCATCGCAACTGGTGAACAACGTGCATTAGACGCTGTAACTGGTGCTTTAGCATCTCCATTATTAAAAGATAATGAAATTGAAGGTGCTCGTTACATCTTGTTAAATATTACTTCCGGAAAACGCGAGGTAACTATGGACGAGGTTGCTATTGTTACAGATTACATTCAGGAGAAAGCTGGTTTATCCGCTGACTTAATCTGGGGTAACTGTATCGATGAGAACTACGACGAAGAACTTTCTGTTACGATTATAGCTACAGGTTTCCAAACATCAGAAGAGCGCGTTAAGGAGAAAGAAAAAGAGAAGATTGCTATTCCTTTAACACCAGAAGTTCAAACTTCTGCTTTTGTAAAACCTGTTTCTCAGAATCAATTTGCTGAACGTCCTGCTGTTGATCAAAGTGCTTTTGTAAAGCCTTCTCAACCGGTAGAGAACCCTTCGGCACAACCTCCGCAAGATCTATTCTCTAATAAAACGGTGACTAGTCCTAGTACAGCTGCTGTGGCTGAAAACAGTGACAAGATCATTCGTCATACCTTAGAGTTTGATAATGCTTCAGAGGTCGAAGAAGTTGAAGAAGATTCAAATCCACACGGTTTCGAATTAAAAACTACGCCATCATTATTCGAGTTCAAATTGCCAACGGTATTTGATGCTTATAAACCGGCAGAAGAGCAAGAAGAAGAGGCGCCTATTTCTGCAGAAGCACTTGAACAGTTTCCTGTTGCTGAAGTAGAATTGGAAGAAGCAAAGAAAGAAGAGATCAATTTCGAAGATCAATTGTTGAAAACGAAAGAGCGTATCTTACGTTTGAAAGAGTTGAGCATGAAATTAAAGTCTTCCAATGGACTTCAAGAATTAGAGAATGAGCCTGCTTACAAAAGAAAGCAGAAGACTTTAGAAGATGTTCCACATTCTTCGCAGTCGCAAGTGTCTCGTTTCACTTTATCGTTCGACGATGGAGAGACTGAAATCAGACCAAACAACTCGTTCCTACACGACAACGTTGATTAATCTTATCCTATTTAATAAAAAAGGGTGGCCTGCGAAGGTCACCTTTTTTTTGTCCTAGACTGATTATTTTTAACTACCATCAAGAACTTTGATGCCTTTAAATGGGTTCATGGAAACATGAAAGTTTTGTTTTAACATTTTGATTCTTCGAAAAAGATGTTAATTTTAAGCTAGTTACTAAATATAAACACATAAATCTAACAGTTATGGCAAGTATTGATAAATTCAAAGAATTAAAATCTCTTATTGACGGTTTGGAAGGAGATGCGGAAAAGTTCTTCTCTAAAGGCAATAGCGCTGCAGGTACGCGCGTGAGAAAAGGTCTTCAAGACATTAAAACGCTATCGCAGTCGCTGCGTCTAGGAATTCAAGATTTAAAGAATAAGAAATAAGCTTTTCTTCGAGTCTCGTTACATTCTAAGCCCGTCAGGGCTTTTTTACTGCCTAAATTTTTGATAACTTCAACGCTATGAAATCAATACAAAACCCGATATGGTTGATGAGCTCGGCCTATGATAAATTAAATCAAACAGAATTGTTAGAAGTTGCTCGCGCCAATGGTGCGCAGGGTGTCGATCTTTGCGTGTTCCGGAAGGATGGCACCAGAGAGGATCACACAGCAACGCACTTAGATTATGAAGGGTTTGGACCCGAACAGGCGAAAGCTACGCTGGAGCGCTTTAATACGATGGGATTGAGGCTGTCTTTAGGCGCCTTCGAGAATATGATCGGCGGCGATGAAGTCGAACGCGTGAAAAACCAAAATCACTTATTAAAACTTATTCGGATTGCGCACCTGTTGGGGGGTGATGAGAACGACGTCAAGGTCGGTACTTTCGTGGGATATAACCATACCTTAGGGAACGAGATTGATGGATTCCAAAAGAACTTAGACGAGTATAAGCGAATCTTTGGACCGATCATTAAATATGCCGAGGACCTGGGGGTAACAGTGGTATATGAAAACTGCCCGATGGAGGGCTGGCGTTCTTCGCGATATTCAAGTACATACAATAATTTGCCTGCCGTTCTGGCTGCTCGTAAGCTCATGTATGCGATGATTCCTAGCAAGGCGCATGGAGAGATCTATGACCCTTCGCATGATATATGGCAGAATGTAAACCCGGTTGATGTTATCAAAGCGATGGATATTAGCCGCCTAAAACGCATCCATGTGAAAACGACCAAGATGAACCACGGAAAAGCAAGAGTAGAGTGGGGAGGGATGTATCCTATGCAACATGTTGATGCGGAACTTGCTGCATCCGCCGGTGTTGCCATTCCGCAACACGATTGGGATAGACATCATTATACCGCCATGATGCCCGGCTTCGGTGGTACAGACGATATGGACTGGAATGCGTTTGTCGGAGCATTACATGAGTTACAATTTAGCGGCCCGTTCGAGATTGAAAATGAGGCTAAGAATTCTAAAGATACGCAGAACATTGGGGCGATAAATCAAGGTGCAAAAGCTTGTATCAATTTCTTGGCGCCTCTTCTGTGGAATCTAAATGAAGATGGTTATACATTTAAGAATCAACAGGAATTAAAGATGGTAGATCGTAAAGATATACCGGTCGTGGATATGACACAGTTGCTTAGCTAGCCATCCAAAAGCCGCAAAAATAATAAAGGAGTAGTTTAACTACTCCTTTTCTGCATGTATCTTAAACAATGAAATTAAATCTGGAATATTGTGCACATTTAATTTCTCGAATATTCTACTCTTATACGTGCTCACGGTCGAGGAACTTAAATTCAAACGACTGGAGACTTCAATAATTCCTAAGCCTTCAATAAGATGTCTGGCCACATCCATTTCGCGGTTAGACAGTTTATACAACGGATTCAGGCTATCAATTTTAGATTTGCTGGTTGTTAGCTTTTGTACATAAAGATCCTTGATCGCATCTGACATGTACTTTCCGCGTTCGAAAATACTGTTAATCGCATTCGTGAATTCCGTCATGCTCGTGGTCTTATTAACATATCCCGCAGCGCCCGCTTCAATGTAACGTAGCGCGTAAAGGCTCTCATCATAAGACGAAAATACCAAGATTTTAAGGTCAGACTGTATGTCCAATAATTCTTTGATTACTTTGATATTATTGCCCCCGGGCATATTGATATCGAGCAATAATAGGTCAAATCGGCTTTTTGATAATTTGTCATAGACCTCATCATAGGTTTCAGCATGTACAATTTCGGTGTTCTTTAGGGTTTCCTTAATGGCTGTAGATACTCCTAACCGAACAATGATGTGGTCATCAGCTATTAGTATTTTTTTCATGTATCTGCTGTTACTTTAGTAGACTTTGTTGTATTGTAATTTAATAAATTTGTCTAACAAAATCTCGAGCTCGAGTTTATTATTATGACGAAAAAATTATTTTAAAACGTAAATATCTTGAGGTCATTTAATGACTAAGACTATATATTTACGATATAAATATAACGGTTTCTCTGATATTTGTTTATCATATCTTGTATTTATTTTTCAATTTGCCAATAATTCTATCGAATATCTACTATATATTCTAAAAAATATTTTAGATTGTGGTGTTAAAGCATTTTTTTTGCGTTTGTTAAAGCGTTGGCTTAGGAATTGGCCGGCAATTTTCGCACTAAAACAAAAATAAAATTATGGGGTTTTTTAAAGAATTTAGAGAGTTTGCCATGCGTGGCAGCGTAATCGACTTAGCAGTCGGTGTGGTTATCGGTGGAGCGTTCGGGAAGATCGTTACTGCCCTAGTTGATAAAATCATTATGCCGCCAATTGGGATGTTAACCGGTGGTATCGATTTCTCAAGCTTAAAATATGTGTTGAAAGAGGCTAACCCGGCAGCAGGCGTAGAAGAGGTTGCAATCGGTTATGGTGAATTCATCAACGTGTTGATTCAATTTATCATTATTGCCTTCTGTATTTTCTTGGTGATCAAAGGCATCAATTCATTGAAACGTGAAGCGCCAGCAGCTCCAGAAGAAGCGCCGGCTCCTACAAAAGAAGAAGTATTGCTTACTGAAATTCGCGATATCTTAAGAAATAAATAAGATAGGATTCTATCGTAGAGCAGATTATAGAGACCAGAGGTCGAAATAATCTGCTTTTTTATTGGCTATTTCCCCTTCCTAATGGTGCTCAGGAACTTCAGAGCGTTGTTTTTCATTGAAAGTTTTATTAATTATTATTTCAGTGTTGCGGAATTGTGAAATAAACTTTATTTTTGCATTCCTCTTCGGAGGGAGAAATTGAATCAAAGTATTAAAACAAGCATAAAAGCGTCATGAAGAGAACATTCCAACCTTCACAAAGAAAAAGAAGAAATAAACACGGTTTCAGAGAGCGTATGAGCTCTGCAAATGGTAGAAGAGTATTAGCTTCTCGTAGAGCTAAAGGTAGAAAACGTCTTACTGTTTCTGACGAAGGTCGTCACAAAGGGTAATCTATTCGGTCTCCGGTGATCCACGAGCCGAGCGCTAATATGCCGGATCTATTCATCGAGATGAAGAAATATACATTTTCAAAAGAAGAACGATTATGCAGCAAAAGGTTAATTGACGGCCTTTTCCATAATGGTTCTTCTTTTGTTGTGTATCCCTATCGCGTGATATTTTCGCGCACTGAAGTCACACTACCTTTCCCGGTTCAAGTAATTACCTCCGTTTCTAAACGCCGTTTTAAACATGCTGTCACACGTAATCGCCTAAAAAGGTTGATACGTGAGTGCTATCGTTTAGAAAAACATAATCTTTATGATTATTTGAACCAACATTCCCTACATTTGTTATTAGCCATACAATACATCGGTAAAGAGGAGTTACCTTTTACTGATCTTCATCATAAAATGAAGCTGTTGCTAGAAAAACTATCACATGAACTTGCTGCGTCTACTTTGGGAAAAAGGAATTAAGCTGCCCCTGCAATGGGTGTTCTTAATTATCATCCGCTTCTATCAGCTTTTTATCTCACCCTTTCTGGGGGCTAACTGTCGGTATACGCCGACCTGCTCGCAGTATGGCAAGGAGGCAATTATGAAGCATGGACCTTTCAAAGGAGGCTGGTTAACGATTAAACGTATTGTAAGCTGTAATCCATGGGGTGGCCATGGCCACGACCCTGTTCCTTAAAATTACTATGTCAGATATTTATATCCTTTCAATAGAAACAGCAACTCCGCTGTGCTCAGTGTCTTTAGCAAAAAACGGTGTAACGCTACATGAAATAGTGGGCGAGGAGGCCAACATGCATGCTTCATCCCTTACCTTGTTTATTGAATCCCTGCTTCAAGAAACTTCTTTGACGATGAATGATCTTTCGGCTGTCGCTGTGAGTAAGGGGCCAGGATCATACACAGGATTGCGAATCGGCGTGTCTGCGGCCAAAGGACTGTGCTATGCCTTAGATATACCTATGATTGCTAATAATACCTTAGACGCTATGTATCGCGGTTTTATGGCAGGTTCTCCCCAAGTATCAGACAAGACATTGCTGCTTCCGATGATTGATGCTCGACGTCAGGAAGTGTACACGCAGGTATTAACTGGCGAAGGTCAAATTATCGAGTCTACAAAAGCGTTGATTGTTGATGCAGGAAGTTTTGATAGCTATTTAGCAGATGGACATCACCTCATCTTTTTCGGTTCAGGAGCAGACAAATTTGACGAGCAGTTCAAAGAAAATGCCTCCATTCAAGTTGCATTGGGCTTCGATGCCAAGGCAAGTTTTCAAGATGCACTAGCTTACGAAAAATTCCAAGCCGGAGATTTTGAAGATGTCGCTTATTTTGAACCTTACTACCTGAAAGATTTCATGGTAACTGCGCCGAAGAAATCGCCCCTGTTATAGCCAGCGTTTTCTTTTGAACCAGATATAGATAATGATCGATAGAATGGCCATACCAGCCATTACAGCGGCGTATCCATAATACCATTCGAGTTCTGGCATGTGCTTAAAGTTCATGCCATAGACACCCACAATAAAAGTTAGCGGCATAAAGAAGACCGAGATAATGGTCAGTGTCCGCATGATTTCGTTGGTATGATTGGACTCAATGTTAAAATAAATAGACAGCAATTGCGCTGTATTTTCACCAATATTCCGATAAAGCGTATTCGTCCTGGAATACAAGTCCCTCAAATCTTGTGTATAGATATTCTGGTATTCCGGCATATGGAAATACTCAACGATATCCTTATAAAATGTTAAAATGATTCGGATAAGGTCAATTTGCCGCTTCAGGTAGTACAATTTCCGCAGAAATGGTTTTCTTCGGTTATGTAGGAAAACGATTTCCTCATAAAGGTCAAGCTTCGTTGCCAAGCTATTGACCACCAAATTCTCAAACGATTTGATAGACAGCGATACCAAGGTATTGATCAGACTTTTGCTAGACTTAAAGCGCTTATTGCTTTTATCCATATCAATGAGCTCCTGCAAAACAGGGATATCATAGCGGTGGGCAGTGATAACGAAATCCTCATCATAAAAAATAGAAATCCTATTCGTTACTTCAATCAGATGATCGGAGTTTTCAGGAAAGTTATCAGCGATAAAGCGGATAATGAGAAAATGGTAGCTATCAAACTCTTCAATCTTCGGAAGGTGCCCCGTTTCCAAACAATCTTTGATCGATGCATCATTTAGACTGTATCGGTCTTTTAAATCTGCAAAATCCTCGACAGCAGGGTTGCTGATGTCAAACCAATCAAATCCATGTTGTGCCTTGCTCAAAATCTGTTTTACCATAGTCAAATGTAGCAAATTGTTGGGTAAGTATTTAGTAGTTAGTATGTAGTATTAAGTCATTAGACGTTTGTCTTGAACCAAGAAAGGAAAGATTTTAAGATGACCACGATCCTGTCCATTCTTTTATCCTTCCTGTCCTGGTTCAAGACAATACATCCTGTCCATCTTTTTATCCTTCCTGTCCTGATTCAAGACAATATATCCTGTCCATCCTTTTATCCTTCCTTTCCTGGTTCAAGACAAATCCTCTCCGTCACAACAACGACCCTTCATCTGCTTAAAACCCTTTCACTTCCCTTTCAAACCCAATGTATAACCCAATCAAACCCGCTTGGAAAGGGCTTTGATATGGGTTAGAATAGCCTGATGTTAAGTACTGATTTATCGCATGGTTGGTCCTGCCGCTATCTGGTCTAAAATCTAACGTCTCACATCTAACCTCTAAAAGCAGCCATAGGTCTAAATACTAACTACTAAATACTAACTACTAACAAAAAAAGCCACTAACAGAGTTAGCGGCTTTTTTTGTTGCTAGGTTTTTCCAGCTTATTTCTTCTCTGAAGTCTGTGTAGCTTTATATTCGCTATTCAGCGCGTCGATTACAGTTTTTGTAATGTCAGATGCAGGATCAGCGTAAAGAACAGCAGGGTTAGTTTTCGAGTAAGTCAATACAAATTTGTAGCCTTTCTCTTCTGCGTGTTTCTTTAAGTAATCTGTTACTGTTGTATATACTTTAGTAAACTCAGTAGTTTCGTCTTGTGCGATAGACTGAGAAGCATTTTGATCTAGGCGTTGGATTTCTTGCTGACGTCTTACCAAGCGTTCTTCAGTAGCTTGACGATCTGTCGCGCTCATGGTAGCCGCCTTTTGTTGGTATTCAGCTACTTCGCGTTGGTAAGCTTGACCTTTTGCTTGCAAATCGTTTTGTGCTTTCTTTACTTTATTTTCAAGTTTCGTACGAATATCTTTAAAGTATTGGTATTGTTCAGAAAGGGAGTCAGAATTTACATAAACGATCTTCTCTTCTTTTGCTTCAGCGACAGCATTTGTTGTCGTCGTCGTTGCTGCTGGAGTTTTAGTTTCGCTTTGTTGGTTACAAGCCACTACCGATGCTGTAGCGATTAGGCCTAGGGTCAATTTTGCTATTTTATTCATTCTAATGTGTATTTCAATTTTATAAACGACAAACCTAAGATAAAAATTTTAAATATTCTAGTCGTTTAGGTTAAAAGCCGTTAAAAAACTATGTTGATATGTGCAAAAAAAGCGCCTGTTTTTGGGTTTGTTTTTAACGCTTTACGGTTTGATAATTAGCTTAAAATTTCGTATTTTTGAAAGTTAATCAACGTAATTTTAAGGTATTTTCATGAGCGAAGAAAATAAAAATGCATCTACGTATTCAGCAGACAATATTCAGGTATTAGAAGGTCTGGAAGCAGTGCGTAAGCGCCCTTCCATGTACATTGGTGATACCGGTGTTAAAGGTTTACATCACCTGGTATATGAGGTCGTAGATAACTCTATCGACGAAGCTGTTGCGGGATATTGTGATGATATCATTGTCACAATTTATCAAGATAATTCCATCTCTGTTAGCGATAATGGTCGTGGTATCCCTACGGGTATCAACAAGAAAGAAAATAAATCGGCTTTAGAGCTGGTGATGACGGTTTTGCACGCAGGGGGTAAATTCGATAAGGACACCTATAAAGTGTCTGGTGGTTTGCACGGGGTGGGTGTATCCTGTGTGAATGCTTTATCAACTAAATTACGTGCAGAAGTACATCGTGAAGGTAAGATCTTTGTGCAGGAATATGCACAAGGGAAGCCTCAGTTTGATGTCAAAGAAATCGGTACATCCGAGAAGAACGGAACAATCGTTACCTTTCATCCAGATCCCGAAATCTTTACGACCACTACGGTCTACAACTATGATACATTAGCGAACCGTTTGCGTGAGCTAGCGTTTTTGAATAAAGGAATCCGCTTGACGTTAATCGATGAGCGCGAAATTTTAGAGGATGGAAGCTTTAAGAAAGACGAGTTCTTCTCTGAAGGCGGCTTGCAGGAGTTTGTTAAATTCTTGGATGGTAACCGTCAATCTATTATCTCAGAACCAATTTATGTAGAGGGAATTAAGCAAGGCGTTCCTGTAGAACTTTCCTTCCAATATAATGATACCTATTCGGAGAATGTTCACTCCTATGTGAACAACATCAATACCATCGAAGGCGGATCTCACGTTGCTGGTTTCCGTCGCGGTCTGACACGTACGTTGAAGAAATATGCGGATGATTCTGGTTTATTGAAAAACCTGAAGGTCGATATTCAGGGGGATGACTTCCGCGAGGGGTTGACTGCCGTTATTTCCGTTAAGGTTGCAGAGCCTCAGTTCGAGGGACAAACTAAAACGAAATTAGGGAACTCCGAAGTAATGGGTGCGGTTGACGTAGCGGTGGGTGAGATTTTAAGTTCTTACTTAGAAGAGAACCCAAAAGAGGCTAAGTTAATTGTTCAGAAGGTAATCGTAGCGGCGCAAGCACGTGCGGCTGCCCGCAAAGCGCGCGAATTAGTGCAGCGCAAAACGGTAATGGGTGGTTCAGGTCTTCCGGGTAAGTTGGCTGACTGTTCTAATAATGATCCGGCAAAATGTGAGCTGTTCCTTGTCGAGGGAGACTCGGCGGGTGGTACAGCGAAGCAAGGTCGCGACCGTATGTTTCAAGCGATTATGCCATTGCGTGGTAAGATTTTGAACGTGGAGAAAGCAATGGAACATAAGATCTATGAAAACGAGGAGATCAAGAATATGTTTACGGCGCTTGGTGTCAGCATTGGTACTGCCGAAGATTCGAAGGCATTGAATACGGACAAACTTCGTTACCATAAGATAATCATCATGACGGATGCCGATGTCGACGGTTCGCACATTGCAACCTTATTGTTGACATTCTATTTCCGTTACATGAAGGAATTGATCGAGCGTGGTTATGTGTACATAGCAACCCCGCCTTTATACATGGTTAAGAAAGGTAAGGAGTTTGAATATGCATGGACCGAAGACCAACGCTTAGCAGCAATTCAGCGCCTGAAAGGTGCCGGTAAAGAAGATAGCGTGCATGTTCAACGTTATAAAGGTCTTGGTGAGATGAATGCGGAACAGTTATGGGAAACAACAATGGATCCTGAAAGACGCACATTGCGCCAAGTTACCATTGAGAATGCGGCAGAAAGCGACCGTATCTTCTCTATGTTAATGGGCGATGAAGTAGCTCCGCGTAGAGAATTTATCGAGCGCAATGCTAAATACGCAAAAATTGATATTTAATTCAGATATTAGATAAACATGAGATTTTAGAAATAGAATCTGTGTAAAGGAAGAGGGAAGTCATTTTTTGACTTCCCTTTTTTATTACTTGGTACTGGACATAAAGGCAATGTCCTTTGTTTCGAGCACATGTTTCGAGTAACCGTGGATTGTCACATTGATCATCGCTTTTCCAACTTCTTCCAGCGTTAAAAAATAAGTCGGGTTAAATGGGCGGAATAAGGAAAATATGCTGATTATCGGCTTCAATGCAGGTTTTATATGTTTTGCATTCTTAAACGGTTTCATAAATGCCGGACGGAAATTATAAACGTTTAGCGACAGCTTTTGCAGGTCGTTTTCTGTTTTCCCTTTAACCCGTGCCCACATGGATCTTCCCTTTTCGGATGTGTCGGTCCCTGCGCCCGAGACGTAGCAAAAGGTCATTCCTGGATTTACTTCTGCTAATAAACCCGCAAAATTTAATGTTAAATCGTAAGTTGTTTTGGTATACTCCGGCTCCTTCATACCGATCGACGATATACCCAAGCAGAAAAAGCAGGCATCGTAGTTAGCCACTTTATTTTTAATTGCCTCTAAGTCGAAAAAATCACTTATTAATATTTCTTCAAGTTTGCTGTGTTGATATCCTGCGGATCGTCTGTTGATGAGAAGAATCTTTTCGACCTGATCATTCTGTAGGCACTCTTGTAATACGCCTTCTCCGACCATGCCTGTTGCGCCCGTAATGATAACCTTTATTTTCATCGTTGATATTTTTTAGAGCGTAGCTTGGCGGTTTTGCTGGCAGTCAATCTAGCTTGTTATTTTAATAGTATATGTATGATTTTTACCATATCAAAAGTTGTACTAGAATCATGGCGAGGCAAAGGTTTTCCTGAGAATTCCCAAATATCTGTAGCCAAAGTACTGCAAATCAATGTTTTTACGGAATATCGCGGCCACCGGACAGTTAAATTCACATCATTAAATTATTAAATAAGAAAATATATATCGTAACAGGAAATATGATTTTATAGATTAGTAGTAAACAAGTTTAGCTGTATGTTTTCTCGCGTAATCGTTGGTTTATTCATATTAATCTTTCTCAGTTTGGAAAGTCGCTGCCAAGAAAGGGAGGTTGATTTGAACAGCATAATCAGCGATAATATTG
The DNA here is from genome assembly GCA_002354335.1 of Sphingobacterium sp. UBA2700. Taxonomy (GTDB): domain Bacteria; phylum Bacteroidota; class Bacteroidia; order Sphingobacteriales; family Sphingobacteriaceae; genus Sphingobacterium. The sequence continues at coordinate 92,133 of DELI01000005.1, read as the reverse complement.
TCGATGAGGAAGATACGGATGAGGACCTAACGGAGCGGATAGAGCAGCTAGAGGCATTGCGGAGGAGGCAACTTGACTTAAATAAAGCTGATAGAGCTGATTTGGACCAGCTTTATTTTCTCAATTCCTTTCAGATTGAGCAGTTTCTATACCATCGGGAAAAGGTTGGAGCATTCACATCAGTCTATGAGTTGCAGGGAATTAGCGGCTTCGATTTGGAGACTATTCAGGCGGTCCTTCCTTTTGTAAAAGTGAGTGAAGCTTTGACTCCCGAATTTGCTATGATGGTCAAAGAGGGGATGGGATATGTGATGGGCAGTTATTTTCGACAATTGGAAGAGAAAAGAGGTTTTAAGATAGATGAGCCTTTGCGATCGCGCTATTTGGGGACGGCCGATAAGTTTAGGCTTCGCCTCCGGCAGGAGTATAGGAAACGGTACTATCTCACTTTCAATGCAGCTAAAGATGCTGGAGAACCATTCTTTAAACTGGCACAGCGCTATGGTTTTGATTATAATTCAGGATCTCTTCTGATTAGAGATAGTGGGATTTTCAAACGTATTATCGTCGGGGACTACCATATTCAGTTTGGGCAGGGCCTTGCGATTTGGACCGGTGGTCAATTCGGGCGAGGGAATCCGGTGCTGCAAGTAGCAAATATAGGCGCTGGGATTCGGCAACATAGCGGCATGCGAGAGTCGAGGTTCTTACGAGGTATGGCATTTACGGCCGAGAAAGGTCGATTTAAGTTCACACCCTATGTAACGTTCAACGAATTGACAGGAACGCTAAGATTCAAAGGGGATACCCTTGTTGTTTCCAGTATCAACGGGTCTGGCTTGCATCGAACGCCATCCGAACAGCGCAATCGAAAAACGGTGAAGCAATGGTTATATGGCTTGAATTCAGAATATGAAATGAAAAGCTTGAGGCTAGGGCTAAATTACCTTAGTACCCATTTTAAAGACTTCTTTTCACCGGCAGAACGGGATTACAACGCCTATCGTTTTCGAGGAAGACAACTTCAGCAAACGGGCACCTATGCACATTTTACCTGGCGTAATGTTTTTATGTTTGGCGAGTCTGCGCACAGTTTTAATTCGGGATGGGCGCATGCCTACGGAGCTATCGCATCCTTAAGTCCAAAGCTTTCGACTTCTATCGCTTACAGGAATTACCAACGTGATTACCATCAGTTTTATGCGCAGGGTTATCGTCGATTGTCGTCGCTCGGGAATGAAGAAGGAATCTATTTAGGGCTTTTATATCATCCTTCTCGGAGCTGGGAATGGGCGACAAGTTTCGATGTTCATCGATTTCCTTGACTGCGTTTTAGAGCTGGCTTTCCAAGCAAGGGTATCGTGTTTTTCAGTCAGCTAAAACGGAATTGGCATAAGAAAGGCGAACTTAGTTTGCGGTATCAATACAGGTTTTATGAAGAGAACTACCTAGCGGACTTGAAGATCCGAGATCAACTTGCCGAAGTTCGAAAGGATCAGATGCGACTTAATTTTCGATACCAACTTTATAGTAACTGGGAGATTGGGAACCGCCTTGAATTTGTTCAATTTTTAAAATCTGGCGAGTCGCCTCAGTATGGAGTATTGGCTTATCAAGACCTGCAATGGACAGGAACTGCGCGGCGTTGGAAGGCAAGCGGCCGACTGGTTTATTTCAATATTGATAGCTACAATGCTCGAATCTATAGTTTTGAAAGGGATATGCTTTATTCGTTTTCATTTCCATTCTTCTATAATCATGGCTGTCGTTTTTATTTCAATCAGCGCTGGAACATCAATAGCCAATGGACGCTGTGGACCAAATATGGCTATAGTCAGTATTTTGATGTAGAGCATTTGGGGTCTGGGTTAGATCGAATAGACAAAAATCATAGAAGTGAGATTCGTTTGCAGGTGAGGTTCCGCTGGTGAGTACGTATGATTTTAAATTGAATGTTTTAAAAGCGCCCTGTATTAAAGCGCTGGTTCCTTTTTGTTTGGGAATAGCAATCGCTTATTTCTTTCCTATTGAACAAGTTGTTGCTCATTATGGATTTATTTACCTCGCTGGTCTTTTGCCAATTCTATTTATCGTACGGAACAGAGCAAAAAGCTTTGTGGTTTCTGCTTATCTATTCCTTTGTTTTCTAATGTTTGGAATACAGTTGACTCTGAATTGCCTTCCGACCTTGGATGAAGAAACTCGCGATTCAGAACATGTGTGGGTGACTGTAATAGATGAATCGCCCGTGGAGCGGGATAAGATTTATCGAATGACCCTAAAACTAATCGGGCGACAGGAGGATAAGGAGTTTAAAGAGTTGAATCAAAAGGTATTAGTCCAGGGGCTGTTGTGGAAAGATAGCAGCTTGTCGGTATCTTTTGGTCTGGGCGATACGCTACTGATTCGCGGAAAAATAACGGAGACCACTCCGGCGCGAAACCCTTATGCTTTCGATTATTCGGCTTACTTGAAAAGTCAGGCGATCCAATATCAGATTTGGTTTACTGCTAAATCTTTTCGAACAATTGTTAGAAATAAGGAGAATTATCTGCCGCTATTAATCGAAAATAATAGACAGTTATTAAACGATCGCTTTCATCAGTATATCCCCGAACAAAGTTATGCCGCATTGGCATCGGCAATTACTATCGGATACCGAGCAGAACTCAGCGCTGAACTAATGCAGACCTTCTCAAAGACGGGTACTATTCACATCTTGAGTGTATCCGGCATGCATGTAGCCATCGTATGCGCTATGATAACATTTCTGCTTTCTCCTCTACGCTTTGTTCGACGGACTAGGCTTCTGAGTATCTGGATTTCGTTGGCTTGCATCTGGCTATTCGCAGTTTGTTGTGGGCTGGGGCCTGCTGTTCTGCGCGCAACGCTTATGTTCAGTCTATATCTACTTTCTTTAAGTCTAAGAAGAGATCTGATTGGTTTGAACTCTTTGGCAGGTTCTGCTTTAATTCTACTATGCATCAATCCGTTAATGTTGTTGGATATGGGGTTTCAATTATCATATTTAGCGGTGTTCGGAATTATGACCATCATGCCGATCCTGCAGCGGATGTATTATTCCTATAAGTTTGGCATAAGGCAGACCCTAGATCTGTTTTATATGAGTATTGCCGCACAGGTGAGTACGACCAGCTTGGCTTTATTTTATTTTCATCAGTTTCCGACTTACTTCTTACTTGGGAATTTCATTATGGCCATTCCTTCTAGTATTATTATGATAGGTGGTATAATATTGATGTTATGCCCTGTTGATGTTGTTAATGAACTTGTCGGGATAATACTCCAAAAGACTTTAGCCTATAGTTATATCGCGCTTCAGCAGGTCGAGGCTTTACCTTTCTCGTCTATTCAAGGCATTTATTGGAGTTGGCAAGAAATGGTTCTAATTCATATCATATTGCTTGGCCTCCTGATAGCATTTCGATTTAAAGAAAAGCGCTTGTTGTGGGTTAGTGTTTTAAGCTTATTTCTGTTCATCGCATATGAGTTTAGAAAGGAAGTAGTGCTCAAGTCGTATGAAGGATTACGATTCTATCAACTGGGAAGAGAATTCGCTATTGCCATGATTGAAAGGTCGGCAGTATATGTGTATAGCTCTGCAGATTCATTGTTGCAGAAGAACTTACAGTTTAGTATCCATAATGATCTCACGAGGTTTTCAGCCCTTCAGGAGGTAGTTTTTGTGAAGTTGCCTAAGGATAGTAACCGCGTTATCCTCAAAGAAGGAGTGGAGATGATAGCCATCTGTAATAAAGCTTGCACGACGGATGCCGCCTTCGTTCTATTACGAAACAACATCGCACCGACGAATGCTAATACGCAAAGTGTTATCATTCTGGATGGAAGCAATTCTTGGTCATTTATTAACGAAAAGACGACGGAATTAGATGCTCTTGGGCGTCGCTACTACATTTTGAAAGAGAATTTTGCGTATGTTTGGGACATTTAAACGATGGAACAAACGAGCCTTTCTATATTAAAACAATACTGGGGATATGAGAAGTTTCGACCTTTACAGGAAGAGATTATCCATGAGGTACTGTTAGGAAAGGATACGCTTGCTTTGATGCCTACCGGAGGGGGAAAGTCCCTTTGCTTTCAGGTTCCTAGTATGTTGAAAAGTGGAATTTGCATCGTAATCAGCCCTTTGATTGCGCTGATGAAAGATCAGGTGGAGAATCTCCGCAAAAGAAATATCCCTGCTATCGCCATATTCTCCGGGATGTCAGCAAGAGAGGTTGATATCGCACTCGACAATTGCATCTTTGGTAATATCAAATTCTTATATCTTGCACCAGAACGCCTCTACTCGGATCTCGTACAGGAGCGGATTCGCCATATGAAGGTGAATCTCTTTGCCATCGACGAAGCCCATTGTATTTCTCAATGGGGATACGACTTTCGACCTTCTTATCTGGAGCTAATCAAGCTGCGCGAACTGCATAGCAATGTTCCTTTCTTAGCTTTGACTGCAACCGCTACCCCGAGGGTGGTTACAGATATCCAAGAAAAGCTAGGCTTTAAGGAAAAGAATGTGCTATCGAAAAGTTTTAGGAGAGGAAACCTCGGCTATATGGTTTTCGACGAAGAGAATAAGATGGGAAGGATGTTGCGCGTCATCAAGAAGATGGGAGGAACGGGAATCGTTTATGTGAGGAATAGGCGCGAAACACAAGAGGTTGCTCGCTATTTACTTAATCATGGCGTCCCGGCAGACTTTTATCATGCTGGACTGGAAATGGCAGTTCGAAATAAGAAGCAGGAGGATTGGACAAAGAACCACACGAGAGTTATTGTTGCTACTAATGCTTTCGGGATGGGAATCGATAAAGCCGATGTACGATTTGTTATCCATCTTGATCTTCCAGATTCCTTAGAAGCTTATTATCAAGAAGCCGGACGGGCGGGAAGAGATGAAAAGAAAGCCTATCCGGTTTTGCTCTACCAGCAAGCCGATCGAGATGACCTTTGGGAAAACGTCGAATCTAGCTTTCCTGACTTTGCCTTCATTCAACAATGCTACCATTACTTATGCAATCATTTCCAGATTGCCATCGGCGCAGGACAAGGCTTGACATTTGATTTCGATGTTGTGGAGTTTGCAAAGAAGTATAAGCTAGAGTTAGCAAAGACGCTTAGTGCGCTGAAGTTTTTAGAACGTGATAAGTGGCTAAGTTTGTCAGAAGCGGTCTATATCCCTGCTCGTTTTAAGTTCGAGGTAGGCTTTCAGGAGCTCTATAAGTTTCAAGTAAGCAGTGTGGCATATGATAACCTTGTGAAGGCCATATTGAGACTTTACGGCGGAGTGTTTGACTACTTTGTTCCCATCAATGAATTCGAACTGGCGCGTAAAATCGGGAAGTCCGTTGATGAGGTCATCCATATGCTTAAAATGATGAAGCAATATGAGATGGGAACTTATCTCGCAAAGACTGATAAACCGCAATTGCAATTCCTACAAGCAAGAGTTGATTATAAGAATTTATACATCGATATGCAGTTTATCGCGACTCGCAAGGCTTTTAAGCAAGAGCAAGTGAAGGCAATTTACCATTATCTGGATACCAAAGATTGCCGTAGCATAGCCCTGCAGCAGTATTTCGGAGAGGACACAAATGAGCCTTGCGGCGTATGTGATCTATGTGTGACCAGAGATTTTCGTAAGAATGAACGTAGGAAAATTGAACAGGAGATTCAACAGGTATTGCTTTCTCGAGCAATGACGCTACACGAGCTAATGGACACACTGACAATTGGGAAAGAGGATCGACGTTTGGAAGTACTTCGCGAATTGCTGGATACCGAGCAGGTGCTATTGAAAGAAAACCTATATTCCTGGCCTGTATTCTAAACCTAGGCTACAGCTTCTACATTTGCTTAACTGTCTAAATATCATATAAAAATGTACTTTAGCGCATTTTTTTTGATGTAAAAAAAATGATACCTTTAAAGTAAACCAAATAGACTTTATATGGAACAATTTATCATTTATCTACCTGCAGTGCTCGCTGTTTTGGGGTTACTGTTTATGCTTTCGAAAGCGAGTTGGGTTGGGAAGCAGGATGCGGGAGAAAGCCGAATGCAATTCATTTCCAAAAGTATCCAAGAGGGCGCGATGGCCTTCTTAAAAGCAGAGTACCGCATTCTTTTAATTTTCGTAGTAATTGCCTCTGTCGCTTTATTCGTCGTGTCAACATTGGTAGAGACAACACATTGGATTATTGTCGTTGCTTTTATCTTTGGAGCCTTTTTCTCAGCGTTAGCCGGAAATATAGGAATGCGTATTGCGACAAAAGCTAACGTGCGAACCACGCAGGCTGCTCGTACTTCTTTGCCGCAGGCCTTGAAAGTGTCGTTTACTGGTGGAACTGTTATGGGCCTTGGTGTTGCCGGATTGGCCGTATTAGGTCTTAGTATCTTTTTTCTTTTGTTCCTTAAAATGTTTGTTACCAATACCTCGACTTTCTATAACGAGATGACCGTCGTATTGGAAGCCCTAGCTGGTTTCTCGCTGGGAGCTGAATCCATTGCTTTATTCGCACGTGTTGGTGGAGGTATTTACACCAAAGCTGCCGACGTGGGTGCAGATTTAGTAGGTAAAGTAGAAGCCGGCATCCCGGAGGATGATCCACGTAATCCGGCTACGATTGCGGATAACGTTGGAGATAATGTCGGGGATGTTGCAGGTATGGGAGCCGATCTGTTCGGATCATACGTTGCTACGGTGCTCGCGTCCATGGTGCTTGGTAATTACATCATCAAGGATATGTCGGAGGCTACAGGCACTGCTTATACGGATGCATTTAATGGCATGGGGCCTATTCTTCTACCGATCGTTATTGCCGGTGTAGGTATCCTTGCTTCCATCATTGGAACCTTTTTAGTAAAGGTTAGTAGCAATGATGCCAAAGAAGCGCAGGTGCAAAGAGCATTGAATACAGGAAACTGGGCGTCTATTATTCTAACAGTCATCGCTTGTTTCTTCCTGATTCAATACATGCTCCCAGAAACTATCCACATGAAGTTTTTTGGAGAAGGGTTTAAAGAGATCGCAAGGATGAATGTATTCTACTCGACTATCGTTGGACTTGCAGTAGGCGGGTTGATCTCATCTTTCACTGAGTATTATACAGGATTGGGTAAAAAGCCGGTCTTAAATATCGTCCAGAACTCATCTACCGGTGCAGCTACTAATATTATTGCAGGTTTGGCGACAGGGATGAAGTCTACCTTCTCTTCGGTATTATTATTTGCATTAGCGATCTGGGGATCCTACGAATTAGCAGGATTCTATGGAGTAGCTATTGCTGCGTCAGCAATGATGGCGACGACGGCAATGCAGTTAGCAATTGATGCTTTTGGTCCGATAGCAGATAATGCTGGAGGTATTGCGGAGATGAGTGAACTTCCGAAGGAAGTGCGTCAGCGAACCGACGTGTTAGACTCCGTAGGAAATACGACGGCAGCCGTAGGTAAGGGATTCGCAATTGCATCTGCGGCATTGACCGCATTGGCGCTTTTCGCAGCCTATGTCACCTTCACAGGAATCGACGGTATCAACATCTTTAAAGCTGACGTGTTAGCTGCATTGTTTATTGGCGGGATGATACCAGTAGTTTTCTCTGCGCTTGCTATGCAATCGGTAGGTAAAGCTGCGATGGATATGGTGAACGAAGTTAGACGTCAGTTCCGTGAAATTCCAGGAATCCTAGAAGGCACAGGACAACCGGAATACGGTAAATGTGTAGATATCTCGACCAAAGCCGCATTGCGTGAAATGATGTTGCCAGGCGCTATCACGATTATCACACCTATTATCGTAGGTTTTGTGATGGGGGCAGAAGCCTTGGGCGCTTATATGGCCGGGGTTGCGGTATCAGGGGTGCTATGGGCAATCTTCCAAAACAACGCTGGTGGTGCTTGGGACAACGCAAAGAAATCCTTCGAAGCCGGCGTCATGATCAATGGCGAGATGACCTTCAAAGGTTCTGATGCGCATAAAGCGGCAGTAACCGGAGATACCGTAGGAGATCCATTTAAGGATACTTCGGGACCATCCATGAATATCTTGATTAAACTTACCTGTCTGGTAGGCTTGGTGATAGCCCCAATCTTGGGAGGACATCATATTGCCGAACAGGCTAAAAAGCAAAAACAAGAGCTGAAGGAAAAGGTAATCGTGATGAAGGAAGTTGATAATGAAATTCAATAATAGTTTCTTCTTGGCAATCCATCGTTGATGGAAATAGCTTCTACCATCGCTATTGCATCAAACACATACAAATAAAAATCAAAGGCCACCCTAACGGGCGGCCTTTGCTGTTATATGCTATTCAACAATGGTAAGCTTTATATTCTCCGATCTTGCATTCACGGTCGGGTCATACATGCATTCGATTGTACTTATGCCCGAGTTGAATAAACCAATATTATTGGCTTTTGCTTCATACTCATATTCTCGCGTTCCTTTCGGCAGGTAATCGAAGAAGTAGTTTGTAGAGGCATCCTTCAACGTGAAGTAGAAACTTCCGCGCCATTGATATCCTGAAGGTCTGTAAACAGGCTCCACACCAGCAGGTCGGCTATCTTTCAGATGCACATATTGCAAAGGTTTATCATTTACTACCGTAATCTTAACCTTGATGCGTTCTCCCAGCTTCGCTTCTTTCGTTTCCACCCATTTGCCATTGCGCTCTACCAAATATTGCTTGCTCACACGCAACTCATTCGTATTCGCCTTGACTTGTTCAACAGGCAAGAAGTATTGATGATAAACAGCACCATAAATCGTTCTGTCGTTGTTATTCGTAATCTGAATAGTTTTATTCGACGCTAATTCCGAAATGTTAAACGTCTTGCTGACCTGTCCCAGAACAGCACTATTCATATCCGCAGTTTTTCCATCAACCATAACATTCACGGTATTCTCCATGGCGAAGTCCTTCGGATTGTTCGCATAGAGCAAAGCATAAATCGCATCAACCGTCATCCAGGTGCTTCTCCAGGAGTTAGCCTCTTTCTTATAATATAACCATTGTGTAATATCCATCAGTTTGCTCGGGTCATAGCTCTTAAAAGCTTCCACCAAATAGGTCTGCAAACTGATGCTGTTATAGTGCTCATTCGATGGCCAATAGGTCCCTTTGTCCTTGTCGAAAATAGCCTCCTGCTGTATTCTGTTCTTCAGCTCGTTTGCTTCTTTGCCAGAACCATACAGTTGGTTAACAATCCAAGCCTTCGCCGCCAAGCCTGCCGGGCCTTCAGCCGTAATCATTGGTGCCGTCGCAATCTTCTTATTCAATTTATCAGAAGTCGCCTTAGCAAGCTTGAAATAACCATTCCAGAAATGACGTGCATACAAATAATCCAAGGCAAGTTCAGCCGAAGCTTTTTCCTTATAAATATTGGTATCCGCATCTAAATAGTTGGTCAATCGCTTCATCTGATCTTGAATCGGCGCATTGATCAGCGATTTATCCAGATAAAGAACTTTACCGAACACCTCTAAAATACGGATAGAGATATAGGTATTCGAGTTTCCGCCCTCGAACCATGGGAAAGCACCATTAGCCAACTGTGCGTTTGCCAATTTACTTTCCAGTTGCTGCAACTCAGCATTTATATTCGAATTGAATAGATCCGCAATAGCCTGCAACTTCTTCTCATCGCCCTGAATATCGCGAAGCCAAGGCATCTCCTGCATTTTCAACTCGTTCAAACTCGCGTTCTCCTCCAGTCTGCTCTTTGTTTCTTTTGCTTTGACTTCTTTGAAATAGTCAGCAATGGCAGGATAATGATTGCCAATATACTGCACCATCTTCAACCCAAACCAGCGGCTGCTGCTCTGTTCTGTACATTCATAAGGGTAATGGTTCAAATAGTCTAGTGCCGATATAATCTCCAAAATCGGATTGCTCTGCACCTGTACCTTCGCCATCAAGTTCTCTTTCGCAGCGCTCTCCAGCTTAAATTCTTTCGCCTCATTGGCTTTAAGTACGACCTTCTCGCTCTCCAAGATCAAGACTTTGTTTGGCAATACAGCTAACTCCTGTAGCTCTCCATCGGAGAACTCAGCCGATGCAGCTACTATTTTCACCTGAATGGTTGGGTAATTTGCGGGTACTTTAATATGCCATTCTACAATCTGGTTATTCTTTTTCGCCAACACGAAAGACTTCGTCGCATCCTCCTGCAAGAATGCTGTCGTCACATCGCTGTTGTCGACCGGGTTGATCAACTGGATCTTCGCCTGCCCATCTTGCTGCTTATCCGATAGATTCTGAACTTGCGCTTTGATGGTCATTTCATCACCTTCGCGGAAATAGCGCGGAAGATTCGGACGAACCATCAGTTCTTTCTGCGTCTGTGTATAGAAGCTAGCTGTGCCAGCCTCTAAATTCTTACCATGTGCAAACAATAGGAGCTTCCATTGGGTCAATGCTTCCGGAGAGTCAAACGCAAAAGATACATTGCCTTCCGCATCGCTATATAGCGTAGGGTAGAAGAAGGCCGTTTCTTGTAGATTAGTGCGAGCTTTAACCTGATCGAGATCTTCTACCTTTTTAGGACCAAATTCACCATTAGGGGCTTTCATACGTGCTGATTGTTCCGCAACCTCTCTTCGTAAGTTAGGGTCTCGTAGTTCGTCGTATAAGGCTACATTGTTAAAACCTCTACCTTCTACTCCCTTTGTCGATCCCGTTATACTTCCTTCAACAGGCGCACGACCCACAATACCTTCATTTTCGAAAACGATGGCGCTAGGGAAAGGAATCCCGTCATTTTCCCAAAAATGGTAAGTTTTGACTACAGGTAAGTGGTTGTGAACTGAAGGAAAAGCAGTAGTTAAAGGAAATCTTCCCATTTGGTAATTCAACATGTTAAAACCGCTCTGAATGTAATCATAGTCATTGTAATAGTAAGTATAGGCCAATTGGAAAGCTGATGGATAATGGAGCTCTCCAAATTGATTCAATGAGGCATCATACATACTCGCTAAAATTTCCGTTTCTAGCTTTTTGTTATTTGATGATAACGTAAAGCTCCATTTCTCTTTCATCCCCGGTGTAATCTTATCCCTAAACGTTGCAGTTCTGATTACAATAGTTTTATCCGTTCTGTTGACGTAGATAGGGATTTCCTGATAGCTTAACTGATTATCTATCATAAACAAAGCTCTCCATCTTAATGGTACAAGAAGCGCATTTTCATCAAGAGTAAACGAGTAGCTTGCTTTTCCATCTTTTAATGCCAAATGAATTGGCGTTCTCATTTTATCGCCTGATAGCGAAAGAAGAACAACGTTCTTTGCATCCTGTTTCTTCGATTCTACATGTATGGTAACTTTATCGCCCGAATTGTAAACTGGCTTGTCCGTATATACAGTGAAGAAGGCTTTGTCGGAATGGCTTTTCGTTTCCTCATCAAGCACATAAATTGTTCGTTCCGCTTTTATGCTATCTGCGTCGGGCTTACTGCTCGCGACAATTCGGTAGATACCCTTTTTGAACAGCTGGCTATCAATTCGCACTAAGTTGGTATCCGCAGTATTAAAATCATAAGTCGCTACCAATTCCTGTCGAACTTCCTTGTTCAATACGCTCTTGTCGAAATAATGAGGGAAATAACGCTCATAATCTGCATAACTTAAAACCAGACGCTCGACTTCGTTAAAATACTGGATGAACTTATCCGAAATTACCTTATCGGGACCAGTAGTCTTGTAAATCTTTACAGTGCCCTTCATGGGCAGAAATTGATTGTTCGGATTTGTGCTGTTGATCTTGATCTCCTTCCATTTTCCTTCAACGGTCGGCGAAGGAACCTCAATGGCTAAGTTCCATGGCTTATCCGCATAGGTATATGCAGCCGATATCGACTGCATCTCGCCAGTTTGGTTAACGACGTCTACCGTATAAGAAAGCGTAAAGTTCGTTAGCTCGGCCAAAGCGGTATCCATTAAAGGAATTTTAAATTCAAAATTCCCATGCTTGTCGGTAAACGTACTGGTATTGGCTATTTCAAATTGTCGATATCGTCGTTGGTAGGAGTTAACTTGTACCTTATATTTAACCTCTGCATCGATCAATGGAGCTCCCGAGAGCATTGCTGCATTTCCTTTGAAAACGGCAGTGTCTTTCTTGCTGTAGGTCTCTTTATTGGTATCCAGCGTAACTTTAAAAGTTGGACGCTTGTACTCTTCGACACGAATGTATTGCTTACCGAAATCTTCGTCATTGCTTCCTATCCTGATCATGAAGTGACCATTCAATGTGCTTGTCGGAATATTCAATTTGCCGTGCACTGAGCCAAAGGCATTCGTTGTCAACTTGATCGAGTCGACGATTTGCCGATTGGCGTCTAACAGCGATACTTCTACTTTCATGTTCTCCTGCGTATGGCCTTTCCGCAGGTTGTTATTATACACGATTGCTTTGAACTGAACTTCCTGTCCAGGTCGATACATTGCCCGGTCGGTCAATATCGTTGCCCATGTTTTTGAGTTCTCTTCCTCAGCATCTTTGTTTTCTTCGAATCCATCCCTACCATATTGAAGCGAATGGATGTCGATAAATTGATTTTCTTCCGGGATATAAAACACATAGTCTTTGAGTCTCATCGTATTGACTGACCCTTTGGTTGAATAATCAATTAAACCGTTTTTATCCGTCTTTAATTGTTTGAAAAGCTTAGCTTGCTTATCCACAATATCATAAAACGCTAATTCTTTATTTGCATAAGGAAGTCCCGTTTTCTTGTTCAGTAAGAGCGCTTGCATTTTCCGTACTTCATAGGTGCTCAACATTTGCACATTTGAAATATCTAAGTCGCTGATTTGTATGCTGGTGCTAACAACTTTTGAAAGAATACCATCGTCTTTAAATTCAGCATTATTGGAGTAGAGGAGGATATACTTCCCAAAGGGGAGGGGATTGATTTTATAAATAGTCGAATGTTCATTGAAGTCATTCCATGCTTTCAGATCTAACTGATCTTCATAAACCACAGTCGAGTTTACACTCACTAATTGTGAAACACTGTCGCGATTGACTTTATAATCGGTTAAGTCCTTTGGCGAATAGGGTGCTTTGTAAACGCGAATGTATAAGTTCTCCAGGTTTTTGAAATTCAATTTAAAAGGAGTGTACCACTCGGAAGGCTCAAACTTTTTATGACTGATCCCGATCTGTGGGCGGAGGATCTCATTTTCCAAATTCTTTACCGAATTGATCCATTTGCTCTTTGGGTACTCTTCTTTTGCTTTTTTTATTATTTGCAAAGCCTCTGTATACTTGCGTCCGGATTCGTATGCACTCGCCAGCTCAAAATAGAGGTAGGCATTATAATCGCTTTTGTTGCTTTCAATTAATTTATAATAAGCATCCGCTTGTTTTTTTAGCGTTGTGAATTTCGAACGGTCTAGTTGAAGAGATAATAAATAGGAAATTGCATCTGCGGATTTCAAAGCCCTACTTTGCTGCAAAAGATCTTCGACAAGTTGAGCTTTTAATTTCGGATTTGGGGCATCGCTTGAATTCAAAAATGAAATATAGAAATAAGCGAGGTAATGGTACATCGTCGGGCTAAGAGATATATTTTCTTTTTCAGCGAAGATCGCCGCCCATTTCGAAAGGTTTTCCTGGGTTAGTCTCTCCTTGTTTTTCAAAGAGCTTGCGTATAGCGAATCGATGAAGAGCATACGTTCCTTGCGACTTTTTTTCAAAAAGACGTTCTTTGGCTCGCTATAATTTAGATAAAGCATGGATTGCAAATACTGCGCATAAAAATTAGTCAACACGCTTTTGACCAATGTGCTCTTACTCGCTGCAATATTCTTTTCAAAATGCGCTTGCCCTAGCTCGAAAAACTTCTCCTCTTCGTTATTTATTCTATACACATTCGACTCGGCAAGAAAAGCTTTCACAAACATCGGATCGTCTTGATGTTTTAGCGCATAGGCTTTGATATCTGCTAGTAAGGGTTTTGTTTGTTCATAGTTCTTTATGGAGATCAAGCGATCTACCTCTTTCCATTTATTCATAATTGATGAAGTTTCCTGTTTAGTTTGTCCCCATAGCAATGCCGGTATCAGCATGAGGACAAGTGAATAGAGTCGTTTCATATTGGTTTGTTTTGCGTGTCGGTAAGCCATATTGAAAGTTTTACCTAACAGATGCAATATAGCATAGAATTCCATATCCTACTCGAAATTTATTTAGAAATGCTTCGAGTTAAAGCCCTTGTAGTTCCCTTTCAAACCCAATGCAAAGCCCAATCAAAGCCGCTTCGAAAGGGCTATGATTGGGCTTTGTAATGGCTTTGATTAAGATGAGACTGGTACTAGCTATCTTGTTTCCTAGGCTCCATCCTTACTAAATACTGATCGTTTTCATCTTCGAATAAGATTTGCACGACCCAGCCTTCCTCACGTGCTATTTTGATCAAGGTTTGCTGATCGATATATAGCCATTTGAAAGGTTCGCCTTTTTGGCCTTTGTATTCGTATTGGAAGCTTATTTCACCGTAATAGTGGTCAGGGCGTTTAATGTGGTATTCCTCGTACAAGTATTCGATGTTGGAGCTATCGAATAGCAACTGCCCGCGATCGGTCATCAGGGTCTTTGCATGCTGTAGCAGCGCCTTGAAACCAGCTAAGGTTCCGGCAATACCGATACCGTTCATAAGAAAGAGAAGCGTGTCGTATTGTTCCCCATGAAACTTGAAGAAATCCTCATGTTTTACCTGTTGTACGCCGCGGTTTCTCATAATATTGCAGGCAATCTCAGACACTTCAAGTGCGGTGACATCAAAATTCTTTTCTTGTAGATATAAGGCGTGCACTCCCGTACCCGCGCCCACATCCAACACCTTGCCGTCGCATAAGGAAAGGGCGATGAACTCCATCTCAGGAAGGTCATCCTCTTCACGATAGAACACTTCCACGGGCATCTCTTCGATATCGCCATAGCTGCTGTGCAGGAGTAGGGGCTCCGCTAATTCGCCCTTTTCTTGAAAATCATATAGGGCTTCGCCGTAAACATCTCTATGCATGGTCTGGAATATTTAAAAAGCGTTTCGCCATTTTGATTTCTTCCGGGTCGCCGGTATGTTTCAACGGCTCATCGGATAGCTTGATTACAGGTGTCCATTCGCCTTCGTCAGGGTAGGCTTCGGTCATTTTCAATACGATATTCATCCGTTTCAAACCAACATCGTTTGTGAAGTCGGTTCCAATACCGAATGAATGCCCGATCTTTCCATTACAGAAATCCACAATCTTCACGACTTTATCGTAGTCCAGACCGTCGGAAAAGATGATGGTTTTATTTAGCGGGTTGATCCCTTTGCTTTCGTAATGTTTAATGGTTTTCTTCGCGAACTCAATCGGATCTCCACTATCATGACGAACACCGTCAAATAATTTTGTCAATTTCTTGTCGAATTGTTTAAAGAAAGCCTCGGTCGTATAAGTATCCGATAGGGCAATTCCGAGGTCACCGCGATACACATCTGCCCAATGCTCCAATCCCAATAGATTGGCCATTTTATAGCCGTATTTGGCGGCATGGAACATAAACCATTCATGTGCATGGGTGCCGATTGGTTTTGTTTTGTACTTCATCGCGAAATGCACATTGCTGGTTCCGATGAATGTGTTGGAATCATGGGCGCGCAGTGCTTTGATTACCAAGTCGTGGACCGCATAAGAATGTCTTCTTCGGGTTCCAAAGTCGGCTATTGTGATATTTAGCTTATCGTATTTGTCCATTTTGTCGTTAACAATCTGGGCTACCTCCTCGTCAGATACACGTTCTTGTCCGGTTTCTTCATAATACAATTCACAGATCAGTGACATTACCGGAACTTCCCAAAGAATCGTTCTATACCAATAGCCTTCTATATGTACTTCGAGGTTGCTTCCTTCTTGCGTGATTTTCACT
Source organism: Sphingobacterium sp. UBA2700 (assembly GCA_002354335.1). Taxonomy (GTDB): domain Bacteria; phylum Bacteroidota; class Bacteroidia; order Sphingobacteriales; family Sphingobacteriaceae; genus Sphingobacterium. The sequence goes on along the minus strand of DELI01000005.1, from coordinate 76,168 downwards.
TCTTCAGGATCATACTGATAGCCCTGTAGGAAGTCGAAATAAGTAGGGTCTATATAAGGACAGGTTTTGGCGAAGAATTCTTTCTCGGCTTTGCTTAGTTTTAGCTCAGCCATATGATGGATCGCCACGCGCAGTTTTTCAGCGAAACCTTCCGGGAATTCATGTTTTCCTCTATTGATAAATTGATAGCGCGCTTTAGCTTTTGGGAATAGTTTGACCACGGCATACTGCATGGTAAACTTATAGAAGTCGTTATCTAAGATTGAAGTGAGTCTCGCCATATATCGAATCAATTAGTGCTAAATATCAAGTTAACAAAAAATAAATACAAATGTGCAGGTTTTCTAGCAAACAAAAAACTGTCGGCAGCGATGAAAAACAATTATTAAAATTGGCTTTAACCAAAGGTAAGGGGATAGCGATAGCCGTAAAAATGAAAGAGCCGCCCTTGAGGCAGCTCTTTCTGAAAATTTATTTCAACTAAATAGAATACTAGTTTCTTCCGCGTCCGTTTCCACGTTCTACGCGTGCACTGCCAACGTTCGAGCGGTTCCCCGATTCGCGGCTTACGTTAGGCGAGCTACGTTCAACATGAGATGAACGCGATGGTCTTTCCATGCTGCTGCGTTGTGTGTTGCTTGCTTGGAAAACGCGGCTCGGCTGACGCGACTCTTGTTGTTGCATGCGTGGCGCGCGTTGCTCACGTTGTTGCGGCGCACGTTGCTCACGCGAGCTAGGTGCTGATTGGCGTGGGCTACGTTCCATGCGTTGTGGAGCTGCTTCGCTTCTAGATGGTCTAGATGAAGCGCCGCGATCCCATGCTGTGCGTTCCTGGCTCGAAGAACGTGGCTGACGAGATTCAGAAGTACCAATCTGACGAGTTGGTCGCTCTCTTTGAATCTGACGGTTGCTTTCTCTGTTCGATCTGTTTTCGTTGCGAATGTTTCCCGCTTCACGATCTGTACGTGTGCTGTTCGGTTGTCTAGTTACGGTAGAACGCTCGTTTCTTCCGTTTGAGTTTCCGATGTGCATTTCACGTTGCCCACGCTCGTTACGTTTGATCGTGTAATCGCTGTTCGAACGATCGTTGCGGTTTACACGGCTTTCATTTGAACGGTTCGTGCGGCTATCGTTGCGATTTTCAATTCGCGAGTTTCTGTTATTATCTATACGCGCATTTCCTCTGTTTTCTACGCGGGAGTTGCCTCTGTTATCTACGCGACCATTTCTGCTGCTGTTGCCACGCTCGCCTCTGATACGCTCCATGTTGTCGCGGTTAGGGCGGAAGATCGATACGTTGCGACGGTCGGCACGGCTTGCGCCTCTGTTGTTGTCGAAACGTACATTCCGTACATCTACGCGGCGACCCGTATTGCGTTCAATATCGCGACGCGATGGTCCACTGTAGTAATGGTGGTTATTGACAATATACGTATTGTTAATAACGGTTGTTCTGTTATAGATATTGCGGTATCTAGAACCATACGACCAGTGTCTGTGCATATAAGGGTCATAGATGCGCGCTGTAGGGATAAATACCCATAAATCTATTGGCAAATTAAACGATACATTCACGCTTATTCCAGGCGCCATTGGTGCCCATCCGTAGTATCCACCACCGGATCTCCAGCTCACCCATCCTGGTCCCCATTCGTATCCCGGAACCCAGCCCCATCCGCGGCGAGAGGAGTGAACCCAACGGCCATAGTGGAAGGGTGCCCAACCCCAATCGTAATTGGAAACCCAAGTGTTTCCATATTCGGTCATTGACCAATACCCGTTGGTTCCGTAGGGTCTGAAGTCTCTTTCGACATCAGGATACCATACATTCCCATATTCTGGGTCATTATCCCAATCACCATAAGGATCCAGCTCATAATAGAAGTCATCAAAGGTGACATCATCGTATCCTTGTGCAGATACTTCGCTGGATTTAAAGATCCCAACGATCATTAAGATCAGGGATGCAAGAAAGCTGTATGTCCTTATGTTTTTCATTTCCTTAATTGTTAAAGTTTACAACCAATTTTAATTCTATGACAGTGGTTTTTTGCAAAAGGTTTAACTGTATAATTTTTTGTAAAACTTTTTGACTTATTGAATTGTTGGAGTTAATATTTAAACTTGGCTTAAGTGTATTCATAAAAGTTTGTACCTTTGGCAGGTTGTTTGCCGTAGGAGAGACGGCTTATCATTTTAACTATACGATTTTAATGGCGAAGAAAATAGAATCTTTACTACTGGAATTTGCAAAGTTGCATCGTTTTCTGATGCGTTTTTTTCGCGAGGTAGTAAGTCCACCCTATGAATTCAAAGAGATTGTTAGGCAGTGTTATGAAGTGGGTTGGAAGTCTTTCCCATTAATCAGTTTAACAGGATTTATCGTAGGTTTTGTATTCACGAAACAATCCAGACCCTCCTTGGAAGAATTCGGTGCGGCGTCATGGCTTCCTAATTTAATTTCTATCGCTATTGTTCGGGCCTTGGCTCCATTGGTTACGGCTTTAATTGCTTCCGGAAAGGTTGGTTCGCAGATCGGTGCCGAATTAAGTTCGATGAACGTTACGGAGCAGATTGATGCGATGGAGGTTTCCGGTACCAATCCATTTAAGTTTTTGATTAGCACGCGTATTCTTGCAACAACCATCATGATTCCGGTACTGTGTTTTTATGTATCCGGTATTGGTTTAGCTGGGGGCTACCTGAGTATTATATCGAAAGACCAACTCAGCGTATTAAGTTATATAACACAAGTTTTTGAAGCCATCGCTCCAAAAGACGTTTTTGCAATGGTATTCCGTGCAATTGTCTTTGGATTTACGATTGGCTTCGTGAGTACATACGTAGGTTATTATTCTTCAAAAGGAACAGAGGGAGTAGGAAAGGCCGCCAATAGCGCCGTTGTCGCCTCGATGTTTATTGTCTTTATTGAAGAATTACTGATTGTTCAAATTTTAGCTTTAATGGGGTAATCAGGTATGGAAGATAAAAAAGTAGCTCAGATTAATTACGATGACGTTGTTATCCACGTCGATGGCGTGAGTAAATCATTTGGTGATTTGCACGTGTTGCGTAATGTGGATTTGCAGCTTTATAATGGTGAAAACCTGGTTGTACTAGGCCGTTCGGGTACTGGTAAATCGGTATTGATCAAGTTGATTTCGGGACTTTTGAAACCAGATTCGGGAAGCATCCACGTGCTTGGCGAAACGGTGAACGAATTGAGCGAAAAAGAACTACGTGCGCTACGATTGCGCATCGGTTTTTCCTTTCAAAACTCAGCGTTATACGATAGTATGACAGTTCGGGAAAATCTGGAATTTCCTTTGGTTCGCAATAAGCGTAATCTGACAAGAGCAGAGATCAATCGCGAAGTGGAAGACGTGTTGGATGGTGTTGGTTTGCTTACTGCAATTAACCAAATGCCATCGGAGCTTTCTGGTGGTCAGCGTAAGCGTATCGGTATTGCGCGAACATTGATTTTGCGCCCTGATATTATGATGTATGATGAGCCGACTGCAGGTTTGGATCCGATTACCTGTTTAGATATTAACACCTTGATTAATGAGGTGCAGGAACGCTATAAAACTTCATCCATTATTATCACGCACGATTTAGCTTGTGCGAAGATGGTGGGCGATCGCATAGCGATGTTATTAGATGGGCGATTTGAGCGCGTAGGTAAATTCAACGAGATATTTGATACAAATGATGAAAGGGTTAAGCCTTTCTATGATTATAATTTTATTGTATAATACAATTTATGGCAACAACAGAAGAGAGAAAACGATCGATTATCGTAGGTTTATTTACCTTGATAGGATTAGTTATTTTGGTGGCTGGTATTTTAGTGTTGGGTACACAACAAAATAAATTTAGCAAGAATCTGGCATTGACAACTTATTTCAAGGATGTGAAGGGTCTAAAGGTTGGTAACAACGTTTGGTTTTCCGGTGTCAAGGTTGGTATCATCAAAGAAATTAAGTTTGAGAGCGTCGAGAATGTGCGAGTTATGATGAGCGTGGAGGAGAAATCTAGCCAATTTATCCGCAAGGACGTTATTGCGACGTTGAGTTCAGACGGTTTGATCGGTAATGCAATTATCAGCTTGGTTGGGGGTAGCGAAAATATTCCTGCCGTACAGGATGGGGATGTGATTAAATCGGGTGTTTCTGGCGGTATGGAAGCGATGCTTTCTACTTTGCAAGTAAATAATGAAAACTTGTTAGAAATTACAAAGAACTTTGCGACCCTATCTCAGCAGATGCTGGAAGGAAAAGGGGCTGTTGGGGCATTAATGACCGATGAAGAAATAGCCAATAACTTGAGAAAGTCTGTTAATTCGCTAAATTCAACGATGAGTACAGCGAATGTTGCTGTCAATAATTTGGTGACATTGACCAATAAATTGAATTCGAATCAGGGTTTAATTCATGATTTATCGACCGATACGCAAGTGTTTGCAAGCTTACGCGAGTCTGCAGCACAGTTGCAGGGCGTAACGCAAACTGCTTCGGCATTAATGGCGAACCTGAACGAGACAACAGCGCGATTGAACGATAAGAACAATGCTATTGGTGTGCTTACCAATGATGCGGAAGCCGCTAATGAGATTAAGCAGATCTTGAAGAACCTGAACATGGGAACAGAGAAACTTGATCAAAATATGGAAGCTTTACAAAGCAACTTCCTCCTAAGAGGATTCTTCAAGAAGAAAGCAAAAGAAGAAGCTGCACAGGATACATTAAAAAATTAAGTAAACATGGAGCAGCACGCTGCTCCAATAAAAAAGATTAAAAAGTGGCCATGGGTCGCTTTTTTTATTTAAATACAATAGGTTTGTATTGTAAACCAGAAGGACAAGAAATGGCAAATATTACGGAAACTGATGTTTTATACGAAGACAATCATTATATAGCGATCAATAAGCGTGGCGGCGATATCGTACAGGTCGATACCTCGGGCGATAGGTCGATGGAAGAAATGGTCAAAGATTTTGTTGCCGAGAAGTATCAGAAGCCTAATGGCGCTTTTCTCGGGGTGATTCATCGTTTGGACCGTCCGGTTAGCGGTATGATTTTATTCGCGAAGACCAGTAAGGGTTTAGATCGTATGAACCGCTTGTTTCATGATCGTAAGGTAAAAAAGACTTATTTGGCGGTTGTTCGAGAAAAGCCACCGCATATGAAAGGCACATTGAAGAACTGGCTGCTTCGCGATCGGAAGAAAATGATTACTAAGGCTTATGACCGTGAGGTTAAGAACGGAAGTTTTGCCGAGCTTGATTACGAGGTGATCGGTCATTTAGATGGTTTCTACCTGTTAAAAGTAAATCCTCTGACCGGCCGCACACATCAGATTCGTAGTCAGCTGGCGTATATGGGCTGTCCTATAGTCGGAGATAATAAATACGGATATCCACGGGGCAGTTTAAAGCGTACGATTTGTCTACATTCTCGTTCCCTCGCGTTTGAACATCCTATTAAAGAAGAAGCTATGGTGATCAAAGCACCGCTTCCGGTCGATGGGTTTTGGGAGAAATTCAATGTCCTGCTAAACGATAAGGTATAAGATTGTTAGATTAAATCCTTAACTTTGTAGCATGATTCGTAAACATTCCTTTAGATTGTTGTTCGTATTGTTCCTGACGTTTTCTGGCGTCGGTTATAGCACTACGGCTTCAGCTCAATGTGCAATGTGTTCTCTCAACGCAGAGAATAGTACGCAAGACGGCAATACCCAAGGCAAAGGGCTTAATGATGGAATCTTATTCCTTTTAGCAATGCCTTTTCTCATTGCGGCGGGTGTTGGATTGCTATGGTATAAAAAATTCCGCCATACCGGTTCTTCCAATTCTTTTACGGTAGCAAAGGGAGTGGAAGAATAGATGTCTATTTCAAAATTTCAAGCAGTACTTTCATCGAAATGTCCACGTTGTAGAACAGGTAAGATGTTCTCCGGCTCTGCATATGGACTTTCTAGGCAGAAAATGCACGAGCATTGCCCGCACTGTGGATTCAAATTTGAGATTGAGCCGGGTTATTTCTATGCAGCGATGTACGTAAGTTATGCCTTTTCAGTAGGAGAGGTGCTATGCATGGCCTTGGTAACCGCCTTAGCGACAAAGAGCGAATCGCCTTGGACCTATATCATCGTTCTTTTCACGACGATTGTACTTTTTGCGCCCTTTAACTACCGCTATTCCAGATTAGTCCTTTTGCATTATTTATCGCCAAAGGTATCTTTTAACCCAAAATACGCGGGAGTTAAAAATAAGCTCTAAGAACTTACTGCTGTGGGATGTATTGCATCACACTATCGAAAATAAAAGCTTTATCTTGATAGTGGCTTGCGATATGCTCCTGTAGCATTTGAATAAGTCCAGCTTTAAAGTCTTCAATTGCCTGCTCATCCTCCACCACTATCTGTAAACAATAGGTTTGTCCTTCGTGAGGAGAGTAAAGCATTTTTAACAATTTTAATGCTGGATCACCGTTAGTTAATAGTTGTTGTTTTATCCAATCAAGTAAGGACTGATGAACAGAGTCTTCGATAATAATAGAAACATTGTATAAAAACATAATGCTGTAGGGTTGTTTTGCGCTGTAAAAATAAGGTTGCAAAACGTACTTTCCGACATTTTTTTCTAATATTTGATAAAGAGGCTGGTTAATTATATGAATTTTAGAATTTTGATTTTTCTTGTGAGTGTTTTGTTGGCTGCAGCATCCTGTAAGTCAAAAAATGAACGCGATGAAATCATACCTGTGGAGGACTTCTTTGTAAAACCCGACAAGAGTAATTTCCGACTGTCGCCCGACGGCAGTAAGATTGCATACTTAGGGGTGCACGATCATTGTAAGAATATTTTTGTTCTTGATTTAATTCAGCCGGATTCTTCCAAACAGCTTACCTATCAGTCCAGCCTTAACGTGCAAGGATTCTTTTGGGCAGATGATGAGCAGATAATTTTTTCAAATACGCAGTCGATCAGCGATAGCTTGCGTTTGTTTCGTATCAATGTACACACCGAGGAGCGACATCCGTTGGTAGAAACGGATGATGTGAAGCTGCGTTGGATTGGTCCACTGCGAAGCAACAATGGAAGCTTGGTCGTAGGGATGAACAAGCGTGATTCCTCACTTTTTGATTTGTACCGCGTTCATCTGGATGGTCGCCCTAGCGAGATGATTTATAAAAATCCGGGAAATGTTGTCAATTGGATCGGATCACCGGATGGTGTGGTTCGTCTGGCACTGACTAGTGATAGCGTGCAGGAGTCTATTCTCTATCGAGCGTCGGAGGCAGAGCCTTTCCGCGAGGTGATGCGCAATGATTTCGAGACTACATTTATTCCGATGGGCTTTGTGAAGGGTTCGAAGTCGCTGATATACGCGCTATCCAACGACCAGCGAGATAAGATGTCTCTAGTGGAATTTGACGCATCGCAAGGGAAGGAAATACGCAATTTATATGAGGATAAATTAGCCGATTTGAATGTGGAGGGGTATTCGAGTAATCTACAAGAGCTTTTGTATACCAGTTCATTTGTCAATAGAAATAAGAAGTCGATGATCAACCCTTCATTCAAAGAGGCTTATGAGTATTTGAAGTCTCAATTTCCGGAGATGGAGATTGATTTCTTTGATAATGATACTTCATTGAATGGTTTTATCATAAGGGCCTATAGCGATGTACATCCTGGCGAGCTTTATTATTTCAATAGAAGTAATAAGGAGTTGAAATTGCTTTCGGAGGATAATCCGAAGCTTAAGGATTTGCCGCTCAACGCGATGGAAGAGGTGAGCTACCAGTCTCGGGATAACAAAACCATTCATGCGTACATTACTTATCCAAAATCAGGAAAAAAGAACTGCCCGGTTGTGGTGCTCGTTCATGATGGACCCAATCGCCGCAATGAGTGGGGATTTGATGCTGAGGTTCAGTTCCTGACGAATCGTGGCTACGCAGTGTTCCAAGTAAATTATAGAGGGTCTATTGGTTATGGCAAGGAGTTTTGGGCCGCGGGTTTCAAAGAATGGGGCGGAAAAATACAATCGGATATATCGGATGGTGTTGCCTGGTTGATTCATCAGGGAATAGCCGATAAGGACAGGATCGCGATCATGGGCGCTGGCTTCGGAGGCTACTCGGCATTGTATGCTTCGGTTTTTAATCCAATGTATCGTTGTGCTATTTCATCCTCCGGCTATAGTAATTTATTTACTTATTTCAGGGAAATCCCACCGCATTTAAAGCATTATGTGCAACTTTATTATAGAATCATAGGAAATCCGGAGAAGGAATCGGAGTTGTTCCAGGCGATTTCGCCAATCTTCCATGCAGACAAGGTGCGTATTCCGATTTTATATTTCCAGGGAGGGAAAGATAAGTACACATCCGTTACGGATGCGAATCAATTCGTCAGCAAATTGAAAAGCAACCAGGTTCCTGTGCGATACATCTTTAAGAAAGACGAAGGTAAGCGTTTTAGAAACGAAGAAAATGTCGTTGAATACTACCAAGAGATAGAGCGTTTTTTAGCTGAGAATTTGAAATAGCCTTCGGCATGATCAAAAAAACGAGTAGATACCGGAAAAATTTGGGTTTGTTGGTTGCCTTTGTGGCCTTCCTGACCATTCTTTACATCATCGCTGTATTCTTGGCTCGTGTGATGATGTCAAATTACGTCGAATCTGAATTTTATAACCGCAAGGTCGATGTTTTCGATGCAACCCTTAAACCATTCAATAATTTCTTTAACAATAGCATTTCGGAGGTCTCTAACTATCAGGGCTATCTAGATTCTGTGCATGCTGTTACCTATGCTGAAAAGATACTTCGAAAAAATCCTTTTGTTGATGAGGTTGTGTTTTACGACGTCCTTTTCACCAATCAGAATAGTGCCGTTAGAGGTGTTCGTTTTCAGAACCTGTTGATTTTCCCGCAGTCGATTTACTCTTTCAAATTGGACGAGGGTCATAAATTGCTTCGGAACCGGATAGATGAAACGGAAAATCGACCGACTTCGGACGATTTTAACAATATGGCTATTAAGATGGTGAACTTTTTGGACGTGTTGGACGATTCGACTTCGCTGACCGAGAATGATATTTATCGTATATTTTATAATACAGTGCCCGGAAAAGTCACTTATTTGAATATCCCTCGTGTGAGTACGTTGCGAGCGTATAAAACGTTGATGGAAGATACCGTGACGAACGATGTTGCCTATGATCAGGATTTGTTCGTTTACAAGATAAACCCCGCAAAGATCAAGATTGAGAACGTTCAGCCACGTTTATATGAGAAAATAAGCGTCTTGGCGATTGCTGATCCTAACCTGACTGAAGAGGAAGGTTTTATCAGTACAGAGATGCCGCTGGCGGGCGCATTATCAGAATATAAGCTACAATTTGATTCATCGGAACAGTTCTTGCGTGGAGAGATTAATAGACAGTTCTTTCCTGTGGTGTTAGGCGTTTCGTTGCTGTATGCGATTTTGCTATTAATTGTTTACTTGATTTATCGAAATATTGCGATCAATAGCAGGTTGTTTCAATTGCAATATGATTTCATCAACAACCTGACCCACGAATTTAAGACACCTGTTAGCGTGATTAAGATTGCTGGTAACAACATCAAAAGTGCGGATAAGATTTCTGATCAGGAACGACATATGTATGGTAAGATCTTGGATCAGGAAGCGGATAAGTTAAATAATTTGATGAATAAACTACTGTCTTTCACGCAGATAGAAAATAAATCGCTTAAATTTAAGGGAGAATACGTTGATTTGAACAGTTTTTGCGAGGAGATATTTGCAGCGACGAAGATTAAATATCCAGATTTGAATTTAACTTCCAAAATCGACGTGGATAGCAGTATGTATACCGATCCGATTTTGTTAAATTCGGTATTCCAAAACTTGATTGATAATGCCTATAAATATTCCGAAGTTTCAAGAAAATTTATAGATATTAGTGTAGAACAAAATAAGAAGAATTTTGTGATTCAGTTTTCGGATAAGGGAATTGGAATTAATAAAAACGAGCTTAGGAATATATTTAAGAAATTTTATAGAGTTAAGAACCAGTTCAATCAAAGCGGCAGTGTAGGATTAGGACTGGCATTTTGTAAAGAAATTACTGAATTTATGGGCGGAGAGATTAAAGTAAGTAGCATTGAAGGTGAAGGAACCGTATTTACATTGATATTTCCAAGATAAACCCTAGTATTTAACTATGAACAAAGAAATAACTATTGCAGTTGTAGAGGACGACGATAATTTGCGTTTTCTTGTAAGCCATCGACTTCAAACTGAGAACTACAATGTGATCCAATGTAGCGACGGTTTGGAGGCTGAAAAGTTGATCTTAGAATCGTCTCCTGATATTGTATTGCTCGACTGGATGCTCCCTGGCAAAGAAGGGATCGAAGTCTGCGAGGGAATCCGCAAAGCCGGATTTGAAAACATCATTATCATGATGACTGCAAAATCACAGGATATTGATAAGATCGACGCGTATAGCTACGGTGTGACGGATTATATCACCAAACCGTTCAATATGGATGTATTGGTGGCTATGATCGAGAACAAAGTGCGCTTCTTTGTGCCGAAAGTTCAAAACGAAGTCTATTACTTCGGCGACACGGAGCATCATCCTAATGTGCATTCGTTGATCAGAGATGGTAAGAAGATTGAGCTTACGATATTGGAGAACCGTATTTTGCTTCATTTCTTGCAAAATAAAGGGAAAGATATTACTCGTGAAGAGCTGATGGAAGTTGTTTGGGGTTACAGTTCCAATGTGAACACCCGCACCTTGGATATGCACGTGGTTCGCCTACGTAAGAAGATCGAGACGAATCCGGATAAGCCTTATTATCTGCAAACTGTAAGAGGTCTTGGATACCGATTTATCAGTGAAGAGGAGGAAGAAGAAGGCGCTTCGTAAATTTGTTTTATTAGAAAATATTTTTTAACTTCGTAAGAAGTACAAGACCATGTTGTCCCTCTGGATGGTATGGTCTTGTTCTTTTTTTTTGTTTATAAATTAAAATTATAGTAACGCGTAAAAGGTTCATATTATGGCAGAAGTAACTTATTACACTGAAGAAGGATTGACTAAATTAAAAGAAGAGCTTCAATACCTGAAAACAGAAGGACGTGCAAACATAGCAAAGGCTATTGCAGAGGCAAGAGATAAGGGCGATCTATCGGAGAACGCAGAATATGATGCCGCGAAAGAGGCTCAAGGGCTTCACGAGGCAAAAATTGCAAAGTTAGAAGAGGTGTTAGCATCTGCACGAATCATTGATGAGTCTAATCTAGACACATCTAAAGTTTTGGCTTTATCTTTTGTAAAGATCAAGAATAAGAAGACAGGTGCAGTAATGACCTATCAACTAGTTTCTGAGACGGAAGCGGACTTGAAAGCAGGGAAAATCTCTGTGAAGTCGCCGATTGCTCAAGGATTATTAGGCTTACAAGTTGGTGATGTAGCTTCAGTTGCAGTGCCGGCGGGTCAGATGGAATTAGAAGTCTTAGAGATTAGTAGATAAGTGATATTAGGTTATGTGCGGGATGCCATAACCGCACATCCTTACCCTATATAGCCCCAAGAAATTGGGGCTTTTCTTTTGCCTATTCCCTTAAAATATGACCGATAATATACCTTCTTTGGACGTGCATATGTGTAGAATTTTATTATCTTTGTTTCTCACGATTGAACAAATTAGTTTATGTCTACAATATTTTCTAAGATAGTTGCTGGAGAGGTGCCAGCCTACAAAGTAGCCGAAAGCAATGATTATTTAGCATTCTTAGATGTAAATCCACTAACTGAAGGTCACGTATTAGTTATCCCGAAAAAGGAGACTGATTATATATTCGACATCGAAGATGACGACTATATGGGTATGTGGGTATTTGCGAAAATCGTAGCACAAGGGATTAAAAAAGCATTTCCATGTAAAAAAGTAGGTGTTGCTGTTGTAGGACTTGAAGTAGCGCATGCACATATTCACTTGATTCCGTTGAATCATGTGCAGGACATGAATTTTGAAAGACCGAAGCTGACATTGGAAAAAGATGTAATGGAGTCTATCGCCGAGAATATCCGCGAGGCCATTTCGTCGATTACCAATCCATAATAATTTGACTTGAACGGTTCCGATAGTGTGTTTTCACTATTGTAGTTGGGTTAAGGTTTAGAAGGAACTATTGAATATATTATGCAAGAATATTTGTTGTCTTTTCAACAATTGCTAGATGCTGAATATCTATTAAGTCACGGTGGTTTTTACATCGTCTGCCTTATTGTTTTTGCGGAAACCGGGTTGTTCTTCGGTTTCTTTTTGCCTGGTGATTATTTACTTTTCTTAGCTGGACTGTTCTGTGCAGCGAATAAGATCGATGTTGATATTGTAACGCTTTATTTTGGTATTCTTTCCGCCGGTATTCTCGGGAATTTTGCGGGATATTGGTTTGGATATCGAACGGGTCCCATGCTGTTTAAACGAAAGGATTCCCTGCTTTTCAAACGGAAATACGTCATCATGGCGGAGGAGTTTTTTCAAAAATATGGCGGAACAGCATTAATAATTGGTCGATTTGTCCCTATTATTCGTACATTTGCACCCATATTTGCTGGTGTAGTGCAACTTAACTTCCGCAAATTCGTATTCTACAATGTGTTTGGAGCCTTTTTATGGGTGTCATTATTGACATTGACAGGGTACTATTTGGGTATTAAGTTTCCAGAAATTATCAACTATGTAGAGTATATTATCGTGGCATTGATTGTTATTGCATTCTTGCCTATCGTAATTGCTTTATTGAAGCGTTGGTTGAAAAATAGAAAAACAAAGAAAGACGACATAAACAAACAGTAATTTTTAATGAGTACACAACATCCTTGGCATCAAGTTTCTCCCGGAGAAGACTTGCCTAATTCCGTGAATGCTATTATCGAAATTCCTAAAGGTTCAAAAGCGAAATACGAAATCGACAAAGATAGTGGATTAATCAAGTTGGACCGCGTCCTATTTTCTTCCGTAATGTATCCTGCCAACTATGGCTTTATCCCACAGACATACTGTGATGATAAGGATCCTTTGGATATTCTTGTTTTATGTTCAGTGGATGTTTATCCGATGAGCTTAATCGAGGCTAAAGTGATCGGTGTTATGCACATGATCGACAATGGCGAGCAAGATGATAAAATTATTGCGGTTGCAAAGCACGATATGTCGGTTAACTACATCAACGATTTATCAGAACTTCCTCCACATACAATGAAAGAGATCGTTCGTTTCTTCCAGGACTATAAAGCCCTTGAAGGTAAAAACGTGACGATTGAAAACTTATATGGACGTTCATACGCGCAAAACATTATTTTAGAAAGCGTTGAATTGTACAATAAGGAGATTCGAAACAAATAACCATCAATATGGACGACGTCGATAGGCTCTGGACCATAATACTGTTGCTGTTTGTCGGAATTAGTTCTGCAAATGCTCAGCAACATCCTTGGCATCAGGTTTCTCCGGGCAATGAAGCTCCGAAAGTAGTAACTGCTGTCATTGAAATAAGTAAAGGTTCTAGAGCGAAATACGAAATTGATAAGACCTCGGGTCTATTAAAGTTGGATAGAGTACTGAATGCTTCGGTAGTCTATCCAACTAATTATGGTTTCATCCCACAAACCTATTGTGGTGATAAAGATCCCCTAGATATTTTAGTGTTATGTTCGCAAGACCTAGAACCGTATTCGCTCATTGATGCGAAGGTTATCGGTGTTTTGCGTATGCTTGATTCTGGCGAGCAAGATGACAAGATCATTGCTGTCGCCAAGAATGACGCAAGCCTAAATTATCTGAATGATCTTTCAGAACTTCCCCCTCATAGCATGAAAGAAATCACCCATTTCTTTCAGACCTATAAATCCATCGATAACAAGTCGATAAAAATTGAAAATATTTCTGGGCAAACTGATGCTCAAAATGTTATATTAGAGAGTTTAGAACTATACAAAACACAATTCGGAAATAAAGACCTAACTAATGGCAATTGATATTTTTTGGACTATTTTTTTAGTGCTGGCTAATGGTTTTTTTGTTGCAGCTGAATTTGCAATTGTTAAAGTTCGAGCTTCTCAGATAGAACTCCAGGCTAAATCAGGAAGTAAAGTAGCGCAAATCGCGAAGAATATAACAGAACATCTGGATGGTTATCTTGCTGCTACGCAGTTAGGTATTACGCTCGCGTCTCTAGCCCTTGGATGGGTCGGAGAGGCGGTTATGACCCAGATTGTTCATCAAATCTTTGGATGGTTCAATGTTGAGCTGTCCGGTAAATTGGCGACTAACTTAGGTCATGTGTTGGCCTTCAGTATCATCACCTTTATGCATATTGTATTTGGTGAATTAGCACCGAAGTCGATTGCGATACAGAAGCCGGTGGCAACGACGATGAAGGTGGCAATTCCATTGCAATTCTTCTATTACGTATTTAGACCGATCATTTACTTATTGAACGGATTCGCTAATTTCTTGTTACGATTGATCGGAATTCAAGTGAGTGCACATGAAGCTAGTCACTCGTCGGAAGAACTACAATATCTTTTGGAAAAAGGAAAAGAAAGCGGTGCTTTGAACAATTCCGAGCATGAGTTGATCAAGAACGTATTTGATTTCAACGAACGTATCGTAAAGAATATCATGGTTCCACGTACGAAGATTGTAGCCGTAGAACAAGACGAAACTGCAGAAGACTTTATCGAGACCGTAACGGAAGAGGGATACTCTCGTATTCCAATTTACGATGATAATATTGACCAGATTATTGGTGTTGTGCATACGAAGGACATTCTTCCTTTATTAGTAAAGGGTAAGGAAGTTGTGTTGAAAAACATCATGCGCAAGCCTTATTTCATTCCAGAGACGAAGAAAATCAATGATTTGATGACGGAGTTTCAGCTGAAGCGCATCCAAATCGCTTTCGTATTGGATGAATTCGGAGGAACCGCCGGTATGGTGACATTGGAAGATATCGTCGAAGAATTAGTTGGAGAGATCCAGGACGAGTATGATGAGGAAACTCCAGTAGTGGAGCAGATCTCGGAAACAGAGTTCATGGTGGATGCCGGAGCTAGCGTTCATGATGCGAATAGCTACCTGCCATTGGAGCTTCCGGAAAGTTCAGACTACGATACGATCGCAGGCTTGGTGAGCCATGTCTTTGAGCGTATCCCCGATGTGGGCGACAGCACCGAGGCATTGGGCTACTGTTTCACGATCATGAAGAAAACACAACAGAATATCGAGTTTGTGAAGCTTGACCTGGTGGAAACAGCAAACGACGACAACGAGGAATAGGACGATTTAGACATGCACTTATTTTATACTCCCGACATTGATACACAGGCTTCTCACTATCAGTTAAGTGAGGAGGAAAGCAAACATGCTGTACGCGTGCTGCGATTAGCCGTTGGAGATACTGTACAGTTGATCGATGGGAGCGGGGGCATGTATGAGGCGGAGATTATTGATGCTCATCCAAAGCGCTGCACGCTTCAGATTCTTTCCAGAACATTCGAATTCCAAAAACCAAGCTATCATTTGCATATCGCTGTCGCACCGACCAAGAATATCGATCGAATCGAATGGTTCTTAGAGAAGGCAACAGAAATCGGTATACAAGAAATTACTCCTTTAATAAGCGAGCATTCGGAGCGTAAGGAAGTCAAAGTAGATCGACTGAACAAAGTAGTTGTCTCGGCGATGAAACAGTCGCTGAAGGCTTATATGCCGCAAATAAACGAAGCGATCAACTTTGATAAATTCCTTGCGCAGCAAAAAGACTCAGATAGCCTCAAAGCTATTGCACATTGCGTAGATGATGAGAAGAAATACTTAAACCAAGCATTTCCTAAGAACCAAAGCTATCTTATATTGATCGGGCCAGAAGGCGATTTCTCTCAAAAAGAAATCCAGCAAGCTTTAGCTGCTGGATTTCATCCTATATCTTTAGGTGAGGCGAGGTTGCGAACAGAAACTGCTGCCCTCTACGCCTGTTTGGAGATTGCACTCCTGAATCGTTAATTGATTAACTCAGCATCAAAGATCTGAATCTCGGCATTCCCTTTTAAAGGCTCCGGATTGAACTTCATCTTGCCTTTCAGTTTGATAGGCTCATCCGAAAACTTCACTGTACCTTTCTTCATGAAGATCTCCACCATCGGTGGAATACCATTCGTACCACAGAATTGACATTGTGTAATCGGTAATACGGATAACATAAAGGTACTGTGATTTCTACCGCTTACCAGCGGGACGATATATCCAGGAAGCTCGACAATCGTGTTCTCTAATTTCTTCAAAGGCGCAGGGTAGCTAGGCGTGTACACCTTTTTGTTGCCAACCGTTGACACCTTATACATCATTTTATCAATCGCCTCCCAGGTGCTGTTCATCATTGGTGTATGATCAGGTACCTGATTTTGGTTATAATTCCCAATCTGTGCTTTCGAAAAAGTGACAGTTAATGTGATTAATAATACTGTAAATAATATTCTCTTCATCTTATTTATTCCCTAATATCGTCGATATGGTTGTGTTGTATGCTTTTATCGCCGGAATAACCGAAGCGATGACGCCGATTAGACAAGCCGTCAGCAAAATTAACCATTCCTTGCTATAAATACTAAACGCTTGGATGATATCTGCACTTTGGCTGGTCTGCGTACTGATAAAGTACAAGCCTAAATGTCCGAATAACAATCCCAGCAATCCACCAATCGTGGTGATC
The DNA here is from genome assembly GCA_002354335.1 of Sphingobacterium sp. UBA2700. Taxonomy (GTDB): domain Bacteria; phylum Bacteroidota; class Bacteroidia; order Sphingobacteriales; family Sphingobacteriaceae; genus Sphingobacterium. The sequence continues at coordinate 59,355 of DELI01000005.1, read as the reverse complement.
ACCAATCCTTCGACCAAAAGCAATGCAAATAGTTTAACCTTCGAAGCGCCCAATGCACGCATGATGGCCAAGTCGTACTTTCTATCTTTCAACGCGTTATATAAACTGATAAATACGCTTAAGCCGGCGATAATCATGATCACATAGGCCAATATTTCCAAGGAGTCGATACCCACGCCTAATAGAGAAAACAGCCTAGCAGTCTCCAATGCGGGCGATGCCGCCTGCATGCTGGTCGATTGATTGATCAACTTCGGTACCACGCCAATCGCAGCAGGAGAGCTGTATTTCACCAATAATGCGGTAATCTCCAAGCTGTGATCCTGAATCACATCATCGGCAATGCTCTTAACAAAGACATTATCTCTAGGGCGTTCGGAAACGATGCTGTCTGTTTGCTCGCTGCTTGCCGCTTGTTTTGCATCTGCAGGGCTTAGGGCAGCATGTTCGTGCTCATGTGCGTCGTGATTATGACCTTCATGATCATGTCCTTCATGGTCATGCCCCTCATGGTCGTGTGCTTCTGAGCTAGCCGCTGTGTTATGTGCATGTTCTTCATGCTGATGATCCGCATGATCGTGATCATGGTCATCATGCGCATGCTCGTGGCCTTCGTGCTCATGATCATGATCATCATGGTTGATTCCATGCACGTCCCACACACTTTGCAAGTCGCAAAGTATCAAATTATCAACAACCGAGCCGGATGGTTTTAAGATTCCCACTACGGTAAAAGGATGCTCGTCATGCACATGCGCATTCTCCGCCAGGCCGTGCGCACTATGAATCTGATCGCCCAGCTTCAGCTGATGCTTGCGCGCTGTCTCACTACCTAATACGATTTCGAAACTCTTCGCCCATAATTTCCCCTCCGCCAATGAAAGCTCGTAAAGCCCCATGTAGCTGGTGTCAGTTCCGATAATGCGGTGTCCTTTAAAGTTATCGCCTAAGGAAATCGGCACGGCCGTTTCAATGAAAGGGTTCTCCTTTAGTTTTTCGGCTTCCGCAAGCTTGATATTCCCCGTTGGGTTATCAATATGATATAAAGTACTCAGGATTAGTTGCAGCGGGCTCCCTTTCGCACCGACTACCAAATCAACCTGCTTACTATTATTGTCTAATTGCTTTTCGAACGTATCGCTTGTAATATATATACTGACCAATATCGCTACACCGAAGGCCGTTAAAATAATACTCAAGAAGGTCGAACCCCATTGCTGCGTGATATTCTTCCAGACTAGTTGAAATATATTCATCTTATAATGCCGATAGTTGATAGTTATTGTTGAATTCGTCTTTTAATCTTTTGTCGTGCGTCGAGATAATCAAGGTGCTACCCTGTTCGTCCGCCAACGCTTTGATGAGCTCTATAACCAAGAAAGTATTCTTATCATCTAAGGAAGCAGTAGGTTCATCGGCAATCAGCAAGGCAGGTTTATTAATCAATGCTCTGGCGATTGCAACACGCTGCACCTGTCCGCGGCTGAGCTCATTCGGCTTGCGATTAGATAAAGTGGATAATTGTAGCTTTTCTAACAAGTTAGCTACTTCCGACTCGTTGACAGGGAAACCAGCAAGCGACTGTGCAAGCTTGATGTTCTCGGCAACCGTCAGGTTCTTTAATAAGTGTGCTTCTTGAAAGATAAATCCTAGGTTCTTTGCACGGAACTTATCCAAGTTGGTCTCTTGTAATTGGTAGATATCTTGGCCTTGTATATAGACTTTTCCCGTTGTGGGTGCCGAAAAACCTGCAATCAGGTTCAACAGCGTTGATTTTCCAGAGCCAGATTCGCCTAAGATAAGCGTATGCTGCTGTTTCGGGATATTAAGATTTTCAAATATAAGTTTGGATCCTTTAGGATATTGATAGGACAAACTTTCTGTGTGTAGCACAAAATCGTTCATAATGTTACTTTGTTGCAATTTAACACTAATTACCCGTTTCTCCCAATATAAAAACCATTAATCTGGGCCATCTACTTCTTAACAATTCGTTAACGAACCGCTTATATTAAGATAATGGAACGTTAATATTCACATAACAACTAGCTTATAGTTTTGCAACATAATATTAACATACTATGAATTGTATTAAAACATTGTTTACGGTTATGCTATTATGTGTTGCGACGCTAGTTGCCAATTCACAACAAGTAGCATACGGTGTAAAAGGGGTTGTAGTTGACGTTGAAAGCTACGAGCCATTAAAAGGGGCAACCATTACGATTGCTAACTCTCAATTAGGGACAACGACCAATGAAAAAGGCGAGTTCTACATCCCACTACCAAGTAACAAACCTGCCGAATATCTTATTCGCGCAAGCATTATGGGGTACGACGGACAAGAGATTACTTTCACGCTAAGTGCTTCAGACACAGAGTTTGTATCTTTTGCTTTAAAGAACAAGGATGCTGTCATTGAAGAGGTTGTGGTTACGAGACGCAGAGAGAAGGCTACAGAGCTTGCGCTTTTGGAGGAAAGACGCAAATCTAACCTAATGGTCGAGTCTATCGGTACACAAGAATTATCAAGAAAAGGCGTAAGCGACGCGCGCGCAGCCCTTACTAAAATGGCTGGTGTATCCAGACAAGAAGGTGCTAAAAACGTATTCGTACGTGGACTAGGCGATCGTTACAATTCTTCTTCCCTTAACGGTTTGCCATTACCTTCCGAAGACCCATTATATAAAAATATCTCCCTAGATTTCTTCAGTTCAGACGTTATACAGAGCATCAATGTTAACAAAACGTTTAATCCAACAATCGGTGGAGACGTTGCGGGTGCCAATGTGGACATTTTTACAAAAGAAGCAACGGGAAATAGTTTAGAGGTTGCCGTATCGGGCGGGGCGAACTCCCAAACAATCGGAAAAGATAACTTTAAGCGAATTGATGGAACAAGCTGGTTCGGATCTTTAAATGGAGGTTCAAAACATCATATCAATACGTTAAACGACTACTCATTCAAAAACAGTTGGGTTGCTAAACCAATTGATAATTTGATCAACTCTAACTTTAAGATCTTAGGAAACCGTCGTTTTGATCTAGGTGGCAAGACATTAAGCTTGTTCTTCACCGGAGGGATGGATTCCAAATACAGGTTTGCTGAAGGTGTTGTTGGAGCAGCGACGACCATCGGTCAAGTTTACCAGGATCAAACATACATCAGAAATCAGTACAATGTATCGCAGAACGCGATGGTAAACCTTCGTTATGCTTTCGACAAAGGAATGCTAAGCTTTAACTCCCTATATATCCACGACCAAGTACAAGATTTCTCTGAATTTTTTGGATTCAACGCAAATGAAGTCGAAGGAGACCGCGAGTTTGCTAGAAGACAGCAAATCAATGACAACCACATCTCGGTATCTCAGATCTTAGGAAAATACGAGTTCAATCAGAATTGGAGTACAGATGTTGCCGTTGGTTTCAACTATGTTGTCGGAAACGAACCGGATAGAAGAGTAAACAGATTTTTGGAAAACGGGGGCAAGTACCGCTTCAGTACCAATTCGTCTGGAAACAACGAGCGTTATTTCTCTGATATGACAGAAAAAGGAATCGTAAGCCGTGCTATCGTAACTTATAAATTGAATAACGAAGAGGGATTGGATAGAAAAATCGATTTTGGATACAACGGAAATATAACCAAAAGAGACTTCAATGCGACGATCTTCAATCATGAACTTTTGCCACCATATGGTAGCGACATCGATATTGCTAATCCAGACCAATACTTCAATACAGAAAAGTTAGGCAGTATATTTAATCTGGTTACTTTGAGAGGTAAGAGTGATGAATTTGCGTTCCTTCCTTTCTACTATAACGGTAAAAAGAACATTCACGCTGCGGTAGCAAACGCGACTTACCAATTTAATGCAAACTTTACCGCAATGCTAGGGTTAAGATTCGAGAAGGTGACGCAAGATGTTGATTTCTATACCAACGTAACGCAAAGTGAGATTATTGGTCCATCGAAAATTGATAAGTCATTCTTATTGCCAAGTGTTAACTTGAAATATAACTTAGGTGAAGCGATGATCCTTCGCGCATCGGGTAGTAAAACCTATACCTTGCCTCAATTTATCGAAATTGCGCCAATGCGTTACGCCGGACAAAATAACAATACGGAAGGTAACTCCGACTTGATCCCTGCCGAGACGTACAACGCAGACTTGAAGTGGGAATTATATCCGGAAGGCGGCGAGTTGATCTCTTTCGGCGTATTCTACAAGCACATTAAAAACCCGATCGGCAGATCTACTATTCCTTCGGGAGGTAATACCTTAACATTCCTGAACGTAGGTGGTTCGGCAGATGTATTAGGTGCGGAAATGGAAATCAAGAAAGACCTAATCAAAACGGCAACAGCACATGGTGAAAACGTGTTGTCTGCAGGCTTGAACGTATCTTACTTACACTCTAAGCAAAAGTTAGAAAATCCATTAGCGCAATTCACGAAGGAGTCGGACAAATTAGAAGGCGCATCACCATTGATGGTTAATGCAGATTTAACGTATAAGTTAAACCTAAACCGTGTGGAATTGATGCCAACGGTGGTGTTCAATTACTTCTCAGATCGTATTTTCTCAATCGGTACTAGAGGATTCGGTAACATCATGGAGAAAGGTGTTCCAACATTGGATTTCAATTTGAGAGGTACTGTAAATAAGAAGATTGGCTTCTCGGTTAAAGCTGAAAACATCATCAACCCTTATCGTGAACTTTCGATGGACTTCTCGAACGGAGCCCCTCAATTGATGGTGGAGCGCTACAAGCGCGGTATGGATTTCGGCGCAGGTTTATCTTATAAGTTTTAATGTAAAGTTAACATACAGATAACTTGTAAGTTATGTTAACGTGGTTCTTTTGTATAGAAATTAAATGATTATGAAAACAAAGTTATTAGCAATTTTAGCAGCAGGTGCATTCGCATTCACAGCATGTTCAGATGATGAACCAGTAAAACCAACTCCAGGTGGTAAAGCTGAATTAAAAGGAAATATTTCCGCAAACACAACTTTAGATGCAAACGTTGAGTACACATTATCGGGAACAGTTTTAGTAAACTCAGGAGCGACATTAACAATCCCTGCAGGTACTACGATCAAAGCTGCGGCTAATGGTACAGATATCTACATCCTTGTAGAAAAAGGCGGTAAATTAATCGCTGACGGTACAGCTAGCAAACCAATTGTATTTACATCGAATGCAGCGTCTCCGAAACAAGGTGACTGGGGTGGTATCATCCTAAACGGTAAAGCTCCTCTTTCTAGAAAAGAAGGTGCAGCAAGTGATGCAGGTACAGAAATAAACAACAAAATCAAATTTGGTGGCGATGATGTAAATGATAACTCAGGTGTATTAAACTTCGTAAAAATCGAATATACAGGTGCTCGTATCGACCAAACAGCAGAACACAATGGTTTAACATTGAACGGCGTTGGTAAAGGAACAAAATTAAGCAACATCTACATTTCTTACGGTGATGATGATGCTATCGAGTTCTTCGGTGGAACAGTTGATGCAACGAACATTTTAGTAGTAAACTGTACAGACGATATGTTCGATTTCTCTCAAGGATATAGAGGTACTGTTACAAATGCTTACGGTATCAGAGAAGCTAAATACTTACCTGTAACGGAAGATCCTCGTGGTGTTGAAGCTGACGGTAACTTAGATGGAGCAACTCCTACAGACATTAACCAATCAGATTTCACTATCAACGGTATCACGATCGTAAACAATGCTCCAGGTGCTGATGCAAACTTAACGATGCATGATGTATTCAAAATCCGTAGAGGTGCAAAAGCGACAATCAAAAACGCTTATGCTAAATTCGGAGCTGGTACTACTGTAGCTGATTTAATCGACTTAACAGATAGTAAAGGTGCTGGTAACGGCGGAACGTCAATTGAGTACACAATCGATCCTGCAAACGGATTAGATAAAGCTAAGATCAAAAACGACGTGAATGCAACAATCACGAAGAAAGACGGATTAAAAGGTGCTGATGCATCAGCATTCTCTTGGACTGGTTACAAGTTCTAAGCCGACTCTCAAATTCTAAAATATTAATCATAGTACATATTTTAAGGCCTCCAAGCAATTGGAGGCTTTTTTGTATTAGCAATTCGATTATCTTGTCTAGCCCTTTTCCAACCTTCTTTGAATGCTTCCCAAACCATAGCCCATGTATAGCCCAATCAAACCCGCTCAAGAAAGGGTTTGATTGGGTTATACAATGGGTTTGAAAGGGCTTTGAAAGGGAAGTGAGCTGAAGGAGATATCTCCTATATTCGAGGGCATCTTAATAAAGGGAAAATGCAAGCAGCTAGGTATTTCGAAATGTACAGTAGGAATACCTTGCAAATAAAAACACCCGCTGGGCATAGATAGAGCCTCGGCGGGTGTTTATAATATGTTTTGTGAAAACTCTGTTAGTGTTTAACAGGGCTATCTGCTTGATGTTTATGTCTGAAGAGGATAGCGAACAAGATCGCTACAACAAGCGTGTATAGGGCGAAAGCAATCCAGATATGTTGCCAATCTTTTAGATGGATCACTTTATTAAACACGTCATTTGTTATTTCTACGCCGCGAGAGCCAATAAAATTCAATAGCGACTGGTTGTCTGGGGTTGTATCTAAAAAGCCCGCTAGCGAGCTCGTATCGTTGAAAGAAAGGGTATAATACTTGTCGATAACCCATCCCGACACACGAGAACCTAGTACAGCGCCAAAACCATTGGTCATCATCATAAATAAACCTTGCGCTGATGAGCGAATCTGGTTGTTCGTCGTGGTTTCGACAAATAGGGATCCCGAGATATTGAAAAAGTCAAATGCCATACCATAGACGATACAGGAAAGGATGATCATCCATAAGCCGGCGGAGGGATCTCCGTATGCAAATAATGCGAAACGCAATACCCAAGCAACCATGGCAATTAGCATGACCTGCTTGATACCAAATCTTTTCAGGAAGAAAGGGATAGCGAGGATAAATAGGGTTTCGGAAATCTGTGAGATCGACATGATGATGGTGGAGTATTCGACAACGAAAGAATCCGCCCATTTCGGGAAGAACTTAAATTCATCTAAGAATACATCACCATAGGCATTGGTTAACTGTAAGGCTGCACCCAGGAACATCGAAAAGATAAAGAACATAGCCATCTTAAAATTGCCAAACAATTTAAAGGCTTCCAGGCCGAGCATTTGCGCTAGACTAGAATTTTCTTTCAGATGATGTTGCGGAGGACACTTAGGTAGGTTGAAAAAGGAATAAACGCTGAGGAGGACAGATCCACCTGCGGCTATATAAAACTGACCTTCGGTTGCTTTGCTGCCCGTCAGGTTGGTGATCCACATGGCTGCGATAAAGCCTACGGTTCCCCAAACACGGATAGGAGGGAAGGCTTTAATGAGGTCGTAATTGCCCTGCGTAAGCGCGGTATAGGCGATGGAGTTGGATAATGCGAGGGTTGGCATGTAACAGCACATGGCCAGGAGCATCACATTAAAAAAGCCTCCGGGGTCTTGCACCTGTGCGAGGTAGATCAAGCAGATTGCATAGAGGAAGTGTAGACCTATATACAATCGCTCGGCATTTACCCAACGATCGGCGATGATTCCCATTAGGGTCGGCATGAAAAGCGATGCGATCCCCATGGTTGAAAAGATTGCGCCAAATTGTGTTCCGTCCCATTGTTTAGTGCCAAACCAGTAGTTGGCAATAGTGATTAACCAGGCTCCCCACACAAAGAATTGCAGGAAGTTCATTATGGTCAACCTAAGTTTAATAGACATACTTATAGGTGAGATTATTTAAAAGCTATGAATTAAGATTTTCGTTTCTCAATTTCGTCCCTGATTTTGGCTGCGGTTTCGTACTGTTCGTTCTCAATCGCTTTTTCTAGGGTTTTCTCCAGTTGTTCCATCGTGAGTGATGCATATGGAGAGGGTTTGTTTTTTGCGGGCTCTTTTGGTTCTGGCGTTGGCTCAGCTTCAGGAGTCGTTGTTTCCGTTTGTTTGTAGGATCCGACGTTTTCGATATTCTCCAGAAATGCAAAGTCATTGCCTTCAATTACGATTCCGGCGGTATTCATGATGAAATCATAGGTGTAGATTGGGCTTTCGAAACGTACGGCCAATGCAACAGCGTCCGAGGTGCGGGCATCTATCTCTACGGTCTTGTCGCCATCATTGCAGATTAATTTGGCGAAAAATATTCCGTCTACGAGGTTGTAGATCAATACTTCTTCCAATTTGATATTGAACGTATCAGCAAATGCTTTGAATAAATCATGTGTCAATGGCCTGCTCGGCGTCATTTTTTCGATTTCGACCGCGATAGACTGCGCTTCGAATCCTCCGATAATGACAGGTAGTCTACGGTTTCCTGCTACTTCCCCCAACACTAGCGCATAGGCTCCAGATTGTGTTTGGCTATACGATAATCCTACAATATCTAACTTGATTTTCTTCATTGACAAATCGTTAACGGAATTACAAAGATGCTAATATTCGGAGCAAAAAAAAAGTGACCTTGTTATTTTTATCCAAGGCCACCCGTTCATTGTTTAGTTTTTACTAGTTGTGTTTTAAGTTTTTGATTGCTTCCGTTAGTTTAGGAACAATCTCAAACGCGTCGCCCACGATGCCGTAGTCTGCCACTTTAAAGAATGGCGCTTCGGGATCTTTGTTGATAACGACGATAGTTTTAGACGAGCTCACACCCGCCAAGTGTTGGATAGCGCCAGAGATACCGATAGCGATGTATAGGTTCGGGCTTACCACAATACCAGTTTGTCCAACGTGCTCCGAGTGCGGACGCCATCCGGCGTCAGAAACTGGCTTAGAGCATGCTGTAGCAGCACCTAATACATCGGCTAGCTCTTCGATCATCGCCCAATTTTCAGGACCTTTCATTCCGCGGCCTGCCGATACAACGATTTCTGCTTCCGGAAGAGAAACTTTGTCCGTCGCGCGTACAATGTCTTTTACCATAACCGCAAAGTCGTTTGCATTAACTTCTGGCGTAAATGCTACGATTGATGCCGTTGTTGCTGCTTCTTTTAACTCGAACGCATTCGGATTTAATGCGATTACCTTATTTGCAGAAGAAATCACTTCCGTCGCAAATGCTTTGTTCGAGAAAGCAGTTTTCTTCACTTCCAGGCTATCGCCATTCCAAGTCGGTAGGTTGATTGCGCCATCAGCCAGACCTGCGTCTAATTTCGCTGCTATGCGCGGTGCCAATCCTTTACCGCTGAACGAATTGGAAAGAACAACGATAGAAGCCTGCTCTTGCTTCGCTGCTGAAGCGATAATCGAAGCATATGCTTTATTTACGAAGTTCTTTAAATTATCTTGACTAGCGTTCAATACTTTAGAAACCCCGTACTTGCCTAATTTCTCTAATTCGGCATCTGCTACATTTCCGATGGAAAGAGCGACTACGGTATCTCCTTTTTGGTCAGCAATTGCTTTTGCATAGGATGCAACCTCAAATGCTGATTTCTTAAGAACGCCTTCTGTATTTTCTATATAAACTAATATTGCCATGTGTTTTTCTTGCTTAAAAATGATTAGATAACTTTAGCTTCTCCGTGAAGTAATTGAACAAGTTGATCAACATCTTCTACTAATTTCACTGTTCCACGCGGAGCAGGGCTTTCATAACGAGCAATCGAAGCAAGTTCTGCCACTTCAATAGGTTCTACCACCTGTAAAGGTTTCGTGCGAGCACCCATAATACCACGCATATTCGGGATCTTTGGTTCCGCGACGCCTTCTGCAGTTCCGATAACGACTGGCAACGAAACAGATAACACTTCTTTACCACCTTCAATTTCGCGGTCTATTGTTGCTTCGTTTCCTTGAATGTCAACTTTCTTCGCGATGGAAATTGATGGCAGGTCTAATAGCTCGCCCAATAAAGCAGCTACCTGTGCACCATTGTAATCTATAGATTCGCGACCCGTTAGGATTAAATCAAATCCTTGGCCTTTTGCGTAGTTTGCAATCTGATTTGCTACGAACCAAGCATCGCGAGGCTGTGCATTTACACGTACTGCATCATCAGCACCGATAGCTAGGGCTTTACGGATGGTAGGTTCAGTTGAAGCATCGCCTACGTTAATTACCGTTACGGTTCCTTTTCCGCCTTCAGCAAGCTCTACAGCTTTAGAAAGTGCGATTTCGTCGTAAGGGTTGATGATGTACTGGATACCCGCAGTATTGAATACGGTGTTATCATTGGTAAACGTTATTTTCGATGTCGTATCTGGGACATTACTAATACATACTAATATCTTCATAAATCTAGCGTTTTACACAAACCTACATTTTTTGCCATGCATTTCAAAGGAGCGACAGGCGAATTTGATTGCCATAAACAAAGTGGTTAGAATATTATTTTGTTAATAATTCATGTCTTATTTTGATAATTGTCAATTTAAATCGGGTTGAATTAGATTTTTATTACGATAATTTCATTTATTTTATCTGAAACGCTAATTGTCATTGTATTGTCAATTCTATGCTAGCATAGTAAATGCCACTTTCGTTGTATTTTTCTATGCACTGCGGAATAATGCTTATTTTTGTGTTATGGAAGGAAGATTAGCACAATTGCAAGAGTTTTTGAAGGAGAATCCAAATGATCCTTTTTTGAAATATGCTTTAACGATGGAATACGTGAAGTTAGGGGAGGAGGATCAAGCGCTAGCAGGTTTTGAGGATTTGCTTTCGGCGCATGAAGATTACGTAGGTACCTATTACCACTTTGGAAAATTTTTAGAGTCTAAACACGAGCAAGATCGCGCGATTGAAATTTATGAAAAAGGCATGCAGATTGCCCAGCAGAAGCGTAATTTCCATGCTTTGGGGGAACTTCGGAACGCTCATCTGGCGGCTACTGGTTTGCTCGACGAAGATGAATAATGTTAAATTTTCTTAAAATACCATTTGTGGTATTTTTTTTGTGTTTTGCATAGAAGTTAAAGGTTATGCAAAAGTTATCTTACATATTAATCGTAGTCATAGGACTGATATTTGCCATAAGTTGTATAAACAACAAGACGAATGTCAATCAGTTGCCTGCGTCTGAAGACAACGCGCTGAAGGGAATCGGCTTGTTAGGGACTTACGAAGGTAACTTACCATGTGCCGATTGTACGATGATTAGTACATTGCTGAGCCTTGACAAAAATAAAAACTACCATTTACGTTATGTGTATGTTGGGAAGAGCGAGGAAGTGTTTGAGCGAACTGGTAAATGGCAGGTTGATAAAGATATCTTGTCATTAGAAAATGTGGACTACAATTACAAAATTCTCGATAATCAATTGAATCAACTGGATTTGTCAGGGAAAGAGATCAAAGGCGATCTTGCTGATAAATATACGTTGATGAAGATTAAGTAAGGGGATTTTTTCCGATTTAAATAGAGGGCTGTCGTATGACGGCCCTTTTGTTTTTAGCCTTTTGAATAATACACTTATTTTACCACGGGAACTACAACGAGGTTTAGCCTTTTTGAAAGCAATTTAATACAGGCACTCTCAGAAAAACGTTTCATTTTTGCACAGAAGCCGCGAGGGTCATTAAAGTTCTTGACGCCCGTTAAGAGTATATACTCATAGAAAAAAAAGAGCTACCTAAAAAATTAGGTAGCTCTTTCTTTATTTTGTTTTATACAATTTAGTGTTTTGTGCAAATTTCCTTCAGCACTTGCACGACGAAGTCCACTTCCTCTTTTGTGTTGAATTTGCAGAATGAAAAGCGTACAGATGGACGACTAGGGTCTGCGCCAATTCCACGTAATACGTGAGAACCGATGTCTGATCCGGAGCTACATGCAGAACCACCCGACGCGGATACACCTTTGATGTCCAGATTGAATAACAACATATCACCCATATCCGTGCAAGGCAGGGAAACGTTTAATACTGTATACAAAGATTTGTTGGCATCCGTTTCTCCGTTGAACTTCACATCTGGAATATGTTGAACTAGTTGTTCTTTCATGTAGTCTTTCAATGCTTGGATCTGTTGTTGATGAGCTTCCATCTCTTCGTATGCAATTTCCATTGCTTTTGCAAGACCAACGATGCCGTAGACATTCTCAGTACCACCACGCATATTGCGCTCTTGCGCACCACCGTGGATCAAAGGTTTTATTTTGTTTCTGCTGTTGATATATAAAAAACCAACGCCCTTTGGCCCGTGGAACTTATGTGCCGCAGCGGTAATAAAGTCGATTTTTAACTTCGATAAATCATGAACATAATGCCCCATCGTTTGCACGGTGTCCGAATGGAAAACAGCATTGTATTGTTCGCAGATTTCACTTACTTTCTGAATGTCGGTGATATTGCCAAGCTCGTTATTGGCATGCATGATGGAAACAAATGTTCTCGGGTTCTTTGCAAGCAGCTCTTCTAAGTGAGATAAATCGATGTTCCCTTTCTGATCAAGACGTAGGAAATCCAATTGGATTTTTCCGTCTTTCTGCATCTCTTCCAAGGTATGTAGCACAGCATGGTGCTCAATAGGAGAGGATATAGCGTGTGTAATTCCATAGGCTTCAATCGCACGAACGATCGCCATGTTATCTGCTTCCGTTCCGCCGGAGGTAAAGAATATTTCAGCGGGAGAAGCATTTAATAATTTAGCTACGGTTCTTCTAGCTCTCTCAACGATTGTTTTGGTCTCTCTGCCATGTGCATGTATGGAAGAGGGATTTCCAAAATTATCGTTCATTGTTTGTACCATTACGTCGATAACTGCTTTGTCTAAAGCAGTTGTAGCGGCATTATCAAAATATACGTGCATGGCGGCAAATATAAATAAAGGAGAATAAAAAATCAGATTAATTTCGTTTTCTGACAAATATTAAACCAATTGATATCAAACCTGTTAAGAGGCAGAGGTAGACGATGAGGTCACCCGAACGTGTATAAAATGTTAAGTTTTCGTTCAAGTTGATTTCTTGAGAAAGAGCAGTTGGAACCCACCAAGATGATTTCTGCACAATATCCCCACGCTGGTTAATGAATGCCGAAATGCCGGTATTCGCCGAACGTACGACCCATCGACGGTTCTCAATCGCACGTAATTTCGCATATTGCAGGTGCTGATCTTTTCCGGAGGTATCTCCCCACCAACCATCATTGGTGATAACGGCAATGAATTGAGCGCCCATTTTCACATACTCAGCAACATAATTACCCCAGATTGATTCATAACAAATAACCGGCGCAGCACCAATACCACTAGCGGAATAGAATACGCTAGGTTTGTCTTGGCTTCCATAACCACCAGTTGTTCCGCCAAAGTGCGCGAAGAAAGGTTTTAAAAGGCTTAATGCCTTTCCAAAAGGCATCAGTTCTGCTCCGGGAACTAGCTTAGATTTGTGGTAGAACTGCAGCTTGCTGCTTCCATCCACCAACACGCCTGCATTGAAGCTATCGTAAAACATGTTTCCGATAGGTTTTGCAGTCGGCGTACGCTGATCGGCGTATAGAACATAGCTCTCTATACCTGATAACACATTACCGTTGTGATAAGGTTCAAGGAATTGCAGTACTTTTTGGTATTGTGGATATTCTCTGAATTCCTCTTCATTGATGCCGTTGCGGTCGGAAATTGCGGTTTCCGGCCAAATAAAAAACTCGGTATTCAGTTTAGCGACCTTTTGGGAAAGATCCGTCAATACCTTAAGCTGATCTTCCGGAGTAATTGGACCCCATTTTCCAAATGGATCGATATTAGGTTGTACTGTGACGATTTCAGACGGATTCACATGTTCCTCGTATTGGCTGTACCAAATAAGGGAGGCAATAGAGGGTATTAAGATTAAACCTGCTACCGTACTAATTAAGATTTTATTGCTGTACGCTTCGATCTTATTACGCTTTTGCCAAGCGAAAAGGAACAGTGCGATATTTACTAACCAAATCCAAAGTGTACCGCCATAAACGCCGGTGATACTGTACCATTGTACTAATTGGTGACTATTTGCGAATCCGTTGCCTAGTGTCATCCAAGGAAAAGAGAGCTCCCAGGATTGATGTAAATATTCATAAGCGACCCAAAAAGAGATTAATCCCATAAAACTAATCAGGATGCTGTTTCTTTTCCGCATCTGATAGTAAAGGCGGAAGGCAAGTCCCATGAGCAATGGTGCTAGAGTAAACGGGATGAGCGATATTAACAAGGAAGGCATGGCATCTAAAAATGCGTTCATGGCATTATAGACCCAATAAATGGAGGCTGTATTCCAAACGACTCCTGTCAGGAAGGCTAATGCAAATACTTTGCGACCTTTGTTTTTATAATCGCCACGAATGGTTTGTTCCACCGCGATAAGTAAGGGGACAAAGGCAACTAAAAGAAGAATAGCGGTGTAGGGAATGGGTGGCCAAGCCAGCCACAACAAGAAAGCTGATAGTAAAGCTAACAGATAGTTTGATTTCATGAACTTATAGTGTGCTTAAGATCTCCGCTTTTTTAGTTTCGTATTCTGCCTGTGTGATCAGTTGTTTGTCGTAAAGTGTTTTAAGCTTTTTTAGTTTCTGCGTGATCTCATCTTCCTCTTCAGCTTTTGGCGCTGCAGCAGCGTAAGATGGAGTTGGACTAGAGGGCGATTGAAAGCTGCTCGGGCACTGCTCCTGTCTTTGGAAGGTCTCGTTCAATGTCGGTGCAGGGATCGGTCTTTCCTCTCTCTTTTCTTCGATGGCGCTGGGTTGCGCTTCTTCAGATGCTGTAGGTACGAAAGCTTTTTCTACTTCTGGCTTAGGAGCTGGAGTAGGGGAACCATATACTGGTTTATTTTCAATCACAATCTTACTCTCCTTAGGCTCTTGCTTTTGATTTTGAAGGTTATCTAAAGCGGCTTTGATTAATTGATATAGCTTGCGAGCCTGTGTTTTAGGAATGTAATCTATGGTCAGATTCTCCCCCGTGAAAGGAATTACCGTAACTTTAGATCCGAATATTTCTTCTTTAAATGCGATGTCTTTCACTTCTTGCCATGCAAATATTTCGAAGTTTGTTGCCAAACCTAACTTAGTGAATTCGCAAAGGAAGAGACGCTTATTACTCACCGTGATACTATCAGGCAATAACGTAACAGCTGGTTTTTTTTGCAAAGCAATATAATTGATCGATTCGCCAGGTGTTAGCATGTCGAGAATCTTTCCATGAATCTTTTCTACTACTTTCGGATCTTGGCCGTCTTGTATGTACTTATCAATTTGGTAATTTTCCATTGATTCAAGATTTAATAAAATAAATACGCGTTTCTAATATTATTCTGCCCCAGCGACACAAAATACAAATTCGCCTTTGATAGGGTTTTGTTCAAAATGTTGTTTCAATTCGGTCAATGTTCCACGAACTGTCTCCTCGTAAAGCTTACTGATCTCGCGCGACAAAGAAGCCTGACGCTCTTCGCCGAACACCAGCATAAACTCTTCTATGGTTTTCAATATTCTATGAGGTGACTCGTAGAATATCATGGTTCTCTTTTCTTCCGCCAATGCTTTAAGGCGTGTTTGTCTACCTTTTTTAACAGGAAGAAATCCTTCAAAACAGAAGCGGTCATTAGGAAGTCCCGAGTTCACCAGCGCTGGAACGAAAGCTGTGGCGCCCGGTAGGCATTGTACTTCCAATCCCTCTTTTATGCTTTCGCGAACCAATAGGAAGCCTGGGTCTGAGATTGCTGGGGTGCCAGCATCAGAGATTAAGGCAATTTGTTGTCCTTCTTTCATCAGTCGGATGATCTCTGATACAGCTTTATGTTCGTTATGTTGGTGGTGAGCAAATACTTTTTTCTCAATGCCAAAGTGCTTTAATAAAGGAGCACTTGTTCGAGTATCTTCGGCCAGTATGATATCGACCTGTTTTAAGACGTTGATAGCCCTGAAAGTCATATCTTCCAAGTTTCCAATCGGTGTAGGGACTATATATAACATATGCCAAAGATAAGGAATAATGCTTTAGAATTTTGTTTTGCTTTAGCTAATGCTAGCGTGTCACTATTCATCAACTTCCACGTAATCATCCGCTCGAGGGATTTTATCTAATACGGGGAGCCATGCTTCAGGGACTGCCGTTAGCTTGCGTTCTACTAAGTTCATCCACGCACCATCCACTACCACAACTGCCGCTCTGACACCGTTCTGCTTAAAAATCTCATGCCGAAAAGAAAAACGAGAGTTTTTGCGGTTGAATTTACTGATTTCCACAGTAACCTTGATATATTCATCTAAACTGATTTCACGATGGTAGTTGAGCTCTTCGCGAAACAGAATAGGACCAATTTTCATTTTGGAGAACTCTGCCAGCGAAAGCCCCAGTTGGTTGAGCATATTGCTTCGCGCTTGTGCGCAGAAATCCGCATATGCAGAATGTCTTAAATGAACATTCGCATCAATCTGCGACCAAAGAACCTGGCCTTCATAAAACACTTTATTTTCCATAAAAAACCTTTACTAAATTGAATGTCTAAAATAGCAATAGTTTCAATCAAAGTTGAATTATTAAATTGAGAACTTTTTTGATGGAATGTTAAAAGTTGTATAGCGATCATTTAAAAGAAGGTAGTATTTCCATAAGATTGCTGCTTTTATTGATGTTTTTTAATGAAATAAATTTAATTTAAATTATAAAATTAAATTCAATAAATCTATATTTACCGCTGTCAACCAACTTTTGCAAGCACAATTATTAATAATATCCTTTAACTGGAAATATTATTACCAATTTATTTAATTTCACTTGTTATGAAGAATGAGAAAGCAGGAGGCCAAGCGAATGATAAAAAGAAGCTTCCCTACACGAGTCCTAAGATTACTATGCAAGAGATGCAGCGTCAGCAATCGCCAATCTTACCCCCATCCTCCAGTCCGGCGACTAATAAGAGTACCCTCTCATCCCTAATCAAACTTTATCTAAAGGAGTTTACCTGCAAAAGGAATAAAAAGTAGTGTTTGTTGCCTAAGAAGAGACAATAAATCGACAGGTATTAAGGTCAAATAGGAAATAACATTATCCCCATATTTTCAAATATTGATAAACGGTCAAAACAAAACTACGTACACTGTTCTCTTCATTTAATTAAGTGAAAATTAATATATTAATTTTTTAAATTAATAAAAACTAATTACATGCAATGGTTACTACAAAACCTGGCTAAGATGCTTTTTTAACTTATTTATATTGTTAAATTAATGATTTTAATAGAAATAATTATTCTTTTAATGAAAATTTACTATATTTGAATATCCCAAGATCACTTACTCACTCAATGTCATCGAATAAATCGAAAGAAAGGACATTGTCAACTATTAAAAAGGATATTTAAATAATGAATTGTAAACGCCGTCATGTCGAAATTAAAAATCTAAAAAAATTACCCTACATAAGACCTTCCATATCGATGATTGTTGTTGATATGGAGGGCAATCTTGCCACTACTTCCTCATTCCTTACTTCTGAGAAAAATCATCACACTCCTCAGGTGGAAGATTGGGTTGAAGATGAAGGGCCTAACTATAGGATGGAATTCTGAGGATTCCCAAATAAAACCTTATTAATTATGAATGCTATTAGACGATATTTATTCGCCCCATTTCTTATATCAATACTTATGCTATTTGCCTGCGAAAAGCCTCCTCATTTAAAGGAAGAAATACGAAATGGCGACTATAGTTTATCTTTTTCTGTCGAAGGCTTGGATGCTTCCGAAGCCGTTGAGCCTATTGTAAAGCCAAAGCACCAATCCACAGGCATAAAACATATAAAAGGATCTTCCTTTGATCAATGCTTCGGTAAAAAAACGATAATAGCAAGTAAAACTACAGCATTCAAAGGACTTGAAGCTCGCGTAATCATGGAAGAACTTCCATTGCAACATACTACGGAGAAGTCTGACAAATTGCGTATTCAAACGAAAAGCGCCATATCTAGACCTGTCGAAAAGCGTGCTGTTAGCAACATGAGCCCGCAGAAAAAATATAGAGTTGTCGTATTCAATACGAATGCTGCTGGAGAAGCTACAACCTACGTGAATCAATCACAAGGTGTCGTCGGATCACCTCTGAAGATTCCAGTTTATCGCAATAAGAACTATAGGTGGTTTGCCTATTCCTACAACAGAGAAGAAGATATTCCTGATATCAATTCTACAGACTATCATATTCTGGTGATTGCGAACTTACATGATAAAGAAAACGACTTTCTTTACAGTACGGGGCTCATCAAAACGTCTGATATAGTGGATGGAGAAAATCCAATCAGCATTACCTTTAGCCGGCAACTAGCAAAAATACGCTTAGAAATTAATGCAAGAGGAATATTTGCAAAAATCACCTCCGCAAATATAGATGTTCTGGCATCTAATACAGGTCCGCAAGATGGGCTATTCTCTTTATTGAACGGCAGTTATAGCAGTACAAACAACACAAATATGCTGAGATTTAGGACATGGAATACCATTGTCAGCGACAGCATCCCAGTGGACTGGGCAGTCTATCGTGATTTCTACACTATCGCTAACTCTACCGTATTGCGTCTAAAACTCAAGATCAATGAAATTAAAGTGACTTCGGAGCGAATAAACGATAATGCTCCTGACACAAAGAGTCTAATACCTCGTACCTTTCAGAATGTCGATTTCACTTTTCCAGATTTTATTGCTAAACCCGGACATCGGTATCAAGCAGTATTAGAATTGTTGGAATCGCCTATACAGCGCGGTGAAGTTTATTGGGCAAGGGGAAATTTATACTACGACGAAAGCGTCGAAAGGAATAAGTATCGATTTCGCTATGATAATCCTCATATCCGAAAGGTAAACAATGGGATTTCTAATATTGCTGATAGCGATTACTGGTATGGAGGGTCTATGCCTCACTTGCGTCCTGATGGACAGAGTGATCCTTGTAAGTTCGTTTATCCTGAAGGACTTTGGAGGCTTCCAACGCCTGATGAATATAATGCACTAATCAGCTCTACAAATCCGATGGTTGAAAAGCAAGACCAACTAAATCGTGAGGGCTGGTATATAAGATGGAAGGATGCAGCTCATATCGGTCCGCCAACGCATCCTCATAAGGATCTTGTATTTACAGCGTTAGGCTATAAGAACGCTAATGGGGAAATCCTACACTACGTATATAAAGCTGGAAATCCAAACATGGGCTGGCTCAATCATTTGTTTAGTTCTTCAGACATAGGTTATTTTAGGACAAATGTCGCCAATACCTATTTCATGATGGAATATAGAACAGGAGGGTATGACCTATCTCCTAAATTTACTGTTGGTTCTACAAATGTTTTGTATCAACCTATTGCCGCCCCCATCCGCTGTGTCCGCAAAGTTGCACCAAACATAAGCTAAGCAGCAAAAAAAGAGGCTCCCTATCCGGAAGCCTCTTTGAACTTATTCTTAAATAATCGCTTAGATCGCGAATCGCGTTTCATTAAGCAAAATCCACTATTTCTTTGCGTTGATGCTATCTTGGAAGATCTGCCAATCGTAATAATGAAACACCATCCCGTTGCTCATTGCTACTAACATTCCTTTCGGAAACTTGCTGCCAATAGGAAGCGATATCGCATCCGCACCGTCACACTCTACCGCAGATACTGGAACTTCGGTAATCAGCTGATGCTGGTTTGGATTCCCTGCAACACCTTCTCGTGGATAGATGTTGAAAGAATTATTCTGCTGATTTGACACGATGATATATCCGGTGCTATCCGAAGATTGATAGATCGCAATCCCTTCATGGTCTCTTTTGAAATCTGTCTTCCCGAATACGGCAAGCTCTTGATTTCCATTCGCGGGATCTGCATAGTATTTATGTATACCAAAGCCTTCGTCGGAATAATAGACATAACCTAGTTGATTATCGACAGCGATAGCTTCTATCTCTTTACCGCCTTCAAATTTACCGAACTCGCGGACTTTCTTACCAACTACCGTTCCTCCGTTATCAACTAAATCGTATTGGAATAAGTATCTTCCCGATTCTCCGGTTTTTCTACCTACAATCGCTTGGATTTTATTGCCCGTAGAATCTGCTTTTGTGTACAAAGCGATACCCATAGGAGAGCGATCTTTCTCACCCTCAAAGACCGGGATTCCGCCATTGTCGATTGGTTTAAGGTCAGGTAATGTAAATACTCTGATCTTGTCTGTACCACGCTCCGTAACTACAGCGATATCGACAATGCGTCCGTCCAAGTTAAAACCATAGGCAATATCCACGTTGTTGGGACGATCCAATGGTGTGACTTGATTGACGATCTTGCCTTCCATATCGTATAGATATAGACCGCCAGTCTTCTCGTGCTTGTCTGTTCCGATAACAAATACTTCGGAACTATCTTTTGGATTTACCCAGATCGCCGGGTCATCCGTATCGTTGGGTACTACTTCTGTGATAACCGTAGGCTTCACAGCATTTTCAGCTACTGCAGCTAACTTATCGCCCGAATTACATGAGCTAAGAATTGCTGCAGCGAGCCCGCATATGATGATGGATTGTTTCATTTGTAAAAAGTTTATGTATGCTATAAATCGAATTTGATACCTAGGTTGTAACGAGGCTTGTAATATTCCAACTGTTGCATCAAATTCTCCTGACCTTGGTAGTAACGCAAGGGTTGGTTTGTTAAGTTGTTAGCCTCAGCGAAGATGCGGAATTGCTTAGTCACTTTGTAAGAAGCATTTGCATCTAAGAAGAACTGCTTGTCGTAATAAGCATCCGTAAAAGCGTCATCACCGATCTCGTCTAAGTATGCTGCTGTATAGTTCGCTGATACGCGTGCTGAAAATTTATTGTTTTCCCACGATAATGAACCGTTGAACATATGTGGTGTCGTGCGAGGAAGGCCTAATCCTTCACGCAATACTCCATCTTCTCCTGCAATACCTTTGGCTTTAGAACCTGTGTAGGTATAGTTTGTGTATATACCGAATCCTTTTAAGAATTTGCCCGGTAAAAAGTCTAATTGACGTTGGAAAGCAACCTCAAACCCATACACATCTACTTCCTCACCATTTCTGAACTGCGTGAATTTCCAAGTTTCGCCAGCTGCAATCGGGTTCTTTAAGTCAGGGAATGCCTTGCTGAAACCCTGGGTATTGAAGCTTTGATCATTGTACATGTAAATGAAGTTCTTCAAATTCTTATAGAAAACCCCTCCGGAGATGATACCCACATTTTGAAAGTAATTCTCCAACATTAAATCGAAGTTAGTCGCGTTAGTAGACTTCAAATTCGGGTTACCAGCAAACAGCTTTTTATCTTCCGATATGGTATTCACGTATGGTGCGAGCGCATAGTAATTCGGGCGTGCCAAACCTGTAGTCACTGCAGCGCGTAGAATAAAATTATTATTGAAGTTGTGCTTCACATTGATGCTAGGAAGGAAATTGGTATAGCTATTCTTATTGCGGATCTCGCCAATTAATTCTTCTTCTTCAAGAACGTTATTACCGGTATAGTCAATGCTTGTATGTTCGATACGAAGACCTAAGATAACAGCCGTACGCTTGGTAATATTTTGATCCCAACGAAGGTATTCCGCGACGATGCGCTCCTTAGCATGGTAATTTTTCGCTAAATATTCATCAGGTTTGTCCTTTGGCGTAAATTTAGAATTGTCGTAAAGGTCTAGTTGACCCAAGTAATCTTTACTTACAAAACCACCTGCAGCATATCTTTCGCCTTGATCCCAGTGTTTTGCATCCCACACCTGTAGAGGATGGGTAGTCATATCACCAAATTTGTCAGTAGGCTTGTATTCGAAGAAGTTGTTGTTACGCTCCTTTGATTTCAATCGTATGCGAGCACCAACGCGCAGACGGCCCTTCTGACCAGAAATAACCGAGAAAGGAAAGCGTAAGTTCACTTTTGCGCCAAATTCATCCTCATTTGTCTTATTCTCGTTTTCGGTTATTTTATTAAACTTGAGCTTAGCATAGTCTGTATGTGGATCATTTACGAATGGTAGATAGGTACTCGATAGATCCTGTCCGAATCCGACCTTCTT
This sequence comes from Sphingobacterium sp. UBA2700, assembly GCA_002354335.1. Classification (GTDB taxonomy): domain Bacteria; phylum Bacteroidota; class Bacteroidia; order Sphingobacteriales; family Sphingobacteriaceae; genus Sphingobacterium. The sequence continues at coordinate 37,279 of DELI01000005.1, read as the reverse complement.
CAAGTCATAGGAAATATAGCGTTCGTTAGGGCGGTGTTCAGCGGCTCTAGAATAAGAAGCTGTCCAATCGAAGTCCAGTTTCGATGTCAATAAATGTTCACCTTTCATCGAAAGTTTCAATACGTCCTGACGCTCTAGGCGTTTCCCTTTGTTCTTGTCATTGCTAATTCCGCCTTTCGTCTGACGAGTCAATTTTCCGATGTAAGCATTTTCGTCGGCATTCCATTCCATGTCTTTATATGAAACGGCAAAGCGATTTTCCAAATCATCGCGCCAGTTGTACATCGCATTTAAAGCAATCTTGTTTCTCGTATTGAAATCAAAATCCCAGGCCGCAGACACCGATCGACGAATTCTATGTACATCATATTTACGGATTTGCATATCTTTCATAAAAACATTACCCTTGTCATCTTTCTTCCACTCACTTTCGATGTTGTTCGAGCCAAAGTCATTGCTTTGAAGCGTTCCGCTCAATACCAAGCCCATTTTATTGTCCATAAAACGGTTACCATAGATCACTGAACCATTGTAAATTCCCTTCTCACGAACTGGCGAGTAGCCGCCACCCAATGTCGCAGAAATACGTTGTTTGTTTGGAACAGGACGCGTAATCAAATTCACGCTACCACCAATTGCATCAGCGTCCATATCCGGTGTTAACGTCTTGTTGACTTCGATTGTCGAGATCATATCCGACGGAATCAAATCCATCTGCACATTACGGTTGTCTCCCTCTGCAGAAGGGATGCGGTCCCCGTTCAACGTAACGGAGTTCAATTCTGGCGATAGACCGCGAATAATAATGTTACGCGCTTCACCTTGGTCATTCTGCATTGTGATACCCGGAACACGTTTCAAAGCATCACCAATATTCTGATCCGGGAAACGACCCACTTGATCCGAAGAAATGATATTGGAAATATTGCTGTTGTTCTTTTGTTGGTTCAAGGCCTTCGCTTGACCTCTCGCTAAATCGCCCATCACATGCACTTCATCGATGCTGCGCGAAGATGACGATAGCAAAACTTCAATAGCATCCTGACCTGGTCTCACTGTGACAGTCTCTGAATAATGCGCATAGCCTAAATAATCAACGGTTAGCGTGTAAGTACCTGCAGGAAGGTTTAGAAACTCGAAATTACCATTGACATCTGATACGGTAAATCGATTGCCATCCGAAATCTTTAAAGTAGCTCCCGGAAGCGAAAAATTGTCATTTCCGTCCATGATCTTACCCTTTAAGATGGTAGTCTGGGCAAACGAAAATAAACATGTTAAATTAAATACAATTAGTAATAATAATCTCATATAAGTAATAATTAAATCTCTGCGCAAAAATAAAACGACACAGTAATCACTTAATTAATACAAGATTATAAAATTGTTAATTACCCAATTTCGATATTAAGTTTATGTTTATTCTCTAAATAGTTAAGGAATTATCAGAAGTTGTATTAAATAAATAGAAAAGCCCATCTCTTTCAAGATAGGCTTATTTTATGTTTTATTGCATACGCTTTATGACGCTTCTAAATTGGAGATACCATTTGCATCAAGATCGCCGTCAGCCAACCGGCATAAGTTCCGATAGCATAACTGAACACCGATAAGATAACGCCTACCGAGATAAGCGAAGGATGGAATGCTGCAGAAGTAACTGATGCGGAAGCAACACCGCCAACATTTGCCATACTCCCGACTGCGAAGTAGAAAAACGGAACTTTAAATATCTTTCCAACAATTATCAATAGCAGCGCGTGGAATGAAATCCACAAAATTCCGACAATAAATAGCCCTGGGTTATCCAAGATTGCAAGGATATTCATCTGCATGCCAATCGTAGTGATCAAGGCATACAATAAAACTGTTCCAAGCTTGGAAGCACCTGCGAATTCTAATTTCTTGGCTGGCGTAAAAGACATCGCTATACCAATAACCGTTGCGAAGAACACGATCCAAAAGAAATCACTCGTTAAGGAAAAAGTCTCCAGATGTGGATAATTCGTTTTCATAAAAGCGGCAAGTGGCTCTGCAAGGAAAGTCGCTAGACCGGTTCCACCAAAAGCGATTGCTATCATAAGCATTAAATCTTTCGTCTCCGGGATTCGGCTGTTCGCCTTTGCTTTAGCGTCCATTTTCTCTTTCAAATGTTCCACATCGCTCGCATCCGCTTTGAAAAAGGCATTGAACTTATCTGCTTTGCTAGCACCATAAAGAAGAAACGCCATCCAGATATAGGCAACAAATACATCCACAGCGATAATCGATGAGAATAGATTCGGCGATGGTTTCAATATTTCTTTTAATGCTACTTGGTTGGCCGATCCTCCAATCCAGGAGCCTGCAAGCGCCCCAAGTCCGCGCCATACTTCGTCTGGGCCGGCGCCGCCAACCACTTCCGGAGCAACTAGCGAAGTTAAGTAGACCGCTAATGGTCCACCAAGAAGGATACCGACGGTACCCGTAATAAACATCAGTCCTGCACGCTTCCTTAACGCCCACATCTCCTTCAAATCTAAATTGATGATAAATAGGATCAAACAGGCAGGCAGGAAGTAGCGGCTACCAATAGAGGTAAGCGGCGAGTTTTCGCCATCAATTACTCCAAATGAATTCAATAAGCCCGGAAGAAAATAACACAACAATAGGGGCGGGATAATATTGTAAAATCCTTTTACATATTTGTTGGACAAACTAGAGCTGTAAAATACAAGTCCTAAGATGGTCATCAACAAACCAAATACTACGGTCGTATTGCTGATTAGCGGTTCTGCTTCAGGGGTAGAAATTTGCATAAATTTGTAATAATTGTTATTTTGCTGTGAAATTAGATAATTCTACCGAGTAATCGTTCAAAAAATCTTAATTAACAATTTCTAATTATCATCTAGATCTACATAAATAATATATAATGGACCGTAGGAATTTTCTCAAAAGTAGCGGTGTGCTACTAGGAACCTCTACACTAGACCTTCCAACCCCGCAATTCGAACTCAAGAAAAAAATAAAAGTTGGCCTTATCGGTTGTGGCGGTAGGGGAACAGGCGCGGCATTCCAAGCATTGCAGGCTGATCCCGACACGGAGCTTGTTGCTTTGGCCGACATCTTTCCCGATCAAATTGAAACGGCTTTAGCAGCCCTCAAAGAGGGGCATAAGGATAAGGTTAAAGTCGATGAAAGCCGTAAATATGTAGGATTCGAATCTTATAAAAAGCTAATCGCAAGCGATGTAGACGTGGTTTTATTGGCATCGCCACCTTGTTTTCGACCTGACCATCTTGCCGAGGCTGTAAAGAAGGGAAAACACATCTTCTGTGAAAAGCCGATGGCAGTGGATATTCCCGGGGTGCACTCGGTACGCGAGAGCGTGAAATTAGCGAAAGAAAAGAAACTAAATATCGTGGCAGGATTTTGTTTCCGCTACTCCGTTCCAAATCGCGAGTTAGCAAAACTTGTACATGCCGGTAGTATTGGTGATATCTATGGATTGAGCACCTTCCGCTTAGGAGGCGAATTGACACAAAAACCTAGACAAGCATCCTGGACCGATCTTCAAGATCAACTTCGCAACTGGTTCTACTACCAGCGCTATTCCGGAGATATCATCGTAGAACAGACCATACACAGCATCGACTTTATGTCATGGATGCTAAACGATAAATTGCCGAAAACGGTATCCGGAACGGGTGGCCGCCAAAGCAAACCCTGGACGGAATTTGGAAATGTCTACGACCATTTTGCTATAGAATTTGATTATGGCGACGGATTAAAGGGCTTCCACTTCGGAAGACAACAAAACGGAACGCAGAACCGAAACTCGGTGGAAGCGATCGGAACCAAAGGAAATCTTCAGGTAGGCATGCTGAGCAGCTATGTGATCAATGGACAGAACCCATGGAAATTCCAAGGCAAGATGAACAACATGTACCAAACGCAGCATGATGAGCTCTTCGCAGCCATTCGCAATAAACAGGTCATCAACGATGGCGATACGATGGCGGATTCGACTATGCTTGCCATTTGGGCCCGTGAAGCGGCCTATACCGGTAAAGCCATTAGCTTAGATGAAATCATGAACTCGACGAAGACCTATGGACCAAATTCAGAAGGTTACGATTGGGCGATGGAGATTGACAATGCACGAATTCCAAGACCAGGACATACGAGCTAAGAGGAATTAGGATGGGAAAAATAAGAATCCTCGTTGTAGGATGTGGGAATATGGGCGCATCTCATGCGCTTGCTTATCATGAAATGGACGGATTTGAAATCGTAGGGCTAGTGTCCAGAGGCGATTCAAAGAATAAGCTGAACGAAAAACTAGGAGCAGACTATCCGCTTTATAATGAGTTCGAGGAGGCCCTATCGGCCACTCAGCCCGATGCGGTATGTATCTCGACTTATCCAGATACGCATGAAGATTATGCCGTGAAAGCTCTCGAGGCTGGCGCGCATGTCTTTATCGAGAAACCCTTGGCGGATACCGTCATAGGTGCTCAACGCGTGATCGACGCTGCTGTGAAGGCTAATAAAAAATTAGTGGTGGGCTATATCCTGCGTCATCATCCTTCCTGGATGAAGTTTATCGAGGTTGCGAAGACGATGGGAAGTCCATTAGTGATGCGCATGAATCTCAATCAGCAAAGCCATGGCTACATGTGGGACGTTCATCGCAATCTGATGAAGAGCCTGAGTCCAATCGTCGATTGTGGTGTGCATTATATAGACGTCATGTGCCAGATGACAGAAGCAAAGCCTGTTTCTGTGTCGGCTATTGGAGCTCGCCTAACCGATGATATTGCTGCAGATAATTACAATTACGGACAGTTGCAGATTCGCTTTGATAACGGCAGTGTGGGCTGGTATGAAGCCGGCTGGGGACCGATGGTCAGCGAGACTGCCTTTTTCGTCAAAGATGTAATCGGCCCAAAAGGTTGTGTATCGATTGTTGCGAAAGAAGCTAGTAAAGCGGGTAATTCAGATTCCATTGATGCACATTCTAAAGCAGAGTCTTTGAAAGTGCATTATGCAGATATCGACGCGAAGAACGAATTTACACGTGCGGACGAATGGATAGATCTGGCAGACGAGCCGGACCATCAGGAACTTTGTAATCGCGAACAACGTTTCTTCCTGAAAGCAATAAATGAGAATCTGGACTTATCGAAATCCATGCAAGATGCCTTAAATAGCTTGCAGATTGCTGTTGCCTGCGATGAATCCGTAAAGACTGGACAAACCGTTCAGCTGTAAAAATATACAAGCAGGTTTATTTCACAATAAATTCTGTACGCCTATTGCGTTGTTTCCCTTCTTCGGAATTGTTCGACGCAATAGGTTTTTCATCTCCATAACCTTTTACGCTCAATCTTCCAGCAGAAATGCCCTTCGAAATCAGCCAGGTAGAAACGGCTTTCGCCCGGTTCTCCGATAAAGTCTGGTTGGCTGCCTTATTTCCTGTATTATCTGTATGTCCCGCAATCTCGATCTGCAATTTTGGGTTCGCTTGGAGTAGCCCCAGTAACAGATCCAATTCGCTTTCCGAGCTTGGGAGGATCTCGTATTTATTGAGGTCAAAGTAAATATTGCGGAGCGTCGCAATGGCGCCGCTTTTTATAGGCTCTAAGAAAATACTGTCCTGATAGCGCTTATTGGCAAACTCCGGTTTGTCCAATGCATATTGTTTGGAGTCGAATAAATAGCCTTCCTTCTGTATATGTACGGCATAGTTTGCACCAACAGGCAAAACCGCGATAAAACCGCCGTCTATATAATCACTCTTTTTCTCAAAGACTACCTCTTTGCTGTTTGTATTGGTCACGCGAATGCTCGCATCCAGCGGTTGATGGTTGGACTTATCGAAAACCAAACCTGCTATATAGGCAATAGCCGGGGGCTGTTGTTCCTTAGGGAAACTAAAACGATAGATATCCCATTGTCGCTCGCTGTCTTGCGAGGCTAAGTGCGCAATGCTGCCGTCCAGGCTGACATGGAAACTGCGCTGATCTAAATGATTATTGATGGCGCGGCCTAGATTTTCGGGTTTGCTCCATTTACCGTCTTTAGTGCGGACAGTTTTATAGATATCGTTCTTGCCGAAACCGGGCCAGCCATTGGAAGAGAAATACAGGGTTTTATTATCGGCATGCAGATAGGGGGCACCCTCATCGAAGGGCGAGTTGATATCGGGGCCTAAATTTTCCGGCGTCGACCATTTGCCATCTGTTTCCAGTTCGGCTTTCCAAATATCATAGCTGCCTTGCCCGCCTGAGCGGTTACTTACGAAGTAGAGCGTTTTTCCGTCCGCAGAGATTGCAGGTTGCGATTCCCAACCTCGTGTATTTATTCCCGGACCCAAATTGAAAGGCTCGCTCCAAGTATTATGTTCTTTCTTTGAAACATAGAGGTCACAGCTACCCAAGCCGTCGGGACGATTACAACCCGTAAAAAACAGGTATTTCCCATCCGGCGAAATGCAATGTGCGCCCTCATTAAAACGAGATGAATTTACCGGTTCTGGCAGTTTGACTGCTTCCGTCCATTTACCATCGACGAGAAAGCTTTCGTAAAAATTCTCCTGATTATTCTCCTTGCGGGTAAAAATAATGCTCGCGTTGTCGGCCGTTAGTTTCGGGTAGTATTCGTCTTTGTCGGTATTGATGCTAGCTGGAAGCGCAATTAAGCCGCTATTTCCAGCCTTTATATGCTGCAAGGAAAAAGCACAGTCTGCAAGATATTTATCGACGAGCAGCTGGCTCTTCTCCGAGAGTTTTCCTTTTTCCTTATAGCTTAATAGATTTTTGCTGGCTTGCTGATAATCGCCAACTCCCAAATAAGCCTCGCCGAGACCAAAGTAAGTGAGTGCGGTTAAAGAAGGGTTTAAGATAAGTACTTGCTCATACGCGGCTATGGCTTTCTCATACTGCTCTAAACGACGCTGTATATCGCCTAAAGTCTGAAATGCAGTGGCAAAAGTCGGATCCTCCTGGGTTGCTTTTTCCAACCAGGATATCGCTTGCAGAAGCTGATTTTGACTGATGGCTTCTCCTGCTTCCTGATAAGCCTGTTGTGCCTTTCGGTTTTTAGAATCAACTTGCGAATACGAGAGATTCCCTAAACCAAAAAGAAATAGGATCAATAAACAAATACCTAGTTTCTTGTTCTGCATAGCAGTTTAAAACTAAGCATTATTCATAAATATTAAGGAATGTTCAGGTATTTATGTGTTTGCAAAGAGATTTCCCATTTCGGATTATCTTTTACGTAATCGATAATTAAAGGGGTCATTTCTGCCGCTTTTGACCATTCGGGTTGTAAATAAAGCTTACAGTTTTTGCCGACAAATTTTGCATGGTCTTCCGCCCACTGGAAATCACTTTTATTAAAAACAATCACTTTCAATTCACCCGCCGCAGCCAAGACATCCTGACGTGGACCTTTGAATTTCTTCGGTGAAAGACAGATCCAATCCCAATAGCCTGTTAACGGATACGCACCTGAGGTTTCTAAGAAAATTTGAATTCCTGCTTCGCGTAATTTTTGTGTCAAATAAGTCAAGTTGTAAAGTAGGGGCTCGCCACCGGTAATCACTACCGTTTTTGCCGGATACTTCAGGGCGTTCGCTACGATCTGCTCCGCGGAGGTCAAAGGGTGCAGGGAGGCATCCCAGCTTTCCTTCACGTCACACCAATGGCAACCTACATCACAACCGCCCAAACGAATAAAATAAGCCGCTTTTCCTGTGTGATATCCTTCGCCTTGTATCGTGTAGAATTCTTCCATTAAAGGAAGCATGGTGCCATCTTCCGGAACTTGATTTGACATAATGCAGTAAATAGAAGTGCAAAAGTAAGAAAAAACTTTCAGCATTCCATTTCATGCGTCGGCGCAATTGGAGTTCTTGAGGATCATTAAATCCAGACCGTTTTCGAAAAAGGCGGAGCATTTTTCAGTATACAGTCGAGGCTTGCTCTGCTATCCGCTTTATCAAGCCTAAATCAAAACCCAATCAAAGCCCTTTTAGAGCGGGGTTGAAAGGGTTATACATTGGGTTTGTAAGGGCTTTACATTGGGTTTGAGCTGTAGCAGTCCCGACGCCTGTCTCTTTGATATCCGTGTTGCTGCATGTTTATCGTCCATCCAGAACGCTAATAAGTTTTGATGTTTTAATGAGCGCATGAAAGTTTTTATTACACATAAATATTCCGTATTTTTGTACCTCGATTAATTAAGGCAATCACTTTAAAAATCAATGTAATTGTAAACATTGGCTAGGTTGCAAATTTATACACAATTTAAAGATCATAGTTGTACATGATTAACATTACACTACCCGACGGCTCGGTTCGTCAGTATGAAAAAGGCACGACTGCTATGCAGGTTGCGCTATCAATTTCCGAAGGTTTAGCAAGAAATGTATTAGCAGCGGAAGTTAATGGAGAGGTATGGGATGCGTCACGCCCGATTGAAGCGGATGCAAACGTGAAATTATTGACCTGGAACGACGAAAAGGGTAAATCTACTTTTTGGCACTCCTCAGCGCATATTTTAGCGGAAGCTTTAGAGGCGCTTTATCCGGGGGTTAAATTTGGTATTGGTCCATCGATTGAAACCGGATTCTACTATGATGTAGACTTTGGCGATCGTGAGTTCTCATCCGACGATTTCAAGCAAATCGAGGACAAGATGTTGGAACTTGCTAAACAAAAAGAGGTATTCGAGCGCAAAGCAGTTTCCAAAGCAGAAGCATTGGAATACTTCACAGAGAAAGGCGACGAGTACAAATTAGACTTGATCAAGGATCTGGAAGATGGAAAGATTACGTTCTATTCGCAAGGGAACTTTACAGACTTATGTCGTGGTCCTCACATCCCGAACACTGGATTTATCAAGGCTATTAAATTGACAAACGTAGCTGGAGCTTATTGGAGAGGCGATGAAACGCGCAAGCAGTTGACCCGTATTTACGGTGTTACTTTCCCTAAAGCATCTGAGCTAACTGAATATTTACGTTTTATTGAAGAGGCGAAGAAACGTGACCACCGCAAATTAGGTAGGGAGCTTGAATTATTTGCTTTCTCGGAAAAGGTGGGCATGGGTTTACCACTATGGTTGCCTAAAGGTACCGCACTTCGTCAGAAATTACAGGATTTCTTACAGCGTGCGCAGATTGCAGCGGGTTATGAGCCGGTGGTAACTCCACATATTGGCCATAAGCAGTTGTATATCACTTCGGGGCACTATGAGAAATACGGTGCGGATTCTTTCCAGCCGATCAAAACGCCGGTAGAAGGCGAGGAGTTCTTGTTAAAGCCAATGAACTGTCCTCATCACTGTGAGATTTACAAAGTAAAACCTCGTTCGTACAAGGATTTACCAGTTCGTTTTGCAGAGTTCGGTACAGTTTACCGTTACGAGCAGTCGGGCGAATTGCACGGATTAACGCGCGTTCGTGGGTTTACGCAGGATGATGCACACTTATTCTGTCGTCCGGATCAGGTAAAAGACGAGTTTAAGAAAGTAATTGATTTAGTACTTTATGTTTTCAATGCGTTAGGATTCAACGATTTTACAGCGCAGGTTTCGTTACGTGACCCGGAGAACAAAACAAAATATATTGGTTCTGATGAGAACTGGGCATTAGCAGAATCAGCGATTATAGAATCGGCTGAGGAAAAAGGCTTGCCGACGGTTATTGAATATGGCGAGGCTGCATTTTATGGTCCTAAATTAGACTTCATGGTGAAGGATGCATTGGGCAGAAAATGGCAGTTAGGTACGATCCAAGTGGATTATAACCTACCGGAGCGTTTTGAACTGGAATATACAGGTTCTGACAACCAGAAGCATCGCCCGGTGATGATCCACCGCGCACCATTCGGATCGATTGAGCGTTTTGTTGCCGTTCTGATTGAGCACTGCGGTGGACAGTTTCCGTTATGGCTTGCTCCTGAGCAGTTTATCGTCTTGCCAGTATCAGAAAAATATGAAGAATATGCGCAAAAACTTTTGGAATCGCTAAATAATTCCGATATTCGCGGTCTGATTGACTTGCGTGATGAGAAGGTTGGGCGCAAAATCCGCGATGCCGAGGTTAAGAAAATGCCTTATATGGTAATCGTGGGCGAGAAAGAGATGGAAAGTGGGTCAATCTCGATTCGTAAACACGGGGGTGTTGACTTAGGGTCAATGTCGCCAGAAGCATTTAAAGAATTATTAATAAAAGAAGTAACTGTTTAATTTAAAAACATTTGGCAAAAAGTAACAATTTCGGTAACAGAGGTCCTATGAGAAAAAAGGAGCCTGAACACCGTATCAATGAGCACATTCGCGTTCCAGAAGTACGTTTAGTTGGGGATAACGTAGAGACCGGAGTTTATCCTACAAGACAGGCTTTACAACTTGCTGATGAGTTGGAGTTGGATTTAGTAGAGATTTCTCCTAATGCGACGCCTCCTGTTTGTAAAATTATAGATTACAGTAAATTCGTTTACGAGCAAAAGAAGAAGCAAAAGGAAATCAAGGCCAATGCGAAGCAAACGGTAATCAAAGAGATTCGTTTTGGACCGAATACCAGTGAGCATGACTTCGAATTCAAATTGAAACATGCGATGCGTTTCTTAGAAAGTGGCGAGAAGGTTCGTGCCTATGTACACTTCAAAGGACGTGCGATCGTCTTCAAAGAGCAGGGTGAAATTTTATTATTACGTTTCGCTCAGGCTTTGGAAGAGTATGGTAAGGTTGAATTATTGCCGAAATTGGAAGGTAAGCGTATGTTCTTAACATTAGCGCCAAAAGCTTCTCCAAAAAAATAAGCATCTAACAGATTGATATAAAATTTATAGTATTATGCCAAAAGTAAAAACCAATTCCAGCGCGAAAAAACGCTTCAAATTGACTGGAACAGGTAAAGTTGCAAGAAAGAACGCTTTCAAAAGCCACATCTTGACAAAGAAAACTACGAAACAAAAACGTAACTTAACTACAACTAGTTATGTTTCTGATGCCGATATGGGCAACGTTAAACGTATGCTTGCACTCGGTAAATAAGTTTTATACCATTTTTTTTTAATAACAATATTTTTTAACCGGGTATTAGGTAGTAAGATTGCTGAAAAACGTAACACCTTATACCAAACAAAAATTTACAAATTATGCCACGTTCGGTTAACGCAGTAGCTTCTAGAAGAAGAAGAAAAAGAATCCTTAAATTAGCGAAAGGCTATTATGGATCACGCAGCAAAGTTTATACTATTGCTAAAAACACAGTAGAAAAAGGTTTACAGTACGCTTACCGCGACCGTAAAACCAAAAAACGCGAGTTCAGAGCTTTATGGATCCAACGTATCAACGCTGGAGCTCGTCAACACGGAATTTCATATTCTCAATTAATCGGTAAATTAAACGCTAAAAACATTGGCTTAAACCGTAAGGTATTAGCTGACTTAGCTTTAAACAATCCGGATGCTTTCAAAGCAGTTGTAGACGCAGTAAAATAGAGTTTTAAACCGCTATCAATTTGTTAGATATAAAGAAACCACTCGTAAGAGTGGTTTTTTTTGTGCTAGTTTAGCTTAATCGTAAACTCATCGTAGTCTTCTGTGCGCCAGGCCATGTTTTGGGTATTGGAGGATAGCGCAAAGAAAGGGGAGAAGGTGCGTATTTTTACGGTCTTTCCATCCGGCAGGAATTCTAGTATCCTGATCCAGCCGTCGCCACCGCTTCCGTAGGTCCCGCCACCTAAAGCTTGTGCATTAAAAGTCATCTGGCTCACATTCTTTCCGGCAGCATTTTTATCGATTCTAAATCCTAAATGTTTCTTCACATCATTCGGCGATCCAATGTGCCCGGAGAATACCATTTCAATATTTTTGGAGGGCTTCACCAATCTGTTGAACACAGCCGTTCCGTAGTTTGCATCCTGAAGGTCATATTTTGCGGTCTCGATATGTTCGTTCTTGAAATTTAGGTAAGCATGGGTAAGCAAAAGAACGCTGTGGTTAGCATATTTTTCTTGGTTGACCACTTGGTTTGCCCAGCGTAAGATCGTGTCTCTAGGGGCGAATTCTAGCGATAGAAATAAGAAGTCTTTGCCATGAGGTGATTTCCATTCATAGGATGCATTTTCCAAGCTTGGATTTCCATACACATTGGCGGTCACCTCGCGCAGCAGTCTTTGGTTCTTGCTGTTTTTGTCAGCAGGGAAGTACTGCGGGAAATGGGTGGTTTTGGGTTTGTGGGTATAGCTGAAAATATTGTAATCGTGGTTCCCTGTTGCGGTAATATAGGGGATCTTTCCATCGAGCTTTCCAAAGGCTTTTGCGGAGGCTTCCCATTGTTGCTTGCCGGTTTGGTCCATCTTCTTCGGATCCGGGTTGATGATATCATCGTGTTCGACCAGGTCGCCGGTACACATCACCATTTTGATGTTCATTTTTTCTTCGTTTTCCACGATCCAGTTCATCATGACATCCAGAATGGGTTGGTTTCTTTTGAACTTGACATAGTTCTGTATGTCTGGTAGCAGAATCATGGTCCAAGATTGTTGATTCTCCAGACTAGGCTGTTTGAATTTAACCTGCTCCTGTGCCTTACTATCTATCGGTTTTAAGAATAAGCAGGCAAGGGCGAGTGCTAGAAATTTGTGGTATGGTTTCATAAGCGTTGATTTTGATTAGAAACAACAAACGTGACCTGGAGGGGGCCACGCTTGCTGATATTTACATACTATTGTGATTTAAACAAATCCATTATTAATATCCCGGGTTTTGAGTCATCGCTGGGTTTGCATCTATTTCTTTGATGTCAATTGGCCAGTATTCATCTTTGTTCACCTGGAATTTTACTTCTTGCGTGCCGAACGATTTTATTGCTACACTATGGTTGTAAACCGGGTTAGCATTTTCATCGATTCTTTGGATCGCTGCTTTCGTCCATGCGTTTGCATCTCTGTTTAGGTAGATGTATCCGTTCATCACGTCTTTAGCGATGTTCCAACGGCGTAAGTCGAACCAACGTAATCCATCGTTTGCAAGCTCTACTTTGCGCTCGTAACGCAACGCTTGGCGCATCTGTGCTTGTGATAAACCTTGAGGAAGGTTCGGCATCTTCGCGCGTGAGCGGATTTCGTTGATGGCATCGTAAACCGACTGGTCTATGCTTCCGCTTTCGATTTTCGCTTCTGCATAGATCAATAGCAATTCAGCATAACGGAAGATACCTACGTTAAGGTCAGATTCTCCGGATACAGATGTGGTTGCATATTCGGTTAAGTCCGTATGTTTTCTCCATAAATAACCAGAGAACGAACGGTACGCATTTGTTGCATCGGTGTTATTTTGAGAAGTTGGTTTTGTGCCAGTTCCGTTGATCACCGGCCAGTAGTTGTTTACTTTTGCAAACTTCGCGTTCGGTTCGAATTGGAAACCGAAGTAACGCGAGCCGGGGCGTGCGGTGTACATATCTAAGCGAGGGTCGCGGTTTTCGAATGGCTTCGCCTCGTTGTAGATAGTTGACTCGGTGATGTATTTTCCTTGGATGTCTTGGAACGAGTCGATGAAGTTTTGAGTTGGCCCCCAGTAACAAACACCCTTACCCAAGCGTGATGCCATGTAATAAGTTTGGTTGTGCGTATTGGCATTGATGGCTTTGTTGTATTCTGCCACCCAGATCCATTCTTTACTATCTTTATAACCTGCGTGTCCGTAGATGTTTGCCGATTGTGGCTCGCCGTCTGCATGCCCTTTCCCTACGTACGCGATTGTTGCATCAAAAGGTGTAAGCGCGTGCTGACCTTTTGCTAGGTCCAATGCTTTTTTCGAAGCCGCTACAGCCACGTCGTAGCGTTGATAGTTTAGGGCTACGCGCGCTTGCAACATGTAAGCTGCAACGCGTGATGCGCGAACATTGCCTGAAGTTGCTTGTGAAACCGGTAAGTATTCTGCCGTTTCCTCCAATTCTTTGATGATGAAATCAATGACTTGCTTTTTATCAGTTCGTCCCGGTAGCTCATCATTTAGCTTTAATGCTTTAGTTAATAATGCGACGTCGCCATATAACTCAACTAATTGCGAGTAACAATACGCGCGGATAAAACGCAACTCAGCGTTGGTTTTGTTGTACTGTTCTTCGCCCATGCTGGCTTTCAAGGGCTCTAGATTATCTAATACCAGGTGCACGCGAGCGATGGTCTTGTAGTGTGCTGACCAAGGCTTTGTTGCTAATGCGTTATCCGTAGTGATTGAACTCGTGATAGGGGATGTATAGTTATTGCCCGGACGCGCATAGCCAATATCGGTAATATTGTCCATGACGTGCCATATCGGCGTGCTGGAGGCATCGATCAGCGTCAATGCTTTATATGCTCCTAATAGTCCAAGTTCTGCTTCTTTAGCGTCTAATGGGAAGTTTTCTGTGGATGGACCGTTCAGGTTCAAACGATCCAATTCGCATGATGTCATCAATGCTGCGCATAACATGCTAATTCCTAATATTCTTTTTGTATGCTTAATCATGATGTCTTAAAATTTAATGTCTAAACCAAATGTGTACACTTTAACTTGTGGGTAGTAGTTACCGGCACCTAGCGATACGTTTTGCGCTGCGCCCGCATTGTAATTGATCTCTGGGTCGTAGCCTTCATAGAAGTTGGTTTTGGTGAATAAGTTCTGTCCATTTGCGTAGATGTAGATTCCTCCGATCTTCGCGTTTTGGAACCATTCGGTCGGGAATTGGTATCCTAAATGGATGTTCTTAAGACGTAAGTATGATGCTGATTTCAACCAGAAATCAGAGTTCTGTGTGTTGTTTGTCGAAGTAACGGATAAGCGTGGAAGTGAAGCATTTCTGTTGTCTTCTGTCCAGTAATCCAATTGCCAAGGCTTGATTGCTGATGAGTTAACTGCCGGGATTACGTAATGTGAATCTAAGTAGCCATCTACTTTTGCAACGCCTTGTAAGAATGCACTAAATTTGAATCCTTTATAACCTAAGTCTAAGTTTACACCATAAGTGTAGCGAGGGATTGTATTACCGATGATCTGTTTGTCAGCATCAGTGATTTTTCCATCAGGGATAGCATTTCCGTCTGCATCAAATGCGCCAGCGATATCTTTGAAACGGATATCTCCGGGTTTCAATGTTCCGAATTGAGTAGGGCCATTGTCGATTTCTTCTTGAGATTGGTAGTAGCCATCAGAAACATATCCATAGATGGAGTTGATTGCGTAGCCTTGTTGTTGACGAAGCAATGTTCCTACTGGTCTGCTTCTCATGTCAAGAATCTTGTTTCTTACATCCGAGAAGTTGAAGCCTAGTCCGAATTTGAAGTCATTCCATTGGTTGTCATAACGACCACCAACTTCCCAGCCTAAGTTTTCTACTTTCGCAGCATTTTGGTATGGCTCGTTCAATCCGTATAATGCCGAGATTGGAAGCGTCATTAAGATGCCGTTTGTATGTTTTTTGTACCAGTCGAATGTAAAGCTGAATTTATCGAATAGGGTCGCGTCTAAACCTACGCCTGTTGCTGTAGTTTCTTCCCAACGAAGGTCAGGGTTAGCAAGCGTATTTAAAGTTACCAATTGGCTGATTGCGCCGCCCATTGAGATACCGCCTAGGGCTAAGTTCTCTGAGAATGGTTGGTAAGTGCTACCGATATTTTGGTTTCCAAGGATACCCCAAGAAGCTCTGACTTTTAATTGATTGATCTTAGAGCGTAGGTTTTCCATAAACGGTTCTTGCTCTACTCTCCATCCTGCAGAGAACGAAGGGAATGTTGCCCAGCGATTGCTGCCTAGGAAACGGGATGTACCATCGTAGCGTAAGTTAGCTTCGAATAAATAACGGTCTTTGTAGGCATAGTTGAAACGTGAGAAAGCCGATACTAATAACCATTGATCTTGTGTACCATCATTACGTTTTTTCTCGGTGTCTGCACCTGCATTTAATACTTCGTAGGTATCGTAAGTATAGTCACGACGGTAGCCCATTAGGTATTTTTCGTCGTACGTTTCACGTGAAGTACCTACCATTAAACTTAAGCTATGGTCGTTGAATGTTTTTGCTGCAGTAGCGTGGAATTGGTAGTTTCCGTAGAAATAACGGTAAGCAGATTCTGTTAATTCTGTTGACTCTGCTGCTGCACCTGCTTCTGCTCCGCCCGAGTAATAAGTCATCAACGCTTTAGAGAAGTTGTGAATATTTCTCGTGCGATAGCGAGGAGCAACTAAACCAGTAATGGATAACCAGTTAACAGGTTTGTAGTTTAGGGATAGATTACCGATTAACTCGATATTATTTACTTTTCTGTTTCCGCCATCTTCGATAAAGCCTACAGGGTTGTTCTTAACCCATCCCTCAGACCATTTATCGCCATAGCGGATTGGAATATTCGTAGGCATACGGCCAAGGTAATTCCAGACAGTTCCTTCATTGGCAATCTGTAAGCGGTCGCCGTTCATAACCGATAAGTCAACCTTGATATTTAATTTATCATTCGGGTTGATATCCATGTTATTTCTGAAGGTATAGCGTTGGTAGTTTGTATTCTTGATTAAACCATCTTGTTTAACATAGCTTAAAGAGGGATTAACGCGGATAACGCCTGACCCCGTCGATAAGGATGCGAAATGGTTCTGCGTGAATCCTGAGCCACTTAAGATCGCTTTCTGCCAATCGTAGTTGTCTGGGTTCTCTGCATATAATTGATCGAATTCATCGAAGTTTTGTTGTGTGTATATTTCTTTACCACCATCATTGATACTTGCTTCATTGAATACACGCATAAAGGTGCGGCCGTCTGTCACCTCTGGGATGAAGGTCGCGTCTTGCCAGCCTGTATAGCCTTTGTAGGTTAAGTTGAACGCATCTTTTGCACGTTTCGTAGTCACTAGGATAACACCGTTTGCAGCACGAGAACCGTAGATCGCTGCTGATGCCGCATCCTTCAATACCGACATTGACTCGATTAAGTTCGCGTCGATGGAGTTTAAGTCGCCTGCAACACCGTCGATGATTACTAATGGCTCACTAGCGGAAGAGAAGGAGTTTACACCGCGGATACGGATCGATGCTTGGTCGCCGCCCGGTGCGCCTGTTTGCGAAGTCACGGTTACACCTGGTGCCAGGCCTTGCAATGCCGTAGAGGCAGATACAGCAGGACGATTCTCCAGTTGAGAGGCGCTGATTGTTGAAACTGCACCTGTAAGATTTGTTTTCTTTTGTGTACCATAGCCGACAACGACAACTTCGTCTAGGTTGGTTAGGTCACTCTCCAACGTTACGTTGATCGTAGTTTGTCCGGATACGGTTCTTTCTACGGTTTTGAAACCGATGCCTTTAAAGATTAACACATCGCTTTTTTCAGCTTGTAAAGAGTAGGCTCCAGCGTCATCCGTTGCGGTAATGGCGTTAAGTCGACCTTTGATGCTGATAGAGACACCTTGCACAGGTTCCCCCTCTGTGTTGGTCACTTTCCCCATTATTTGTAATGGCTGTTGAGCTAATACCATTCCCAATGGCATTATTAACAGCATTAAAATGAGTTGTAATTGTTTTTTCATTTAGATGTTTGTTAATGATAGAAGGTAAAAATGTAATAAGTAATGTTTTCCTTATGGAGTGTGTTTTTATTTCTTAAATAATGTTTCGAAACTAGATTTATAATATTAACATTATGTTAAGGCTATATTGTATTCTTATTAAATCGTAAGATAATATAACATATAACATGGGTTTTACCACAAATTGGTATTGGTTATTGTTTTTGAAACAATGTTTCGAAATTAAAAAAAAGATTTTTAAACACAAGCGTTTAAAAATCTTTTTTTGAGGTAGATGAATAAAATGAGGGTAGATTGATTAGGCAAGGATCATTTTAATACCTAATTCTTCAATAGCTTTGACCGTATCAGGCGATACTTTTGGGTCAGTAATAATGTAGTCTACATCGATCAGTTCGCAGATCTTACCTAAACCGCGTTTTCCAAACTTCGAACTATCCGCTAGTATAGCTACCTTTTGTGATGTTTGTAACATCTTTTGGTTCAGCGTAGCTTCCGGCAAATTAGAAATGGAGATCCCGAATTCCAAGTCGATGCCATCGGCACCTAGGAATAAGATTCCACAACTGATGTCTTCTAAGATGCGCGTGGCATAATGTCCAGCTACGGATGAGCTGTTGGAACGGATAAGTCCTCCGAGTTGTAAAACCTCGATATTCGGCTTTCCACTAAGTTCTAAGCCTACTTTCAGCGCTGGTGTGATAACAGTTAATCCCTGAGTGGACTCTAGGTTCTTGGCTAAAGCGAAGACCGTAGTGCCAGATCCAATCATAATGGAATCGTTGTTTTTAATCAGGCGTAAAGCGGCAATTGCGATGCGTTGTTTTTCGTCACTATTAATCGTTTCTTTAATTAATATCGGACGGTCAATGGCATAAGGGTTACTGCTGGAGGCGCCTCCCTTAATGCGGAACAACAAGTTTTTGTCTTCTAAAAGCTTAAGATCTTTACGGATCGTTACGCTGGAAACTTTCATGGTTTCACATAGCCAGTCAATCGTAATCTTTCCTTTTTCTTTTAAGCTTTTTAGAATGAATTCGTGTCTATCTGTTATATTCCTCATAATTCATTGTGTCAGTTAATAAGTTTAACAAATATAAACGACTTTTCCTATTTGTGGCTTTCTTTTTTTTTATTTAAAAATGTTTTATTTCTAATCTTTTTTTCTACATTTGACTTGTTAGATTTAGATTCAGCAATAACCAAAATACCTTATGTCAAAATTTATACTGCCGATTCCAGCTCACAAACGTCGTTGGTTTATCATATTCGTCATCTTTCTGGCTATCGTCTTTAACTACTATGATCGTCAGATAGTTTCGATATTGAAACCTATGCTGAAGGAGGAGTTTGATTTGGGAGATGATGGTTACGCGTTGGTGTTGAACGTATTTACCGTATTCTACGCGCTGATGTATCCTGTGTCCGGATGGCTTGTTGATAAGTTTGGCGAGCGCAAGGTGATGCTTGGCGGTATCTTGGGATGGTCGATCGCTTGTTTGGGTGGCGGCTTCTCGAGAACGTTCGGTTCTTTCTTATTTTTTAGAGGGATGTTGGGAGCGGCAGAGCCTACTAATTTTCCGGCACAACTAAAGGTAGTAACCGTTTGGTTTTCCGGCAAGCTTCGCGCCACAGCAAATAGTTTATGTGTGGCAGGTAGTTCGATCGGAGCCATTATTGCGCCTCCATTGGTGGCTTGGTTAGCCATGCGCTATAATTTTCATACGGTTTTTATTGTTGCAGGGGTAGTGGGGTTGATCATTGCGTTGCTTTGGTTCTTAATCTATACAGAGCCGCCTGCGGAAATCAGAGCGGAGGCTACCGGTGCGCAGGTCGATCAAAAGGAAGAAACAGCCTTCACTTGGGGTCAGTTATGGAGCAGAAAGACCTTATGGGGTATCTTGCTTATCCGTTTTGTTAGTGATCCGGTTTGGTATTTCTGTTTATTCTGGTTGCCTGGCTATCTGCAGGAGGAAAGCGGGTTGACATTAGCTCAGATTGGCATGTTCGGCTGGATACCGTTCTTAGTTGCTGATCTCGGTGCAATTGGAACGTCTGCATGGTCTGATAAGATGGTGAGAAATGGTAAGGAACCGTTGCTTGCTCGTAAGATTATGTTGAGTAGTATTGCTGTGTTGGCTCCTTTGTGTTGTTTAACAACTTATGTAACGAGTCCTTATTTGACGATCTTTATCTTTGCATTGGTGGCGGTAGCTTGTTTAAGCTGGTTGTTTACTATCAGTGTAGTAATTGCGGAGGCATTTCCGGTGAAGAACGTGGCTTCGGTACTGGGTATCGCAGGTGGCTTTGGCGCATTAGGTGCTGTATTGTTCAACTATTTTGTAGGTCAAATGATGGGTTCATTGGGTGCAGGAACCATCTTTATTGCAATGGCCTTTATGCATCCAATTGCTGTTTTGATTCTGTGGACGATGGTTAAGAAAGAGAAGCCGGAACAGCATCAAGCAGTTATAAAAGCGTAATTAAAAGATTTAAAATATTATTTATAATTCGACATGGGAGAAGTAAAGACTATTCTTGAGCCCGCGAGAGAGACGCCGGTTCGTATGGATGTGGATGTATTGGTTGTTGGTGGCGGACCTGCAGGTATCATTGCAGCTCAAGCGGCCGCATCTGATGGTTTGAAGGTTGCATTAATCGATAACCGTAGTTTTGTGGGTGGTAATATGACGATTGGTTTGCCTATTCTAGGTTTCCTTGGTCAGAAAGGAAATCAGATCATTAAAGGTTTGCCACAGAAGTTTATCGACAGATTGAAAGAAGTTGATGCTGCTTCGGAGCACCGTCCATGTCCTTTGCACATGAGTTTAACTTTAGTTGAACCCGAAGCTGTAAAGAATGTTGGTCTGAAAGTGTTGGAGGAAGCAGGCGTTAAAGTATTGCTGTATGTCTTCTCGGCAGGAGTTGTAATGGAAGGTGATGAGCTGAAAGGTGTAATCATTGAAAGCAAATCAGGTAGAGAAGTGATATTGGCTAAGACGGTTATTGACTGTACAGGTGATGCGGATGTTGCTTACAAAGCTGGTGTAGAATGTGAGCAAGGGAATGAAGTTGGAGGCGCGCAGCCACCGACCTTGATGTTCTGTATGGCAAATGTGGATACCGACAAACTGCGTATGTCGATTGCTGAAGAACCTAGAACATATTTAACGGATTTCATTCCTGCGGAATACTTCGGACAGAATCATCAGTTCATCGTGGTAGGTCTTCGCAGTGTGATGGAAAAAGCTCGTCAGGCAGGATATCACCTTCCAGTTGAGCGTACAATCCTGATTACAGGTTTGCGTGAGGGCGAAGTATGGGTGAATATGTCGCGTATCAACGGTGTTGATGGTACTAATCCAGAAAGTTTAACTTTCGGTGAAATTGAAGGCCGTAAGCAAGTTGAAGAGATCCAACGCTATTTGCAGGAGTATGTTCCAGGATTTGAGAATTCGCATTTTACTAAAATGGCGCCTTTCTTAGGTATTCGTGAAACTCGTCGCATTGTAGGAAACTACGTGATGACAGCGGATGACATCTTAGGTTGCCGCAGATTTGATGATGCGGTGGCTGTAGCGAGTTATCCATTAGATATTCACCATCCCGAAGGTGGCGGTTGTACCTTGACTTGGTGTGGCGATAGTTATGATATCCCATACAGATCATTGGTTCCGCAAAAAGTGAAGAACTTATTGGTAGCAGGTCGTTCGATCTCGACTACACATGAGGCGATGTCTGCGATTCGCGTAATGGCTCCATGTATGGCTATGGGTGAGGCAGCAGGTCGTGCAGCGAAATTAGCTGTTCGTAAGGGTGTATCACCATCGGAAGTAGATGTGGCAGAATTACGTGCAGAACTTATCAACTCAGGTGCTTACTTGGGCGAAGAAACTGCAGCAAACGCATAATAAATAATAAATCCTATGAATGATTTTAAGAACTCTTCAAGGAGAAACTTTATAAAGCAGGCGGGCCTTCTGGCAAGCCTGCCTTTACTAGGCTCTAGCCAGGCGCTTGCACTGGATTCGCGCAAAGCAAATGTTGGTATCCGCGTGCTCTCTTGCAATATCCGAGTGGATTTACCGGAAGATAATGAGAAAGGACTGGGTTGGCAACATCGACGTGAAGCCTGTATCCAGGTAATTAAGAAACAGCAAGCCGACTTGATCGGTTTTCAGGAAGTTCTTAGAAATCAGTTCTTAGATTTAAAGAATGATCTAAAAGACTATTTTGCTTTTGGATTTGACGGTCCGGAGATGGATAAGTTCAAAGAAGGCTATCATGGGATTGCGAAAAACCCTATTCTTTTTTCCAAGAAGCGCTTTGAATTGATCACAGCAGGAGGGTATTGGTTATCCGAAACTCCACTGATTGCAGGAAGTATCTCCTGGGGAAGTGCGAGAGCGAGAAACTGTAGCTGGGTGCGACTGCTGGATAAAAAAACGAACAGAGAAATCCGACTGATCAACTTACATCTGGATCATGTTAGCAATGAAGCAAAGCTAGGTCAGATCAAAGTAGTACTAGAGGAAGCAGCGCAATATCAAGATGACTTTCCGCAGATACTTACCGGAGATTTCAACAATGGATATGGCGCCGGTCTTTATCCCGAGATCATCAATGCGGGATGGAAAGATAGCTATGTATTGAGCAATGGTGATGCAAAACCTGAAGGAACGACCAATGCATTCCGTCCGGATGATGCTGAACGAAATGCCAAAGCGAAGAAGATCGATTTCATATTCATTAAAGGTCCATTGAGTGCGTCGAAGTCGGTTATCATAAAAGATCGATGGAAGAATATTGTGCCCAGTGACCATTGGTTTTTGTCAGCAGATATTAATTATATCTAGTCCTGAACTGAGGTTGATGTAGTGTGCAAGCGAGTAGGTTTTATTTTGTAAACTACTTGAATTAAATAAACGGAAAAGCGTTCTTTATAGCCCACTTTTCCTTTTTTTGGGTCTGATTACTTTTAAAATATTATATTTTGTTAATTTTTATTTATTTTAGATAGCATATTTACATCAACCAATTACAATACTAAACCTAATGGCACAAAACAATTTAATGAACAGGCTGGGTATACCTAGCAATTTAAAGTGGGGATACTTAGGTATTCTGATTTTTATGATGGGGGACGGCGTCGAGCAGGGATGGCTGAGTCCTTATCTGATTGAACATGGCATGTCCATCGAACAATCCTCGCTACTATTTACGGTGTATGGAATTACCATAGCAATCTCTTCTTGGTTTTCCGGCGTATTAGCCGAAAGTTATGGACCAAGAAAGGCGATGGCCATGGGACTTCTACTTTACATCATCGGTACGATAGGTTTTGTGGGTATGGGGATGGCGAAATTAGACTACACATCCATGTTGTTCTTTTACGCAATCAGAGGATTTGGATATCCGTTGTTTGCTTATTCGTTCATGGTTTGGATAACCTATAAAGCGCCACAAGATATCTTAGGTCGGGCAGTCGGATGGTTTTGGTTTGTATTTACAGGTGGATTAAATGTATTGGGAGCCTATTATTCCAGTTGGGCATTGGAGCGATGGGGATATGAAAATACCTTATGGAGTTCAATCTTATGGGTATTGGTCGGGGCGTTCTTTGCATTGATTTTAAACCGCGATAAGTTCGAAACAAAAGCTTCCAAAGGTTCTAAGATGCAAGAACTGAGCAACGGATTAACCATCGTTAAGAAGGAACCAAAGGTATTGATCGGCGGTATTGTGCGTGTCATCAACACGACAGCGCAATTTGCATTTCCCGTATTCCTTCCGCTATATATGGCAGAGCATGGCTTCGACACGAAAGAATGGTTGCAGATATGGGGGACCATCTTCACCAGTAACATCATCTTCAATCTGATCTTCGGATTTGTTGGCGACCGCTTAGGATGGCAGAATACCATCATGTGGTTTGGTGGCGTAGGATGCGCTATCACGACAGTCTTGTTTTATTATTCACCGATTTGGTTTGGGGGGAGTTATTGGGCGGTAATGGCCGCTGGTATCGCATGGGGTGCATTGCTCGCAGGATATGTTCCATTATCAGCACTTGTTCCTTCGCTTGTTAAAGAAGATAAGGGAGCTGCGATGGCTATCCTCAATTTAGGGGCAGGTCTACCGGTATTTGTCGGACCGGCAATCGTCGGATTATTAATTAGCACCATTGGAAGTGCGGGCGTTATCTGGGTTTTGGCAGGACTGTATTTAGTCAGCGCTGTATTGACCAAGTTTATCACCATTCCAAAAGAAGTAGAATCACACAATTAACAATAAATAGTTTAGAATAGTATAGAATAATTATGAAAGTATTACTTACAGCGCCTTACGAGAATGCGAAAGCTTTGAAAGAGTTGGAAGGCCTTTTTGATGAAGTTGTTTACCGTTCATGGAAACCTCATGGACGCGCATATAATCCTGAAGAGTTAAGTGCATTGATCCAGGAAACGGGAGTTGATGCCTTGATTTCTGAACATGATGAAATCACTGCTGATGTATTACGTGCGAATCCTGAATTAAAATTCGTAGGAATTTGCCGCGGAACACCTTCTAATATCGATCTAGCAGTTGCTACCGAATTGGGAATACCGGTATTCAATACGCCGGCAAGAAATGCGCAAGCGGTTGCCGAGATGTTTATTGCTAATGTGATCACCTTGATGCGTAATACCATCCCAGGTATCAACTGGTTGGAAGGCAAGAACTGGGGCGAAGGCGCACATACCTCATACTTGCAATTTAAGGGCAATGAATTGGCTGGCAAGCGCGTTGGTATGGTAGGATTCGGAGCAGTCGGACAGCACATCGCGCGTATGCTTGTCAATTTCCCATGTGAAATCTATTACTTTGATCCATATTACACGGATGAAAATACAGACTTCAAAAAGGTAGAATTGGATGAGTTATTTGCGGAGTGCGACGTAGTCGGTATCCACTTGCCGGTAACTAATGAGACCAAAGGTATGATCGACAAGAAATACCTTTCATTGATGAAATCAGACTCTATCTTTGTCAATACGGCACGTGCAACGGTTGTTAATCGTGAGGATTTGCTAGACATCATCGAGAATGGTAAAATCAGAGGAGCTGTGTTGGATGTATTCTACAACGAACCACCTGATGAGATCGACTATAAAATGATCTTGAACAAAAACGTGTTGGCAACACCGCATATCGCCGGTGCAACGCATGAGGTAGAGGATCACCATGCGTTTATTATGAACAATAACCTGCGTGAGTTCTTTATCAATGGCAATAAATCGATAAAACAACTGGTTAACAAAGCAGTTTTAGATAAAACAACGATTCAATAATCATGGCACAAAAAGAAGCCTATTTAATAGTAGATATTGGTACGGGTAATGCTCGTGTTGGGGTAGCAACTCCTAGCGGGGAAATCTTAAGTATCAAACGCGAGAATGTTCATTACGAGTCCGATACGAACTACGAAGAATCCATCTTCTTTAATCCAAATGAGCTTTGGGATCAGATCCTGCATCTTGCAAAAGATGCACTGGCTGAAGCAGGTGATGTTAAAATTAACGCCATTACAGCGACCAGCCAACGCGAAGGGATTGTTGTTATTGACGCCGAGGGTAACTCCCTACTTGGTATGCCTAATATCGATCATAGAGGGCGTAAATGGGAAAAAGATCTGACAGATAAGGATACAGTTTACAACTTATCAGGGCGTTATCCGACTTCGCTATTCTCCGCTTTTAAATTAGTTGGCGTAAGGGAAGTCTATCCGGATCTTTTCGATAAAATAGCTTGCGTCATGAGCATTAGCGACTGGATTCAGTATAAGTTCTCGGGCGTTACATGCTACGAGCATTCTCAAGCATCCGAAACGTTGCTTTACGATGTAGAGAAAAAACAATGGAGTAACATCTTGCTGGATTTATTTCAACTTCCAGCTAACATATTGCCACAATTGAAAAATGCTACCTCTGTTCTTGGAACTATCCTTCCAGAGGTGGCAAATACCTTAGCTATCAACGCGGAAGCTGCCGTTGTTGTTGGGGGAGGAGATACGCAGCTGGCAATCCGTAGTATGGATCCTTCTGCAAACGACGTAGTCATTGTTTCAGGAACGACGACTCCGATCATCAAGATCGTAGATACCTATGAGAAAGATGAGGATCAACGCACTTGGACAAGCCGTCATATCGACGAGCATAACTTCATCCTGGAAGCGAATGCCGGTGTTACCGGATTGAACTATCAGCGTCTGAAAGAAATCTTCTATCCAAACGAAGGTTATGATGTTATTGAGCGTGAATTAGAGGATGCTACCTATTCGCAATGTGTTGCCTCATTAGGGTCACTAATTGCCGATGAGGAAGAACCCTTGACCAAAGGTGGTTTTATTTTCAATGCGCCAGTATCGCATCAACTAACGCGTGGCAGCTTTGTATTCGCTATTCTTTGGGATATCGCATGCAGCATCTACGAAAACTACAAGTTCTTATGCGCGGTTTCGCCGCATAACGAATCTTATATCTGGGCATGTGGCGGTGGAGTAGAAAGCCGCAAGTTACGTCAGTTTATCGCCAATCTATTCGGCAAGAGCATCAAAATACGCGATACATTCCGCCAGGCTTCTGTACTTGGAGGCGTATTCGTATGTAATGACGCCTTGCACGTACCGAACATCAGCCCTGAGCTGTTAGAAGAAATCCATCCGCAAGACCATGAAGAATTCGAGCAATTGTATTTGGAGTGGAAAAATGCGCGTAAAACCTTTAAACAAGTAGGAGCATAGATGAACAAATATTTCTTCGGAGTAGACGTCGGAACGCAGGGAGCAAGAATTGTATTGGTAGATCAACAAGGTAAACTGATCGCATCTGATGCGCGTAAGTTCGACTTAGACGACAGATTCAGAGAGGAACAATCTCCAGACTTATGGTGGCAAGATTGCCAGGAAATGATGGCTGATCTGATTAGTTCTTTGCCTGCGCATATCAACAAATCCGATATCCTCGCCCTATCTGTTACATCGACCTCAGGCACGGTTATCCCACTGGATAAGGACTTAAAACCTTTGCATGATGCGATTATGTACAGCGATCCTCGTTCGGTAGAACAGGGCAAGCGCTGCAAGGAAATTGCCAGCAAATATGTGAAAGATGGGTATACCGGGTTCAATGCCTCCTCCGGCATCTCTAAGATGCTTTGGTTTGTTGAAACCTATCCAGAAAAGGCCGAACAAATTAGCCTTTGGGTTCATGCTTCGGATTATATCGTTGGCAAGTTTAGCGGCAATTACCATACTACTGATTATACCAACGTCTTAAAGTCGGCATATGATCTTGAAAAGCTAGAGTGGCCAGTATTTGTTACTCAAGAAATCGGCTTAAAGCCTAGCTGGCTTCAGGAGGTAGTACCTTCCGGCACAGTAGTGGGCAAACTCGATGCTGATCTAGCAGCGACTTGGGGAATCCCGCGTATCGACGTTGTTGTAGGGATGACAGACGGATGTGCTACGCAAATGGCCTCTGGTGCTGTTAGACCAGGTACATGGAATACGACGATAGGAACCACCTTGGTCATCAAGGGAGTAACGAAAAACAATGTGGTCGATCCATTAGGAAGATTATATAGTCACCGTCATCCGGAAGGATATTGGATGCCCGGTGGGGCCAGCAATACCGGCGCTGACTGGATATCCTTAGATTTCGCCGAAAATCTGCAAGAATTAAATGAGGAAGCAGAAACGCTAATCCCTACCGGGCTTCTTGCCTGGCCTTTAAAACAAGAAGGGGAAAGATATCCTATTATGGCACCTCAGGCTAGGGCTTTCTTTCCGGAAAACGCAAGCAGAGCAGCACTATTTACCTCCGGCTTAGAAGGGGTCGCTTTTATCGAGCGCCTGGCTTATGAGATCATCGAAGACCTGTCTGGAGAAAAGGTAGAGGCGGTTTATTCGGCCGGTGGAGGCAGTAATTCCGATGTATGGCTGAAGATCAGAGCCTCGGTGATGAATGTGCCGATATTCAAGTGCAAAGAAGCAAGCGGTGCATTTGGTGCAGCAATTATGGCGGCATCCAATACCTTTTATGCATCATTGATTGAAGCGGCTTCTGCGATGACTCAAATTGAGAAGGAAGTGCAGCCCGACACGACATTGCTAGCAGCCTATGAAGAGCAATACCTAGCATTTAAACAGAAACTTAGCGATTTAAATTATTTATAGATGATTACTATTTGCCTATTACGTCACGGTGAAACTGCATACAATGCTGACGGAAATAAATACTGCGGAAGAACAGATATAGAACTTACTGAAAAAGGACTTCAGCAGGCCAATCGTATGAATGAGCTGTTGAAAGACTTTAGCTTCGACCATATCTTTTCATCTCCGTTAAAGCGCGCTAAGCATACAGCAGCTATCGCTTCCGGCGAAGAAGCACGCGTTGTAACCGACGAACGCCTTATCGAAGTAGACTTCGGTAACTGGGAAGGGAAGCGTTCCGACGAATTTATTGCTGAAGACCCGGAGTCTTGGGACAATTGGCTTTACAATCCCGAAGAACATGCAGCAGGTCGTACAGGAGAAACAGCCAAGCAAGTCATTGAACGCTTAAATAGTTTCTATAACGAGTTGATGGATAAATATGATGGCAAAACAATCCTCGTTGTTGGACACAACGGCGTCAACCGTTTATTCATGTCGAGCCAACTTGGAATGCCTTTGAAGAACTACAGAAAAATCGTTCAAGAGAATTCTGCACTTACGTTGATAACATTGGATAAACATAAAGGTTTTAATTTGTTAAAGCTGAATGCTTAATTTCGCATACAAAAAATCCTGATGAAAAAACTATTTTTTGCAGGCGCTATATTGATGCTTTCGCTTCAAGCCTCAGCCCAAAAGCTACATAAGCTAAACTTCAAAACCGTAGATGAGATGTACAAGTACTTCGAATATGCTTCGGACAAGAAAGTGATCTCCGGACATAGAGGAACGATTGAGAATCATATGCCTGAGAACTCCATCCCTTCCATGAAGGAAGTGCTGAAGCATACGGTAGCCATCTTTGAGATCGACCCTCGCTTGACGAAAGACAGTATCCCTGTGATGGTGCATGACGCGACACTCGACCGTACGACTACTGGAACCGGAAAAGTAATCGACTACACTTGGGCAGAGTTGAAGAAGCTGAAGCTGAAAGATAAGCAAGGGCAAGCAACAAAATATAAGATCAATACATTAGAGGAGATGATTACCTGGGCGAAGGGAAAGACCATCCTAAACCTGGATAAAAAGGATCTTCCGATGGAGATGACTGCTGAAATCATCAGAAAGCATAATGCCTATGCCTGGGTATGGGTAACTGTGCACAATGTCGAACAAGCAAGATTCTACCTGGAGAAGAACCCAAAACAGTATCTCTCTATGCATATCAAAACACAACAGGATTTAGACAAATTCGTTCAATCGGGATTGCCCTTTAATCGGATGATCGTTTATATTGGCCCGGAGATAAAAGCGGCAAATCAAGACATGTACAAATTCTTTCACGAAAAAGGCGTCATGTGCATGATTTCATCAGCACCGACCTACGATAAACTTCCAACCAAAGAAGAACGCGCCGAAAAATTTAGAGCAGTCTTTGCCGACGGAGCCTCTATTTTAGAGTCAGATTTACCAATTGAAGTAAGCCAAGCCCTGAAATAAGAAAAGAGGGGTGGAAGGATTGGCAGAATGTGTTGTCTTTGAACCAAGAAATAGTATTTAGTAGTTAGTAGTTAGTATAAAGACCTATAGCGTAATATCCTATTAATCTTAAAATCCTTCCTTTCCTGGTTCAGACAGAAACGTCAATCTTAACGAACATCTTTACCGCCATAGGTCTAATTACTAAGTACTAAGTACTAACTACTAAAATAGCCTGCTTTAGCAGGCTATTTCTACAGATTACTCTGTTTCTTAATCTTTGTTCTTATCGTTGCAGGCTTAGCGAGTTGTTTAGCCTCATATTGCCTTTCGATATATTTAATAATTTCGCCGGCGATATCCTTACCTGTAGCTTGTTCTATACCCTCCAAGCCAGGGGATGAGTTTACCTCCAGGATAAGTGGGCCACGGGATGAAGGCAGCATGTCTACGCCTGCCACGGTAAGTCCCATTGCGCGTGCTGCAGCGATAGCAGTTTCTTTTTCTTTACGCGTCAATTTGATGACTTCCGCCGTACCGCCACGGTGCAGGTTCGAGCGGAATTCGCCTTCTTTCGCGGTACGCTTCATGGCGCCAACTACTTTACCGTCGACAACAAAAGCACGGATATCCGTTCCTTTTGCCTCTTTGATATATTCTTGAATCAAGATGTTGTTCCCTAAGCCATAGAAAGCCTCGATTACCGAAGATGCCGCTTTCTTAGTTTCCGCCAATACCACACCGATTCCCTGCGTTCCTTCTAGCAATTTAATCACCAGCGGAGCACCACCGACCATATTGATCAGGTCGTCCACATCAGATGCCGTTCTAGCAAAACCTGTAATCGGTAAACCTAAGCCAGCACCCGACAGGATCTGCATACAACGTAGTTTATCGCGCGAACGCGTGATCGCCTGGCTCGGGTTGGCAGAAATAACTCCCATTACTTCAAACTGACGGACGATTGCCGATCCGTAAAACGTAACGGATGAACCGATACGAGGTACGATGGCGTCAATCTCGCCGATATCTTGGCCCTTATAATGTATGGATGGTTTGCCCTGTTGTATGCCCACATAACATTTGCTGTGATCCATCACCACACATTCATGTCCGCGAGCAACGGCAGCTTCAACCAAACGCTTGGTCGAATAAATTGACTTATTTGTCGATAATATAGCTATCTTCACTTTCTTAGTTCTTTAACAGATAAATGGGCTTTTATATTTTATATCAAATTGGATGCTAGATTTTTCTTAGCCACATCCACTAAAAATTTTCGAGTGATAAAATTACGCCCTAAAAGCATGGGGTAGGACATTGCTGATCTGTCGCGAAAGGAGAGTTTAATATCGTACAGCTCATTGAACATCCGGATTTTTGTTAGAAATATATAGCGGATTTCGGACTGCCCAAAAGAACTCTTAATCGTTCTTTCACGATGGACAGGGAAAGTCAACTTCAAAACCTTATCGCTATCGAGGTTCGGACGGATATGCCCGATCACATAGAGATGCCCTTTCTTATTGACTACTTCCATTTGTTCACAGTGTAGAACAGAAGTTTCGGCGCCGGTGTCTATTTTAGCGTCGATATCGTAGAGCCCCAATTCGGGCAAATCGATGATCTCTGTTCTACCTATAATTTTCTTGCCGTCCACGTCAAATTTATTCGTAAATAAATTCTCCGTATGGAGAGCGAATAGTTACTTTCTTAGTATCTGCCGCCTCTACGCGACCGATGATTTGTGCAGGGATGTTGAAAGACTCCGATATAGCGATAATATCGGCAGCAATCTCCTCAGGAACATAAAGTTCCATGCGGTGTCCCATATTGAACACCTTATACATTTCTTGCCAATCGGTATTCGACTCTTTTTGAATTAACTCGAATAGCGCTGGAATCGGGAACAAGTTGTCTTTGATCACGTGAACAGCATCTACGAAATGCAATACTTTCGTTTGTGCACCACCAGAACAATGAACCATACCATCGATTTGCGAACGGTACTTATCCAATATCTGTTTAATTACTGGTGCATAGGTACGTGTTGCTGATAATACTAGTTTACCTGCCGTAATCTCCTCGCCAGTTTCCACTTTAATCTTATCCGTCAATGCCTTTCCGCCAGCAAATACCAAATCGTATGGAACTGCAGGGTCAAAGCTCTCCGGATATTTCTCAGCGATATATTTGCTGAACACATCATGGCGTGCAGAAGTCAATCCATTGGATCCCATACCGCCATTGTATTCCTTCTCATAAGTTGCCTGTCCGTAAGACGCTAAACCTACAATGACATTTCCAGCCTGAATACGGTGGTTGGAGATCACATCTTCGCGCTTCATACGGCAAGTAACGGTACTGTCGACAATAATAGTTCTTACCAGGTCGCCTACGTCAGCAGTTTCGCCACCCGTAGAGTAGATACCCATACCTAGCTCACGAAGCTCCGCAAGAATCTCTTCCGTACCATTGATGATTTCTGCAATAACTTCACCCGGAATCAGGTTCTTGTTACGGCCAATCGTAGAAGATAATAAGATGTTATCGATTGCACCAACACAAAGTAGATCATCCACATTCATGATGATAGCGTCCTGCGCGATACCGCGCCAAACCGACGCATCGCCAGTCTCTTTCCAGTAAACATAGGCTAAGGAAGATTTTGTACCCGCACCATCTGCATGCATGATATTACACCATTCCTCATCGGAACCTAATATATCAGGGATAATCTTACAGAAAGCTTGTGGGAATAATCCTTTATCAATGTTCTTAATCGCATTGTGCACATCCTCTTTACCAGCGGATACACCTCTTTGGTTGTATTTTAAATCTGACATCTTGCTTGCAAAAATAAACAAACCACTTGATTAATGCGAAAGTTTTTCACCAGCAAACAGCTTTAAATCCAATTCGATAAATTTATTGCACAGATAGGTTAAAGAATCTGTGTCCAATGCTCTTTCAAAAGGGTTAAATGGAAGCGTGCATTCGCCGGACTGGTACTCGGCAGACCAATATATTCTACCCCTTCAACGCGACTTAATAGCTTGTCGTGAAGCGACATCGCTTTCTGCCCATTGAAAAAAACACGTTTAATGCCCGGATAGGTCGCCAGCAATTCCGGAATGGGGTTCGCCTGCACTTCCGAAATATCCGAGTCCATACTTCCCGGACGGATCGCCTTTGCACAAACATCCCACAGGGCAACGCCATGCTTTAACAAAAGACGCTTTCTATCCTCATACTGACCACTGAGCTCCTCCTCAAACAGCAGATGCATCAATTTCCAAAACCTGTTCTGCGGATGCCCGTAGTACTGTTGTTGAAGCAGAGAGAGGTCGCCGGGCAAACTCCCCAAAATAAGGACCTTCGCATCAGCAGAGATAATAGGTGGAAAAGAAGACTTAAATTCCATTCGATCGCTTAATATCTTTTCAATTTACTAATCTTTTCCTTTTGTTGAAGTAAAACTGCCGCGCGATCTGCCAGCTCAACCTGCCATTTCGGATCCTCCTGCTCAGGAAGTCCTTTTACAAATTTCCCATCAAAGTAGTAGAACCTAAATTCCTCCGTCTTTTTGGTCTTAGCATAGTCGAATTCAGGCGAATACATATGGGCATTATAACGATAGATTTCCTCCAGAACGAAAGAAACTTGATTGTCCTTGAAGTAATAATAATCATTGGTGTAACCACCCTCGCCATAATATTCGATATCCATCTTCTCCATGACATTATTCCTGTAATAGAAATAAGCAATTCCACCTTCAGTCGATTCGCCCAACACCTCCGCCGAATCGATTTTATCCCAATCCTTGATCGCATGAATTCGCTCGTAATTGTCCCGAATGCGCTGTATGGTATCGACTTTAACTTCGATAACTAGACCTGTATCGAGCTCAATACTATCCGTTTTGGTACTCTGCTGATTGTTATTGTTTCCCTGACAAGCGGCTGCCAAGATAACAATCGCCAAAGTTAAATATGCTAAAGCTCTCATATTGTTGATATTTGTGTATAGTAACGAATAGGAGGGGGGAATGTTTTGATTTAGACGTTAGATGTGAGATGTTAGATATAAGACGTATGGCGGTTATAAATTTGGTTTTTGAAACATGTTGTCTGAAGGGATTGGTGGGATGCATTGTTTTGAACCTTTGGTTTAAACCACAAAAGGAGGTTCGTCTGAACCAGGAAAAAAAGGATTTAAGGATGAGCAGGATATTACGCAATAGGTCTTAATACTAAGTACTAACTACTAAATACTATTTTGAAAGGATTGCGTTTAACGATTATTTATTGATTACTTTTTCACTTCCCTTGCTGACCCATATCATAGCCCTTTCCGAGCGGGTTTGATTG
Organism: Sphingobacterium sp. UBA2700; assembly: GCA_002354335.1. Lineage (GTDB taxonomy): Bacteria > Bacteroidota > Bacteroidia > Sphingobacteriales > Sphingobacteriaceae > Sphingobacterium. Next base: position 3,665 of record DELI01000005.1, on the reverse strand, counting down.
GGTTATACATTGGGTTTGAAAGGGCTTTACAAGGGTTTTGAGTGAACGAAGATTCGTACTGTTTTGAACCAAGAAAGGAAGGATGTAAGGATAATCAGGATGAACTTTGTCTGAACCAGGAACGGAAGAATTTTAGGATAGACAGGATCCTGCCAATCCTAAAATCCTTTTTTTCCTGGTTCAAGACAATCCACCCTTCCTTGCCTGGTTCGAGACAAACTTTCCTTTCTTTCTTCCAAAAACAACCGATCCCAACACTCCAAAAGAAAAGGGTCGCGAAAGCGACCCTTTTCTAGACGACATACGTCTTATATCTAATGTCTTATGTCTTATATCTAATTAATGTTTAAAATGTCTAACGCCTGTAGTCACCATAGCAACTCCTTTTTCGTTAGCCATATCAATTGACAATTGATCTTTGATGGATCCACCTGGTTGCAATACGGCAACAACACCAGCGTCACCAGCAATTTCAACACAATCAGGGAATGGGAAGAAGGCATCCGATGCCATCACACTGCCTTTGATTTCGAAACCGAAAGATTGTGCTTTCTCAATTGCTTGTTTTAATGCATCGACACGTGATGTTTGACCAACGCCAGAAGCGATTAAAGTACCATCTTTAGCAAATACGATCGTATTTGATTTCGTATGCTTAACGATTTTATTGGCAAAGTAAAGATCCTTTAGTTGCTCTTCCGTAGGTTTTACCTCGGTAACAGCAGTCATTTCCTTAGGGCCTTCAACTGTATTGTCTTTGTCTTGAAGAATAACACCGTTCAACAAGGTTTTGAACTGTTGTGATGGTAATGCTACTTCTTTACGACGAAGGATAATGCGATTTTTCTTACCTGTCAATACTTGAAGAGCATCTTCACTGTATGAAGGAGCGATCAACACCTCAAAGAATAGGTTGTTGATTTCTTCTGCTGTTTCTTTATCGACTTCAGCGTTACAGATTAAAACGCCACCAAATGCAGATACAGGATCACATGCTAAGGCTGCTAACCAAGCATCTTTGATGGTATTGCGGGAAGCAACACCACAAGCATTGGTATGTTTCAAGATAGCGAAAGTAGGCTCTTGGAATTCATCGATAATAGCAACTGCTGCATCAACATCCACTAAGTTGTTGTATGAAAGTTCTTTACCGTTTAATTTATCGAACATTGCATCTAAGTTTCCGAAGAATACCCCCTTTTGGTGTGGGTTTTCGCCGTAACGCAAAGTTTGTGCTTTTTGCTCTGATTGTTTGAACACTTCGATTGGTTCCTCTTGGTTGAAGTAGTTGAAGATCGCCGTGTCATAATGCGAAGAAGTATTAAATGCGCGTTTTGCAAACGATTTACGTTGCTCTAAACTTGTTGCACCTTCCTGATTTTTTAAGATTTCCTCTAATTCTGTGTAATCATTTTTTGAAGAGATGATCACCACGTCGTTGAAGTTTTTCGCAGCAGCGCGGATCAAAGAAATCCCGCCGATATCAATCTTCTCAATAATATCTTGCTCAGCAGCACCAGAAGCTACAGTTTCTTCAAACGGATATAGGTCAACAATGACTAAGTCAATTTCTGGAATCTCATATTGATCTAATTGTTGTTTATCCTCTGCCAATGGGCGACGGGATAAAATACCTCCGAATACATTCGGGTGTAACGTTTTTACGCGGCCCCCTAAGATTGAAGGGTAACCTGTAAGGTCCTCAACACGCTCTACAGGGATGTCCAATTCGCGGATAAACGCTTCTGTACCGCCAGTTGAGTAAAATGTAACACCGTAAGTATGTAATAATTGAATTAAAGGCGCAAGGTTATCTTTGTAGTAAACTGAAACCAATGCATTTTTTATCTTAACAGGATGATTCATTGTATTTTGTTTGGAGCCGCAAAGATAAATATTTAAATAGATTATTTGTCTAATAATGTCGATTAATTATCATTGGTATCGGAAATCGTCGCCCTTAGGTTTTTTTTTTGATACGGTCTATTTTTAGCGGGTAGGACCTGCTTTCATCCTGTTGCTGTATCGGGGGAATCATAAAAGTTTTTTATATTAGAGTCTACAATTTAAACCGATAACTCCACGCCATGAGAATAGCTCCTTTGATTTCACTCTTTTTATTTATTCTGTGTCTTAGCCATTCCGCGCAAGGACAGGAAAATATTGGTAAAAAGCTAGCGGATGTACGCTCGCCCGAAGTTGCGGCTGATAATACGGTCACTTTTAATCTTATTGCTCCTCAGGCCAAGGAGGTTTTTGTGTTAGGGAATTGGTTGTCTGCCGACTCTCCGACAGGCGATAAGCTAAAGATGACGAAGAATGCCGATGGCCTTTGGTCCGCTACGCAGAACGCTATGGGGCGCGATCTGTACTTGTATAATTTTTTGGTTGATGGGGTGCGGATCAATGACCCTTTAAATGTATATCAGATTCGCGACGTCAGCAATGTGTTTAACTATTTTATCACCAATGGGGCGCAAGCAGAGCTTTATAAAACCCATGCTGTTCCGCATGGAACATTGACCAAAGTATGGTATCCATCTGCAATTAATCATGCGGAGCGAAGAATGAGCATTTATACGCCGCCAGGATACGAAAGCTCTAAAAAGTCATACCCGGTATTATACCTTCTGCATGGTATGGGTGGCGATGAGGAAGCATGGCCAAGTTTAGGACGCGTGACTCAGATCATGGATAACCTGATTGCTGCCGGACAGATCGTGCCGATGATTGTGGTGATGCCAAACGGGCATACTTCGAACTCTGCGGCACCTGGCAATTCCGAAAAAGGGGAGTACGCTATTGAATTCCGTACACCGGATGTGGGGACAGGGGAGATGGAATCAAACTTTAAGGAAATCATAAACTTTGCAGAGAAGCACTACCGCATAAAGAAAGGAAAAAAGAATAGAGCCATCGCAGGGCTGTCAATGGGTGGGTCGCATACCATGGTGATCTCCGCCACTTACGCCAATACATTTGACTATGTCGGTTTATTCTCCGCAGCCTACCGCTTAACGGATGCCGCTAACATTGCTGTTTACGACAATTTCGACCAAAACCTTTTGCAACAAAAGAAAAATGGGACTGCCCTCTATTGGATCGGAATGGGAAAGACAGATTTTCTGTATAAAACCGGTGAAACCTACCGCAAAAAACTAGATGATATCGGAATGAAATATACGTATTATGAATCCGAAGGTGGACATACTTGGTCGAACTGGCGAGATTATTTGGTGAAGTTTAGTGGATTGTTGTTTAGGGAGTAGTATTTAGTAGTTAGTAGTTAGTACTTAGAATAAAGACCGTTGGGTTGATTGATTGATTGATTGATTGATTGATTGATTGATTGATTGATTGATTGATTGATTGATTGATTGGATATTTTTGTTTTGAACCAAGAAAGGAAGGATTTTAGGATTATCAGGATCGGGTAATGTGATATGTGATGAATTGTATTTTTTACAAGAGACGTTTCACTAAATGTTTCCTGAAACGCTGGATTACGATGAGGATAACGACATCCAACCCAATACCAGATCCTGATAATCCTTACATCCTTCCTTTCCTGGTTCAGACAAAGGCACCACGCCCGATCCTGTCCATCCTTATATCCTTCCTTTCCTGGTTCAGACAACACTCTAAATGTCCATCCCTGAAATAGG